>NZ_JAVDVY010000002.1:0-1149815 GCF_031457115.1 Lysobacter niastensis
CTGTCGAGGCTGGTGATGTTGCCCTCGGCCGTGGTCACGCGGTTGTCGATGTTGCTGACGTTGGTGTTGAGCGTGCTGATGTCGCCTTCGTTGGTCGTGACACGGTTGTCGAGGTTGGTGATGTCGCCTTCGTTGGTGGTGACACGGCTGTCGAGGCTGGTGATGTTGCCCTCAGCCGTGGTCACGCGACCGTCGAGGTTGGTCACGTCGCCCTGCAGCGTCGTGATGTTGCCCTCGGCCGTGGCCACGCGGTCGTTGGTGGCCGACAGCTGGCCGCCATTGACGGCTTCCTTGCTGCCGGTCGCCACGGTGCCGTCTTCCACGTTCAGCAGCTTGCGCGCACCGGTCGTGCCGGCGAAGTCCACCGCCGCGCCGTCTGTGTCCTTGCCCACGGTCAGGTTGGCGCCGGTTGCCGCCTGCTGCACCAAACCCACCGTACCGCTGCTGATGTTGTTGACCGTCGTCTGCAGGTCGGTGATGTCGCCTTCGTTGGTGGTGACTCGGCTGTCGAGGCTGGTGATGTTGCCCTCGGCCGTGGTCACGCGGTTGTCGATGTTGCTGACGTTGGTGTTGAGCGTGCTGATGTCGCCTTCGTTGGTGGTGACACGGCTGTCGAGGCTGGTGATGTTGCCCTCGGCCGTGGTCACGCGACCGTCGAGGTTGGTCACGTCACCCTGCAGCGTCGTGATGTTGCCCTCGGCCGTAGCCACGCGGTCGTTGGTGGCCGACAGCTGGCCGCCGTTCACGGCCTCCTTGCTGCCGGTCGCCACGGTGCCGTCTTCCACGTTCAGCAGCTTGCGCGCACCGGTCGTGCCGGCGAAGTCCACCGCCGCACCGTCCGTGTCCTTGCCCACGGTCAGGTCGGCACCGGCCGCCGCCTGCTGCACCAGGCCCACCGTGCCGCTGTTGAGCTGGGTGGTGATGTTGGTGATGTCGGTGGTGTTCTGCGTGACGCGGCCGTCGATGTTGGTCACGGCACTGGCGACGTTGTTGTACGTCGTCGTGGTCGTGCCATCGGGGTTGGTCACGATGTACTGCGGCGCCACGATGTTGCCGTTGGCGTCCACGGTCGTACCCAGCGCGGCGGTCACACCCTTGAGCTGCGACACGTTCACCGCATCGGTGTCCTGCGTGCCGGCGGCGACGTTGACGATCTGTCGATTCAACATTGGATGCGTACCACCGTTGGTGTCGTCCCAGGGCTGCGCCGCCCCCACCGACACGGTGTTGGCGCGGTCGGCGAACGAACCCTGCCCCAGCGCAACACTGTTGGCACTTACCACGCCGGTTGCGTTGCCAATGGCCACGCCATTGGTTGCACCTGCGGCCACACCAGAACCCGAGCCGATGGCAACGCTCCCAATGGCGCTGGCATTCGCGTTCAGGCCGATCGCAACGGCACTGCTGCCGCTGCTCACGGCGGCGGGCCCCACGGCTACGGTATCCAGACCGGTCGCGCTGGAATCAGCCAACGAGGAATTGGTGTGGAAGTACTTGATGCCCGCGCCGTCATTGATGTTGGTGATGCTGGTATTGAGCGTGCCCAGCGCCGCATCGACCTTGCCGAAGCCCGTGCCCACGTCGCCCGCCGCGCCCGTGGTGCCGGCGATGGTGTTGGCGTTGGACAGCGCGTAGCTCGGCGCGCTGATCGCACCGGTGATGGCGTTGTAGGTGGAACCGCCACCGAAGACGGCGGCCGTGTTGGCGCCCTGCAGGTCCACGGTCGCGTCTTCAGCCTGCAGCTGGCTGACGTTGATGGCGTCGGTCGCGGCCGAACCGGCGGCCAGGTTGGTCAGGCGGCGTTCCTTGGTGGCCGAGCCCAGCGAGACTTCGCCATTGGCGGTCGAGGCCGTGCCGGCCAGCGCCGCGCTGCCGGGGTTGTAGCCGGCCGTGGCCAGGTTGGCCGTGGTCGTCGAGTTGGCGCCCAGCGCCACCGAGTTGACCGCCGACGCGTTGGCGGCGGTGCCCAGAGCGGCCGAGTTGGTCGCTGAAGCCCTGGAGTTCGTGCCCACGGTTACGCCGTAGTCGCCTGCGACAGCGCTGCCACCGCCGATCGAGATGCCCCACTGGCCGGTCACCGTCGCGTTGGTACCCGCGGCCACTGCCCAGGTCGAGGCGCCGGTGGCGGCACCGTTACCGATGGACACCGACTTGTCGCCCGCCTTCGAGTCACCGCCGATGGCGACGCCGTTATTGGCGGTAGCGCTCATCGTCGCCCTCTGGCCGATGGCGATGCTGGCCGCACCGATGGCGTTGGCCGTCGGACCGATCGCGATGGACTCGGCGCCCGTGGCGGTGGAGTCTGCGCCACCGGAGTTGACATGGAAGTACTTGATGCCGGCGTTGCCGGTGGTGATGCTGGTGAGCGTGGTGTTGAGCTTGCCCAGCGCCGCATCGACCTTGCCGAAGCCCGTGCCCACGTCGCCCGCCGCACCCGTGGTGCCGGCGATGGTGTTGGCGTTGGACAAGGTGTAGCTCGGCGCGACGATCGCACCGGTGGTGGCATTCACGGCCGCGCCGCCGCCCAGCGCGGTGGTCACGCCCTTGAGCTGGCTGACGTTGACCGCGTCGGTGTCCTGCGTGCCGGCAGCGACGTTCACGATCTGGCGCTGCGCCGTGCTCGAACCGACCGACACCGTGTTGGCGCGGTCGGCAACGGAAGATGCACCCAGCGCCACGGCGTCCCAAGCCGTCACCTTGCTGTTGATGCCCAATGCCATGGAACGGCGCTCCGATCCCGACGCATCCGCACCCGCACCGAGCGCGATGTTGGTGTAATCGGCCTTTGCGGTGTCGCCGATGGCTATCGCGCCCGCACCGTAGGCCGAGGCGTGGTTGCCGATGGCCACGGCTTGGCTGTATGGCGTGGGGTTGTATCCGGAATACGCGGCAATGGCCGATGCACTCGCACCTGCGGCGACCGAGTTTTCAGTGGTGTAAGCGTCGTCCGTCCCGTCCCTCAGACCGCCGGCCTTGAAGTAGCGGGTGCTGCCGTTGTTGAGGTTGGTGACCGAGGTATTGAGCTTGCCCAGGGCCGCATCGACCTTGCCGAAGCCCGTGCCCACGTCGCCCGCCGCACCCGTGTTGCCGGCGATGGTGTTGGCGTTGGACAGCGCGTAGCTCGGGGCGGTCACGTTGCCGGCCGCGTTCACGGTGGAGGTACCGCCGAAGGCGCCGGCGACGGCCGAATTGCTGTCGAACAGCTGGCCACCGTTGATGGCCTCGGTGCTTGCGGCCGAGACCAGGCCGGCGCCCAGGCCGGTGATCCTGGTGCCCTGCATGTTGGCGCCGCCCCAGAACGTCGCGGTCTTCCACACGTCGAGATAGCCACCCAGGTTCAGCGAGTCCTCGTTGCCATTGACGGCATCGGACGAATAGAAGACCGCGCGCTTGCCCGGATTGCCCTGACCGCTGGCACCGGTGCCAGCGGCGACGATGCAATAGGTCGACGAGCTGGAATTGATCCAGGTGGCGGAGGCCTGGTCCTGGACGTATTCGCAACCGACGGTGCCTTCCTGTGGATTGCCGTTCACCACGACGGCGGCATGGCTCATGCCGGGCAGCGTGGCCAACGCGCCGATCAATGCAGCCGTCGCCCCGACCTGGGCCGAACGGGACCCCTTCCTCCGCCCCTTGGCCATTTCCGACGCGACGACCCAGCGGCCGGTCACGGTATTGAAGACGATTCGGTAGATCTTGTTCACAGCATTCACCTGGGGAGAAGAGGAGGCCGGCTTCCGGCCGCGAGGAGGCGAATTCTGCGAATTGAGACTTTCTGTTCCATGAGACGATTCTGAAAAGTGTTTCGCTGCACGTTGAGCGCGCTTGGGCCGGACTCATCGGCGCGCGTCAGATGTTTTCCCATGCAGATTTTTTAGCGGCGATTCAGTCTTTCGAACCGGTAGCGGACCGAATTGCGCGGAATGGACAGGCATCCGTTGGCCTGCTGGCGCCCTTGGACGCAGGTGACGGTCGGCGAGGGACGGACCGGGAAGAGCAGCGTTGGATATCCGCGGCCTTCGCCAGGGTTGACCATTTGGGAGGCGCCAGGACCAGGCACCGCCGGATTGGCCCGGCGGGCAGCAAGCGCCGGTATAATTCGGCCCGCAAGCAGACGGTGGGAGAAGCGGTCCAGCCTGAACGGGCGGACCGCTGCCGAAGGCGCAAACGCCCGGAATCGCTCAGGCCCCTATACCGCCGTCCGCTCACACTCTGGAGAGACCGACTGCCGCACGGCAGAACCGGCGCCGAAGGGGCAAGAAGCGAGCGGGGCCACCTCCCCCGCCCCCCGCTTCCAAACTCTCAGGCAAAAGGACAGAGGGGCACTCCACGTGCGTTCGCGCACACCCGGCTTTCACAGCCACACCCGGATGCCCCTGCATGAGCCAGAAGACCCCTTCCCTGCGCGACCTCGAGCACCACGACGCCTTCATCGAGCGCCACATCGGTCCCAACGATGCCGAGATCGCGCAGATGCTGCGCACGGTCGGTTACGACTCGCTCGACGCGATGACCGACGCGATCGTCCCCGCCAACATCAAGTCGTCCGCGCCGCTGGCGCTGCCGCCGGCGATGACCGAGGTCGAGGCGCTGGCCAAGATCCGCACGGTCGCCGACAAGAACCAGGTGTTCCGCACCTTCATCGGCCAGGGCTACTACGGCACGCACACGCCCAACGTCATCCTGCGCAACATCCTCGAGAACCCGGCGTGGTACACGGCCTACACGCCGTACCAGGCGGAGATCTCGCAGGGTCGGATGGAAGCGCTGATCAACTTCCAGACGATGTGCACCGACCTCACCGGCATGGAGATCGCCAACGCCTCGCTGCTCGACGAAGGCACGGCCGCCGCCGAAGCGATGACGCTGGCCAAGCGTTCGGCCAAGTCCAAGTCGAACGTGTTCTTCGTTTCCAGCGGCGTGCATCCGCAGACCGTCGAAGTGCTGCGCACGCGCGCCGAGCCGCTCGACATCGAACTGGTCATCGGCGATGACGCCGAGGCCCACAGCATCGACAGCTTCGGCGTGCTGCTGCAGTACCCCAACACCTTCGGCCAGGTCCACGACTACCAGTCGCTGGCCGACGCCGTGCACGCGCGCGGCGGCCTGGTCGCCGTCGCCACCGACCTGCTGGCGCTGACGCTGATCGCCGCCCCTGGCGAATGGGGCGCCGACATCGTCGTCGGCAATACCCAGCGCTTCGGTGTGCCGTACGGCTTCGGCGGCCCGCACGCCGCGTTCATGGCCTGCCGCGACGCCTACAAGCGCTCGATGCCGGGTCGCCTGATCGGCGTGTCGGTCGATGCCGAAGGCAAGCCGGCCTACCGCCTGACGCTGCAGACCCGCGAGCAGCACATCCGCCGCGAGAAGGCCACGTCCAACATCTGCACCGCGCAAGTGCTGCTGGCGGTGATGGCCAGCATGTACGCCGTCTACCACGGTCCGGAAGGCCTGACCCGCATCGCCCGCCGCGTGCATCGCCTGGCCACGATCCTGGCCGGCGCGCTGCGCCAGGCCGGCCTGACCGTCGGTCCGGACTTCTTCGACACGTTGCACGTGCTCGACGTCGACGCTGCCGCCATCCACGCCAAGGCCGAAGCCGCGCGCATCAACCTGCGCCGCATCGATGGACGCAGCCTGGGCATCAGCCTGGACGAGACCACCACGCGCGCCGACGTCGTCGCGCTGGCGGCGCTGTTCGGCGCCAGCATCACCGACATCGACGCGCTCGACGCCGCCACCGCCGACGCGCTGCCGGCCGGCCTGAAGCGCACCGGCGCGTTCCTGACCCACCCGGTGTTCAACACTCACCACAGCGAGCACGAGCTGCTGCGCTACATGCGTGCGCTCGCCGACAAGGACCTGGCGATGGATCGCACCATGATCCCGCTGGGCAGTTGCACGATGAAGCTCAACGCCACCGCAGAGATGATCCCGGTGACGTGGCCGGAGTTCGGCAACCTCCACCCGCTGGCGCCGGCCGCGCAGGCCAAGGGCTACAAGGAACTGATCGACGGCCTGGAAGCGATGCTGGTCGAGTGCACCGGCTACGACGCGGTCAGCCTGCAGCCCAACTCCGGCGCGCAGGGCGAGTACGCCGGCCTGCTGGCGATCCGCGCCTACCACCGCTCGCGCGGCGACGACCATCGCGACATCTGCCTGATCCCCGAGTCCGCGCACGGCACCAACCCGGCCTCGGCGCAGATGTGCGGCATGCAGGTCGTCGTCACCAAGTGCGACAGCAACGGCAACGTCGATGTCGAGGACATCCAGCGCGCCGCCGAGAAGTACAGCGAGCGCCTGGCCGCACTGATGATCACCTACCCCTCCACGCACGGCGTGTTCGAGGAAGACGTGGTCAGGATCTGCGAGATCGTCCATGCCCACGGCGGCCAGGTGTACACCGACGGCGCCAACATGAACGCCCTGGTCGGCGTGGCCAAGCCCGGCAAGTGGGGCTCGGACGTGTCGCACCTGAACCTGCACAAGACCTTCTGCATCCCGCACGGTGGTGGCGGTCCGGGCGTCGGTCCGTGCGCGGTCAAGTCGCACCTGGCGCCGTTCCTGCCGCGCACCTTTGGCGGCGACGGGGAAGTGGGCATGGTCTCGGCGGCGAGCTTCGGTTCGGCCTCGATCCTGCCGATCAGCTGGATGTACGTCACGCTGATGGGCAGCGCCGGCCTTCGCAAGGCCACGCAGGTCGCCCTGCTCAACGCCAACTACATCGCCAAGCGCCTGGCGCCGCACTACGAGACGCTCTATACCGGCCGCAACGGCCTGGTCGCGCACGAGTGCATCCTCGACCTGCGTCCGCTCAAGGACAGCACCGGCGTGTCGGCCGAGGACGTGGCCAAGCGCCTGATCGACTTCGGCTTCCACGCGCCGACGTTGAGCTTCCCGGTCGCCGGCACGCTGATGGTGGAACCGACCGAGAGCGAATCGCAACATGAGCTCGACCGCTTCATCAACGCGATGATCGAGATCCGCGAGGAGATCCGCGCCATCGAGGAAGGCAAGCTCGACCGCGAGGACAACCCGCTCAAGAACGCCCCGCACACCGCGACGATGGTGGCCGGCAGCGAGTGGACCCACGCCTACCCGCGCGAACTGGCCGCGTTCCCGCTGCCGGTACTGAAGCAGCAGAAGTACTGGCCGCCGGTTGCGCGCGTCGACAACGTCTACGGCGACAAGAACGTCATGTGCGCGTGCATCCCGGTGGATGCGTACAAGGACGACGAGGTCGAGGCGTAAGGTCTCGCACGATCCGCTGACGACAAGAGGCCCCGCATTTGCGGGGCCTCTTTTTTGCCTGGCCGCTGGCCAATTTGCGAGCGGCTGCTCTCAGTCCTGGCCAAAGGCGTGCCCGCCGGCATTCATCGATAGAACGCCGCCACGAATCCTCCCGACCCGCTGCACGGGTTCGCACCCGCGCACCGGCATGTCGAAGGTCGGCGCCGACGCGCAGTCGGCCAGCCAGTGCTCGTACGGCCTGGCGCCCTCGCGCGCGACGCTCGTCGGTTGCAGGCCGCGACGAGTGCTGCCCCGCGGCACGACGAGTGCCATGCGGATCTTCGCGGGGCGATCCACCGAGGCCTGCGTCGGTTCCGCGTAGACCTTCAATGCCGGCAGGTCGAACACGCGCGATGCGAGCTGGATGCTGTAATCGGGCCGGACGGTCGGCGTATCGGGCGACTCGAGCGTCGCGTACACCCGCACCGCGGGCAGGTCGAAGATGCGTTCGGCTGCCACGCGCTCGGGTGCGCGGCGCACGCTCGCCAGACGGGTCGCGATGGAATGCGTGGCGGCGATCAGCGCCGCGGCGGCCATCAGTGTCATGACTTTCATGGTGGCAAATCCTGTAGTCGGTACGTGGACTTCTTCCCTCTCCTCGGCTGCATCGCGGCCTCCGCGTTGTGCGGGGAGAGGAAGCGTTCGGGTCAGGCGCCCAGGATCGGAGCCAGGGCAGCGACGATGCGCTGCATCTGAGCGGGCGTCGTCATTTCCGCGAGCAGCTTGCTGAAGCGCGGATGCTGGACGCCGGAGACGATGTACTGCCAGCGGTAGGCACGCAGCAGCAGGTCGCCGATGCGTGCCGACTGTTCGGCGTCGAACTCGCGCCCGCAGGCGGCCAGGTAGTAGCGGCAATCCGCCTCGGCCTGCGCCTGCAGGATCCCGTCGACGGCGCCGACCAGGGCGATCAGGTCGTCGACGGCGGCATCGTGTTCGGCGTCGTCGATGCGTTCGTATTCGGCGCGCCATTCCAGTTCGTCGAGGATCGCGTGCTGGCTTTCCTCGCGCCAATGGAACAGGAACACGTCCTTCCACAACGGACAGAGTTCCGTCTGCGGCGCGATGCTCTGCTCGTAATGGTTCTGCACGAACAGCTCGATGTGCGAGATCAGCCCCAGCACGGCCCAGCTGCGGCGCTGCAACACCTGTCCCGCCACGGCGTTTGGCTCTGCGACCTTGACGTAGCCCGGTGGCATGCGGGCCTCCATCAGCGCCTCCAGTCGCCGGAACAGCTCCTGGTGCTTCAGTTCCTCGTCCGAGAAGCGCACCAGCGCCTCCAGCGCGGTCTGGTCTCCCAGCCAGTGCTGGCCCGAGGTCTGCAGCATCTTGGCGCCGATGAAGCGCTCGACCAGGCCGAAAACGTAGGCATAGGTGCGGCCCTGCACCTGGCTGAGGAACCGGCGTTCGTCCTGGTCCAGGAAATCCAGCGCATCGACCATGGACAGGCCCGCCGGCAGGAAGGTGTGCGAATAGTCGAAGTCGCGGCCACGGATCACATCGGCGTCGATGTCCCAGCGCACGCGCTTGGACACCTGGATGCAACGCGCATAGCGCTGGTGGTCGTTGGTGGTGGCGGGGTTTTCCCAGGGTTGCGCCTGGACAAGGGCAGTTGCAGCGTTCATTGCGTAGTGACTCCAGCAAGCCGGCGTCGCCGGCAGATCAGCGCATCGGTATCAACCCGGCGCCATGGTGGGATCGAGTACCGCCCGCACCTCGACGATCACGTCGGCCGGAAAGCCGGCGCGCACGGCGTGCTCGCGGATCAGTGCCTTGTCGCGGGCGAGATAGACGCAATAGGTCTTGTCGTCGGCGATGTACGAATGCAGCCATTGCACGTCGGTACCCAGCTCGTCCAACACCTGGTTGGAGCGCCGGGCGATGCCGCACAGGGCTTCCATCGGCTCGCCGCCGATACCGGCGATCTGGCGTTCGATCACGTACTTCTTGAACATGGAACTTCCTCCACGTGGGATGCGTCCCGGATGCGGGACGCACAAGCCGGTATCACTCCGGCAGGTTGCCCGCCTTCACGGCGCAGACGTTCACGCCATAGGCATGCAGGCGGTTATGGAACTTGCGGTCGAGCGATGTTCCGGCGAAGCACTCGAAGCGTTCGGTGATGCGTGCACCCTGCAGGCCGCTGGCTTCGATCAGCCGCAGCAGTTCGGGTTCGGTCAACGCTCCACCGATGCAGGCGGCCCACAGGCCGGCGTCGCCGCGCACGCGCGGATCCAGCGGCCGGTCCAGCACTACGTCGGCCAGATACATCGCGCCGCCCGGCCGCAGTACCCGCTCGACCTCGCGCAGCGCCCGCGGCTTGTCCGGTGCCAGGTTCAGCACGCCGTTTGAGATCACGTAGTCGGCGCTGCCGTCGGCTACCGGCAGGTCCTCGAAGGTGCCTTCATGCAGCTCGACACGCCCCAGCAAGCCCGCCTGAGCGGTCGCCCGCATCGCGCAGCTGCGCATGGCCGGAGTCAGATCGACGCCGATGGCGCGGCCTTCCGGCCCGACGGCGCGCGCGGCGAGCAGCAGGTCCATGCCGGCACCGCAGGCGTGATCGAGCACCACCGCGCCGGGGCGCAGGGCGCCGATCCGCAGCGGGTTGCCGACACCGGCGAAGCGCTCGGTGCACATCGCCGGCAACGTCGCCAGTTCGGCGGCGCCGTAGCCGAGTCGCTGCACGGCGTAGGCTGCGCCGGTATGGAAGTGGAAGCCGCTGGCCGGCGCCTGGGCTACGCGCTCGTACGTGGCCCGCACCTGACGTTGCAGGTCGTTCGCATCCAATACGATGGGACAGTGGCTCACGGCGGCCTCCCGCTCGTTTCCGCCAGCTCGCCTGACGGCATGGGAGCGACGCTACTCAGCACCGGTTTCCGTTGGATTTCCGAACCCTGCGGATTTGTATCGCCCGGTAACACGGGCGGATACTGGCTCCAACTCTCATGAAGCAGGCACGGCGATGACCCATACGCCCTGTGTGCTGGTGGTCGACGACGACCGCGCGACGCGCGAGATGCTGGTGGAATTCCTCTCCACCCAGGGCTACCGCGCGCTGCAGGCCGAGGACGGTGCCGCCATGCGGCGCGAACTCGAGCGCGAAGCCCCCGACCTGGTGCTGATGGATATCCGCCTGCCCGGCGAAGACGGACTGACGTTGGCACGTTATCTGCGGGAGCGCTACGACACCGGCATCATCATGGTCACCGGTTCGGGTGACGTGGTGGACCGCATCGTCGGGCTGGAGATCGGCGCCGACGACTACGTCGCCAAACCATTCGACCCGCGCGAACTGTTTGCCAGGATCAAGAGCGTCCTGCGCCGGCTGCAGGCACGGCCGGACGCCGCGCCACCGGCCACCTCGCCGCCGGAACGGCGGGTTCCCTTCGGTCGCTGCACCATCGACCTGGAGGCGCACCAGGTGTTCGATGCCGACGGCAACGAGGTGATGGTCACGCACATGGAGTTCGACCTGCTGCGCGTGTTGCATGAGCACGCCGGCAAGGCGCTGTCGCGCGACCAGATCCTGACCCTGACCAAGAACCGCGAGTGGGAGCCGTTCGACCGCTCCATCGACATCCGCATAGCGCGACTGCGCCGCAAGGTCGAACTGGACCCCGAACAACCACGCGCGATCCGCACGGTCCGTGGCGTCGGCTACATGTTCGTACCCGGCATGTAACCGTCGCTGTTCTTTTTGTTTCCATCGTGTAACAGGGCGCCGGCGCGCGTTTTCCGGCTCCTATACTCGTCCCACGACCTGCTGACCGAGTGCTTTCCCCATGGAGCCCGGCGCCCCCCAGACCCACCGCGACGAAGACCCCATCCGTGCCTTGCGCGACAGCGAGTCGCGATTGCAGCAGGTGCTGGACAATTCCTCGGCGGCCGTCTTCGCCAAGGACCGCAACGGCCGCTACCTGTTCGTCAACCGCGAGTTCGAGCGCCTCGTCGGCCTTGATTCCGAACGCCTGATAGGACGCACCGACCGCGATATCTTCCCTCCGGATCTGGCCGCGGGTTTCCGACGCAACGACATGCGCGTGCTGCTGGAGGGGCGTGCGCTGGAGTTCGAGGAAAGCGGCACCTTCGCAGGCGAGCAGCGCACCTACCTTTCGTCCAAGTTTCCTCTGTTCGACAGCGACAACGTTCCGTATGCCGTCTGCGGTGTCGCCACCGACATCACCCGGCGCAAACAGATCGAGAGCGCGCTGAGCAGTTCCGCGCTGGCGGTATCCGCCGAGCGTGGACGCGAACTGTTCGTGGGCCTGTCCCGCTACCTCGCAGCGATCCTGGACGTCGACGTCGCCTTCATCGCCGAGATGCGCGAGGACGATCCGTCGACAATGCACGTGCTCGGATTCGTCAACGACGGTAACCCGAGCGAACACTTCGACTATGCCCTGGCCGATACCGCCTGCGAGACCGTGGTCGGCCACGGCTTTCGGATCTACCCGGCGGGACTGGGCGACCGCTTCCCGCTCGACGACGACTTTCGCGAAATGGGCGCCGAGAGCTATGCGGGCTACCCGCTGAACGACACGCAGGGGCGACCGCTGGGCATCATCTCGATCGTCGCGCGACGCCCGCTGGAACAGCCGGAGTTCATCGAATCGGTGATGAAGATCTTCGCGGTGCGTGCCGCTGCGGAACTGGAGCGGCTTCGCTCCGACCAGGCGTTGCTCGCGTCGCAAGCCAGTTACCGGCAGATCTTCGAGGCCAGCGAGGACGCGATATTCGTCCACGACCACGAGACCGGCCGCATTGTCGACGTCAATCCGAAGGCCTGCTCCACCTATGGCTACAGCTACGACGAAATGTTGCAGGTGCCCGTTGACCGGCTCGGTTCGGGCGAGCCTCCCTACACCGGCGCGGAAGCGGCCGCGCACCTGCAGCGCGCCAGGGAACTGGGTTCGACCGGCTTCCTGTGGCATCGCCGCAACAAGGACGGCAGCCTGCACTGGGACGAGGTGTTCCTGAAAGTCGCCAGCATCGGCGGCCAGCCGCGCATCCTCGCCTTCACCCGCGATATCACCGAACGCAAGCTGGCCGAGGAACGGCGCAGCCGGTTGGAGGCGCAGCTGCTTCAGGCCAAGAAGATGGAAGCGCTGGGCCATCTCACCGGCGGCATCGCCCACGACTTCAACAACCTGCTGGCAAGCATCATGGGCTACGTGGTGTTGGCCAGCGAGCGTCCAGCCAGCACCGAAGACGAGCGCCTAGGCGGTTATCTCGAAAAAGCGTTGCAGTCGTGCACGCGTGCACGCGACCTGATCCGGCAGATGCTGATGTTCAGCCGTGGCCAGAAAGGCGACCCGCAACCGGTCGACGTGGGCGAGCGCATCCGCCAGAGCCTGGGCATGCTCCATCCCACCATCGCCCCCGGCATCAGCGTGGCGCTGGAGATCGAGAGCGACGCGGGCATCGCCAGGATCGATCCGGTCCAACTCGACCAGGTGCTGATGAACCTGTGCGTCAATGCCTGCGACGCGATGCGCGACAACGGCGTGCTGCGGATCGGCGCACGACGCCATACGGGTCGCCGAGAATGCGGCTCCTGTCGGCAGGAGATGGGCGGCGACTATGTGGAGTTGTTCGTCCAGGACGACGGCCCTGGCATACCGCCGGACGTGCTCGACCGCATTTTCGAGCCATTCTTCTCGACCAAGCCCACCGGAAAAGGCACCGGCATGGGCTTGGCGACCGTGCACGGTATCGTCCACGAACATGGGGGACACCTGCTCGTCGAAAGCCAGCCGGGGATGGGCACGCGCATCGGCGTGCTGCTGCCTCGTTGCGAGGAATGCGCATACGAGCAAGACGCCACGCTCGCCGCGATACCGCCGCCAGTGCAGATGCTTCGTGGGCGCGTGCTGGTCGTTGACGACGAACGCAGCGTCGGCGAATTCCTGTGCGAACTGTTGTCCACGTGGGGGCTGCAGGCGGACTTCGTCGACTCGCCCCAGCAGGCGCTTGGGCGTATGTGCGCATCGCCGGACGGTTACCACCTCGTCATCACCGATCACTCGATGCCGGTGATGACGGGCCTGCAGTTGGCAACGAAATTGAACGAATGCGTGCCACGGATTCCGGTGCTGCTATACACCGGCCTGGCCGACGGCGTGGAAACGCAGGCGTTGCCCGCCAACATGGTGCGCGAAGTCCTGCACAAGCCGATCGACCATGCGCGCCTGGCAAAGGTGCTGGGCGAGGTGCTTGGACCGGCCGACGGTTGAGCAACCCCGACTCGCGCCCACTGCGACAGCCAATGCGGCGCCAGCAAGACGGGTTCACGGCCCCATCAACCCAACCGGATGCACCATCGTCTGCGCACACAACGTGTGCTTAGACCATCCTCGAGCGAGGGCGCTCATGGACAAGCATTCGAACTGGTTCACACGCTCTGCACGCGCCGCCTCGAAGTTCACGGGACGACCGCTGTGTTTCATACTGGCCCTGGCCACGATCGTCGCATGGCTGGTCAGCGGCCCGCTATTCGGCTTCAGCGACACCTGGCAGCTGATCATCAATACCGGCACGACCATCATCACCTTCCTGATGGTGTTCCTGATCCAGAACACGCAGAACCGCGACACCGAGGCGATGCAGATCAAGCTGGACGAAATCATCCGAGCGACCAAAACGGCGGAAAATTCGCTGCTGGATCTCGAGGAGCTGGACGAGGAAACGCTGGACGAATACCGGCGTCATTACGAGGAGCTGGCCGAGCGCGCACGCAAGAAGGTGCACGAGCGCAGGAGACAGCAATAGCGGCCCGGGCAAGTGCGCCCGGGCCGCCTGTTTTGCGAATCGGCGAAGCCCGCCGATCCAACGAAGCCCCTTCGCGACGGGATCAGTAACCGCTCTTTTTGACCTTGAGTCCGCTCGAATCGACCTTCTTCACGCCGTCGATCTTCTTGGCGACGGCAACCGCCTTGTCGGCCTGCGCCTTGCTGTCGACCGAACCCTTCAGCATGACCACGCCGTTCTTGGTATCGACGTCGATCGCCAGGCCGGACACATCCGGCGTGGCCAGCAGGTCCGACTTGACCTTGGTGGTGATCCACGCATCGCCCATCGGCTGGTCCGATGCGCCCTGTGCCGGCGTGGTGGCCTGCTGATCCTGCGGCGCCATGGCAGCGGCCGGATCATCCTGCGCCGTCGCAGTGGCGGCGTCCTGTGCCCGCTCCGCTGCTGGGTCCTGCGCCCAGGCCATGGAACCCATGCCGGCGCCGAGCACGATGGCCATCGCCGCGGTGATGTTTACGAAACGCTTTTCGAACCTCATCTATCTACCCTCCGGTGGATTGCAACGATTGCCTTGTTCCGTGCAGTGATGCTCCATGCATCCACCGTAGCGATGGCGAAGTTAATCGCAGGGGTGCTGGCTGTCAGTGCATTGTTATGCGCCTGAAGGCGTTCATCTGCCGCAGCCCCATATGCACCGGCCGACACTCTCGATACCCCATTGGCCTTGCCGCCATCGTCACGACGCTTGCGCGCCGATGAACGCCGCAGTGATTCCACGGTAAAAAAGCGCTTCCGCTCCCTCGCTTCCCACCCTGACGGCACCTTGACTGATCGTCCGGCACCGTAGCGGGCATGGGCGTGGCCGAGCAGCTGTGGGTCCTGGCGGGTGTCGCGTACGCGATGCTTCTGGGCGGCGTGATCGGTTTTGAGCGCGAACTCAAGAACCGGCCCGCCGGGTTTCGCACGCACATGCTCGTCGCAGGCGCGGCCGCTTTTTTGATCGGCCTCGGGCAACTGCTGATGCTCGATCCCAACTACACCCGTCACGACCTGCTGACCGTCGATCCGCTGCGCCTGGTCGAGGCGGTGGTCGCAGGCGTGTCCTTCATCGGTGCGGGCACGATCTTCGCCCATCGTGGCGGCGCCGCCATCGCCGGCATCACCACCGCGGCTTCGCTGTTGATGGTGGCAGTGATCGGGGTGTCGGTCGGCCTTCGCTACTTCCTGATCGCCGCCGCGGTCACGCTGCTGACGCTGCTGGTGCTGACCCTGCTCAACGTGTTCGAGCGA
This sequence comes from Lysobacter niastensis, assembly GCF_031457115.1. Lineage (GTDB taxonomy): Bacteria > Pseudomonadota > Gammaproteobacteria > Xanthomonadales > Xanthomonadaceae > Lysobacter_J > Lysobacter_J niastensis_A. The sequence continues at coordinate 15,325 of NZ_JAVDVY010000002.1, forward strand.
CGCCTGCTGGCACGCGCAAAGGACGGCCAAGGCAGCGAGCGAAAGGAGCACTGATCGAGTCCGCTCCTGCTGCGCCTCCAGCGCTGGGCATGCATCGCGGCATCGGCCTGCGTTACGTTATCGCCAGCACGCCAGTCCCTCTCCCCTACCAGTGCCGAGGCCGATGACTCCGGTTCCCTACGACGGATGCGCACGCGTTTTCGCATGGGCAGTGCTGTGCCTGTCGTTGGCGCTGGGTGGATGCGCTACGCGCCCCGCCAAGCGTGCGCCTGCGTCCGGTATCGGTTCCAGCCAATCACTGCTCGAACAGGCGCAGGCGGAGGCGACCGCGGCGGATCAGAGCCATCGCGCAAGCGACGCCGCCGCAGGCTGGGTCCGCTGTGCCACCTCGGCTCACGGTGCATTGGCCGCGACCTCGCAAGCCATCGGCAAGCAGGCTTCGGCGCTGGCGACGCATTGCACCGACCGGTTGCTCGAGAGCGCGCTGCGGCAACGCAGCCGTCGCTGGTCCGAAGGCCCGACACAGATCGATGGGACGACATTGACAGTCGAGTTCCGCCAGCTCTCGCCGGCGCTGCGTGGACCGTTGACGATGGTCCGCGCGCAGGACGTCCCGATGCAGATGTTCGGCGGCGAGCGCTTCGCCCGGCCTGGACTCGGCGTCCCGTTGGCCTTGGTCACACCGCGCTGCGAGGATGCGCCCGCGTGCCATTTGTGGCCGCCGGAAGGCGTGTTCCGCTGGGCGACGGCGTGGATCGAACCGGGCGTTGAAGACAGTGCGCCGCCGCGGCTGGTGATCGGCGATCCGGTCGCGATCGGCAACCTGACGGAAGGCACCTGGCAGTATCCGCTGGCCGAAGACACTTCCGCGTTCTTCGCCTATGGCGCCGGCACATCGAAGCTGCCGCGGCTGGCGATCTGGGGACTGTTGGGCGGCCACGAGGTGGGACGCCGTGCCGGCCTCTATCTGCTGGAGGACTACGACCCCCACAAGCGTCCGATCGTGATGATCCACGGCCTGGGCAGCAGTCCTTTGACATGGGCGCGACTATCCAATGCGATCTGGGGAGATCCGCTGCTGCGCTCGCAATTCCAGGTGTGGCACGTCGTGTACCAGACCAATGCACCGCTGCTGGTGATCCGCCACCGCGTGAAGGGCTATCTCGATGAAGGTTGGCGAGTGCTCGATCCGGAGGGCGACGATCCAGCCCGCAACGGCATGGTGCTGATCGGGCACAGCCTGGGCGGCGTGGTCTCGCGGCTGCTCAGCGTGGACAGCGGCGAGGTGTTGTGGAGTGTGGGCTTCACCGAACCCGTGTCGTCGCTGAAGGGCGACCCCGAGGACCTGCGATCGATCGACGAGGTATTCCATTTCACGGCCTATCCTGGCATCTCGCGGGCGATCTTCATGGCCTCTCCGCACCGCGGCAGCCCGACCGCCGGCAGTTTCATCGGTCGGTTCATGCGCGTGCTGGTCGGACGACGCGCGCCGGAGCTCGAAGCACTCAATCGCGTCGCCCGCGACAATCCCGAGGCGGTCACCGACTTGATGCGCCCGATATTCACCCGCTCGCGCCTCAACAGCATTGCGACCCTGCAACCACTGCAGCCAGTGCGACGCGCCGGCGAAACGCTGATGCCTGGTCCCGGCATTCCTTACCACACCATCGCGGGCATCAAACCCGGCAGCCGGCCCGAATCGGACGGCGTGGTTCCGTTGGCCAGCGCTATCATCCCCGGCGCGCAATCGACGCTGGTGATTTCCTCCGAGCACAACGTGCAGGAGAACGCCGAAGCCGTCGCCGAAGTGCTGCGCATCCTGCGCGAGGACATCGGCCAGCGCAGCGAGGAAGGTCCTTGAGGCAGGCGGGCCTCGGCCCGCCGCCCTTGATCCCTGATGGCCGGACGCGGCTCGCGCGCCCGGTAATCGAACCGGAGGCGGGCCGACGCCCGCCCACCGCTACACTCAGTCGTGCTTCTGCAGCCAGCCATCCACCGCCGGCAACCGCTCGTTACGCACCTTGATGCGGTATTGCACGTTGGCGATGGCGGTGTCGGAGGCCCGGCGTGAGCCGGCCGCAACGTGCGCGGCGGCATAGGCCTTGATCTTGCCGACCATCGCCGGGTCGAGCGAGCCATAGCCCAGGCCCGGGTAATAGCGACTGCGCGATGTCGTGTCGACCATGCCGTCGACCTGCGCGCGATGGGCCACGGCGAAGTCGAAGGCGAGGTCGGGATGGAGCCCGGAGACCATGGAAATCATGCCGGCGCTGTTGGTCGCACCGGGCTCGTCGGTCAACGCCAGCTCAAGCGCGCGCTTCGCCAAGGTCTCATCCTGCGTCGATGAAAGCAGCGCGTAGAGCTCATCCTTCACCAGCGGCGTCTTCTCGGCCTGGGCTTCGGCATGCAGGCGATTCCAGGTGGCGGCGTCGGCATGGTGCGCCACCACGGCCAAAATGGTCTTGCGCAGCGCCGCCGGCATCGCACCGGGATCGCTGGCCTGCGCCGCATAGCGACGGCGGGCTTCGGCGATCACCGTGCTGTCGCCAAGCTCGCCGAGTGTCGAGATCAGTTGCGTGCGCAGGATCTTGACCGGATCGGCCTCGCCCGGCTTCTCTTCCCAGCCGACGCGGGCAAGCACGGGGGCCAACTGCTTGATCGCGAACCGGCGGAAGCGCGCCTGTCGCTCCGCGTCGCCGCGGTAATACGCATCCAGGCTGTCGAGACTGGCGGCAACGTCGCCCCAGATCTGCGGATCGGCATCGGGCGGCGTGGCCTTGACCAGGTCCAGGTAATCCGAGGCCGGCTGCTGGCCGGCCAAGCCCAGCGCCCAGGTGTCGTTCATCAGGCCCAGCTGGTCGATCGGCGCGAGCCTGGTGAAGCCGGCGCTGATCGCCGCGAATTGCTTGGGCGCATACAGCGTGCGGTAGTAACCGCTTTGTCCGGCATTGACGACGACCGGGCCGCAGCCCGGCACGTCGAGTTTTGCGTGGCCGCCTTCGACCAGCGTACGCGCGATGTCGCGATTGCCCACGACCTGCGCGATCACCGGCACGCGCCAGGACAGCGTGGCCTTGTCCGGGCGGTCCTTGGTGAACTCGCCCTGCGACAACGTCAGCGTGGTCTTGCCGCCGGCACACGAGGCCTGTTCGACGCGGATCATCGGCACGCCCGGCTGCAGCGTGAAGTCATGCGCGATGGACGTGACCGGTTTGCCCGCGGCGGCCTCGATCTGGCGCCACAGATCGTCGGACACCGTGTTGCCGTAGGCATGCGCCTTCATGTACCGGCGAACGCCGTCGCGCCAGGCATCGGCGCCGACGTAACCTTCCAGCATGCGGATCACCGCCTCGCCCTTGGAGTAGGTGATCGAATCGAAGGCCTGGCTGGCCTGTTCCACCGTCTCCACGTGTTGCACCACCGGATGCGTGGTGGCGACCGCGTCGAGCGACATCGCGCGCTCGCGCACGTCCACGGCCGACAGCGCGGTGTTCCATTCCGGATGCAGCTTCTCGGTGGTGCGGCCCTCCATCCACGAGGCGAAGCCTTCGTTGAGCCACAGGTCGTCCCACCAGCTCATCGTCACCAGGTCGCCGAACCACTGATGCGCGATCTCGTGTGCGGCGACCGAAAATACCGATTGCTTGTCGGACTGCGTCGAGATGGTCGGGTCCAGCAACAGCGCGTATTCGAAGGTATAGATCGCGCCCCAGTTCTCCATCGCGCCGAAGAACTGGCTGCGGCCTGGCGAGGCCACGTTGTCGAGCTTGGGCAACGGGTACGGCACGCCGAAATAGTCGTTGTACTCGTGCAGAACCGCCTGCGACGACTCCAGGGCGAACTTCGCCTGCGACACCACGCCTTTCTGGGTGACCACGCCGACTTCGACGCCGTCGGTCTGCGCGGTGGCGCGCTCGAACTCGCCCAGGCCGAAGAAGAGCAGATAGGTCGACATCTTCGGCGACGGCGCGAAGCGCACACGCGTCAGGCCTCCACCCAGGTCGGCGGACGACGCGACCGGCATGTTGCTGACGGCCATCTCGCCGGTCGGCACGGTGGCTTCCAGGGTGAAGGTCGCCTTGTGCGCGGGCTCGTCCCACGACGGGATCATCCGGCGCGCATCGGAGTTCTCGAACTGCGTGTACAGCGCGCGCTTCTTGCCGGCCTTGGTGTCGTAGTCGATCGCGAACAGGCCATTGGCCTGCGTGCCGATCTTGCCCGTGTAGTCCATGGCCAGCGTGTACTGGCCCACGGGAATGGGCCGGTCGAACGTGAATGTCGCCGTCTGCGCCTCCTGGTCCACTGCCACTTTGGGTGCGGCGAACTTGCCCTTGCCGCCCTCCGGCGCCAGGCGCACGGAGGAGAAGGTCATGTCGATCTGGTTGAGCGTGATGCTGGTCGTGGGTTCCAGCACGTCGATGGCAATCGTCACCCGACCGTCGAAACTCAGCGACGCCGCATGCGGAACGATCGCCACGTCGTAATGCGTAGGCCGCACGTTGCGCGGCAACTGCGTGGTCGCCTGCGCCTGCAAGGAAGGCATGGCCGCGGACGTTTGTGCCAGCGCGCCCGCGGAACCCGTGGCAAGCGACAGCGCAATGGCGGAAACCAGAAAACGACGCATCTCATCCCCTTGAAGTCGAAGGCCTGTGGGGCCCAAAAGCCAGTGCGATGCCAGGCAGGCTCAGCATCTCCGCAGAGCCTGCGCCAGACACCGTTGTGGCGGTCATGTCGGCCAACATAGTGGGCGCGAGCCGCGCAGGGGGCAGCCCCCGGAAGTCATGGCAGAAAGGGGGAATCTCGTCACATCGCCCGCCTGCCGCCGTAATCCCTTCGGAGCGAGGCGTCCAACTTTGCTAAATGTGTCGGGAAGATCGGGCCGGACCGTCCCCAGCCATCACAACTGCGACCGGATGGGGAGAACGAACTTCTCCACGAACTTCTCCCTCCACGGCCGCCGCTCCCAGGTCTCGAACGTATAGCGCTTGGTCGGCTTGAGATCCTCCTCGAACACCTGTGTCATCCGCTCGGCGAACGCCCGGTCGTAGACGTTGAGGCTGGCCTCGTCGTTCAAGCGGAACGAGCGCGGATCGAAATTGGTCGAGCCCACCGACACCATGCCCTTGTCGATGATCAGCAGCTTGTTGTGCATCATCGTCGGCAGGTATTCGTAGATCTCCACGCCTGCCACCAGCAGGTCGCCCCACTGTGCCTTCGACGCCAGTCGCACCGATTCGGAATCGATATGCGGCCCCGGCACGATCACGCGCACCCGCACGCCGCGCTTGCGCGCCGCCAGCAACGCATGGATGGCCAGATCGTCAGGGACGAAGTACGCCGCTTCCATGTCGATGCTCTTCTGCGCGGCAGCGATCGACATCAGGTACATCAGGTGCATGCTCTCGCTGCCGCCCGACGGCGAAGCGATGAACATGTGCGCTGCCTGGTCGCCGACCGGCGGCAGCTCCGGGAAATAACCGTCACCGTTGAGCACCACGCCGCTGGTCTTGATCCAGTTGTCGTTGAACGCCGCCTGCATCTGCGCGACCACCGGCCCCTCGATCCTGAAATGCATGTCGCGCCAGTGATCGACGTCCTGCGCATGCCCGCTCCAGATGTCGGCGATACCCACGCCGCCGGTGAAGCCGACCTTGCCGTCCACCACCAGGATCTTGCGGTGCGTGCGGTTGTTGAGCCGCCCCAGGTTGTACCAGCGCAGCGGACGGTAGCGGACGATCTCCACGCCGGCGCCCTTCATCTGGTCGAGCAGTTCGTCGTCCATTTTGGCGCTGCCGACCCAGTCGATGGTGACGCGCACCTCCACGCCGGCGCGCGCACGCTCCGACAGCGCTTCGGCGAACTGCTTGCCGATCTCGCCGGACCAGTAGATGTAGGTCTCGAAGGTGATGGTCTTCTTTGCCGACGCGATGGCTTCCAGCATCGAGGGAAAGATCTCATCTCCGTTCTGCAGGTCCTCGACATGGTTGCCGGGCAGTATGGAAGGGCCCAGCAGCACCGACATCTCGCGCACGAACTGCCGGTCGGACACCGCGTAGTGATGCTCGATGCGCCGCTCCAGCTTCTTCTCGGGCGTGCTGAAGTTCTGGGCGATCACCACGACCAGCACTGTCAGCGCGATGGTCACCAGCACGGTCAAGATCATCTTCGTCCTGCCCCAATGCTTCATGGAGGCATGCTCCGGAGTCCGCTTCAGGTGGCGCAGGGGGCAAGACTAGCGGGGGACATCGGGCCGGCGGCGTGAAGAACGCACGCATATGGACGGCCCCGCGCGCACCCGACCTGCCCTTCCCCCGCTTGCGGGAGAGGTGCCCGGAGGCGGATGAGGGCGTCCTCGCCAGCGCCGCCAGCCGCCTCATTCAGCCACCGATACACGCCCTCATAACGCCCCTTGCCCCAAAGTCCTCCCCCGAAAGGGGTACCCCCTGAGTGTTCAAACTGGCCGCGCCACCGGGTCGCGGACGGTTGTCTGTGGAGAAAGCGATGGATGCGGAAATGGTAATGGCGCGGATGCGCCCCTGGTTGGCGGCTATGGCGATCGTGATCCTGATGGCCGCGAGCACCTCGGCGGCCGAGCGCGTGTCGTTCGACAAAGGCATCAGTTCGGTGACCGTCTCGGGCAAGGTCGAAGACGGCCACGACTACTCGCTGCGCGCCAACGCCGGGCAGACGTTGACGGTGGCGCTCAAGGCCACGCCGGGCGTCTATTTCAACGTGATGGCGCCGGGCAACGACACCGCCACCGTCAATACCTCCATCACAGGCGAGAGCACATGGAGCGGAAAGTTGCCGACGACGGGCGATTACCTCGTGCGCGTCTACCAGATGCGGTCCGCCACACGGCAGGGAAAGAACCCGGGCTACGCGGTGACGTTCACCGTCAAGTAGGCTCCACGCCCGCTCGACCAACGCTCTCAACTTTCCGCGCGTGTTCCGTGGCAGAGAGACAGGCGCACTACGTCAGCAACGAGACCTTCCCGCTGGCGAGATCGTATCGGGCAGGAACGACCTTCAGCTTCCCCTCCTTGATCGCGCCGCCGATGATGACCGAGGCCTTGCTCAACAGGTCTGCCTGGATCCTGGCATTGGCGTCGATCGCGGCGTCGAGGTTGGGGCCGGCTTGATCCACGGCCATGCGGAGCGGCGCGTAGAGGGCACTGATCTGGCCGGGCACCGCCTTGCCTTCGATGGCGGCCTTGACCGCGCCGCAGTTGCCGTGTCCCAGCACCATCAGCACCTTGGTCCCCAGGACGCCAACGCCGTATTCGAGACTGGCGATGACCTCGGGCGTGGCGATGTTGCCAGCCAGGCGGACGACGAAGAGCTGGCCAATGCTCTGGTCGAAGACAATCTCCACCGGTACGCGGGAATCGGCGCAGGACAACACGGCGGCAAAGGGTTCCTGTTTCTCGGCCGTCTTGGACTTGAGGATCGCCAGGTTCTCGCTGGAACACTTGAGCTGCCCATCGACATAACGCTTGTTGCCATCCATCAATGACTTGAGCGCCGCATCGGGCGTCAGGGTGCTCTGCGCCATTGCGGGCGGGACGTGCAGGACTGTGGTGCCCACCATCACCGCGGCCGCGCCGACGATCGTGCTGGCAACGAAACCTCGACGCGACAGATTCGTGCCTTCGTCGGCAGTCAAACCATCGCCGCATACACACGATGGCTCCGCAGGTTTCAAATCTGGATGCCTCATGACGTTCACCTGATGGCGAATTAACAACCAAACGTAACGTGCGCCTGCATACCAATACGTGAAAGATGCATGCTGCTCGACGCCGGCAGGCATAACAACTGGGCTTCCCCGATAAGCAGTTGCAACAGGATGGCGCAGCGGGGTGCAGCGTCCGCTGCTATCTCGTTGAGTTATTTGTGATCACCGCAAGCATTACCCACCTGATGCGAGGCTCCTTCGCGTGTCGCAACGCTTACAGCCAGCCCCGCTTCCTGTAGGCATCGACGATCAGCTTGGCCAACTCTTTGGCCGTGCGCTGCGCTGCAGCCTCGATCCCCTCGGGTCCGCGTTCCTGCATGACGTTGGAGGTGCCGGCAACCGCGGCCGTCGTCGCGGCGCTACCGGCCCCGATACCGAGCGGCACCAGCATGCCCGGTAGCTTGCCGCCTGCCGTGTCGACCTGCGTCGATCCGACCGGACGCAAGCCGGCATCGGTGACCTGATATGCCTCGGCCAGGGTCTTCAGTTCACCTGCGCCAGCCCCGAATCCGACCAGCACGCGCATGGTGCGGCTGCCTTCCTTGACGGAGATGAATTCGCCACGGATGACACCGTCGCCGATCCGCGTTTGCGGTGTCGAGATGGCGTGTTGCGCCGGGATGCCTGCGCTGTTGAGTTCCTTGACGAGGTTCTGCGCCACCAGACGCCCCAGTTTGCGGCCGAGATCGATTTCAGCCCGGGTCTGGGGAATGGTCCGCTGCTCGTAGTAGCGCGCAATCGCCGAGTCCGCGGGCAGGTCGTCGCCGGTCCCGACGAAGTCGTAGACGACGACGCGCTCTGGGCGAGTCATGACGTCCGCCAGAGGAGTGTTCTGCGGTTGCTCGACATTGCTGGATGCGCAACCGGCGAGCATCGCGATGCCGGCAATAAGGAGGGTCATTCCAAGACGCGCCATGATCTTGTCCTCCCGATCTGCTTCGACGGAAATCTACTCCGACAGGAGATAGGAGGTCGTGAACCAACTCCCTTTGAAGAGCGGACTGAGGACTTGCTTCAGGCGGACGAGCGGGAGACGCCTTCACACCTGCCCGCCTCGCGCCGCCTTGGTTTTCTGGTATGCGTCCTGCAAGACATTCATCAACACCGCCGTGGAGACGCCGATCATCAGCACGCCATTGACCGCCTCCAGCGGACCAAGCAAGCGGAAGCGATCGGACATGACGATGTCGCCGTAACCGAGGCTCGCGAAGTTGACGGCGGAGTGATACACGGCCACCTCCAGCGCGTCGAACTCGCCCAGAATCCGGAACACGATGGCCCAGATGGTCAGCTGCGCGCAGTTGCCGAGCACCAGCACGGCCATGACGGCGTTGAGGACACGGAAGGTCACCCAGCCCGACGGATCGTCTCCCAAGACGTTGCGGCGAACGTAGTAGCGAAGCGCCACCACGATCAGCCACGACTGCAGCGCGAGGCAGGCCGCCATCGTCACAAGACCGATCAGGATATTCATCAACATCACCAGTCCTCCATCTCTTATGCCGCACTGGCGCTGCGGGAGGATGTGCGCTCGCGCAACCACTCCAGCAGCAGGATCGCGAACCACGCATACACCGTGACCAGGACGAACAAGGAAAAGCGCCGGATGAACGCACTGGAGGGATCGCTGCCGGCGCTGTCCTGGACCGCGGGACCGAGCAGAATCAGCATCGTCACGCCGACGTTGATCCAGAACGAAGCCGGATAGCGCGTGGCGATGACGCGATAGAGCTTCGCGCCGAAAAACATGCCGAACAGCAGCATCCACAGGCCGAACATCCAAAGGCTGGGCCAGAACTTCAGCACGAACCAGAATGCGATCGCGAATGCGCCCCCCAGGAACGTGGAGCCGAGCAGTTCATACCCGGCGGCGCGTGCGGTTACCAGGCAACCCTGCTGTCCCAGCATCACCGACTTCATGATGAGCGGCATGTACAGCGTGGGATTGGTGAATGCCAGCATCACTGACGGCAACACGATCAGCATGGTACGCAGGGCGAGCCACGCCGCTGTTTGCGGATCCGCGGGCGGCGCCTTCGGAGGCGCCACCCTGACCGGATCTTCGGGGAACAGCGGATAGACGATCCACTGGCAGACGACGACCATGCCGATGCCGATCAGCAATCCCTTCACGACCGTGCGGGCCAGCGTGATTTCCAGCAATCCGGCGGCGGGAATCATCGTCAGGCCGATCGTCAGCAGTGTCCCCACCATGGCCTTGCCTTTCCCCACGCCCAGGTAGGTGCTGGCGAACAGACCGGCGGCGATCATCATCACGGCCGAGATCGGGTAGGTCCTGAGTAGCGGCATCAACACCAGTCCGATGCCCAGCGTGATGGTCACGACCACCAGCAGCCCCAGCAGTTGCTTTGGCCCCATCGGCGGTGCAGGCGCGGCCGTCAGCAACACCGCGAAGATCGGCGCCAGGAAGGGCATCGGCGTGGCCAGGCCATAGGCCAGCACCAGCGACAACGCCACGACGGCACCGAATCGGAACGTACGCCTGGCGCCCAGCGGCATCACGGCATCGGCTCCCTCTCAACTGGCCCGCTCAGTAGGCATACGTCAGCCAGCTCGCGATGCGGATGTAGATCTTGCCGAGCGGTTTCAGGAGCCCGCTGCCTTCTCCGTAGGCGATGACGGCGGCCTGTCCACCGACGCGCACCGCCTCGCGCAGCTCCGCATCCTGTTTGGCATCGAAGTCGATGATCACCGGGAACCGCTGCGATTGCCGCAACCAGTCGCGGTCGTTCTGGATCGTCGGCAACGTGCCCGTGGGCGGGTTGCGGCTGCCGCTGACGCCCAGGCCGATGCTGCGTACCTTGCCCTTGTAGACGCGCCCTGGCAGTACGTCGAACACGATGTCGACCGGTGTCCCCACCTTCATGTGGCCCAGGTTGTTCTCGGTGAACTCGGCATTGATCCACACGTTGCGGATCGCGATCAGCGTCAGCACCGGGCTGCCGGTGCCGGCATACAGGCCCACGTCGGTGCGCAGGTCGGTGATGACGCCGTCCGACGGCGCCGGGACCAGGGTATTAGTCATGTCCAGCTCCGCCTTGTCGACGGCGGTCAACGCGGTCTGGAGGATCGTGTTCTCTTCGATGTTCAGGCCACCCATCGTGTCGATGGCTCGGCGGATGTCGGCCTCGGCGGCGGTCACCTGGGCCTTGGCCGCCTCGTAGCTGGCGTCGGCGATTTCCTGGCGGCGTACCGAGATCGTGCCCGGGTCCTGTTCGCGCAGGCGGCGCAGTCGTGTCGCGTCCTGTCGCGCCTTCAACTCGTTGGCGCGCGCGGCCAGCAGTGCGGCACGGGCCGCTTCCACGGCCGCGCCACCGGCGCCCACCTGCTTGCGAGCGTTCGCGAGATCGGAACGCGCCTTGGCCAAAGCGATGCGGTATTGCGAACGGTCGATCTCGATCAGCGGTTGCCCTTCCTTCACGGTCTGGTTGTTGATGACGGACACCTTGGTCACCTCGCCGGCGACCTTCGGCGCAACGCCGACGACGAAACCATCGACCCTGGCCTGCGACGTGTACGGGGTGTAGCGGTCGCCGAACAGGTACAGCAGCAGGCTCACCGCGATCACGATGGCGACGATGCGTCCGCCCTTCTTGACGGTTTTGGTCGTAGCTTCCTGGCCGTTCTTCGCAGCGCCGTCGGCAGGAGTGGCGCCGGCGCTTCCGCCTTTTTCTTCAACTGGACTCATTTCGACTCCCCGGTTTTCCTGGCCTGCCCGTCCGCGCTGGCCGGCAGCGGCGCTGTCAGCAGATCGCCCCATTTGGTCCTGGTCTGCATTTCCTCACGCACGGTCTCGGGCAGCATCTGCTCCATCGGCATGTCCACCCAACCGCCTCCGACCGCCTTGTACAAAGTGATGACGGCACTGATGTGCGCACTGATGTTGAGCAGCTCGCGCTCGGTCTGCGTGAACAAGACGCGCTGCGCGTCCAGCACCCGCTCGAAGTCCGCGTAACCCTCCCGGTAGAGCGTATTGGCCAGTTCCAGCGAACGCTCCGCCGCGCGCGCCGCGCCGCTCAGCGGTTCCTGCTGCTCGCCGGTCTTCACCACGCTGATCGCCGCGTCGTCGATTTCCTGCGCCGCCAGCAGCGCGCTGTTCTGGAACAGTTCGATCGACTGTTGCAGGCGCGCGTCCTGCACCCGCACGTTGTTGCGGATGCGGCCGTAGTCGAAGATGTTCCACGTCAGCGCGGGACCACCCGCGAAGCTGCGGATCTCGGGACTGCCGTCCAATGTGTTCGTCGACCAGCCGATGCTGCCCAGCAGCGTGATGGCCGGAAAGTAGTCGGCCTGCGCGATGCCGATCTGCGCCGACTGCGCAGCGACCTGCCAGGCGGCGGTGCGTATGTCGGGGCGCCGCAGCAACAGGCGCGCGGGTATTTCCGTGATCACCGCCTTTTCGACAGTCGGCAGCGGTCCGCCCACTGAAGCCAGCTCCGGTATGTCGCCCGGTGGCCGTCCCAGCAGCGCCGACAACGCATTGCGGAAGCGGACCAGGTTCGCCTCCTGTTCCGGGATGGTGGCCAGCGTGCCCAGGTACTGCGACTTCGCCTGCTGCAGGTCCAGCTCGGTTTCCTGTCCGCCGCGGAACAACTGCTCGGTGATCTCGAGGCTGCGCTTCTGCAAGGCGACGTTGTCCTGGGCGATCTTGATCCGCAGCAACGTCGTGCGGTAGGCGTAGTAGAGGTCCGCCACCTGCGCGCTCAGCAGCACCTGCACATCCTGCTGGTTGGTGATCGACGCGAAGAAACCGGCCTCGGCCGATTCGATGCCGCGCCTGAAGCGGCCCCAGAAATCCAGCTCCCAGGCCAAGTCGAAGCCGGCACTGAAAGCGCCGTAGTTCTGGTGGATGTCGGGGCCGGCGCCACCGCTTTGTTTGTTGTCGACGTAGGTGGCCGCGCCGCTGATCTGCTGCAGTTGCGGGTACTGGTTGGCACTGGCGATGCCGAGCACCGCGCGGCTTTCCAGGATCCGCAGTCCGGCGATGCGCAGCGACGGATTCTCGTGGCGCGCGGTTTCGATCAGCCCGTTCAACACCGGATCGTTGAAGGCCTGCCACCAGAAGCGCAGGTCGACCTGGGTCTGCTGCTCCGGGCTTTCGAGCTGGCCGTACAGATCGGACTGCCACGACTTGAGCCAGGCCACCTCGGGTTCTTTGTAGTCGGGACCGAGCGTGGTGCAGGCGCTCAGCAGCACGGCCGTCGCAATGACGAACGCCGTCCCGATGCCTCGCGCCTGACGTTCGCCCGCGATCATTGGATTGAAGGACTAGGTCGGCGTATCCGTGCGTACGGCGTCCGCCGACGGTGCCGGAGGCAGCGGCGCGACGGCACCGGGGGTATCGACCCATTCCATGAAGATCTTGTAGCTCAGGGCCAACACCACCGCGCCGACAAACAGGCCGGTGATGCCGCCGGTGACCATGCCGCCGATCGCGCCAATCAGCACCACCAGCATCGGCACATCCACGCCGCGGCCCAGCAGCAACGGCTTGAGCACGTTGTCGGCCATGCCGGCGATGACCAGGTAGATGCTGAAGATGATCTTCATGGTCGTGGAGCCTTCACCAGCCGCCCACAGGTATCCCACCGCGGGCAGCGAAATGAGCAGCGCCGGCAATTGCAGGATGCCGAGGAACATCACCAGCAATGCCAGCACGCCAGCGCCCGGAATGCCGGCCAGCAGGAAGCCCACGCCCAGCAGGATGGCCTGGATGAAGGCCACACCCACCACGCCCACGGCCACGGATCGCACGGTGGCGACCGCGAGGTTCAGCAGCTTGGGTCCATGCTCCTGATCGGTCAGCCGCACCAGGATGCGCTCGAAGCCGCGCCTGCCCGACTCCTCGTAGACCATCATGATCCCCGCCACCGCGAGAGCGGCCAGGAACGCCAGGACAGCCAGTGCGCCACCGGCCACCATCGCCAGCGCCTTGCGCGTGTAGTTCTTGATCACTTCCTTGTGCTTCACGACGTACGCCGGCAGGTTGGCGGCCGCGTCGTTCCATGTGTTGTAGATCTTGTCGCCGACCAGCGGCAACTCGGCGATCTTGGGATTGGGCGGCTTGATGGCCAGCGTATGGTTCTCGACGGAGTGGTAGAGATCGCTCACCTGGCCGGCAAGCGAATTTCCAAGCAGCACCAGCGGAATGCCGAGTAGCAGCAGGCTGGTCAGCACCATGGCGGTGGCGGCGAGCCCGCGTTTGCCTCCGAACCAACGGACAATGCGCACGAACAGGGGATAAAGCGCGATGGCGAGGATCAGGCCGGTGATCATCAGGCTGGCGAACGGCGTGAACACGCGCACGCAGAAATAGACGAGGAAGCCGATCAGCGCGATCCGGATCAGCGTCTCCATCAGGTCCTGTCGCAGCAGTTTGCGAAACGTCGACTGGTCTACGTTCATTTGGAAAACCTCCGGGCGTCTGCGACGGCTCCGCGATTGGTCAACTGGAAAAGCTGGGGACTTTCGACTCCACTCAGGCGAGGCGACGAACCAACCGCGCGATCAGTTCCTCGACGACGAGCATCACGACGACCACGATGATCAGGACGATCAATCCGTGGAATCGACCCTCGAACGCCACGCTATCGCCGAACGCGAAGTCGAGCGCTTCCAGGATCACGAACTTGGAACCGAACAGAACCACCCAGGCGCCGAACCAGCGCATGAACTTCATGAACCCACCTGGCCTGGCCTTGAAGAACTCGGCGACATAGTGCTCGGCGGCGATCGTCAGCTTCAGCAGGATCTGCAGCAGCAGCGCGGCGAACAGGGAGACCGTGAACCCGGAGACGTAGACGCGATCGGAGTATTCGGCGAACAGGTTCAGCACCACCAGGTCGATCAGGGTCCCGGCGAAATAGCGCAGGAATAGCCGTTGCCTGTTCGACGGCGTCTCGGCCGAGGCCGGCATGAAGTCGTGTTCTGTATGCGCCATGAGCTTCCCCGTGATGATGGAGCCGGTTCAACGGTGCCGCGGCGTTACCAATCTGAAACGCGCTTGTCTGAATCGTGCTCAGGACGTCGCTCGATCCGATTCCATTGCCATGCAGATGTCGCGGCCACGCCGAAACCCCATTCACGATGCCTAGGCTCTCGTTAATGTGACGTCATTCGGCGACGCAGCCGGACCATCCGGCCTGCAATCCATTGGAACGGCGCGCGCGGTGACCGCAGGACGGTTTTTTTTTCGTTTTGCGGCCAACCGGATTCCGCCCCGTTCCCGAGCGCCGGTCAGTCCTCGTGCAACCGGGCAAACCCATCGGCCAGGTAGTCGATCACGGCGCGCACCGACGGCAGCAGGCCTCGGCGGGAGGCGAAGACGGCGTGAATGATCTCGCGTCGCGGTGCCCAGTCGGGCAGCACGCTCAACAGTTCGCCGCGGGCGAGTTCGGCCGTCACCATCATCGTCGGCAGTTGCACCAGGCCTACGCCGGCGACGGCGGCGGCGCGCAGGGCCAGCATGCCGCGGGTGATGTAGCGCGGGCGGTGGAAGACGGAGGCCTGGGCGCCGTCGGGGCCGTACAGCGTCCACACGTGTTCGTTCTGCGGCGTGCCCAGGTCGAGGCTGGGATAGCCCGACAGGTCCGCGGGTCCCTGCGGCAGCCCGAACTGCTGCACCAGCGCGGGACTGGCGACCAGGCACTGGCTGCGCTCGGCCAGCACGCGCATCACCAGGTCGCTGTCCTGCAGCGGCGGCGGGCGCACGCGGATCGCGATGTCGATGCCCTCGCCGATCACGTCGACGCGGCGGTTGGTCGCATCCAGGTGCACGTCGACGTGCGGGTGCTCGGCCATGAAGGCGGCCACCATGCCGCCGACATGCACATCCAGCAACGCCACCGGGCAGGCCATGCGCACCGTGCCGCGCGGCTCGCTGCGGGTGACGTCGATGGCTTCCTGGGCGGCTTCGGCTTCGACCAGCATCGCCTTGCAGTGCACGTAGTAGGTCTGGCCGATGTCGGTGACCGAGAAGTGGCGCGTGGACCGCTGGATCAGCCGCACGCCCAGGCGCTCCTCCAGCAGCGCGATGCGCCGGCTCAGTTTGGACTTGGGCATGCCCAGCGCGCGTCCGGCCGGCGCGAAGCCGCCGTGCTCGACCACCTGGGCGAAGTAGTACAGGTCGTTGAGGTCCTGCATCGGCCGTGCCCGCCAGCGTTCACCAGATAGGACTCTGAGGATAAATCCTGGCAGCTACTGGGGCCATCGTTCCGGGATTAGCGTGTGTTCCCGGAGAAACCGCCCGCATCGGGCCGGTTCCAAGAGTCTCGGAGATCACGATGAAGCAGGTCCTCGGCGTCTACACCGCTCCCAAGCCGCATTGGGTGGGCGACGGCTTTCCAGCCCGCTCGATGTTTTCGTACAACACCCACGGCAAACACCTGAGCCCGTTCCTGCTGCTGGACTATGCCGGACCGATGAAGTTCGACCCGGCCGCGCAGCCGCGCGGCGTCGGCCAGCATCCGCACCGCGGCTTCGAGACGGTCACCATCGTCTACGAGGGCGAGTTGGAGCATCGCGACTCCACCGGCGCGGGCGGCAAGATCGGCCCGGGCGACGTGCAGTGGATGACGGCGGCGTCGGGCATTCTTCACGAGGAGTTCCACTCGCCCGAGTTCACCCGCACCGGCGGCACGCTGGAAATGATGCAGCTGTGGGTCAACCTGCCGGCCAGCGACAAGATGGCGGCGCCGGGCTACCAGACGCTACTCGATGCGCAGATTCCTTCGGTGGATTTGCGCGATGGCGGCGGACGTGTCCGGGTGATCGCCGGCGAGTACGACGGGCATCGCGGCCCGGCGCGCACCTTCACGCCGATGGACGTGTGGGACGTGCGCCTGACACAAGGCCACACCGCGCAGTTCGCCATGCCGGAGGGACGCACGCTGGCGCTGGTGGTGATGCGCGGCACGGTGCTGGTCAACGGCGAGCACGTCGTGCGCGATGCGCAGATGGTGATGCTCGGCCGCGACGGCACCGACGTGTCGATCGAGGCCAACAGCGACGCCACGATCCTGCTGCTCAGCGGCGAGCCGATCGACGAGCCGATCGTCGGCTACGGGCCTTTCGTGATGAACACGCAGGAAGAGATCGCTCAGGCGATCAGCGACTTCAACGGCGGCAAGTTCGGTCAGGTCCACTGACCCCGGGGGCGCCGGTCCGACGACCGGCGCCCTGCACTACCGCGTGCTGCTTCGGCAGGACGCTTCAGCACGTCTCAGCGCTACTGCTCCATCCCCCACTCACTGCGTTTGGAGAAAGACCATGGCAAGCGAACCCATCCGCGATCCGTCCAAGGATCACCTGCTGACGCCGCAGAACTCGGCCTTCGTCATCATCGACTACCAACCCGTCCAGGTGAACTCGATCGCCTCGATGGACCGGCAGTTGCTGGTCAACAACATCGTCGGCGCCTCAAGGGCCGCAGTCG
Source organism: Lysobacter niastensis (assembly GCF_031457115.1). Classification (GTDB taxonomy): domain Bacteria; phylum Pseudomonadota; class Gammaproteobacteria; order Xanthomonadales; family Xanthomonadaceae; genus Lysobacter_J; species Lysobacter_J niastensis_A. The sequence continues at coordinate 32,517 of NZ_JAVDVY010000002.1, forward strand.
CCTATGGCCTGCCGATCGTGCACTCCACCGTCAACGTCAGGACCGGATTGAACAAGCCGCCAATTCCGCAACTGCGCAAGGTGCTGGACGGGTTCCCGACGTACGACCGCACCACGATCAACTCGTGGGAGGACCTGGAGTTCCGCAAGGCAGTGGAAGCCACTGGTCGCAGGAAGTTGATCATGACCGCGCTGTGGACCGAGGCCTGCCTGACGTTCCCGGCCCTGGATGCGCTGAAGGAAGGCTATGAGGTTTATGTCGTCGCCGACGCCGTCGGCGGCACTTCTGTGACCGCGCACGAAATGGCGCTGCGCCGCATCGAGCAGGCCGGCGGCAGGATGATCAGCGTGCCGCAGCTGTTCTGCGAATTGCAGCGCGACTGGCAGCGCAGCGAGACCGTTCCGGCCTTCATGAACCTGTTCATCGAAACCGGCGGCACGGCGGGAATCCAGTTCTCCTACGACCGCACCGAGTGAATTTGAACGCGACCGGCTCTCGGCTTGCCATGAGCCGGATCGTCCTACCCTTGCCCGCCTGCGGACGCCGTCCGAGGCATGGAGAACCAGCATGACTTTACCCGCCACCGCCAACTTCAACGGCGCCAAGCCGATCATCAACCCCGACGACGCCGCGCTGCTGCTGATCGATCACCAGAGCGGACTGTTCCAGACCGTGGCCGACATGCCGATGACGGTGTTGCGCGCGCATGCCACGGCGCTGGCGAAGATGGCGACGCTGGCCAAGCTGCCGGTGATCACTACCGCGTCGGTGCCGCAGGGCCCGAACGGCCCGCTCATTCCCGAGATCCACCAGTTCGCGCCGCATGCGAAGTACGTGCCGCGCCGCGGCGAGATCAACGCCTGGGACAACCCCGATTTCGTCGCCGCGGTGAAGGCTACCGGGCGCAAGCAACTGATCATCGCCGGCACCATCACCAGCGTATGCATGGCCTTCCCGAGCATCGCTGCGGTGGCCGACGGATATCAGGTGTTCGCGGTCGTCGACGCGTCGGGAACGTACTCGAAGATGGCACAGGAGATCACCCTGGCCCGTATCGTGCAGGCCGGCGTGGTGCCGATGGACACCGCCGCTGTCGCATCGGAGTTGCAGAAGACCTGGCATCGCGATGATGCGCAGCAGTGGGCCGAGGTCTACACGATGATCTTCCCGCCGTACCAACTGCTGATCGAGAGCTACATGAAGGCGCAGGACGTGGAGAAGCACCACGAAGTGCTGGATTCGCAGCGCGGTTGACCAGGAGTCGTAAAGTGAGGCGCGTCTTCGCGCCTCACTTTCCCGCGTGCCGACGGGGCTACACGCCTGCATAACCGGCCATGCCCCACATTGCCTCCGTGCGCCGCGCCACGCGACGCGACGCAACCACAACGGAGACATTGCCATGGCCAACAACCCCGTCGGCTGGTTCGAAATCTATGTGCAGGACATGAGCCGGGCGAAAGCCTTCTATGAATCCGTCTTGGCCACGAAGTTGGAGCGGCTGGAGAGCCCGGGCATCGAGATGTGGGCCTTTCCGATGCACCGCGACGCCGCGGGTGCCGCCGGTTCGCTGGTGAAGTACGAAGGCTATCCGTCCGGCGGCAACAGCACGCTGGTGTATTTCAGCTGTTCGGACTGCGCCACGGAGGCAAAACGCGCCGCGGCCCATGGTGGCGCGATCTTCAAGGAAAAATTCTCTATCGGCCAGTACGGCTTCATCGCGCTGGTGACCGATACGGAAGGCAACATGATCGGGCTGCATTCGATGCAGTAGATCCGCAGGGGGATGCATGGCCGTACAGCTCGATCATTTCATGGTGCCCAGCCGCAACCGCGTGGCGGCGGCGAAACTACTGGGCGAACTGCTGGGCGTGGCCTGGGCGGAAAGCGGCGTGGGCCCCTTCTCGCCCGTGTACGTGAACGATGGGCTGACGCTGGACTTCGACCAGACCGACGATCCCTTTCCCATCAGCCACTACGCGTTTCTCGTGGGACAGGACGAGTTCGATGCGATCCTGGGACGGATAAAGGCGGCGGGCATCGAATACCGCAGCACGCCGCAAGGCCCGGTCGACATGCGGATCAACACCGATCACGGCGGCAGCATCGTCTACTGGAACGAGCCCGATGGGCACTACTGGGAGATATTGACGGTGAGTTATGCGCGGCAGCCTTCCGGATGCTGAGGGTCACCATCCGTCCTTCGACTTCGCGCCTGCGGCGCTACGCTCAGGATGAACGGAAGTAAGTGATCGACATCGGATCTACAACCTGCCTCACCCCCCACCGTTCGTGCTGAGCGTAGGTGCGAGAAGCGCCGAAGTCGAAGCATGAGCGGGCAGGAAGACTGCACGCGCGCAAACAAAAAGGCCCCGCATCGCGGGGCCTTTTCAGCAATCCGCTGCAACGTTTACGCGAACGGATCCTGCAACACGATGTTCGCATCGCGATCCGGGCCGGTCGAAACGATGGCCAGCGGGCAACCGGCCAGCTCTTCCAGCGCGCGCAGATAGGCGCGGGCGGCGGCCGGCAGCTTGTCCCACTCGGTGATGCCGTGAGTGTTCTGGTCCCAACCCGGGAATTCCAGGTACACCGGCGTGCACTCTTCCCAGCCAGCAGCATCGAGCGGCGCGTACTCGGTGCGCTTGCCGCGGTATTCGTAGGCGATGCAGATCTTCAGCTTCTCCATGCCGTCGAGCACGTCGAGCTTGGTGATGCACAGGCCGGTGATGCCGTTGATGGCGACCGCGCGCTTGAGCGCGACGATGTCCATCCAGCCGCAGCGGCGCGGACGACCGGTGGTGGCGCCGTATTCCTGGCCGCGATCGCGCAGGCCCTGGCCGACGGCGTCGTCGAGCTCGGTCGGGAACGGGCCGCCACCGACGCGCGTGGCGTAGGCCTTGGCGATGCCGAGCACGTAATCGATGGCATCGGCGCCGACACCGGCACCGGCATAGGCGCCGCCGACGGTGGTGTTGCTGGATGTGACGTACGGATAGGTGCCGTGGTCAATGTCGAGCAGCGAGCCCTGCGCGCCTTCGAACAGCACGCGCTTGCCCTGCTTGCGCAGCTCGTGAAGGATGCCGGCCACGTCGGACTTCATCGGCTCGACGTATTCGCCGAAGGCCAGTGCTTCGTCCAGCGTCTTCTGGAAGTCCACGGCTTCCACGCCCAGGTACTTGGTCAGCACGAAGTTGTGGTAGTCCATCGTGTTGCGCAGCTTCTCGGCGAGCTGTTCGGGGTAATGCAGGTCGGCGACGCGGATGCCGCGACGCGCCACCTTGTCCTCGTAGGCCGGGCCGATGCCACGGCCGGTGGTGCCGATGGCCTTGCCGCCGGCGGCCTTCTCGCGAGCCTGATCCAGGGCGATGTGGTACGGCATGATCAGCGGCGTGGCCGGGCTGATCTTCAGGCGCGAGCGCACTTCAACGCCGTTGCCTTCGAGCTCGGCGATTTCCTTCTGCAGAGCGGCCGGCGACAGCACGACGCCGTTGCCGATCAGGCACAGCGCGTCGGGGCGCAGGATGCCGGAAGGGATCAGGTGCAGGACGGTCTTCTTGCCGCCGATGACCAGAGTGTGGCCGGCGTTGTGGCCGCCCTGGAAGCGCACGACGGCGCCGATCTCCTTGGTCAGCAGATCGACGATCTTGCCCTTGCCTTCATCGCCCCACTGGGCACCGAGAACGACGACTGACTGACCCATCACAGAGCTCCTGTACTGCAAATACGGTGGGGGACCCGGTTATCCGGGCAATCGCGGGACGGCCCCGCAAACAGCAAGAAAGCCGGCGGGGATGCCCCCGTCCGGCTTTTGTGCATTATCCGGGTTTTGGGGCAGCGGGGCCACCCCGGCAGTCGGAACGGACAGATTAGGGACAGGTGGCCCGTCCCTGTGCGGCGAACCCGGGTCGGCCTACTGCCTCACCAGCCACAACGACATCAGCCCGGCGCCCACCACCACCGCGCCGACCACCCGCAGGGAGCGGTCGGGCAAGGCGTGCAGATGTTCGGCGGCCCGCTTCCAGCCGCGCGGCGCGATGAAGAGAAACAATCCCTCCAGCACCGCGACCAGGCACAACGCCGACAATAGTTCGAGCTTCATGCGGTGCAGCGGTCCGTCAGCGGTCGGACTTGAGGTACTGCAGGAACGGATCGTCGCGTTCGAGCACGATCACGGCCTCGCCGTCGTTGAACGACTTGCGGTAGGCCTCCAGGCTGCGCTGGAACGCGTAGAAGCCCGGATCCTTGTTGGCAGCGGCGGCGTAGGTCTTCGCGGCCAGGGCATCGCCTTCGCCGCGCAGGCGCTGGGCGTCGCGCTCGGCCTCGGCCACGATCACTTCCTTGTCACGGTCGGCCTGCGCGCGCACGGTGTTGGCCTGCTCGGCGCCTTCGGCACGCAGGGCGCTGGCGACCTGTTGGCGTTGCGCGCGCATGCGGCGGTAGACGTCCTGGATGACCTGGCTGTCGGTCGGCAGGTCGATCTGCTTGATGCGCAGATCGACGATGCGCACGCCCATGGTCGCCGCGCCCTGGTTGATCGCCTCGATCTGGCGGCCGATGACCTCGGCGCGCGAGCCCGACACCACCTGTTGCAGCGTGCGGGTGTTGATCTCGTTGCGCAGCGAGTCCCTGATGATCGGCGCCAGGCGCTGCACCGCGAGCGATTCGTCGCCACCAGTGGCGCGGTAGAACGCACGCACGTCCTTGATCATGCCCACCGCGAAGAAGTCGACGCTGACGTCCTTGCGCTCGGAGGTGAGATAACGCTCGGGTTCGGAATCGAGCACCTGCAGGCGGCGGTCGAATACGCGCGCGGTTTCGACCAGCGGCACCTTGAAGTGCAGGCCGGGCCCAATGTCACTGCGCGAGACGCGGCCGAAGTTGAGGACCATGCCGGTCTGGCCTTCGTTGACGACGAAGACCGAACCAAGCAATGCGAGCAATGCCGCCACGATCAGGGCGACCCACATGGAAACTCTCATCGGGTGACCTCCTCACGGCCGGCGGGGCGTGGCGTGCGGCCAGTGCGGGCTGCCTCCTGCGCTTGTTGCTCGATGGTGGTGATGGTCGGCGCGAGGTTCTCCGGAGCCAGCATGCCCGTTGCGCTGCCGGGACGTGCACCGCCCTTGTCCGACATCGGCACATAGAGCAGCTGGCGCGAGTCGCCACCGACGATCTTGCGGTTGTCGGCCAGCACTTCCTGCAGGGTTTCCAGCCACAGGCGCTTGCGGGTGACTTCCGGCGCCGCCTGGTACTGGTCGACCAGCAGCGAGAAGCGGTCGGCGTCACCATCGGAGCGGGCGATGATCGCGGTCTTGTAGCCCTGGGCGACGGTGCGCACGCGGGCGGCCTGGCCGCGCGCCTCCGGCACCACCTGCGCGGCGTAGGCGCGGGCTTCGCTGATCAGGCGGTCCTTGTCCTGCTGGGCGCTGTTGACGTCGTCGAACGCGGGCTTGACCTCTTCCGGCGGCCGAGCGTTGGGCAGATTGAGCTCGGTAACGTCCAGGCCGGTGCGGTATGCGGCCAGCGATTTGCGCAGCTGCACCTTCGCCGATGCGGCCAACTCGTTGCGCGCGCCGAGCACGGTGTCCAGCGTGGAGCGGCCGACCTGTTCGCGCACGGTGCTGAGCGCTGCCTGGTGCAGCATCTGGTCGCCGTCGCGGGTGCCAAACAGGTACAGCTTGGGATCGCTGACGCGGTACTGGACGTTGATCTCGACGAACACGATGTTCTCGTCGGCGGTCAGGATCGGCACGTTGTCGCTGAAGGTCTTGATCTGGGTGGCGTTGAGCTTGGTCACGCGCTCGATCGGCCACGGTGCCTTGAAGTGCGGGCCCGGCTGCAGCACGCGCGAGAACTGGCCGAAGCGCAGGACGACGCCGCGTTCCTGTTCGGTCACCAGCACGAAGCAGTTGAAGGCCAGCCACAGCGCGAAGACGATGCCGACCCAGCGCAGAATGCCGCCACCGCCACCGCCACCACCCCCCAGGCCGCCGAACAGGCCGCGCAGGGAATCGAGCAGGCCGTCGAGCCCACCGCTGCCGCGTCGCCGCGGGGGACGGCGGTCGCCGCCGGAATTGTCACTGCCAGGGGTGTTCCAGGCCATGCCTGCTCCTAGGTTATGGAAGGCACGTCCCCTCCTGGGACGTGGGCGCCGCAATGAAGCGGCGCCGGATACGGCAACGCGATCGACTGGTCGGACAGGCCGGCTGAACAGTCGATCGCGGACGCTCGGTGATTCTAGGTGGGGGTTAACCCCGCCTCAAGCAATGCGGCTTCGGCAGGCAACTCAAGCAAGGTGATGATGCACCTCGTGATCGGCTGGCAGGGTTTCCAGCAGCGGCCGCAGCCACTCGCCGTGCGCCTGCGCGAACAGGCGCTGCGCATCGGCAATGGCCAGGTCGACGTCGAGCAGCCAGCCGTGCTCGTCGTGCGACTCGCGGCGCACGGCGCCCAGCTCGTGCAGACGGGCGCGCAGCCGCGCCGCCTGGGGGGGCACCCGCAGCGTGCCGGCGACGTGGCGCAACTCCAGGGCTTCGGCCAGCGCCTTGCGCAGCAGCTCCAGGCCGACGCCGTCGCGCGCGGACACCCAGACGCGGTCGTGGCCCTCGCCCGGGTGGTCGTGGCGCGGGGCGGCGCCCTCTACCTTGTCTATCTTGTTGAACACCAGCAACTGCGGCAGATCGCCGGCGCCGATGTCCTGCAACACCTCGTCGACCTGGCGAATGCGCTCGTCGCGCAAAGGATCGGCCGCGTCGATGACGTGCAGCAGCAGATCGGCGTCGCGCGCCTCCGACAGGGTCGAGCGGAACGCCGCGACCAGGTCGTGCGGCAGGTCGCGGACGAAACCGACGGTGTCGGCCAGCACCACGCCACCACCGGGCAGTTCGATGCGGCGCACGGTCGGGTCCAGCGTCGCGAACAACTGGTCGGCGGCGTAGGCATCGGCACCGGTCAGCGCGTTGAACAGCGTCGACTTGCCGGCGTTGGTGTATCCGACCAGCGCCACACGCGGCAGTTCGCTGCGCATGCGCGCACGACGCATCTGGGTGCGCTGCACTTCGACCTTGTCCAGGCGCTTTTGCAATTGCTCCAGGCGCTTCTGCAGCAGGCGGCGGTCGGTTTCGAGCTGGGTCTCGCCAGGGCCGCGCAGTCCGATCGAACCGCCGCGCTGGCGCTCAAGGTGGGTCCATCCGCGCACCAGGCGCGTGGCCATGTGGCGCAGCTGGGCGAGTTCGACCTGCAGCTTGCCTTCGTGGCTGCGCGCACGCAGGGCGAAGATGTCGAGGATCAGGCCGGTGCGATCGACCACGCGGCGCTCCAGCGCACGCTCGAGGTTGCGCTCCTGCCCGGGAGACAGCGGATGGTTGACCAGGATCAGGTCGGCGCCGGAGGCGTCGGCGGCGGCCTTGACCTCCTCCAGCTTGCCGCTGCCGATCAGCGTGGCGGCATTGGGACGGTCGATGCGGGCGGTCAGCACGGCGGCCACGGTGGCGCCAGCCGAACGCGCGAGGTCGGCGAACTCCTCCAGCAACCCCTCGTCCGGCGGTCCGCCGGCATGGGGCTGTATCAGCAGTGCGTTTTCGCCTTTGCGGGATCTTTCAAACAAACCGGTTCATGCCTGTGTAGAGCCTCGGACGAGGCCTAGCCCCAAGATGGGCACGCCGCAGGCCGGTTGCAAGGGCAGGCACCGACCGGCCATCGCTGGCGCGGCCGCCCTGCCTTCAACCGGTCCTATCCGGCTTGTCGGGCTTACTCGGTTTCCTCGCCCTCGCCGCCCTCGCCGCCCTCGGACGACTGCACGTAGCCGCCGCCCGGTCCCACGCGCACGTTGCGCGCCGGCACCACGGTGGAAATGGCGTGCTTGTAGACCATCTGGCTGACGGTATTGCGCAACAGCACCACGAACTGGTCGAAGGACTCGATGGTCCCCTGCAGCTTGATGCCGTTGACCAGGTACACCGAAACCGGCACACGTTCGCGACGCAGCGCGTTCAGGAAAGGATCCTGCAAAGATTGCCCCTTGGACATCTGTTACTCCCCGGTCGAGTTCTAGTTATAGGGTGATCGGCCTGGTTCGGGTGGCCGTGTCGCCGGCCTGTCCCCACAGCGGCGACGGGGCCGATGGTAACGCAAGTCGGTAGTGCTGTTCGTGTCCAGTTCAGTCGAATGCCAGGTCTGCGACCGGCGTCGGGGATGCGACACCCCTTTCGCGGGATCGCAGTCAGCGACCTGTGCCCACAAACAGCGCCAAGGCCGCCTCCAGCGCGGCGCGCTCGTGCTGCGGATCGAACCAGCGCGCATCGAGTTCACCCCGCAACCACGTCAGCTGGCGCTTGGCGAGCTGGCGCGTGGCGTAGATGCCACGGTCGCGGAACGCTGCGGCGTCGCAAGCGCCCTCAAGATGTTCCCAGGCCTGGCGGTATCCGACCGCGCGCAATGCCGGCAAGTCCAGCGGTCTCGGATGGTCGCGGAGCTCCGGCACGGCCCGAAGCTGCCGGACTTCATCCAGGAAACCTCCCGCCAGCATTGCATCGAAGCGCAGCGCGATGCGCTCATGCAGCACCGCGCGGTCGCCCGGTGCCAGCACCAGCTTGAGCACCCGGTACGGCAGGCGTGGCGCGGCAATGGACTCCAGCCGCCACTGGCTGATGGTGCGACCGGACAACCGGTAGACCTCCAGTGCCCGCTGGATACGCTGCGCATCGGTGGCGTGAATGCGCATCGCGGCCTGCGGATCGATCGCCGCCAGTTCGGCATGCAGCGCGGCCCACCCGCGCTCGCCCGCCTCGGCCTCGATCCGGGCGCGCGTGGCCGGGTCGGCTTCGGGCATCGGCGACAGCCCATGCAGCAGCGCGTGGAAATACAGGCCGGTGCCGCCGGCGAGGATCGGCATTCGGCCCCGCGCGTGGATATCGTCCAGCGCTCGTCGCGCATCGACCGCGAACTCGGCGGCCGAATACGGCTGCCAGGGATCGCGCAGGTCGATCAGGTGGTGCGGCACCTGGGCCTGCTCGTCGGCGGTGGGCTTGGCCGCGCCGATGTCCAGGCCCCGATAGACCAGCGCGGAGTCGACGCTGACGATCTCCCCGCCCAGGCGTTGCGCCCATTCCAGCGCAAGCGCGGTCTTGCCCGATGCGGTCGGGCCCATCAGCGCGATGGCGATCGGGCGTTGATCAGCGGGCATGGCGAGGTGTCGAACAGGCCCTGGACCGGTGGCGGAAGCGAAGCCTCGCACAGTCGAGCTCGGGGTTTCCACAATGGCTGTGGAGAACCGATGGGGCAAGCCTGTTGATAAGACGCTACGGACCAGTCCTGGCAAGGGCCCGCGGGTGTTTGGCGGTTTTTTCGCCAGCCCACTCTCGCTGTCCACATTGCCTGTGGACAAGCCTGCGGACAGACGCGTGATGAAGGCGGCGCGAGCCTGCAACGACGGGACGCCTCTGGAGTTTGGCTATTTTTTGACCAGCGCTTCGGCTTGACAGATCGCAATCGGCGGACAGGGCGTCGAATCTCCATCGCGCCCATGTCGCATCGCATCAACTTCGCGCGTGGAACATGCTGTCCACATTACCTGTGGACAAGCCTGCGGACATTCCCGGGACTATGACCATGCAGGCCAGCTGCGGCGGGCCTCTTCGCGACTTTGGCGAATTTTTGTCCAATGTTTTTTCTTGACGGATCGGTTGTGACATGCCGCCTTCCCACGCCGCGCGAGGACATGCATGTCACGTGTCCACAGACGCTGTGGACAACGCTGCGGACAGCAGTGTGGAAAGGATGCTGTCAGCCTTGCGTGGCAAGGGGTTCGCAAGGAATGGTGAAATATTGTCCAGCAGGGGATCGAGCCCGTCTTAAGAAAACTTCCACGCATGCAAAACGGCGATCTGCGTGGAACGCGTGCCTCGAAAAGTGCGCCCTTGTTGAACGGCCACATAGTGAAAGCAAATTCGCTATCGATCGACAAACCACTCACTCGTCATCCGGCCACTTGAAACTGGCAGCCGTGGTCTTTTCCTTGCGCGGCTGCGGCATCGCTGCCAGCGCATTCCACACCTTGATCGCATCGACGGTGGCGGCCACGTCGTGCACGCGCAACAGCAGTGCGCCGTGTTGCGCGGCGATCAGGTGCGCTGCCACGGAGCCGTACACGCGATCGCGCGGATCGTCGCGACCGGTCAGTTCGCCGATGGTGCGCTTGCGCGACATTCCCGCCAGCAAGGGCACGCCAAGCTCACTGAAGCGCTCCAGTTGCGACAGCAGCGTCAGGTTGTGCCGGGTGTTCTTGCCGAAACCGAAGCCGGGATCGACCACGATCTTCTTCTTGGCGATGCCGGCCATTTCAGCCGCGAAGATGCGCTCGGCGAGGAAGCGATGCACCTGCGCGACGACGTCGTCGTATTGCGGCGACTCCTGCATCGAGCGTGGCTCGCCCTGCATGTGCATCAGGACCACCGGCACGCCGAGCGCGGCGGCAGCATCGAGCGCGCCATCGCGACGCAACGCATAGACGTCGTTGATCATGCCGGCGCCGGCGGCGACCGCTGCACGCATCACTTCCGGCTTGGAGGTGTCGATGCTGATCGGCAGCGATGTCTTCCGGGCGAGTTGTTCGATCACCGGGACCACGCGGCGCAGTTCCTCTTCCAGCGACACGTCGGCGGCGCCGGGGCGCGTCGATTCGCCGCCGATATCGAGGATGTCGGCCCCCTCCTCCGCCAGCTGCAACCCGTGCGCGACGGCCGCTTCCAACGTGTGATGGGCGCCGCCGTCGGAAAACGAATCGGGCGTGACGTTGACGATGCCCATGATGCGCGGGCGGTCGAGCACCAGCGCGCGGCCGTTGCAGTCGAGGGTCAGGGAGGTGTCGAACATCGCGCGGCTCCTGAAGGCGTTGCGGCAGCGTAGCCGGAGCGGGAGGGCGGCGGAAGGATCGGCCGCTTCGTCTGGTCCACCTTCGACTTCGCGCCTGCGGCGCTACGCTCAGGACGAACGGTGGATCTGCCCGGCACCAAGATGTTCTTGGGAACCAGCCCGATCGCCCGTTCCGTTCGTCCTGAGCGTAGCGCAGCGAAGTCGAAGGAAGCGCAGTGAAGCAGGCGCTCCGGCACCAGGACCCGCCCAACAAAAAGGCCGGGGATTTCCCCGGCCTTTTCGACGTACGTTCGGATCAGGTCTGCGCCGCAGGCCCGCCGATCGCGCCCGGACGCTCGCCGTCGTCCTTGGCCGGCTTGTTCGACTTGGACCAGTCGGCCGGCGGACCCGGCGTACGGCCGGCCATGATGTCGTCGATCTGATGGGCGTCGATGGTCTCGTAAAGCAGCAGCGCCTCGGCCATCGCGTGCAGCTTGTCGAGGTTGTCCTTGAGGATCTGCGTGGTGCGTCCGTAGGCCTTGTCGAGGATGCCGCGCACGACTTCGTCGATGCGGCGCGCTGTTTCGTTGGACACGTTCTTGTGCTGCGTGATCGAACGGCCCAGGAACACCTCGTCTTCCTCCTCGCCGTAGGCGATCGGGCCGAGTTCGTCCGACAGACCCCACTTGGTGACCATGTTGCGCGCCATCTTGGTCGCGCGCTCGATGTCGTTGGAGGCGCCGGTGGTGACCTTGTCGGTGCCGAAGATCAGCTCCTCGGCGACGCGGCCGCCATACAGCGAGCACAGCTGCGACTCGATCGCGGTCCGGTTGTAGCTGTACTTGTCGCCCTCGGGCAGGTACATGGTCACGCCCAGCGCGCGGCCGCGCGGGATGATCGTGACCTTGTAGACCGGATCGTGCTCGGGAACCATGCGGCCGACGATGGCGTGACCGGCCTCGTGGTAGGCGGTGAGCTTCTTCTCGTCTTCGCTCATCGCCATCGAGCGGCGCTCGGCGCCCATCAGGATCTTGTCGCGCGCCTTGTCGAAGTGGTCCATGCGGACTTCCTTCGCGTTCTCGCGCGCGGCGAACAGCGCCGCCTCGTTGCACAGGTTGGCGAGGTCCGCACCAGAGAAGCCCGGAGTGCCGCGAGCGATCGTCATCGGCTCGACGTTGTCGGCCAGCGGCAGCTTGCGCATGTGCACGCGCAGGATCTGCTCACGGCCCTTCACGTCCGGCAGGCCGACCACGACCTGGCGGTCAAAGCGGCCCGGACGCAGCAGCGCCGGGTCGAGCACGTCGGGACGGTTGGTCGCGGCGATCACGATCACGCCCTCGCCACCTTCGAAGCCGTCCATCTCGACCAGCAGCTGATTCAGCGTCTGCTCGCGCTCGTCGTGACCGCCGCCCAGGCCGGCACCGCGATGGCGGCCGACCGCGTCGATCTCGTCGATGAAGATGATGCACGGCGCGTGCTTCTTGCCCTGGTCGAACATGTCGCGCACGCGGCTGGCGCCGACGCCGACGAACATTTCGACGAAGTCAGAACCGGAAATGCTGAAGAACGGCACCTTGGCCTCGCCGGCGATGGCGCGGGCCAGCAGGGTCTTGCCGGTGCCCGGCGGGCCGACCATCAGCACGCCTCGCGGAATCTTGCCGCCCAGCTTCTGGAAGCGGCCCGGATCGCGCAGGAACTCGACCAGCTCGCCGACCTCTTCCTTGGCCTCGTCGCAGCCGGCGACGTCGGCCAGGGTGACCTTGACCTGGTCCTCGCCCTGCAGCTTGGCGCGCGAGCGGCCAAAGCTCATCGCGCCCTTGCTGCCACCCTGCTGCATCTGGCGCATGAAATAGATCCAGATGCCGACAAACAACAGCCACGGCAGCACGTTGATCAGGATGTACAGCAGTGATGGGCCGCTCTGCGGCGGCGCCTGCTCGATGGCGACCTTGTGGGTGATCAGGTCGTTGACCAGATCCTTGTCGCCCGGGCTGTAGGTGGTGAACTTGCTGCCGTCCTTGCGTTCGCCAGTGATCGTGGAGTGATCCTCGCCGATCTTGACCTCTTTGATCCGATCGGTCTGAACCTGTTGCACGAACTGGTCGTAGGCCAGCGTCTCGCTGCCGGCAGCGCGCGGGCCGAACGCCTGGAACACCACCATCAGCACGACGGCGACGATCACCCAGAGCAGCAGATTCTTGGCCAAGTCGTTCATCTATTCCTACCTGTCGCCTGTCGGCGTTGTTACCGCGGGGGCGGCGCAATGCGCCGGTGGCACCTTACTTCATTACCGCACGCTTGCCCTGTGCCAGGGCATACACCTCGGGCGAACGCTTGCGCGAGGCCTCCGGCTTGCGGATCACGACCTTGTCGTAGCGCCGGCGCAGCTCCTTCACGTACTCGTCGAAACCCACGCCCTGGAACAGCTTGATCAGGAACGCGCCACCGGTACGCAGGTGCTGGTCGGCAAAATGCATCGCCAGCTCGGACAGGTACATCGCCCGCGGCATGTCGACGGCATCCACACCGCTCTTATTGGGGGCCATATCCGACAGGACAAGGTCCACCGTTTTGCCGCCCAGGCTGTCCACCAGCTGCGATAGCACCGCATCCTCCCTGAAATCCCCATGAAGGAATTCGACGCCGGCCAGGGAGGGCATCTCCAGGATGTCCAGGGCGATCACGCGGCCCGGACGGGCCGGATCGAGCCGGTCCAGTTCCTGGCGGATCCATTGGGACCAGCCGCCCGGGGCGGCGCCCAGGTCGACCACGACCATGCCCGGCTTGAGCAGACGGTCGCGCGCGACCACTTCCTCGAGCTTGTAGGCGGCACGTGAACGCAGCCCTTCCGCCTGGGCCTTCTTCACGAAGGGGTCGGAAAAGTGCTCTTTGAGCCAGCGCTGGCTGGATTTGCTGCGGGTCGCCATGGGCGCGGACGTCGGTCGGCGATCGGTAGGGGGCGGTCATGATACCCTGCACGACCTCCCCGCTCCCGCTTCGCGTGCCCCGATGCCGACCCTCCTGACCGCCGCCCAGACCCGTTTCCTGCGCGGCCAGGCCCATGATCTGAAGGCCATGTTGCAGGTCGGCGGCAAGGGCATCACCGAGTCGCTGGTGGCCGAGATCGACCTGGCGCTGGAGCACCACGAACTGATCAAAGTCAAGGTGGGCGCCGAGGATCGCGACGCCCGCGACGCGATGATCGACGACCTCGCCGAACGCACCGGTGCCGCCCTCGTGCAGCGGATCGGCCATACCGCGATCCTGTACCGTCCCAGCAAGGAAAGGCGCCAGATCGTGCTGCCGCGGGCCTGAGCGCGCACGGCTCCAACCTCAGCCGAACCGAAACATGCAGCTGAACCTGGAACGTCCTGACCACGAATTTTTCCTGCGCGGTGCCGATGGCGCCTCGGCGCTGGTCAACGACCGCCACCTGCAGGCCAGCTTCGTACTCGCGCCCGATCGGCTGATCGAGGGCTGGCGCGCGCACGAGGCGAAGGCGCTGGCGCCGGAGGACATGGAGCCGCTGCTGGCGTTGGAGCCGGAAGTGATCCTGCTCGGCACCGGCGCCACCCAGGTGTTTCCGCCTGCTGCCACGCTGGCGGCCTGCCTGAGCCGGAACGTCGGTGTCGAAGTGATGACCAATGCTGCCGCCGCCCGCACGTTCAACGTGCTCGCCGGCGAAGGGCGGCGCGTGGTCGCTGGTTTCCTGCTGAACGCGTAGGTCGGTCCCAGGCCCAGCGATGTGGGCGATTGTCTATCGATTGACTCCGGGAGATGGCGAGCCTGCCCTACCCGTTTGGTTCGTAGCCTCGAAACGCAGTCGCACCCAGACCCCGAAGTGGTCCGACGCCCAGATCGGCCCAGGAGCGGGCTCGTCCAATATCCGGCGCGCCTGCACGACACGGAATGCACTTGTCTGTGCAAAGACATGATCGATGCGCCGCGCTTGCGGGTGATAGTGCGGATTCAGGGTGACGCTCGCAGGTCCGTCGCTGTTCTCGACCCCGTTCGCGGCCACATAGGCGTCGTGATAGCGCGCACGCAGGCTGACAAGTTCATCGCTGTCCGCCGTGGTGTTGAAGTCGCCGCCGATCACGACCGGCGCATCGCCGTGGGTGGCCTCGATCAGCGACAACAGGTCGCTCACCTGCTTGGCACGAACCGCACCGCTGGTGTCGGTGAAGTTCAAGTGCGCTACGTAGACAGTGACCGCTCGTCCATGCGACTCGAACCGTACCCAGCCGGCCACGCGGTAGTCATCCAGAGGTTGAAGCAGACGTCCGCCGCGCGCCAACGGCGCTTGCCGGGTAAGGATCGCGTTGCCGTAACGGCGCACCCGGTCGGGCGGATCGGCCGAGACGAAATACCATTGATAGCCCAACTGTGCGGCAAGGCTCCCGGCCTGGTTGGGCAGGCCTGCGTCCTGCAGGACTTCCTGCAGCAGGATGACGTCAGGCTGCAACCGGCGTAGTTCTTCGACGATCAGCGCCTGCCGCCGCGGCCAGTCGGAGCGGTCGTGCCAAAGGTTGAGAGTGACCGCGTCCAGCGTCTGCTCTGAACCGACCGGCGTTGTCGGAGCGGGAGCGCTACGGCACGACGCGAGCAGTACGACCAGCAGAAGGCCGAACAACGCACGAACCTGACGCGGCGCGCACCGCGAAGGTTCGCGCGCACCCTCGCCCCGGATCATCGCCTGGGCAGGTACAGCAGCGGATCGACCGGCTTGCCGTTGTAGCGCACCTCGAAGTGCAGCATGTCGCGCGCGGCGCCGCTGCGTCCCATCTCGGCGATCTGCTCGCCCGCCTTGACCAGCTGACCTTCGTTCACCAGTCGGCTGCGGTTGTGGCCATAGGCCGACAACCACTGCTCGCTGTGCTTGATGATGACCAGTTCGCCATAACCCACCAGACCCGAGCCGGAATACACGACGACGCCATCGGCCGCCGCGCGCACCGCCGCACCGCCGTTACCGGCGATGTCGACACCCTGCTTGGTGGGATCGCCCGCGACGTAGCGGCCGATCAGATCGCCGTCCGCCGGCCAACGCCAGTTGAAGCCGCTGCTGGACGGAATCGAGGGTGCCACGGGCGCCACTGGTGTCGCCGGTTTCGGCTTGCCCGACGTCGGGGTCCGTGGCGGTGTCGCGGATTTGGACGTCACGGTTGTACCGGCCGTGCTCGTCGAAGGACGCGAACCGGTCGCCGGATACAGCTTCAGGCGCTGTCCCGGCTGGATCGTGTAGGGCTCGGCAATGCCGTTCCAGGCGGCGAGATCGCGCACGGCGATGCCATTGCTGGAGGCGATGCGGTACAGGGTGTCGCCGCGCCTGACCACGGCCGTGGCGCCGTACTTGGGCTTGGAAGGCTGGACCACCGAAGCGGTGCCCGATTCGCGGATGACCCGACTGGAACAACCACCGATAGCGGCAATCGCCAGCACGACGATGGCGATGCGTGCCTCAGTGGATATCCCCTTGCTACGTTCAGTCATGCGTTTCCTTACCCGGCGAACTTCGCCTTCCATACCACCCACGCAACCAGTGCCGCGAGCAGCACCAAGGCCGCCCAGCCGATCGGCTCGATGTAGCGTCGCAACACCGCTTCGGCACGCGGCCCGAACATGCGTATCGCCAGGGCGATGACGAACACGCGCTTGCCGCGGCCAATCAGCATGCTCAGCACGTATTGAAGCATCGGCACGCCGACGATTCCCGACGCCCAGGTGAACACCTTCATCGGGATCGGCGCGAAGCCGCCCACCACCAGCAGCAGGAACACCGCCCACGGCGACTCCGCCATCTTCGCCTGCACGGTCGCGATGCCGGCCTCGATGCCGCCGAGCATGCCCATCGCCGCGAACAGCGGCTTGACCGCTTCGAACGCGTAGTGGCCGAGCGCATAACCCACCAGCGCTCCGACCATCGAACCGGACAGGCTCAACGTTGCGAACCAGAACCCGCGCTTGGGTTGGGCCACGCACATCGGCGCCAGCATCACCTCCGGCATGACCGGGAAGATGATCGCCTCGACGAAACTGAGGCCAACCAGGTAGGCAGGGGCGTGGCGGTGGCGGGCCCAGATCAGGGCGCGCTCGTAAAGCGGTCCAAAAATCTTCAATGCATTCCCCTGTGCCCAACTGCTTTCAATCGATCATCCCTGACAGCAGCGGCACGAACACCACCGGCGCCAGCGACTGTTGCGTGATCACGCCATCGGCGTCCTTGCGCAGCTTCAGCAGCGACTGCGACGACGGCCCGCCTACCGGCGCGACCAACGTGCCGCCGGGGGCGAGCTGTTCGGTCAACGCCTCCACCAGCGCCGGCGCGGCGGCGGTGACGATGATGGCGTCGAACGGGCCGTTCTCGGGCCAGCCGATGCGTCCGTCGTCGTGCTTGCTGCGGATGTTCATGCCCAACTGGCGGAAACGCTTGCGCGCGGTGCGCAGCAACTCGCCGATGCGCTCCACCGTGTGCACTTCCAGGCCCAGCGCGGCGAGGATCGCGGCCTGGTAACCGGAACCGGTACCGACCTCCAGCACCTTGACCGGCAGCTTCTCGTTTTCGAGCAGTGCCTCGGTCATTTTCGCCACCACCCACGGCTGCGAGATGGTCTGGCCGTGCCCGATCGGCAACGCGGTGTCCTCGTAGGCGCGCGTGGCCAGCGCCTCGTCGACGAACAGGTGGCGCGGCACCGTGCGAATGGCGTTGAGCACGCGCTCGTCGCGGATGCCGTTCTCGCGCAAGCGGTCGACCAGGCGGTCGCGCACCCGTTGCGAGGTCATGCCGGTGCCGATCGCATCGGCCTGCAGGCGCATGCGCAGGGTCATGCCGGCGCGTCCGACGTGCGCAGCGAAGCGGCGAGTCCGCCGACCCAGCCGGCAACCTGTTCCAGCGCCTGGTAACGGGTCAGGTCGACCTGGATCGGCGTGATCGAGATATGGCCGGTGCGAACGGAATGGAAATCGGTGCCCGGTCCAGCGTCCTGTTCGGGACCGGCCGCGCCGATCCACCACCACTGCCGGCCGCGCGGATCCTGCTGCGGGATGCAGGCTTCGGCGCGGTGGCGGTTGCCCAGGCGCGAAACCTCGAAACCGCGGACCTCCTCCCACGGCAGGTCGGGCACGTTGACGTTGAGGATGGTGTCGGCCGGCAGCGGATCGGTCGCCAGGCGCGCGATGATCTCGACTGCGGCCCGCGCGGCGGTTTCGTAATGGCGGCCGATGTGGTCGACGGTCTGCAACGACATCGCCACCGCCGGCAGGCCCAGGAAACGGCCTTCCATCGCCGCGGCGACCGTGCCCGAATAGATCACGTCGTCGCCGAGGTTGGCGGTGTTGTTGATGCCGGAGACGACGATGTCGGGCTCGACCTCGAGCATGCCGGTGATCGCCACGTGCACGCAGTCGGTCGGGGTGCCATAGACGCGCCAGGTCGAGGCGTCCAATTGCTGCACGCGCACGGGAGCGTCGAGCGTCAGCGAGTTGCTGGCGCCGGAGCGATCGCGGTCCGGAGCGACGACCAGCACTTCATGGCCGGCGGCGCGCAGGCCCTCGGCGAGGATGCGGATGCCGGGGGCATCGACGCCGTCATCGTTGCTGACCAGGACTCGCATGAACTCCCTTGAACATTCCGGCGGCGAGGGATCCGCCGCGATGTCCCAATGATAGCCGATGAGGATTGCCGGCCATGGCTTGCGATGTCGCCGCCAGCCCCTAAGCTTGACGCATGGCCGAAGATCGCGACGACGACGATGCCGAACTGTTCCGCGCCGCGATCGGACCGGTGCGGCGCATCCGCGAGACGGCGCCTCCGCCGACGGCGCCGCGGCCCAGGCCGCGCGCCCGGATGACCGAGCGCGACGAGGCGCACGCACGCGACGAATTCAGGCACGCGCTCAGCTCGTCAGCGGAACCCCTGGAGGCGGGCGATGCCCTCTCCTATCGCCGCGAGGAGTTGTCGCCGCGTGTGCTGCAGCGCCTGAAACGGGGCGAGATCGCGGTCCAGGAGGAACTGGACCTGCACGGGTCGGATGCGCGCGAGGCCGAGCAGTTGCTACGCGCTTTCCTGCGCGACGCCGCCCAGCACGGCGTGGGCTGCGTGCGGATCATTCACGGCAAGGGATTGCACGGCCACGCTTCTATCGCCAGCGGCGGCATGCCGGTGCTGAAGAACCTGGTGGATCGCCTGCTGCGGCATCGCGCAGACGTATTGGCCTTCCACTCCGCGCCTTCCACCCAGGGCGGCACGGGAGCGGTATTGGTACTGCTCGCGCCCCGTCGACCCCGCTGATCCGGGGCACAGGAACCCCGGCGGCAGCCGCAGGGCGCCGAGCAGCGATTACTTCTCGCCGGTTTCCTTGGCCACCTGTTCAGCCGACTTGCGCGGCGTGTTCACCCATACCACGTCGATCCCGCGACGCTGGGCCACGCGCTGGACATAGGCCATATAGGCTTCGTCGTTATCCATGATCGACGGATCTTTGGGTTGGGTGTAGGCGGTCTTGACCTCGGTGCCGGCGCAGGCAGCCAAGCCGAGGACGGACAGCGACAGGACAGCCATGCGTAACGATGCGTTCATGACGACATCTCCATGACAACCTCGCCCGTGCCAGTGCAGCGGGCGACGCCAGGCACGCAACGAATATGCCAGTGCGCAATTGTGGCTTATACGCCGACGCCTGAAGCCTGCCAGTGACTAAAGTTATATCCCGACAGACGGCGTTGTTCGCCGGTCAGCCGTCGCGGCCGAGGCTGGTTATGTCGCCCAGTTCGGCCAGCACCACCGTCGCGTAGGTTCCGGCCGGCAGCGAGAACCCTACCTCCAGCGAACCTTCCTCGAGCCAGCGCCACTGCAGGCCTTCCGGCCGCAGGCGCAGGGCACGGCGCTCCTGCTTCAGGCCTTCGGCCTCCAGGCCGGCACGCAGCGCGGCGGCATCGCTGCCATCGAGCGCGGCGACTTCGAGCGCCTCGCACTCGCCGGTGCTGCGCAGCGTTCCCCTGCCCCACAACGGGCCGGTCGGATGGATGTCGAACGCGCCGAGCCGCTGCGCCAGTTCGTCGCTCCAGGGCTCCGGACCGAACACGCTGCGGCTGCCGTCGAGCATCCACACCTCGCCCTCGAGCGGCTCATCCCAACACTGCGACTTCACGCGCGCCGCCAGGACGCGGTTGAAAAGCTCCGATCGCGCCGCCGACAGCAGCAGCGTGCGCTGCTCGCGACGCACGCGGCGTCCGGCGAACATCGCCAGCGCCTGGGCGACGTTGTCGCCGCCACGGCCGAAACGCTGCTCGCCGAAGTAGTTCGGCAGGCCGCGCGCCGCGATGGCCTGCAGGCGTGCCTCGATCGCGGCCGGCTCGCCCTGCACTTCGCGCAACACCAGCACGAAGCGATTGCCTGCCAGCGCGCCGCGCGGCAGTTTCTTGGCATGCCATTGCGCGTCGATCACGCGCAGCGCCTCACCCGGACCGTCGAGCTGCAGCGTCGCCGTATCCGGCGAAACACGCTTTGGCAGGTGCACGCTGAAGCGCTGTCGGGTGACGGCGTGCCGGTCCTTGAGTCCGGCATAGCCGATCGCGACATCACCCACGCCCGCCCACTGCGCGATGCGCTGCGCGGCGAACGCGGTGTTCATGCCGCGCTTCTCGATGGTCAGCAGCAGGTGCTCGCCGCTGCCGGTGGGCTCGAAGCCGGCCATTTCCTCGACGAAGAAATCCTCCGGCTGCGTGCGGATCTGAGCGCGCAGCACCGCGGCGCCAAGCGCACGCGGCAAACCCGGTTCGGCTGCGTGTCCGGTCGCGTTCAAGCGCGCACCAGCAGGCATACGGCCATCGCCCCAATGCCTTCACCACGCCCGGTGAAACCGAGTTTCTCGCTGGTGGTGGCCTTGACGCTGACCTCCTCGACACTCACCGCGAGGTCCTGCGCCAGCAGTTCTCGCATCGCCTGCGCATGCGGGCCGACCTTGGGACGCTCGCAGATCACGGTGATGTCAGCGTTGCCCATGCGCCAGCCACGCTCGCTGGCCAAGGCCAGGCAGTGGCGCAGGAAGGCGCGGCTGTCGGCGTCCTTCCAGCGCGCATCGGAGGGCGGGAAATGCTGGCCGATATCGCCCAGCGCCAGAGCGCCGAGCATCGCATCGCACAACGCGTGGATCACGACATCGCCATCGGAATGGGCGACGACGCCGCGGTCGTGCGGCACGCGCACGCCGCCCAGCACGACGTGGTCACCTTCGCCGAATGCGTGGACATCGAAGCCCTGGCCGATGCGGATGTTCATGGTGTTGCGATTTCCTGTGTTGGCGCCGTCACCGCGGATCACGCAGCGAAAGAAGGTATTCGGCCAGGGCCAGATCGGCCGCCGTGGTGACCTTGAGGTTGTCCTCGCGGCCCTCCACCAGCGCCGGCCGGGCACCGGTGCGCTCCATCGCCATCGCCTCGTCGGTGACCACGACGCCATCGATGCGCGCCTGTTCCAGCGCTGCGATCAGTGCGCCGCGGCGAAACGCCTGTGGAGTGAAGGCGCGCCAGAGGCCTTCGCGCGATTCGGTCGCCGCGATACGGTCGCCTTCGCCGGCACGCTTGAGGGTATCGCGCACCGGAGCGGCCAGGATCGCGCCGTGTTCGGCCGCTTCGGCGACGGCGATCAGGCGTTCGAGATCGGTGTCGCGAAGATTGGGACGTGCGGCGTCGTGCACCAGCACCAGCGTGTTGTCGTCGACCTGCGCCGGCAGGGCGCGCAATGCCGCCAGTACCGAATCGGCGCGCTCGCCGCCGCCCACGCAACGCATGACCGGCTTGCCGTTCCACTGCTTCCAGCCCGGCCAGCGCGCGTCGTCGGGCGAGAGCGCCACCATGGCTCCGGCGACGCGCGGGTGCGCCAGCAGCGCCTGCAACGCGTGCGCGATCAGCGGCCGGCCGGCAACTTCAAGGTATTGCTTGGGAACATCGCCACCGAATCGCGTTCCGCGACCGGCGGCAGGGATGACGGCCCAGAGTTCCGTGCCGCTCACGGCGCGTTGTCGCTGGCGTCGCCGGCCGGGGCGTCGCCTTCGGCCTTGTCCTCGCCTTCGGTCGCTGCGCCTTCCGGCTCGACCACGCGATAGAACGTCTCGCCCGGCTTGATCATGCCCAGCTCGCTGCGGGCGCGCTCCTCGACTGCGGCTTCACCCGACTTGAGGTCTTCGACTTCGGCCGCGAGGGCGTCGTTCCGCTGCTGCAGACCCTCGTTCTCGCGGGTTTGCTTGAGCACCTGCTGGTCCAGCGCGGCCACCGCATGGCGGCCGCTCTGTCCGAACCAGAGGCGGTACTGCAGCAGCGCCAGCAGCGCCGCCAGTACCACCAGCAGGAGTCGGGTCCAGCGCATCGTGCCGGATCAGCGCTTGAGCGAGACGAAGGCGTTGCGGCCGGCGTACTTCGCCGCTGCGCCGAGCTGCTCCTCGATGCGCAGCAGCTGGTTGTACTTGGCCACGCGGTCGCTGCGGCACAGCGAGCCGGTCTTGATCTGCGTTGCCGTGGTCGCGACCGCGATATCGGCAATGGTGGTGTCCTCGGTCTCGCCGGAGCGGTGCGAGACGATCGCCGCGTACTTGGCCGCATCGGCCATCGCGATGGCTTCCAGCGTCTCGGTCAGCGTGCCGATCTGGTTGACCTTGATCAGGATCGCGTTGGCCACGCCCTGCTCGATGCCTTCCTTGAAGATCTTCGGGTTGGTCACGAACAGGTCGTCGCCGACCAGCTGCACCTTGTTGCCGATCTTGTCGGTCAGCAGTTTCCAGCCGGCCCAGTCGTGCTCGGCCATGCCGTCCTCGATGGTGACGATCGGATACTGCGCGGCCCAGCCGGCGAGGAAATCGACGAACTGCTCGCTGGTCAGGCGCTTGCCTTCACCGGTGAGGTTGTACTTGCCGTTCTCGAAGAACTCGCTCGACGCCACGTCCAGACCGAGCAGGATGTCGTCGCCGGCCGTGTAGCCGGCCCGGCCGATGGCTTCGAGAATCGTCTCCAGCGCTTCTTCGTTGCTGCGCAGGTCCGGCGCGAAACCGCCTTCGTCGCCCACGGCCGTCGACAGGCCGCGGCCCTTGAGCACCGACTTCAGCGCGTGGAACACCTCGGTGCCGGCGCGCAGCGCTTCGGCAAAGTTGTCCACGCCCACCGGCAGGATCATGAATTCCTGCAGGTCGACGTTGTTATCGGCATGCGCGCCACCGTTGATGATGTTCATCATCGGCACCGGCAGCACGGCCTGGCGGCCATGCGCCAGGTGCTGCCACAGCGGCATCTTCTTTGAGGCGGCCACGGCGTGGGCGTTGGCCATCGACACGCCCAGCAGCGCGTTGGCGCCCAGGCGGCCCTTGTTCTCGGTGCCGTCCAGGTCGATCAGGCGCTTATCCAGGCCGGCTTGGTCGTCGGCGTCGAAGCCGGCCAGCGCCGAGGCGATCGCGCCGTTGACGTTCTCCACCGCCTTTCGCACGCCCTTGCCCAGGTAGCGGGTCTTGTCGCCGTCGCGCAGTTCCACGGCTTCCTTGGTGCCGGTGGACGCGCCGGACGGCACCGCGGCACGGCCGAAGCTGCCGTCGCTCAGGGTGACTTCGGCCTCGAGGGTCGGGTTGCCGCGGCTGTCGAGGATTTCGCGGGCGTGGACTTTGGCAATCGTGGTCATTGGTAATGGATCAAAGGGTCAAGGGAAAGGGTTGCGTCACCAGCCCGGACGATAGCCGAGTTGGCGCCGTGGCGCGCGCCCGGACGCCGGCGCGGATCGCGCCAGGCATGCGAAGCGTGCTTATTCCTGCTCGAGGAAGCCGTTGCGCTTGGTGACTTCGTCGATCTGCTTCAGGGTTTCCAGCAACGCGCGCATCTTCGGCAGCGGCCAGGCGTTGGGGCCGTCGGACAACGCTTCGTCCGGCACCGGATGGGTTTCCATGAAGATGCCGTCGATGCCGACCGCCATCGCAGCGCGCGACAGCACCGGCACGAACTCGCGCTGGCCGCCGCTCTTGCCGCCGGCGCCGCCGGGCAACTGCACCGAATGGGTGGCGTCGAACACCACCGGGCAGCCGGTATCGCGCATCACGCTCAGCGAGCGCATGTCGCTGACCAGGTTGTTGTAGCCGAAGCTGGCGCCGCGCTCGCAGGCCATGATCTGCTGGTTGCCGGTGGCCTTGGCCTTGTCGGTGACGTGCTTCATCTCCCACGGGGAGAGGAACTGGCCCTTCTTGATGTTTACCGGCAGGCCGGCGCGGGCGACGTTCTGGATGAAGTCGGTCTGGCGGCACAGGAACGCCGGCGTCTGCAGCACGTCGACGACGGCGGCGACCTCGTTCATCGGCGTGTACTCGTGCACGTCGGTCAACACCGGCACGCCGATCTGTCGCTTCACTTCGGCCAGCACCTTCAGGCCCTCTTCCAGGCCGGGGCCGCGGAAGCTGGTGGCCGAGGTACGGTTGGCCTTGTCGAAGCTGGACTTGAAGATGAAGTTGATGCCGAGCTCGGAAGTAATTTCCTTGAGCTTGCCGGCGGTGTCGAGCTGCAGTTGCATCGACTCGATCACGCACGGCCCGGCGATCAGGAAGAACGGCTGGTCGAGTCCTACTTCAAATCCACAAAGCTTCATGCGTTGCTCCTGTTTGTTGCCGTCATCCCGGCGGCAAGCGGCTTTGCCGTCATCCCGGCGAAAGCCGGGATCCATTTTGCCGTTGCGTCCAAGCCACAGGGCACGCTCCGGGGACGTTTGGAATGACGAGCAACCGCCAAGTCAAAATGGATTCCTGCTTTCGCAGGAATGACGAAGTCGGGGATCACGCCGTCGCTTCCTTCAGCAGCCGGCCGCCGGCCTGCGCCTTGTGTTCGCGCGCGGCGCGGATGAATCCGACGAACAGCGGGTGACCGTCGCGCGGCGTCGACAGGAACTCCGGATGCGCCTGGCAGGCCAGGAACCACGGATGCGCGCCACGCGGCAGCTCGACCATTTCGACCAGCAGGTCGTCCATCGACTTGGCGGCGATGGTCAGGCCGGCATCTTCGAGTTGGGTGCGGTAGCGGTTGTTGAACTCGTAGCGATGGCGGTGGCGCTCGCCGATCACGTCCTTGCCGTACACCTCGCGTGCCAGCGTGCCGGGCTTGATGCGCTGGTCCTGCAGGCCCAGGCGCATGGTGCCGCCCAGGTCGCTGTCTTCGCTGCGACGCTCGACCTCGCCACTGGCGGTGCGCCATTCGGTGATCAGGCCGATCACCGGATGCGGGCTGGCCTTGTCGTTCTCGGTGCTGTTGGCGCCGTCCAGGCCGGCCAGGTGGCGGGCCACGTCGACCACCGCCGCCTGCATGCCGTAGCAGATGCCGAAATACGGCACGCCGGACTCGCGGGCGAACTTGGAGGAGAGCACCTTGCCCTCGAAGCCACGATCGCCGAAGCCGCCCGGCACCAGGATGCCGTCGACGTCCTTCAGCACTTCGGTGCCGTGCTGCTCGATCTCGCTGGATTCGAGCCACTTCAGCTTGACCTTGGTGCGCTGGCGCAGGCCGCCGTGCTTGAGCGCCTCGGCCAGCGACTTGTAGGCGTCCTGGTGGTCGATGTACTTGCCGACCACGGCAATGGTGACGGTGTCGACCGGATGCTCGCTGGCGTCGACCACCTCGTCCCATTGCGACAGGTCGGCCGGGCCGGCGTTGATGCGCAGGCGGTCCAGCACGATCGCGTCCAGGCCTTCCTCGTGGAAGCGGCGCGGCATCTTGTAGATGTTGTCCAGGTCGACCGCCGAGATGACGGCGCGCTCCGGGACGTTGGTGAACAACGCGATCTTGCGGCGCTCGCTGTCGGGCAGCGGCTGCTCGCTGCGGCACAGCAGCACGTCGGGCTGGATACCGATGGAACGAAGTTCCTTGACCGAGTGCTGGGTCGGCTTGGTCTTGAGCTCGCCGGCGGCGGCGATGTACGGCACCAGGGTCAGGTGCATGAACAACGCGCCTTCCGAGCCGCGTTCGCTGCGGATCTGGCGGATCGCCTCAAGGAACGGCAGCGACTCGATGTCGCCGACCGTGCCGCCGACCTCGACCAGGGCCACGTCGAAGCCTTCGGTGGCCTCGATGATGCAGCGCTTGATCTCGTCGGTGATGTGCGGGATCACCTGCACGGTGCCGCCGAGGTAGTCGCCGCGACGCTCCTTGCGGATCACGTTGTCGTAGATGCGACCGGTGGTGATCGAGTTCTTGCGGCTCAGGCGCGTGCGCAGGTAGCGCTCGTAGTGGCCCAGGTCCAGGTCGGTCTCGGCGCCGTCATCGGTGACGTAGACCTCGCCGTGCTGGAACGGGCTCATCGTGCCCGGATCGACGTTGATGTAGGGGTCGAGCTTCATCATCGTCACGCGCAGTCCGCGCGCTTCGAGGACGGCCGCCAGCGAGGCTGCCGCGATGCCCTTGCCAAGTGAGGACACCACGCCGCCGGTGACGAAAATCAGGGGAGTCATGGTTTTGCTACCGCTGGAAAGCCATAGTCTACCGGCTCGGCCTCTTCGCCGCGACCCGTCGCGTGCCGCGAATGGCGAAAACCCCGGGGCGTGAACCCCGGGGCCGGGTCTTGCAACGATCGTCAAACCCTTGACGGAATTAGCGACCGCCCCCTTCCGGCGGCGGCGTCGCCGTGGCTTCCGAGCCGCCTATCGCCGAGCTCGCCGAGGCGCGGGCATTCGCGCCCACGGCCGTCTTCGCTCGGTCGTTCGCCTGCAGCGAACCCTGCGCGCCGAGGCGGGCGTCGGTGCGGGTCTGGGCGGCGTCGGCGTTGTGATCGCGGGCACCAGCGGCGTCGGCCCGGACTTGGGCCGCGGCGGTAAGCGCCGCCGTGTCGTGGCCGGCGCGTCGGACGGCTCCGCCTGCCGCGTCGTGGACTGCGTGCGCGGTGCCAGAGACCTGGTTTCCGGTTTCGCGAGCGGTGCGCGCACCACTTTCGCGCGCCGCGCCGGCGGTGGCGCGGGCATCGGTTGCGGCCGATACGTCGGCCTGGACCGGACCGGCCTGCACGGCAGCGCCGGTCTTCAGACCCAGGTCAATGGCCCGGGCGGACGGCGCGACGAGCGCAGCCACCATCAGGGCCGGGAGCAACATGCCGACCTTTCCTATAGCGGACTGGGAAGCAGCGGGTTTGCGAGCGACGAAACGATGCATGGGTGCTCTACGCATGGCGTCTTACCTCCTGGATGAGCCGAAATGCGGCCCGAAAATAACGAGGGCAGAACGTCAGCCCTCGGCCGTCGATATCGACGACGCGACCGAACCTAGGCGGGCCCACCCCGCTGCCTCCTGAATTTCACGAGGCGCTGTTCATCTCCTCGACATCTCGCCGTTGCCGGCGTGTCGGAGGTCGCAAAACGCAGACGCCCCGTCATGCGGGGCGTCTGCGTGCAGGAAATTCGTGCGTGCGGTAATGAACGTCACGCCGACTCAGCGATCGTCGTCTTCCTCGGGCTCGTAGGTGGGGTCGCCCTTCTTGGCCTTGGACTTCTTGCTGTCCTTGGCCTTGTCCTTGGACGCATCCTGGGCGGCCTCATCCGACTTGTTGGCGGATGCATTGGCGGCCCTGTCCGCCTGTGCCTTCTGCTGTACCTGCCGGTTTTTCGCATCCGACTGGGCGTCCTGCTGGGCGAATGCCGGCGACGCCAGGACGGTGGCGATCACGGCCGGAAGGACCAGTTTCGACAGCAGGGGGTTGCGGGTAGTCATACGATGATCTCCTGGGTGGTGCGGAGCTGGCTCGGAAGCGGCGACCTTGGTCAGGTCACCCCCTCGGCGACGGACGACCCTAGCCCGCGCATCCGTGCTCCCTCCTGAACAACGACCGGAGCACGGCGTCAACACCCGACAAGGTGGGCGCGCGCCGCCCGTATTTCAATCCCATTGGCGCCAACGCCTTGATCCGCATCAGATCCTTCTCTGCCGGATCCGCCCGACGCCCATTCGTAATCATTGGCCGGACTCGTCGCGGTTGAATTTCCGCCGCCACCCGCCGACCATCCTCAGTCTTGCCCCTCGCAGTCGTGTATCGAATGAGTTCCCGTTACAACGCCGCAGACATCGAAGTCCTTTCCGGCCTTGACCCGGTCAAGCGCCGCCCCGGCATGTACACCGACACCACGCGCCCGAACCACCTGGCGCAGGAAGTCATCGACAACGCGGTCGACGAGGCGCTGGCCGGCCATGCGCGCAGCATCGAAGTCACCTTGTATGCCGACGGCAGTTGCGAGGTCGGCGACGACGGTCGCGGCATGCCGGTGGACATCCACCCGGAAGAAAAGATTCCGGGCGTCGAACTGATCCTCACGCGCCTGCACGCGGGAGGCAAGTTCAGCAACAAGAACTACACCTTCTCCGGCGGCCTGCACGGCGTCGGCGTCAGCGTGGTCAACGCGCTGTCCACGCTGGTCGAGGTGCATATCCGCCGCGACGGCAACGAATACCGGATGACCTTCCGCAACGGCGACCGCGCCACGCCGCTGGAAGTCGTCGGCAGCGTCGGCAAGAAGAACACCGGCACGCGCGTGCGCTTCTGGGCCGACCCCAAGTATTTCGACACACCCAAGTTCAACCTGCGTTCGCTCAAGCACCTGCTGCGCGCCAAGGCCGTGCTGTGCCCCGGCCTGACGGTCAAGCTGTTCGACGAGGCCAGCGGCGAGCGCCTGGAGTGGTACTACGAGGACGGCCTGCGCGATTACCTGTCGGGCGAACTGCGCAGCGGCCAGTCCAATCGCGAACTGCTGCCGCCCGACCTGTTCGTCGGCAAGCTGACCAAGGACACCGAGACCGTCGACTGGGCGGTCGCCTGGGCGCCCGATGGCGAACTGGCGCAGGAGAGCTACGTCAACCTGATTCCTACCGCGCAGCACGGCACGCACGTCAACGGCCTGCGCACCGGCTTCACCGACGCACTGCGCGAATTCTGCGACTTCCGCAACCTGCTGCCGCGCGGCGTCAAGCTGGCGCCGGAGGACGTGTGGGATCGCGTCGCCTTCGTGCTCAGCATCAAGATGACCGACCCGCAGTTCAGCGGCCAGACCAAGGAGCGCCTGTCGTCGCGCCAGGCCGCCGGCTTCGTCGAGGGCGCCGCGCACGATGCGTTCTCGCTGTGGCTCAACCAGCACGTCGAACTCGGCGAGAAGATCGCGCAACTGGCGATCGAGCGCGCCGCCGCACGCCTGAAGACCGAAAAGCAGGTCACCCGCAAGAAGGTCACGCAGGGCCCCGCCCTGCCCGGCAAGCTCGCCGACTGCAGCAGCCAGGACCTGTCGCGCACGGAACTGTTCCTGGTGGAAGGCGACTCGGCCGGCGGCAGCGCGCGCCAGGCGCGCGACAAGGACTTCCAGGCGATCCTGCCGCTGCGCGGCAAGATCCTCAACACCTGGGAAGTCGCCTCCGGCAGCGTGCTGGCTTCGCAGGAAGTGCACGACCTGGCCGTGGCGATCGGCTGCGATCCGGGCAAGGACGACCTGTCCGGCCTGCGCTACGGCAAGGTCATCATCCTTGCCGACGCCGACTCCGACGGCCTGCACATCGCCACGCTGCTGACGGCGCTGTTCCTCAAGCACTTCCCGTCGCTGGTCGCCGCCGGCCACGTGTTCGTGGCGATGCCGCCGCTGTTCCGCGTCGACGTGGGCAAGCAGGTGTTCTACGCGCTGGACGAAGAAGAAAAGCGGATCCTGCTGGAGAAGATCGCGCGCGAGAAGATGAAGGGCCAGGTCAATACCACCCGCTTCAAGGGCTTGGGCGAGATGAATCCATCGCAGTTGCGCGAGTCGACCATCCACCCCGATACGCGCCGCCTGGTCCAGCTGACCGTCGATGACGACGTGCAGACGCACTCGCTGATGGACATGCTGCTGGCGAAGAAGCGCGCCGGCGATCGCAAGCAGTGGCTGGAGACCAAGGGCGACCTGGCCACGCTGGAGGTATGACGACTTCGCACCGGATCCCTCCCCTGCCTGTATGCGGGAAGGGTTGGCAATGCCAGTGCTGACGTGTCGATTCCCGCCTTCGGAATGACTGTCAGCGCAACGCAGCCAGGCTGGCCTTCAGCGGCTTGGCGAACGCGGCCGGCCGGCAGCGCACCAGCTCGACCTTCGGCGTGCCGTGCCATCGCGCGCAGTCGTCGATGGCACGCGCGATATCCGCGGTCAGCGCTTCGTCCGCCACGACGCCGTCCTCCAGGTAGAGCGCTTTCACTTCGAACACGCCATCGCGGCGGTGCGCCTTCGCATCCAGCCGCCCGACCAGGCGTCCGCGCACCAGGATCGGCAACACGAAGTAGCCGTAGCGGCGCTTGGGCTCCGGTGTATAGCACTCCAGCGTGTAGTCGAAGCCGAACAGTTCGCTGGCACGCGCCCGGTCCCAGACCACCGGATCGAACGGCGACAGCAGCGCCGAATGCGTCGCGCGCAGGCGTCCGGCCGCGGCCTGCGCCAACTGCGGCGCGTGCATCGGATGTACGTAACCCGGCGTATCCCAACCTTTGACCGACACCCGCAGCAACGCGCCTTCGGCCACGAACGGATCCAGGTCCGCATCGCGCAGCCGCGGTCGGGTGCGGAAGTAATCGGCGATCCAGCGCGCCGGGGCGATGCCCAACGCCTGTACCGATTTCAGGATCGTCTCGCGACGGACCGTGTCGGCATCGAGGCATGCGCTCGCCCAGTCGGCCCGCGCCTCGCCGGCCACGCGCTCGGCCAGGTCATAGACGCGATGGAAGTTCTCGCGCCGCGTCACCATCAGCTGTCCCAATGCAAACGCCGCCTCCAGCCAGCGTTTCTCGTCTTTCCAGCCCCACCAACCGCCTGGATTGCCGGCCGCGTCGCGCTCGAAATCGGCGGCCCTGACCGCGCCCTTCTCGCGGATATGCGACAGCAGTCGTGCGATGTCCTGCTCATGCGCGTCGCGGATACGCAGTGCGTGGCGGATCGCCCAGTGGTGCTCGCGCTGGGCGAATGCGCTGCGATGCAGGACGTAGTCGTCCATCGGCGCGAAGCAGGCTTCGTGCGCCCAGACCTCGAAGACCGCGCGTTCGGCCAGCAGTTGTTCGAGCCATGCCGCCGGATACGCGCCCACCCGCGAGAACAGCACCAGGTACGGGCTGCGCGCCACCACGTGGATCGTATCGATCTGAAGCAACTGCATGCGCGCGATGGCGGACTGAAGCTCGGATTTGTCGGCGCGCCGGCGTGGTCGGGCGAGCAGGCCTTGCGCCGACAGGTGCAGCAGGCGCGCCTGCGTCGGGGTCAGCACCGGCCGCGCCGCATCGGCCTTCATGCGGCGCGACGCGCGACCTCCAGCGCCGCCTGCAACAGGCTTGAAATCACTTGCTGCAACTGTGCGGCCTTGGCTTCGTCGTATTCGAAGGAATCTTCATCCATGTAGTTGCGTTGGCTGGTCTCCAACTGCACCGCGTCGATGCCACGCTCCGGCTGCCCGTAGTGGCGGGTGATGTAGCCGCCCTTGAAGCGGCCGTTCGACACCCAGTCGTACTGCGTTTGCGACGCCAGCGCGTTTTCCAGCCGCGCCTGCAACTGAGGCGAGCAACTGCCGCCGGCCGACGTGCCGAGGTTGAGGTCGGGCAGCCGCCCTGGAAACAAAAATTCCAGGTTGCTGCCGCGGATCGAGTGGCCTTCCCACAGCACGACCCGGCCGTGCTGCGCAAGACGATCGAGTTCCTCACG
Organism: Lysobacter niastensis; assembly: GCF_031457115.1. Taxonomy (GTDB): domain Bacteria; phylum Pseudomonadota; class Gammaproteobacteria; order Xanthomonadales; family Xanthomonadaceae; genus Lysobacter_J; species Lysobacter_J niastensis_A. The sequence goes on from NZ_JAVDVY010000002.1 coordinate 64,058, forward strand.
CAGCGCGTCGTGATATGGGTGCCAGTAACTCTCCACACGCTCACCAATCTCATCGGGCGACGGCGCCTGTCCCTCCAGGTACACCGGCTCGCCGGTGAACTGCACCGCGGGACACAATCCGGTGGTGTTCTGGCCCGGATACAGCGAGGTGTCGTCGGGCGGCCGGTTGAGGTCGACGACGTAGCGCGAATGCCGTGGCGCCAGGATCGACGCGCCCAATTCGCGCGCGAAGCCGTACAGGCGCGACACGTGCCAGTCGGTGTCCGGCGCGCGCCGTGCCGACGGCACCATGCGCCCGGCCAGCGCGTCGGGTATCAGGCTGCCATCGTGCGGCAGACTGATCAGCAGCGGCGCGGTGCCGCGATGCAGGGTGTAGATGTCGGAGTTCATGGTGGTTGTTCCTGATCGCATGGTGTGGCGACGTTCATCGCATCAGCACCACTTCCTCGGCGCTGGTGGGATGGATCGCGACCGTGTCGCGCAGGTCTTCCAGGGTGATGCCGCGCTTCATGGCCACGGCGAAGCCCTGCAGGATCTCGTCGGCGGCCTCGCCCATCAGGTGGATGCCGATGACCCGGCGCGCGTCGCCGACGCAGACCAGTTTGAACAGGCTGCGCTGCGGGACGTCCGCCAGCGCGTACAGCATCGGGCGGAAGCCGGCGCGGTAGACGTGCACGTCGTCGCCATGCTGCGCGCGCGCCTCGACCTCGGTCAGCCCCACCTTGCCGATCGGCGGATGCGAGAACACCACGGTCGGCACGTCGTTCTGGTCCAGCCGCGCCTCGCGACCGCCGTACAGGCGATCCATCAACCGGCGAGCCGCGGCGATGGCGAGCGGCGTCAACGCCAGGTTGGGGGTGACGTCGCCGACGGCATGGATGTTCGCGACGTTGGTGGCATGCAGTTCGTCGACCAGGACGTAACCGTTGGCATCGGCGGCAACGCCGGCTGCCTCCAGCCCCAACTGCGCGGTGTTGGCGCGGCGCCCTGTGGCGAACAGCAGCGCATCGAAACGCTCGCCGATGGCGCCATCGGCATCGCACAGCCGCACGCCGCCGTCGACGGACTGCACGCGCCCGAGCTGGTAACCGAAATTCAGGTGTACGCCGGCCTGGCGATAGTCCTCGGCCAGCTGCTCGCTCACTTCGGCATCGAACTCGCTCAACAGACGCGGCCCGCGCGCGAAGATCTCCACACGGCTGCCCAGCGCCTGCAGCACGCCGGCCAGTTCGACCGCGATATAGCCCGCGCCGAAGATCGCCACGCGCTCCGGCGCGGCGCACCACTGGAAGAAATCGTCGGACGTACCGCCTAGCTCGACGCCGGGGATCTGCGGCTTGACCGGGTGGCCGCCGGTCGCGATCAGGATGCGCTCTGCCCGCAGATGCGCCCCCCGGCCGCAAAGCACGGTGTTCGCGTCCAGCAATTGACCGCGGCTGGCAACAGTGACGATGCCGGCCGCGTCGAGGCGACGCCGATAGCTGTCGTGGATGTTGCTGATGTAGCGCTGGCGGTGGACCAGGAAGGTCGGCCAGTCGAGTTTGGCGGGAGACGCATCGAAGCCCAGCGTCCGCGCGAGCTTGAGCCGGTTGCCGACCTCGGCCGCCAGCCACATCGCCTTCTTCGGCACGCAGCCGACATTGACGCAGGTGCCGCCGAGCAGGTGCGGCTCCAGCAGCGCCACGCGCGCACCATGCTCGGCCGCGCGGAATGCGCCGGCCAGTCCGCCGGAGCCGCCGCCGATGACGATCAGGTCGAAGTGGCCCTGGACGGTTTCTTCCCTGTCATCCCGTGCGGCGGCGTGGTTCATGTGAATCGCTCCATCCGATACGGCGTCGGGTCAACCGCGGGCGCACGGCCGGCGATCAGGTCGGCCACGAGCTGGCCGGTGCCCGCGCTCATGCCGACGCCCATCATGCCGTGTCCGGTGGCCAGCCACAGGCCGTCGCGGCCGGGGACCGGTCCGATGATGGGGATGTCGTCGCAGCTCATCGGCCGCCAGCCGAACCACTGCTCGTGGCGCTGCGCACCGAACGGCTCGTGCAGGTACTCGCGTGCGCCGCGCTCCAGCGCCGCCAACCGGCGCTCGTTGAGCGTTTCGTCGAAGCCGGAAAACTCCATCGTGCTGCCCAGGCGGAAGCCGCTGCCCCAGGCCGTGACGCAGACCGAGCGGTCGCGCAGCATCAACGGCCGCTTCGGCACCAGGGTCGGCGCGGAGTACGTGATCGAGTAGCCCTTGCCCGGCTGCATGGCGCGCTTGAGGAATGGCAGCCCAACCGCATCGGCCAATCGCGGCGACCACGCGCCCAGCGCCAGCACGGCATCGCGTGAGCGCAGCTCACCCCGTGCAGTGCGCAGACGCACGCCATTACGATCATGGTCCAGCCCCTGCAGCGCGCACTGCTCGACGATCGTGCCGCCGCGCTCGCGCACCACGCGGGCGAGTTCGTCGACGTAGCGGTCAGGCCGCAAGGCGGCATCGCCGTCGAAACAGATCGCTCCGGCCACGCCGGACTTGAGCGCGGGTTCCCGCGCTTCATATTGGCGACCGTCGACCACTTCGACCGAAACCCCGAGTTCGCGCAGCAAACCGATCTCACGCTGCCCGTGCTCGAACGCGCGTGGATCGCGATAGACGTAGTCCTCGCCGCTTTCGACGAATTCGCACGCCAGGCCGTAGCCGCGCACCCAGTCGGCCAGACGCTCGCGCGAGTCGTTCAGCAGCGCCGACTTGGCCACGGCACTCACGCGCCAGTCGCGCTCGTTGCAGCGCGCGGCGAAGCGCAGCAACCAGCTCCACAGCGCCGGGTCCCAGCGTGGCGGGATGTAAAGCGGTGCGTCCGGCGTCAGCATCCATCGCAGCGCCTTGAGCACCGTGCCCGGCGCGGCCAGCGGCGGCGCGTGACTGGGCGTGATGGTGCCACAGTTGCCATGCGAGCTACCGCCGCCGACGTGCCCGGCGTCGATCACGCGAACACGGCGCCCGGATTCGATCAGGGCCAGCGCACTGGCCAGACCAATCACGCCGGCGCCGACGATCACCACATCATCGTGTTGTTCCATGCGCACAGTTTAAAAGGTGGAGGCGCGGTGGGAGCAGTGGTCGTCAGTCGTAAACACGCCAAGTGCCGCAAAACCGGCATCAGGCCCGGATCGGAGCGATCCGCCCGTACGTGATGCAGCGCCAGACCCACTCCACCGGGCCGAAGCGGAACCGCGCCAGCCACCAGCGACTGCCCAGCATCTGCAGGGCGAACACCGCCAGCACGCCGACGGCCTGCCATGCGCGGCCCACCTGGCCCCACAGCGCCAGGCCATAGCCGTAGAACAGCAGCGTGCCGATCAGCGACTGCATCAGGTAATTGCTGAGCGCCATCCGGCCCGCCGGCGCGAGCCAGTCCCCGAGCCATCGCCCCGCCGGTCCCGGCAGCGCGGTCACCAGCGTGGCTCCGTACGCAAGCGCGAGCACCAACGAGGCCACGAGGAACAGCACCACCTGCACCGCCTCGCGAAACGACAGCTCCTCATTCGGCGAGGCCGTCCCCAGCCAGGTGCTGATCGCCATCGCCACGAAGCCCAATGGCAGGCCGACATTGCGCATCGGCCGCAACCAGTGCAGGCAGGCCTGCGGATTCGACATCACGCCGCTGCGCAGCAGGGCGCCGCCGATCAGGAACAGGCCGACCACCCAGAACGTCGCGATCGGCAGCGTGCCCATCTGCCACACCGTGTCGACGATGCGCTGGTCGACAGCGTCGGCGAAGCTGCCGCGGCTGTAGGTCTCCACGGCATTGGCACGCTGCACGGCCTTCTCGGCGATGCGGGTCGCGTGCTCGGTCTGCGCACGCGTCGGCTGCGATGTCGATGGCGGCGAATCCAGCATGCCGGCCAGCAGGATCACCACCAGCGGAAGCCCGTACAGCGCCGCGCCCCATCCCCCCATCCGCGATGCGGTCATCGGCGCCGGCTCACGGCCCTGCGACCGGCGCAGCCAGGCCCGGCGCACCTGCCTTGCCGACAGCAGCAGCAACGCGCCGAGGGCATAGCTGACGAGGATGTCGCCGGACCAGATCAGCACCGTGTGCACCAGGCCGATGCCCAGCAGCGCCAGGCTGCGCCGCAGGTAGGCCGGCACGAACGGACGACCGGCCCGGTCGGCGCGGTCGATCATCACCGTGAAGCCCATGCCGAACAGCAGCGCGAACATCGTCCAGAACTTTCCCTGGACGAAGAAATACGTCAGCCACTCCACGAAGTAATCCGCGCCACTCGTAGTCGGGTCGATCCCCGGCGCATTGATGTCCTGCAGCGGACGGCTGAAGAACTCGACGTTGACCAGCGCGATGCCCAGCAGCGCGAAGCCGCGCAGGACGTCGAGCGTTTGTATCCGTTCGCCGGGCGCGGTCGGCGCCAGGACGCTATCGCTAGTGCTATCGGACATGCGTGCTCCCCGGGATCGCACGGCAGTACAGCACGTACCCCGGCCCTCCATGCGTGCCGGTGGTCATCTCCCGATCATGGGGACGACCACCGCCGTCCGGAAACGACAACGGCCCGAAACCGGGCCGTTGTCTGATGCGCAGGTCGCTTGACCTTAGTGGTGATGACCACCTTCGCCGTGCACGTGCTTGTGCTCGATCTCTTCGGCCGAGGCTTCGCGCACTTCGACGATCTCGATGGCGAAGTGCAGGTCCTTGCCGGCCATCGGGTGGTTCAGGTCGACATCGACCACGCTCATGCCGACCTTCTGGATGGTCACGGCGCGCGGACCGAAGTTGGTCGGCAGCACGGCCTGCATGCCCGGCTCCAGGCGCGCGTCCTTGAAGTACTTCTTCGGCACACGCTGGGTCAGGCCGTCCTGGCGGACGCCGTAGGCGTCGGCGGCAGCCACGTCGACCTCGAACTTCTCGCCGGCCTCACGGCCTTCCATCGCCTTTTCCAGGCCCGGGATGATGTTGCCGTGGCCGATCAGGATCGCCAGCGGATCGCGGCCTTCCGAAGTTTCCAGCGGCTCCTGGCCCTGCTCGGAAACGGTGTAGTGGAAGCGGACGACGCGGTCATTCTCGATTTTCATTGCGGGACTCGACTGGTTGCCGCCCGGGGCAGCAATAAAGGAAAGGGTGCGGCAGGTTGCCGGCAACGACGCGAACGGCCAAGCTCAAGCCAATGACCGCGACGAAGACCGCCCATTATCCGGGCAAGCCCGCCCCCATGCCAGCGCAGGGACTCCCCCGTGCCCTCCTGCTGGCCGGAACCCTGCTTACCTTCGCATTGGCCGGCTGCGGCGGAGGCCGCGAGGCGGTCCGATCCTCGTCTCCGGGCCGGGCCTGGCCGGTGGTCGCGCCGGAGGATCCGGTCGCGGCCAATGCCGTGCTGATGCGCGCCATCAGTCTGGTCGGCACGCCCTATCGATACGGCGGCAACACGCCCGAAGGCGGCTTCGATTGCAGCGGCCTGGTCAACTACGTCTATCGGGACACCGTCGACCTGCGGCTGCCGCGGACCTCGCGGGAGCTGGCCGGATTCCAGGGCCCGCGCATCGATCCCTATCGCCTGGCGGCCGGTGATCTGGTGTTCTTCGCCCAATCCGGGTCGGTGACCCATGTCGGCATCTACGTGGGCGAAGGCCGCTTCGTGCATGCCCCCAGCACGGGCGGCACGGTCCGGCTCGATCGGCTGGACGGGCCTTACTGGCAGGACCACTACAGCGGCGCCAAGCGGGTGCTGCGTTGATCCGATGGCACGATTTTCGCCACGGGTCACGTCTTTTAACTATTTTTTAACGAAATCTGAACCCCTTTTGAGGCCCAGGCAGGCATGATCCTGCGGGTCGACGACATTGTGATGACCGCGTGACGATAGCCCCGCCCCGCCTTTCCGCTTCCCCCCGCCCGACGCGGGCGCTTCGTGGTCTGCTGCTTTCCGTCCTTCTGGGCGCTGTCGCCATGCCGGCGCTGGCCCAGCAAATTCCCAGTTCCTCGCTGGCCGGCGATTCCGCCGATGCCCCGGCTCCGGTGACCCGGGCCGTGCTGCCCGAGGCCATGACCTTCTCCGACCGCGCCCTGCTGCTGGCGACGGACTTCAACCGCCTGCTCGCTCCGGGCGCCTCCGGCGACATCGCCGGCGCTCCCGCCGCCGAACAGGGCCGCATCAAGACGGTCATGCAGCGCGCCCTCGCCCTGCTCGGCACCCCGTATCGCTGGGGCGGCACCGACCCGAACAAGGGTTTCGACTGCAGCGGCCTGGTCGGATATGTGTTCCGCAATGCCCTGGGCATCGAACTGCCGCGTGTCTCGCGAGATATGGCCAAGACCGGCCAACTGGTCACCGACAAGGCCAAGCTGGCGGCCGGCGACCTGGTGTTCTTCGGCCGCAGGGGCCGGGTCGATCACGTCGGCATCTACGTGGGTGAAGGCCAGTTCGTTCATGCGCCCCGCCGTGGCAAGGACGTGCAGGTCTCCAGCCTCGACGACGGTTACTGGAGCGGCAAGTTCATGCAGGCACGCCGCGTCGACGGCATCTGAGCCGGCCGCGCCACGCGACCGGACGCATGAAGAAGGCCGCCTCCGGGCGGCCTTCTGCGTTCCAGGGCCTCTAAGAGATGAATATCAGGTGGCGGCAGCGTTGACCGCCGCCAGACGCTCGACGGTTTCCTCGATGCCCTTGCTCAGTCCCATCACCTTCTGGGCGTACTCGGCCAGGCGCAGATCATCGTCGCTCGAGGGCGTCCACGCCGGCACGGAGGTCGGCTTGCCCTCCTTCTCGTCCATCGCGACGAACACGATCACGCAGTGCGTGCACAGGCGCTCCTCGCCGCCCATCGGATCGCGCGCCTTCACGTCGATGGCGAAATGCATGCTGCTGGTGCCTGTGTAGACCAGCTTGGTGTGCACGGTGACCAGATCGGAAATGCGTATGGGCGCGACGAAGCGGATGCCCCCCACGGCGACGGTAACGCTGTATTTTCCGCTCCAGCCGACCGCGGCGGCGTAGCCGGCCTGGTCGATCCACTTCATCACCATGCCGCCGTGCACCTTGCCGCCGTAATTGACATCGGTCGGCTCGGCCAGGAAACGCAAATTGAGTTCTCGCTGTTGCCCGATCATGACGTCACTCCTGCGCGTGTGAGGTGACGCACGACGGCGGCGCCGACGCCGTGCACCTGGTGCTTCTGGCGATCGTCCGCCAGTACGCCGTAATCGGGCAACTTGTCGGCCGCCTGCCCTACCGCCACCTGCTGGGGCACCACGATGAGGCCCAGCTTGGCCAGCGCATCGCGCAGCACCAGCAGCGAGCGCAGCCCACCGAGAGGCCCCGGCGACGCCGAGACGATGCCGGCCACCTTGTCCTGGAACAGCGCCACCCCCGAGCCACCGTCGGCAGTAGGGCGCGAGATCCAGTCCAGCGTGTTCTTCAGCAGCGCCGGCATCGAGCCGTTGTATTCGGGCGTGCTGATCAGCAGGCCGTCGTGCCCGCCCATCAGTTGCTGCAACTGGCGCACCTGTTCGGGCACGCCGGCGGCCTCGATGTCGCCGTCGTAGATCGGCAGCGCGTAGTCGCGCAACTCGATCAACGTCACCTCGGCGCCGGCGCTGCGTGCGCCTTCGGCCAGCACGTGGATCAGGCGGCGATTGAAGGAGCCTTGGCGCAGGCTGCCGGCAAAGGCCAGCAGGCGGGGAGCATTTGCGGTCATGCCGGACTCCGTGGGGATAGCGCTATGGTGGACCGTTGCGTGTCCGTGAAAAAGGCCCGCGCCTCACGGCGTGCTTTGCAAGGTTTGCCGAACCGAAATCCTGGCTTGGGATCCAACCCAATTCCGTCCGGACCGGTTGCAGCCGCGCGCGCGAAGCGGGATCCTCGCCGCGGCAAACACGGCGGAGCAAAACCAATGGGGCGCACGATTCTCGGCATGCTGGTCGGCGTGGTGGTGGCGGTGCTGGTGATCATGGCGATGGAGATGCTTGGACACCATTTTTATCCGCCGCCGTCCGGGCTGGACGTGACCGATCCCGCCAACGAAGCCGCCTTCGCGCAGTTCGTCGCCACCATGCCGTTCGGCGGCAAGGTCATGGTGCTGCTGGCCTGGCTGGCCGGCACCTTCGTGGGCGCGCTGGCCGCGGCCAAAGTCGCCCGTCACCAGACCGCGGCCGCGCTGCTGGTCGCGCTGGTGGTGATATCGGGCGTGATCGGCATGATCATGGCAGTACCGCATCCGGCCTGGCTGAGCATCCTCGGCCTGCTGCTCCCGATTCCCGTTGCGCTGCTGGCGGTGCGGCTGGTTTACCGGCGCACCACATTGCCGCGGGTGTAGGAAACCGAGGCTGCGAATATCTGGTTGCACACGACCGAATCGCCGACACTGTGCAGCCCCCCGTCCCTTCGCCTGTCCTCGATGCGCGTCCTTCCTCTCGCAGCTGCCCTGCTGATCACTTCCGGCTCCACTCTCGCCGCCGAACCCGTCCTGCCCCCTTTGCAGGCCTATCAGACTCCCGACAGCTGGCGTCAACCGGTCGCGCCTTTCCGGCTCGCCCAGCGCAGCTGGTACATCGGCACTGACGGCCTCAGCGCGGTACTGGTTAAGACGGACGCCGGCGCAGTACTGATCGACGGCGGCATGCCGCAGGCCGCGGACCTGCTGCTCGCGCGCATGCGCGAGCTCGACGTCGCGCCAGGCGACCTCAAGCTGATCCTGCACAGCCACGCGCACGCCGACCACGCCGGGCCGCTCGCCGCCGTGCAACGCGCGACCGGCGCGCAACTGGTGAGCAACGCCGAATCGGCAGCCCTGCTCGCGCGCGGCGGCAGCAACGACATCCACTATGGCGACGGCTTGCTCTACCCGGTACCGCGCGTGGATCGGCTGGTGATGGATGGCGAAGTCGTTCAACTCGGTGACGTCGCCTTCACCGTGCACTACACGCCGGCGCATACCCCCGGCAGCATGAGCTGGACCTGGACGGATAGCGCCTGGCCGGACAAGTCCGGCGGCAAGCGCGAAGGCAAGCCGGTGCACATCGCCTACGCCGACAGCCTCAGCGCGCCGGATTACAGGCTGGTCGGCAACCCGCGCTATCCGAATATCGTCGACGACTACCACCGTGGCTTTGCCGCCGTGCGCGCCTTGCCGTGCGACCTGCTGCTGACGCCGCACCCTTCCGCCAGCGGCTGGGCGCCGGCCAACACCGCCGCGCCGCACCAGACGCCCACGACCTGCGCCGCCTATGCCGACCAGGCCGAACGCGCCTTCGATGCGCAACTGGCCAAACAACGCGGCGACGATACGCAAGGCAACGCATCGCAGGGGAGCGCGCACTGATGCCCTACACCCCCATCGTCGCCACACTCGGCTATGTGCTGTCGCCCGACGGGCGCGACGTGCTGATGGTCCATCGCAATGCACGCCCCGAGGATCACCAGCTCGGCAAGTACAACGGACTGGGCGGCAAGCTCGAGCCCTACGAGGACGTCGTCGCCGGCATGCGTCGCGAAATCCACGAGGAAGCCGGGATCGACTGCGAGGAGCTGAAGCTGCGCGGCACGATCAGCTGGCCCGGTTTCGGCAAGCACGGCGAGGACTGGCTGGGCTTCGTCTTCGTCGTCACCCGTTTCAGCGGCACGCCGTTCGCCAGCAACCCGGAAGGCACGCTGGAATGGGTGCCGCTGGATCGCCTGGATGAATTGCCGATGTGGGAAGGCGACCGCAACTTCCTGCCGCTGGTGTTCGACGAGGACCCGCGCGCGTTCCACGGCGTGATGCCGTATCGCGACGGCCGGATGGTGTCGTGGGCGTACTCGCGGGTGTGAGCGCAACCGACTTGATTGCAGCGCTACGTGCCTCGAATCATTCGTGGGACGACGCCCGCACCCGATACTCCATGTTCACCGCACACGGCGCGCTCTCGACGAAGCCGTACTGGGCATACAGGTGCCTGGCATCGCCATTGGCGACCAGCGACACCACCGACGACACCGGCGCATTCGCGCGCAGCCAGGCGTCCAGCGCGGCCATGATGCGTTTACCCAGGCCGCGCCCCTGATACGGCGGTTCCACCGCCACGTCGACCACCAGGAAGAAGCATCCACCATCGCCGACGATGCGCCCCATGCCGATCACCCGCCCGTCATCGAGCAGGCTCACGCCATAGAGCGTGTTGGCAAGGCCGCGCTGCGCCGCCTCGCGGGTGCGTGAGGACAGGCCCGCCTCGACGCGCAGGCGACGGTAGTCCGCTACGTCGGGGAAATGCTCGACCAGTGCGATGGCGTCGGTGCCCGGGCTTTCCACTCAGATGTCCTTGACCGTACCGACTTCGGCCCTCTCGCCTTCGGCGATGCCGAGGTTGCTCGATGCCGCGTCGTACACCTCGCGATCAAGCAGCCCGGTCTCCTTGGCAACGAGCACCGGCACCAGCATCTGCCCGGTGACGTTGGTCATCGTGCGCATCATGTCGAGCACGCGGTCGATGGCATAGAGGTAGGCGATCGCCTCCAGCGGCAGCCCGGCCGCGCTCAGCACCACGGTCGCCATGATCACTGCGGTCCCCGGTACGCCGGCGGTGCCGAAGCTGCCCAGCACCGAGGCCAGCATGATGATCAGGTACTGCGACAACGACAGTTCGATGCCCGTGTACTGGGCAATGAACACCGCTGCCAGCGCCGGATAGATCGCGCCACAGCCGTCCATCTTGATGCTCGATGCCAGCGGCACCGCGAACGCCGCGTAATCGCGATCGACGCCGTGGTTGTGGGTCACGCTGCGCAACGCGACCGGCATCGCGGCGAAGCTGCTGGAGGCGACGAAGCCCACCTGCATCGCCGGCGCCGCGCCGCGGAAGAACTTCATCGGATTGAGCCCGTGCGCCAGCAACAGGCCGCTGTAGACGACCACGATGTGCAGTGCGCAGGCCACGTACAGGGCGATGACGAAATTGCCCAGCGGCAGCAGTTTCTCGAAACCGTAGGCGCCGACCAGGCTGGCGATCAGGCCGAACGTGCCGAGCGGGGTGAACTCCAGAACGAAACGGGTCACCTGGATCATCGTCTCGCTGGCCTCGCCGGCGAGCCGGCGCAGGTTGGCGGTCCTCTCGCCAAGCTTGACGAAGGCGAAGCCGATCAGGCCGGCGAAGAAGATCACCTGCAGCACCGTGCCGTTGCTCGGCACGATAACGTTCTGGCCGTCCGCGGTCTTGCCCGCGCCCATCGCCGCGAGGGCGCGGAACGGGTTCTGCGGGACGATGTTGAACAGCACGTCGAGCGGCCCGGGCACGTCCTTGGGCGTGTAATCCGAGGCCACTGTCAGCGTGCTGATGTTGACGCCCGCGCCCGGCTTGACCACCAGCCCGACCACCAGGCCGACGCACACGGCCAGCACCGCGGTGATGGCGAACCACAGGAACGTGCGACCACCGAGTGCGGCGATCGATTTCTGGCCGTGCAACGAACCCACCGCATGGATCACCGCGAAGAACACCAGCGGGATCGCGATCATCTTGATCAGGTTGACGTAGACGTCGCCGAGCGGACCGAACCAGGTCGCGGCCGACGGGCCCATCGCCCACCCCGCCAGCGCGCCGAGCACGAAGCCGGCCAGCACGCGCTGCCAGAACGGGATGCCAAGCCAGGCCGAAACCACCCTCATCAGAACCTCTGCGCTTTACCCATCTTGTCGACTTGGCACCATAGCCGAGCCGGAAGGGGTCGGCGACCCCGTCAATGCAACACCGGCTTCCCATTTACTGCAATGTGTCTGGGCATAATCGCGGTTTGCCTGTCCGTGCCGTCCCGAATGTCCCGATTGCCCCACGCCTGCTTCGCCTTCGCCCTTACCCTGCTCGCCAGCGCCTGTTCCAGTGCGGGCGCCTCTCGGGACACGGCCACCGCTCCCAGCGCCCCGCCGGCTTCGGCGCCTACCGGCGTCCTGACGGTCGATGTGCCGCAGATCGTGCATCCGCAGGCGGAGTCGGCGGCATGGTGGTTCCGCGATGGCGCCGCGCAGGCGGCCGGGCGCGGCGCGATGTCGGGCCAGGCGAAGAACGTGATCCTGTTTGTCGGCGACGGCATGAGCCTGACTACGGTGGCGGCGGCGCGCATCCTCGATGGACAGCGCAAGGGCGGGCCCGGCGAGGAAAATCGGCTCAGCTGGGAACACTTCCCCGCCACCGCCTTGAGCAAGACCTACAACACCGATTCGCAGACGCCGGACTCGGCCGGCACGATGAGCGCGATGGCGACGGGCGTGAAGACCCGGATGGGCGTGCTGAGCATTGGCCAGCAGGCCACGCGCGGCAACTGCGCGCAGGCGCTGGACGCGCCGATGCTGACGCTGTGGGAACTGGCCGCCAGCCGCGGTCTCGCCACTGGCGTGGTCACCACCACGCGCGTCACGCACGCAACGCCCGGCGCGACTTTCAGCCATTCAGCCGATCGCAGCTGGGAAAGCGACGCCCAGATGCCTGCCGGAGCCAGGGAAGCCGGCTGCACCGACATCGCCCGCCAGATCGTGGAATCGCCGTTCGGCACCGGCCCCGACGTGCTGATGGGCGGCGGACGCAGTTATTTCATGACCACGCGCCAGCAGGATCCCGAATACGACAACAAGGTCGGCAAGCGCCTCGACGGCCGCGACCTGATCGCGCAATGGAAGCAGCGTCATCCGGGCGGCGCCTATGTGTGGAACGCGAAGCAACTGGAAGCGGCGCCGGCGAATGCGCCGCTGCTGGGGTTGTTCGAGCCAGGGCATATGCAGTTCTCGCAGGACCGCGCGAAGGATGGCGCGGGCGAACCGACGCTGGCGCAGATGACGCGCGCGGCGATCCAGCGCCTGAGCCGCAACGGACAAGGCTACGTGCTGCTGGTGGAAGGCGGCCGCATCGACCACGCCCATCATTACGGCAATGCCTATCGCGCCCTCACCGACACCATCGCGCTCAGTGAAGCTGTCCAGGCCGCGACCGAGGCCACGTCGGCCGACGACACGCTGATCCTGGTCACCGCCGACCATTCGCACACGTTGAGCTTCGTCGGCTATCCGGTGCGTGGCAATCCGATCCTCGGCAAGGTGCGTGGCCGCAGCGGCGAGGAGAGCGACAGCGCGGGCCACCATGCGCGAGATGCGCTGGGCAAGCCGTACACCACGCTCAACTACAGCAACGGCCCCGGCTACGTCGGCGCCAGTTCGCAGCAGGCGGAGGGACCGAAACGGTTCCTGCACGACGCCGCCGGCTACCAGGCGGCCAGCCAGGGACGGCCCGACCTGACCCATGTCGACACGCAGGACCCGGACTACCTGCAGGAGGCACTGGTGCCCTTTGCCGACGAAACGCACGGCGGCGACGACGTCGGCATCTGGGCACGCGGCCCGGGCAGCGACGCCGTGCGCGGCAGCGTCGAACAGAACACGATCTTCCACTTCCTGATGCAGGCGATGCCGAAGCTGCGTGGCGCGCTGTGCGAGGCGGGCGATTGCGATGCGCAGGGCGTGCCGGTGGTGTTGCCGGACCCGGCGAAGTTCAGTTCGCAGGCGCGTCGCTGAGTTGAAACATCCGGGGATTTTTCGCCGTTCGTCCTGAGCGTAGCGACGCGAAGTCGAAGGAAGTGAAACAAGGTCGAAGGATGAGCGGGGAGATCGCGGCCCGTTCACCCTTCGACTTCGGCGCCAGCGCCTACGCTCAGGGCGAACGGTGACGAATTCGGTGCTCAGGGCGAACGGGTGACAAATGCAACGCCCAGTAAGGCCGCCCCGGCGCAAAACGATCCGGCAAGTTTTTCGTTCTGTCAGAACGGCTTGGCCAGCACCAGGAACACCACCAGCACCAGCAGCAGCACCGGCAGCTCGTTGAACCAGCGCAGGGCCTTCGACGACGGCAGCTTGCGCCCCGCCTCGACGCCCTTCAGCCAACGACCGCTGACGATGAAGTGCGCCAGCATCAGCGCGACCAACGCCAGCTTCGCATGCAGCCAACCGCTACCCGGCGCCACCATCGTGGGGAAGTCTCCCACCACCCGGTAACCCAGCCACAGCACCAGCCCGAACGCGAAGGCGAAGCCGAACATCATGTGCCCGAAGCGGTACAGCCGCCGTCCCATCAGCACCAGTCGCGCACGCACCTTGGATTCGACGCCGGCTTCGGCCAGGTTGACCAGGATCCGCGGCAGGTAGAACACGCCGCCCATCCACGCCATGACGAACACGACGTGAGCGGTCTTGATCCAGTAATAGGCGGTCATCTCGGGTCCTTGATCGTTTCAGCGTCGTGGATGGGCGCGATAGCATGGCATGACATCGCACGTCATCCTGCATCGGACGTCACCCACCACTCACATCAGCCCGGCCCACCCAGATCGACCTCCCATGACCAAGCAATACGACCAGGCCTACTTCGAACGCTGGTATCGCGATCCCGCGCTCAAGGACCAGGCGATCGGAGGAACCGCACGCCTCGCGCGCAAGGTCGCGATGGCCGTGGCCACCGCCGAGTACCACCTGGAGCGGCCGATCCGCACCGTCCTGGATATCGGTTGCGGCGAAGGCGTCTGGCGCGCGCCGCTGTTGAAGCTGCGACCCAGGATCAGCTATCTCGGTTTCGACAGCAGCCAGTACGCGATCGAGCGTTTCGGCCCACGGCGTAATCTCCACTACGCACGCTTCGGCGACTTCGAGCACCTGCGTCCCTGTGCACCGGTCGACCTGCTGGTTTGCGCCGACGTCATGCACTACCTGGACACGCGCGAACTCGACCGCGGCCTGCCGGCATTGGCGGAGCTGTGCCATGGCGTCGCCTTCCTGGAGACCTTCACCCGCGAGGACGGCATCGACGGCGACACCCACGGTTTCAAGCGTCGTCCTGCGAAGTTCTACCGGCAGCGGCTGGAAGCACTGGGGCTGACGCCGCTCGGGTCGCATCTGTGGCTCTCCCCTGCCCTGAGCGACGACACCGCCGCCCTGGAGCGCCCGGCCTGAATCGTCCGGGCCACGATTCACCCCGGCCCTTTTGTCGTTAACCTCGGCCCGGGTCGGATCGGCTATGCTGCGGCGCAACAACGGCCCGAATCGGGTCGATCATGGAATCTGACCAATGCTCTACCAGATGCATGAATTCGGGCGGGCCTGGATGGCCCCGATGACCTATTGGGCCGAGGCCGGTGCCCGCATGTTCTCCGCGCAGGGCAGCTGGCTGTCGGGCCTGCCGGGCGCCACCCGCATGGCCGCTGGCTACGAGCTGGTCTACCGCATCGGCAAGGACTACGAGAAACCCGAGTTCGGCATCCATTCCGTCGACATCGACGGCGTTGCCTGCCCGGTGGTCGAGCGCGAGATGCTGCGCAAATCGTTCTGCCGGCTGCTGCGCTTCAAGCGCTACACCGACGACGCGGGCAACCTGAAGGATCTCAAGGACGACCCGCCGGTGCTGGTCGTCGCTCCGCTGTCGGGCCACCACTCCACGCTGCTGCGCGATACCGTGCGCACGCTGCTGCGCGACCACAAGGTCTACATCACCGACTGGATCGACGCGCGCATGGTGCCGACCAGCGAAGGCGAGTTCTCGCTGGAGGACTACGTCGCCTACGTGCAGGAATTCATCCGCCTGATCGGCGCCGAATCGCTGCATGTGATCAGCGTGTGCCAGCCGACCGTGCCGGTACTGGCGGCCGTGTCGCTGATGGCGTCGAACGGCGAAGTGACGCCGCGCTCGCTGGTGATGATGGGCGGGCCGATCGACACCCGCGAGAACCCCACGCAGGTCAACGACCTGGCCACGAACAAGCCACTGTGGTGGTTCGAGAGCAATCTGATCCACCCCGTCCCGGCCAACTATCCCGGTCATGGCCGGCGCGTGTATCCGGGCTTCCTGCAGCACGGCGGTTTCGTCGCGATGAATCCCGAGCGCCATTTCGAATCGCACTGGGATTTCTACCAGGACCTGGTCAAGGGCGACCTCGAGGACGCCCAGGCGCACCGCCGCTTCTACGACGAGTACAACGCGGTGCTCGACATGCCGGCCGAGTACTACCTGGAGACCGTGCGTGTCGTCTTCCAGGAGCACCTGCTGCCGCGCGGCCTGTGGGATGTGCGCGGCCAGCGCGTGGATCCCTCGCGGATCCGCGGCACCGCGCTGCTGACGATCGAAGGCGAACTCGACGACATCTCCGGCCAGGGCCAGACCCGCGCCGCGCACAAGCTGTGCAGCGGCATCGCCGAATCCGAGCGCGAGCACCTCACCGTGGCGGGCGCCGGCCACTACGGCATCTTCAGTGGCCGCCGCTGGCGCACGCAGGTGTATCCGCAGGTTCGCGACTTCATCGCGCGGCACGCGGCGAAGGCAGATCCCGCGGGCTGATCTCCCCGCAACGAAAAAGCCCCGTTCTTCGCGGGGCTTTTTTGTTTTTGCCAGTGCCTGGATGCTTGGGTCATTCACCCAGTCCAACGTTGACCTCGACGCGCCGATTCTTCGCCTGGTTTGCAGGGCTGTCGTTGGGCACAATCGGGTTCTTGGGCCCGTACCAGAACAGCGTCATCCGGGAGTCGTCGATGCCGTGCTTTTCCTTCAGGTAGCGCCCGACCATCTGGGCGCGAGCACGGGACAGGCCTTCGTTGTGGTCCCTGCTTCCTACGTCGTCGGTATACCCGGCGATCTTGGCATATGACTTGGGCTTGTCCTTCATGAACTCGGCCACCTTGTCCAGTTCGGCCTTGTCCGAGGCGACGAGGTCGGTCTTGTTGGTGGCGAAGTTGATGTCGTTGACCTTGAGCCCGACGATCTTGGTGTCGGTGCTCGTGACGACTTGTTCCGTCACCTTCACGTCGTACAGTGCACCGCTCGTGTACTCGGGCCGGTTGAGGAAATCGGCAAGCGGAATCACCCGCGAGCACGAGTTGAGGCTCGCGACATCCTGCGTGAGGGTGGCTTGCCTTTCCGGCTTTGCGCTGCTGATCACGTAGAAGCAGGCGTCGTATGTCTTCGCCAGTGTCTTGGCAACCTCGGCGGGATTCTGTCCGGTGTATCCACCGTCCCAGAACACGAAGACGGCCGTCCTGCCCGACAGTGGCTTGAGGATGCCATCGAGCTTCTGCAGTCCGATCTTGAGCGGCGTCGGTCCGCTGCCCTTGTCCCGCATCGTAGCCAGCGCCGCGGCGACCTTCTCGCGGTTGTAAGGCTGCACCGGATAGTTTTCCTGCCAGTCCGTATAGGTGTAGATGCCCATGTTGTAGCCGAGATCCGGGAAATAGGAGTTCCTGTTCTCAAGCTCGCTTTTCACGACCTGGACGATGGGTTTTCCCGTGTCCCCGTACTTGTCGTTCGTCGAGGACGATGTGTCGAGGAAGAAGATGGCATTGTCCGCAAGCCTGACCAGTTGGTCCTTTTTGACGACGTTGTTGACGATGTCCTCTTTCGTGATGATCTCGACGGCAAGCGTGGGCGAAGCGATGAGGGCACCCACCGCCCCCAGGACAATCCCGTTCCAGACTTTCGACTTGTGCTTCATTTTTTCGTCTCCGAACCGCGGGCCCACGTCCGCAAGATTTGGCGATATTTGGCACACGCCCCCGTTCAGTGTCCGTGAAACCGGTGAACAGTCCGACGGACGGAATGAATCTCGCCGAACTGTTGGACATTACGAAAAAGCCCCATACAGACGGGGCTTCTCGCGAGCAATTTTCAAGCCAAGTGCGATCCGCTGTCCGGCTTATTTCGCCTCGGCAAACACGTACTCGTGCTGCGCATCGCGAAGCACCAGAGACCGCGCGTCCTGCGCTGCGGTGACAATGAACTCGTAGCCGCCTTCGCTGGGCGAAATCGTCACGAACGAGACCGTGCCATCGCCGTTTTGCCGCGAAGCCACCTCGCTTTTCCAGTCGCCAAAGTCGAACCAGGTCGCCGAACCCTTACGCAAGACATCTATGCCGCCCAGCTCGGCGCTGCGGTAGCGCGCTGCCAGTTTGCTCACCAAAAGCGGATCGGCCGGCACGGCCAGGGACTTGCGTTCGGCCGCGACGTCCTCCTTCATGCGCCTGGCCTGCACCGCCAGACTCTCGACGGCCTCCGGCCGACCATCGAACAGCACTTCCAGGAAACGTCGACGGAACAGGCTGCGAACGTAAATGCCGCCGACGTCGTCGTTGGTCAGTATCACGGCGCCCACGTTGTGCTCCGGCAGCCACAGCATGTCGGAAATGAAGCCAAACGCAGAGCCACCGTGATTCACCAGCAAAGTGCCCGAACTGCGGTCGAGCTTGAGGCCCATGCCGTAGCCGGTGTCGCTCCCCCTGGCCACCTGCTGCTCGCGACGCGCCAGCAACGGCGCCTCGCCGATGTAACGCGTGCCGTCGGGTAGCAGGCCTTTGTCGAGCTCCATCTGCACATAGCGCAGCATGTCATTGACGTTGCTCCACACGCCGCCATTGGGGCGGTTCGGGATATCGGCGTAATTGAGATCCATGCTGGCCGGCACGGTCTTGCCGTCGACGTCCTGCCCGTGCGGCGCGGCGTGATTGCCGCGCTGGGCGCGGGCGAAATCCAGCGTGGTCGACGTCATGCCCAACGGATCGAATACCAGCGACTGCATGGCGGCATCGTAGGCGGCACCCAGTTCCTGCTGCGGATGCGCGGCATGGCCACCGACGTATCCCGCGGCGGCGGCCAGAAGATTGGAATACTGGTAAAGCTCGCCGAACCCACTGGTCGGCTGCATCGTGGCCACCGTCGCCATCACCGAATCCGGGCTGGCGTCTTCGCTGGCGAACATCCATTCCATGTCCTGGCGCGGCAGGCCGGTGCAGGCGCAGACCAGGTGCTTCATCTTCACCTGCGCGGTCGTGTCGGCGTTTCCGAGCCTGAATGTCGGCAGCACTTGCGTGACCGGCGTTTCCCAACTGAATTTTCCCGCCTCCACCAGCTTGGCCAACATCAAGGTGGTCAGGGCCTTGGTGTTGGAAGCGATCATGAACCGCGTGTCGGCATCCACTTTGTCCGGCTTGCCCAACTCGCGCACGCCGAAGCCTTCGGCATAGGCGACGTTGCCGTCCTGCACGATGCCGATGGCCATGCCCGGCACGCCGAACTGCTGGCGCGCGTCCTCAACGAACTGCGTGAGCGCATCGATGCGAGCCGCGTCGAGTTTGTGCGCGGCCTTTCCGGCGAACGATTCGCGACTGTAGCCCTTGGGCAACAATCGCCCGAGGATCAGCTCAACCTGTGCATCGCGCTTTTCGCCGACCGCGTCGGCCATGTCGTAGATCGTCACGGTCCATCCATCGCCACGTTTCAACGCCCGGGCGGACACGCTGCGCTTGTCGTTGGCGGAGGTTTCGTACTGGTAACCGCGGATCTGCAGCCAACCATCGCGTGACGGGCGATCGCTGGCCAGCTTGAGCGGCCAATTGGCCTTGGCGTCGTAGGCTGCCCATCCCGACGCCACTGCGGCATCGGCGTCGTTGGCCACGACATCGACGATGGCGATGTGCGAGCCGCCTTCGGGTGCGGTCAGGATCACCGCCACACCTGCCGTCCGGACCGACCAGCCGGCCGGCGCGACGAAGCTGTTGCCCTGCGCGGTGGTGAGCGGCGTATCGGCTGTCAGCGCCTGGTGGGCAGGTGGCGATGGTTTTTCTGCGCCCAGTGCAGGGGCGCAGGCGACGAGCAAGGCGCAGGCAAGCGACAGGAAGGATTTCATCGGGTTCCTCGGAACATTGGCGCCACACGACGGCGCTGCGAAGGCGGCGGACAGCGCCTGAACCAAGGCGTGCCTCAAGTGGCTTCGGCTTGAATGAACAGTCAGAGGCTGGCTACTTGTTGGCCCGGTGGCCGTAACTGAGAACCCGGGTGATCTGCCAATGCCCGTTCTGATTGCTCCACACGATCGCGAAATCAGCGAGTCCCTCGCACTTGCCGCCGTCGAACTGGCAGAAGCGGTGAGTACCCTGCGCAATGGCGCCGAAGTCCTTGACTGGAAACACCTTGAGCGTGCCAGGGACAAGCTCACGACGGAAATGGCCGCACACATACTTCTCGGTGTTCGCGAGCATGTCCTGCCGCGACCAGGTGACGCCGCCAGTGTCGTGGTAGAACTCGACGTCGGGCGCGAAATAGCTGGCATGCTTTTGAAGCTGCTCCGAGGCGCTGCAATGGTTGAATGCGTCGAACACGGCGGCGTCGAGCGCCGAGATGGTCTCGAACAGCGGATCGGCGGTTTGTTCGGCGCTCGGCCGGCCACTGGCAGCGGAGGCAGCGGTTGCCTCCAACGCGGTAACAACAAGCAAGGCAGCAAACAGCAGGGTTGGCTTTTTCATGCATGTCTCCGGGAAGGGGGCAGGTCCAACTCCGCATTGGACGTTCCGCATCCAATGGCATGGATATCGCGCTGCTGGCTTATCGCGTGGCGAGCGGTTCCGGCCTCTGGCAATCGGGCGCCACGGCCTCGCCGCTGGCACTGACGCACACGCGGAAACGCGGCAATCCCGTCACCTGGCGGCTGTCGCCCTTGGCGACGGCAAAATGATCGATGGGCTTCGAACAGTCGTGGCCAGGCGTGCCCAATTGCCCGCGTGCCGAGCATGCGGGCGGGAACACGGTGTAGTGGCATGCCCCGCTGGCGCTGCGCACGCACTCGAAGCGGGCGACACCGGACTCCACGGTCGCCTTGCTGTAAAGCGCGTCCGCGCCATCCACCGTGACCCGATCGACGAAGGTGCTGCCGCCGGTATCGCAGCCGAACAGCGAGAGTACGAAGTACAACAGTGCCTGGAACTTCATGGTTCACCTCGCAAGTTGAAAGGCTTCCTTGCCGGATCGGTACGATCGGCGCGGTTACATGTGGCGGAACAGCGCCATGAACGGCGCACTGACGGTCAAAGTTTCCGGACGAGACTTGAGCCGCACGATGCCGCGACCGCTGTCGTCGCGGACGATGGCGCTGATCGCCTTGAGGTTGACGATCGTCGACCGATGGATCTGCTTGAACGTGGTCGGATCCAACACGGCCAGCAGTTCGCGGATCGGCGTGCGCAACAGCGCCTCGCCCTCCGCGGTCACCACCGTCGTGTACTTGTTGTCGGCGCGCAGGTAGGCGACATCGTCGACGAGGATCAGCCGGGTCTCGCGGCCGGCGCTGGCGGTAAGCCAGGTCAAAGGAGGCGGCGCGTCGGCACGCGGCCGGGCGGGACCCAGGCGCTCGAGCAACGCGGCAAGCGCGACCGCTTCGTTGTTGCCGGTGCGCGCCTGCAGGCGTTGCACGGTGGTGGCCAGCCGCGCGGGCGTGATCGGCTTGAGCAGGTAATCGACCGCGCCGCGCTCGAAGGCGTCGATCGCGTACTGGTCGTAGGCGGTCACGAACACGATCTGCGTATGCGGGCTGGCTTCGGCCGTGGCGGCGGCGACCTCCAGTCCGCTCAGGCCGGGCATGCGGATGTCGAGAAACGCGACGTCCGGGTGATGCTCAGCCATGGCTTCCAGTGCACTGGCGCCGTCCTCGCATTCGGCGAGGATCTGCAACTGCGGCCAGGCCTGGCGGAGCTGTTCGACCAGTTCCTTGCGCAGCAGCGCTTCGTCTTCGGCGATGACGCAGGTAAAGACCGGCTCAGCCATGGCGGCGCTCCTGCTCGAAGTCGGCGGGTACCGTGATCGTCGCGGCCACACCGGCGGGGAAGTTGGCGACCACCGCCAGCGACCCCTGCGCGCCATAGACCAGGCGCAGTCGTTCGCGCACGTTTTTCAGACCGATCCCGGTGCCGCTGGTCTTGGTGTTGAAACCTTCGCCGTCGTCGGCCACGGTGATCGCCACCACGCCTTCGTTGCGACGCGCGCGGATCCAGACGTTGCCGCCGCCGGTGCGCGGCTCCAGCCCGTGTTTGATCGCGTTCTCGACCAGCGTCTGCAGCATCATCGACGGCAAGGGCGTGGCGCGCAGGTTCTCGGGCACGTCGGTCTGCACCGACAGGCGCGGGCCCATGCGGATCTTCAGGATTTCCAGATAGGCCAGCGCGCGTTCCAGTTCGGCGCCCAGCGTCGACAGCTCGTCCTGCGTGCGCGGCAGCGAATGGCGCAGGTACTGGATCAGGTGGCCCAGCATTTCTTCGGCACGCGCCGGGTCGCTGCGGGTCAGCAACTGCGCGCTGGCCAGGGTGTTGTAGAGGAAGTGCGGCTCCACCTGCGCATGCAGCAGGCTGAGCTTGGCGACAGTGAGTTCCTTTTCGGTCGCGGTCTGCGTGGCCGCTGCCTGCTCACCGCGACGGCGCTCGGCGACACGGCGGCTGATGGCGCGCGTGATCGCCTCGGCGTTCTCGAAGTTGGTGCCGTCGTCGACCAGGAACCAGTCGCTCCACGCCGGGCTTTCCGGCTCGCAGATCAGGGTGACGCTGCCGGTGTCGTGGCTGGGCGTGACCGTGGCGAGGATCTGGTTGCGCGGGATGCCGAACCACAGCAGCGGGTTCCAGCGCCCGAGCGGATGTTCGCCGTAGGTCTGCGGGCGGCCGACCTTGGCGCGCACCTGCAAGCTGTCGCGTGCGCTCTCGACTTGCTGAATGCGCGGCAATTCGCGGATCGCGGCGTCGATCATGTCGAACGCCTCGCCCGCCTCGAACGGAATCTCCACCTGGCGGCGCTGGCGGTTGGCCAGTGCGGTCTTGTCGGTGTGCCCGGCGATCAGCCGGACGCGGTCCAGGTGCGAGATCGCACCGGCGATCACCAGCGCCATGGTGATCATGCCGGCGATCGTGATCGGCCAGTCCACCCGACCGAGTAATGGCAGGTTGGACCACACGCCCGCGACCAGGAATACCGCCAGCAACCAGGCGATGGAAATGCGCAGGACGAAGAAAAAGCTCTTGAACACGAGACTGGCCGAAACCGGATGTGGGCGCAGCATAGCGGCCGATGACGCGGGATTGACCGGGTTTGCGACGAACCGGGGTGAGGGACGACGAAACCGGAAAAACCGGGGGCGAATGCGGAGGGCCTGGTCGCACGACCATGCCCCGCCCGGCACCCGGTTGGTGGGCCGGCCGATCAGTGGCCGGCCACGCATTGCCTCATATCAGCTGTACTGCGCCGACTTGACCAGCATGTGCTTGGCCAGCGCGCCGTGCATGGCGCCGATGGCACGCGCCAGGTGCAGCGTCCCGAACAGGATCACCACGCCGGCCGCAATCGCCAGCGGCCAGGCCCAGGGCTCGCTTTCCAGGATCAGACCATTGCCATCGATCGACATACCGGTGCCGAAGCCGAACAGCAGCGCGATCGGCGACGCGATCAGCGATAGCGACACGCTCAGTCCGGTGACCGCGAGCGTGAAATAGAGAATGCCCAACGGCAGCATCAGCAGGAAATACAGCTGCGTGCCCCAGATACGCGGGTCGGTGAACAGCTCCTTGATCCGCTCGGCCCACGGCCGACCTCGCGTGCTGTACAACGGCCGGCGCGGCATGCGCTCGCCCAGCATCACCTCGACGATGCGGCCCTCCACCAGCGACAACACGCGCACCGAGCCGAAGTACAGGATCACGAACGGGATGCCGATGATCAGCACCGCCAGGCCCAGCGACATCGAAACGCCCACGGTCACCCAGAAGAAGTAGAACAGGCCGGTGGCCAGCGACAGCAGCATGTAGAACAGCGCCGCATACGTGCGCGGCTCGGCGATCACGCCGAAGAAGCGGCCCAGCGCCGACTTGCGCTGCGGCGGCGCCGGCGGACGCAGCGCGGTCTGCACCTTGATCTCGGTGTCGCGGTAGATGTCGGCGACCTCGTCCGGCGCGCCGTAGCTGCCGGCGACAGCGGCGATGACGTCGGCCTCGCTCTTGCCGGGATTTTCGGCCAGCTCCGAGCGCAGGTATTCCTCGGCGTCGTACAGGGCGTCCTGCACCAGCGCCGGGTCGGCGCCCGCCAGCGAGCGGCGCAGCTGTTCGAGATACTGCGGAATGGTGGACGGCAAGGTGGCGGTACCGGGATTGAACGCGTTCATTAGCTGAGTCCTTCAAGGACGGAATCGACGGAATCGCGGGTAGCGCGCCATGCGGCGGACCACTCGTCGAGGACGGCCCGACCGGCGTCGGTGATGTGGTAGTAGCGACGCGGCGGTCCCGCCACCGAAGGCTCGGTGTGGCTGTCGAGCAGGCCGGCCGCGCCCAGGTTGCGCAACACGGGATACAACGCACTCTGCTTGCCGCTGAGCACGCCCTCGCCGAAACGCTCCAGGCGCTTGGCGATCTGGTAGCCGTACATCGGCTCGCTGGCGGCTCCCAGCACGGCCAGCAGGGCCAGCGACACGGTTCCGGCACTGAGCTCCTTCTGGAACTTGCGCAGGTGGCTGTCGAAGTCGGTCATGGCGGAGGGAGGCCGGAGCTATCTTGGACTCAACACTATGCTCAACTTCACTATAGTGCGCATGCCATTAGTAACGCCCGGCCTTCTTGCCGTTGCGTCGACCGCCCTCCTGCTAATGAGATGACTTGTCGCCGCCATCGCGACCCGGGAGGCATGCCATGCCACGTGGAGACAAGTCCGCCTACACGGATAAACAGAAGCGCCAGGCCGAACACATCGAGGACAGCGAGCGTGAGCAGGGGCGATCGGAAGAGGACGCCGAGCGCATTGCCTGGGCCACCGTCAACAAGATGAGCGGCGGCGGCAAGCGCTCCGGCTCGGGCCGCAAGAAGACCGCCCGCAAGTCCGCCAGGAAGACCGCCAGCAAATCCGCCAGCAAGTCCGCTGCCAAGACCCCGCGCAAGGCCGCGAAGAAGGCCACCCGGAAGGTGGCGAAGAAGGCAACGAAGAAGGCAACGAAGAAGGTTGCCAGGAAGGCTACGAAGAAGGTCGCCAGGAAAGCGGTGAAGAAGGCGGCGAAGAAGGCCGTTAGGAAGACAGCCAGGAAGACCGCGAAAGCACCGGCAAGGAAGGCGGTAAAGAAGACCGTCAGGAAAACCGCGAAGAAGGCCACCAGGAAGACCGCGAAGAAAACCGCGAAAAAGACCGCACGGAAGACGCCTGCCAAGGCGACCCGCAAGACCGCAAGGAAGACGGCGAAGAAAGCGGCCGGCAAATCCGCCGCGAAGACCGCCCGCAAGCGGGCATCGACGCGACCGCACCGCGGCAACGGCGCAACCGCCCACCATTCGGCGGCCGCGCACTGAGCCGCTCTGGCCGTCACCGCAAGGCTTGTGCAGAATCAGGCGCTCATCCGCCTGGAGTTCCACCGTGCCGAAGCCGCGCCTGCTTGCTGCCCTGTTGCCTGCCGCCCTGATGCTTGCCCTGTTCGCAGCCCAGGCCAACGGCCAGACGCCGTCAGCGGCCAAGGCTCGTTCGATGCAGGAAATCCTCGACGCCTCCAAGCCTTCGGACTGGCGCGCGCTCGATCCCGGCAACACCCTCTACCTGGAGCTGGCATCGGGCCGTGTCGTGATCGAACTGGCACCGGACTTCGCCCCGGCGCACGTCGCCAACCTGCGCACGCTGGCGCGCGAGGGTTACTGGAACGGACTGAGCATCAACCGCTCGCAGGACAACTTCGTCGTGCAGTGGGGCGATGGTGCCGAGGACGAGAAGGCGCGCAAGCCGCTGGGCAGCGCCAAGAGCAAGCTGCCCGCCGAGTTCAGCCGCAGTAGCGACAAACTGGATTTCCATGCCCTGCCCGACCGCGACGGCTGGGCGCCGCAGGTCGGCTTTGCCGACGGGTTCCCGGCCGCGCGCGACCCCGCCTCGAAGACCGCGTGGCTGGCACATTGCTACGGCATGGTCGGCGCCGGCCGCGATATCGCTCCGGATTCCAGCAACGGCACAGAGCTGTACGTCGTGATCGGCCAGTCGCCGCGCCAGCTCGACCGCAACATCACCACGGTCGGCCGCGTCGTGCAGGGCATGGAGCTGCTGTCGGTGCTGCCGCGCGGCACCGGCCCGCTCGGTTTCTACGAGAAGCCCGAGCAGCGCACCGCGATCAAGGCCATTCGCCTGGCCTCGGAAGTGCCGCAGAACGAGCGTACCGCCCTCGAAGTGCTGCGCACGGACACGCCGCTGTTCGACGAGTTGGTCGAGGCGCGCCGCAACCGCCGCGACGATTTCTACAAGCGGCCTGCCGGCCACATCGACCTGTGCAACGTGCCGTTGCCGGCGCGGACGCCTCCGGCGAAAGGGTGATCCGGAGTCTCCAACCATCGCTCCTGGAAAAGAGGGAGCAACGGCAATGAACGAGGGAAACTGAAAGAGGCGGAGCTCAACCGCCGCCACGATCCTCGCCGCGCCCCAGCGCCTGATGCTGGAACAGGCACATACGCACCGCGTCGTGATAGCGGCCGTCGCTGAAGTACTCGTCGATCAGCACACCCTCGCGCTGGAAGCCCGCGTCTTCGTAGATGCGGATCGCGCGGGTGTTGTCGACGTCCACCAGCAGGTACAGCTTGTACAGGTTGAGCACGCGGAAGGCGTAGTTGATCGCCAGCCGGGTCGCGGCACGGGCGTAGCCACGACCTTGCTGCTCGGGCGCGATCATGATCAGGAACTCGGCGCGACGGTGCAGGTGGTCGATTTCGACCAGCTCGACCAGTCCCACCCGCTCGTGCGAGGCGTCCTCGACGATGAAGCGACGCTCCGACTGGTCATGGATGTGCTTGCGGTAGAGCTCTTCCAGCTCGACAAACGATTCGTACGGCTCCTCGAACCAGTAGCCCATCACGCTGCGGTTGTTGTTGAGGACGTGGACGAAATGCAGGTCGCCGCGCTCCAGCGGGCGCAGCGTGACCGTGGCATGGCGGACGACCGTATTCATGGGATCAACCCTACTCCATCGCCGTGACACCTGCGTACTCGCCGGCCGCCGACCATCACGCGGTCTTATCCCGCGGCTCAATAGCCTCGTAAAACCCTCCCACGCCCGCCACGTCCGCGAAGGAAAGTGTCATGCCTCTCCTGCGTATGCGAGTCACCGGCAGCGAAGACGCCGTCCGCGCCATCGGCAATTTGCTGGTCAGCATCGACGGCATCGAACACGTCGAGGAAGTGGCCGACCTGATGCCGCACATGGACGACGCCGATTCCAGTTCGGCCGGCCTGAGCGACCTGATCGGGGGCGCCGATTCCCACGAGATCGAAATCGATGCGCCCAGCCTCTCCGCGGCAAGACGAGTACGCGATGCCGTGGAGTCGCTGGCCTACGACCTGAACGTGTTCGTCGAGTTCGAGGGCGAAGACGAGTGAGCCACGGGTAAAGCGCTGAACCAGCGGCAGGTGGAGCCGCCGCAGCCGACCGACTTCGCAGACCCCGCATGCCGGGCACGCCGGCTTGCGGGGAACGGCCTATCATTCGACATAGGCCGGCGCCCGAACCGATAGCTGCGATGTCCGACAAGAAACCCATCGATTCCTACGACAAGCCCGCCGGCGGCTGGGATGCCCTGAAGAGTTCCTGGCATGCCCTGCGCGAGCAACGGGTGGTGCTCAAGGGCGCCGGCACCCTGCTGCGCGCCAACCAGCCGCGCGGCTTCGACTGCCCCGGCTGCGCCTGGCCGGACCGCAACCCGCACTCGACCTTCGAGTTCTGCGAGAACGGCGTCAAGGCGGTGGCGAACGAGGCGACGTCGAAGCGGGTCACCCGCGAATTCTTCGCCGAGCACGGCGTCGAGTGGCTGGCGCGGCAGGACGATCACTTCCTCGAAGCACAAGGCCGACTGACCGAGCCGATGGTCTATGACGCGGCCAGCGGCCATTACCAGCCGATCGGCTGGGACGCGGCGTTCGCGACGATCGCCGCTGCGCTGAACGCGCTGGCATCGCCGGACGAAGCGATCTTCTACACCTCCGGCCGCACCTCCAACGAGGCCGCCTTCCTCTATCAGTTGTTCGTACGCGAATACGGCACCAACAACCTGCCCGACTGCTCCAACATGTGCCACGAGGCCTCGGGCGTCGCGCTGACCGAACAGCTCGGCAGCGGCAAGGGCTCAGTGACGCTGGAGGATTTCGAGCTGGCCGAAGCGATCTTCATCTTCGGGCAGAACCCCGGCACCAACCATCCACGCATGCTCGGCGAGCTGCGCGACGCGTCCAGGCGCGGCTGCCGCATCGTCGCATTCAATCCGCTGCGCGAGCGCGGCCTGGAGCGCTTCGCCAACCCGCAGTCGCCGACCGAGATGCTCGGCGGCGGCAGCACGCGGATCGCTTCGGAGTACTACCAGCCGCGCATCGGCGGCGACCTGGCCGTGGCGACCGCGCTGGCCAAGGTCGTGGTCGAGCGCGATGCCGTCGATCGCGAGTTCATCGCCGCGTACACGATCGGCTTCGATGCCTTCGCCGCAGCATTGCGGGCCACGCCGTGGGCCGACCTGGAACGTGAATCCGGCCTCAGCCGCGCCCAGCTGGAGGAGGCCGCACGGATCTACATCGACAGCAACGCGACCATCCTGTGCTGGGGCATGGGCATCACCCAGCACGCGCGCAGCGTCGCCACGATCCAGATGCTGGCCGCGCTGCTGCTGCTGCGCGGCAACATCGGCAAGCCCGGCGCCGGTCCCTGCCCCGTGCGCGGCCACTCCAACGTGCAGGGCGACCGCACGATGGGCATCTACGAGCAGCCCGCGCCCGCCTTCCTCGACCGCCTGGGCCAGGTATTCAACTTCCGGCCGCCGCGCGAGCATGGCTACGACACCATCGGGGCGATCGAGGCGATGCACGACGGCCGCGCCAAAGTGTTCTTCGCCATGGGCGGCAATTTCGCCGCGGCCACGCCCGACAGCGCTCATGTGCACGAAGCGCTGCGCCGCTGCGCGCTCACCGTGCACGTCAGCACCAAGCTCAACCGCTCGCACCTGGTGCACGGACGCCAGGCGCTGATCCTGCCGTGCCTGGGCCGCACCGAGATCGACCTGCAGGCGGATGGCCCGCAAGCCGTGACCGTCGAGGATTCGATGAGCATGGTGCATCTGTCTTCCGGGATGAATCCGCCGGCTTCCGAGCACCTTCTGTCGGAACCGGCCATCGTCGCGCGGCTCGCGGCGTCCACGCTGCCACGCAGCCGCACATCTTGGCTGTGGCTGATCGAGGACTACGACCGCATCCGCGAACGCATCGCCCAGGTCATTCCAGGGTTCGAGGATTTCAACCAGCGCGTGCGTGTTCCCGGCGGGTTCCATCTGCACCATCCCGGCCGCGAGCGCGTATTCCCGACCGACAGCGGCAAGGCGGGCTTCTTCTTCCATCCACTGGCGGAAGTCCCTTCCACGGCGGCGCTGCAGTTGATGACCGTGCGCTCGCACGACCAGTACAACACCACCGTCTACGGCTTCGACGATCGCTACCGCGGCGTGCACGGCCTGCGGCGCGTGTGCTTCATTTCCACGCACGACCTGCAGCGGCTGGGCTTGCGCGACGGCGAGATGGTCGACATCACCTCGCTGTGGCGCGACGGCGAGCGCAAAGTGACGGGATTCCGCCTGGTCGAATACGACATCCCGCCCGGCTGCCTGGCCAGCTATTTTCCCGAGACCAACGCCTTAGTGCCGTTGGAGCACCATGCCGAACGAGCCCGCACGCCGGCCTCCAAATCGATCCCGGTGCGGTTGAGTCGCAGCGCGGTCGCCGCGCAATGACCGTGGGCCACGGACGATGAGCGAGGATCCGGTGCTGTCGCTGCTGCGACTGCTGGCACAGGAGGATGGCCAGTCGATCCATCGTGTCGCCAAGCGGCTCGGGCTGGGCCTGAGCGAACTGCAGCGGCTGCTGGTGGCACTGGGAGGCGATCAGCGCTTCGACGGCCTGGACCTGGTCGAGCAACGCCAGGACGGCGAGCGCACGCTGCTATGGCTGACCGCAAAGGGACGGCAGTTATGCCAGCCGACATGAACGACGCCCTGCAACAGGTGGAAGCGCTGCGTCTGCGCGACGATGCCCGCGTGCCGCACGACGACCGCGTGATCGTCGAAGCGCCGGTGGCGCTGCTCTACAACGGCGAGTCCTTCGCCGTGATGATGGCCACGCCGCATGCGCTGGAGGATTTCGCGCTCGGTTTCGCCCTCAGCGAGGGCATCGTCGCCACGCCCGCTGAATTCCGACTGGTCGATGTCGTCCGCCACGAGGAAGGCATCGCCCTGCACGCGGCCATTCCGCAAGCCCGCTTCGATGCGCTGCAGGAGCGTCGCCGCGGGATGGAAGGTCGCAGCGGCTGCGGACTGTGCGGCGTCGAATCGCTGCAGGCGGCGTTGCGCCCTGTGCCGCGAGTCGGAGCGTCGCAAGCGGTGGCGCTGGGCGATATCCGCGCCGCGCTCGCGATGCTGGCGCAGCGGCAACCGCTCAACGCCCTCAGCGGCGGTGTGCACGCCGCCGGTTTCGCCCACGGTGGCCAGTTGCTGGTGCGCGAGGACGTCGGCCGGCACAACGCGCTCGACAAGCTGATCGGTGCGTTAGCCTTGCACGAACCCGCGCTCGCTCCCGCCGACGGCTTCCTCGTCATCACCTCGCGTGCTTCGTACGAGATCGTGCACAAGGCGGCCACCGCCGGCATCGGCCTGGTGGTGGCGATCTCCGCCCCGACCGACCTGGCCATCCGCACCGCCGACGACGCCGGTATGACGTTGGCGGCATTCGCGCGCGGCGAATCGGTCAACGTCTATACCCACTGCGACCGCATCCGCGCGAAGTGAGCCGTTCAGCGCTTGAGATCGACATCGAGGAACCAGAGCACCGTCTGATAGTACCTGCGGCGATTTTCATCGTCGTAGAACCCATGGGTCTCGTCGGGCGGGAAATAACCCTGGTATGGCTTGCCGACCGTATCCAGCGCGCGTCGCATCGCCCGCAAGTGCTCGGGCGAAACACGGCGGTCGCGCATGCCCTGCACCAGCATGACGTGGGCCCTGATCCGGTCGGCATGGGCCGTGGGCGAAGCATCGCGCAGTTGCGCCATGTCCTCGCCCAGCGCACGGTTGAGGAAGCGGCGGCCCCAGCGTGAGCGCTGCGTGTCGCCCCATCGGTACATCGTGGGCAGGTCGTATGGACCGGCCATGCCGATCACGCATCGGTACAGGTCGGGTTCGCGCACCGCGCCCATCAGGGCCGCATAGCCGCCATAGCTCTCGCCCCAGATGCAGATCCGCGACGCATCGATGCCGGCGCTGGCGATCGACCAGCGCGTGGCGTCGGTCAGGTCGTCCTGCATCGCGCGGCCCCATTGTTGGTAGCCCGCTTCCTCGAAATCGCGGCCGCGTCCCGACGAGCCGCGGAAGTTGACTCTCAGCACGGCATAGCCGCGCGTGGCCAGCATCTGCACGTCGTCGGAATAGACCCAGCCATCGGCGACGCCGAACGGGCCGCCGTGCGGCATCAACACCAGCGGATAGGGCCCCCCGCCTTCCGGCAAGGTCAACCAACCTTTCAACATGAGACCGTCGCGCGCCTTGAATTCCACCTCCCGAGTGGGACGCATGGACGCGCCGCGCAGCCACGGCCGGCTGCGGGCGAGCAGCTTGAGATCGCCGCTGGTGGTGTCGAGCAGGTAGAAGCGATCGGGTTCGGTGGAGCTGCTCACGGTAACCAGCGCGCTGCTCCCGTCGCGGCTGGCACTGGTCACGCGGGCCAGTTCGCCGGGAAACGCCGCCATCAGTTCCCGCATCAACGCGGCGTGCTGATGCCCGGGATCGAAGAAGCGGATCTGCGGCTTCAACCCACCGTAAACCGCACCGATGGGTTCGTGGCCGTCGAAGGACCACACCAGGCTGTCGGGATCGGACGTCTCGTCGGTGGCGACCACCGTGCGCTCGCCGCTGCGCAGGTCGATGCGCTCGATGACATCCGTGCCCTGTTTGCGCTCGCTCGACAGGAAGCCGAACCGCCTGTCGTAGCTGGTGCCGATCGGAGTTATCTCGACACCGCTGGTGTCCTCGTCGTTGATCAAGTCCCAGCGCCCGTCGCGGAGCAGGTACACCTGCTGGCGGTCGTCCGGGTCCCAGTTCCAGCTGAAGCGGACGGTGCCGGCACGATCGGCGAGGAAATCGGCATTGGGCACGGGCGCATCGACGATTTCCTCGCGCTCGCCGAGTCCGTCGGTTCGCGTCTTGCGTACGCGCGACCAGCAATCGTTCGCGGTGACCTTGCGGCAATCTGACGTCAGCACGTGCTCCGGATCGTCTATCAACGGGTCGATGACATTGCCCCAGAACGCGCGACCATGCCGGCCATCCACGTCGACCGATTGCAGGTTGTTCAGCTCGTAGGGCTGCTCCAGCGTGCCGAACTTCATCGAAATCGACGCAAACAGCCGCGTGTTCGAGACCCAGAACTCCGACTCGACGAAACCGTCCTTGCCCGGGTCGAGCCGGGCCGTGATCTGCATGTCGCTGCGCCTGACGATCACCAGCAACGTGCGGTCCTCGATCGGGACCCGGGCCGCCAGATAGTCACCCCCCGGCGATATCGACATCGACTCGTACTGCGGGCGCTTCAGGAAATCGTCGAGGGTGGGGCCTTCCGCCCGAGCCGCGCCCGCGAACGCCAGCCATGCGGCCAACAAGATGGTTTTTTTCACCATGTCCCCCTGTGACACGTGCTCTCCCTGCGCGAACGATATCCGGTCGATGGCGTCCTTGGCTCCACGAACCCACCGAACGGGCCCGACCCGCTCCGCGCGCCCCTCAACCAATGACCCATGTTGCCCAGCCCCCCGGAGCGATATCCTCGCCGGATCGCGGCGTTGCCGCCTGTCCGAGATCGTCCATGCATCCGTTGCGTCCGTCCCTGCTCGCCCTGGCCCTGCTCGGCGTCGGCCTTGCCGCCTGCAAGCCGCAGACCCCGGCTCCCAGCCAGCCCGCGGCCGAAGCCGCCCAGCCTGCCGCCACGTCCGACGCCGCGACCGATGCCAAGTTGAGCGAACTCTCCCGCCAGTGGCTCGACGGCTGGATGCCGCTCAATCCCGTCGCCGCCACCCAGATCGGCAAGCACGACTACGACGCCAAGCTCGACGACCTGAGTGCCTCGGGCCGGCAGAAGCTGGTCGACTTCAGCAAGAAGCTGCTGACCGAGCTCGACGCGATCGACTCCGGCAAGCTCTCGCGCGAGAACCAGATCGATGCGGCGATTCTGCGCAACCAGCTGCGCTCGGACATCTGGAACCTGGAAACCCTGCAAAGCTGGGCCTGGGATCCGCAGGTCTACAGCGGCCTGGCCGGCGGCGCGATCTACAACCTGATGGCGCGCGACTTCGCGCCGATGCCGCAGCGCCTGCGTTCGGCTACGGCGCGCATGGAGAAGATCCCGACGCTGTTCACGCAGATGCGCGAGAACCTCGACCCGGCACGCGTGCCGAAGATCCACGCCGAGACCGTCGCCAAGCAGAACGCCGGCCTGCTCAGCCTGATCGACGGACTGGTGATGCCGTACGCCGACCAGGTCCAGGGCGAGGACCGCAAGAAGCTCGACGAAGCCGTCGCCGGGCTGCGCAAGGCCGTCGCCGAGCAGCAGAAGTGGCTGGACGAAACCCTGGTGCCCAACGCCAAGGGCGACTTCCGCCTCGGCCAGACGCTGTACGACGAGAAGCTGCAGTACTCGCTCAACTCGTCGCTGTCGCGCGCAGAGATCAAGCAGCGCGCCGAGAGCGAACTCAAGCGCGTGCGCGGCGAGATGTACGCGATCGCGCAGACCGTGTTGAAGGACAAAGCCGGCGCGCCGGCGATGCCGGCCAACCCGACACCGGAGCAGCAGCAGAAGGCGATCGAAGCCGCGATGGAACTGGCCTACGCCGACCGCCCGGCACGCGACAAGGTGGTCGACTTCGCCAAGCAGACCCTGGCCGACGCGACCAAGTTCACGCGCGAGCACGACCTGGTCACGGTGCCCAACGATCCGGTCAAGGTCATCCTGATGCCGGAATTCCAGCGCGGCGTCGCGGTCGCCTACTGCGACTCGCCGGGCCCGCTCGACAAGGGCCTGGATACCTACTACGCGATCTCGCCGATTCCGGACGACTGGAGCAAGGAACAGGTCGACTCGTTCCTGCGCGAGTACAACAGCCGGATGATCCACCTGCTGTCGATCCACGAGGCGATGCCGGGCCATTACCTGGAGGGCGTGCACTCGGCCAAGTCGTACTCGGTGCTGCGCTCGGTGCTTCGTTCGGGCCTTTTCGCCGAGGGTTGGGCGGTCTACACCGAGGACATGATGGCCGACGCCGGCTATCTGGATAACGATCCGCTGTTCCGCCTGGTGCAGCTGAAGTTCTACCTGCGCACCATCGCCAACGCGATCCTCGACCAGGGCGTGCACGTCGACAACTGGACGCGCGAGCAGGCGATGGAACTGATGACCAAGCAGGCTTTCCAGCAGGAGCGCGAAGCCTCCGGAAAGTGGGTTCGCGCGCAGCTGACCTCGGCGCAGCTGCCGACCTACTTCGTTGGTGCGCAGGAGTTCTTCGACATGCGCAAGGCGGTGGAGGCGAAGATGGGCGACAAGTTCAACGCCAAGGCCTACCACGACAAGGTGCTGTCGTATGGCGCGCCACCTGTGCGTTTCGTACGCGAGATGATGCTGGACGAGCCGATCAAGTGACGACCTGAACGTCTGATCGCCAGAGCAAAGGGCCCTTCGGGGCCCTTTCTCTTTTTACGGAGACCTGGCGTCGTCCAGGCGCTCGCGGACGCGGATGGCAAGTCTTGCTTCCACCCGACGAAGTGCGGCTCTACCGCGAGCGTCCGTCATAGGGCACGACCTTCAATGAGGCCAAGTCGACACCCTCCAGGCAACGCACGTTGACGCACGCCATCGGGCTGCCGTCGGGCATCTTGCCTTCGCTGAAGGGCGAGATGCCGCAGGTGGGGCAGAAGTGATGGTCGATCTTGTGGGTGTTGAAGTGATAGGTGGCGTAGTCGGACTCCGGCGTCTTGAGTTTCAACGCCTTTCGCGGGACGAACCACAACAGCCCGCCGCGCCTGGAACACATCGAGCAGTTGCAGTCGAGCACCTGGTCGATCTCGCCCTCGACATCGTAGGCAATGCGTCCGCAATGACAGCTTCCGGTGTAAGTGGCCATGCCTGGATCCTGTTCCTGTAGGGGTGTTCCTGTAGGGACTGCGATTGTGCAACAGCCCGAACGGCATGGTGGTGCGGCGCGACATCGGCTTAACCCGGGTGCGGGCTATCCTTCCGCGCCTGATCTCCGGAGACGACCATGCCCTCCCCCCTCACCGGAAGCACCGTGATCCCCGCCCTGACCTACCGCGACGCGCCGGCGATGATCGAGTGGCTGTGCCGCGCGTTCGGGTTCGGGAAGCATGCCGTGTATGCCGACGGCGACGTGGTCCATCACGCCCAACTCGTCTACGGCACCGGGATGATCATGGTCGCCACCGCCGGCAAGGAAGGCGAGTGGGGCACGCGCATCGCCCAGCCCGACGAGATCGGCATGCGTGAGACGCAGAGTCCCTGCGTGATCGTCGCCGACGCGGATGCGCACTACGCCCAGGCCAAGGCCGCCGGCGCGAAGATCGAGATCGAGATCGCCGACCAGGCATACGGCGGTCGTGGCTATGCCTGCCGCGATCCGGAAGGCCACTTGTGGTGGTTCGGCACTTACAACCCATGGACGGAGACCTGATGGATCTGTTTTCCAATCCGCCCAAGCCCGTAGAAGGCATCCGCGTCGGCATAGGCGGCTGGACCTATGCGCCCTGGCGCGACAACTTCTATCCGAAGGGTCTGGTGCAACGGCGCGAGCTGGAATTCGCCAGCCGCCAACTCACCGCTATCGAGGTCAACGGCACCTACTACGGCATGCAGAAACCGGCGACCTACGCCAAGTGGGCGGCGGAGACGCCGGAAGGCTTCGTGTTCTCGGCGAAGGCACCGATGCGGATCATGCAGTCGCGCGCTCTGGCGAAAACCGGACCGCAGGTCGACGACTTCCTCGGCGGCATCGTCTCGCTCGGCGATCGGCTGGGGCCGATCGTCTGGCAGTTCGACGCGGGCCAGAAGATCGATCGCGACGAGTTCGCGCAGTTCGTCGAACTGCTTCCCGACGCGGTCGACGGACGCGCAATGCGCCATGTACTGGACGTTCGCGACCCGGCCTTCGTCGATGCCGACTTCGTCGCGCTCGCACGTCGCCACGGCATGGCCACGGTGTTCACCGATTCGCCGGACTATCCCTCCTTCGCCGATGTGACTGCTGATTTCGTTTATGCGCGCTTGATGCGCTCGCGCAGCGATGTCCCTACCGGCTATCCGGACGCCGAACTCGAACAGTGGAGCGGGCGTCTGCGTGAGTGGGCACGGGGCGGCGAGCCTGCCGACCTGCCCCGCCTCGCGCCGGCGACGGAGCCGCCGGCATCGCGCGAAGTGTTCGTGTTCTTCATCAGCAGCGCCAAGGAGCGCAACCCGGCCGCCGCGATGGCGCTGCTGAAAAGGCTCGGCGCCAGCTGAGCACGTCGGCAACGACCC
This sequence comes from Lysobacter niastensis, assembly GCF_031457115.1. Lineage (GTDB taxonomy): Bacteria > Pseudomonadota > Gammaproteobacteria > Xanthomonadales > Xanthomonadaceae > Lysobacter_J > Lysobacter_J niastensis_A. Next base: position 100,453 of record NZ_JAVDVY010000002.1, read on the forward strand.
TGCCTTACGGCACTGGCCGTTGCCATCCGCTAGGTCGAAGGTCAGCCGGGTTCGACGTTCCAATTCCAGGTGGGAGCAAGCCATGGCCAATCGTCGCGATTTCCTCACCACTGCCACCCTCGCCGCCGCGGGCGTCGCGTTGGCGCCGCTGGCCGCCTGCAGCCGCGAACAGAGCCAGCCCGCGTCGCCGGCAACTGCAACTGCGTCGGCCCCCGTTGCGCCCGCTGCCTTCAGCGGAACCTTGTTGACACGCGCGATCCCGTCCACCGGCGAAAAAATCCCCGTCATCGGCATGGGCACGTCCGGTAGTTTCGAAGTGGAAGGCGACGTCGATGCGCGCGCTTCGCTGCGCGAGGTGCTGGCGACTTTCGTAGCCGCAGGCGCGAAGCTGATCGATACCGCACCGACGTACTCCTCGGCCGAGGATGTGCTGGGTGATCTCGTCGCCGAATCCAAAGTGCGCGAACGGCTGTTCCTGGCCACCAAGTTGTCAGGCGTCACCGGCCGCAACGAGGGCCTGGCGCAGTTCCAGGACTCGCTGCGCCGGCTGAAGACCGACAAGGTCGAGTTGCTGCAGGTCCACAACCTGCGCGACACCGACACCCAGATCGCGCTGGCGCGTGAGCTCAAGCAGCAGGGCAAGATCCGCTACACCGGCCTGACCCACTACCGCGAGGACGGACAGGCACAGCTCGCGCAGGAGATGCGCAAGCACAAGCCCGATTTCATCCAGATCAACTACTCGCCGGTATCGCGCGGCATCGAGCAGACCATCCTGCCGATGGCCAGGGACCTCGGCATCGCAGTGATGATCAACCGAGCCTTCGAGGACGGCCGCCTCATCTCACAAGTCCGCGACAAGCCGCTGCCCACGTGGGCCAAGGACGTCGGTGCCGACTCCTGGGCGCAGCTGATCCTGAAGTTCGTGCTCAGCCCGGAGGCGGTGACTGTGGTGATCCCGGCCACGTCCAAGCCGCGGCATCAACTGGACAATCTGAAGGCGGGTACCGGCCCGATGCTCGACGATAAGCAGCGTGCCGCACTGGTCGCGGCGCTGGGCTGACGGTGCGATGAGCAAGGGCATGGCGTGGGTGGCACGGATCTTCGGCATTGCCGAAGACGAACTGGCGCCTGTACTGATTGCGCAGTTGGTCTTCTTCCTGCTGTTCGCTGCATATTTCATGTTGCGTCCGGTGCGCGAGACGATGGGGATTGCAGGTGGCGTGGAGAACCTGCAGTGGTTGTTCACCGGCACGTTCCTGGCGACGCTGGCGGCGATGCCGCTGTTCGGGTGGATCGCCGGACGCGTGCAGCGGCGTCGCATCCTGCCGTGGACGTTCGGGTTCTTCGCCGCCAACCTGATGCTGTTCGCGATCGGCTTCCGCTGGCAGCCGGAGAACCTGTGGATCGCGCGCACGTTCTACATCTGGATCTCGGTGTTCAACCTGATCGCCATCTCGGTGGTTTGGAGCGTGCTGGTCGACCTGATTCCCACCGCCCAGGCCAAGCGCGTGTTCGCGCTGATGGCCGCGGGCGCGAGCCTGGGCGGCCTGGTCGGTCCGCTGATCGGCATCGCGCTGGTCGAGCGGATCGGCCATGAGGGTTTGCTGTGGCTGGCTTCGGTCCTGCTGATCGCGGCCATCGTCGCGTCGCGGCAGTTGCAGCGCTGGCGCGACGCGCAGCCAGTGCATGAGGAATTGACCGCCAGCGCACGCCAGCGGCCGCTCGGCGGCAGCCCTTTCGCCGGTATCACCACGGTGCTGACATCGCCGTACCTGCTTGGCATTTCCGCGTTCGTGCTGCTACTGGCCAGCGTCAGCACGTTCCTTTATTTCGAGCAGGCGCGGCTGGTGGAGATGCACTTTCCGAACCGTGCCGACCAGACGCAGGTGTTCGGCACCATCGATTTCATCGTGCAGAGCCTGACGGTCGTCTCGCAGTTGTTCATCACCGGCAGGATCGTGCAGCGCCTGGGGATATGGGTGCTGCTGGTGGCCGTACCGGTGGTCACCATGCTGGGTTTTCTGTGGTTGGCATTGGCTCCGACGTTCGCGGTGCTGGCGGTGGTGATGGTGGTTCGCCGCTTTGGCGAGTACGCGTTCGTGCGGCCCGGTCGCGAGATGCTGTTCACCGTGGTGCCGACCGAAGCCAAGTACAAGGCCAAGAACTTCATCGACTCCGTGGTCTATCGCGGCGGCGACGCGGTCAGCGGTTGGGCCAAGACGCTGGTCGACATGCTGGCGCACCAACCCGCGATCGCCGCACTGGTGGGTGCCGCCATTGCCCTGACCTGGGCGTTGACGGGCGCGGGACTGGCTCGCGCGCAGCATCGCCTCGCCAATGCGTCCGGGGATGCCGGAAACGAAGGCCGTGCGCCCGAACGCCAGCGGATCTGAATACGCATTCGAGCTGCGCGCAACGGCGTAAGATCGCGACGGTGGCTGTCGAAGGGGTGCGCCGGCAAGGTCGGTCGCAGCCGCTGTGGGGAGCGCGGCGCCCGTGACGTGGCGCATCCGAGCTACTGCAGGAGTTGACCATGGCACTCAACATTGGCGAGACCGCCCCCGACTTCCAGGCCGATACCACCGAAGGCCGGATCTCCTTCCACGACTGGATCGGCGACAGCTGGTGCGTACTGTTTTCGCATCCCAAGGATTTCACGCCGGTCTGCACGACCGAACTGGGCTACATGGCGCGCATCAAGCCGGAGTTCGACAGGCGCAACGTCAAGGTGATCGGCCTGAGCGTGGACTCGGTGGACGATCACAAGCGCTGGGCGCGCGACATCCATGAAACCCAGGGCGTTGCGCCGAACTATCCGATGATCGGCGATCCGGAACTCAAGGTGGCCAAGGCCTACGGCATGCTGCCGGCCGAGACTCCCGGTACTGCGCAGGGCCGCACGCCAGCGGACAACCAGACCGTGCGCAATGTCTTCGTGATCGGTCCGGACAAGAAGATCAAGCTCGAGCTGATCTATCCGATGACCACCGGGCGCAATTTCGACGAAGTGCTTCGCGTGATCGATTCGATGCAGTTGACGGCCAAGCACAAGGTCGCGACACCGGTGAACTGGCAACCCGGCGAGGACGTGATCATTGCCGCGTCGGTGTCCGATGACGATGCCCGGCAGCTGTTCCCGGATGGTTGGACGGCGGAGAAGCCTTATATCCGGGTCGTGCACCAGCCGCGCGCGTGACGGCGCGAGTCATTGCTTCCTCTCCCGTCTTGCGGGAGAGGGTTGCCTCCAATTTGCTGATCTGCGAACAGCGCATTTGCCTCGATGGCTTCACGCGCGCCGCTTGTGCGCTTCCTCGATGATGCGCTTGTTGTCGATGCGAACGGTGCCGACCATCAACAGGCGCATGTCCTGGACGATGTAGTCGGCGAGCGCGGCGTCGTCGATGTCGTCGCCGTCGATATCCAGTCGGAAATCCCAGCCTTTGAGGCCGCCTCCATTGCTGAAGGCGATCTCGAAATCGAACACGACGCGCTTGTCGACCAATGACGTGTGCGCCATCGCATCACTTCCCGGCGCGCTGGCTCAGCGCCACGCTGCCCAGGATCATCGCGCCGGCGATGCCCATCGTCGCGGTCAGCGGCTCGTCCAGCAGCAACCACGCCCATGCCACGCCGAACACCGGGATCAGGTAGGTCACGGTGGAAGCACGGCCCGGGCCGATGCGCCCGATCAGCCGGTAGTACATGACGAAGGCCAGGCCCGTGCACAGCACGCCGAGCATGGCGGCGGAGAACCAGGACCTGGCCGGAATCGCCTGCTCGGGCCACTGCGCGATCGCGAACGGCAACGTCAGCAGCGCCGAAACTCCGAGCGTGGCCGATGCCACCGCCGCCGCCGGCAGGCCGGTCAGGTGCCGGCGCACGAGATTGAGGCCGAGACCGTAAAGGAAGGCCGCGCCCGCACCGGCCGCCACGGCCCAGCCGATGCTGGCGCCGGCGGTCTTGCCGCTGGCCAGCACCACCACGCCGGCGAAACCGACCAGCAACGCCATCACCCGACGTCCACCGATCTTCTCGCCGAAGAACAGGAAACCGACCAATGCGGTGAACAGCACCGTCATCGCGTTGGCAATCGCACCGACTCCTGCCGGGGCCCGCTGCGCCGCCCACGCGAACAGCATGAAGGGCACCGCCGAATTGATCGCGCCGATGATCGCCAGCTTTGGCCACAACTTCGCCGGGAACTGCGCACGCGCACGCCACAGGAACGGCAGCAGCACCAATGAGCCCAGCGCCAGGCGCACCTCGACCAGCGGCATCGCGCCGAAGTCGCGGGCGGCCACGCGCATGAAGAGGAACGAGGCGCCCCAGATCGCACCGAGCAGCGCGAGTTCGAGCGGTGTCAGCCAGCCACGCTCGCGCGTGTCGGAAAGGGGGGATGCCGTAGCGACGCTGTTCATCGAAACCTCGTGGGGGAGGATTGGTGTGGGTGACGCTCTCAGCCCTGTGTCGGATGGAAGCTGTGCGTGATCGAATCGGGACTGCCGCCGGCGGCGAGGAAGGCGCTGGTGCTGACGTTGAGGCCGATCAGGCGCACGCCCGATTCGGTGCGCGGCCGGTGGCGGCTGTCGGGCGCGAAGGCGACGTAGGTGCCGGCGCCGTAACGCGCCTCGCCCTCGATCACCTCGCCGCTGATGACGTAGAAAGACTCGCCGGTGTCGTGATGGTCGTAGTACGGCCATTGCGCACCGGGCGCCATGTCGACCACCCAGACGCGCACGCCAGGGTTGCTGGGCAGGTCGCGACGCGAGCAGCCCTCGCCGATCTCGATGGCGGGGACGTCGTCGATCGGCATCGCCTGCAGTTCATCATTGGAAAACACGCGCACCTCGCTCATCGCTTGCTCACGGATTCGGGACGGAACTGGCGGGCCTGCGCGACCCGACGACAATCTGGCTCTTGCCAAGCGTCTATTTTCCAGTGCCTCGCAAGCGCCACAAGCGCATACTTTGCCGGTCAGACACAAACCAGATTTGAGGCTCGTATGGCCCTGCGCGCGGACTGGCTACCGGCCCTGGCGGCGTTCGAATCGGCGGCCCGCCACCAGAACTTCGCCCATGCCGCCGAGGAACTGCACCTGACCGCCAGCGCGGTCAGCCACCATGTGCGCAAGCTCGAGGCGCGGCTGGGCGTGGCCCTGTTCCAGCGCCATGCGCGCGGGGTGTCCCTGACCGCCGAGGGCCGCCAGCTGGCCGACGCCGCCGGCAGCGCGATGGCCGACGTTGACGGCGTGCTGCGCAGCCTCCACGGCAGCCGCGACGAGCAGGATCGGGTGCGCATCACCACCCTGCACTCGCTGGTCTATACCTGGCTGATGCCGCGCCTGCCGGAGTTCCGGCAACGCCATCCGCACATCCGGATCAGCGTCGATACCGAGATCGCGCTGACGCGCTTCGACGAGGGTGGCCCCGACCTGGGCATCCGCCACGGTCCCGGCCATTGGCCCGGGCTGACCGCGCACCTGCTGATGGACGACCGGCTGTTCCCCGTCGTCGCGCCGACCTACCCGGGACTGGACGCGGTCAGCGAGCCCGCCCATATCGCGCGACTGCCGCTGATCTCCGACCACGCCCGCCAGGGCTGGCACGACTGGTTCCGGCACGCCGGTGTACACGGCCCCAAGCTCGAAGAGCGCTACACCTTCAGCGACAGCACCGACGCGATGAGCGCGGCCGCGTTCGGACTGGGTGCCGTGCTGGCACGCGAACGCATCGCGCAGCCTTACCTCGACAGCGGGCGGCTGCAGCGCCTGCCCGGCCCGGCATTGACGGCGCGCTGGAGTTATTTCGTGGTGTACCCGTCGCATCGCCGGCTTCGCCCGGCGGCGCAGGCGTTTGTGGACTGGGTGCTGACCCAGGTCGTTTGAGCCAGGGCGAACGCGGAACCCGTTCGCCGGAACGACCTCACCGAGCCGGCTTGCGCGACTTCGTCACCGGCTTCTTCGCCGGCTTGCGCAGCGCCGCCTCCTGCGCCAGGCGCAGCCACGGCTGCAGCGCCTCGGACGATTCGAGCGCCTCTTCCGGCAGCGACCAGTAGCTCATCGCGATCGGGCGCTGCTGGCCCATGTACACATACGGCGCACCGCCCGCTTTCTCGAACCGAGCCGAGGTCTGGTCATCGGCCTTCAGGTACAGCGCGTCCTCGATCAGCACGCCGATCAGCAATCCGTCCAGGTAGATCCCGTAGCCGCCGAACATGGCTCGCGCCGTCAGGTGACCCGACTGCGCGCACAGGTCCTGCAGGTGGGCGATGAGGGCCGCGCTCATTGTGGATTCCAGGTCGATCCGGTGATGCCGAGATTGTCGCAGGCAACCGCCGCGCGCACATCGCCCCGACTGCGGCGAGAATAGCGGGCAGTGAATTCAGCCCCCATCCGATGAACCCGACCAGCAAGGCCCACCTGCAAATCCATTTCTGCGTGCTGCTTTGGGGCTTCACCGCGATCCTCGGCAAGATGATCACACTGCCGGCGCTGCCGCTGGTGTGGTGGCGCATGCTGCTGGTGATCGCCGCGCTGGCGCTGGTGCCGCGCGTGTGGCGCGGGCTGCGGTCGATGACGCCGCGGCTGATCCTGGCCTACTGCGGCATCGGCGCGCTGGTCTCGCTGCACTGGCTGACGTTCTACGGCGCGATCAAGCTCTCCAACGCTTCCGTCGGCGCGACGTGCATGGCGCTGGGCACCGTGTTCGTGGCGATGATCGAACCGTGGCTGACGCGCACGCGTTTTTCCAAGCGCGAGCTGGCGCTGGGATTGATGGTGCTGCCGGGCGTGGTGCTGGTGGTCGGCGGCGTGCCTGCCGGCATGCGCGCGGGCATCGCGGTCGGCGCGGTGTCGGCGTTGCTGGTGGCGCTGTTCGGCTCGCTCAACAAGCGCCTGGTCGAACACGGCGATCCGCTCACCGTGACCGCGCTGGAACTGGGCGCAGGCACCGTCATGCTCACCCTGCTCGCGCCGGTGATGCCGCTGTTGTTTCCTGTGTTCGCCGGTGAACTGCTGGTGGTACCGGGCGGCCGCGACCTCGCCCTGCTGCTCGGCCTGGCCCTGGCGTGCACGCTGTTGCCGTTCACGCTGTCGCTGGTGGCGCTGCGCCACATGAGCGCGTTCGCGCAGCAACTGGCGGTCAATCTGGAACCCGTCTACGCCATCGTGCTGGCGGCGCTGCTGCTGGGCGAGCAACACGAACTCACGAAGCTGTTCTACGTCGGAGTCGCCGTCATCCTGGCGGCGGTGTTCATCCATCCCCTGCTCGGCTCACCGCGGCCGCTGCAGCATCCGGAGGTGCTGGGCACCGCCGAGGCCAAGGGCGCCGCCGAATAGCCGTCATGCTGCGCCGTTCAGGCCGGTCGGCGTGGCCTGATGCGTTTTTCATGGCAGGCTAGTGGGGACTTCGCCATCACACACGGTCCGCGCATGTATCTCGAGCACTACGGCCTGCAGCAGCCGCCGTTCTCGATCACGCCCGATCCGCGCTTCGTATTTCTCAGCGAGCGCCATCGGGACGCACTCGCGCACCTGCTGTTCGGCATCGGCCAGGGCGGGGGCGGCGGGTTTGTCCAGCTGACCGGCGAGGTCGGCACCGGCAAGACCACCCTGTGCCGGCTGCTGATGGAGCAGGTACCGGAGAACACCCGCGTCGCGCTGGTGCTCAACCCGCGCCTGTCGCCGGTGGAATTGCTGGAAACCATCTGCGAGGAACTGCACCTGGACCTGGACGGTGCTCGCGGCAGCGTCAAGGCGCTGGTGGACCGGCTCAACGCCTACCTGCTGGACGCCTACGCGCAGGGCCTGTGCGTGGTGTTGATCATCGACGAGGCGCAGAACCTGTCGGTCGAGGCCCTGGAGCAGGTGCGGCTGCTGACCAACCTGGAAACCCCGACGCAGAAGCTGCTGCAGATCCTCCTGCTCGGCCAGCCCGAGCTGCGCGAGATGCTCGCGCGCGAGGACATGCGCCAGCTCGCGCAGCGCATCACCGCGCGCTACCACCTGACGCCGCTCGACGCGGCCGAGACCGGCGAGTACCTGCGCCACCGTTACCGCGTCGCCGGCGGACAGCGCTTCCCGTTCTCGTCGGCGGCGGTGCGGCGCATCCATGCCCATTCCGGCGGCGTGCCGCGGCTGGTCAACGTGATCGCCGAACGCGCGCTGCTGGCCGGCTACGCGCACGATGAAACCTCGATCGACGCACGCTGGGTCGACCGCGCCGCGCGCGAGGCGCTGGCGCCGCCTCGACCGCGCGACCTGACCGTGTGGCGGGTCGCGACCGCAGTGGTGGCCGTCGTCGCGCTGACGGCGGCGGCGTGGACCTGGTGGCCGCGCCCGCCTAGCCCCTCGCCCGACACCTCCGCGCAGGCAATGCCAAAAACCGCGCAACCCGTGAACACCGCGACGGCCGTGAAGCCGGCGGCGAAGGTGGTGCGACTGGACGAGGATGGTCTGCTCGCCCGGCTGGGCGCCGCCGAGCCGTCGCCGTTGCCGGCCTGGCGACAGTTGCTGGCGATGTGGCGGTTGCCCGCCACCGATGCCGATGCCGTCGCGGCGTCGGCCTGCCCGGCTGCGCTCGCACCCGGCGTGTATTGCGTGCGCGGCCAGGCGCGGCTGGACAAACTGGCGACGCAAGGCCGTCCGGCGCTGCTGCGCCTGCAATCGGGCGGCAAGGAACACTGGGCGTTGCTGCAGGGCGCCGACGCGGTCACCGTACGTCTTTCGCTGGACGGCGTTTCCGTCGATACCAGCCGCGTGGCTCTGGAACACCTGTGGACCGGCGACTATGCAGCAGTGTGGCGCGGCCCCGCCTACTTCGACGCACCGCTGGCAATGGGTGCGCAGGGACCGGCCATCGGCTGGATCGGCAAGCGCCTGACACCGGGCTACGAACCGGCGCAGCGGCCGTCGGCCACGCTGGACGATGCGATGATCGAGGCGGTGCGCCGCTTCCAGCGCGCGCGAGGCCTCGACACCGACGGCGTCGTCGGTCCGGAAACGTTGCTGGCGCTGTCTGCCGGTGAAATGGGTCCACGCCTGCAACGGGTTCTGGAGTAAGGCATGTCGCTGATTCTTGATGCCCTGCGCAAATCCGAAGCCGAGCGCCGCCGCGGCCAGTCGCCCGACCTCTACACCGAACTGCCGCCGCCATCTCGGCGCACGGCGAAGCGGATGTTGCCGTGGCAGTGGCTCGCGCTCGTCGCCGGCACGCTGGCCATTGCCGGCTGGGCCGCGCGCGGATACTGGAACGAAAGCCCGACGGGTGCCCCCAACGCCGTTGCAGCTGTCGACGCGCGCGACCTCGTCGACACCGGCCCGACTCCATCAGAGATTGCACCGTCATCCGTCCTCGGCGACGGGGCATCGATCCCACCGGTCACGATGCCCACCGCCGCCATGCCCCGGCCTGCGACGACCGCATCGCTCCCCGCTACTTCAACGATGACCCCATCGGGATTCACGCCCGCACCTGTCGGACCTGCTACCGCCGGACCTGTCCCTGCGAGAACTGCTCCTGCGACGCAGGCCCCGGCGAAGCCCGACCCGCCCGTGGTGGAAGCCCCGGTGGTGGCCATGTCCGCGGCGCCGCCAAGGCCGCGCGAAACCCTCGCTACGGCGCCCGCGCCGACACCGGCGATCGAAGCGCCGCCCGAGCCGGCAAGCCCGGCCCGGGCCGAACCCTCGCCCGCCCCCGCGACCGTCGCGCCGCTGCGCCTGTCCGACCTCAGCACCGCCGATCGGCAGCAGCTGCCGCCGTTGAAGATCAGCATGCACATGTGGGGCCAGGGTCCCTCGCAGCGCTTCGCCATCATCGACGGCGCGCGCGTGACCGAGGGCGACCGTATCGGCCCGGCTGTCGTGGACGAGATCAGCGCCGACGGCGTGGTGCTGGCCTGGAACGGACTGCGTGTGAAGCTGCCGCGCTGACCCAGCCTGGCCGCAAGGTTTACCGCACCGCGCCATGCACTGGCGCGGGGCTGGACTATCATCGATCCACCTTTCTTGGGGAGTCGCCATGAACACGAATACCCAGCAGGACCTCGGCAAGCTCATCCTTCGCATCGCCCTCGGGTCGCTGGTGCTGCTGCATGGCGTCAGCAAGCTCGATGGCGGCCTGGACGGCATCATGAAGATGGTCGAGACGCAGGGCTTCCCTGCCTCGTTCGGCTATGGCGTGCTGGCCGGCGAAGTGCTGGCGCCGCTGCTGGTGATCACCGGCTTCTTCTCGCGCATCGGCGGCATCCTGATCGTGCTCAACATGATCGTCGCGCTCTATCTGGTGCACCAGGGCGACATCGGCCACCTCAACGAGCAGGGCGGCTGGGCGATCGAACTGCAGATGATGTATCTGGCCACCGCGGCCGCGGTCGCGCTGATCGGGCCGGGCAAGTACGCGTTCAATCAGCGCTGAAGAGCACCCTCGCCCCAAACCCTCTCCCGCACGCGGGAGAGGGGTACGAACCAGGCCTGGCGCAATTACAGCCGGCTCACCCGGAACTTCCTTCCCTTGATCTTCCCCTCGCGCAGCCGCGCCAGCGCCTGCGCCGCCTGGCCGCGTGCGACCGCGACATAGGCGCGCGTGGCGAACACGTCGATCTTGCCGATCGCATCGGCCTTCAATCCCGCCTCGCCGGTCAATGCGCCGAGGATGTCGCCCGGCCGCAACTTGTCGCTCCGACCAGCATCAATGCGCAGCGTGGTCATCGCCGCGGGCGGCACGTTGTTGGCCTTGCCGGACAATGGCGTCGCCTTGAACCACTGCAGCGGCGCGCCCTGGCGCTCCTCGATGGCGCTGGCACGCCCGACTTCGCGTGGCGTGGACAGGCTCAGCGCGAGGCCGTCGGCACCGGCGCGGCCGGTGCGGCCGATGCGGTGCACGTAGGTGTCGGCGTCGCTGGGCAGGTCGTAATTCACCACCATCGCCAGTTCCTTGACGTCGAGTCCGCGCGCGGCGACGTCGCTGGCCACCAGCACGCTGCAACTGCGGTTGGCGAAGCGCACCAGCACCTCGTCGCGGTCGCGCTGTTCCATGTCGCCGTGCAGCGCCAGCGCGGTGAAGCCGTAGTGCGCCAGTGACCCGGCCACCTCGTCGACATCGCGGCGCATGTTGCAGAACACCACGCACGACTCCGGTCGCTCCTGCAGCAGCAGCGCCGCCAGCAGGGGCGTCTTGCGCGGCGCGTCGATCTCGTAGAAGCGCTGCTCGATCGCCGCGTGGCGCTCGCCACCCTCCACCGTCACCTCGACCGGATCGCGCAGCATGCCGCGACTGATCGCGCGCACCGCATCCGGGAACGTCGCCGAGAACAGCAGGCCCTGGCGCGATTTCGGCGTCTTGCCGACGATCTCGCGGATGGGTTCCTCGAAGCCCATGTCGAGCATGCGATCGGCCTCGTCGAACACCAGCGTGCGCAGGCCCGAGAAGTCCAGCGCGCGCTTGCGCAGCAATTCCTGGATGCGACCCGGCGTGCCGACCACGACGTGGGGAGCGTGTTCCAGCGACGCCAGTTGCGGGCCCAGCGGCATGCCGCCGCACAGGATCGACAGCTTCAGGTTGGGAATGGCGAAGGCCAGCTTGCGCAGCTGCTTGCCGACCTGGTCGGCCAGTTCGCGGGTCGGGCACAGCACCAGCGCCTGGGTGCCGCCCACCGCCGCATCCAGCCGGTGCAACAGCCCCAGGCCGAAGGCCGCAGTCTTGCCGCTGCCGGTCGGCGCCTGCGCGATCAGGTCGCGTCCGTCGAGGATCGCCGGCAGGCTGTGGGCTTGGACCGGCGTCATCTGGGTATAGCCCAGCGCCTGCACGCCCTGCATCAGCGCGGGGGTCAGGGCCAGGTTGGAGAAGCAGTCGGGGAGAAGTTCGGTCATGCGCCCATGATCGCAGCATCCGGCCGAGCGCGGGCTCCACCGATCGGTCAGGACAGCAAGGAGGCGTCAAAAGCCCGCGCCGCACCCAATGACGGCGACCACGGACATGGCCTGCGCCCGCCTGCCCCCGCGTTCGCCCTTGCGGGTAAGCGGCATTCCTGCCGCACTGCCGTTCGGGAGCACATGTCCGATCGCAACGACCAGATCGAGCTGGCCACGCTGGTGGTGGGGGTCACCGGCCATCGCAAGCTCCGCGAGGCGGAAATCCCGGCATTGCAGGCGCAGGTGCGCGACTTCCTGCTCGAGCTGCAACGGCGCTATCCGGAGTTGCCGGTGGTGCTGCTGTCGTCGCTGGCCGAGGGCGGCGACCAGCTCGCGGCGCAGGTGGCGCTCGACCTCGGCCTGCGCGTGATCGCGCCGCTGCCCCTGCCGGTCGAGTTGTATCGCGACGATTTCGACGACGCCAGTCGTGCCGTGTTCGAACGCCAGTTGCAGCAGGTCGAGATGCTGGTGCTTCCGCTGCGGCACGACAGCCACCATGACGCCATCGCGCAGCACGGATTGCCGCGCGACCAGCAATACGCGCAGGCCGGGATCTTCATCTCCAGCCACTGCCACATCCTGCTGGCGCTGTGGGACGGTCGCGATTCGGAAAAGCTCGGCGGCACTGCGCAGATCGTGCGTTTCCACCTGCAGGGGTCGGTGCCGGGCCAGATCGACCGACGCCGCCGCGTCGCGCTGGCGCGACTGGGACTGGACGAGGACACCCTGGTGTATCACCTGCAGGCCAACCGCGAGGATGCCGCCGAAGGCGTTTGCGTACCGGGCCGCTGGCTGACCGCCGACGAGGACATCGTCGCCCACGACCTGCTGCCGCCGGCGTTCGACCTGATGTTCCGGCACCAGGCCGAGTTCAACGCCGACGTGCTGCGATATTCGGCGGCGATCCTCGCCGATTTCGAGCTGGAGTCCGCACGCGATCCCGATCCCGGCCCGTGTCCGATCGAATCGCTGTTCGTCGCCACCGACTGGATGGCGCGCACTTACCAGCGCCGCGTCGGGCACGTGCTGCGCATCGTCTACCTGCTGGCAGCGGCGATGGGGTTCGCATTCTTCACCTACACCCACATCAGCGCGCACGCCGTCGTCATCAACCTGTTCCTGGTGTTCTTCCTGGCCGGCATGGGCGTGGTGATGCTGGCGCGGCGGCGCGAGTGGCAGCGCAAGCACCTGGATTACCGGGCACTGGCCGAAGGCCTGCGCGTGCAGTCGTACTGGCGTCGGGCCGGCATCGTCGATCTCAACTCGCCTGCTTTTGCCCACGACAGTTTCCTGCAGAAGCAGGATGTGGAACTGGGCTGGATCCGCAACGTGATGCGCGGCGCAAGCCTGGATGGCCTGCGCATACCCGCCCAGGCCGGGCCTTCCCAGGTCGAGGCGGTGATCCGCGACTGGATCGGCACGCCCGACAGTGGCGGCCAGTTGCGATACTTCTCGACCACCTCCGCGCGCCGTGCACGGCTGCACCACCGCGCCAAAATGCTGGGACTGGCCTGCCTGTGGGCCGGCATCGGAATCAGCGTGCTGCTGGCGATCTTCGCGCGCCGCCTGGGAACGCATGAGCAGCACGTGCTGGTTTCGACGATGGGCATCCTGTCGGTCGCGGCGGCCGTGCACGAGGCCTACGCTTACAAGAAGGCCGACAAGGAACTGATCAAGCAATACCGCTTCATGCAGCGCATCTTCGGCGCGGCGCGGCGACGCCTGAGCGGCTGCAGTGACCTCGCCGAAAAGCGCCAGGTACTGCGCACGCTCGGCGAGGCCGCATTGGCCGAGCATGCCGAGTGGACCCTCATGCACCGCGAGCGGCAACTGGAGCACTCGCGACTTTGACCGTCCGGCCATCGTGCATCACCCGGGGCATCACCCACCGCCCCGCCTCCACGCCTGTCCGTCGGCTCTCCCTGCAAGCGTTTGATTCCTCGCCATCGGGGGCCCTGCATGCGATTCCGCGCATTCCTCAGCTACAGCCATGCCGACAGCGCCTGGGCGCGCTGGCTGTTGCGCCGCCTGGAAACGTACCGCGTGCCATCGCGGCTGGTGGGCACGCAGGGAACCAACGGGGTCATTGAGCGGCGTCTGGGGACGTTCTTCCGCGACCGCGAGGAGTTGCCCACGGCCGGCGACCTGGGCGCAACGATCCGCGCATCACTGACCGATTCCGACACGCTCATCGTGATCTGCTCGCCGGCGGCTGCACAGTCGCGCTGGGTCAATGCCGAAGTCGAGGCATTCCAGAACTCGGGTCGCGGCGATCGGGTGTTGTGCTTCGTGGTGGGGGGCGTGCCAGGCAGCGCAGATCCCGCGCTGCGATGTTTCCCGCCGGCATTGCTGGAGCCCGATGCCCAGGGCACGTTGCGAGAGCCGCTGGCCGCCGACGCACGCCGCGAAGGCGACGGCCGCGAACGCGCCTTCCTCAAGCTGGTCGCCGGCCTGCTCGGCGTCGGCTACGACCGCCTTGCCCAGCGCGAAGCGCAGCGCCGCCAACGCAGGTGGGCGGTCGTGGCGGCGACCTCGGTGCTGGGCATGGCCATCGCCCTCGGCCTGGCGGTGACCGCCTGGGTCGCGCGCATCGATGCCCAGCGCCGGCAGGCACAGGCCGAAGACATTCTCGGCTTCATGCTCGGCGACCTGCGCAAGAAGCTGGACACCGTCGGCCGGCTCGACCTGATGCGCGCGGTCGACGACAAGGCCATGGCCTACTTCGCCACGCTCGACCCGCGCGACCTCAGCGACCGCGCGCTGGAGGAACAGGCGCGCACGCTGACCGGCATCGGCCAGGTGCGTCTGAGTGAAGGCAAGCACGACGCTGCGATGGGGGCGTTCCGCGAGGCGCACGCGCGCAGCACCGCACTGCACCAGCGCGCGCCGGACAACGGCCAGCGCCTGTTCGACCTGGCCCAGGCCGAGTGCTGGATCGGGATGGTCGCACTGGAACAGGGACGCTACGACGAAGCGGGTGTCTGGTTACGCAAGTATCGGGACAGTTCGATCAGGCTGGCGGCGATGGATCACAAGAACTTCGGCTGGCAACGCGAAGTCGCCTACGGCCACCACAACCTGGCGGTGCTCGACGAGCGGCTCGGGCGCTACCCGGAAGCCGAGCGCGCGTTTCGCGAAGAGCTGGCGCTGTACCGCACCTGGACCCCTCAGCACCCGCATGACACGGCACTGCGCTTCGAGGCCTCGAACGTCGCTTCCTGGCTGGGCACCCTATCCGCCCGCCAAGGCAAGCTCGTGGACGCGGAAGCGTTCTTCACCGAACAACTCACCGGGATGGAGAGCAATCTCGCGGCGGAACCGGCGAACGCCAAGTGGCAGGATCTGCGCATCAACGCCTTGTATTTGCTGGTGGAGGCGCAGGTCCAGCGCGGCCGACGCAGCCAGGCCCTCACCAATGTCCTTGCGGCGACCAAGTCCGCGGACGCCTTGGCCAGGCAGGATCCGGCCAACAACCTGTGGCAGACGCCACCTGCGATCTGTCGCTGGTGGCAAGCCCAGTTGAGTGCCACCTCCGACATCGCGACGGCCATCCAACTTGCGGACGAGGCCGCCACCATACTGACCAGGGCGCGGGCAGCCGAGCCCGAGAACGAGCGCGTGCTGCGCTGGCTGGTCATGGCGCGCAACCTGCAAGCCCAGCTTGCACTGGCACAGGGCGACAGTCGTGGGGCGCAAACGCATGCCGCCGAAGCATTGACGCTGTTGGAACCGGCCTGGAAGAACGGTCCGAACGAAGTCCTGCGCCTGGTGCTGGCAAACAACCGGATCCTGGCCGGAGAGGGCGCGCAGGCGGCCGGAGATGACGCGGCGGCACGGGCGGATTGGCAACGGGCCGAACAAGTGCTGACGACGGACGTACGCGACGCGTTGCCATTCGAACGGCTCGATCCCCTGGTGCGAACCCTGCTGCACCTCGAACGCGCCGCCGAGGCAGCGCCGCACCAACAACGTCTCACCGTCGCAGGCTACGTCCCGCTGCGGCCATTCCCGGAGGCCGGCCGGATCGCCGCGCAAAGGCCCACATCCCCCAGCCCCTGAGTCCGTCGGGCTTTGCGCCCACGTCCCGGCCAGAGCGGCCATTCCCCCGAAGAGGAGTCACGACCATGCCCAACACCCCCAACATCAATCTCGACATCCGCCTCGCCGGCTCCAGCGACCCCGGCTGGCACAACGTCACCGCCTCCAACGGCCAGATCTACGGCTACTGCTACACCGGTGGCGACGATGGCGCCGGCGGTCTGGAACAGACCACGGGCCAAGGCCGCGATACCGCCCTCGTGCAGCTGATCGCCGACCAGCGTTACCAGATCAGCGGTCACAACTTCTTCAACGACACCAATAACCAGCTCAGCTGGAGCGGGAACAGCGGTCGCGCAGGCACGATCATCGACGCCAACAGCCACGTCGAGACCGCCGAATACAACGTCATCGTGACCGACACCGGCAACGGCAACTGCACGATCCAGTGCGACCCGCCAATCATCAACCGGTAGCCGTCGGCCTTGTCCCGTACGCGGCGCACACGTGTGCGCCGCAGCGGCCGCAATGCCGCGACTGATGTCTTATCCAGACCCGCGCTGGAACAGCACCACGACACCAGCAACATAAAAAAAAGCGGGCCCGGGCCCGCTTTTTTCTTCCGGCGATGGGGCGCTATCAGGCCCGCGCGTGCTTAAACCCGACCATGCGCCTGGTTTCCTCGCACCACAGTTTCAATCGCGCACTCTTCAGGCTGGACCACAAGGTCAGGCGCGGCGCGGCCTGCAGCAGCGGGCTCGACTCGAAGGCCTCGCGCAACCGGTAGTTGGGAACGCGGCTGGCCAGGTGATGGATGTGGTGGTAGCCGATGTTGCCGGTGAACCAGTGCAGCACGCGCGGCAGGTCGTAGAACGAGCTGCCGGCGACCGCGGACTGGCTGGAGTCCCAATCGTCCTTGCGCGCCCAGTAGGCGTCCTCGAAGGTGTGCTGGACGTAGAACAGCCAGACGCCGGCGGCACCGGCAATCAGCACGATCGGCAGGTGCACCAGCAGCGTGGTATGCCAGCCGATGGCAAAGCCCAGCGCAACGAACGCCGCCGCCAACGCCAGGTTGTTGAGCCACACGCTGGCCCATTCCTTCTTCCACGAGAACGGCAGGTCGAACGGAAACCGGTGCTTGATGACGAACTGATACGTCGGGCCGATGGCCAGCAGCACCGGCGTGCTGCGGTAGAAGCGGTAGAACAGGCGACCGACCCACGAACGTGCGCGGTACTCGCTGACGGTCAAGGTCTCGATGTCGCCCATCTCGCGCCGGTCGAGGTTGCCCGACGTGCCGTGATGCACGGCGTGGGTCTTCTTCCAGTAGCCGTAAGGGAACAGCGTGACCAGTCCAAGGCAGCGTCCCACCAGATTGTTGGCGCGCGCGCTGGCGAAGAACGAACCGTGTCCGCAATCGTGCTGGATGATGAACAGCCGCACGTACAGCCCCGCCGCCGGCAGTGCCAGCAGCAGCGTCCAGCCGTAGCCCCATTGCCCGATGACGCTCCACGCCATCAGCGCCCAGGTGGCGATGAAGGGAACCAGCGTATTGATCAACTGCCAGACCGCACGGCCCAGGTGCGGCTTGGCGAAACGCGCGCACAGTTGACGAAGGTGGGTGGCGGATTTTGTATCGGCAGTCGTATTCAAGGGCGCATCACTGGGGGGACAAGTGCATTGTGGGGGCGCGGCGACCACATGCGTACACGTATGGTCGAAGGTAATGTGCGAACTGGGCCCCAGTTCCGCACGGCCTCGTGCGCTGGTGAGACTGGACCGCCGCCGCGTTGGACAGGCACGATTCATCCATGACCGCCTGGTACGTCTATCTGCTCGAATGCCGCGATGGCAGCCTCTACACCGGCATCGCCACCGACGTGGAGCGGCGCTATGCACAGCACGTGGCCGGCAAGGGTGCGCGCTATACCCGCTCGCATCCGCCGGTACGGTTGATGGCGCGTTTCGAATACGCCGACCGGGCCGCCGCGTTGCGTGCCGAGTACGCCATCAAGCAGCTCACGCCGGAGCGCAAGCGGGCGCTATGCGTGACCGGGGCAGTCGCTGACAACGCGAGTTGAGTCCGGTTGCAAGGCGATCACGTGCCTGAGACCCTGTCGCCCCGTCCTGCGCTCACTCGTCCCCATGCAACCGATCGACTTCGAACTGGACCGTGAGTACGTCGAGCTCAACCAGCTGTTGAAGCTGGTCGGGCTGTGCGATAGCGGCGGCGCTGGCAAGGCGATCGTGGCCGCCGGCGCGGTCAAGGTCGATGGCGTCGTCGAACTGCGCAAGACCTGCAAGATCCACGCCGGACAGGTGGTCCAAGCCGAAGGCGTCGAGATCCGGGTCAGGTAAGTCCGCGTTCGAACGCCGTCACTGGTAATCGGACATCGGACCTTCCGCGACGCACTTGCCGTCCGGGAAGCCGAAACGCGGCTGCAACGCCAGCCCGCATTCCTTGACCTCCTCCAGCGCGCGACCTTCGGCCTTGCATTCGCTGTCGAAGGCGATTGCGAAGGCATCCATGCGCGCGGGGAAATCCTCGCCGCACCTCCTGGCCAGGCGAATCCGCTCCAGGTCGTCCTGCGCGGCATTGGCGCCGTCGAGGCCAAACTCCTTGAGCTCGTCCACCGTCAGGATGCGCAACTGGCGGTTGGGCACCGTCATCATCAGGTCGGCGACCGCGACCGATGCGCCATTGCGCTCCAGGTATTCCTTCATCGATTCGTGCACGTCGCGCAATTCGCTGCTCAGCTCGGCGCGGTTGCTGGCCTTGGAGCCGATGCGCACCATCCGGTGGATGCCCACCTTGCCCGAGATCAGCCGGTCGTCGCCAGACGCCAGGATCAGCACGCAGGCGCTGTGGCAGACCGCGTCCTCGCGCACCCAGAGCGTCCAGCCCGCGTTGCCGATGGCGTCGCCCGCGCGTATCGCGTCCTCGACACGACCGCCGGAGGAATCGATGTCGAGGATGCGGCGTTTGATCTCCATGCGGTCGGCCATGGCCGACATGCGCTCGACCAGCGCGGTGAAGTCCGCCGCGATCTTGCCGCGGTAACGCACCCTGATCGTGCCCGGCTCGCGGCAAGGCGTCATGACGTCGACCACGCTGAAGAAATCAAGCGATTGAACGGGCGTGCCATCGCCTGCCCCGACGTCGTGCTCGCAGCTGATCCAGGCTTTGCCTGAAGCGACCTCCGCGGCCGGCCAGTTGGTGCCGCTGAGCACGTCCGCCGGGGTCGGCCTGACGTCCTTGACCGGCCGCGCGCTGACCGCGCCGCTGGCTTCCATGGCGGGTGTGGGCTCGACGTTATTGGCCGTTTGCGTTTCCGGCGCATTCTTGCCGCAGCCCAACAGGCACGCCAGGCACGCCGCCATCAGAATCCACCGCTTCACCATGCACCACACCGACGACCAAAAGGAGGCAGGCGCCCGTTGGATCGATAGACGCCCGCGGATCAGTGTAGGCGGCCGCACCCCGGGCGAAGCCAACATGGGATGAACATGGCGACGATCCGCGTCGGGAACCATGTGTCCACGCCTGCCCACAGGCGCGGACCCATGGCCCGACACGAGGCATTCGCACGGAGCGAGCCGCCTTGGTGATATGAACGCGGATGCGGGGACAACACGGACGACCTGCCCGTGTCGAATGGCGTCCCCTTCGTTCGACGCTGTTCATGAGGAAGTGGATTCGGTGGAATCGAGCCTGCTTCCCGCCTTTGCGTTCCCACAGGAGATTCCCATGAGCTACGTCGACGGTTTCGTATTGCCCGTTCCGAAGAAAAACCTGGCCGCGTACAGGCGCATGGCGCGCAAGGCCGGGCAGGTCTGGCGCGAGCACGGCGCGCTGGAGTATCGCGAGTGCATCGCCGACGACGTGCAGTCCGGCAAGCTCACCTCGTTCCCGCAGTCGGTCAAGCTCAAGGCCGACGAGACCGTGATCTTCGCCTGGATCGTCTACAAGTCGCGCGCGCAGCGCGACCGCGTCAACAAGAAGGCGATGGCCGATCCGCGCCTGGCCGCGATGGCCGATCCCAAGGCGCTGCCGTTCGATGGCAAGCGCATGTTCTGGGGCGGCTTCAAGACGATGGTCGACCTCTGATCGTCCGGACCGGGCTGGCCGCCTCGGCGGCCGCCCGTTTCATTCCTTCGCCGCAATACGCGAGGAGTGATGCCAAAGGTTGGCTGCCGGTCTACCCGGCCATCCGCATCGCCCAGCGCCGGACCAGCCGGCCCAGCGTGTCCTGCGCGCGTGCCATCGCCTGCAGGTCGTGGAAGGGCTCGGCCGCGGTCAGCGCACTCTTGGCGGCGGCGATGGTGTCCATCACCACCGGAGTGCCATCGGGCCCGAGCATGTCGCTCAGCGTGCGGCGGTGGGCATCGAGCGTGCGCTCGAAATCGTAGTCAAGCCCGCGCCCGGCCCGGCGTGATACCAGGCGGAGGGAGGCATTGAATCGGGCGAGTTCGGCGTGGAGCTGGTCGGGGGTGTAGTGCATGGCGTCATTGTCGGTGCGGCGGTCGCATGGACTGAGACGCAGCGCGCGGGCCAATACGGCCGTACCCGCGCTTAACAAGACAGGCACTCCATCGACTATTGCCGCCGGTTCTCCTTCCTCGCCCCACGCGCCGCCCGCTCCAGAACCTGGAGTGGTGTCGCACGGAACGACGCGGCGGTCGGTGTATTGCTCGCCGCCCGCTCGATCACGAAGATCTCGCCGTCCAGATCCACCAGATAAAGATTGTTGGTCGAATCGACGCCGAAACTGACGATGTTGGTGAACGCACCCGCGCCCGGGGCGAAGTCGGCATTGCGCACGGTGAATTCCGAGGCCGGAAGCGTCGTACCGACGGTCAGCCGGGAGACCGGCACGGACCAGACATTGGGCGTGACGAAGTCGGCGAAGATGTAGAGGCCGCGCAGCGAATCGACCAGCCCGGTGAACACGTGTCCACCGATCACCGTATTGCCCTGCCTGTCGCCGCTGCCATGGCGATATTCCGCCACCGGCGGCGTCAGTCCCGCCGTCGAGCCGCCGCGGAACGGGGCGGTGCCCTCCAGGATCGGCCAGCCGAAATTGGCGCCGGCGTCGCCCGGACGCATCAGGTCGATCTCCTCCACCGCGTTCTGGCCGACGTCGCCGATAAACAGGTTGCCGGTCTGCGGGTCGAAGCTGTTGCGGAACGGGTTGCGCAGGCCATAGGCCCACACTTCCGGCGCGCCGCCGCCGGCCGCGAACGGATTGCCTGCGGGGATCGCATAGTCACGCGTCGGATCCGAGGGGAAGGCGTCGCTGGCCGGATCGATGCGCAGGATCTTGCCGAGCAGCGAGTTGGTGTTCTGTGCGTTGTTGTTGGGGTCGCCGCTGCCACCGCCGTCGCCCACGGCAATGTAGAGCAGGTTGTCGCCCGGACCGAAGCCGATCCAGCCACCATTGTGGTTGTTGAACGTCGAATGGGGGATGCGCAGGATTGCGTCCGCGGTGGCCGGGTCGGCGCGATTGCGGTCCGTCGCCAGTGTGCGGTACTGCCGTACCTCGATGGTGCCGTCGCGAATGGTGAGGTACACGAAGAACCGGCCGCTGGTATTGAAGTCCGGGGCGGTCGCGAAGCCGAGCAGGCCGCGCTCGCCGTCGATGGAGACCTCTCCACTGACGTCGAGGAATAGCGTTGGCGCTGTCGCTCCGGTGGACGGCGTCATGATCCGTATGCGACCGGGCAGTTCGACGACGAACACCCGGCCCGTGCCATCTGGCACCGGCGCCAGGAAGACCGGTTGGTCGAGCCCCGTCGCCACGCGCCGCACACGGAACCCACTGGCGACCACGTCCGTCACCGTCACCGAAATCGTCTGCATCACGTTGGAACTGCCATCGCTGACGTTCACCACCACGATATAGACGTTGTCGCGATTGGCGTCGGCCGGCGCTTCGAAATCCGGCGGAGTCACGAACGACAGCCCTCCCGCGGAGGTGATGCGGAACTGTGCCTCGTCGGTGCCGCCCCGTAGCGAGAAGGTCAACGTATTGCCGTCCGGATCGCTGGCCGTCACGGTGTGGAAGGCACCCGCGGTCTCCTCCGGCACCGACACCGCGCCCGAGGACGTGATGGTCGGGGCCCGGTTGCCCATGGGCGGTGTGGAGCCGCCACCGTCGCCTCCCCCGCCACCGCCGCAAGCGGCGATGACCGCCGCCAGCATCATCCCTGTCAGCACACGCCATGCGGTTCGCATCGGCAGCACCATGGCAACGCTCCTCATTTCGGGTTCACTCTTACGCCCGGGCCCGACACGGGGCTCGCGGGCAGGCTGGCAGCCGGTGCGCAGTGGCGGCGTGAAGGCGGCGCATTCAGCGCGTCAGGAAATGTTCCCGGCGCTGGCTGACGTGCTGCGTCCACATCGCCAGCTCAAGAGCGGAGTGTTAAGGCTGGCGGGGTTCGCATCCCGCCCACCGCTCTCTTGTGGCCGGCCGACACGTTACCGGAACGCGCGTTGCGATGATGTCGCCGTGAATGCGAAGCGTGACCATGCTCGCATTGCACTCATTGCGCAGCGGTCAGCTGGCGACAGACCGTTGTTCGTCTGCGCGATACCGCAGGCCATGATCGTTTCGCCCGGTATCACGGCGCCAGCAACAGGGCCAGCGCCCACCCGATCATCTTTTTCATCCGGTGTTCCTGATCGTCACTACCTGACTTTCAACTTTGCGACGTTCCGATGTCAGGCGGATGACAGCACCGCCACGTACGTCGCCTACCCGTTGGGCAGCACCAGGATCTTTCCGGATCTCTCGCCGGACGCGGCGGCGGCTACTGCCTGCCTGATCTCGTCGATGCCGTAGGTGGCCTGCACGTGGGCGCGCAACCGGCCCGAGGCGATCAGCGAAACCAGCTCCGCAAACAGCCGGCCGCGCGCCTCTGCGTTGGCCTCCCGGAACCAGCGCGCCAGCCAGAATCCACGCAGGCGGATGTCGCGAAAGATCAGCGATGCCGGCGACAAGGCGCAGGCCTCACCTCCCATCGCGCCGTAGTTCACCACCGTGCCTCCCGGCGTCAACGCCTGCGCCAGGTGCTCGGTGGCCATGCCGCCTACGGCATCGACGGCCAGGGCAATCCGCGCACCGCCTGTCGCTTCGCGCACGCGCGCGGCGAGGTCGTCGCCATCCAGCAGCACGACGTCGCCGCCGAGCGCTTCCACCGGGGCGCGTGCACTTTCTCGCCGCACCACGTTGACCGTGCGCAAGCCGCGCGCCTTGGCCAACTGCACCAGGTAACCGCCGACCGCGGAGTTGGCGGCGTTCTGCACGACCCACTCGCCCGGCTGCAGCTCGACGAAGTCGCGCAGAAGCAGGGCCGCGGTGGGCGGGTTGATCGACAGCATGCTCAGTTGCTGGAAGTCGGCGCCTTCCGGCAACGCCACCAGCGCCTTCGCGTCGGCCAGCATGTGCGTGGTCCAGGTGCCGCTCCCGACCGGCAGCAACACGCTCTGCCCGGGCTTCAACCCGGTGACGCGAGGGCCCGCTTCAACGACGCGCCCGACGCCCTCGTTGCCGCCCACCGCCGGCAGTGGCGGCAAGGAACCGTACTGGCCGGTGAGCGTGAGGACGTCAGAGGGGTTGATCGGCGCGGCCATCACCTCGACCAGCACCTGGCCGGCTTCGGGCGGTGGCAGCGTGAACTCGACGGCTTCGATGACGTCGTGCGGGACGGGACCGCGCCGGGTGTAGCGGGCTTGTCTCATGGCAGGCCTCGACGTGACGGAACTCGACGTGACGAAGCCGCAGCTTACGCGCGGCCGTGTTCCGGGCGGATCACGACACTGCAGCGTGCTGGGAGTTGAAACGCCGAAACCGGTAAGGCCCGCGCGCCCCAATGCGTCGGCTCAGAACAATGCCGCCAGCACCATCACCAGGCCGATCAACGAGACCGTCCACACCAGCGTGCGCAGATACGGGATGCCCGCCGCATACAGCGGCAAATAGGCAACGCGCGCCCAGAAGTACAACTGCGCTCCCAGCGCGCTGGTCGCATTGCTCTGGTCGCTGACCAGCACGGCAAGCACTGCAGCGGCAAAGAACGGAAAGGTCTCCATGAAGTTGCCAAACGCGCGGTCCATGCGTGCCGCCACACCGGTGAGCGGCGGCGCGACACCGTCGCGCGCGTGGACGGCCCACTTCGCGCCGCGCTGCAGCGACGACAACGTCGCCGCCGTCAGCAGTTGCAGCACACCCAGGGCGATGGCCCAGGCCAGCATCTGGATCTCGATGGTCATGACCATACCGCCCATGGTGACGCTCCGGCTTTGAGGTGGCGATAGCCTAGCAGGCCGCTGGAAGTCGCCCGCTGCCGGCTCCGGACCGCCAGGAACGAAAACGGCCCGGAAGTTCCGGGCCGTTCCATTGAAGCCGGTCTGTTGCAGCCGCCTTGGGCGATCACACCATCGGCAACTTCAAGCCCTGTTCCTTCGCGCACGCCTTGGCGATGTCATAGCCCGCATCGGCGTGACGCATGACGCCGGTGGCAGGGTCGTTCCACAGCACGCGGGCGATGCGCTTGTCGGCTTCCTCGCTGCCGTCGCAGACGATGACGACGCCGGAATGTTGCGAATAGCCCATGCCGACACCGCCCCCGTGGTGCAGCGAGACCCACGTCGCGCCGCCGGCGACGTTGAGCATGGCGTTGAGCAGCGGCCAGTCGGACACGGCGTCGCTGCCGTCTTTCATCGCCTCGGTCTCGCGGTTGGGCGAGGCCACCGAGCCGCTGTCGAGGTGGTCGCGACCGATCACCACCGGCGCCTTCAGCTCACCATTGCGCACCATCTCATTGAACGCCAGGCCGAGTTTGTGGCGCAGCCCCAGGCCAACCCAGCAGATGCGCGCCGGCAGGCCCTGGAAGCTGATGCGCTCGCGGGCCATGTCGAGCCAGCGGTGCAGGTGCGTGTCGTCCGGGATCAGTTCCTTGACCTTGGCGTCGGTCTTGTAGATGTCTTCCGGATCGCCGCTCAGTGCGACCCAGCGGAACGGGCCGACGCCGCGGCAGAACAGCGGTCGCACGTAGGCCGGCACGAAGCCCGGGAAATCGAAGGCGTTGATGCAACCCTCGTCCTTGGCCATCTGGCGGATGTTGTTGCCGTAGTCGAACACCGGGATGCCCATGTCCTCGAAGGCCAGCATCGCCTCGACGTGCACGCGCATCGACTGCTTGGCGGCATCGCGCACGCGGCCCGGATCTTCGGTCTGCATGCGCTGCCATTGTTCGACCGTCCAGCCGATCGGCAGGTAGCCGTGCACCGGATCGTGCGCGCTGGTCTGGTCGGTGACCGCGTCCGGGCGCACGCCGCGCGCGACCAGCTGCGGCAGGATCTCGGCGGCGTTGCCGAGCAGCGCGATCGACTTGGCTTCGCCGGCTTCGGTGTATTTCTCGATGCGGTCCAGCGCGTCGTCGAGGTCGGTGGCCTGCTCGTCGACGTAGCGCGTGCGCAGGCGCATGTCGATGCGGCTCTGCTGGCATTCGATGTTGAGGCTGCACGCGCCCGCGAGCGAAGCGGCCAGCGGCTGCGCGCCGCCCATGCCGCCCAAGCCGGCGGTGAGTATCCACTTGCCCTTGAGGTCGCCGCCGTAGTGCTGGCGACCCATCTCCACGAAGGTCTCGTAAGTGCCCTGCACGATGCCCTGGCTGCCGATGTAGATCCAGCTGCCGGCGGTCATCTGGCCGTACATCATCAGGCCCTTCTTATCGAGCTCGTTGAAGTGCTCCCACGTCGCCCAGTGCGGCACCAGGTTGGAGTTGGCCAGCAGCACGCGCGGCGCATCCGGATGAGTCGGGAAGATGCCGACCGGCTTGCCGGACTGCACCAGCAGCGTCTCGTTGTCGTCTAGTTCGCGCAGCGACTTGAGGATGGCGTCGTAGCTTTCCCAATCGCGCGCGGCGCGGCCGATGCCGCCATAGACGACCAGGTCGGTGGGGCTCTCGGCCACTTCGGCGTCGAGGTTGTTCTGGATCATCCGGTACGCGGCTTCGGTCAGCCACGACTTGCAGGTCTTCTCGGAACCGCGCGGAGCGCGAATGACGCGGGAGGGGTCTTTGCGGGTGGACATCGGGGAGCTCCGGCAGGCAGCAGGACCGGACGCGCCGGCGGCGCGTCGGCTTACGGGGACGTGACCCGGAATTATCGCGCCGCGATCGGGGCGCTGAATCCTCCTCCCGCCCCGCAACGGCCTCACGGACCCCATTTTCTTGTGCCGAAGCCCGTTTTGTTTACGCTGTACACATGCCCCGTTCCACCGCCACCGCCGACCGCATCCTGCGTGCCGCCCGCACGCTGTTCGAACGCGAGGGCGCGCAGGGCGTCAGCATGCGCCGTGTCGCCGCCGCGGTCGGACTGACGCCGATGGCCATCTACCGCCATTTTCCCAATCGCGACGCGCTGCTCAAGCGCATCGGCGACGACAGCTTCGACGCCATCGTGCGCCACTGGGATGCGCGCGGTCGTGGCGGTGATGTGCGCGAGCGGCTGATCGCGGTGCAACGCATCTACCTGGACTATGCCCTCGCCCATCCGCACCTGTTCGACCAGGCGTTCTCGATGGCGCGCAACGATGCGCGACGCTTTCCCGAGGATTTCCGCGCTCGCCGCTCGCCCACGCTCAACGTGGTGGCCGACGCGGTCGAGGATGCGATGCGTGCCGGCGTGCTGCGCCAGGACGACGTGTGGGACGTGACGATGACGCTGTGGGCCCACACGCACGGGTTGATCGTGCTGTACCGGGCCGGACGCTTCAATTTCGACGACTCGGCGTTTCGCGCCTACTACGAGGCCTCGCTGCAGCGACTGTTGCGCGGGCTGGAGGCCATGGCCTGACGGCTCAGCGATCGTCATCCGCGGGCGGAGGCGGCTCCAGGTCCTGGCGCTGACGTTCCTTGTCGTCGCGCCAGCGCTCGTGCTCGGCCAGGCGCTGGTTGTATTCCTGGCGCAGGCGCGCGGCTTCGTGCGGATCGTCGGTCGCGGCGCGCAGGCGCTCGGTACGGACGCGGTCGCGGTCCATCGCGTCTTCGCGGACCTGGATCTCATTGTCGATGCCACCGGATTGGACACGCCGACGGGCGGCGTCGATATCGCGCCCAACCTGATCGCTGTCGGAACCGCGCTTTTTTCCCGTGCTCGCACTGCGTACCGGCGACCGCGGTTGCGGCAACGGTTCGATGATCAGCGTGGGCGCATTGACGTCGATCGGCGGCGGCGGGGAGACGTCCTGCTGGGCGTAAGCCGGCGCAGCAGCCAACGCCAATGCGAACGCGCCACCCAGATACCGAAGAACGATCGCCGGAATCGCGGTCATGCGGCGATCCACGTCATCCTCCGGGCCCGCAGGTTCTTTAGTGGCCGGAGACCGAGACCGCGGGATCCAACTGCCTCAGTGCCTTGGCGATATCGACCTGGCCGGTGCTGTTGAGGTCGTCCTTGCTGTACGCGTTGCCGGGTTCTGCGATGCACGTGCGCTTCCCTGTCACGGGGTCAATGGCACGAATGCGCGACCCGGTTTCGCGCAGGCAGTTGCGATTGAAAGGCTTCTTGTCGGCCGCGTCGGTCTGCGCGACGGCTTCCTGCGCCTGCGCCTGATCGACAGCGGGCGCCTGCGCGACGGCTTCCCGAGGCTGCGCCTGATCGACAACCGGCGCCTGCGCCGCATCGTCCTGAGCGGACGTCGGTGCGGTCTGCGCCATCGCGGCGCCACCGCCCAGCAGGCCGGCGAAGCAGACAGCGATCAAGGTCCGGCTACGGTTGTTCATGGAGGTCATGGCGTCGTCTCCGGGGCACGGCGGGCATGCCGCCAGTCCACGATACGCTCAAGCCACTGCGTCGGCATCTGCCGGTCCCGCCGCGTTTACGGCGTCGTCAGCCTCGTGTTCGTCAGCCTTGGGGGCACGTAACCTGGCGACCGGCATGGAACGCGGCAACCTGCTCGTCGGTGGCCGGCACCGGCTCGATGCCGTCATCGAACATCACCCGCCAGACGCCATCGGCGCCGCGATGCCAGACCGAATGGAACCCCCCCATCCGATAGCGCTGCGGTGCTTTCGGGTCGGGGTTCTCGAACAACGCCGGGCCGCTCGACCACGCCACGTCGGCGTCACTGCCGATGGTGGTGCGGGTGGGGTACCAGGACAGCTTCACCCGCTGGCCTTCCACGATCGGGGCCCATTGTCTGGCAATGGCATCGCGGCCGCGCGTGGGCTGGGCCAGGCTGGCACCGAACGCGGCGTCCTGGTCGAGGTGCGAAGCGAACGCGGCGACGTCGTGATCGGCCACCGATTGGGCGAAGCTCAACTCGCGCGCCCACACTTCGCATTCGGCCTGCGTCATGACAGGCACCGCCTCGGCGGCGGGTGTCTGGGCAGCCGCACCGTTGCAGATCGCGGCCGATGCCGTACACAAGGCCAGCCCCGCAAAGAACGCGTTCCGGTACATGGCATTGCGCTGCATGACGCAAAACTCCCTTCACTGAGGGCCGCCACTATCGGCAAGGTGACGCAGCGGCACCAGCGACTAAAGTCACCCCGTCTTGTTCCCTAGTTATGATCGGCCGATGCCATCGATCTCTTTCCGGGCAGCGGTTGCGACCGCCTGCCTCAGCCTCCTCGCCGCATGCGCCCAATCCCCTGCTCGCCCCATCCCGAGCCCCGCTCCGCAGCCCGCCGGGTCAGCGGCGACCATCCCGCAGCCACCGCCGGCCGAAGGCGTGGTGATGATTTCGATCGATGCCTTCCGCGCCGATTACCTCGATCTCGGTGTCACCCCGAACCTGAGCCGGATCGCCGCCGAAGGCGCGCGTGCGCGCTGGATGACGCCGTCCTATCCGGCACTCACCTTTCCCAACCACTACACGCTCGTCACCGGCCTGCGTCCGGATCGCCACGGGATCGTCCACAACACGATGTCCGATCCCGACATCGGCGGCTTCAAGGCCGCCGACCGCAATGCCGTGGCCGACGGCCGCTGGTGGGGCGGTGAACCGATCTGGGTGACCGCCGAAAAAAACGGCGTGCGCAGCGCCAGTTGGGCCTGGCCGGGCAGCGCGGCCTCCATCGGCGGTGTCCGGCCGAACCGCTGGAAGGGCTTTGACGACACCGTCCCGCCGATGCAACGCATGGACGACGTGATCGACTGGCTGGACGCGCCTGCGAACGTGCGACCGAAACTGATCACCGTCTACCTGGAGCAGCTCGATCGCGCCGGCCACGACCACGGTCCGGATTCGCCGCAGGTACGCCGCACGCTGGGTGAAATCGATTCGGCGATAGGCCATCTCTACGATGGGCTTGCACAGCGCGCGCTGCTCGATCGCATCAACCTGATCATCGTGTCCGACCACGGCATGGCCACGGTCGGTCCGGGTCGCGTGATAGCGGT
The DNA here is from genome assembly GCF_031457115.1 of Lysobacter niastensis. Lineage (GTDB taxonomy): Bacteria > Pseudomonadota > Gammaproteobacteria > Xanthomonadales > Xanthomonadaceae > Lysobacter_J > Lysobacter_J niastensis_A. The sequence goes on from NZ_JAVDVY010000002.1 coordinate 129,813, forward strand.
GGAGGACATGGTGCCCGAGGAAGACGCAACGGTCGTGTCGATTGGACAGTCCATCGGCATTGCTCCCAAACCGGGGCATGAATCAGCCGCCGCCAAGCGCCTGCTGGGACGCCATGCGCATTACGAATGCTGGCGCAAGGAACAACTGCCCGAACGCTGGCGGTACGGACACCATCCACGCGTGCCACCGATCGTGTGCCAGATGGACGAGGGCTGGGATGCGCTTCCGCGTACGGACGTGGCGCGCCGGTCGCCGCGAGCCGCGCGCGGATCGCATGGTTACGATCCTGTCCTGTCGTCGATGCGCGCGGTGTTCATCGCGCGCGGTCCGGCATTCAAGGCCGGCGCGCAATTGCCCGCCATCGACAACGTCGATGTCTATCCGCTGCTGGCACACCTGCTGGGCCTGGAACCGGCGGACAACGACGGCGACATCGCACCACTGCTGCCTGCGCTGCGCGACGGCGAGGGACACTAGCGCCCACCCATTCAGGCTGTCGGTCGGCGCGCCACATCGATGTCCGAATCCGGCGAGTCGGTGCAACGCGGCGGTGCTAGCCTGCGGTCATGTCCACCTCCCTCCCCCGCCCGGACGCATCGCACTCCACCGGCCTGCCCGATCGGCAGGTCTGCGAGCAGGCACGCAGGAGCCGCGATCCGCGCTTCGACGGCCTGTTCTTCACCGCGGTGCACAGCACGCGCATTTATTGCCGGCCAGTCTGCCCGGCTCCGGCGGCGAAACGGGTCGAATACTTCCGCCATGCCGCCGCGGCCGAGGCCGCCGGCTATCGCCCCTGCCTGCGTTGTCGCCCCGAGCTGTCGCCGGACGATGGCAGCTGGCGGCGCGGCGATGCCACGGTCGCACGCGCGCTCAAGCTGATCGATGAAGGCGCGCTGGCCGAGCAACCGCTGGCGGCGCTGGCGCAACGCGTCGGCGTCGGTGAGCGTCAGTTGCGGCGCCTGTTCGTCGAACGCGTCGGCGTCGCGCCGGGTGGCGTGCACGGCACGCGCCGGCTGCTGTTCGCCAAGCAGTTGCTGACCGAGACGGCGCTGCCGATCACCGAGGTCGCGCTTGCAGCCGGTTTCGGCAGCCTGCGCCGCTTCAATGCCGCGTTCCGCGATGCCTACCGGATGGCGCCGCGCGACCTGCGGCGCCATCCCGCCGGTGTAAGCCTGGGCGAAGGCCCGGGTGAAGGCAGCAAGACGCTGGTGCTGCGATTGGGCTATCGGCCGCCTTACGACTTCGCGGCCATGCTGGACTTCCTGCGTGGCCGCGCCCTGCCCGGCGTGGAAAGCGTCGACGACACCAGTTACATGCGCGTGATCGGCCCGCTCGATCAACCCGGCTGGCTGCGCGTGAGCGCGTGGCCGCGAGGCGAACATGCCCTGCAGCTGGAACTGCACGGCCCCGCGCCCACGCGACTGCTCGACATCGTGCAGCGGTTGCGCCGGATGTTCGACCTCGATGCAGATCCCGACGCCATTGCGGCAGTGCTCTGCGCAGACGATCGCCTGGCGCCCCTGGTAGCGAAGCGACCGGGCCTGCGCCTTCCCAGCGGCTGGGACGGCTTCGAGATCGCCGTGCGCGCGATCCTGGGCCAACAGGTCAGCGTCGCGGCGGCGCGTACGCTCGCGGCAAGGCTGGCGCAGCGTTTTGGACAGCCGTTGGCCCCGTCGTTCGCGCCAGGACTCGAACATCTGTTCCCGACGCCTGAGGCGCTGGCCGATGCCGACCTCGCCACGATCGGCCTGACCCGTGCACGCGCCGATACGGTGCGCGCGGTAGCGCGCGCGATGATCGAGGGACGGGTGGACTTCCGCACGGAGCGGACGCTCGAGGACTTCGCCGAGCGTTGGGTCGCGCTGCCCGGCATCGGGCCGTGGACCGCCCAATACATTGCGCTGCGTGCGCTCGGCCATCCCGATGCGTTCCCTGCCGAAGATCTGGTGCTGCAACGCGCGGTCCCCGACGACGGCTCACGGCTGGGAGCCAAGGCGCTGCTCGCGCGCGCCGAAGCCTGGCGGCCATGGCGCGGCTATGCGGTGATCCAGTTGTGGCGCGATTCGATGACGCCCCCGCCTGTGGCGGTTGCCCGGGCGCCACGACTCTCGCTTGCGGATCGCACTCCTCGCGTCACCGCGCGCAAGCGAGCTTCGCCGACGTGATCACTTTCACGCATATCGACAGCCCCGTTGGTCCGTTGCTGCTGGCCGCCGACGAACAGGGCCTGCGTGTGATCGAATTCCATGCGCCTCGCCATCCGATACCCCCGGGGCCGCATTGGCGCAGGGGCGACCACGAACTGTTGCGTGCCGCGCAGGCGCAACTGGACGAATACTTCGCCGGCACGCGCCACGACTTCGACCTGCCGCTGGCCCCGCAGGGCACTGCGTTCCAATGCGAGGTGTGGCGCACGCTCGCCTCCATTCCGTACGGCGAGACGATCAGCTACGCGCAGCTGGCCGCGAGGATTGGCCGGCCCGCGGCCGTGCGTGCGGTCGGCGCCGCCAACGGACGCAATCCGCTGCCGATCGTGCTGCCTTGCCATCGCGTGATTGGCAGCGACGGCGATCTCACCGGCTTCGGCGGAGGCCTGCCGACCAAGCGCTTCCTCCTGACGCTGGAGGGCGCGCTGCCCGTCGATGACGATCTGTTCGCCGCGATGAACTGACAGCAGTAAGTCAGCCGCGCTCAGTCGGCCAGCAGGCGCGTGATCGCGATGCGGCAGCGGTCGGCAATGGCATCGCTGTGGAAATGCCGGCCGTGTTGGACCACGCAGCGGCCACCGACCCAGGTCTCACGCACCAGGCTGCGATTGCCGCTGAAGATCCAGCGGTCGAGCGCGTCCTCATCGGTAACGCCCGCGAACTGCGTCGCGCTCGTGTCCAGCACCAGTGCGTCGGCGAACTCGCCATCGGCCAGGCTGCCGATGGCGTGACCGGTAGAAGCAGCGGCACTGGTCGCCACGCCCTGCAGCAGCGTCGCAGCGACGCTGGGCGAGGCCGGCGTCACCGCGATGTTGCGTCGACGGGTCACCAACCGTTGGCCGTATTCGAGCCAGCGCAGTTCCTCGACCGGTGACACGGAGATGTGCGAGTCCGAACCCACACCCCAACGACCGCCCGCATCGAGGTAGTCGCGCAACGGGAACAAGCCATCGCCCAGGTTCGCCTCGGTGGTCGTGCAGATCGCCACCGTCGCGCCGCTGCGTGCCACGCCCTGCACTTCGGCATCGCTCAGATGCGTGGCATGCACCAGCGTCCAGCGCTCGTCCACTTGAGCGTTATCCAGGAGCCATTGCACCGGGCGCGCCTTGCGCACGGCCAGGCAATCGTCGACCTCGGCGGTCTGCTCGGCGATATGGATGTGGATGCGGCTGTCCGCCGGCAAGGCCTCCAGCACCGCGCGCATCGCGTCATCGGGCACGGCGCGCAGGCTGTGCAGCGCGCAGCCGATCCGCACCGTCTCGCATTGATGAGTGCGCAGTGCGTCCAGCAGGCGCAGATAACCGTCGACATCGTGGCCGAAGCGGCGCTGGCGCTCGGTCAGCGCGCGCCCATCGAAACCGCCGGTCATGTACAGCACCGGCAGCAGCGTCAGGCGGATGCCGGTTTCCTGTGCCGCTTCGATCAGCGCGCGCGACATCGCCGTCGGATCGGCGTAAGGCGTGCCGTCGGGCCGGTGATGCAGGTAATGAAACTCGCAGACGGTGGTGTAGCCGGCTTCCAGCATCTCGCTGTAGAGCTGCGCCGCCACGGCGTGCAGGCTTTCCGGCGTGAAACGCGCGGCGAACCGGTACATGGTCTCGCGCCAGGTCCAGAAGGAATCGGCCGGGTCGATCTGACGCTCGGCCATGCCCGCCATGGCCCGCTGGAAGGCGTGCGAGTGCAGGTTGGCGATGCCCGGCACGACCCGCTGCGGGGTGGTACCCCCCGACAGGCTGCGGGTGATGCGGCCATGGGCATCGACGTTGAGCTTGACGCCGTCGTGCCAGCCCTGCGGATGCCAGAGCCTTGCGTTGGGGATGGTCTGCATGTGCGCCATTGTGCCGGGTCGGGCGCAGGCTGGCGATGACAACGCCTCTACAATGGGGGCATGAGCATGACCGAACCGCAATGGGATGGACTGGTCGTCGGCGCCCATCTGGCGACGCTGGACGGCGCCGCAGGCTATGGCGAAATCACCGACGGCGCGCTCGGCTGGCACGATGGTCGCATCACCCATGTCGGTCGCCGCGCCGACCTGCCCGCGTCGCCGGAACGGTTGGCGCGCGAGGTGATCCAAGCCGATGGCTGGATCACGCCCGGTCTCATCGACTGCCATACCCACCTGGTGTTCGCCGGCGACCGCGCCCGCGAATTCGAGCTGCGCCTGCAGGGCGCCAGTTACGAGGAGATCGCCCGCGCCGGCGGTGGTATCGCCTCGACTGTGAAAGCAACGCGCGAGGCCGACGAGGACGAGTTGCTGCGCCAGTCGTTGCCGCGCGCGCAGGCCCTGGTCGCCAGTGGCGCCACGACACTGGAGATCAAATCCGGCTACGGCCTGGACCTCGACAACGAGCGCAAGATGCTGCGCGTTGCGCGCCGGATCGGCGAGCGGCTGGGCGTGACTGTACGCACCACCTACCTCGCCGCGCACGCGCTGCCGACGGAGTTTGCCGGCAATTCCGACGGCTACATCAATGCGGCCGTCCAATGGTTGCCGCAATTGCACTCTGAAGGGCTGGTGGATGCGGTCGATGCGTTCTGCGAAGGCATCGGCTTCACGCCCGGGCAGACGCGGCGGATGTTCGAGGCGGCACGCGCATTGGGCGTACCGGTCAAGCTGCACGCCGACCAGCTCAGTGACCTGGGCGGCGGGGCGCTGGCAGCGGCGTTCGATGGTTTGTCCGCCGATCACGTCGAGCACACCAGCGTCGACAGCGTGCGCGCGATGGCCGGGCACGGCACCGTCGCCGTGTTGTTGCCCGGCGCCTTCCACGTGCTGCGCGAGACCAAGCTGCCGCCGCTGGACGCGTTCCGCGAACACGGCGTCGCGATGGCCGTGGCCACCGACTGCAATCCCGGCACATCGCCGCTGCTGTCGATGCGTCAGGCGATGCAGCTGGCCAGCACGCATTTCAGGCTGACGCCGGAAGAAGCCCTGCGCGGAGCCACGACGCACGCCGCCCGCGCGCTCGGTTTCAACGACCGTGGCGCGCTGCGCGTCGGCGCGCGCGCCGACTTCGTATGCTGGAACCTTCGCCATCCTTCCGAGCTCTGTTACTGGCTCGGCGGCCAGCTGACCCACGGCGTATTCGCCGGCGGGCGGCAGGTGGCCTGATCACACGCTACCATCGAACACACCAGGGGAGAATGCATGCGCTTTTCGATTGCCACCGGCCTGTCCTTGCTGATTGCGACCTCGCCGTCGTTTGCGGCTGCACCGACCGCCGCCCAGAAGCTTGCCCAGGACGCCACCATCGTCGACACCCACATCGACGCGCCGTCGGAACTGCTGAAGCATTGGGATGACCTGGGCGTGGCGGCGCCCGGCAAGGAGTTCGACTATCCCAAGGCGCGCCAGGGCGGACTCGACGTCGCTTTCATGTCGATCTATACCTCTCCGGAGGAGGACGCCGAAGGCAAGGCCTGGCAGATCGCCAATACCCAGATCGACGCGGTCGAGGCGATGGTCGGCCGGCATCCCGACAAGTTCGCCGTGCTGCGCTCGCCGGGTGATCTCGAACGCCTGCGCGCCGGCGGACGCGTGACGCTCGCGCTGGGCATGGAGAACGGCGCGCCCATCGGCGACGATCTGGCGAAGATCGCGCAATTCCATGCGCGCGGAGTGCGCTACATCACCCTCGCCCACAGCGCCAACAACCGCATCAGCGATTCCTCGTATACGGTGCAGAAGCAATGGGGCGGCCTGAGTCCGTTCGGCGAGAAGGTCGTGGCCGAGATGAATCGCGTCGGCATCATGGTCGACGTCTCGCACCTGTCCGATGATGCCGTGCGTGACGTCCTGCGCGTCACCGACGTGCCGGTGATCGCCAGCCATTCCAGCATGCGTCATTTCACCCCGGGCTTCGAGCGCAACATCAGCGACGAACTCGCCCGAGCCGTCGCCGCCGAGGGCGGCGTGGTGCAACTGGCGTTCGGCACCGCCTTCGTCAGTCCTAAGGCGGCGGCAGACCTGCAGGCCTTCTTCGCCGCGGAAGCCGACTTCGACCGCGCCAACGCGGCCGCTGCCGCGGCAGGCCAGCCGACGCGATCGAAGGACGATTTCGAGAAGGAATGGAAGACCGCGCACCCGGTACCGGTCGTCCATATCGATGCCGTGCTCGACCAGATCGACTACGGGGTGAAGACCATCGGCATCGACCACGTCGGTATGGGCTCGGACTTCGACGGCGTCAGCGGCAACCTGCCGGTCGAACTGCACTCGGTCGCCGACTACCCCAATCTCGTCGCCGGCCTGCAGGCGCGTGGTTACAAGGATGCGGATATCCGCAAGATCCTGGGCGGCAACCTGCTGCGCGTGTGGAACGCGGTCGAGGCCGCGGCGGCGCACTGAGGGCGGCACGGGTCAGGCAAAAAAAAGCCCCGCGACGCGGGGCTTTTTTTGGGGTCAGCGCGTGGGCGCTTATTCCTTGGTGGCGGTCTTCTTCACCGCGACCTTCTTGGCCGGGGCCTTGGCCACGGTCTTGGTCGCCTTCTTCGCGACCGGCGCGGCGGCGGTGCCGGCAGCCTTGGTCACGGCCTTGCTGCTGCGAGCGTTGCCGTAGCTGGAGTTGTAGCGCTTGCCCTTAGCGGTCTTGCGGTCGCCCTTGCCCATGTTCGTGCTCCTGAATCTGTCAAAAATCCGCACGGCGGTGCGGGTTACGAGGTTGCGCGGTCGCCGCGCAAGACCGCGAAGTCTACCACGCGCAGCCCCCATGTCCCCCTGGGGTCAGCCCACTTCCTGCGGGGCCCCGGTGTTTGCCCAGCAAACTGGGATTGATCCCCCAATGCGCAGCATTGGATCAATGCACGCAACTGGCGTCGTGAACGTGCACGTAGTTGAGCCTCAGGTTGGCCAGATGCGCCAACCCGACCAATGTGCCGCCGCAGGTCATCGCGATGGCATGCGGCACGAGTGCATGGTGCAGCGGGTCGTACAACACCCCCGTCCACAGTACCGCCAAGCCGGGCAGCAGCAGGCTCATCGCCCTGACCGCCCCGTGACGGCGGTAGCCCCAGAGCACGCTGAACAGGCCCAGCAGGGTCGCGAACAGAACGAAGCCACGCTCGAAGTCGTCGCCCAGCCACGTCGCGACACCCAGCGGCGGGAGCGAGGCGATCAACACCGGCAGCAGGGCGCAATGCGCCGCACACAGCAGCGAACCAGTCGCGCCGAGGCGGTCGAGGAGCGACCGGGGGCTGGAAGCCTGGCGCACGGGGGGGAGATCGTCCTTCATCTCGTTATAGTGTAACAGTCGCATGTAAATGGCCGGTTACGCCCCGGCGTCGAACACCGGTTTCGCCGCGGCATGGGACGGATGGGAGCGACGCACCATGGGGACGGCCTGGGCCAGCAGGGCGCACCCGGCCAGCGTCCAGACGATCATGGCGCCGCTGGGCAGGTCCAGCACCGCCGACAGCCCGAGGCCCAGGACGTAGCCCAACGCACCAATGACGTAGGCCGCGACCATGCGCGAGCGGCCTCTCATGCCCGCGGTCGCCAGCGCCGGCACGATCAGGCTGGCGAACACCAGGTAGACGCCGACCAGCTGAACCGATGCGGTGATGGCCAGCGCGAACAGGGCATAGAACAACAGTCCCACCAACCGCCCGCCCCGCAGCCACATGAACGCGAGCAGCGCCGCCGACAACACCGCGGCCGGGATCAGCTGCGAATAGCTGACCCACAGGATCTGCCCGACGAGCAGGTCCTTGAGGTGCTCGCCGCCCTGCGGATTGTCGGCCAGCAGCAGCAGGCCGCCAGTGGCAGCCAGCGCGAACAGCGTGCCGATCAGTGGCTCCTGGTACTCCGGCCAGCGGCGGTCGGTCCAGGACAGCAGGCCGGCGCCGGCCAGTGCGGCAGCCGCAGCAGCGATCTGGACGCCGAAGCCGTGCTCGTCGATCCCCAGGTACTGCGCGAGGATCACGCCCAGGCCGGCGATCTGTGCGATCGCCAGGTCGATGAAGATGATGCCGCGCGACAGCACCTGCTTGCCCAGCGGCACGTGCGTCGACAACACCACCAGTCCGGCCACGCAGGCCGGGCCGAGGATGCTGAGGTCCAGTCCATCGAGATTGAGCGTCATTTGGCGGCCCCCAGCAGCTTGGAAATGGTGGAGTCGAACAGGCCGAACAGGTCCTTCGACTGCGCATCGCCGCCAACGGTGAACGGCAGCGACACCGCCGGTACGCCGGTGCGCTCGGACAGCCAGTCGGCCGGCTTGGGATCCTGGTAGGCGGCGCGCACGATCGCGAGCGTGTTGGCGCCCTTGGTGGTGGCGATCAGGCTGGCCAGGTGCGCGCTGGTCGGCGGCACGCCCGGCTTGGGCTCCAGTGCGCCGATCTGCTCGATGCCCAGCCAATCCCAGAGATAGACCCAGCTGATGTGGTGGACGACGACCTTGCGTCCCTTCAGCGGCGTGGCCTGTGCTTTCCACTTCGTCATCGCTGCCAGCCAGCGCTTGCTGAAGTCGTCCAGGCGCTGCTGGTAGGTGGCGGCATTGGCGGGGTCGAGCTGGGCCAGGCGCGCATCGAGCGCCTTGGCAATCACCAGGACGCGGCGCGGATCCAACTGCACGTGCGGATTGCCGTCCGGATGGACATCGCCATAGGCGCGATCCAAGGCGGTCGGCTTCTCCAGCGTCTTGACCTGCGCGGCTGCCATGAACGAACCCGCGCCCGAAGCAACCTTGGCGTTGCCGGACTGGCGGATCAGTTGCGGCAGCCAGCCCACCTCCAGTTCGGCACCGGTGCAAACGAGCAGGTCGGCGCTGCGCACCTTGGCGATCAGGCTCGGCTTGGCCTCGATCACGTGCACGTCCTGAAGGGCGGACGTGCCGACGTCGATGTCGACCTTGTCACCGGCCAGTTCCTGCACCAGCGAACCCCATTCCGGCTCGCAGGCGAACACTTTCAACTTCGCCTGCGCCGGCATGGAGACCATGGCGGCCAGGAGCAATGCGGGAATCGCGAATAGTTTCATGTCGTTGGCTCTCAGAACTTGTGCGCGCCGTGCGCACCCATGCTGGCCTGGTACTGGACGGTGACCGCATTGTCGCTGTCATCGGGATTGGGTCTGTCGTGGCTGACCTGCAGTCGGAACAGGCTGAATTCGCTGTGGCGCCAGGTCAGTTCGGCGCTGTGCCGGTAGGGATCGAAATCGCTTGCGAACGGACCTTTGTCGTCAGCCCACAGTTTGTCGTAGCGGTAACCCAAGTCCCAGGTGCGGTTGAAGCGGTACACCGCCTCGAAATAAGCGCCGCGACGCTGGCCATCCCAAGGTGTGATGATGGTCGGATCGTCCGCGTCGGCGACTTCGCCATCGTTCTGGTTGAGGAAGTATTCGCTGCGCAGGGTGATCCCGCCATCCTTGAAGTTGCCCTGCGGCGCCCATTTCCACGTCGCGTCGGCGATATACAGGTTGACGTCGCCGCTGAAGCCGTCTTCCGCGCCGTTGGCCTCGGTCTTGAGCATCGAGACGCCGGCGAGCCATGAATTCTCCGTGCCGACATCGCCGCCGACATGGGCGAACAGCGTGCTCGTACCCAAGCCGCCGTTGTCGGCGCCGGCACTGGGGTAGCTCTGCCCGCGGAAGACTTCGCCACCGAGTTCGACCAGCAGGCTGGTGGGCGCCACCCAGCGCAACTGCACGCCGTCGTCGCCGTACTGGTTGCCGAGGAAGGCCTGGTAGGGCAGCGGCCGGTCGAAGAAGCTGTCGGTATGGGCGTGATGGCTGTTGAGGTAGCCGATGTTGGAGAAGAACCGCCCCAGGCGCAGGTTGAAGCCGGCCGGCAGCGCGGTGGTGTCGATGTAGCCCTCTTCGATACCGATATCGTCCTCGCCGTCCTCGCTTTCGATCGAAGCGGTCAGCTGGCCATAGAACTTGTCATCGATGTTGGCGGCGAAAGAGATCTCGCTCTCGCCCAGCGAGAAGCCGTCTGCGCTGGGGCCACCCTCGCCCACCAGCGGGAAGCCGGCACGCACGTAGTCGTCCGGATCGAGTGAATGATGCGAGTAGCTGCCGTTGAGGATGATGCTGATCGCCGGATTGAAGGCGTTGGCATTGCTGCCGCTGCTGGCCACCGCGGCTACCGGGGCGGCTACGGTGGCAGTGACATCGCTGGCGGTGTCGCCTGCAGCCTCCGGAGTGGCGGCAAGCGCATCGATCTCTTCCTGCTGGCTTGTCGGTGTCGTTGTCGGCGTCGTAGTCGGCTGCACGGGTGTGACCGCGACGGGCTGACCTTTCAGCTCCTGCAATTGCGCCTGCAGCGCCTTGACCTGCGCTTCCAAGGCCTCGATGCGACGGTCGGTGGCGGGGTCGGTGGCGTATGCGGGGCTCGCCAATACCGACAGGATGAACAGGCCAAGCAGCGATTTCCGCATGGTGCCGAGAGCCGATTGAGAAGGTTATAACATAACACTTCCATCACCCTTGGGCGTCAATAGGGCTTTGGTCACTGCTGTTTGCCGTTTCTGGCCGATTGCCTGCAGGCGGCAGGGGTCTCCCAAGCAGTCATCCTCTCGTCGGCAACTGTTCGGCGCTCGTTACCTCGTCACGCTGTTCGGCCTGACCCTGCTATCGCACCGGCTCGGCGGCTGCTTCGGCGCATGGGTGGGCGGCCTGGTGATGGAGCGTTTCGGCGACTACACATGGATGTGGTACGCCGATATGGCGCTGGCACTCGTCGCCGCCGTGGCCAATCTGCCGATCCGCGAAAGCCGTCCCGTGCTGCAACCCGCGACGGCCTGACGCCACGGTGCGGCTTCGACCGCCACTGCGCACTCAGGCTGCGTCAGCCTGCGAACAGGTCGCGCAAACGCCGTGCACTTCCACGGTCTGCGCCTGCGGAGTGAAGCCGAGCTTGCGCGCGCGGGCATCGAGCAATTCGACGATGCGCTCGTCCTCCAGCTCGGTGGCGGATTGGCAGCGGTCGCAGATCAGGAACGGCACCGCATGCTGCGCGGCGCCGGGATGGTGGCAACCGACGAAGGCGTTGATCGACGAGAGTTTGTGGATGAAGCCGTGTTCAAGCAGGAAGTCCAGCGCGCGGTAGACCGTCGGCGGCGCCGCGGCATCGTGCGTGGCCTTCATCTGGTCGAGCAGTTCATAGGCCTTCACCGGCCGGCCCGCATCGGCGATCAGGCGCAGCGCACGGGCACGGATCGGAGTCAGCCGCAGGCCCCGCTGCTCGCACGCGCGCTCCACTTCCTGCACGAAGGCATCGCCGTCGTGGACGTGGTGCTTGGGATCGGTGCAGGTGTGGTCGTGGCCCATGGCGTTCTCGTGGTCGCCCAACCGATTTAGGCCTCGGTAGGCACTTTTGCAAGGGCAGCGTCGATTCGACGCAGCGCCTCGGCTTGGCCGGCGAGGTAGACGGTGTGGGAAATGTCGGGGCTGACCTGGGTGCCGGTGAGCGCCACGCGCAGGGGCTGGGCCACCTTGCCCATGCCGATGCCAAGCGCTTCGGCGGTGGCATGCAGCGCGCCGCTGACCGCATCGGCGCTCCACGAAGTCAGTTGCGCCAGGCGTTCGCGCGCATCGGCCAGCGGCGCACGCGCGGTGGGGCCCAGGTGCTTGGCCACGGCGGCATCGTCGTACTGCGTCAACGGCCCGAACCACACCGCCGCACGCTCGGCCATGTCCTTGAGCGTCTGCACGCGGTCGCGCAGCGCGACCACGATGTCGGCCGGTGCGGGCCCACTGGCCAGGTCGTAGCCGGCCTGTCGCAGATGCCATTCAAGATGCTTGCCGACTTCGACCGGATCGTCGCTCTTGAGGTACTGCTGGTTGAGCCAGCCGAGCTTGGCCGAGTCCAGGCGCGAGGCCTTGGAGTTGACGTCTTTCAGGTCGAACAGCGCGGTCATTTCCGCGATCGAGAAGATTTCCTGGTCGCCGTGCGACCAGCCCAGGCGCACCAGGTAGTTCAGCAGTGCGTGCGGCAGGTAGCCGGCATCGCGGTACTGCATGACGTCGGCCGCGCCGGTGCGCTTGGACAGCTTGGCGCCCTGTTCGTCGAGGATCATCGGCATGTGCGCGAAATGCGGCACCGGTGCGCCGAGCGCCCGATAAATGTTGATCTGGCGCGGTGTGTTGTTGACATGATCGTCGCCGCGCACGACATCGCTGATGCGCATGTCGATGTCGTCGACCACCACGGCGAAGTTGTAGGTCGGATAGCCATCCGAGCGGAAGATCACCAGGTCGTCCATCTCGCTGTTGGCGATCTCGATGCGGCCCTTGACCTTGTCCTCCCACACGACCACGCCATCGAGCGGGTTCCTGAAGCGGATCACGCGGTTGGGATCGTCGCGATAGGGTTCGTTGCGGTCGCGGTAGGCGCCGTTGTAGCGCGGCTTCTCGCCGGCAGCCATCGCCGCCTCGCGCATCGCCTCGAGCTCTTCCTTGGCCTCGTAGGCGTAATAGGCGGTACCGGCCGCCACCATCTGCTCGGCGACTTCGCGATAACGATCCAGGCGCTGGGTCTGGTAGATCGGGCCCTCGTCGTAGCCCAGGCCGAGCCAGTCCATCGCTTCCAGGATCGCGTCGATCGCGGCCTGCGTGCTGCGCTCGCGGTCGGTGTCCTCGATACGCAGCACGAACTGCCCACCATGACGGCGCGCTTCCAGCCAGCAATACAGCGCTGCGCGCGCGCCACCGATATGCAGGTAGCCGGTGGGACTGGGAGCGAAACGAGTGCGGGTCATGGCGGCTCGGGTTACGACGGGGGGAAAGGGGGGCGATTTTACCGGATGGGCTGTTAGGCGGTCGCATCGGACGGCGGATGCTTCTGTGCCCTGCGTCTTTTGCGGGATTGCGGGTCCGCCCGTCCTTCGATGGCCCGTCCATCCTTCGACGTCGGCGCGCTGCACCTGCGCTCAGGACGAACGGTGGAGGTTTCCGACGCCGCCATACCGTTCGTCCTGAGCGTAGCGCCGCAGGCGCGAAAGCCTGCCCTGAGCCTGCCGAAGGGTCGAAGGTTGGGCGGGCCGATAAGCCCGCAACCCCCTACAATCCAACCCCATGACGACGCTGTTCATTTCCGATCTTCACCTCGACAACGAACGCCCGCAGATCACCGATCTGTTCGGCCATTTCATCCGCAGCGAGGCACGCGGCGCCGATGCGCTCTACATCCTGGGCGATCTGTTCGAGGCCTGGGTCGGCGACGACGACCCGTCCGATACGGGCGCATTCGTCGCCAGCGAACTGAGTGCACTGACTCGTTCGGGCGTGCCGGTGCATTTCATCCGCGGCAATCGCGACTTCCTGCTCGGCGATGCCTATGCTCGCCGCGCCCGCATGACCGTCCTGCCCGACCCCGCGGTGGTGATGCTCTATGGCAAGCCCACGCTGCTGATGCACGGCGACCTGCTGTGCACGGACGACGTCGCCTACCAGCAGTTCCGTTCGCAGACGCGCAAGCCCGAGTGGCAGGCGCAGTTCCTGTCGCAGCCGCTGGCGGCGCGCATCGCCTTCGCCCAGCAGGCACGTGCGGCCAGCAAGGCGCACCAGAGCGGGCTGCAGGACCAGGGACGCATGGAGACCATCACCGACGTGGCGCCGGCCACGGTCGCCAGCACGTTCTCGCGCTATGCCATCGACACGCTGATCCACGGCCATACCCACCGTCCGGCCGTGCATCAGCTGGACGTCGACGGCCACGCGTGCCGCCGCATCGTGCTCGGCGACTGGTACGAACAGGGCTCGGTGCTGCGCGCGGATGCGAACGGCTTCGACCTGCAGCGCCTGACGACCTGACCGGCAGCGAAGTCAGCCGGCCAGTTTCTCCAGCGCGGCGAGTTCGTCGTCGTCGAAACCGGCGGCGCTGCGCGCGGAATGATTGAACGGGCCGTACAGCACGGCCCTCGCATACTCGGCAAGCAGTTCGCGGAAACGCGACAGCGGATCGACGCCCTCGCGCTCGCAATACCAGCGGAACCAGCGCGAACCGGCGGCGACGTGCGCCACTTCGTCGAGCAGGATCACCTCGAGGATGTCCGCGGTGCCGTCGTCGCCGAGCGAGCGCAGCTTGGTGATCATTCCCGGCGTCACGTCCAGGCCCCGCGCTTCCAGCACGCGAGGCACCAGCGCCATGCGCGCAAGACCATCGTGCGCGGTCTTCTCTGCCATTTCCCACAAGCCGTTGTGGGCGTCGAAGTCGCCGTAATCGCGACCGAATTCGCATAGCCGCTCGCGCAGCATGACGAAATGCCGCGCCTCGTCATGGGCCACGTTGACCCAGTCGGCATAGAACTCATCGGGCATCCCGCGAAACCGGTAAGCCGCATCCCAGGCCAGGTCGATCGCGTTGAATTCGATATGCGCGACGGCATGGATGAACGCCGTGCGACCTTCGATGGTGCCGAATCCGCGCTTGGGCAGATCTCGCGGATGCACCAGCAGCGGGCGTTCCGGCCGGCCGGGCATGGCAATGGGCTGCGGCGGCGGCGCGTCTTCGGGAATGGTCAACTCGCCGCGCGCAAATGCCTTCGCCGCCGCGATCGTCGCTTCGACCTTGGCTTCAGGCGTGGCCGCATCCAGGCACGCACGCGCAGCGTCGAACAACGAGCGCTGCATGCCGCTCAGTGCCCGCCGTCGTCCGCCATCGGACTGCCCCAGCCGTCGGAGAAGCCGCCGTGGGTTTCGGCCAACTCGCCCAACTCGCGTTCCAGCGCCGTGATCGCGGCGTGCTTCGGCACCATCACGCGCACGACGCAGACCTGCCACACGCCTTCGTCGTCGGACTCCGGCGAATCCACGACCACGTCCGGCAATGCCTCGGCCGCTTCGGCAAAGGCGTTGGCGCGATCCTCGTCGGCGAAGACGTGGAAGAACTCGATGCCGCGCTCGCGGCTGAGGTCGTCGCCGTCCTCGAGCATGCGCTTGAGCACCTGCCCGTTCTCGTCGTCGGGGATCATCGCCATTTGCAGCCCGCGCATGCTCACGCCCTCCGCGTCTTCTTCGCCTCGTCCGAACGCAGCTGCTTGATGCGCTCGAAATAGCCGGGCTCGATGCCGGTCACGTACTCGCCGTTGAAGCACGAGGAATCGAAGTGGTCGATGCGCTTCTTCGGGCCCGAGACCGCTTCCTCCAGGTCCGACAGGTCCTGGTAGATAAGCCAGTCGCAACCCAGCAGCTGCTGCACTTCCTCGTCGGTACGGTCGTGGGCGACCAGTTCCTCGGCCGAGGGCATATCGATGCCGTACACGTTGGGATAGCGCACCGCCGGAGCGGCCGAGGCGAGGTAGACCTTGCGCGCACCGGCATCGCGCGCCATCTGCACGATCTGCTTGGAGGTGGTGCCGCGCACGATCGAGTCGTCGACCAGCAGCACCACGCGGTTGCGGAATTCCAGCGGGATCGGGTTGAGCTTGCGGCGCACCGATTTCGCGCGCTCGCCCTGCCCCGGCATGATGAAGGTGCGGCCGACGTAGCGGTTCTTGATGAATCCTTCGCGATACTTCACGCCCAGCACGTTGGAGATTTCCAACGCGGCGTCGCGCGAGGTGTCGGGAATCGGGATCACCGTGTCGATGTCGTGGTCCGGGCGCAGGCGCAGGATCTTCTCGCCGAGCTTCTGGCCCATGCGCATGCGCGCCTTGTGCACGGAGACCTCGTCCATCATCGAGTCGGGACGGGCGAAGTACACGTATTCGAAGATGCATGGCGTGTGCTTGTGCGGCTGCGCGCACTGGCGCGTGAACAGCTCGCCGCGCGGCGTCACCACGACGCCCTCGCCCGGGCGCACGTCGCGCAGGCGCTCGAAGCCGAGCAGGTCGAGTGCGACCGATTCGGACGCCACCGCGTATTCGTCCTGCCCGCCCGAGGAGCGCTTGCCCAGCACCAGCGGACGGATGCCATTGGGATCGCGGAACGCGACCAGGCCCAGGCCCAGCACGGTGGCGACGACGGCGAAGCCGCCGATGCAGCGGCGGTTGACGCCTTCGATCGCCTTGAACGCGGCCTCGGGATTGAGCGCCTTCTGCGTGTCCAGCTCATGCGCGAACACGTTGAGCAGGACCTCCGAGTCCGACTCCGTGTTGACGTTGCGGCGGTCCTGCTCGAACACCTCGCGCCGCAGCGCGTCGGTATTGATCAGGTTGCCGTTGTGCGCCAGCGCGATGCCGAACGGGGAATTGACGTAGAACGGCTGCGCCTCGTCCGAGCCTTCGCTGCCTGCCGTCGGATAACGACAATGGGCGATGCCGACACGACCTTCGAGCAGGCTGATCGCAGCCGCATCGAAGACGTCGCTGGCCAGGCCGTTGCCCTTGTGCACGCGCAACTTGCTGCCGTTGGCGGTTGCGATGCCGGCCGCGTCCTGGCCGCGATGTTGCAGCACCCCCAGGCCGTCGAAGAGCTGCGCCGCGACGTCGGTGTTGCCGACGATACCGAGAATGCCGCACATGGTGATGAGTCCTGCCTAGTAAATGGGGTTGTTGCTAATGCGCCGTCAGGCTTCGCTGACCGGCGCCGGCAGCGCCTGCCCGTCATCCGGGGGCACTGTCTGAATTTCATCGCGACCATCCAGGTCCACTTGCGCGGCCACCCACTCGGGCAGCCAACCGCGCAGCCATTGCGCGCCCGGCACGAATACCGGCACCACCTGCGAGCGCTGCCATTGCGCTTCGCGCGGCATCCCTGTCAGTCCGAGCACCAGCACCAGCGCGCAGGCGACGAACGCACCGCGCACCAATCCCAGCGCCAGGCCCAGCGTGCGATCCAGCCCGCTCAACCCGGCCGACTGCACCGCCTTGCGGACCAGCCATCCGACCAGGCCCACCACCACCATCACGCCGATGAAGCTCAGCGTGTAACCGGCCAACAGCTCACCGGCTCCCGGCTCGCCATCGCCGGCCAGCATCAGCGCCACTTGCGCGCCGAAGCGGAACGCGGCCCAGCCCGCCAGTACCCAGGCCGTCAACGAGGCCAGCACGCCGACGAACCCGCGCATCAGCCCGAGCAGCGCCGACACGGCGACCACCGCCAGCAACACCCAATCGACTGCGCCCATCGTCGCCTTGCCGGCCGCCGATCAGGGATGCGGACGAACGATGCCGTCGACGCCCAGCTTGGCCGCTATCTGCGCCTTCAGCTGATCGGCCTCGGCGCGGCTGACGACCGGACCGATGCGGACCCGGTTCAACAGGCCCTTGTCGGTACGTACTTGCTCCACGAACGCACTGAAACCTGAAGCGCGTGCCTTGTCGCGCAGCTTGGTGGCGTCGGCGGCGTTGCCGAACGCGCCGAGCT
Organism: Lysobacter niastensis; assembly: GCF_031457115.1. Classification (GTDB taxonomy): domain Bacteria; phylum Pseudomonadota; class Gammaproteobacteria; order Xanthomonadales; family Xanthomonadaceae; genus Lysobacter_J; species Lysobacter_J niastensis_A. The sequence continues at coordinate 147,271 of NZ_JAVDVY010000002.1, forward strand.
GAACGGCAAAGCCCACCGAGGATGCAGCCGGCTTGGTCGGCGCAGCTTGGGTCGGCGCCGGCTTGATCGGAGCTTGCTCCGGCTTGGCAGCGGCAACCGCCGGCGGCGTCGTGGGTTTGGGTTTCGCGGTGGCGCTTGCGGTCACCGGCTTGGCCGGCTCGGCTGCCAGTGCCACCGGCTTGGAAGGAGATGTGGCCGGCTCGGCCGGGTTCAACGGCACCGGCGCCGATACGGAGGCAGGCTGCGGGGCGCTGGCCAAGGCAGGAGCCGCGGCATTGGTGTCGGCATCCAGGGTGACGACCTTGGCGCTGACATCGCTGCGGACCTTGGCCGATTCCAGGCGGGCGGCCTCGGCCTCGGCCTGTGAGGCATACGGACCGATGCGCACGCGGTGCAGCGTGCGTTCGCCGCTGCGCGTGGTTTCCTGGTAACCCGGCAGTTGCGCCGTCTGCAATGCCTTCACCACGCGCTGCGCGTCGGCCTCGGTCGCGTAACTGCCAAAGCTCACGGCGTAGTCGCCACCGGCCACGGCGGCCGGCTGCATCGCATTGGTGCTGGCGGCCGGCTTCTCGGCTGCGGTGTCGACCGTCGGCAGACGCTCGCCGTCCGAGGACTCGTCCATGCCGACCACGCCGCCCTTGGGCGCCTCGCCCGGGCCTACCAGGGGTAATTCACGGGTTTCGAACTGGCCCTGCGGCGCATTGGGAAGTGTCAGGGGGACATCGGAAGCGCCGCTTTCGGGGGCTGGCCCCTTGATCAGCATCGGCAGGAAGATCACCGCGAGTGCGACCAGAACGGCGGCGCCGATCAGTCGCTGTTTCAGGGCAGGTTCCATCGGTCTCGCACGCCGCAGGCGGATCGCCGCGCGGAATTATAACCCTGCGATGCGCCGAGCCCCGGCTAGCGAGACCGCCGTTCAGTCTTGGGCGAGCCAATCGATCGCCGCGGCGGCGGTATGGAAAGAACCGAAAACCAGGATGCGATCGCCGGGCCGAGCCTTCTGTAGCGCTGCTTCGAGCGCCGGCAGAACCTGTTCATGCCGGAAACCGTCCGCAGCGGGAGTTCCGGCCAATCGCTGCGCCAACGCCTGCACGCTGCCGCCGCGCGGGCCGGTCTCGGCCAGCCCCGCGAGATGCCATTGCCCCACACACGACGCCAGCGCCTGCACCACGCCCGTCACGTCCTTGTCGGCCAGTGCGGCATACACGGCATGCACTGTTCCATTGGCAGGCTCGGCCGCCAGCCATGCCGCCAGCGAGCCCGCGGCCTGGGGGTTATGGGCCACGTCGATCACGATCTCGACCCCGCCGCGCTCGAAGCGTTGCAGGCGTCCGCGCACCAGCGCCTGCCCGACGCCTTCGGCGATCGCGGCCTTGGGCAGCGGCCTGGGCGGACGGCCGAGCGCGCGCAATGCGGCGATGGCGACGGCCGCGTTGCGCAACTGCACCGGTGCGGTCAAGCGGGGCATCGGCAGATCCAGCCGGTAGCCGACTTCGCGCCAGCGCCAGTGGGGTGGCGGAGCATCCCCGTCGGCGGCAATCGCCGGCAGCTTTTCGAAGAAGAAATCGCTGCCGATCCGCCAGGTCGACGCACCGATCCGATAGGCATGGCCGAGCACGCTCGACGGCGGAAGGTCATCGCCCACCACCAGCGGCTTCCACGCCCGCGCGATGCCGGCCTTCTCGGCGCCGATCGCCTCGCGGTCGTCACCAAGGTAGTCCTGATGGTCGAGGTCGACGGTGGTGATCACCGCGACGTCGGCATCGACGAGGTTGGTGGCGTCCAGGCGCCCGCCCAAACCGACTTCCAGAATCGCCAGGTCGAGGCCCGCGCGCTCGAACAACCACAGCGCCGCGAGCGTGCCGTATTCGAAATAGGTCAGCGCCACCTCCCGATCATCCTGAGCCCGTCGAAGGACGCGCGCCGCTTCAATGGCCTCGAACGCAGCGATCAGATCCGCATCGCCGGCATCGGTGCCATCGATGCGCACGCGCTCGTTGTACTGCAGCAGGTGCGGCGAGGTGTAGGCGCCGACCTTCCAGCCTGCCGCGCGTGCGATGGCCTCGATGAAGGCGACGGTCGACCCCTTGCCGTTGGTGCCACCGACCGTGATCACTTTCTTCGCCGGACGCTTCAGTCGCAGGCGCTGCGCGACTTCGCGGATGCGGTCCAGCCCCATGTCGATGGACTTGGGGTGGATGCGTTCGATGTGGGCGAGCCAGTCGGAAAGCGTGCGGGTCATGGGGGACATTATCCAACAGGCTGCGCCGCCGGACCCTGTACTGACGAATCAGCCCCACGACCGGAGGGGCTAAGGGGACCTTTTTCGACCCGCCATCCATGGCTCGGTCGATGCCGTTGAAGCCTGTACTGCAACAGCCATCGAAACTACAACGCCCGATGCACCGCCTCGCCAAACAACGACGTGTGATGGCTGCAGTCGTTGAGCCGCACGACTTCGAGGTGATCGACGTCGGCGCCTTCGAGAAGATTGAGCGTCGTCGGCGCCTGCCGGAAGCTCCACAGCCGTGCCAGCGGAATGCCCAGCACATGGCACAGCAGCACGCGGTTGACCGCGTCGTGGGCCACCACCAGCAACGTGTCGCCCTCGCCGAGCCCCTCGGCCGCGCGCGCGAACGCCGGCCAGGCTCGGTCGAACACGTGCTGCAGCGACTCGCCTTCCGGCATCAGCACTTCGTGCGGGGTTTCACGCCAGGCGCGCAGGCGCTCGCCGTCGCGTTCGCGGATTTCGCTGGCGAGCAATCCCTCCCAGGTGCCATGGGCGATCTCCATCAGCCCGGGATCGAGCGTCAGCGGAAGATCGCGCTCGCCCAGGGCGAGTTCGGCGGTGTGGCGGGCACGGGTCAACGGCGACGCCACCGCGCGGGTGATCGACACCTCGCGCAATCGCTCGCCAAGGGCGCGCGCCTGGGCGATGCCTACCGGAGAAAGCGGAATGTCTTCCTGTCCCTGGTAACGGCCTTCGGCATTCCACGGCGTTTCGCCGTGTCGGGCTAGCAGGATGCGCATGGTCATACCTGCGCCAGCGAGAGGATGCCGGGCGTCGCACGCAATGCGGCGAGCTGTTCGTCGCTGACCGGGCGGTCGATCGTGATCGCCGCACGCGCCTGGCCGTCGCCGGCCGCGCCGAGCGCGAAGTTGACGATGTTGATACCCGCTGCGCCCAGTTGCGAGCCGACGGTGCCGACCATGCCGGGACGATCCTCGTTGCGCATCAACAGCACATGCGCCTGCGGGTCGAACTCGATCTCCACGCCGTCCAGCCGCACCACGCGCGGACCACGATGCAGCGTCGCCTCGATCTCGCGCGTGCGGTGGTCGCCGACCACCTTGAGCCGCAGCAACCGGTCGAAGCCATCGCCGTCGCCGCCGACGGTCTCGGCCACGATCAGGCCGCGCGCGGTGGCTTCCTGCAACGCGTTGACCGGCGTTACGCGGCCCGAGTGCGTGCCCAGCAAGGCGGAGACCAGCAGGCGCGTGAGCGGTCGCGTGTCGAGCGCGTCGGTGCGCCCGGCGTAGGTGATCTCAAGGCGCGTCGGTGCCGGCACCAGTCGTGAGGCCAGACGGCCGAGCGAGGACATCAGCGGCATCCATGGTCCGACCTCGCGCGCGGCTTCGGCGGTGAGCGGCGGCAGGTTGACGCAACCGGCAACGGCGCCGGTGGCGACGAAATCGATGATCTGCCGTGCCAGGATCGTGCTGACCGCCTGCTGCGCCTCGCTGGTCGAAGCGCCAAGGTGCGGCGTGAGGATGAGTTTTTCGTGTGCGCGCAGCGGCGAATCGGCCTGCAACGGCTCGGTTGCGAACGTGTCGAGCGCGGCGCCGCCCAGGTGGCCTTCGTCGAGCAACCGCAGCAGCGCGGCCTCGTCGACCAGGCCACCGCGCGCGGCATTGATGACGTAGGCGCCGGGCTTCATCGAGCGCATGCGCGCCTCGGACAGCAGGTTGGTCGTTTCCTTGGTGCGCGGGATGTGCAGGGTGACGATGTCGGCCCAGGCGAGAAGCTCGTCGAGCGACTTCAACGGCACGCTGCCCTTGCCGGCGGCTGAGGCCGGCAGGAACGGATCGTGTGCGGCCACCTCCATGCCGATGCCCTGGGCCTTGCGCGCGACCGTTCCGCCGATGCGGCCCAGGCCGATCACGCCGAGCTTCTTGCCTTCCAGTTCGAAGCCGGTCAGCCCGACCTTGGGCCACTGCCCGGCCTTCATGCCGGCGTCGGCGCGGGGGATGTGACGGGCCAATGCGAACAACAACGAGATCGCATGCTCGGCGGCGGCCAGCGTGTTGCCATCGGGCGCATTCATCACCGCGATGCCGCGCTGGGTGGCGGCCTCGACGTCGATGGTGTCGACGCCCGCACCGGCACGGCCGATCACGCGCAGCTTGTCGGCGCGCGCCAGGGCCTCGCCCGGAACCTTGGTGGCCGATCGCACCAGTACGGCGTCGACATCGGCCAGCGCGAGCGCCAGCGCGTCGGGGTCCTTGATCGGGTCGGCGGACACCAGCACGTCCCAGCCCGCGTTGCGGAACAGGGTCAGACCGTCTTCGTGTATGCCATCGCAAGCCAGCACTTTCATCGCATGCTCCTGAGGGAAGGAATTCCCGCGGAGACACATGCAGCCGGCACTACGGACGGAACATCCGCATCAGGGCGATGCGGAACTACAACTGATCGGGAGACGGGGCCGGCTGGCATGGGAATCCGCGATGACCCGCAGAGTAGGCCAAAGCTCGGCGACACCGCAACAGTTGCACTGGCAACCACCCACAGCCTGCGCGACCATGCCCCTCCCCCATCAACGGAGCGACCGCATGACTGTGCAGGTGAAGGGCGAATTCGAGGTCAAGCGCTCGCCGCAGGGCGCCTGCGACCTGGGCGACGGCGTCGCCGCGGGCCACATCCGATTCGACAAGCGCTTTCTGGGTGCTCTCAACGCCACCAGCGTGGTGCACATGCTCGCGGTCGGCACGGAAGTGGAAGGCTCCGCGGCCTATGTCGCCATCGAACGCATCACCGGCTCGCTGGAAGGCCGCACGGGCGCCTTCTTCATGCAGCACAACGGCGTGATGGACCGGGGCACACCATCGCTGTCGCTCACGGTGGTGCCGGACTCGGGCACGGGCGAACTGAAGGGACTGTCCGGCCGCATGGCTATCGATATCACCGACGGGCGGCATTACTACACGTTCGATTACGTGTTGAGCCCTGAGGAGTAAGCGGCTTCAGTGCCGTTGCTCCGCATAAGTACGCAAAGGCAAGCAAAATGATCCCCGCTTTCGCGGGGATGACGATTCAGTGTGATCGTGCAAACGCAGGCGGTGACGATTCCCGCTGCGGCTCCACCCATCCCCAAAGATCAGTTCTTGCCCGCCACGCCCATTTCCCGCAGCAACTGCGGCGCCGGATAGACCTCCTGCATGATCCAGCGCATGTAGCGCTGGTCGACCGCGATCATCCGCGTCATCGCCGGATCGAAGACCCAGTTGCTGCTCACCGACTCCCAGTTGCCGTCGAACGCCAGCCCCACCAGTTTGCCGCGCGCATCCAGCACCGGCGATCCGGAGTTGCCGCCGGTGATGTCCAGGTCCGACAGGAAGTTCACGGGCACCGTGCCCAGGCGCTTGTCGGCCAGGCCGCCGTAGTTCTTCGCGGCGATCGCATCGAGCAACGCCTGCGGTGCATCGAACGGGTCCGCGCCGGTGGCCTTGGCCGCGACTTCCTCCAGCCGGGTGAACGGTACCTGCTTGCTGCCATCGGTCCTGGTGTAGCCCATCACGTTGCCGAAGGTGATGCGCAGCGACGAGTTGGCGTCGGGATAGACGAACTGGCCCTGGCTCTTCTTGTAGTCGGCCACCGCCTGCAGGTACACCGGTCGCGCCACCAGCGCTTCACCGGCCCGCGTCTTGCCTTCCTTCTCCAGTTGCAGCGCCGTCGGCATCAGCGCCACCGCGAACTGCATCGCCGGGTCCTTGCTCTTCTCCAGCATGGAACGATCGGCGGTCATCAGCCTCAGTCGTTCATCGGTGTTGCCCAGCCTGGTCTTGGCCAGCTTGTCGAGCGCGCGCTTGATCGCGCTCTCGTTGTTGCCGCCGAGCCATTTGTCCAGCGCAGGCAGATGCTGCGACGCCGGCAGCTTGATGTACTGGCGCAGCCAGTACGCCTGCAGTTCGCGATCCATCGCCGGCACGTAGCGCCGCTCCATCTGGCGCATGCCGCCTTCGAAGGTCGGCAGGTCGCGCTCCTGGTAGCCCTGCTCGCGGTCGGCATCGGGCTTGGCGCGTTCGATCGACAGGCGATACAGCTGGGTCGCGGCCCCAAGCGTGCCCGTGCTGCGCAACTGGCTGAAGACCAGATCGCGCTCGCGATTGACGCTGGCAGCCTGGTTGATGGCGAGCAGCGACTGGTGCGCGGCCAACGCGGGCGCACCTGCCGGCCCCTGCTTTTTCAGCCACGCCAGCACCGCGGTTTCCTCGGCCTGCTTCTTTTCGGCGGCATCGATGCGCTTGAAGCCCTGCAGCTGGCCGTCGTAGTTCTTCATCACGTTCTGCCAGCTGCGCACCGTGCTGGCGTACTTGACCGCGATGTCGGGATTGCTCTTGCCGGCCGTCTGCACCATGGCGACCAGATCTTTGTAATGACCACCGATGGCCGGATAGGTCCAGTTCGACGTCTCGTCGAATTCCTCGGCCAGTGCGTATCGTGCGGTGCGTCCCGGGTAACCGGCCACCATGACGAAGTCGCCCTCGCCCAGCGCCTTGTCGGCCAGTGTCAACCAATGTTTGGGCTGGTAGGGCACGTTGTCGGGCGAGTACGCGGCCGGCTTGCCGCTCTTGCCGACGTAGGCGCGGTAGAACGAGAAGTCGCCGGTGTGGCGCGGCCACATCCAGTTGTCGATTTCGCCGCCGTAGTTGCCCACGCTGCCGGGAGGCGCATAGACCAGGCGCACGTCGCGGATTTCGAGATTGCGGAACAGGCGATAGACGTTGCCGCCCGAGAAGCTGTAGAGGCGGCAGCGGTAGCCCGCCTCCTGCTCGCAACCGGCGATCAGCTGCTTCTCGATGTTCTCCAGTGCCACCGTGCGCGCCAGCGCATCGGGCGCCGCCGCGACCACGGCCCGCACGTGTTCGGTGACGTCCTGGATGCTGTCGAGCGCATAGATGCGGGCGTTGGGGCCGGCGGAAACCTCATCGCCCTGCATGGCGGCATTGAAGCCGTCCTTCATCAGGTTCTTGTCGGGCGTGGAGTTGAGCTGGATCGCGCCGTAGGCGCAATGATGATTGGTCACCACCAGCCCCTGCGGTGAAACAAAGCTCGCGGTGCAGCCGCCGAGCGACACTACCGCCGCCATTGGATCGCCGGTGAGGTTGGCCAGCTGCTTGGGGCTCAGCTTGAGGCCCGCCTTCTTCAGCGGACCGGCGATCTCCGGCAGTTGCTGCGGCACCCACATTCCTTCGCCCGCCTGGGCGCTCCCGAGACCGGCTACGGCGACAAGACCGGCGATCGCCGAGGCCAACACGTTATGACGCATGTACAAAAACTCCTGGCGGACGAATCAGAAGGCGAGTCTAGCCCGCCCTACGATGGCGCGAACTGCGACCGCCGTCGCATCCGGCCGTTGAATTTTGCTGGTTCCGGCATGTTTCTGGCGGACGTTTACTCTGCAGGCAGGTTCATTTCCCGCAGCAGGTGCGGCGCCGGATAAACCTTGGCCATCAGCCAGCGCATGTAGCGCATGTCGACATGGATCGCACGCTTGTAGCGCGGGTCGAACATCCAGCTGGCGCTTACCGCCTCCCAGTTGCTGTCGAAGTTCAGCGCGATCAGCTTGCCCTGCGCGTCCAGTACGGGCGATCCGGAGTTGCCGCCGGTGGTATCGAGATTGGTCAGGAAATCCACCGTCTGCGCGCCTTTGGACGAATTGCCCAGGCTCGGCTCGGCGGTGCTGCCGAAATCGCCCTTGGCGATGGCATCGAGCAGCGGCCGCGGCGCGTTGAACGGTTCGGCACCGGTGTGCTTCTCCACGATGCCCTGCACGGTAGTCAGCGGCTGGTAATGCACGCCATCGCGAGGATCCATGGCGCTGATGCGGCCATAGCTCACGCGCAAGGTGGAGTTGGCATCGGGATAGACCGCACGGCCCTGCGACTGGCGGAACGCGATCAGCCCCTTCATGTAGGCCGGGCGCAGGCGCAACAACTCGCCGGCGCTGACCTTGGATTCGTCCTCCAGTCGCAGCACGGCTGGCATCAGGGCCGCGGCAGCCTTGAGCAGCGTGTCGTCGGAAGCACCCAGCGCCGCGTGATCGGCCTGCATCGCCGACAGGCGCTGGGCCTCGTCTCCGAGGCGGGTGCCGGCATACATCGCATCCAGCTTCGCCTTCAACTGCGCCGGCGTCGTGCCGAACACGGCATCGAACTCGGCCACGTGCTGCACAGCCGGCAACGCCTGGTACTGGGTGAGCAGATCGGTCAGCAGGGCCTTCTCCACCGCGGGCGAATAGCGGCGCTGTACCTGCTTGAGCTTGCCGGTGATCAGTACCTCGTCGCGCTGCTGGTAGCCCGACTCGCGCTGCGCGTCGGGCTTGCCGCGCTCGTGCGCAAGGCGCTGCACGGTAAGCGCCGAGTTCAGCAACTGCGACTGCGAGGCGATCACGCCCAACAACTGATCGCGCTCGCGCGTGGCCGCGCCGCGGTCGAGCACGACCTGCGCGGCGGCGATGTCGGCTTTGATCGCGGTCGCATCGGCCTGCTTGTCCAGCCACGTCATCATCGCCGTCTCATCGTCGCGACGTACCTTCGCCGCGTCGCTGCGGCGCAGCCCGTCGAGTTCGCCCTGCGCACGCTTGAGCGTGTTCTTCAGGCTTTTCACCTGCGCGGCGTAGCTGACGCGCGCGGCTTCGTCCTTGGCGCTGGCCGATTCGATCGTATCGATCATGCCCTGGTACAAGGCGACCCGCGAAGGCAGCTGCCAGTCGATCTGGTTGGCGAACTCCGACGCCATGCGATGCCGGAACGTCACGCCGGGATAGCCGGCCAGCATCGCGAAGTCGCCTTCCTTCACGTTGCGCGTGGAAACCTGAAGGTGCGCCGGCGACACATAGGGCACGTTGTCCGGGGCGTAGTCGGCCGGCTTGCCGTCCTTGCCTACATACGCACGCAGCAGGGTGAAATCGCCCGCATGGCGCGGCCAGACGAAGTTGTCGACCTCGCCGCCGTAGTTGCCGATGTCATTGGGCGGCGCATAGACCAGGCGCACGTCGCGCAATTCGAGCTGGCGCACCAGGTAGAAGTCGGTGCCGTAGTACATGTTGGCGACGCTGCAGCGGTAGCCGGCTTCGCGCTCGCACTCGGCCACCGCGGCCTTGGTCGCCGAATCGACGGCATCGTAGTACTCGCGTCCCTGCTTGCCCCTGGCGCCCTCGAGGATGCGGTCGGTGATGCGATCGAAGCCGGTGGTGACCAGCACGCGGTAGTCGGGATTGGCCGGCAACTCGGCGCCGCGGTCGGCGGCGATGTAGCCGTCGCGGATCAGGTCGCGCTCGGGCTTGGCGTTGTACTGGATCACACCGAAGGCGACATGGTGGTTGGTCAGCACCAGGCCGTCGCCCGACACGAACGCGCCGCTGGCGCCGCCGACCTTGACCACGGCGTTCATCGGCGGCTTGGCCAATTCCGCCAGGTCGCTCGGGCGTCCCTTGAAGCCGGCCGCTTTGAGCTGCCTGGCGATGTCAGGCAGCTGCGACGGCATCCACATGCCCTCGTCGGCATGGGTGTGGCCCGTCAGTGTCAGCAGGGGCAGCGCGAGGGACAGGGCTAACAGACGGTGGCGCATGGTGGATTCGTGTCGTCGAAGGAACATGAGGAGGCGGGACGATAGGCGATGCCGGCCGGCCCGGGCAAACCCGCCACCCGGTCGGGACGACCCCGCGGGCTATAATTGCCGCCTCTTTACCGCCAGTCCGCGGACTCCCCAATGACGCAAACGATGAAGGCGCTGGTCAAGCGCGAAACCGGCAAGGGCATCTGGATGGAGGAAGTGCCGATCCCCTCCCCCGGCCCCAACGAAGTGCTGATCAAGCTCGAAAAGACCGCGATCTGCGGCACCGACCTGCACATCTACCTGTGGGACGAGTGGAGCCAGCGCACGATCAAGCCGGGCCTGGTGATCGGCCACGAGTTCGTCGGCCGCGTGGTCGAGCTCGGCGCCGGCGTGACCGGCTACAAGCTGGGCCAGCGCGTGTCGGCCGAAGGCCACATCGTCTGCGGCCACTGCCGCAACTGCCGCGCCGGCCGCCAGCACCTGTGCCCGAACACCGTCGGCATCGGCGTCAACCGCAATGGCGCGTTCGCCGAATACATCGTGATGCCGGCCAGCAACCTGTGGCCGATCCCGGACCAGATCCCGGGCGAGCTGGCCGCGTTCTTCGATCCGTACGGCAACGCCGCGCACTGCGCGCTGGAGTTCGACGTGGTCGGCGAGGACGTGCTGATCACCGGCGCCGGCCCGATCGGCATCATCGCCGCCGGCATCTGCAAGCACATCGGCGCGCGCAATGTCGTGGTCACCGACGTCAACGATTACCGCCTCAAGCTGGCCGCCGACATGGGCGCCACGCGCGTGGTCAACGTCGCCAACACCTCGCTCAAGGACGTGATGGCCGACCTGCACATGGAAGGCTTCGACGTCGGCCTGGAAATGAGCGGCAATCCGCGCGCGTTCAACGACATGCTCGACTGCATGTACCACGGCGGCAAGATCGCCATGCTCGGCATCATGCCCAAGGGTGCCGGCGCCGACTGGGACAAGATCATCTTCAAGGGCCTCACCATCCACGGCATGTACGGCCGAAAGATGTACGAGACCTGGTACAAGATGACGCAGCTGGTGCTGGGCGGTTTCCCGCTCGGCAAGGTGCTGACCCATCAGTTGCCGATCGATTCGTTCCAGGAAGGCTTCGAGCTGATGGAATCGGGCAAGGCCGGCAAGGTCGTACTGAGCTGGAACTGACGCCTTGCGCGTTTCCCCTCTCCCGCTTGCCGGAGAGGGCTGGGGCGAGAGCCGCGCAGCGGTCGCTACCTCAGTTGGAAGCGAGAGCCCAGCGCTCGCGCCTCCACAGCCACCCCAATACCGCGTAGATCCCGGTCAACCACAGGCCGAGGTGCCATTCGAGCGCGTTGCGCCAACCGTCGCGCCTGTCCGGTTCCTCGACGACATACGCGACCACGACGCTGCTCAGTCCGATGGCCAGCAGCGCCACCGCGATCACGAACAGCGCCCGGTAGCCCGGCGCGTGGCGATTCCACGACAGCGCGCGCAATGCCACCAGCAACGCCAGGCCGGTGCTGCCGAAATAGATCACGTTGCCGTAGCGGCGCAGCAGCTCGTAGGTCTGCCCTTCGGTGCCCAGGAACGTTGCATACAGGGCCAGCGCCACTCCCGCGACCACGCCCAGCCACGGCAAGGTGGGCACCGCGACCGGTGTATCGCGCCGCAGCCAAGCCGTGGCGGCCACCCAGCACAGGGCCTGCAAGACCGCGCAGGGCAGCATCGCCATCCGGAACAGGTCGTTGCCCAGGCCATGGCGGGCCGCCCGGCTGATCGAAACGCACCCATCCAGGTAGGGATTGCACGCAGGCGCCAGCCCGTCGCGCACCGACAGCCACCACGCCAGGTGGGCGACCAGCAGCGGTAGCACCGCGGCCAGCAGGGGCAACGGCCATAGCGGCAGCGAAGCGGAAGCGCGTTCGGCCATCCACCGATGCTAGCCCAGCCGGTGGAACGAACCTGCATTGGCTGACCCGCCTTGGCGCCAATACTGGTTAACCCACGTTGGTCAGCCCGCGTTGGTTAAAATCGCGGTCCACCGAACTGGAACCGACGATGGCCACCGCCGCCCCCCTCACCCAACGTTACGCCGACGAGCTCGAGAGCATCCGCGCGCAAGGCCTGTTCAAGTCCGAACGCATCATCACCTCGCCGCAGTCGGCCGAAATCACGCTGGAAGACGGCCGCACCGTGCTGAACTTCTGCGCCAACAACTACCTCGGCCTGGCCGACCACCCCGACGTCATCGCGGCGGCCAAGCAGGCACTCGATACGCACGGCTTCGGCATGGCCTCGGTGCGCTTCATCTGCGGCACGCAGGACCTGCACAAGCAGCTCGAGAAGACCATCGCCGACTTCTTCGGTACGCAGGACACCATCCTCTATGCCGCCTGCTTCGACGCCAACGGCGGCCTGTTCGAGCCGCTGCTGGGCGAGGACGACGCGATCATCTCCGACGCGCTCAACCACGCCTCGATCATCGACGGCGTGCGCCTGTGCAAGGCCAAGCGCTTCCGCTACGCCAACTGCGACATGGCCGACCTGGAAAAGCAGTTGCAGGCGGCCGACGCCGCCGGCTGCAAGACCAAGCTGATCACCAGCGACGGCGTGTTCTCGATGGACGGCTTCATTGCGCCGTTGGATGAGATCACCGCGCTGGCGAAGAAGTACAACGCCCTGGTGCACATCGACGAGTGCCACGCCACCGGCTTCCTCGGCGCCAGCGGCCGCGGCTCGGCCGAGGTCAAGGGCGTGATGGACAAGATCGACATCTTCACCGGCACGCTCGGCAAGGCCATGGGCGGCGCGCTGGGCGGTTTCACCACCGCCAGGAAAGAAGTGATCGAGATGCTGCGCCAGCGCTCGCGTCCATATCTGTTTTCGAACTCGCTGCCGCCGCACGTGGTGGCCGCGGGGATCAAGGCGTTTGAGATGCTCTCCAGCGCCGGCGACCTGCGCGAGCAACTGGTGGCGAACACCGCCTACTTCCGCGAGCAGATGACCGCCGCCGGCTTCGAGATCAAGCCCGGCGTGCATCCGATCGCCCCGGTGATGCTGTACGACGCGCCGCTGGCGCAGAAGTTCGCGGCGCGGCTGCTGGAGGAAGGCATCTACGCGATCGGCTTCTTCTACCCCGTCGTGCCGCAGGGCCAGGCACGCATCCGCACGCAGATGTCGGCGGCGCACACGCGCGAGCACCTGGACCGGGCGATCGCCGCGTTCATCAAGATCGGTCGCGAACTGGGCGTGCTGAAAGCCTGACGCCCGGAGCGAATCGCAGGAACAACAGAAGGCCGGTCGCGAGACCGGCCTTCTGCGTCATGGCCGCCGCGCCGGAGCGGCGGCCGCTGATGCTTGCCTTACTTGCTGCTGTTGTCGCTCTTGGCCGCGCCGCCGTCTTCCTTCGGCGGTGCGCCCTTGGCCACGCGGATACCGCGCGCCTTCATCCAGGCATCGAACTCTTCGGCACTCATCTTCTTGCCGTTCTGCTCCATGTTGAAGCGGTACGGCGTGTTGTCGTACTTGGTCTTCGGCTGGTAGCCCGCAGCGGTCTCGGCCTTGGCTTCCACCTTCGGAGCCGGCTCGGCGGCCGGCTTGGCCTGCTTGCCAGCGGCCTGCGCGAAGCCGCACAGCAGCAGCATCGGCACGGCCATCATCCACATCTTGCCCATGATTGAACCCTCCCCTTGTGTGGGAAGAGTGTCGCTGCATTGCCGCCTCCGTACCATGAGCTTGCGCACAATCCGAAGAAAAATGACCTGCACTCCGCCAGCGCGCCCTTCACCGGTTTGCGATGACGTGCCCATTCAGCGTCCCAACGCCGCCAGCTCCTCGGCGCTCAATTCGCGCCACTGCCCCTTGCCCAGTTCACCCAGGCGCAGCGCGCCGATGGCGACGCGCACCAACCGCAGCACCCCGATGTCGAGGGCAGCCAGCAGGCGACGGATCTGGCGGTTGCGCCCTTCGTCGAGGACGATCTCGACCCACGCGTTCTTTTCACCCGCGCGCAGCAGGCGCGCCGAACTGGCACGCAGCGCCTCGCCCGACTCGATGATGCCGCCCTCCAGCGCCGCCAGCGTGCGCTCATCGGGAATCGTGTCGATCTGCACGTGATAGGTCTTGTCGAGCCCCATGTCGGGGTCGGTGATCCTGGCCGCCCACGCCGGATCGTTGCAGAACAGCAGCAATCCCTCGCTGGCCTTGTCCAGCCGGCCGACCGGCGCCAGCCACGGCAGCCCGGCACCGTCGAAGCAGCGGTAGACGGTATCGCGGCCACGCTCGTCGTTGGCGGTGGTGACCAGACCGCGCGGCTTGTTGAGCATCAGGTAGCGGCGTTGAGGCTGGTCGAGAGGATTCCCGTCGACCGTCACCCGGTGGCGGCCTTGTACGACCCCGAACTCGGGATCACGCACGACGCGCCCGTCCACTTCGACACGGCCGTCGGCGATCCATTGCGCAGCCTGCGTTCGCGAGCACAGTCCGCACTTGGACAGCACGCGCGCCAGGCCGTGTCGAGGTGAAGTCTTCATTCTATCTAAGGCCGCCTCGCGGCCGTGCTCAAAACGTGGGGGCGCGAGGCCTTACTTCTTCTTGTCCGCCTCGGTCGCGGCCGGCGCCGGCTCCGGTGCGGCGGCAGCGCCCTTGCCCTTGGCCACGCGCACGCCCTTGGCCTTCATCCAGGCGTCGAACTCCTCGGCCGTCATGCGCTTGCCGTTCTGGTTCATGTCGAACCGCCACGGCGTGTTGTCGTACTGGGTCTTGGGCTTATAGGCCGCCGGATCGGTCGATGCCGGCATCGCGGTGGCGGCCGGCGCTGCGGCGGGCGTCGCCGTGGCGACGTTCCTGCAGGCGTCGATGCGCTGTCGCAACAGCACCTGGTCCACCGCCAACGTCTCGTCGAACGCCTGCGACAGCACGCCGGTCGGCGCACCGAGCTGATGGCTCGGCAGGACGATTTCGGAAGCGATCGGCGCCACCACGGTGGGACGGATCGGCATCGCCTTGGGCGCCGCGACGCTCGCACAGCTGCTTGCCTGCGCCTGCACCATCCCGGCGATGAACATCAACGACAATCCGATTACCGCGCGCATGGCGTGTCTCCCGAGCATCCTGATCGTGCGCCCGGAACGCGTCCGGGCTGAGCGAAACGAGTGTAGGCCCGGCTATGAGCGGGAACAACCGCGGATCGCACATTAGCCAGCTTCCCGTCACAAACGACGAAGCCCGGCCAGAAGGCCGGGCTTCGCTTGTTGCGGGTGGCGGATCAGGGGACCAGGGTCCCCCGGTCGGCCGGTGGCTCAGTTCTGAACGTTCAGCTCGGTGCGGCGGTTCTTCTCGCTCTTGCAGCCCGGCATCGTCTGGCCCAGGTCCTCGAGCGGACGGCTCTCGCCGTAGCCATTCGGACCGGTCAGGCGCGATGCGTCGATACCGTTGCTGGTCAGGTGGTCGTACACCGCCTTGGCGCGACGCTCCGAGAGCTTCTGGTTGTACGCATCCTTGCCGCACTGGTCGGTATGACCGGCCACTTCGGCACGCAGCTCCGGATAGCGCTTGAAGATCTCGATCGCTTCGTTGAGCGTGGCGATCGCGTCAGGACGCAGCGCGGCCTTGTCGAAGTCGAAGTTCACGCCCTTCAGGTCGATCGACACCGGCACCGGGCAACCGTCCGGACCGATCGTCTGGCCGGCCTGCGAACCCGGGCACTTGTCGTCGCAGTTGTTGACGCCGTCGCCGTCGTCATCCATGTCGGCGCAGCTTGGCGCGGCCGGAGCGGGCGGAGCCGGAACGACCGGCGGGCCCAACGGGATGATCACGCCGACCGAGGCGAGGATGTCGCCGAACCAGTCTTCGCTCGGAGCGTTGACGCTGCTGTCGTCGAAATCGGCGCGGTAGGCCACTTCGGCGCGGACGCCGAAGCGCTTGCCATACAGCCCCGACTGCACGCCCATGCCAACCTTGGCGGCGAGTGAGCCTTCTTCATGGTCACCCGGAGAGTCCGGGCTCGGGAACGCGTCAAACTCTTCTTCGTTGCGCTGGTAACCCAGGCCCATCAAGGCATACGGCGCCCAGTCGCGGCCTTCGGCCGTGAAGAAATAACGCAGGTCCGCCGAGATGCCGTACTGGCTCCAGTTGAGGTTCTGGTTGATGTCGTTGTTCGGGTTCTGATAGTTCAGTTCGCCGTCGATCGACCAGTTCTGATTGAGGAATTTGCCCACGCCGAGACCCAGGAATGGGGCATCGCGGGTGCCGCGGTCGTTGTCCTGGATATTGAAGCCGGCCGAACCGGTGAGGTACCAACGGTCGTCGTATTCCTGGGCGCCAGCTACCTGCGTAAAGGCCAGGCCGGCCAGCAGTGCGGTACTCAACAAACGGATCTTCATTGCTGACTCCTTGTGTTCACAATCGGGAAGATTCGATTCACGGCAAACGCGTGACAGGGACACATTCAGATTCGGTCCGGCCCGACCCGATGGTCACTGGCGGAACGATCATATAACAATGTCAAGATATTTGTTAATCCTTGTTAACGTGATTCAGTAACTATGGGCTGTAAACGAACGAAGCCCGGCCAAGCGGCCGGGCTTCGGTTTTTTTCGGGTGGCGGGTCCGGGGACTGGGTCCCCGGAAACCGCCGGTCTGGCTCAGTTCTGGACGTTCAGCTCGGTGCGGCGGTTCTTCTCGCTCTTGCAGCCCGGCATCGTCTGGCCCAGGTCCTCGAGCGGACGGCTCTCGCCGTAGCCATTCGGACCGGTCAGGCGCGATGCGTCGATACCGTTGCTGGTCAGGTGGTCGTACACCGCCTTGGCGCGACGCTCCGAGAGCTTCTGGTTGTACGCATCCTTGCCGCACTGGTCGGTATGACCGGCCACTTCGGCACGCAGCTCCGGATAGCGCTTGAAGATCTCGATGGCCTCATTGAGCGTGGCGATCGCGTCAGGACGCAGCGCGGCCTTGTCGAAGTCGAAGTTCACGCCCTTCAGGTCGATCGACACCGGCACCGGGCAACCGTCCGGACCGATCGTCTGGCCGGCCTGCGAACCCGGGCACTTGTCGTCGCAGTTGTTGACGCCGTCGCCGTCGTCATCCATGTCGGCGCAGCTTGGCGCGGCCGGAGCGGGCGGAGCCGGAACGACCGGCGGGCCCAGCGGGATGATCACGCCGACCGAGGCCAGCACGTCGCCGAACCAGTCTTCGCTCGGAGCGTTGACGCTGCCGTCGTCGAAGTCGGCGCGGTAGGCCAGTTCGGCACGGATGCCGACGCGCTTGCCATACAGCCCCGACTGCACGCCCAGGCCGGCCTTGGCGGACCAGGTGTTGTCTTCGCGGTCACCCGGCGAGTTGGGGTCCGGGAAAGCATCGAACTCCTCTTCGTCACGCTGCCAACCCAGGCCCATCAGGATGTACGGCGCCCACTCGCGGCCTTCGGACGTGAAGAAGTAACGTGCGTCCAGCGACGCGCCGTACTGGCTCCAGCGAAGGTCCTGGTTGTCGTCCAACTCAGTGTTCTGGTAGTTCAGCTCGCCGTCGATCGACCAGTTCTGGTTGAGGAACTTGCCGACGCCGAGAGCCACGAACGGAGTGTCGCGGGTGCCGCGATCGTTGTCCTGGATATTGAAGCCGGCCGAACCGGTCAGGTACCAACGGTCGTCGAATTCCTGGGCGGCGGCCACCTGGGTGACGCTCAGGCCACCCAGCAGGGCGGCGCAGAGGAGTTTCTTATTCATGTTGTGCTCCTTCATCTAGTGAAAACCGAAAACCGCAATCAGCGGGCTTTCGTACTCCTGTGGGGACAGTCGCCGGAAGACGCCATCGGCGCGCAGAGTAAATTTGCTTATGTGAAAGTCATGTTAACGGGCACATAACAATCACATTAGTTCCCGGAATATCGCCGCCCCGTCAAAAAAGGTTCAGGCCCTGAGCAAGGATAAAAACTGCGTGATCGGCAGGGCCTCCAGTCGCGACGGTTGCGCGGCCAGGGCCAGCAACTGATCGGCCTGTGCGGCGGGCAGCGCACCACGAATCGCCGACTCGAACTTGGCCATCAGCGCCGGAATCCCTTCGCCTCGTCGCCTCCGGTGGCCGATCGGATAATCGATCGAAACCCGTTCGGTCGAACTTCCGTCCTTGAAGAACACCTGAACGGAATTGCCGATATAGCGCTTTTCCGGATCGAAATAATCCCGCGTGAACTGTGCGTTCTCGACTACCGACATGCGCTCGCGCAGCGCATCGATGCGCGGGTCGGCGGCGACGGCATCGCTGTAATCGTCGGCGGTCAGGCGGCCGAAGATCAGCGGCACGGCGACCATGTATTGCAGGCAATGGTCACGGTCGGCGTAATTGGCCAGCGGTCCGGTCTTGTCGATGATGCGGCGCCCTGCTTCCTGGGTTTCCAGGACGACCCTGTCGATGGCGTCCACACCGCCTTCATCGAGCCTGGCACTCACCTGCGGGTGCAGGGTCATCGCGCACTCGACCGCGGTCTGGGCATGGAACTCCGCCGGGTAACTGATCTTGAACAATATGTTTTCCATCACGTAGCTGCCGAACGGTCGCTCGAAATCGAATGGCTTGCCCTGGAAGGCAACGTCGTAGAAACCCCAGGTCGGCACGGTCAGCGCGCTCGGATAACCGACCACGCCCTTGATGGCATTCAATGCATGGATGACGGCGCGGCGGCAGGCGTCGCCCGCGGCCCAGCTTTTGCGCGGGCCGGTGTTCGGCGCGTGGCGATAGGTGCGCAGCACCCCGTTGTCGATCCAACTGTGCGAGACGGCGGTGACGATGGCGTCCCGGTTGCCGCCCAGCATGCCGGTGGCGACGGCGGTCGATGCCAGGCGAACCAGGATCACGTGGTCCAGGCCGACGCGGTTGAAGGAGTTCTTCAGCGCGTAGCAGCCCTGTATCTCGTGGGCCTTGATGGCGTGACCGAGGACGTCCCGCACGGTCATGGCCCGGCCGCCTTCGGTTTCGGCCTTGCGGCCCAGGTAATCGGCCACGGCAAGGATCGCGCCGAGGTTGTCCGATGGGTGCCCCCATTCGGCCGCCAGCCAGGTGTCGTTGAAGTCGAGCCAGCGGATCTGCACGCCGATGTTGTAGGCGGCCTGGACCGGATCGAGTTCGAAGGCAGTAAACGGCACGCGCGCGCCGCCCTCCATCTGCGCGCCCGGCACCAAGGGTCCGAGATGACGGACGCATTCGGCGTGGTCCATCGCCAGCGCCGCGCAGGCCAGCGAATCGAGCAGCATGTAACGCGCGGTGTCGTAGGCCTCCTTCGAATCGATGCGGTAATCGGCGACGTAGTCGGCGATCTCTACCATCGGCGGATCGGGATCGGGGCGAACGGTCGAGCGGATGTCGAACTGGCTCATGGACGCATACCCGCGGCGAGTGGGAGGCGGCCATTCTTGCCGCAGCGGTGTAGCCGACGCCGTGAATCGCAACCAGGCCCATTACCGGCACCTGCAGAACGCACCGGCATGCGGCACGCGCTTGGAAAAGCGGCGTTGCAGGATCACGCTAGTGCAATGGACATCCCGACCCGCCTGCCCACGCTGTTCCTGTCTCACGGCTCGCCGATGCTGGCGGTCGAGGACTCGGCCGCCGGACGTTTTCTCGATGGCCTCGGCGAGCAACTGCCGTGGCCGAAGGCCGTCGTAGTGGCGTCGGCGCATTTCATGACCGGTCAGCCCATGCTGGGCGGCCATGCGCAACCGCACACGGTGCACGACTTCGGCGGATTCCCCGAGCCGCTTTATCAGATCCAGTACCCCGCTCCCGGCGACCCCGACCTGGCCGAACGCATCGCGCAACGCCTGGCCGAAGCCGGGTTGTCGCCGCGCGTACGCGACAACCACGGTCTCGATCACGGAGTGTGGGTCCCGCTACGGCGCATGTATCCCCAGGCGGATATTCCGGTAGTGCCGCTGTCGGTGATGCCTCACGGAACCGCGGCCCAGCACTACGCCCTCGGCCAGGCGCTTGCGCCGCTGCGTGACGAGGGCGTGCTGGTGGTCGGCTCGGGCGGATTCGTGCACAACCTGGGCGATCTGCAATGGCAGGACAAGAACGCGCCGCTGCCGCCGTGGGCGCAGGAGTTCGGCGACTGGATGCACACGATGCTGTCAGCGCACGACTGGCCGGCCTTGATGGATTGGCAGCAGCGCGCGCCTCATGCGCGCCACGCGCATCCGACGGTGGAACACCTGATGCCGCTGTTCGTGGCGCTGGGCGCCTCCGGCGAAACGCCGAACGTGCGCACGATCCATCGCTCGCACGAATTTGGATCGCTGGCGCTGGATGCGTTTGCGTTCGACTGAAGCCCTCTTTCAGCCGGTCAACCCGTTCTCCCACGGCGGATTCTCGCCAAACCGCTCCGCCAGGAAATCGACGAACGCCCGCACCCGCGGCGGCACCAGCCGGCGTTGGGGCATGACCGCGTAGATGCCGGTGTCGGCGAACGGATAGTCCGGCAGCACCTGTTGCAGGCGGCCACTGCGCAGGTCGTCGACGACGTGCCAGGACGAGTGCAGGGCGATACCGAGCCCGGCGACGCAGGCGTCGCGGATCACTTCGCCGTAGTTGCTCTCGATGCGACCTTGCACGCGCACGGCGACTTCGCCGCCGGCGCCATCGCTCATGCGCCAGACATCCTGCCGACCCTCGCTGCCGACCAGCAGCACGCATTCGTGTTTGGACAACTCCTGCGGCGTGCGCGGCATGCCGTGGCGCCGCAGGTAGTCAGGGGCAGCGCACAGCACGCGACGGTTCGGCGCCAGCCGGCGCGCGACGAGGTTGGAATCGGCCATCGCGCCGATGCGGATCGCCAGGTCGAAGCCGGCGCTGACCAGATCGAGCTTCAGGTCGGTGAGATTCAGGCTGAGCTTGATGCGCGGATGCAACGCCAGGAACTGCGGCAGCAGTGGCGATATGTAGAGGCGTCCGAACGACGCGGACGTGGTCACCCGCAGCGTTCCCGCGGCCTCGGTGCCGCTCTGGCGCAGACCTGAGGTCAGCGCCTCCAGGTCCTCGATCAGCACCCGCCCCTGCTCGGCCAGCACCGCGCCCTCCGGGGTCGCGTGCAGGCGACGCGTGGTCCTGTGCAGCAGACGTACGCCCAGGTCGCGCTCCAGGCGCTTCAGTCGCTGGCTGGCCACCGCCACCGACAGGTCGAGGCTGCGCGCGGCTGCGCTGATGGAGCCCAGGTCCAGCACCCGCAGGAACAGGCCGATGTCGTCGATCCGGTCCAGATCCGCTCCGATTATCAAATATTCATTGAAACTGCTTCGTCATCCTGACGGTTTCCGCTGAAGATGCAACCGCCTAGGCTGCGCGCTCCCCCATCCAGGCAGACCGGCACGGCATGTCCTCGCTCCCCCCGACCTCTACCGCTTCCTCCCGGCGGATGCCGCTCGCGCTTTATGCACTGACCGCGGGCTCGTTCGGCATCGGCTGCGCCGAGTTCGTGATCATGGGCCTGCTGTTGCAGGTCGCCGCCGATCTGCACGTGTCGATCGCCGCCGCGGGCATGCTGGTGTCGGGTTACGCGCTGGGCGTGTTCGTCGGCGCACCGGTGCTGACGCTGCTGACACGACGCATGCCGCGCAAGGCGGTGCTGATGGCGCTGATGGTCATCTACACGGTCGGCAACGCGGCCTGTGCGCTGGCGCCGGACTACACCACGCTGATGGCGGCGCGCGTGCTGACCTCGCTCACCCACGGCACTTTCTTCGGCGTCGGCGCGGTGGTGGCGACCGGGCTGGTGCCGCGCGAGCGTCGCGCTTCGGCCATCTCGGTGATGTTCTCGGGGCTGACGCTGGCGACGCTGCTCGGGATGCCGGCCGGCGCCTGGCTCGGCCTGCATCTGGGCTGGCGTTCCACCTTCTGGGCGATGACCGTGGTCGGCGTGGTGTCGTTCCTGATCATCGCCGCGCTGGTGCCTAACAGCCGCGACGACAGCGCATCGGTGCCGCTGCGCGACGAACTCAAGACCGTGGTGCGTCCGCAGGTGCTGCTCGGCCTGCTGATGACGATGCTCGGCTTCGCCGGCGTGTTCGTGGTGATCACCTACCTCCAGCCGCTGCTGACGCGACTGACCGGCTTCGGCGAAGGGGCGGTGTCGCCGATCCTGCTGCTGTTCGGCGGCGGCATGGTGGTCGGCAACCTGCTCGGTGGTCGCTTCGCCGATCGCAAGCCGACGCCTGCATTGCTGGCCACGTTGGCCGCACTGGCGCTGGTGCTCGGCGCGATGACATTCGCGCTGCGCAGCCCGATCGCGATGGTCGCCTTCGTCGCACTGCTGGGCGTCGCAGCGTTCGCCACGGTATCGCCGCTGCAGTTGCGTGTACTGCATCACGCCAACGGCGCCGGTCAGAACCTGGCGTCGAGCTTCAACATCGCCGCGTTCAATCTTGGCAACGCGATGGGTGCGTGGCTCGGTGGCGTGGTGATCGAGCGCGGCCCCGGACTGGGGGCCGTCACCTGGACCGCCGCACTTGTGACGGTCGCCGGACTGGTCGTCGCTCTGTGGAGCGTGCGCCTGGAGCGGCGCGAACGCGGCATCACGCTGCCTGCCGGCTGCGTGCCGGAACATTCCTGACCCCTCCCCCTTCCTTACAGGACCTTTCGCAATGGAATACCGCTTTCTCGGCAAATCCGGCTTCCGCGTACCCGTGTTGAGCTTCGGCACCGGCACCTTCGGAGGCAAAGGCCAGTTGTTCGGCGCGTGGGGCAACACCGATGCCGACGAAGCCCGTCGCCTGGTCGACATCTGCCTCGACGCGGGGCTGACGATGTTCGACAGCGCCGACGTCTATTCCGGCGGCGTGGCCGAGAGCATTCTCGGTGCGGCGATCAAGGGCCGCCGCGACCAGGTGCTGATCTCGACCAAGGCCACGTTCCGCTTCGATGACGGCCCCAACAATGTCGGCTCGTCGCGGTTCCATCTGATCAATACCGTCGAGGCCGCGCTCAGGCGCCTGGGCACCGACTACATCGACCTGTTCCAGTTGCACGGTTTCGACGCGAAGACACCCGTGGAGGAAACCCTGTCCACGCTCGACGACCTCGTGCGGGCCGGCAAGATCCGCTACCTGGGCGTGTCCAACTTCTCGGGCTGGCATTTGATGAAGTCATTGGCCGTCGCCGACCGCTACGGCTGGTCGCGCTACGTCGCCCACCAGGCCTACTACTCGCTGATCGGTCGCGACTACGAATGGGAACTGATGCCGCTGGCACAGGACCAGGGCGTGGGCGCGGTGGTGTGGAGTCCGCTGGGATGGGGCCGACTGACCGGCAAGATCCGTCGGGGACAACCGAGACCGGAAGTGAGCCGCCTGCCGGGCAGTGCCGAGCACGGGCCGCCGGTGGACGACGAGCATCTGTATTGCGTGGTCGATGCGCTGGACCAGGTGGCGGCCGAAACCGGCAAGACCGTGCCGCAGGTCGCGCTGAACTGGCTGCTGCAACGCCCGACCGTGTCGACCGTCGTCATCGGCGCACGCAACGAGGAACAGTTGCGGCAGAACCTCGGCGCCGTCGGCTGGAACCTCACGCCCCAGCAGGTGGCCGTGCTGGATGAGGCCAGTGCCGTGACCGCGGCTTATCCCTACTGGCATCAGCGCGGTTTCGGCGAGCGCAATCCCGGGCCGGTTTGATCCACTTCCGAAAGCTGCCTGGCATGCTCACCTTGGATGCTCGGCGCACGCCGAGCCTCCAAGGCACGCGGGTTTTTCTCACGCCGCCTGTTCGTCCTGGCTGCGGTCGCGCTTGAGCACCGCCACCGGCTCGGCCCAGGCGTTGCCGGCGCGGCGCTTGCTGGTCGCCAGCACCAGGTCGGACGGCTCGAACACGTTGAGGTTGTGCGTGATCGGCGTGGTCAGGATGTACTGCGCGTCGGTCGAGCGCAGGAAGCGGCCGACCTTCTCGATGTTGAACACGTCCAGGTGCGCGAATGGTTCGTCGATGAAGACAAAGCCGCCCGGCTGGTCCTCGTCGCGCAACAGCGCGACCAGCAGCAGCAACGACTTCATCACCTGCTGGCCACCGGACGCCTCGCCGTCGTCCAGGCCGATCCAGCCCTTGCGGTCGAAGTCGAAACGCACCGTCAGGCCGGCCTGGGCGAGCGCGACGTCCTCGTTGACGAGTTCCGGCATCTCGACGTCGACGCCGATACCGGCCAACTCGCCGAGCGAGACCAGATTCTTCTTGTACCGCCGTACGGTGGCGCGCAGCACGTTGATGTAAGCGCCGCGCGCCTCCTCGGTGATGCGCTTGGCGCGATGCAGGTGCGCCTCGCGTTTGCCGATGGTCGCTTCGAGCTCGCCATGGTCGGCGGCGATCTTGTCGCGCATCGGCACGCAGGCTTCGTCCTGGACAAAACCGCCACGGGCGATGCGCTCGTCGATGCGCTCCAGCTCGCGGCGCACGGCCGACGCGCTCTCGTACTCGTCGCGTGCGGCCCGCAACGCCGCATGCGAACGCCAGGCCGGCGGCATCTGCGCACGGCGCCTGCGGTAGTCGAGGATGCGCTGGATCAGCCCCTGCCGTTCCTGGCCAATCTGCTGGCTGCGTTCACGGAGCTCGCGGGCCAGCGCATCGATCTGGCCCTGGCGCTTGGCGGCGGCGATGCCCTCCTCCTTGTCGCGTTCGGCCACGGCATCGACGGCGGCGCGCGCCCGCGCCAGTTCGGCGGCGGCGTCTGCAGCGGCGTCGGCCAGTTCGGGCAGGCGTGCCTGCGCGTCGGCGAACTCGGTCGCGCGGGTGACCAGTTCCTGCGTTGCATCGAGGCCGAGCAGGCGCGATTGATCCGCGTCGACGCGATGGCTCAGCTCATGCAGTTCGGCCTCGCGCGCCTGCGCGCGCTGGCTGATTTCGGCTTGCTCAGCGCGCAACTCCACCAGCCGCGACTGGCGCGCGCCGGTGCCGAAGTGTTGCTGGCTACCGCCGATATGACGCCCGCCGCGATGCTCCCGCAGGTAGCCCTTGGCGGTGATCCAGTCCTGTCCACTGGGCAGCTTGCTGCCTGCGTCAATGTCGACGACACGGCGGATGCGATCGAGCTGGCGCGGCAGCCACGCCGGGGGATCGGCGGAGAACCGCACGACCTCCAGCAGCGAACCCGCGCTCGCCTTCGGCACCGGCGCACGGTCGGCGACGACGAAGTGACGGTACTGCATCTGTTCGCCAAGCTTCCACGCGGCCCGGGCGTCCTTCGGATGCTCCAGTACCAGCAGGTGACGATATGGCGCCAGCACGGCTTCGACCGCCACCGCCCACTGCGGATCGACGATGTCGACCAGCTCGGTCAGCACACGGTGGGAGATGTCCTGACGGTCCAGTGCCGTGCGGAAGTCGCTCTCGAACTTCTCGACAGGCAGCTTGCCGCTGCTCAGCGCAGCGACCTGCGCAGTGATTTCGCCGCCGCGCGCCCGGTCGCGTTCGGCTTCGAGCCTGAGCTCGGCCTGGCGACGGCGCCCATTCTCGATGGCGGTGCTCAAGGCATCGACGTCGACCGCACCGCGCTGCGCCTGCAGCCTTGCCAGTTCGTCATGACGCTTGACCAGCATCTCGGCGTCGCGGGCCCAATCGCGCGCGCGCGTGAACTCGCCTTCGCATGTGGCCACGCGCTGGCGCGCATCGGCCAGCGAATCCAGCATGGCGTGGTGCGAAGCGGCGGCACCGACGTCCTGCGACTGCAGTTGGCCATGCACGCGTTCGCGTTCGCGCAGCGCGCGGCGCAATCCGGTCAGGCGCGGCTTGGCGCCGTCGATGGCGGCGCGCAGGTCGGCCAACTCCACCTTCGGCGCGATCTCGGCTTGCAGCCGCTGGCGCTGGTTGTGCAGCGCCAGGCCTTCCTCGAACGAACGCACGTCGGCCTTCGCCGACTCCATGCGCAGGTGCAAGCCGGCAAGGTCCTGGCCGAGCTGGTGGATTTCCTTCTCGACGTCGAACTGTTCGTTGCGTGCGCGCTGGTAGTCGTCCAGCACGGCCTTGTCCTCGAACACGTCGAAGATCAGTTGCAAGAGCTCTCGCGGCGAATACTGGCAGAGCTTGTCGGTGGCGCCCTGCTCCAGCGTCAGCACGCGGCAGATCGCGCGGGTCAGCCCGGCGCCGGCCAGGCGCACGCGATAGTCGCGCACGCCGAGCCATTCACCGCCCTGTTCCAGCACTTCTATCGGTGTGTCGCCGGCGACGATCTGGTAGTCGCGCGACCAGTCACCGCCGCGCTTGCGGATGCGGCAGGCCAGCGTGACCTGCTCGTCCTTGATCGGGAAGAACGGCCGGCCGCCGCGGCGGTCGGGACGGTTGCTCACCACCGCGCGCAACCAGGCGTAACCCTTTCCGTTGTGGCGCAGGTAGGTCTTGTAGTCGCGCGCGGTGTCGCGGTCTTCGATCGCCAGCAGCGTGCGCAGCGCATCGAGCAGCGTGGTCTTGCCCGAACCGTTGGGACCGACCACGGTGATCACCGAGGCGTCGAGCGGCAGCTGGTAGCGCTGCCAGTAGTCCCAATGCACGACTTCGAGGCTGCGGAATTCAAACATCGGCCTGTGCCTCTTCGCGGGTGTCTTCGCTGTCGAATTCTTCGGGGATCTCGTCGTAGCCTTCGTCGACCGCGTCCGCCGATGCGGCCTGTACAGCGCGCGCCTGGGCGACGACGTACGACAGCGCGCCATCCATTACACGGCTGGCGATGCGCTCGTAGTCGAATGCGAGGTCGAGCAGCGGGCCTTCATGGATGCGTTCCTTGCGGCGGACGATGAAGCCCTGCCGCGCCAACGCGCCGAGATTGAGGTGGATGCGTGTCTTGCCGCCGAGCTTGTCGCCGTAGTCGGCCAGCAGCGTGCGTTCGTTGATTGGCTCGACCATTTCAGCGCCGACCGGCACCGGCTTGAGATCGGCGAACATCTGCTCCTGTTCCTGCTGGCGTTCGTTTTCCTGGCGCGCGATCTGGCGCTGGCGCTTGGGCAGCACCAGCAGCGCCCACAGGACCACCAGCAGCGCCATCGCGTCGCGGTCCAGCTGCAGGTTGCTCGCCGCCCAGGCTCGCGCACTGCCGAACACGTCGTTCTCCTGCGCTCGCGCCACGCCGACGGCGACGTGCGCGGCGTAAGGATGCTCGAGCAGGCGCAGGCCGGCCGCGGCGAGACGGCGGTCCAGGTCGTCGCGCAGTTCGGCGTCGGTCAGGATCTGGCGCACGGCGCGGTCTTCGCGCGGCAGCCAGCGTTCGGCCAACAGCCGCGCGATGAGGGTGGCGATGGGATCGGTCATGCAGGCTCGGTGGTCTTGCGGGTGGTGTTGCGCTTGGATTGGATCTGGCTGGATTGCTTTTGCTCGTCACCGCGAAGACGGGCATCCAGTGGCTTGGCATTTGCCTTCCTGACTGTTCCGCGCCTTCGCGGGGAAGACGGCACGGGGTCGCCGGATGTCTCCGCGATCTCCCCGGCATCCCCCGACGCCACCACGCGCGGCTCCAACCGGCTGCGGCTCATGTACGCCACGCCGCAGCGCGCTACCGGCTCGAACACCGGCTCCACGCGCCAGTGCAAGGGCAACTGCGCCATCTCGGCACTGACCCCGTTGCGGTTCTCCGCACCGGGATCGCCGATCAGTCCGAGCAGCGACATGCGATAGGCGCTGATGGCAAAGCCTTCCTGCGGCACCAGTTCGGCCAGCGTGCCGCCGGTTTGGAGTTGCACGAGTTCGCGCAGCCAGTCTTCGGCATGGTGATAGTCGTTGGCCGCCACCGGCGCCTGCGTGCCCTGCGGCGCGCTTTGCGCCGGCGGCAACGACTGGTCCTCATGCGCCTCGCGTTCGCGCTCCACCAGTTCGTATTCGGCGATATCCAGCGCGATCGGCGCCAGCGCGAATGCCGGCGCGAGTGCTCGTGCGATCACGCCTTCGGACAGATCGGCCAGTGCCTCGATGTCGAGCGCGCGCAGGTAGCGGTTGACGTCCGACGAGGACAGGCCGCTCGCGCCCAGGTGCACGCGATGGCGGTCGAGCTGGTTGAGCGCGCGCTGGAACACCGATGTCTGCCGCAGCATCGCGCTCTGCGCGCGGCCGATCTGCTGCGCGATGCGGTGCGTGGCGGCGTCGAGCTCGGGATCGGCGGCGATCTCCTTGACGATCTGCGTGCCCTTCTCGACCCACTTCCACACCGATTGCAACGTCGATGCGGCACGCTCGATGCGGTGCTCCGAACCACTGAGCACAGCCTGGTCGAAGTCCTCGCGCAGTTCGTTCAGGCGCGACAGCAGATGTTGCAGGTCGTCGCCGCGCACGCGCCCGACCGCGTGGCCAGCGGCGAGCTGCGCGGTGACGTAGGCCAGCTCGTCGCCTTCGCGATTGAACTGCAGCAGCATGCCGATCGACGCCAGCGCCTGGCGACCGACCGGGCTGATCCGGTAGCGCTGGGTCGCCCCGTCCCACAGCAGCAGGTCGTTCTCGCGCAGGCGGCCGAGCACGGTGTCGAACTTGACCGCGTCGAGATAGGCGAAGTGTTCGCGCAGCTCCTGCGGCGACCAGTCCGGGGCCTGGCCGCGCTCGCCGATCGCGCGCAGCACCAGCAGGCGCACCATCACGCTCTCCTCGCCGCCATGGAACAGCGTCGAGAACGCGCGCAGCAGGTCGCGGGCGCCAAGCAGCGGATGCAGGTCGGGAAGATCGGCCGCGACGGTGCCGTCGCGCAGGTAGTCCTGCAGGGATAAGGAAGCGTCGTCCATGGCGGACCGGCAACTACGGGTCAGCCATGTTCGACGAGGCCTGCGCGGGTGACAACTCTTGATCTGCGGGGGTTTTTAGGGGCGGAAAAACCATGGCCCGTCATCCGCGCCCAGGCGGAAATGCACGGGTTCCGGAGTGGTGGAGCCCCGCCTTCGCGGGGACGGCGACAGGCCCACCCTTGAAGCCCGACGCCTTTCCCGGCATCGTGCGGCTTCCGTACGCCAGCGTATTTCCGCATGACGGCCGCCAGCCCTCTCAGCTTCACCCGTCCCGCCACGCCTCATCCCCAATATCCCAAGCTGTTCGAGCCGCTCGACCTCGGCTTCTGCACGCTGCGCAACCGCGTGCTTATGGGGTCGATGCATACCGGCCTGGAGGACAAGGCGGCCGACTTCCCGAAGCTGGCGGCCTACTTCGCCGAACGCGCGGCAGGAGGCGTGGGCCTGATCGTCACCGGCGGCTTCTCGCCCAATCTGGCCGGCTGGCTCAAGCCCTTTGGCGGCACCCTGCGCTGGCCGTGGGAAGTGAGTCGCCATCGCCAGGTCACCGGCGCGGTGCATGCACACGGCGGCCGCATCTGCCTGCAGATCCTGCATGCCGGCCGCTACGGCTACAGCCCACTGCAGGTGGCGCCGAGCAAGTTGAAGGCACCAATCAATCCCTTCACTCCGCGCGCCCTGTCGGCCGGCGGGGTCGAGCGGCAGATCCGTGCGTTCGTCCGCACCGCCCAGCTTGCCCGCGAGGCCGGCTACGACGGCGTCGAGGTGATGGGCTCGGAGGGCTACCTGCTCAACCAGTTCACCGCGCCGCGCACCAACCGGCGCAGCGACGGCTGGGGTGGTGACGCCGCCAAGCGGATGCGCTTCGCGGTAGAGATCGTGCGCCGCGTCCGCGAGGCCTGCGGACCGGATTTCATCATCGTCTACCGCCTGTCGATGCTGGACCTGGTCGACGACGGCCTGGCGTGGGACGAAGTGGTGCAGCAGGGCCAGGCCATCGAGGCGGCCGGCGCGACGCTGATCAACACCGGCATCGGCTGGCACGAGGCGCGCATTCCGACCATCGCCACCTCGGTGCCGCGCGCGGCCTTCACCGGCATCACCGCGCGACTGAAACCGCACGTGTCGCTGCCGCTGGTCACCACCAACCGCATCAACATGCCCGACGTCGCCGAACGCATCCTCGCTGCCGGCGAAGCGGACATGGTGTCGATGGCGCGGCCGCTGCTGGCCGATCCGCAGTGGGTCAACAAGGCCCGCGAGCAACGCGCGGCCGACATCAATACCTGCATCGCCTGCAACCAGGCGTGCCTGGACCATGTGTTCGAGAACAAGACCGCCAGTTGCCTGGTCAACCCGCGCGCCTGCGCCGAGACCGAACTGAACTACGGGCCCACCGCGACTCCCAGGCGCATCGCCGTGGTCGGCGCAGGCCCAGCCGGCATGGCCTGCGCGACGGTCGCGGCCGAGCGCGGCCACCGCGTGACCCTGTTCGAGGCCGGCGACGTCATCGGCGGCCAGTTCAACCTGGCCAAGCGCATCCCCGGCAAGGAGGAGTTCCACGAGACGCTGCGCTACTTCGGCCGGCGCATCGAACAGACGGGCGTGGATCTGCGACTGCGTACTCGCGCCGATGCCGCCGCGCTGTCCGGATTCGATGCGGTGGTGCTGGCGACCGGCATCCAGCCGCGCGCGGTCGATCTGCTGGGCTCCGACCATCCCAAGGTGGTGGGGTATCTGGACGTGCTCTCCGGCCGCGTCGTGCCAGGCCGCAAGGTCGCCATCATCGGCGCCGGCGGCATCGGCTTCGACGTGGCCGAGTTCCTGGTGCATGGCGACGATGGCAGCAGCCTCGACGCTGCTCGCTGGCGCGTCGAATGGGGGGTGGACCTGGGCTACGACGGCAACCGCGGCGGTCTCGCCCCGCCCCGGCCGGAACCGCCGGCCCGCGAGGTCTGGCTGCTGCAGCGCAGCCCCGGCAAGCCCGGGGCACGCCTGGGCAAGACCACTGGCTGGATCCATCGCGCCACGCTCAAGGCCAAGCGGGTGCGGATGCTCGGCGGAGTGGAGTACCTCGGCGTCGATGACGAAGGGCTGCATGTCCGTGTCGACGGCAGCGACCAGACCCTGCCAGTCGACCACGTGGTGATCTGCGCCGGTCAGGAGCCATTCAAGCCCCTGCACTCCGAGCTCGCCGCCTCGGGGCTCCCGATTCATGTGATCGGGGGTGCCGACGTGGCCGCCGAACTCGATGCCAAGCGAGCAATTTCCCAAGGCAGCCGACTGGCCGCGACGCTGTGAACAGGCGCCGCAGCTGAACTGGAAAGCCTGCTGCGGCAGGCTTTCCAGCCACCTGTGGCGAAAAAAAAGCCAACAGAATCCGATGGTTACGCTTTAGCCATTCAGCTGACGTTTATATTAACGCGGCTACCGTGCGCCCACTTTCCAGCCACCCCTTTGGTGGCGACCCACACCGCCCGCGCTGTTGCGCGGTTTAGGTGAAGGGGCAAAAGCGTGCCGAAGAGCCCGCTGCCCTCCCCAGTACGCCATGCCGGACCGGTTCGTCGTTGCCGCACCCTCAGGGGACGGTTGCCACGATCGGGCTGGCGCAACGGAGCAAGGAGTACGAGAAATGAAACTGGCCTGGATCCTGTGGTTGGCTTCCGTGCTGCCACCGCAAACCGCCGACTCGCTGTGCCTGACCACCACCGTCTACCTCGAGGCCCGCGACCAGTCCGTGCGCGGCCAGAAGGCGGTGGCGGAGGTCGCCCTGCGCCGCCGCGACAGCGGCCTGTGGGGCAATACGGTCTGTGACGTGGTCACGGCCCGCAAGCAGTTCGCCCCGACGCTGGTGTCCCCGTCCACCCGCCTGAGCAACACCGAGGCCTGGGCCGAAGCGGTGACCATCGCGCTGGAGGCCGAGCGCAACTGGGCCCTTCCGCCCGGCCAGCGCAAGGAGATCGTGCCCGGCGCGAGCCACTTCGCCGCGCATGCCATCGCCAGCCCGACCTGGCGCAGCGCCTACCAGGTCGCGACCATCGGCGACCACACGTTCTATAAGGTGCAGTCGCTCAAGCCGCGTCGCTCGTAGCGCGCTACGTAACGCAGCGTTACGTCTCCATCGTTGAGGATCGGCCCGCGGGTGGGCGATAGTCGCCCGCCTGCCGCATCATCACGGAGACCCGCATGAAGCTCTACACCAAGCCCGGCGCCTGCTCGACCGCCGACCACATCGCGCTGCAGTGGACAGGACAGCCCTTCGAAGTCGAGGTGCTCGACAAGGACACGATGAAGGCACCGGCGTACCTGGCGATCAATCCTTCCGGCGCTGTGCCGGCAGTCGTCGACGGCGACTTCGTGCTGACCCAGAACGCGGCGATCATGGGCTACATCGCCGACACCTATCCCGAGGCCGGCCTGACCGGCGACGGCAGCGTGCGGCAACGCGCCGAAGCGATGCGCTGGTTGTCCTTCGTCAACTCCGACCTGCATCCGGCGTTCAAGCCCATGTTCGGCCCCGCGGCCTTCATACCCGATCCGGATCAGCAAACGGTCCTGAAGGCCGGCTCGCTCAAGCGCCTGCGCAGCCTGTTCGAGATCGCGGACAAACAGTTGGCCGGCAGGCAATGGCTGGCCGGCTTCCGCAGCGTCGCCGACCCGTATCTCTACATCACCCTGCGCTGGGCGCACGCCTTCAAGGTCGACCTCAGCGGCCTGGACAACCTGGCTGCCTTCCAGCAGCGCATGGAAGCCGACCGCGGCGTGCAGGCGGCGCTGAAGGCCGAAGGGCTGGCCTGAGCTAGGGCGGGCCTCGGCCCGCCGGCCGGGCTCGCACTGACGGGGCCAGGCCTACGCATGAGCAGGCCCCGAAGGGTCCGTCATCCCCGCGAAGGCATGGATCTACCTCTCCGGAAAGGCAGGCATCGCCCTGAGTGGATGCTCGGCTGCCACGAGGTAAAGCGGGGCCCACTTCGCGGGAATGACGCATCACCGGCAGCCGGGATCAGGGAGCCTGTAGCACCCCCTGCTACGCCTGAGCAACCTCACGCAGGCGGCGTTCGACATCACTGGCGAAGCCCTGATCGCGGACATGGCCCAGTGCCGAGCTGAGCTCCGGCAACAACGCCAACAACTCGGCAACTTCAGTGCAGTCGTCGATCTTCAATTGCAGGAAGTAGCCGCGCATGCCCAGGTGTTCACGCACCGTCTGCGACATCCTCGAAGACAGCAGCGCGTAAGCGTCCGCGAACCTGCGTTCATTGGCATGGGCCGGCTCTGCGGCGTCATTGGCCGCCGCCGGCACGGGTATCGGCGACACCGATGCCGAAGACATCGGAATGGTCGCCGCCGCTGCGGCAGCCAGGCTCATGGGCACCGAGATCAGGCCCATCGCGCGCAATTGCTCCAGTGCATCCTCCGCCCCGCGCAGGCCCGCGGTCGCGCCGCGCAGTTCGCGCACGCTGCGCTGGCCATCGACCATCAACAGGATCGACCGCAGCCCCATCGGCAACTTGCGTGTGCGGTTCTGGATTTCATCCCGCCCGGCATCGGTCTTGCTGGGCACTTCGTTCTCGCGCATGGCTTCCCCCCGGAACCATTGGCACAAAGGCCGGACGACTATGCCACGCCGCCGGTTTTTTTTCAGGTCACCGGTCCGTCTTTCGACGAAAAGACCGTGCGGGCAAGGCCGCCTCCCCCGTCCGGCGATCCAACTCCCGCCATCACCAAAAAAAGCCGCGCCAAAAGGCGCGGCTTTCCCATGAAGGCGGGGCCGCCGATCAGCGCTTGTCGATCTCGACGTACTCGCGGTCTTCCGGCCCGATGTAGTTGGCACTCGGGCGGATGATCTTGCCGTCCTCGCGCTGCTCGATGACGTGCGCGCTCCAGCCGGTGGTGCGGGCGATGACGAACAGCGGCGTGAACATCGGGGTCGGGATGCCCATCATGTGATAGGCCGATGCGCTGTACCAATCGAGGTTCGGGAACATCTTCTTGGTGTCCATCATCAGGTTCTCGATGCGCTCGGATACGTCGAACAGCATCTGGTTGCCGCCGTCCTTGCACAGCTTGCGCGAGATTTCCTTGATGATCGGATTGCGCGGATCGCCAATGGTGTACACCGGATGGCCGAAGCCGATGACGATTTCCTTGCGTTCCATGCGTGCGCGGATATCGGCTTCCGCCTCATCCGCCGTGCCATAGCGGCTGATGATGTCCATCGCCACTTCGTTGGCGCCGCCATGCTTGGGCCCACGCAGGGCGCCGATCGCGCCGGTGATGCACGAATGCAGGTCCGAACCGGTGCCGGCGATCACGCGCGCGGTGAACGTGGAGGCGTTGAATTCGTGCTCGGCGTACAGGACGAGCGAGCGATCCAGCGACTGCGCGTGCAGGTGGCTCGGATGCTCGCCGTGCAGCAGGTGCAGGAAGTGCGCGGCGACCGAATCGTCATCGGTTTCCACGTCGATGCGACGGCCGTTGCGGGTGAAGTGCCACCAGTACAGCAGCATCGAGCCGAAGCTGGCGATCAGCTTGTCGGCAATGTCGCGTGCTTCCGAGGCCGGGTGGCCTTCACGCTCCGGCAACACCGTGCCCAGCACCGAGCAGCCAGTACGCAGCACATCCATCGGATGCGCGTTGGCCGGCACCAGTTCCAGTGCTTCCTGGACGATCGCCGGCAGGCCGCGCAGGCGCTTGAGCTTGGCCTTGTAGGCCTTCAGCTGCGACACGGTCGGCAACACGCCGTGGACCAACAGGTGCGCGACTTCCTCGAAGGTCGACTTCGTCGCCAGATCTTGAATGTCGTAGCCGCGGTAATGCAGGTCGTTGCCGCTGCGACCGACGGTGCACAGCGCGGTGTTGCCGGCCGCCGTACCACTGAGTGCAACGGATTTCTTGGCCTTGGGCAGGACCTGGGCGGTGTCAGTCATTTGAATGTTCTCCTCGGAGTTGGCCGCGTCGGGAATTCTTTGTCCGGTCCCGCCGGGGCGCGTCGTTTTCAGATGCAGGGATTAGCCTGGTTGCGACTGGCATGTCGCAGACGACCGTGGCGGGCCAGTATCGCGCTCGCCGCGGTCGTAGGGCGGACGGACGGGCCGGTGGAGCAGGGACAGGTGGACTCCAGTATCGCGAGGTCCTGTACGCTCCATCGGCCGACCATCTTCATTTTATTTCTCACGCGCAAACAGCGCGTCGAGCTTGTCTTCATAGGCGTGATAGCCAAGGAAGTCGTACAACTCGGCTCGGGTCTGCAACGTGGCGATGGTGCTCTTCTGTGTGCCTTCGCGGCGCACGGTCTCGTAGAAATTCAGCGCCGCCTTGTTCATGGCGCGGTAGGCGCCACAGCAGTAAAGCGCGATGTCGACGCCGGCCGAACGCAGTTCGTCGGTGGTGAAAAACGGCGTCGAGCCGAACTCGGTCAGGTTCGCCAGGATCGGCACCTTCACCGCGGCCTTGAAGCGGCGGTAGTCGTCGAGCGTGTTCATCGCTTCGGGGAAGATCATGTCGGCGCCGGCCTCGACGTACGCACAGGCGCGCTCGATCGCCGAATCAATGCCTTCCACCGCGGCGGCGTCGGTGCGCGCCATGATCACGAAGCTGCTGTCGGTGCGCGCGTCCACAGCGGCCTTGACGCGATCGACCATCTCGTTGGTCGGCACCACTTCCTTGCCCGGACGGTGGCCGCAGCGCTTCTGCCCCACCTGGTCTTCCATGTGCACGGCGGCGACGCCGACGTTGATGAAGGAACGAATGGTGCGGCCGATGTTGAACGCGCCACCCCAGCCGGTGTCGATGTCGACCAGCAGCGGCATCTGCGTTGCATCGACGATACGCCGGGCATCGGTCAGCACGTCTTCCATCGTGCTGATGCCCAGGTCCGGCACGCCCAGCGAGTTGGCGGCGACGCCGCCGCCGGACAGGTACAGCGCCTTGTAGCCGGTGCGCTTGGCCATCAGGCCGGCGTACGCGGTGATGGCGCCCATCACCTGCAGTGGGGTTTCTTCAGAAAGGGCGGCGCGGAAACGTGCGCCAGCGGAGGCTGAACTCATGGGTGGGGCTCCTGACTACTGCGGCCGCCAATCTGGCACCATCGCACGGGTTGATCAATCTTGATCATCTCGATCAACCAGTTCTCGACCGGCATGCCCGACTTCCTCTCCGCCCGCGACACCTGCCACCTGCTGGGCATCAGCCGGGCCACGCTGTACGCGTACGTCAGCCGTGGCCTGCTCGAATCCCGTCCCGGCCCTGACCATCGCAGCAGGCTCTACCTGCGACAGGACGTCGAACGCCTGGCGCAGCGCAAACAGGCCGGTCGCGGTGAGGCGCGGGGCGCGGCGCAAAGCCTGGACCGCGGCCTGCCCGTGCTGGAGACGCGGATCTCGTTGATCCGTCCGGATGGCCCGTATTACCGGGGCCGCTCGGCCATCGAAGAAGTGCGGGCCGGCGCCAGTCTGGAGGACATCGCCCGCCTGCTGTGGGATTGCGGTGAGGATGATCCGTTCACGATGCCGCTGTCGGCCTGGCCCGACCCGGTTGCGGCCATCGCGGGCAACGCCGACCTGCCTCCGCTGGAGCGCACGATGGCGGCGATTCCGCTGCTTGCCCTGCAGGAACGCCATTCCTTCAACTCCGCGCCGCAGGTGCGGCACCGCGTGGCCGGGACGCTGCTGCGCCAGAACGCGGCACTGCTCGTGGCGCAGCCTCCCTCGCCGTGGCCAGTGCATCGTTTGTTGGCGCACACCTGGCGTCCGGGCGACGAAGCCTTCGAGGATCTCGTGCGCGCGGCGCTGGTGCTTTGCGCCGACCACGAACTCAACGTCTCGGCCTTCGCCGCGCGCGTGGTGGCTTCGACGGGTGCGCACCTGCACGCCACGGTCTGCAGCGGCCTGGCCGCGCTGTCGGGACCGCGCCATGGCGGAGCGACGGCGCGCGCCTACGCGCTCATTGCCGAAACCCTGCAGGCGGCCTCGCCGCGCGACTCGATCGCCGCTCGCTGGCAGCGCGGCGACGACCTCCCGGGCTTCCGCCACGCGCTCTATCCGCACGGCGATCCGCGTGCAGCAGAACTACTCGAACGCCTGCGCACGCATGCACCCGACGCCGCGACGCTGCGCGCCCTCGACGCGATCGTCGAGACGACGGAGGAGATCAGCGGCCAGCGACCGAACATCGACTTCATGCTCGCGGCCATTTGCCATGCACACCGGCTGCCTGCAACGCCGGCGCTGGTGATGTTCGCGGCGGGCCGTCTCGCAGGATGGCTGGCGCATGCGCTGGAACAGCAGGCGCAAGGTGGACTGATCCGGCCGCGCGCCCGCTACGCCGGCGCGCCGCCCGCGACGCAGGAATAGCGCCGCTCAGGCGCCTGTATCGGGCCCGCGCTCCAGCGCGCGGCGCACCTCGTCAAGCGCACCGGGATCGTCGAGCGTGGACAGGTCGCCCGGATCGCGACTCTCCGCCAGAGCCTGCAGCGAGCGTCGCAGCAGTTTTCCCGAGCGTGTCTTGGGCAATGCATTGACGACATAGACTCGCGCCGGCCGCGCCACCGCACCCAACTGCTCGACCACTTGCTGGCGCATGTGCGCCGCCGCCTGCGCCGGAGTCTCGTCGTGCCCGGCCTGCTTGAGCGTGGCGAACACGACCGGCACCTGTCCCTTCAGTTCGTCGTGCACGCCGATCACCGCCGCTTCGGCCACGCTGGGGCAGGTGGCGCAGGACTCCTCGATCTCGCGCGTGCCCAGGCGATGACCGGCGACGTTGATCACGTCGTCGGTGCGGCCGAGGATGAAGGTGTAGCCGTCCTCGTCGCGGATCGCCCAGTCCAGCGAGCTGTACACGAGCGGTTTGAAATGACTGAAGTAGCTCGACAGGAAGCGTGCGTCGTCGTTCCAGATCGTGGTCAGGCAGCCGGGCGGAAGTGGCGGCTCGATCACCAGCACACCCTTCTTTCCCGGCGCCACGTCTTCACCGGTGCCATCGTCGATGACGCGCAGCTTGTAGCCGGGTGTCGGCAAACCCGGCGAACCGAACTTCACCGGCTTCATGTCCAACCCCGGCATCAGCGCCAGCACCGGCCAGCCGGTTTCGGTCTGCCAGTAGTTGTCGATGACGGTCTTGCCGATGCCGTCGGTGATCCAGTGCGCGGTGGGTTCGTCGAGCGGCTCGCCGGCAAGGAACAGCCATTGCAGCTTCGACAGGTCGTGCTTCTTCAGCCACGACGCGTCCTGTTTCTTCAGCACGCGGATGCCGGTCGGCGAGGAGAACATCGTGCGCACGCCGTAGCGCTCGCAGATGCTCCACCAGATGCCGGGGTCCGGACTCGTCGGCAGCCCCTCGTAAAGCACCGAGGTCGCACCGGCGATCAATGGTCCGTACACGTTGTACGAATGACCCACGGCCCAGCCGACATCGGAGGTCGAGAACATCACCTGCCCCGCGCGCACGTCGTATATCGACCACATCGATAGCGCCAGCGCGACCGCGTAGCCGCCGACGTCACGCTGGACGCCCTTGGGCTTGCCGGTGGTGCCCGAGGTGTAGAGCAGATAGCTTGGCTCGTTGGATTCCAACCACTGCACATCGACAAGCTCGCCTTCGTGTTGCGAGCGCATCGTGGCGAAGTCGACATCGCGCCCTTCGATGAGCGTGCACTGCGGATCGAGGCCGCGACTGACGACCAGCACATGGGGAGGCGGCGACTGCGCTTCGTCGCAGGCGGCATCGACCAGTGGCTTGTACGCAATCACCTTGCCTCCGCGCATGCCGGCATCGGCGCAGATCAGCAGTTTCGGTTTGGCGTCGTCGATGCGCAGTGCCAGGTTGTGCGAGGCGAAGCCTCCGAACACCACCGAGTGCACCGCGCCGAGGCGCGCGCAGGCCAGCATCGCGAACACGGCTTCGGCCATGTTGGGCATGTAGATCACGACACGGTCACCGCGATCGACGCCCATTGATTTCAACACGGCGGCGAACGTGTTTACCTCGCGATGAAGTTCGCGATAGGAGATCTCGCGGGTCGTATCTGTCTCGGTGGATACCACGACGAGTGCGATCTGATCGCCACGTTCGTCCAGATGCCGGTCGACCGCGTTGTAGCAGAGGTTGGTTTCGCCACCGCAAAACCACTTGCGGAACGGCGGATTGGAATAGTCGAGGATGCGCGCGGGCGCCTTGTGCCAATGGATCGCCTTCGCCTGCTCAGCCCAGAAGGCCTCGGGTTCGTCGATCGAGCGACGGTAGAAATCCTCGTAACACATGACGTCCCCTCAGCATCAGTTTGTGTTGAGGCTAGACCTGTGAAGGGAAGGAAGCGTTACGAGCTTGATCGAAGCAGGCTTCTTCCCCCTTTTGAAAAAGGAAGATCGAGGGGATTTGCCAAAAAAAAACGGGGCGGCCAAGGCCGCCCCGTTTCCATTCGCATCAAAGCGATGAATCAGCCCAGCAGATGCGCCACACCCGCGCGCTCTTCCTCGAGCTCGGCCAGGGTCTTGTCCATGGCCGCACGGCTGAAGTCGTCGACCGCCAGGCCTTCGATGCGGGTGTACTCGCCGTTGGCGCAGGTCACCGGCACGCCGTACATCACGCCTTCCGGGATACCGTAGCTGCCGTCCGACGGCACGCCCATCGTCACCCACTTGCCGTTGGTGCCCAGCACCCAGTCGTGGATGTGGTCGATGGCGGCATTGGCGGCCGAAGCGGCCGAGGACAGGCCGCGGGCCTCGATGATCGCCGCGCCGCGCTTGCCGACCTGCGGGATGAAGGTGTTGGCGTTCCAGTCGGCGTCGTTGATCTTGTCCTTCAGCGACTGGCCGTCGACGGTGGCGAAACGGTAGTCCGGGTACATGGTCGGGCTGTGGTTGCCCCACACGATCAGCTTGTCGATGTCGCCCACGGCGACGCCGGCCTTGTTGGCCAGCTGCGACAGCGCGCGGTTGTGGTCCAGGCGCAGCATCGCGGTGAAGTTCTTGGCCGGCAGGTCCGGCGCCGACTTCATGGCGATGTAGGCATTGGTGTTGGCCGGGTTGCCGACCACCAGCACCTTCACGTTGCGCGAGGCAACCTTGTTCAGCGCGGCGCCCTGGGCGGTGAAGATCTTGGCGTTTTCCAGCAGCAGGTCCTTGCGCTCCATGCCCGGGCCGCGCGGACGCGCGCCGACCAGCAGGGCGATGTCGGCGTCCTTGAACGCGACCTCGGCGTCATCGGTGCCAACCATGCCGGCCAGCAGCGGGAACGCGCAGTCTTCCAGTTCCATCATCACGCCCTTGAGCGCGGCCTGGGCCTTCTCCATCGGCAATTCGAGCATCTGCAGGATGACGGGCTGGTCCTTGCCGAGCATTTCGCCGGAAGCGATGCGGAACAGCAGCGAGTAGCCGATCTGGCCGGCAGCACCGGTGACGGCAACGCGGACGGGGGTCTTCATGGGGTAACTCCTGGATGAAAAAGCGGGGCGTCATGCGCCCCGCGTTGGTTCTGTTGAAATGGATCAGGACAGCTCGGCGAAGAATTCCTGGAAGCGCTGCAGGCCCGGAGCGAGCTGCGGCGTCGGGCAGGTGTAGCTGATGCGCAGGCTGCGCGGCTCGCCGAAGGCCGAACCCGGCACGCAGGCAACGCCCTTGGATTCCAGCAACGCGTTGCAGAAGTCCACGTCGTTGGCGATCTTCGTGCCGGTCGGTCCGTGGGTCTTGCCGAAAGCGACGCTGATGTCCGGGAACACGTAGAACGCGCCCTGCGGACGCGGGCAGATCAGGCCCGGGATCGAGTTCATCACCGCCATCACCTGGTCGCGCTTGGCCTGGAACTCCGCGCACTTCTGCACCGGCACGTCCTGCGGACCGCACAGCGCGGCAACCGCCGCGGCGTTGACGATCTCCGGGATGTTGGTGATGTGGTTGGAGTTCATCGTCGCGATCGCCTGCGCGACCGATTCCGGACCGGCCATGAAACCCACGCGCCAACCCGGCATGCCGTAGGTCTTGGACAGCGAGTCGATGAAGATCACCCGGTTACGCAGTTCCGGACGGGCATGCACGAAATTGTGGTAACCCAGGCCGTCGAACACCATGCGGTTGTAGATGTCGTCGGTGATGACCCACGTGTCGGGATACTTCACCAGCACGTCGGCCAGCGCGCTGACCTCTTCCTTCGAATAGACCATGCCGGTCGGATTCGACGGATTGTTGAACAGGAACACCTTCGGCTTCTTCGCCAGCGCGATGTCGAGCTGCGCCGGCGTGAGCTTGTAGTCCTGCGACGCCGGGCACGGCAGCAGGTCGATCTTGGCGTTGACGATCTCGGCGATGTCGAGATAGCTGGTCCAGTACGGCGTCGGGAAAACGATGGTGTCGCCTTCGTCCAGCAGCGCCTCGGCCAGGTTGTAGATGACGTGCTTGGCGCCGATGCCGGTAGCGACGTTGACGCGGCCGTAGCCGGTCAGGCCGATCTTGGCCATGTGCTCGATGAAGGCGTCGAGCAGTGCATCGGCGCCGCGATTGCTGCCGTACTGGCCGCTGTCTTTCGCCAGCGCATCGCGCGCGGCGGCGTAGACGTGCTCGCCGGGCAGGAAGTTGGGAACACCGATCGAGAAACTGATGATGTCGTGGCCTTCGGCCTTGAGCCGCTTGGCCTTCTCGGCAACCTGCATGATCGCGCTGGGCTTGGCGCGACCGATGCGCCGGGCAAGCTGGGGCATCGCGGAACCTCGTGAGGAGTCGATGTGGGGTGACTGCTCCGGCGCGAAAAAAGCAGCGCGTCGAGCCTCGAAATGTTAGCACGGCCGCCCGCAATGGCCGGGCGGGCGAAAACGAAACGCCCGCCCCGGCAAGGCCGGAGCGGGCGTCGAACGCAGGGCATTCCCTACCCCCAAGCCCCTTTAGTAAAGGGGCCGCGTGGGAGCGCGGGTTTTGGAAGCCTACATGCGCGGACCCCGAAGGTTGCTGCGCAAACTGTTGGGGTGACCGGCACCGCCGGATTACCGCGCGTCGAGCGTCTTGTTCCACTCGGCGACGCGGTCTGCCTTGGCGGCCAGCACGGCGGCGGTGTCGCCCTCGATCTTCACCGACTTGATGGTGTCGCCCTGCTTGACGCTGTCGACGATCTCCAGGCCGGAGATCACCTTGCCAAACACCGTGTGCTTGCCGTCCAGCCACGGGCACGGCACGTGGGTGATGAAGAACTGGCTGCCGTTGGTGCCCGGGCCGGCATTGGCCATCGACAGGACGCCGCGCTCGTGGGACAGGCCGGTGCGGGTCTCGTCCTCGAAGCGGTAGCCCGGACCGCCGGTGCCGGTACCCAGCGGGCAGCCGCCCTGGACCATGAAATCGTTGATGACGCGGTGGAAGTTCAGGCCGTCATAGAAGCCGCGCTGGGCCAGGTTGACGAAGTTGGCGACGGTCAGCGGCGCTTTGTCGGCGGCGAGTTCGACGCGGATCGGGCCGCGGTCGGTGTCGAAAGTGGCGATCAGGCTCATTTAATCGTCTCCTGGACGTATTCATGGGGAGGATGTCCGTCTGGCCGAGCGTCCAGAGGTCGGCAAGCTATCTGGTGGCGGGACGGGCGAACCACAAGGTTACTCCACCCGTTCAGACTGGACGGAGCATTGCGGGCGTCTGGGCAGGTATAATGTTCGGCTTCCTCTTAACATATGCGCGTCGTTCGGGCGCCCTCTCCGCATGTCCATTGAACGCCTCCGCAATATCGCCATCGTCGCCCACGTCGACCACGGCAAGACCACTCTCGTCGACTGCTTGCTCAAGCAATCCGGCACGCTCTCCGAGCGCACCGTGCTGGCCGAGCGCGCGATGGACAGCAACGACCAGGAAAAGGAACGTGGCATCACGATCCTGGCCAAGAACACGGCCATTACCTGGCAGGGCAACCGCATCAACATCGTCGACACCCCAGGCCACGCCGACTTCGGCGGCGAGGTCGAGCGCGTGCTGTCGATGGTCGACTCGGTGCTGATCCTGGTCGACGCGATGGACGGTCCGATGCCGCAGACCCGCTTCGTGACCCAGAAGGCGTTCGCGATGGGCTTCAAGCCGATCGTGGTCGTCAACAAGATCGACCGTCCGGGCGCCCGTCCGGACTGGGTCATCGACCAGGTGTTCGACCTGTTCGACAAGCTCGGCGCGACCAATGAGCAGCTCGACTTCCCGATCGTCTACGCCTCGGCGCTGCACGGCTATGCCAGCCTGGACGACGCCGCGCGTTCAGGCGACATGACCCCGCTCTACGAAGCGATCATGAAGCATGTCCCGCCGCCGGAAGTCGACCTCGACGGCCCGTTCCAGATGCGCATCAGCCAGCTGGATTACAGCAACTTCGTCGGCCTGATCGGCATCGGCCGCATCCAGCGCGGCAAGGTTCGCCGCAACATGCCGGTCAGCGTGATCGACCGTGAAGGCAAGAAGCGCC
This sequence comes from Lysobacter niastensis, assembly GCF_031457115.1. Taxonomy (GTDB): domain Bacteria; phylum Pseudomonadota; class Gammaproteobacteria; order Xanthomonadales; family Xanthomonadaceae; genus Lysobacter_J; species Lysobacter_J niastensis_A. Next base: position 190,255 of record NZ_JAVDVY010000002.1, read on the forward strand.
AGGGCAAGGTGCTGCAGGTGCTCGGCTTCATGGGCCTTGAGCGACTGGAGACCGAGGAAGCCGAGGCCGGCGATATCGTCGCCATCTCCGGCGTCGCGGACCTGTCCATCTCCGACACCGTCTGCGCACTGGATGCGCCGGAAGCCCTGCCCGCGCTGACCGTGGACGAGCCGACCATCAGCATGACCTTCCAGGTGAACAACTCGCCGTTCGCCGGCCACAAAGAGCTCAGCGGTGGCAAGTTCCTCACCAGCCGCCAGCTGCGCGAGCGCCTGGAGCGCGAAACGCTGCACAACGTGGCGCTGAAGGTCGAGGAAGGCTCCGATCCGGACAAGTTCCTGGTCTCGGGTCGTGGCGAACTGCACCTGTCGGTGCTGATCGAGAACATGCGTCGCGAAGGCTTCGAACTGGCCGTGTCGCGTCCGGAAGTCATCATCAAGCAAATCGACGGCCAGCTGATGGAACCAGTCGAGCAGCTGGTGGTCGACATCGAGGAACAGCATCAGGGCGGCGTCATGGAGAAGCTTGGCACCCGCAAGGGCCAGCTGAAGAACATGGAGTCCGACGGCAAGGGACGCGTGCGTCTGGATTACATGATTCCGGCCCGTGGCCTGATCGGATTCCAGAACGAGTTCCGCACCCTCACCCAGGGTTCGGGCCTGCTGTTCCATGTGTTCGACCATTACGGTCCGAAGGAAACCGGCACGATCGCCAAGCGCATCAACGGCGTGATGATCGCCAATGCCGCCGGCACCACCCCGGCCTACTCGCTCGGACCGCTGGAAGAGCGCGGCCGCCTGTTCGCCGCCGAAGGCGACCAGGTGTACGAAGGCCAGCTGGTCGGCATCCACTCCAAGGACAACGACCTGACGGTCAATGCCATCAAGCCCAAGCCGCTGACCAACATGCGCGCCTCGGGCAAGGACGACGCCATCAAACTGACGCCGGCGATCAAGTACTCGCTGGAACAGGCACTGGACTTCATCGAGGACGACGAGCTGGTCGAAGTCACCCCGAAGGAAATCCGTCTGCGCAAGAAGTTCCTGACGGAAAGCGATCGCAAGCGCGCATCTCGCGCTGCTTGAGCCATCGCACCTGCGACAGTGGGCGTCGTATCGCCATGACCGACGCCCACCATCACCCGCATTACAACCCCGACCCGCATGCCCACCCGGGCCTGCATGTGATCGCGGTGTTCGAGGCGGCCAAGGGCCTGTTGGCGCTGATGGCCGCGAGCGGGCTGGAAATCCTCGGCCCGGCGCCACTGCAGCGCTGGCTGCATGAGCTGATCAACCGCTTTCAACTCGATCCCGGCCACGGCGCGATCGCCTGGCTGACCCAGGCGATCAATCCCGATGGCGTGCATACGGCCGCCGCCGTCGTGCTCGCCTACGGCCTGCTGCGCATGTTGGAGGCGTGGGGCCTGTGGCGGGTCAAGGCCTGGGCCTCGTGGCTGGGCTGCATCAGCGCGGCGATCTACCTGCCGCTGGACGTCTATGCCCTTTTTCACCATCCGGGCTGGCTTTCGTCGATTGTCCTGGTCGTCAATTTGATCGTCGTCGCAGTGTTGGCACGCGACCTGGCAAACCGCCGCTACTGATCGCTTATGCTCCGGGCGGCCATCCGCGACCGGGGAATCGCATGCGCTCCTTACTCTTCGTGGCGACGCTGCTCGCCCTGCTACCGGCGTGCCAGCGCGACGCCGACGCCACGGCGTCCAACGCTTCGTCGGCGACCACCGATTTCGCCTATTCCGAAATCGGCATCGCCGAGCTGCAGGCCCGCATGAAGCAGGGCGCGCTGAGCAGCCACGCCTTGACGCAGGCCTACCTGGATCGCATCGCCGCCATCGACGACGCCGGCCCCAGACTCAATGCCGTGATCGAGTTGAACCCGGACGCGATCAAGGAGGCCGATGCGCGCGACGCCGAGCGGCAGGCCGGCCGCGTGCGCGGTCCGATGCACGGCATTCCGGTGTTGGTCAAAGACAATATCGACGCCACGCCGATGGTGAACTCCGCAGGGTCGCTGGCGCTGGCGAATCATCGCCCCAAGCAGGACGCCTTCGTGATCCAGCGCCTGCGTGATGCCGGCGCGGTGATCCTGGGCAAGACCAACCTGAGCGAATGGGCCAATTTCCGCTCGCTCCATTCCGTGTCGGGCTGGAGCGGACGCGGTGGCCTGACCCGCAATCCCTACGTGCTCGATCGCAGCGCCTGCGGCTCGAGCTCGGGCTCCGGCAGCGCGATCGCCGCCAGTCTGGCCGCCGCCGGCATCGGCACCGAAACCAACGGCAGCATCATCTGCCCCTCGTCGGTCACCGGTCTGGTCGGACTGAAGCCGACGGTCGGACTGGTCAGCCGCAACGGCATCATCCCGATCTCCAGCAGCCAGGACACCGCAGGCCCGATGACACGCAGCGTCGCCGACGCGGCCGTCCTGCTGGCGGCGATGGTCGGACGCGACGAGAACGACCGGGTGACCGCCAACAGCGTGGGACGCGCGGTGTTTGACTACCCGCTGCATCTGAACGCCAATGGCCTGCGCGGCGCGCGCATCGGCGTGCTGCGCGGGAAGATGGGCAGCGACCCGGCCGTCGACGCGACGATGGAGCGTGCCATCGCCACCATGCGGCGCGCGGGAGCGGTGGTCGTGGATGCGCAGATCCCGACAGAGGGCCAATGGGATGCCGGCGAACTGGACGTCCTGACCTGGGAGTTCCGGTCCGGCCTGGAGCACTACCTGACCACGCGCGGCGCCCCGATGGGCTCGCTGGCGCAGATCATGGACTTCAACCGGCGCCATGCCGGCGACGAGATGTCGTACTTCGGCCAGGACCTGTTCGACCAGGCGGCCGCCAAGGGCCCGCTGAACGACCCGCTTTACATCGAGACGCGCAGCACCATCCGCAAGCTGGCCGGCGAGCAAGGCATCGATGCCGCGCTCCAGGCACAACAGCTGGACGCGCTGATCGCACCGGCGACGGCGGCGGCATGGAAGGCCGACATGACCAACGGCGACCCGCGTGTGCCCTCGGGCTACGGCGCCGCGGCGGTGGCGGGATACCCAAGCCTGACCGTTCCCATGGGCGAGAAGCAGGGATTGCCGCTGGGCATCGTCTTCATGGGCACCGCCTGGAGCGAGCCGCGCCTGATCGAACTGGGCTTTGCCTTCGAGCAGCTCAGCAAGGCACGCAAGCCGCCTCAGTTCCTGGCGACCGCGGCAGTAGGTTCAAAAAAGCGCTGAGGCAACTGACGGCCCGACCTTGCAGGCGATGACCTCGCGACCTCGCCTGCAGGCTCGCCTCGATCAGGCCGGCGTCGCGATCTGCGCCTGCTTGCGCACGATGAGCATCGCGATCTCCAGCGCCTGCTCGTAGTTCAGGCGCGGATCGACCGTCGACTTGTACGCGCGCTCCAGATCGCTCTCGGTGAGTTCACGCGCGCCGCCCAGGCACTCGGTGACATCCTCGCCGGTGAGCTCCAGATGCACGCCGCCCAGTCGCGTACCCGCGGCGGCATGCAGCTCGAATGCCTGCTCCAGCTCGCTGCGGATGTTGCGGAACCGCCGGGTCTTGAAGCCGTTGCTGGTGCTCTCGGTGTTGCCGTGCATCGGATCGCAAACCCACAGCACGCGCCGGCCATCGCGACGCATGGCGTCGAGCAGCGGCGGCAGTTTCTCGGCGATGCCGCTGGCACCCATGCGGTGGATGAAGGTCAGGCGCCCGGGCTCGTCCTCGGGGTTGAGCAGCTCGATCGTGCGCAGCAACTGGTCGGGCGTCACCGACGGCCCGACCTTCAACGCGATCGGATTGCGGATGCCACGGAAGTATTCGGCGTGGGCGCCATCCACGGCAGCGGTACGCATGCCGATCCACGGGTAGTGCGTGCTGAGGTTGAACCAGCCCCAGTGGCGCGGCACCTGCCGCGTCAGCGATTCCTCGTATGGCAGCAGCAGCGCTTCGTGCGAGGTGTAGAACTCGACGCGGTTGAGGTTGTGGACTTCCGAGCCCGACAGCGTCTCCATGAAGCGCACGGCATCGCCGATGGCATTGACCATGCGGCTGTATTCGTCGGCCAGCGGCGAATGACCGACCCAGCTCAGGTTCCAGTATTCGGGGTGGTGCAGGTCGGCGAAGCCGCCGTCGATCAGCGCACGGACGAAGTTCATCGTCATCGCCGAACGCGCGTGCGCCTTGATCATGCGGCGCGGGTCCGGTGCGCGCGCGGCCTCGCTGAACTCCGGTGCGTTGACCATGTCGCCGCGGTAGCTTGGCAGTGTCATCTCGCCGATCGTTTCGGTGTCGGTCGAGCGCGGCTTGGCGTACTGGCCGGCAAAGCGGCCGACACGCACCACAGGCTTGCGCATGCCATGCACCAGCACCAGGCTCATCTGCAACAGCACCTTGAGCCGGTTGGAGATCACCTCCGAGCTGCACGCGTCGAAGCTCTCGGCGCAATCGCCGCCCTGCAGCAGGAAGCGCTTGCCTTCCTGTGCCTCAGCCAACTGCTGCTTGAGCGACAGGATCTCCCACGAGGTCACCAGCGGTGGCAGCGAGCGCAATTCGATCAGCGCCGTGGACAGTGCCTGGGCATCCGGATAGGTCGGCAACTGCATCGCAGGAAAGCTGCGCCAGGACTGGGGAGACCAGTCTTTGGGCAGGTTCACGGCACGAAGGTTGCGATCGGATGTGGGCATGACACGGACGATGCTGCAGTGCGGCGAATGATCATGGGCGCTCGCCTGCGATGCTGCAACCGTTACAACGGCAACCGTGACGGGCCGTTCAGCGTCGACGGAACGCGGCGTATCCGGCCCATAGCGCGAGCAGCACGAACCAGATCAGGCTCCACGCCGGCATCGACAGACCCAGGAACGTCCAGTCCACGTTGGCGCACTCACCCGAGCCGGTCATCACCTTGCGGATGACGCCCGAGATCGGCATCGCATCGAGCATGTAGTCCAGGCCGGGACCACAGGCCGGCACCTGGTCCGGCGGAAGGTGTTGCAGGCGCACGTGATTACCGGCGACGGCAATGCCCGCCACCGCAGCAAGCAGCGCGAGCACGCCGTAGCCGCGACGCCCGCCGATGCTCTTTGGAGCGTGCAGGCCCCCGATCAGGAAGGCCACGCCAAGGGCGAAGAAGGCCACGCGCTGGAAGATGCACAGCGGGCACGGCTCCAGCCCGTCGTGCAACTGCGAATAGAACGCGTAGCCCAACAGCGCCGCGCAGATCGCGAAGCCCAGCAGAAAATGGGTGCGGAAGGAACCGCGAAGAAGTGTCGTCGTCATAGGCCAAGCTTAACGGGGTTGCCGAGCGCCTGCACGCGAGCTTCACGATGCAGCCAGCGCGAGCCGGAAAGCACGCGAGCCGGAAAAGCAAAAGCCCCGACCGAAGCCAGGGCTTTGCTTTCCCGACGTCGCCGTCGGGCTATGCGCGTGTCGGATTACTCCGTCGCGGCTTCCGGCCGGTCGACCAGTTCGACGTAGGCCATCGGCGCATTGTCGCCAGCGCGGAAACCGCACTTGAGGATGCGCAGGTAGCCGCCCGGACGGGACTGGTAACGCGGGCCGAGGGTCGTGAACAGCGTGCCCACGGCTTCCTTGTCGCGCAGGCGCGAGAAAGCGAGGCGGCGGTTGGCGACGCCGTCGACCTTGGCCAAGGTGATGAGCGGCTCGGCGACGCGACGCAGCTCCTTGGCCTTGGGCAGCGTGGTACGGATGAGGCCGTGCTTGATCAGCGAGGCGGCCATGTTGGTGAACATGGCATCGCGATGGGCACTGGTGCGGCTGAACTTACGGCCGGATTTCTGGTGGCGCATGGCAGTGATTCCTGTTGAATGTTGAAACCGTTGTACTTCGCTGTCGCCATCCAGGCGTTGGAACATTGGACTGCGGGTGGCCCGAACCGACCCTCCGTGGCCGGCGTGCCGCGGGCTTCTTGGCCCGTCGGCGATGTGTTGCCTGATTACTTCTGAAACGCGGACGCGCCCGAAGGCGCGTTCGCGTATGGGTTGAGCGCGAGGCTCAGCCCATCATGCCGTGCGAAGCGATGCCTGCGGGCGGCCAGTTTTCGAGCTTCATGCCAAGGGAGAGACCGCGCTGGGCGAGCACTTCCTTGATCTCGGTGAGCGACTTCTTGCCGAGGTTCGGCGTCTTGAGCAGCTCCACTTCGGTCTTCTGGATCAGATCGCCGACGTAGTAGATGCTCTCCGCCTTGAGGCAGTTGGCCGAACGCACGGTCAGCTCGAGGTCGTCGATCGGACGCAGCAGGATCGGGTCGATGCCGCTGGTGGCCGGCTTCGCCGCACCGCGATCGCGGTGGGTGAAGTCGCCGAACACCGACAGCTGGTCGGTGAGGATGTCGGCCGCGGTGCGGACAGCTTCCTCAGCGTCGATCGTACCGTTGGTCTCGATGTCCAGGACCAGCTTGTCGAGGTCGGTGCGCTGCTCGACGCGGGCCGCTTCGACGGCGTACGCCACGCGGCGGACCGGCGAGAAGCTGGCGTCCAGCATCAGACGACCGATGGTGCGGGTTTCCTCGTCCGGACGACGACGCGCGGCGGCCGGCTGATAGCCGAAGCCACGCTCGATCTTCAGACGCATGTTGAGCGCGGTGTCCTTGGTCAGGTGCGCGATCACGTGCTCCGGATTGAGGATCTCGACGTTGTGGTCGGTCTTGATGTCACCGGCGGTGACGATGCCCGGGCCCTGCTTGGCCAGCGACAGCGTCGAGGACTCGCCGGTGTGCATGCGGATGGCGACATCCTTGAGGTTCAGCAGAACCTCGAGGACATCCTCCTCCAGGCCTTCGACCGTGGTGTACTCGTGCAGCACGCCATCGATCTCGACTTCCGTGATTGCGAAGCCCGGGATCGACGACAGCAGCACGCGGCGCAGCGCATTGCCGAGCGTGTGGCCGTAGCCACGCTCCAGCGGTTCGATCACGACCTTGGCACGGTTGCCCGTAAGGCGCTCGATCTGAGGGCCGCGCGGACGCAGCACCTGGTTTGCGGTTACCGTCATGTTCTGGCGTCTCCTGGATTACTTCGAGTACAGCTCGACGATCAGCGCTTCGTTGATGTCGGCCGGCAGGTCTGCACGATCAGGAACAGCCTTGAACACGCCACTGAACTTCTTGCTGTCGACTTCAACCCACGACGGCGAGAGGTCCATCTGCTGCGACACGGTCAGGGATTCCTGGACGCGAAGCTGCTTCTGGGCGCGCTCGGCGAGCGCGATCGCGTCACCGGCCTTGACCTGGTAGGACGGCAGGTTGACGGGCTTGCCGTTGACCGTGACGCCGCGGTGCGAGACCAGCTGGCGGGCGGCCGGACGGGTCACCGCGAAACCCATGCGATAGACGACGTTGTCAAGACGGGTCTCGAGGAGCTGCAGCAGGTTTTCACCCGTGTTGCCCTTCTTGGTCGAGGCCTTCTTGTAGTAGTTGCGGAACTGGCGCTCCAGCAGACCGTAGATGCGCTTGACCTTCTGCTTCTCGCGCAGCTGGGTGGCGTAGTCGGACAGCTTGCCCTTGCGGGCGGTAGGGCCATGCTGGCCGGGCTTCTGCTCGAGCTTGCACTTGGAGTCGAGGGCGCGAGCCGACGACTTCAGGCCAAGGTCTGCGCCTTCGCGACGAGCGAGCTTACAGGTGGGACCGATATAACGAGCCATGTTCTTTCAGCTCCTCAGACGCGACGCTTTTTCGGCGGACGGCACCCGTTGTGCGGGATGGGCGTCACGTCGATGATGTTGATGATCTTGTAGCCGACGTTGTTGAGCGAACGTACGGCCGACTCACGACCCGGACCCGGGCCCTTGATGCGGACTTCCAGCGACTTGACGCCGTAGTCGAGCGCAGCGCGGCCCGCCTTTTCGGCGGCTACCTGCGCAGCGAACGGGGTCGACTTGCGGGAACCGCGGAAACCCGCGCCGCCCGAGGTCGCCCACGAGAGCGCGTTGCCCTGGCGGTCGGTGATCGTGATGATGGTGTTGTTGAAAGAAGCGTGGACGTGGGCGATGCCGTCGGTGACGACGCGCTTGATCTTCTTCTTCGGCTTGGCAGCTGCTGGCTTGGCCATGATGAGATCCCCTTACTTCCTGATGGCCTTGCGCGGACCCTTACGGGTACGGGCATTGGTCCGGGTGCGCTGACCGCGTAGCGGCAAGCCGCGGCGGTGACGCAGGCCGCGGTAGCAGCCCAGGTCCATCAGACGCTTGATGGCGATGCCGACTTCACGGCGCAGGTCGCCTTCGACCACGTACTTGCCGACTTCGGCGCGCAGGCGCTCGACTTCGGGCTCGGACAGGTCACGGATCTTGGTGGTCGAGGTGACGCCAGCGGCTTCACAGACCTTCTTGGAACGGGTACGGCCGATGCCGTAGATACTCTGGAGCCCAACCCAGACATGCTTCTGGGCAGGCAAATTGACGCCCGCAATACGCGCCATAACGCGATCTCCAACTGATTTGGCGGCCAGGACGGATTAATCCCGGCGGAGTGAACTGGAAATTGTATCAAGGTCTCGGGTTAATAGAAAGCCCCGCGGTGCCCTAAGGCGCCGCGGTGCCCGGCATGGGGAGTGTGCCCATGCTCCGGCGACGAATCCGGACTGGCTGGACCTGACGGCAAGCCGCCCTGCCCAACCCCGCGCGCTACTCTGGCGCGCAGGAATGGTCCGGGTTCACCCGCGCGCGAGACCGCCGCGCGAGCCGCCCTTCAAGTTCGCCTTCTTCAGCAGGCTCTCGTACTGATGCGACATCAGATGAGCCTGGATCTGGGCGATGAAATCCATGACCACCACGACCACGATCAGCAGCGAGGTGCCGCCGAAGTAGAACGAGGTGCCCATCTTGGTGCGCATGATCTCCGGGAGGAGACACACCGCCACCAGGTAGATGGCGCCGGCCGCGGTCAAACGGGTCAGCACGCCATCGATATATTCTGCGGTCGCCTTGCCGGGACGGATGCCCGGGATCAGCGCGCCCGACTTCTTGAGATTATCCGCGGTTTCCTGCGAGTTGAATACCAGGGCCGTATAGAAGAACGCGAACCCGATGATCAGCCCGGCGTACAGGATCATATGCAGCGGCTCGCCCGGATTCAGCCATTGGCTGACGCGCTGGAGCCAGGAGACCGAACCGGCCTGGCTGAACCAGGTCGCGGCGGTCGCCGGGAACATGACGATGCTCGAGGCGAAGATCGCCGGGATCACGCCCGACATGTTGAGCTTGAGCGGCAGGAACGACGACTGGTTCAGGTAGGCGCTGCGGCCACCCTGACGGCGGGCGTAGTTCACCGTGATCCGGCGTTGCCCGCGCTCGACGAACACCACCAGGTAGGTGAAGACCAGCACGATGCCTACCACCGCGATGGCGGTCAGCGCATTCATGTCGCCGTTGCGGATCTGCTCGAACATGCCGATCACGGCCGCAGGCAGGCCCGCGACGATGCCAGAGAAGATGATCAGCGAGACGCCGTTGCCGATGCCGCGCTCGGTCACCTGCTCGCCCAGCCACATCAGGAACATGGTGCCGGCGGTCAGCGCGATCACCGCGGTCACGATGAAGCCCGGACCCGGGTTGTAAACCACCGCGATGCCTTGGCTGGCGCCACCGGCCTGCAGGGCCGTGGCGATGCCCCAGGCCTGGAACACGGCCAGCGGGATGGCGCCCATGCGCGACCACTGGTTGATCTTGCGACGGCCCGACTCGCCTTCCTTCTGGATGGCCTTCAGGCTGGGCACGATCTGCACCAGCAGCTGCACGATGATCGACGCCGAGATGTACGGCATCACGTTCAGCGCGAACAGGCTGAAGCGGTGAAGCGCACCACCGGAGAACATGTTGAACATGTCCACGATGGTGCCCTTCTGCGTCTCCATCAGCCGGAGCATCGCTTCCGGATTGACGCCCGGCACCGGGATGTAACACCCGATGCGGTAGACGATCAAAGCGCCGACTACGAACAGCAGGCGCTGACGGAGCTCGGTGAACTTACCGAGCCCGCCGCCCATGCCGGCCATCGCGTTGCCGCTCTGCGCCATGCTTGCCTTACTCCTCGACCTTGCCGCCGGCCGCTTCGATAGCGGCCTTGGCGCCGGCCGTGGCTAGCACGCCCTTGAGCACGAACTTCTTGGTCAGCTCGCCCTTCTTCACGATCTTGGCCTGCTTGGCGGTGCTCGGCACCAGCTTGGCAGCCTTCAGAGCGGCGAAGTCGACCTCGGTCACGTCCAGCTTTTCCAGCTGGTACAGCAGCACTTCGGCCGTGTCCTTGGCGATCTTGGAACGGAAGCCGATCTTCGGCAGGCGACGCTGCATGGGCATCTGGCCGCCTTCGAAGCCGGCCTTGATCTTGCCCTTGCCCGAACGCGCGAACGAACCCTTGTGGCCGCGACCAGCGGTCTTGCCGAGGCCCGAACCGATACCACGACCGACGCGGGTGCGCTCCTTGCGGGCGCCGTCAGCGGGCTGGAGAGTATTGAGACGCATGATTGATTACTCCTCGACGCGAACGAGGTAGTGCAACTGATTGATCAGGCCACGCACCTGCGGGCTGTCCTTCAGTTCACGCACATCGTTGAGCTTGTTCAGGCCCAGGGCCTTCACCGACAGGCGGTGACGCGACTGGGTGCCACGGAGACCCTTGACAAGGCGCACCTTCACGGTGCCGCCAGCGGCTGCTTCCTTCTTAGCCATGGTTCAGGTCCTCCACCTTCTTGCCGCGCTTGGCCGCGATCTTGGCCGGCGAGTGCATCTCGCCCAGGCCCTTCAGCGTGGCGCGAACCAGGTTGATCGGGTTACGCGAACCCACGGCCTTGGCCAACACGTTCTTGACGCCGACTGCTTCCAGCACAGCGCGCATCGCGCCGCCGGCGATCACGCCGGTACCTTCCGAGGCGGGCTGCATGAACACGCGAGCAGCGCCGTGGCCCGACTTGACGGCGTGCCACAGGGTGCCATTGTTCAGGTCAACGTTGACCATGCTCTTGCGGGCATATTCCATCGACTTCTGGATGGCGACCGGCACTTCGCGCGCCTTGCCATAGCCGAAGCCGACCTTACCGTCGCCGTCGCCGACCACGGTCAGCGCGGTGAAGGTGAACTGGCGACCGCCCTTGACCGTCTTGCTGACGCGGTTGACCGCGATCAGCTTCTCGATCATGCCGTCGTCCATCTCTTCGCGGTTACGGTCGCGATCACGACCCCGCGGTGCACGTTCTTCTGCCATTTCCAAATTCCTGATGATTAAAGGGATTTGCGGCTTGGCCGCTTATGGTTGTGGTCTACATCGGGTGTTTCGCTGCCGCGGACAATTCCCGGCAACGCCCGGCACCACCTGTGCCGGCAGGAATGCAGTCAGGCGTGGGGGCGAATCCCCACGCCTTCAAGCCTTAGAACTGCAGACCGCCTTCGCGGGCCGCATCGGCGAGCGCCTTGATGCGACCGTGGTAGCGGTAGCCCGAACGGTCGAAGGCGACCTTCTCGATGCCGGCGGCCTTGGCCTTGGCAGCGATGGCCAGGCCGACCTTGGTCGCGGCTTCGGCGTTCTTGCCGTTCTTCAGGCCTTCCTTGACGTCGGCCTGCACGGTCGAGGCGGCGGCCAGGACCTTGGAGCCGTCGGCGGTGAAGACCTGGGCGTACAGGTGCTGACCCGTGCGCAGCACGGTCAGGCGCGGCACGCCGAGTTCGCGAATGTGCGCGCGGGTCGACTTGGCGCGGCGTAGGCGGGCGATGTTCTTGCTCATGGTTTCTGTCCTCGAAAGCTGAAAGCCGATTAGGCCTTCTTGGCTTCCTTACGAATGATCACTTCACCGGCGTACTTCACACCCTTGCCCTTGTAAGGCTCCGGCGGACGGAAGCCACGGATCTTGGCTGCAACCTCACCCACGCGCTGCTTGTCCGTGCCCTGGACCACGATTTCGGTCTGGGTCGGGGTAGCGATGGTGATGCCTTCCGGAGCCTGGAACAGCACCGGATGCGAGAAACCCAGCGACAGGTTCAGGTCCTTGCCCTGCATCGAGGCGCGGTAACCGACGCCGACCAGCTCGAGCTTGCGCTCAAAGCCTTCGGAGACGCCCTTGACCATGTTGGCCAGGATCGCGCGCAGGGTGCCGGTCAGGGGGATCAGCGCCGCGTCTTCGGTCGAGAACACGGCATGGCCGTCTTCGACCTTGACCGCGATACCGGCAGGCTTGGCAATGCTCAGCGTGCCCTTCGGGCCCTTGGCGCTGATCGAATCGGCCTGGACGTTCAGTTCGACGCCCTTGGCGAGGGCAACCGGCTTCTTGGCAACTCGGGACATGTCTATTCCTCCCTTAGGCCACGAAGCACAGGACTTCACCGCCGACGCCCTGCTGGCGCGCCTGCGCATCGGTCATGATGCCCTTCGAGGTGGAGATGATGGCGACGCCGAGGCCACCGAGGACCTTGGGCAGCTCGTCCTTGCCACGGTACTGGCGCAGGCCCGAACGGGAGTAGCGCTGGAGGCGCTCGATCACCGGCTTGCCTTCGTAGTACTTCAGCGAGATTTCGAGTTCGGACTTGCCGGCACCGATTTCCGTCACGCGCGAGTCCAGGATGTAGCCTTCGTCCTTGAGAACCTTGGCGATGGCCACCTTGATCTTCGAAGACGGCATCTTCACCGTCTGCTTCCGGACAGCCGCCGCATTCTTGATGCGGACCAGCATGTCGGCAATGGGATCAGTCATGCTCATGTGTAATGCACCTATGAGTAGCACCGATATCCGCGGGATTGCGAATTCAGTTGTAGTGCCTCTCAAAGCCAACGAGGCTCAGGAGGCGACCCCGCCCTTTCGGGCCAGGGCCTGAAACGAGCGAGCCGGCAAGTCTAGCAGACTTGCCGGCACACTTGTTACATCTCAGCAGCCGGCTGGATTACCAGCTGGCCTTGCGCAGGCCCGGAACGTCGCCGTTCATGGTCGCCTTGCGGAGCATGTTGCGGCCCAAGCCGAACTTGCGGTACACGCCACGCGGACGGCCCGACAGTTCGCAACGGTTGCGCTGGCGGCTCGGCGAGGAATCGCGCGGCAGCTTCTGCAGCTTGACGGCGGCTTCCATCTTCTCTTCGTACGAAGCGGTCTGGCTGGAGATGATCTTCTTCAGCGCAATACGCTTGTCGCCGTGCTGCTTGGCAAGCTTGGCCCGCTTGATCTCGCGGTTGACCATGGAGGTCTTGGCCATTGTGTCAGTCCTCGAGTATCAGTTGCGGAACGGGAAGCGGAATGCTTCGAGCAGTGCCTTGGCTTCGGCGTCGGTCTTCGCGGTCGTGGTGATCGCGATGTCCATGCCGCGCAGGGCGTCGACCTGGTCGAAGTCGATTTCCGGGAAGATGATCTGTTCCTTCACGCCCATGTTGTAGTTGCCACGGCCGTCGAACGAACGACCCGACACACCGCGGAAGTCACGCACGCGGGGCAGCGAGATGTTGATCAGGCGGTCCAGGAACTCGAACATCTGGCCACGACGCAGCGTGACCTTGCAGCCGATCGGCCAGCCGTCGCGGATCTTGAACGAAGCCACCGACACGCGGGACTTGGTCACGATCGGCTTCTGGCCGGCGATCTTGGTCAGATCGGCAACGGCGTTTTCCAGGATCTTCTTGTTCGTGGCAGCTTCGCCCACGCCCATGTTGATCGTGATCTTGGACAGTCGCGGCACTTCCATCGGGTTCGAGTAACCGAACTTCTTGGTCAGCGCCGGGACGACTTCGTCCTTGTAGAACTTTTCGAGACGGGTGGTCATTTCAGCATTCCTCAGGCGTCAACCGCCTCACCGCTGGAGCGGAACACACGCAACTTGCGTCCATCCTCCAGCACCTTGAAAGCAACGCGCTCACCCTTGCCAGAGGCCGGGTTGAACAACATCACGTTGGAAATGTGGATCGGAGCTTCGCGCTCGATCACGCCGCCCGGCTGGCCAGCCTGCGGGTTCGGCTTGGTGTGGCGCTTGATGACGTTGATGTTCGACACGACGACCTTGTCGCCAGCGACGCGCACAACTTCACCCTTCTTGCCCTTGTCCTTGCCGGCGGTGACGATCACCTGATCGCCCTTGCGGATACGGTTCATATCTATTCCTCCGCTCAGAGCACTTCAGGAGCGAGCGAGACGATCTTCATGAACTTCTCGGTACGCAGCTCGCGGGTCACAGGCCCGAAGATGCGAGTACCAATCGGTTCCTGCTTGTTGTTCAGGAGCACGGCGGCATTGCCGTCGAAGCGGATCAGCGAACCGTCCGGACGGCGCACACCCTTGCGGGTACGCACCACGACGGCGTCATAGACGTCGCCCTTCTTGACCTTGCCACGCGGGATCGCGTCCTTCACGGTGACCTTGATGATGTCGCCGATGCCGGCGTAACGGCGCTTGGAGCCGCCGAGCACCTTAATGCACATCACTTCCTTGGCACCGGAATTGTCGGCCACGTCGAGGTAGCTTTGCATCTGGATCATGGTTAGCTCTCCTCTTATTCCGCGGCGCGGCTGACGATCTCAACCACGCTCCAGTTCTTGGTCTTGGACATCGGAGCGATCTCCTTCACGCGGACGATATCGCCTTCCTTGCAGGCGTTATCGGCATCGTGGGCGTGGAGCTTGGTCGAGCGACGGATGTACTTGCCGTACAGCGCGTGCTTGACCTGGCGCTCGATGAGGACGGTGACGGTCTTGTCCATCTTGTTGCTGACGACCCGGCCTTCAACCGTGCGCAACGCCTTCTCTGTATTGTTGTCGGTCATGGTTCGGATCCTTACTTCTTCTGGCCGATGAGCGTGTTGACGCGAGCGATCTCGCGACGGACACGACGGGCCTCGTGGGTCTTGGCAAGCTGGCCGGTGGCCTTCTGCATGCGGAGGGCGAAACCCTCCTTGTGCAGTTCGACCAGATGGGCCTTCAGCTCGTCAGCCGACTTTTCGCGCAGCTGCTTGAGTTCCATTAGCGCACCGTCCGGGTAACGAATGTGGTGGTGACCGAGAGCTTGGCGGCGGCCAGACGGAACGCTTCACGCGCCACGTCTTCAGCCACGCCTTCGATCTCATAGATCATCCGGCCGGGCTGGATCTGGGCCACCCAGTACTCGACGTTGCCCTTACCGGAGCCCATTCGGACTTCGATCGGCTTCTTGGTGATCGGCTTATCGGGGAACACGCGGATCCACATCTTGCCGCCGCGCTTGACGTAGCGGCTGATGGAACGACGCGCTGCCTCGATCTGGCGCGCGGTCAGCTGACCGTGTGCCGTCGCCTTAAGGCCGTACTCGCCGAAGCTGACGGCGTTGCCGTTCCAGCTCAGGCCCTCATTGCGGCCCTTGTGTACCTTGCGGTACTTAGTTCGCTTGGGTTGCAACATGGTCGATTACCTCTGTTCGCGGGCGCCACGGCCCGGACGGTCGCTGCGATCACCGCGGTCACCACGGTCACCGCGATCGCTACGCGGCGTGTCGTCCTGCTTTTCCTGGCCGACCTGAGAGAAGTCGAAGACCTCGCCCTTGTAGACCCAGACCTTGATGCCGATGATGCCGTAGGTCGTCTTGGCTTCAGCGAAGCCGTAATCGATGTCGGCGCGCAGCGTGTGGAGCGGAACGCGACCTTCGCGGTACCACTCCGAACGTGCGATCTCGGCGCCGTTCAGGCGGCCGGCGACATTGACCTTGATGCCCAGGGCGCCCAGGCGCATCGCATTGCCCACGGCGCGCTTCATCGCGCGACGGAACATGATGCGGCGCTCGAGCTGCTGAGCGATCGACTCGGCAACCAGCTGCGCGTCGAGCTCCGGCTTGCGGACCTCGGTCACGTTGATGTGCGCCGGGACGCCCATCAGCTGGCTGACTTCCTTACGCAGCTTCTCAATGTCCTCGCCACGCTTGCCGATCACCACGCCCGGACGGGCGGTGTGGATCGTGACGCGGGCGTTGTTGGCCGGACGCTCGATGAAGATCTTCGAGATGCCGGCCTGCGCCAGCTTCTTGCGAAGCATGTCGCGGACCTTGAGGTCAGCCGCCAGGAACTCGGCGTACTGTTTCTTGTTGGCAAACCACTTGGAATTCCAGTCCTTGGCGATGCCAAGACGGATGCCGGTCGGATGAACTTTATGACCCATTGTCTGACTCCGCCTTACTTGCCCGCGCCCACAACCACAGTGATGTGGCTGGTGCGCTTGAGGATGCGGGTGCCGCGGCCTTTCGCACGAGCCATAAAGCGCTTCAGTGCGGGACCCTCGTCCACCATGATGGTCGTGACCTTGAGCTCGTCGATGTCGGCGCCCTGGTTGTTCTCGGCGTTGGCGATGGCGGACTCCACGACCTTGCGGATCAGTGCAGCAGCCTTCTTGTCCGAGAACTTCAGCAGGTTGACGGCGCGCTCGGCCGACAGACCACGCACCTGGTCGGCGACCAGGCGGGCTTTCTGCGGGGAGATGCGCGCGGTGCGCAGGATGGCTTTCGCTTCCATGGTCATCTCCTTACTTACCCGACTTCTTGTCGCCGCCGTGACCCTTGAAGGTACGGGTCAGGGCGAATTCGCCAAGCTTGTGGCCAACCATGTTCTCGTTGACCAGCACCGGGATGTGGTTCTTGCCGTTGTGGATGGCGAGGGTGAAACCCACCATCTCCGGCATCACCATCGAGCGACGCGACCAGGTCTTGATCGGCTTCTTGTTGTTACCCGCGGTCTCCACCTTCTTGGCGAGGTGGTGATCGATGAACGGGCCTTTCTTGAGTGAACGTGCCATGGCCGATTAGCTCCTGCGATCGCGCACGATGAACTGCTGGGTGCGCTTGTTCTTGCGGGTCTTGTAACCCTTGGTCGGAACACCCCACGGGGTGACCGGATGCGGGTTGCCCTGGCCAGCCTTGGCCTCACCACCGCCGTGCGGATGGTCGACCGGGTTCATGGCCGCACCGCGAACGGTCGGGCGGACGCCGCGCCAACGCTTGGCACCGGCCTTACCCAGCTTCTCGAGGTTGTGCTCGTCGTTGCCGACTTCGCCGATGGTGGCGCGGCACTCGGCCGGCACCTTGCGCATCTCACCCGAGCGCAGGCGCAGCGTGGCGTAGCCCTGCTCGCGAGCGATCAGCTGGACGCCAGCGCCAGCGGCGCGGGCCAACTGGGCACCCTTGCCCGGCTTCATCTCGATGCAGTGCACCGTCGAACCGACCGGGATGTTGGTCAGCGGCAGCGTGTTGCCGACGCGGATCGGGGCGTCGCGACCCGCGATCACCTGGTCGCCGTTCTTCAGGCCCTTGGGGGCGATGATGTAACGGCGCTCACCGTCGACGTAGCACAGCAGCGCAATGTGGGCGGTGCGGTTCGGGTCGTACTCGATGCGCTCCACGCGTGCCGGGATGCCTTCCTTGTCGCGCTTGAAGTCGATGAGGCGGTAATGCTGCTTGTGACCACCACCCACATGACGGGTGGTGATGCGGCCGTGGTGGTTACGGCCACCGGTCTTGCCCTGCTTTTCGACGAGCGCCGCGTGCGGCGCGCCCTTGTGCAGGCCCGGGGTCACCACACGAACCGCGCTGCGGCGGCCGGGGGAGGTGGGCTTGAAAGTCATCAATGCCATGGGTCTTTCCTCAGGCCTTGGCCATCACGTCGATCGACTGGCCTTCGGCCAGCTTCACGTACGCCTTGCGCCAGTCACCGCGACGGCCCATGCGGTTACGGAAGGCCTTGTTCTTGCCCTTCACGTTGACCACATTCACCGCCTCGACCTTAACGTCGAACAGCTTTTCCACGGCGACCTTGATGTCGGCCTTGGTAGCGTCCGTCGCGACTTCGAAGACGTATTGGTTGGAAACTTCCTGCAGACGAGCGGTCTTTTCGGACACGCGCGGCGCACGGATGATGCTGTAGAGCTTGGCGTCGTTCATGCCAGCCACTCCTCGATCTTCTTGACCGCGTCGGCGGTGACCACGACCGAGTCGGCGCCGACGAGGGCAACCGGATCCAGGCCCTGGACGTCACGCACTTCGACGTACGGCAGGTTGCGCGCCGAGAGGTACAGGTTCTCGGTGGCATCTTCGGTGACGATCAGCGGACGGCGACCGACTTCCAGGCTCTTGAGCTTGGACACCAGACCGGAGGTCTTCGGTGCGTCGAGATCGAACGATTCGACGACCATGATGCGGCCCTGGCGGTTCAGCTCGGACAGGATCGCGGCCATCGCGGCGCGGTACATCTTGCGGTTGACCTTCTGCGCGAAGCTGCGCGGCTTGGCCGCGAAGGTCACGCCGCCGCCGACGAAGATCGGAGCCGTCAGCGCGCCATGACGCGCACCGCCGCCCTTCTGCTTCTTCGACTTCTTGGTCGTGCCGTTGACTTCCGAACGGGTCTTCTGGGCCTTGGTACCGGCGCGGCCGGCATTGCGGTAGGCAACGACCACCTGGTGGACCAGGTCTTCGCTGAATTCGCGGCCGAAGATCGCGTCGGAAACCGACAGCGTCTTGCTGCTATTGGTAATGGCGAGTTCCATCGTCATCTCTCCTTATGCCTTGCTCGAGGGACGCACGATGACATCGCCACCCGGCGCACCAGGCACGGCACCCTTGATTGCGATCAGGCCGCGCTCGGCGTCGACCTTGACCACTTCCAGGCGCTGCGTGCTCTGGTTAACCGCACCCATGTGGCCGGCCATCTTCTTGCCCGGGAACACTCGACCCGGCGTCTGGCGCTGGCCGATAGAACCCGGCGAGCGGTGCGACAGCGAGTTACCGTGGGTGGCGTCGCCCATTCGGAAGTTCCAGCGCTTGATCGTGCCCTGGAAGCCCTTGCCCTTGGTCACGCCCTGGACGTCGACCAGCTGGCCGGCCTCGAAGATGTCGGCCTTGATCTCGCCGCCGATTTCGAAACCGCCGATCTGGTCGGCCTCCACGCGCAGCTCCCACAGGCCACGACCGGCTTCGACCTTCGCCTTGGCGAGGTGACCAGCTTCGGGCTTGTTGACGAGCGCGGCGCGGCGCACGCCCACGGTTACCTGCACGGCGCTGTAGCCGTCGGATTCCGTGGTCTTGATCTGGGTAATGCGGTTCGGAGTGGCCTCGATCAGGGTCACGGGAACCGACTTGCCGTCTTCAGTGAAGAAACGGCTCATGCCGGCCTTGCGACCGACGATGCCCAACGAATATTTCTTCGCGGTCATGGTGGTTGCCTCAGGTCAGCTTGATCTGGACGTCAACGCCAGCCGCGAGTTCGAGCTTCATCAGCGCGTCCACGGTCTTGTCGTTGGGGTCGACGATGTCGAGCACGCGCTTGTGCGTGCGGGTCTCGTACTGGTCACGCGCGTCCTTGTCGACGTGCGGGGAAACGAGAATGGTGTAACGCTCGATCTTGGTCGGCAGCGGGATCGGGCCGCGCACTTGCGCGCCAGTCCGCTTTGCCGTCTCGACGATCTCGCTGGCCGAGCGGTCGATCAGACGATGATCGTACGCTTTGAGCCGGATTCGGATTTTTTGGTCCGCCATGACGGTGTTCCTTGGTTAAAAGAGCGACGGGCCGGCCTCTGGGTGTGCCGAACCCCATAAAAACGCCAACACTCCGGGACTACACCTCACCCCGGAGCATCCTTGCCTGAAAAACAAGGCAGGCCGGTTACCCGGCCCGCCCAGACGGAGGTAGAACGCACGAAGGGCCCCGTTTAGCGTTCCTTGGAAGCCCGAGGGCCCGGAACGTACGGAGCGCTGCCGTGCGACATGTCCCTGTCTGGCGAATACGAGGCGCTTCCTGCACCTCATTTCGCTGGTTACGGCGCCCGCCAAAGGCGAAGCACCGCAGTGGTCGAGCATTCTAACCGTATATCCACAGCGGGCGCAAGCGCGTCCGCCGGGACCGATCAGTCTGAGCGCCCTGCCCTGGATGGGAAGGGCCACGACCGGGCGTTCGGGGCCGTATCCGGACCCGAAGCCACCTTCTTACTTGATGATCTTGGCCACCACGCCGGCGCCGACGGTACGGCCGCCTTCGCGGATCGCGAAACGCAGGCCTTCGTCCATCGCCACCGGGTTGATCAGCTCGACGACCATCTTGATGTTGTCGCCCGGCATCACCATCTCCACGCCTTCCGGCAGGGTCACCGCGCCGGTGATGTCGGTCGTGCGGAAGTAGAACTGCGGACGGTAGCCCTTGAAGAACGGCGTGTGGCGGCCGCCCTCGTCCTTCGACAGCACGTACACCTCGGCTTCGAACGACGTGTGCGGGGTGATCGAACCCGGCTTGGCCAGCACCTGGCCGCGCTCGACGTCGTCACGCTTGGTGCCGCGCAGCAGCAGACCGGCGTTGTCGCCTGCCTGGCCCTGGTCGAGCAGCTTGCGGAACATCTCGACGCCAGTGACCGTGGTCTTCTGGGTCGGACGGATGCCGACGATTTCGATTTCGTCGCCCACCTTGATGATGCCGCGCTCGATACGACCGGTCACCACGGTGCCGCGGCCCGAGATCGAGAACACGTCTTCCACCGGCATCAGGAACGGCTTGTCGATCGCGCGCTCCGGCAGCGGGATGAACGTGTCCAGCGCTTCCACCAGCTTCAGGATCGACGGCACGCCGATCTCCGACTGGTCGCCTTCCAGCGCCAGACGGGCCGAGCCGTGGATGATCGGGGTGTCGTCGCCCGGGAACTCGTACTTGCTCAGCAGCTCACGCACTTCCATCTCGACCAGCTCGAGCAGCTCGGCGTCGTCGACCATGTCGGCCTTGTTCAGGAACACGACGATGTACGGCACGCCGACCTGGCGCGACAGCAGGATGTGCTCGCGCGTCTGCGGCATCGGGCCGTCCGCGGCCGAACACACCAGGATCGCGCCGTCCATCTGCGCCGCACCCGTGATCATGTTCTTCACGTAGTCGGCGTGGCCCGGGCAGTCCACGTGTGCGTAGTGGCGGTTCGGGCTTTCGTACTCGACGTGCGCCGTCGAGATCGTGATGCCGCGCGCCTTCTCTTCCGGCGCCGCGTCGATCGCGTCGTATGCCTTGAACTCACCGCCGAAACGTTCGGCGCCCACCTTCGTCAGCGCTGCCGTCAGCGTGGTCTTGCCGTGGTCGACGTGACCGATCGTGCCCACGTTTACGTGCGGCTTGGTGCGCTCAAACTTACCCTTGGCCATGGTTGTCTCTCTTTAAATTAATTGCTTGTTGATCGTGCTTTGTCGCGAGGGCCGGCGGCAGCCGGCGCCTCGCGGGGTGTCATGCTCAGGACTTCTTGATCACGGACTCGGCGATGTTGGTCGGCGCTTCGGCATAGTGATCGAATTCCATCGTGAAGGTCGCGCGACCCTGCGACATCGAACGCAGCGTGGTCGCATAGCCGAACATCTCGCCCAGCGGGATCATCGCGTTGATGATCTTGCCCGACGGGCTGTCGTCCTGACCCTGCAGGATGCCGCGACGACGGCTGACGTCGCCCATCACGTCGCCCAGGTAATCCTCGGGGCTGACGATCTCGACCTTCATCATCGGCTCCAGCAGTGCCGGGCTGGCCTTCATGAAGCCTTCCTTGAACGCCATGGAGCCGGCGATCTTGAACGCCATTTCCGACGAGTCGACTTCGTGGTACGAACCGTCGATCAGCTTGACCTTGACGTCGACGATCGGGTATCCGGCGAGCACGCCGTTGTTGACGGCTTCCTTGATGCCCTTGTCGACGGCCGGGATGTATTCCTTCGGAATCACACCGCCGACGATCGCATTCTCGAACTCGTAGCCCTTGCCCTGCTCGTTCGGCGACAGTTCGATCCAGACGTGGCCGAACTGACCCTTACCGCCGGTCTGGCGCGCGTACTTGCCTTCGACCTTGACCGGCTTGCGGATGGTCTCGCGGTAGGCGACCTGCGGCTTGCCGACGTTGGCTTCGACGTTGAACTCGCGCTTCATGCGGTCGACGAGGATGTCCAAGTGCAGCTCGCCCATGCCGGCGATGATTGTCTGACCGGACTCTTCGTCGGTACGCACGCGGAAGGAGGGATCTTCCTGGGCCAGACGGCCGAGGGCGATACCCATCTTTTCCTGGTCCGACTTGGTCTTCGGCTCGACCGCCATCGAGATGACGGGCTCCGGGAACACCATGCGCTCGAGGGTGATGATGTGGTCCATGGCGCACAGGGTGTCGCCGGTGGTCACGTCCTTCAGACCCACGGCCGCGGCGATGTCGCCGGCGCGGACTTCCTTGATCTCGTCGCGCTGGTTGGCGTGCATCTGCAGGATGCGGCCCACGCGCTCTTTCTTCGACTTGACCGGGCTGTAGACCTGGTCGCCGGAGTTGAGTACGCCCGAGTAGACGCGGAAGAAGGTCAGCGAACCGACGAACGGGTCGGTCATGATCTTGAACGCCAGCGCCGAGAACGGCTCGGAGTCGGACGCCTTGCGGGTGTCTTCCTTGTCGTTCTCGTCGATGCCCTGCACCGGCGGACGGTCGGCCGGCGACGGCAGCAACTGGATCACGCCGTCGAGCATGGCCTGCACGCCCTTGTTCTTGAACGCAGAACCGCAGAAGACCGGCACGATCTCAACGCGCAGGGTGCGCTCGCGCAGACCCGAGAGGATCTCGGCTTCGCTCAGCTCGCCTTCGTTGAGGTACTTGTCCATCAGGTCTTCGGAGGCTTCGGCAGCGGCTTCGATCATGAAGCTGCGCGCTTCGTCAGCCTTGCTCTGCAGCTCGGCCGGGATCTCGCGGTACTCGAACTTGGTGCCCTGCGAGGCGACATCCCAATGGATGGCCTTCATCTTGATCAGGTCGACCACGCCCTCGAAGCCGTCTTCGGCGCCGATCGGCACCTGCATCGGCACGGCGTAAGCGCCCAGACGCGACTTCAGCTGCTCGACGACCTTGTCGAAGTTGGCACCGGTACGGTCCATCTTGTTGACGAACGCCATGCGCGGCACCGAGTACTTGTTGGCCTGGCGCCACACGGTCTCGGACTGCGGCTGCACGCCACCGACGGCGCACAGCACGAACACCGCGCCGTCGAGCACGCGCAGCGAACGCTCCACCTCGATGGTGAAGTCGACGTGGCCGGGGGTGTCGATGATGTTGAAGCGGTGCTCAGGCAGGGACTTGTCCATGCCCTTCCAGAACGCGGTCGTCGCGGCCGACGTGATGGTGATGCCGCGTTCCTGCTCCTGCTCCATCCAGTCCATCGTCGCGGCACCTTCGTGCACTTCGCCGATCTTGTGGCTGACGCCGGTGTAGAACAGGATGCGCTCAGACGTGGTGGTCTTGCCGGCATCGATGTGGGCCATGATGCCGAAGTTGCGGTAACGCTCGATGGGAGTGGTGCGAGCCACGGGACCCTCTCGTAAGTTTTCAAATTCCAGATGGCCGGACGCCGCCTCTGGGGCGGCCTCCGGTTCGCATGGCGGCTTTCTCGCCGCCGCGGCAGCACCTACGTGCTGCTGAGGCCCTAGGCGCCCAGTCAGGCGCCCGCGGGACGCTCAGATCACCAGCGGTAGTGGGCGAACGCCTTGTTCGCTTCCGCCATGCGGTGGGTTTCTTCGCGCTTCTTGATCGCGCCGCCACGGTTCTCCGAGGCATCGATCAGTTCAGCCGCCAGCTTACGCGGCATGGTGTTTTCGCCACGCTTGCGGGCGGATTCGATCAGCCAACGCATTGCCAGCGCCATGCGGCGCGAGGTACGGACTTCGACGGGCACCTGGTAAGTGGCGCCACCGACGCGACGCGACTTGACCTCGACGGCCGGTGACACGTTGCCAAGCGCCTTCTCGACGAGCTCAAGGGCGTTCGGGTTCTTTTCCCCGATCACGTCCATTGCGCCGTAGACGATCTTTTCGGCGACCGACTTCTTGCCGCTCTGCATGACCATATTGATGAAACGCGCGATCGTTTCGCTGCCGTGCTTGGGATCGGGCAGGACCGAACGCTGCGGAGTGGAGCCTTTACGCGACATGGTGCGTACCTATATTCGTGATTCTTGTACGGCGACCGGATGACCGGCCGACCGGATTAGGACTTCGGACGCTTGGCGCCGTACTTGGAGCGGCTCTGGCGACGCTTGGTGACACCGGCGGCGTCGAGCGAGCCACGCACGGTGTGGTAGCGCACGCCCGGCAGGTCCTTGACGCGACCGCCGCGGATCAGCACGACCGAGTGCTCCTGCAGATTGTGGCCTTCGCCGCCGATGTACGAGATGACCTCGTAACCATTGGTCAGGCGCACCTTGGCCACCTTGCGCAGAGCCGAGTTCGGCTTCTTCGGGGTGGTGGTGTACACGCGGGTGCAAACGCCACGACGCTGCGGGCAGTTCGCAAGCGCCGGCGAGGCGCTCTTGTAGGTTTCAGGGCTGCGCGGCTTGCGCACCAACTGATTGATCGTCGCCATCTGGAACTCTTTGATTAAGGACCGGGATGGCCCTTGCGTGAAAACGAACGGCAAGCCGGGGCAACCCAGCTTACCGAGACGAAAAAGTATAGCCCGCGTCAGACCTCTCGGTCAACGCGGACTAAACCTGTGCCCGGACTGGCCCAGGGGCCAATCCGGAGCTAGCTGCGATCCCGCCCTCCTGGGCCGAACACGAGGCGCTCCCTGCGCCTCATTTCGTGATCTGGACAGCCTCCGAAGAGGCCGTCGAATTGCGGAATTGTAACTTAGGAAGCGCTCGAAGTGTCGACGTCGGCCTCGGCGGCCTCCGTCGTCGCTTCGGCCGGAGCCGCGGTCGTCGTACCGGACAGGGTCTCCATCTCCGACTCGGTCAGGCCCGAGGCGTTGCGGCGACGCAGCGTGTGGTACGCCAGGCCGGTACCGGCCGGGATCAGGCGTCCGACGATCACGTTCTCCTTGAGACCGCGCAGGCCGTCGCGGGTACCGCGCACGGCGGCCTCGGTCAGCACACGGGTGGTCTCCTGGAACGAGGCGGCCGAGATGAACGACTCGGTCGCCAGCGAGGCCTTGGTGATGCCCAGCAGGACCGGCTCGACCTTGGCCAGGATCTCGTTGCGCGCAGCCAGACGGGCGTTCTCCTCGACCAGACGCTGACGCTCGACCTGCTCGCCATTGAGGAACTTGCTGTCGCCCTGGTCGATGATCTCGACCTTGCGCAGCATCTGGCGAACGATTACCTCGATGTGCTTGTCGTTGATCTTCACGCCCTGCAGGCGGTAGACGTCCTGGATTTCCTTGGTCAGGTACACGGCCAGCGGCTCGACACCCAGCAGACGCAGGATGTCCTGCGGGGTCGGCTCGCCGTCCACCACGGTCTCGCCCTTCTCCACGTGCTCGCCTTCGAACACGATGATCTGGCGGTACTTCGGAATCAGCTCTTCGTGCTCGTTGCCGTCGGTGTCCTTGATGATCAGGCGCTGCTTGCCCTTGGTGTCCTTACCGAAGGAGACGATGCCTGAACGCTCGGCCAGCACCGCCGGATCCTTCGGCTTGCGGGCTTCGAACAGGTCGGCCACACGCGGCAGACCACCGGTGATGTCGCGGGTCTTCGATGCTTCCTGCGGGATCTTGGCGACCACGTCGCCCACGCCCACCGGGGCGCCGTCCTGCAGGTTGACGATCGAGCGCGGCGGCAGCAGATACTGCGCCGGCAGGTCGGTACCCGGGATGTTCAGGTCCTTGCCGTTCTTGTCGACGATGCGCACGATCGGACGCAGGTCCTTGCCCATCGAGCCGCGACGCTTCGGATCGGTGATCTCGCGCGAGGCCAGGCCGGTCAGTTCGTCGGTCTTCTCGATGACGGTGACGCCGTCGACGAAGTCGATGAAGCGCACGAAACCGGCTACTTCCGAGACGATCGGGTGGTTATGCGGATCCCAGTTGGCGACCTGCTGGCCGGCCTTGATATCGGCACCGTCCTTGACGCTGATGGTGGCACCGTACGGCAGCTTGTAGCGCTCGCGCTCGCGGCCGTGGTTGTCCAGCACCGACAGCTCGCCCGAGCGCGACACCGCGACCAGATGGCCGGCTGCGTGATCGACGTGCTTGAGGTTGTTGAACTTGATCGTACCGGTGGTCTTGACCGTGACGTTGTCGATGGCGGCAGCACGCGAGGCCGCACCACCGATGTGGAACGTACGCATGGTCAGCTGGGTACCCGGCTCGCCGATCGACTGCGCGGCGACAACGCCGACCGCTTCGCCGTGGTTGACCAGGTGACCGCGGCCCAGGTCGCGACCGTAGCAGTGTGCGCAAACGCCGAACGCGCTTCGGCAGGTAATGGTCGAACGGACCTTGATCGACTGCACGCCGGCGTCTTCGAGCTTGGCCACCCAGCCTTCGTCGAGCAGGGTGTTGCGCGTGACGATCGGCTCGTCGTCGTTGCCCGGCAGGAACACGTCCTCAGCCACCATGCGGCCCAGCACGCGGTCGCGCAGCGGTTCGACCACGTCGCCGCCTTCGACGATCGGGGTCATCATCAGACCCTCCTCGGTGCCGCAGTCGGTCTCGGTGATCACCACGTCCTGCGCCACGTCGACGAGACGACGGGTCAGATAACCCGAGTTCGCCGTCTTCAGCGCGGTATCGGCCAGACCCTTACGGGCACCGTGGGTCGAGATGAAGTACTGAAGAACGTTCAGGCCTTCGCGGAAGTTCGCGGTGATCGGCGTCTCGATGATCGAGCCATCCGGCTTGGCCATCAGGCCGCGCATACCGGCCAGCTGACGGATCTGCGCCTGCGAACCACGCGCGCCGGAGTCGGCCATGATGTAGATCGAGTTCATCGACTTCTGCGGGACCCGATCGCCCTTGGCGTTGATCACCGTGTCGGTGCCGATCGCGTCCATCATCGCCTTGGCCACGCGCTCGTTGGTGCGCGACCAGATGTCGACGACCTTGTTGTAGCGCTCGCCAGCGGTCACCAGACCCGACTGGTACTGCTCCTGGATCTCCAGCACTTCAGCTTCGGCTTCGTCGAGGATGCCCTTCTTCTCGACCGGGATCAGCATGTCGTCGATGCCGATGGAAACGCCGGCGCGCGTCGCGTAAGCGAAGCCGGTGTACATCAGCTTGTCGGCGAACACGACCGTGTCCTTCAGACCGAGCATGCGGTAGCTCGAGTTGATCAGGCGGCTGATGTTCTTCTTGGTCAACTCGACGTTGGCCAGCGCGAACGGCAGGCCTTCCGGCAGGACCTCACGCAGCAGCGCACGACCGACGGTGGTGTCGACGATCGAGGTCTTCTGCTCGCTGGTGCCGTCCTCGTTCTTGACGGTTTCGGTGATGCGCACCTTGCACTTGGCGTGCAGCTGGACGGCGCGGTTGTCGTACGCGCGCTTGACTTCGGCGACGTTGGCGAACGCCATGCCCTCGCCCGCCTTGTTCTCCAGGGCGCGGGTCATGTAGTACAGGCCGAGCACGACGTCCTGCGACGGCACGATGATCGGCTCGCCGTTGGCCGGCGACAGGATGTTGTTGGACGCCATCATCAGCGCGCGCGCTTCCAGCTGGGCTTCCAGCGAGAGCGGCACGTGCACGGCCATCTGGTCACCGTCGAAGTCGGCGTTGAACGCGGTGCAGACCAGCGGGTGCAGCTGGATCGCCTTGCCTTCGATCAGCACCGGCTCGAACGCCTGGATGCCCAGGCGGTGCAGGGTTGGGGCACGGTTGAGCAGCACCGGATGCTCGCGGATCACCTCTTCGAGGATGTCCCACACTTCCGGCTCTTCACGCTCGACCAGCTTCTTGGCGGCCTTGATGGTCGTGGCCAGGCCACGACGCTGCAGCTTGGCGAAGATGAAGGGCTTGAACAGCTCCAGCGCCATCTTCTTCGGCAGGCCGCACTCGTGCAGGCGCAGGGTCGGACCGACCACGATGACCGAACGGCCCGAGTAGTCCACGCGCTTGCCGAGCAGGTTCTGGCGGAACCGGCCCTGCTTGCCCTTGATCATGTCGGCCAGCGACTTGAGCGGGCGCTTGTTGGTGCCGGTGATGGCACGGCCGCGACGGCCGTTGTCCATCAGCGCGTCGACCGATTCCTGCAGCATGCGCTTCTCGTTGCGCACGATGATGTCGGGCGCATTGAGTTCAAGCAGGCGACGCAGGCGGTTGTTGCGGTTGATGACGCGACGGTACAGATCGTTGAGGTCGGAGGTCGCGAAGCGGCCGCCGTCCAGTGGAACCAGCGGACGCAGGTCCGGCGGCAGCACCGGCAGCACCGTCATGACCATCCACTCCGGACGGTTGCCCGACTCGAGGAAGGCCTCGACCAGCTTGATGCGCTTGGTCAGGCGCTTGAGCTTGGTCTCGCTGTTGGTCGAAGCGATCTCTTCCTTCAGCGTGATCATCTCGGACTGCAGGTCGATCGTGCGCAGCAGGTCGTAGACGGCCTCGGCGCCCATCGCGGCCTCGAAGTCGTCGCCGTGCTCCTGGCGCGCCTGCAGGAACTGCTCTTCGGTCAGCAGCATGCCGCGCTCGAGCGGGGTCAGGCCCGGCTCGGTGACGACGTAGGCTTCGAAGTACAGGATGCGCTCGATGTCGCGCAGCGTCATGTCCAGCATCAGACCGATGCGCGACGGCAGCGACTTCAGGAACCAGATGTGCGCGACCGGCGAGGCCAGGTCGATGTGGCCCATGCGCTCACGGCGCACCTTGGCCAGCGTCACTTCGGTGCCGCACTTCTCGCAGACCACGCCGCGGTGCTTCATGCGCTTGTACTTGCCGCACAGGCACTCGTAGTCCTTGATCGGACCGAAGATGGCGGCGCAGAACAGGCCGTCGCGCTCCGGCTTGAAGGTGCGGTAGTTGATGGTTTCCGGCTTCTTCACTTCGCCGTACGACCACGAACGGATCAGGTCCGGCGAGGCCAGCGCGATCTTGATGGCATCGAAGTCGATCGCCGGTCGCTGCTGGTTGAACAGATTGAGCAGGTCTTTCATTTCATTCTCCAATCGGAGTAATTCGTCGAGGGCTGTAGTTCACTTCGGCGGAACGGGAGCGCGCGATCCGCGGCGCTCCCTTCCGGAACCTCAGTGCTCTTCCAGCTCCATGTTGATCGCGAGCGAGCGGATCTCCTTCACCAACACGTTGAAGGATTCCGGCATGCCGGCCACCATCTCGTACTCGCCGTCGACGATGTTCTTGTACATCTGGTTGCGGCCCTGCACGTCGTCGGACTTCACCGTCAGCATTTCCTGCAGGGTGTAGGCCGCGCCGTAGGCTTCCAGCGCCCAGACTTCCATTTCGCCGAAACGCTGGCCGCCGAACTGCGCCTTGCCGCCCAGCGGCTGCTGGGTGACGAGCGAGTACGGACCGGTCGAACGCGCGTGCATCTTGTCGTCGACCAGGTGGTTCAGCTTCAGCATGTGCATGTAGCCAACCGTGACCGGACGCTCGAAGGCCTCGCCGGTACGACCGTCGTGCAGCACGGTCTGGCCGCTCAGCGGCAGTTCGGCGAGTTCGAGCATCTTCTTGATCTCGGCCTCGGCCGCGCCGTCGAACACCGGCGTGGCCATCGGCACGCCGTCGACCAGGTTCTGCGCCAGCGCCAGCAGCTCGGCATCGCTGAACTGCTTGAGGTCGACGCGCTCCTCGTGCGTGGTGCGATCGTGGTTGTAGATCTCGTCGAGGAACTTGCGCAGATCGGCAACCTTGGCTTGCGCCTGCAGCATGCGGTCGATCTTCTGGCCCAGGCCCTTGGCAGCCCAGCCCAGATGGACTTCGAGCACCTGACCGATGTTCATACGCGAAGGCACGCCCAGCGGGTTCAGCACGATGTCGACGGTCTGGCCGTCGGCCATGTACGGCATGTCCTGCACCGGCACGATGGTCGACACGACACCCTTGTTGCCGTGGCGGCCGGCCATCTTGTCGCCCGGCTGGATGCGGCGCTTAACGGCCAGGAAGACCTTCACCATCTTAAGAACGCCCGGAGCGAGGTCGTCGCCCTGGGTGATCTTGTTGCGCTTGTCGGCGAAACGCTTCTCGAACTCTTCCTTGTGGACGTCGATCTGCTTCTGGGCGCGCTCGATGGCTTCGACCGCGTCCTCGTCCTTCATGCGCAGACTGAACCAGTCCTTCTTCGACAGGCTGTCGAGCACCAGGCTGGTGACGGTGTCGCCCTTCTTCAGGCCGGCGCCACCATTGGCGGTCTTGCCGACCAGCTGCGAGCGCAGGCGGTCGTAGATCGCGGCTTCGAGGATGCGGAACTGGTCGTCGAAGTCCTTCTTGACGCGACGGATTTCCGATTCTTCGATCTGGCGGGCGCGCTTGTCCTTCTCGATGCCGTCGCGGGTGAAGACCTGCACGTCGATGACGGTGCCGTCCATGCCCGGCGGAACACGCAGCGAGCTGTCCTTAACGTCGGACGCCTTCTCGCCGAAGATCGCGCGCAGCAGCTTCTCTTCCGGGGTCAGCTGGCTCTCGCCCTTCGGCGTGACCTTGCCGACCATGATGTCGCCGGCGCGGACTTCCGCACCGATGTACACCACGCCGGACTCGTCGAGGCGGTTAAGTGCCTGTTCGGAGACGTTCGGGATGTCGGCGGAGATCTCCTCCGGTCCCAGCTTGGTGTCGCGCGCGACGCAGGTCAGCTCTTCGATGTGGATCGTGGTGTAGCGATCCTCTTCGACCACCCGCTCGGAGAGGAGGATCGAGTCTTCGAAGTTGTAGCCGTTCCACGGCATGAACGCGATGAGCATGTTCTGGCCCAGCGCGAGCTCGCCGATATCGGTCGAGGGACCGTCGGCCAGCACATCGCCGCGCGCAACCACGTTGCCCACCTTCACCAGCGGAGTCTGGTTGATGCAGGTGTTCTGGTTCGAACGCGTGTACTTGATCAGGTTGTAGATGTCGACGCCGGCATCGGTTTCGCCGGAAATCTCGTTCTCGTTGACCTTGACCACGATGCGACCGGCGTCGATCTGCTCGATCACGCCGCCACGCAGCGCGTTCACGGTAACGCCCGAGTCGCGCGCCACGGCGCGCTCGATGCCGGTGCCGACCAGCGGCTTCTGCGCCCGCAGCGTCGGCACGGCCTGGCGCTGCATGTTGGCGCCCATCAGTGCGCGGTTGGCGTCGTCGTGCTCGAGGAACGGGACGAGCGCAGCCGCGACCGACACGGTCTGCATCGGCGAGACGTCCATGAAGTGGATCTCGGCCGGCGGCTTCAGCAGCGACTCGCCCTGGTAACGGCAGGCGACGAACTGGGCGGTGATGTGGCCCTTGTCGTCCTGCGGCGCGTTGGCCTGCGCGATGACGTACTCGTTCTCTTCGATCGCCGACAGGTAATCGACATCGTCGGTCACGCGACCATCCACGACCCGGCGGTACGGCGTCTCGAGGAAGCCGTACTTGTTGGTGCGGGCGAATACGGCCAGCGAGTTGATCAGGCCGATGTTCGGGCCTTCCGGCGTCTCGATGGTGCAGACGCGGCCGTAGTGGGTCGGGTGCACGTCGCGCACTTCGAAACCGGCGCGCTCGCGCGTCAGGCCGCCCGGGCCCAGCGCGGAGACGCGACGCTTGTGCGTCACTTCCGACAGCGGGTTGTTCTGGTCCATGAACTGCGACAGCTGCGAGGAGCCGAAGAACTCCTTGATCGCGGCGGCCACCGGCTTGGCGTTGATCAGCTCCTGCGGGGTCAGGCCCTCGGACTCGGCCATCGACAGGCGCTCCTTGACGGCGCGCTCGACGCGGACCAGGCCGACGCGGAACACGTTCTCGGCCATTTCGCCGACCGAACGCACACGACGGTTGCCCAGGTGGTCGATGTCATCGACGGTGCCGCGTCCGTTGCGGATCTCGGTCAACACCTTGATCACGTCCAGGATGTCGGACATGCCACGGAACCGCTCGCGCAGGCGGACCGACTCTTCGTCCTTGCGCTCTGCGAAGTACTTGGCGTCGTAAAGCACCGACGCGCCTTCGGTTTCCTTGCGACCGAGGCGGCGGTTGAACTTCATGCGGCCCACGCCCGACAGGTCGTAGCGCTCGAAGGTGAAGAACAGGTTGTGGAACAGGTTCTGCGCGGCGTCCTTGGTGGGCGGCTCGCCCGGACGCATCATGCGGTAGATCTCGACCAGCGCTTCGAGCTGGGTGCGGGTCGCGTCGATGCGCAGCGTATGCGACAGGTAGGCGCCACGATCCAGGTCGTTGACCCACAGCGTGCCGATCGACTCGATGCCGGCCTTTCGCAGCTTGGCCAGTTGCTCTTCGCTGATCTCGTCGTTGGCGGTGCCCAGCAGTTCGCCCGTATTCGCGTCGACGACGTCATGAGACAGGATGCGGCCAATCAGATACTCGTCCGGCACGGCCAGCGCGGAAATTCCCGACTGCTCGAGCTGCTTGACGTGGCGCGCGGTGATGCGGCGGCCGGCCTCGACGATGACCTTTTCGCCATCGGCCAGGTCGAAGTTCAGCGTTTCGCCGCGCAGGCGCTCCGGGACGAGTTCGAGCTGGACGCCTTCCTTCGGATCGATGTGGAAGGTGTTGATCTCGAAGAACTCGGCCAGCATCTCCTCGTTGTTGTAACCGAGGGCGCGCAGCAGCACGGTCACCGGCAGCTTGCGGCGACGATCGATACGGGTGAACAGCGCGTCCTTCGGGTCGAACTCGAAGTCCAGCCAGGAGCCGCGGTAAGGAATGATGCGGGCGCTGTACAGCAGCTTGCCCGAGCTGTGGGTCTTGCCGCGGTCGTGGTCGAAGAACACGCCTGGGCTGCGATGCAGCTGCGAGACGATGACGCGCTCGGTGCCGTTGACGATGAAGGTGCCGTTGTCGGTCATGAGCGGGATTTCGCCCATGTAGACCTCCTGCTCCTTCACGTACTTGATGGCCTTGGTCGACGACTCGCGGTCGTAGATGACCAGGCGCACGGTCACGCGCAGTGGGGCACCGTAGGACAGGCCACGGTTGCGGCACTCGCGCTCATCGAATGCCGGATCGCCGAGCTTGTAGCCGACGTATTCGAGAGCGGCGTTGCCGGAATAGCTGGAGATCGGGAACACCGACTTCAGGGCTGCGTGCAGGCCGCGGTCCTCACGCTTGGCCGGGTCGACGTTTTCCTGAAGGAATTCGCGATAGGAATCGACCTGGATGGCCAGCAGGAAGGGCACTTCGAGGATCGAACGGCGCTTGCCGAAGTCCTTGCGGATGCGCTTCTTTTCGGTGAACGAGTACGTCATGGTGATCTACCGCCTCGGTTAACTAGTGGGCTTGGAAGGCCGCTTCGCGGCTTTCCGGGTAGGCCGCGCGTCCGCGGCCCGGGCCCAGGGGAACGATGAATTGCCAGTGGGAAGTCGCTGGTATTGCCGGCACCAGCACGCCTTCTCCCGCTACTTCCGACTGTCAACTCGATGGGTGTTGCGGTGTTGCCCGGACGCGTCCGGAGACGAATCTCCATCAACGGCCAAAGGCCGGGGGCTTTCGCCCCCAGCCTTCAGTGGTCGCCAGTGAAAGCCCGGCGACGCAATTACGGCTTACTTCAGCTCGACGGTGGCGCCGGCGGCCTCGAGGTCCTTCTTGAACTTCGCGGCGTCGTCCTTCGATGCGGCTTCCTTCACGGTCTGCGGGGCACCCTCGACGAGGTCCTTCGCTTCCTTCAGGCCCAGGCCGGTGATGGCGCGGACAGCCTTGATGACTTCGACCTTCTTCTCGCCGGCAGCCTTCAGGATGACGGTGAATTCGGTCTGCTCTTCGACCGGGGCAGCGGCAGCGGCCGGGCCGGCGGACATCATGACCGGGGCAGCGGCGGACACGCCGAACTTGTCTTCAATAGCCTTGACCAGGTCCATGACCTGGCTGATGGTCATGCCGGCAACGGCGTCGACGATCTGTTCGTTGGAAAGGGACATGTTGTTAACCTCTGGAAATTTTTTGAACGTACGAATCGGTTCAGTAGCGTCGCGTCAACGGGACGGTCAGACCGTCTCTGCCGCAGCCTCTTCGGTTGCTTCGCCGCCACCCTGCTTGTCGGCCACGGCCTTGACGGCACGACCGAACATGGTGACCGGCTCGGCCAGGACGCGGGCCAGCATGGCCAGGGCCTGTTCGCGGGTCGGCAGCGAGGCCAGCACTTCGACATGCGAGCCCGGGAAGAGCTTGCCGTCGATAGAGACGACCTTCGCCTGCAGCTTGTCGTTGGTCTTGGCGAATTCCTTGATCAGACGCCCGGCAGCACCGGGGTCTTCAGCCGAAAACGCGTACAGCAGCGGACCGACCAGTGCATCCTTCGTGCACTCGAAGTCGGTACCTTCGACGGCGCGCGCGGCCAGGGTGTTCTTGACAACCTTCAAGAACACGCCGGATTCGCGAGCCTTCTTGCGCATCGCGGTCATCTGACTGACCGTGGTGCCTGCGTACTCGGCAGCAACCAAGGAGTGTGCCTTCGAAGCCACTTCCGCCAGTTCGGCGACTACTTCTTGCTTCTGGGACAGATTGAGAGCCATTGCACTCCTCCAAATGAACTCCGCTCACGGCTCCTGCCGCTTGCGGTCCAGGGCGGCACCGGATCCTTGGCGCCGGGGATGTCGAAACATCCCGGTGGTGGCCACTCCAGAAAAATTTCCAGAAGGCACCATCTACGCAGGCCGACCGGACGGGTCCGGATTAAGCAGCCCCGCTTCCACCGACGGCGAATCCATGCCATGTCGAGCATCCATGCCCGTCGCCGGTAGGCGCTGACCGCACCTGCGGTCTTTGACGGCTGCCGCCACGTTTGACCATGGCGACGCCCTCAAAACTTGCAGCCGGCGGCGCGAACGCCGCCGGCCTTGAAACGAATTACTTCAGGGTCAGCGAAGCCTGGTCCACGGTCACGCCGGGGCCCATGGTCGAACTAATCGACACCTTCTGCAGGTACTGGCCCTTGGCCGTGGCCGGCTTGGCCTTGATCAGGTCCAGCAGTAGGGCGTGCAGGTTGTCCTTCAGCGAGGCGTCTTCGAACGAGGCCTTGCCGATGGTGCAGTGGATGATGCCGGCCTTGTCGGTGCGGTAACGCACCTGGCCGCCCTTGGCGTTCTTGACGGCTTCGGCCGGGTTCGGCGACACGGTGCCGACCTTCGGGTTCGGCATCAGGCCACGCGGACCGAGCACCTGGCCCAGCTTACCGACGACGCGCATGGCGTCCGGGGTGGCGATGACGACGTCGTAGTTCAGATCGCCGGCCATCATCTTCTCGGCCAGGTCGTCCATGCCGACGGCCTCGGCGCCAGCGGCCAGGGCCTCGTCGGCCTTGGCACCGGCCGGGGCGAACACGGCCACGCGCACGGTCTTGCCGGTACCGGCCGGCAGCACGGTCGAGCCGCGCACCTGCTGGTCGGACTTCTTCGCATCCACACCCAAACGCACGGCCACGTCGACGGACTCGACGAACTTGGCCTTGGTCGCGGTCTTGATGATCTTGATTGCCTCGTCGATGGCGTACGCCTTGCCCGGGACAACCGCGGCCTTGATGGCCTTCTCACGCTTGTTCATTGCCATCTCTTAGCCCTCCACCACGAGACCCATGCTGCGGGCCGAACCCGCAATCGTCTTCACCGCTGCGTCAAGATCGGCCGCCGTCAGGTCGGCTTCCTTCTGCTTGGCGATGGCTTCGAGCTGGGCGCGGGTGACCTTGCCCACCTTCTCGGTGTTCGGGCGCTTGGAGCCGGAGGCGATGCCAGCGGCCTTCTTCAGCAGCACCGAAGCCGGGGTGCTCTTGGTCACGAAGGTGAAGGTACGGTCCGAGTAGGCCGTGATGATGACCGGGGTCGGCAGACCCGGCTCGAGCTTGGAGGTCGCGGCGTTGAACGCCTTGCAGAACTCCATGATGTTCAGGCCGCGCTGACCGAGGGCGGGACCCACCGGCGGCGACGGGTTGGCCTGGCCGGCCTTGACCTGAAGCTTGATGTAACCGACTACTTTCTTAGCCATTTTGATTGCTCTCCGGGTGCTAGCGCCTGGACTTCAGGCTCCCCATCGCGCCGGGAAAATCACGTGTCCCGACATCACGTCTGTTGCGAATTCTGTTGCGCAGACAGCCGCCTCGCGGCGGCTGCGTTCCTTGCTCTCGGGCTCCCGAGGGAGCAAGCCCGCTAGTGTATCAGCTTTTGAGACCGTCCCGGGAAGATGCCGGGAGGGCCGGCTCAGGCCTTTTCGACCTGGCCGAACTCCAGCTCGACCGGGGTCGAGCGACCGAAGATGAGCACGGCCACGCGCAGGCGGCTCTTCTCGTAGTTGATCTCTTCGACCACGCCATTGAAGTCGTTGAACGGGCCGTCGATGACGCGGACCATTTCGCCCGGCTCGAACAGGACCTTGGGCTTGGGCTTCTCGACGCCTTCCTGAACGCGCTGCAGGATGGCATCGGCCTCATAGTCGGCGATAGGCAACGGACGATCGGCGGTGCCGCCGATGAACCCCATCACCTTCGGGGTCTCCTTCACCAGGTGCCAGCTTTCGTTGTCCATGCGCGGGATGCCCGCTTCGTCATGGGTGGCGATCTGCACCAGCACGTAGCCCGGGAAGAACTTGCGCTCGGAGCGGCGTTTCTGGCCGGAGCGCATTTCCACGACTTCTTCGGTCGGGACCAGCACCTCACCGAACCTGTCCTGCATCCCGTCGCGCACGATGCGGTCGCGCAGCGCCTGCGCCACGGACTTTTCGAAGCCCGAGTAGGCGTGGACGACGTACCAGCGTTTCTGCACTTCGGTCATTTGCTTATTGCCCCAAGATGGCCTTGACCAGGAATTGGATGATCAGGTCGAAGCCTGCCAGGATCAGACTCAGCACTGCCACGGCGATCATCACGACCCAGGTGGTGCGCATGGCTTCCTGACGGGTCGGCCAGACCACCTTGCGCAGCTCGAAGCGCGACTCGGAAAGGAATTCGCGGGTCTGCAAGCCCTTGCCGGTGGCCAGGAACACGAATGCGCCCGCTACCAGGCCGGCGGCCACGGCCAGCGCGCGGATCGGACCGGCCCACTGGTCGAAGTAGATGTAGGCGAACACGCCGGCGGCCACCAGCAGCAACGCTACGGCGTACTTGACGATATCGCCTGCAGAGGCGGTTTGCTCGACCTTGCTATTCATCCGATCCATCACGCGACGCCGGGTCGCGTCTGTTGTTTGAAAGCCCGGCCATTCAGGACCGGTCTTTTGCGGGAGGATCCGCACGACAGGTGGCACGCCAGGAGGGACTCGAACCCCCAACCTGCGGTTTTGGAGACCGCTGCTCTGCCAATTGAGCTACTGGCGTACATTTTTGAACTCTAGAACCGGCTTTCCTTAGACAGCGACGGCGAGCCGTCGCCGACTCGCCCGCCTAAGGTCACCTTATCCGGCACCGCGCAGCCATGAGACCGCCGCCGCGCCGGAAAGTTGCCACGGCAGCGAGCTGCCGTGGCGACGATCTTACTTGATGATCTTGGCCACCACGCCGGCGCCGACGGTACGGCCGCCTTCGCGGATCGCGAAACGCAGGCCTTCGTCCATCGCCACCGGGTTGATCAGCTCGACGACCATCTTGATGTTGTCGCCCGGCATCACCATCTCCACGCCTTCCGGCAGGGTCACCGCGCCGGTGATGTCGGTCGTGCGGAAGTAGAACTGCGGACGGTAGCCCTTGAAGAACGGCGTGTGGCGGCCGCCCTCGTCCTTCGACAGCACGTACACCTCGGCTTCGAACGACGTGTGCGGGGTGATCGAACCCGGCTTGGCCAGCACCTGGCCGCGCTCGACGTCGTCACGCTTGGTGCCGCGCAGCAGCAGACCGGCGTTGTCGCCTGCCTGGCCCTGGTCGAGCAGCTTGCGGAACATCTCGACGCCAGTGACCGTGGTCTTCTGGGTCGGACGGATGCCGACGATTTCGATTTCGTCGCCCACCTTGATGATGCCGCGCTCGATACGACCGGTCACCACGGTGCCGCGGCCCGAGATCGAGAACACGTCTTCCACCGGCATCAGGAACGGCTTGTCGATCGCGCGCTCCGGCAGCGGGATGAACGTGTCCAGCGCTTCCACCAGCTTCAGGATCGACGGCACGCCGATCTCCGACTGGTCGCCTTCCAGCGCCAGACGGGCCGAGCCGTGGATGATCGGGGTGTCGTCGCCCGGGAACTCGTACTTGCTCAGCAGCTCACGCACTTCCATCTCGACCAGCTCGAGCAGCTCGGCGTCGTCGACCATGTCGGCCTTGTTCAGGAACACGACGATGTACGGCACGCCGACCTGGCGCGACAGCAGGATGTGCTCGCGCGTCTGCGGCATCGGGCCGTCCGCGGCCGAACACACCAGGATCGCGCCGTCCATCTGCGCCGCACCCGTGATCATGTTCTTCACGTAGTCGGCGTGGCCCGGGCAGTCCACGTGTGCGTAGTGGCGGTTC
Organism: Lysobacter niastensis; assembly: GCF_031457115.1. Taxonomy (GTDB): domain Bacteria; phylum Pseudomonadota; class Gammaproteobacteria; order Xanthomonadales; family Xanthomonadaceae; genus Lysobacter_J; species Lysobacter_J niastensis_A. Next base: position 228,520 of record NZ_JAVDVY010000002.1, read on the forward strand.
GGGCTTTCGTACTCGACGTGCGCCGTCGAGATCGTGATGCCGCGCGCCTTCTCTTCCGGCGCCGCGTCGATCGCGTCGTATGCCTTGAACTCACCGCCGAAACGTTCGGCGCCCACCTTCGTCAGCGCTGCCGTCAGCGTGGTCTTGCCGTGGTCGACGTGACCGATCGTGCCCACGTTTACGTGCGGCTTGGTGCGCTCAAACTTACCCTTGGCCATGACAGTCGCTTCTCGCTAGAGGATTACTTGGGTGGATCGCCGCCGGTGGCTCGCGGCGACTGCCGCGACCGGAACTGCGGTTGTTGCAATGTGGTGCTCACGACTGGAATCGAACCAGCGACCTCCTCCTTACCAAGGAGGTGCTCTACCGACTGAGCTACGTGAGCGAAACTTTTCAAACAGACTGGCGTTGCGTCTTCAATGGAGCGGGAGACGGGAATCGAACCCGCACAATCAGCTTGGAAGGCTGAGGTTCTACCATTGAACTACTCCCGCGCCGAAAAACTTGCTTGGGTCTTGCCGTCTGCTTGGTACTGCGCCGATGGTTGGTAAAGCCATCGGATTCTACTGTTACTGCTACCCGTCTTGCGACCGGTCCAGCCTTTCGACTGGTGAAACTGGTGGAGGGAGGTGGATTCGAACCACCGAAGGCGTGAGCCAGCAGATTTACAGTCTGCCCCCGTTGGCCGCTTGGGTATCCCTCCAAAAGAGCCCGCAATTCTGGCGCCCGTCTTTAAGGTTGTCAACGCGTTTTGAACTTCTGAATTGCGATTGACGGTTCCGCGAGGCCCGAACGACTCCAAAAGGCGTCAGACGTTGAAGCGGAAGTGCAGCACGTCGCCTTCCTGAACCCGGTATTCCTTGCCTTCCAGGCGCAGGCGGCCGGCATCGCGCGCACCGGACTCGCCCCTGTACTTGATGAAGTCGTCATAGGCGATGGTTTCGGCGCGGATGAAGCCCTTCTCGAAGTCGGTATGGATCACCGCCGCGGCCTGCGGCGCGGTCGATCCGCCCTTGACCGTCCAGGCACGCACTTCCTTCACGCCCGCGGTGAAGTAGGTCTGCAGGCCGAGCAGCTTGTAACCGGCGCGGATGACCCGGTTCAGCCCGGGCTCGTCCAGTCCAAGGTCGTGGAGGAAGGTGTCGCGATCGGCATCGTCGAGCTGGCTCAGCTCTTCCTCGATGGCGGCGCACACCGGCACTACTTCGGCACCCTCGGTGACGGCGCGGGCGCGCACGACGTCCAAGTGCGGATTGTTCTCGAAGCCGTCCTCCAGGACGTTGGCGACGTACATCACCGGCTTCAGGGTCAACAGGAACAGGTCGCGCAGCAGCAGCTTGTCGTCGTCCGACAGGCCCAGCGCGCGGGCCGGCTTGCCGGCATCCAGGCCGGCACGGACGCGGCCGAGCACCTCGGCGCGGGCCTTGGCGTCCTTGTCGCCGGTCTTGGCCGAGCGCTCGGCACGCTGAAGGGCTTTCTCAACCGACTCCAGGTCAGCCAGGGCCAATTCGGTATCGATGGTCTCGATGTCGGCGATCGGATCGATCAGGTTATTGACGTGGATGACGTCCGGGTTCTCGAAGCAGCGCACCACGTGGGTGATGGCGTCGACCTCGCGGATATGGGCCAGGAACTTGTTGCCCAGGCCCTCGCCACTGGCGGCGCCGGCGACGAGGCCGGCGATGTCGACGAACTCGACCGCGGTCGGGATGCACTTCTGCGGCTTGACGATCTCGGCCAGCGCATTCAGGCGCGGATCGGGCACCGGCACCACGCCGACGTTGGGCTCGATCGTGCAGAACGGGAAGTTGGCAGCAGCGATGCCGGCCTTGGTCAGGGCGTTGAAAAGGGTCGACTTGCCGACGTTGGGCAGACCGACGATGCCGCATTTGATGCCCATGACGCTGTACTCGCTCTGGTGCGACGCCGGCCGGGCCGACGCCGTGAAAAGGGGATGGAACGGTAAAACTCAGGCCCGCGGCGTATGCAGCCGCTTCATGGCCTCGTTGACGTCGCCGGCTACGGCCAGCGGCAACACGTCCTCGGCGTCAGCGATGGCGCGCAGGATCGACGCCTCGTCATCGCGGCCGGGGCGACCGAGCACCCAAGGCGTGACCTTGTCCTTGTGGCCGGGGTGGCCAATGCCAATCCGCAGCCGGTGGTATTTGCCGTGTCCGAGCAGACGGGTGATGTCGCGCAGGCCGTTCTGGCCGCCGGCGCCTCCGTCAAATTTCAGGCGTGCGGTACCGGTGGGGAGGTCGAGTTCATCGTGCACGACCAGCATTTCCTCCGGCTCGATCTTCCAGTAGCGCAGCGCCGCACTGACCGACTTGCCGGACAGGTTCATGTAAGTGGCCGGCTTCAGGAGCCAGACCGGACGTCCGGCGATGTCGACCTTGGCGGTCTCGCCAAACAGCTTGGATTCCAGGCCGAAGCGGCCGCCGAGACGGTCCGCCAGGACGTCAACAAGCCAGAACCCGGCGTTGTGCCGGGTCCGGGCGTGCTCGGGTCCGGGATTGCCCAGTCCGACGATAAGGCGCAGGCCTGTCATTCAGGTCGCGTCGCGAAGCAATACGCCGCTCCGGTCCGCCCGACGGGAGGACCGGAGCGTCGCGATTACTTCTCTTCCTTCTTGCTGACCTTGGCGGCCGGCACTTCGGCAGCGGCTTCGTCGGCCGGAGCCTCGACCTCTTCCCTGCCGTGCTTGGCGATGACGACGGCGATGTCGTGTTCCTTGCCGAGCTTCAGCTCGGGGATCTCGACGCCCTTCGGCAGCTTGAGCTCCGACAGATGGACGATGTCGCCGACCTTCAGGCCGGCCAGGTCGACGTCGACGAACTCCGGCAGGTCCTTCGGCAGGCAGCTGATCTCGACTTCGTTGAGCTCGTGCAGGATCACGATGCCTGCGGTCTTGCCCGCCGGCGACTTCTCCTGGTTGAGGAAGTGCAGCGGCACCTTCACGCGCAGGGCCTGGTTGGCGTCCACGCGCTGGAAGTCCAGGTGCATGATGATCTGCTTGAACGGGTGGCGCTGCATGTCACGCAGCAGCACGTTCTCGACCTTGCCGTCAATGTCGAGGGTGAGGATCGAGGAGTAGAACCACTCATTCTGCTGGGCCAACCACACTTTCTCGTGGTCGAGCTGGACGGGCTGCGGCGCGGACTTGCCGCCGTAGACGATGGCCGGGATCGAGGCGGCATGACGAAGGCGGCGGCTCGCACCCTTCCCTTCGACGTTGCGGCTCGTGGCCTTGAGGATATGTTCGGACATTGGATTGACTCACTTGGCTTGCATGGACCCGCCTCGCGGCGGGTTGAAACGCTCACCCGCGACCAGGTGAGCGGCGATTGCAGCGACGGATGAAGGAATCACCGCCGCCGCAGATTTCTTGAATCAGTCGACGTACAACGAACTGACCGACTCACCGAACGCGACGCGACGGATCGTCTCGGCCAGCAGCTCGGCGACGCTGAGCTGGCGGATTTTGCCGCAGGCCCTGGCCGCTTCCGACAACGGAATGGTGTCGGTCACCACCAACTCGTCGAGCTGCGACTTGGTCACGTTGTCCATCGCCGCGCCCGACAGTACCGGGTGCGTGCAGTACGCCACCACCTTGGTCGCGCCCTGCGCCTTGAGCGCATTGGCCGCGGCGCACAGGGTGCCGGCGGTGTCGACGATGTCGTCGACCAGCACGCAGGTCTTGCCGGAGACGTCACCGATGATGTTCATCACCGTGGCCACGTTCGCGCGCGGACGGCGCTTGTCGATGATGGCCAGGTCGGCATCGTCCAGGCGCTTGGCGATCGCCCGGGCGCGCACCACGCCGCCGACATCCGGCGAGACCACGATCAGGTTGTCGGTGCCGTGTGCGCGCCAGATGTCGGCGAGCAGCAGCGGCGAGGCGTACACGTTGTCGACCGGGATATCGAAGAAGCCCTGGATCTGGTCGGCGTGCAGGTCGACCGTCAGCACGCGGTCGGCGCCCACTGCGCTGAACATCTTGGCCGCGACCTTGGCCGTGATCGGCACGCGCGAGGAGCGCGGGCGGCGGTCCTGGCGGGCGTAGCCGAAGTACGGCACCACCGCGGTGACGCTGCTGACCGAGGCGCGCTTGAGCGCGTCGATCAGGACCAGCAGCTCCACCAGATTCTCGGCGCTCGGCGCGTTCGTCGGCTGGATCACGAACACTTCCTGCCGGCGCACGTTCTCCTCGATCTCGACCTGCACCTCGCCGTCGGAGAAGCGGCTGACCAGGGCCTTGCCCAGGCGGATGCCCAATTCCTTGCACACCGCCTCGGCGAGCGGGCGGTTGGCGTTGCCGCTGAATACCAGCAGGTTGCGATCGTTCTGCACTGTGCTCTCCGCTTTCGCTCTGACCTTGGGCGGGGTGACTTCCTGTCCGGCCCGTTGCTGCAGGGCCAGTCCCGTGGATGAAATGGCAGGGGCGGTAGGATTCGAACCTACGAATGCCGGGATCAAAACCCGGTGCCTTGGGCCACTTGGCGACGCCCCTGCGGATGGTTTGCACCACCCCGTGCACTGGCTTCAGGAGCCTGATTCAGGGGCGATAAGCTTCGAGCGCGGCGTGCAGCGGTGAACGTGCCGCACCGGCCGCCAGCCAGACCTGCAGTCCCGCAGGCAACGCTGCCACCGCCGCCTCGGCGGATTCGCGCGAGGCGAATTCGACGAAACAGCCGCTGCCGGACCCGGTCAGGCGCGGCGATCCGACCTGCGACAACGCAGCAAAAACGGCCTCTACGGCCGCCTCGCGCGCGCGCAGTACCGGCTCGAACGCATTCCCGAGCGGTACACCCGAAACGAAGTCGGATATTGTCGCGGGCGAGGCATCCCGCGTCAATTCAGAGGATTGGAAAAGCGCGGCGGTCGGAGCGTGCACGCCGGGGTCGGCCAGCAGGTACCACGAGGGGGGCAGCACGATCGGCGTCAGGCTCTCCCCCACCCCTTCGGCCCAGGCATTCTCGCCCCGCACGAAGACCGGTACGTCGGCCCCGAGCTGCAGCGCCAGCTCGGCCAGGCGATCCACACCCAGATGCGCCTGCCAAAGCGCATCGAGCGCCACAAGGACGGTAGCCGCATCCGAAGACCCGCCGCCGAAGCCGCCACCGGCTGGAATGCGCTTTTCCAGGGAAATGTCGACACCAGGCTGAATTTTCGCCGCAGATTGCAGCAATTTTGCGGCGCGGACGGTGAGATCCTCGGCCTCCTCCACTCCGGCGACCGACGGCCCGAGGCGGCGCACCTGTCCGTCCTCACGGACCCGCAGCCGGATCGTGTCGCCCCAATCGAGCAGCCGGAAAACCGTCTGCAGCAGGTGATAGCCGTCCTGGCGGCGACCAGTGATCCGCAGGAACAGGTTGAGTTTGGCCGGCGCCGGCCAGGACGACCAGCCGGCTTCGTCTGAACGCGGATTCATTCGGGTACGCCGTCGCCCCACTGGTCGATGATCAGGCGCACCTGGGCCTCGCCGCGGCGCGCGGTGAGGCGCGCCGGCAGCGCCGACCCGGCCGGCATCGCGGCATTCCAGACGTAATCGATCGCCCAGCCGCCCTGCTCGATGCGCGCCAGCCGGCCGTCTTCGCCATAGGCGACGCGAGCCGGTCCCAACGCCTGCGCGCGGACGCCCCGGACCCATTCGGCCAGGGCGACCACCGGAATTTCCCACCCGGTCGTCTCGCGCAGCAGTTGCGCGGCATCGCGTCCCTCGCGGGGCCCGCCTTCGATGCCGTCCAGCCGTGCACTGGCATCGTCGCCGCTCAGACGCCAGCTTTGCCGGGTAACGGGGGCGCTGAGCGCTACCTGATACCGCGGACCATCCTGCTGCCAGTCGATGCGGCCACTGCCGCCTTTGCCCTGGTTGGCCACGGCGATCCGCCCCTGCAGCGACCAGGTCGACTGCTTGCGCAGGGCCTGCTCGCGCGCCAGTTGCTCCGTTTCGGCCGAGGCGATGCGCTCGGGCGGAAGGGTCGGCCGCGGCGCGGTGGCGCTGCAAGCCGCCAGCCCCATTACCACGGCGGCCACCAGCAAAGCCCGCACGGTCACTTGTTCGCCCCCGCCGCGACTCCGGACGCACCTGTCCGTTCGAGCGCCCGTTTCAGCGAGCGGTTGTCGGGGTCGAGCTTGGCCGCTTCGTCGAAATACTTCCGCGCTTCATCCTGCTTGCCCAGCTCCCAGAGCACTTCGGCCAGGTGGGCGGCGATCTCGGCGTCCTTCTGCAGGGCGAACGCGCGCCGCAGTTCGACCAGCGCGTCCTGCTTGCGACCGAGGCGATAGAGCACCCAGCCGTAGCTGTCGATGATCGCCGCGTTGTCCGGCTCGGCGGCGCGGGCGCGATCGATCAGCTCCAGCGCCTCGCGGTAACGAGTGGTGCGGTCGGCCAGGGTGTAGCCCAGCGCGTTCAAGGCCGCGACGCTGTCGGGATCGGAGACCAGGATCTTGCGGAAGTCCGCTTCGGCGCGGGGGATGTCGTCGCGCCGCTCCCATCCCAGCGCACGCGCATAGAGGATGTCGGGATCGTCCGGGAAAGCCGCCAGACCCCGCGCATAGGCGTCCAGTTCGCCGGCACTGTTCTTGTCCTCCTGGCGCAGCGCCGCCTCCAACAGATACGCATCGCGTCGCGCTTCGTCATCGGCGGTCACGTCGGACTGGATGGCCGCCAGCTCGGCATAAGCCTCCTTGTCGCGCTTGAGTTCATGCATGACGTTGGCCGCGCGCAGGCGTGCCTGCCAGCGCTGCGGGCCACCGGGAACGCCGCGGTACCAGTCCAGCGCCTCTTCGTAGCGCTCCAGGAATTCCGCCAACTGCCCCAGCAGCATGCGACGCCCCGGATCGGGCCGACTGGCGGTGCCGCGAAGCTCGTCGTACAGCGCGGTGAGAGTGGTCTTGTCTTCGGCCCGGGCCAGCAGCGAGGCGCGCAACGCATAGGTCTGGTCGTCCTGCGGTCCGCGCGCCAACGCGGCAGCCGCCGCCTTCTGGTCGCCCAGGGCGTCGTACTCACTGGCGATGGCCAGGCGCAATTCCGGGTCGTTGCCGGCCTGCTCGGCCAGCGGCGCCAGCACCTGGCGCGCCTCGTCGGGCTTGCCGGCCTCGCGCAACTGGCTGGCACGCAGCAGGGCCACGCGCGGCTCGCCCGGAAACTGCCGCACCACCTCGGCGACGATTCGCTCGGCCAACTGCGGCTGCTCGAGCTTCTGCGCCAGGCCGCCGAACGCCAGCCAGGCCTGCAGCCGGTGCGGAATCTCTCCGTCGTCGACCAGTCGCTCCAGCAATTTGGCCGACTGCTGCGGGTCGCCGGTCAGCAGTACGCCGAATGCCTGCCGCCAGCCTTCGTCGCCCGACCGCTGCATCAGCGCCACCAGGTGCTTGCGAGCCTGGCGGTCGGAGCCGCGTCGCAGCGCCACAGTGGCTTCCGCCGCCTGCAGCGAGGCGCTGTCGCCACCCTGCTTGCGCCACAGCGCGAGGGCTTCGCCGGCCAGCTTGTCGTTCTTGGCCAGCAGCGCGATGCGGGTCGCGCGTTCGGCCAGGGCGACGTCGCCGGAGGCCTTCGCCGCCTGCAGGTACCAGTGCGCCGCTTCGTCGAGCCGCCCCGACTGCAGGGCAAACTCGCCGGCCAGCAGTGGCTCGATCGAAGCGGTCGTCGGGTCGGCCTGCTTGGGTGCGGCAGCCCGTTCAGCCGCGGGCACGGACGACACCGCCCCCAGCAGAGCCAGGGCCAGCACCGTGACGCTGGGAAGGGTCGACAGACGGAACGCTGCGGGTATCGAAAGCTTCAAGCTGGTCGAAGTCAGGGCCGGTAGAATGGCGGCCTTCAGCAGCCAGCAGCTTATCGCAAGCACCTGAACGTACGAGCCCGGCGTAGATGAGTTTGATGTAATGAGTTTGTTCGTCCTAGGCATCAACCATGAGACCGCGCCGGTCAGCCTGCGCGAGCGCGTCGCGTTTTCAGCCGACACCGTGCCGGCCGCGCTCGACGCACTGCGCGCATTGCCGCAGGTGCATGAGGTGGCCCTGCTGTCGACGTGCAACCGCACCGAGCTGTATGCCGTCGCCGACGACGACGGCCAGGCGCTGGCCGACTGGCTGGCGACGCATCCGGAAGAGATCGGCGACCTGCACGCCTATCTGTACCGCCATCGCGATGCCGATGCCGTTCGTCATTTGTTCCGCGTCGCCACCGGCCTGGATTCGCTGGTGCTGGGCGAGCCTCAGATCCTGGGTCAGGTCAAGGACGCCTGGGCGACCGCGCGCAACGCCGGCAGCTTGGGCGGTCAGCTCGACCGTCTATTCCAGCACGCCTTCACCACCGCCAAGCGCGCCCGCACCGATACGCGCATCGGCGCCAATCCGGTGTCGGTGGCCTCCGCAGCGGTGCGACTTGCGCAGGAATCTTTCGCCCGCCTGGAGGACTCCACCGTCCTGCTGGTCGGCGCCGGCGAGACCATCGAACTGGCCGCGCGCCATCTCGTCCAGGCGCGGGCCAAGCGCCTGCTGGTCGCCAACCGCACGCTCGCCCATGCGCAGGAACTGGCCAGCCGCCACGGCGGTTTCGCCCTGCCGTTGAACGAACTCGACAAGCACCTGGGTGAGGCCGACGTGGTGATCTGCGCCACTGCCAGCCGCGATCCGATCCTGCGCAAGCCGCAGGTCGCCGCCGCGCTGGCCACGCGCCGGCACCGTCCGATGCTGCTGCTCGATCTGGCCGTGCCGCGCGACATCGCCGCGGACGTGGCCGAACTGCGGGACGTGTTCCTCTACACCGTCGACGATCTCGAACGCGCGATCGAGGACAACCGGCGCAGCCGTCGCGAAGCCGCCGCCGAGGCGGAAGCCATCGTCGAGCTGCAGGTCGCGCGCTTCACCGAAACGCTCGCGGCCAGCACGCGCACCGCTCCGCTCAAGCGCCTGCGCGCGCACGGCGAATCGGCGAAGGCCGAAGTGCTGGCCAAGGCCCGCCAGCAACTGGCGTCGGGCCAGGACCCGGAGGAAGTGCTGAACTTCCTCGCCCACACGCTCACCAATCGCTTGCTGCACGCGCCGACCGTGGCATTGCGCGAAGCCGCACTGACGGGGAACAACGACCTGGCGCGCGCCGCCGACAAACTGTTCCCGGCGCACGAAGGCCAGGACGACGAGACGGCCGGGTAGCGTCCTGGCGGATACTGTCGTTCCGGCACGGTCCGGGATGATCGCTCGGCCAGTTCAATCCCCTCCTTCTCTCTCCTGTCGATGACTCCTTCCCTGCGCCGCAAACTCGAAGCCCTGGTCGAACGACGCGAGGAACTCGAACGGCTGTTGTCCGACCCCGGCGTGATCGGCGACGTCGGGCGCTTTCGCAAGTTCTCGCGCGAGTTCGCCCAGTTGGAGCCTGTCGCCAACGCGCTGGCTGCCGAGCAGCAGGCCAAGCAGGATCTGGCCGCCGCCGAGGCGATGCGCGGCGACCCGGAACTGCGCGAACTGGCCGAGGAGGAGATCGCCGCGGCCGGCGCAAGGCTGGAGCAACTCGATGCCGAGTTGCTTTCGCACCTGATCCCCAAGGACCCGCGCGACGAAGGCGACATCTACCTGGAAGTGCGCGCCGGCACTGGTGGCGACGAGGCGGCGATCTTCGCCGGAGACCTTTTCCGCATGTACGCGCGCTATGCGGAGCGACAGGGCTGGAGGGTCGAGGTCGAATCGGGCAGCCCGGGCGAACATGGCGGCTTCAAGGAAGTCATCGCGCGCGTGGAAGGACGCGGCGCGTATTCGCGCCTGAAGTTCGAATCCGGCACGCACCGCGTGCAACGCGTGCCAGAGACCGAATCGCAGGGCCGCATCCACACCTCGGCGGCGACCGTGGCGATCATCCCGGTCGAGGCCGAAGGCGAGCCGATCGAGATCAATCCTGCCGACCTGAAAGTCGACACGTTCCGATCCAGCGGCGCCGGCGGCCAGCACGTCAACAAGACCGAGTCGGCGATCCGCATCACCCACGTGCCCAGCGGAATAGTGGTCGAGAGCCAGACTGAGCGCAGCCAGCACGCCAACCGCGACAAGGCGATGAAACGCCTGGGCGCGATGCTGGCCGAAGCGCAGGAAGCCAAGGCGGCGGCTGCGCAGGCTCAAACGCGCAAGCTGCAGGTCGGCAGCGGCGACCGCAGCCAGCGCATCCGCACCTACAACTTCCCGCAGGGCCGCATCACCGACCATCGCGTCGAGGGGCTGACGCTCTACGACCTGCCCAACATCATCCAGGGCGATCTCGACACGTTGATCGGCCGCCTGCAGCATGAGCACCAGGCCGACGAGCTGGCGCGATTGACCGCGTCGGCCTGAGTCAACCAGCAGCAGCGACCATCACCCGGGAGGCAGCATGAACGAGGCAGTGAGCGTTCCGACCGTCCAACGCGCCGGCCTCGATGACCTCGACGCGCTGGCACCGCTGTTCGACCAGTATCGCGGTTTCTACCACCAGCCCTCGGACGTGGCGCTGGCACGGCGTTTCCTCTCGCAACGGCTCGAACGCAACGAGTCGGTGGTGTTCATCGCACGCCTGGACGGTCGCCCGGCCGGCTTCACCCAGCTCTACCCGACGTTCTCGTCGGTGCGCGCCGCACGCGTGTGGGTGCTCAACGACCTGTTCGTCGTGCAGGACGCGCGCCGCCATGGCGTCGCGCAGGCGCTGATCGAGGCCGCGGCCGGCTTCGCACGCCACGACGGCGCGATCCGCCTGGAACTGGAAACCATGCCCGACAACCGCATCGCGCAGACGCTGTACGAAGCCGTTGGCTGGCAGCGTTACGACGACACGCTGCGCTATCACCTGCCGCTGGCCTGACGCCGTGAACCCATCCCCTCAAGCCGACCCGCGCATCGAACTGCGCCACGCGCTGGAACGCAATCCAGGCGATGCGTTCGCGTGGATCCTGCTGGCCGAGCACGAACTCGACAGTGGCGACGCGCGAGCCGGCGAGGAGGCGGCGCGGCGTGCACTGACGCTGCAACCCGGGCATCCGGAGGCATTGGCCAGGCTCGGACGTGCGCAGTGGATGCAGGGCCTGCGCAAGGAGGCCGTAACAAGCCTGCGCGCGGCTGCCAACAACGCACCCCACCATCCCGGCATCGCGGTCTGGCTGGCGCATGCGCTGGAGGACACCGGCGAGGCCGAAGCGGCGCTTGAGGCCTACGCCCATGCGTACGCGCTGGCGCCGGACGAACCGCAACTGGCGGCGTACCTGCTGGCATGGCGACGCAAGCTGTGCGACTGGCGCGACCTCGACAAGCTGGCGGCGCAGGTGCGTGATGCGGTGAACGCCGGACGTGCGGCGGTGGAGCCGTTCGCGTTTTTGAGCGAGGACGCCAGCGCGGCGGAACAGCTGCGTTGCGCGCGGTTGCGCGCCGGCGCCATCGCGGTGCGACCGTTGCCGCCGCCGCCGGTCGCCATCGATGTGCCCCTGGTGCGCGTGGGCTTCCTCTCCAACGGGTTCGGCGCCCACCCCACGGGCCTGTTGACCGTGGCGCTGTTCGAGCATCTGCGCCAGCAGCCCGACTTCGAGATCCACCTGTTCGCGCTCAACCGGGACGACGGCAGCGCCATCCGCCAGCGACTTCAGGCGGCCGCGCACACGCTGCACGACGTCTCGATGCGCGCGCATGCGCAGGTCGCGTCAGCGATCCGCAATGCCGGCATCGAAGTGCTGTTCGACTTGCGCGGCTGGGGCGGTGGCGGCGTGCCGGAAGTGCTGGCGACGCGTCCCGCTCCGGTGCAGGTGAATTGGCTGGCCTACCCGGGCACGTCGGGTGCGCCGTGGATCGACTATGTGCTGGCCGACCGCTTCGTGGTCCCGCAATCGATGGCGAGCGACTTCAGCGAATCGGTGGCCTGGCTGCCGCGCTGTTTCCAGCCGACCGACACCGCCCGGGTCGTGCCACCGGCCCCTTCGCGCACCGCATGCGGACTGCCCGAGCGCGGCGATGACGGGCGCGGCATCGTGTTCTGCTGTTTCAACAACAGCTACAAGCTCAACCCACGCAGCATGACGCGGGCTCTGGCCGTGTTGCGCGAAGTGCCCGACAGCGTGCTGTGGCTGCTGTCCGGACCGGGCCAGGCCGACCGGCGCCTGCGCGCATTCGCGCAGAGCCAGGGCGTCGATCCGCATCGACTGGTGTTCATGGGCAAGCAGCCGCATGCCGAGTACCTGGCGCGCCTGCAGCTGGCTGATCTGTTCCTCGACACCGAGCCCTACAACGCACACACCACGGCCTCCGATGCGCTATGGGCGGGATGCCCGGTCCTGACGCGACCCGGCAGCACGTTCGCGGCGCGCGTGGCCGGCAGCCTCAACCATCACCTGCGCATGACCTCGATGAACGTCAGCGACGATACGACGTTCGTGAAGCGCGCCATCGAATGGGCTCGAAACCCGCAGGCGCTGGCCGCGCTCAAGCAGGAACTGGCACAGCGTCGCAGCGACAGCGGACTGTTCGACATGGCCGGCTTCGCCGCCGACTTTGCCGCTGTTGTCAGGCAAATGTCGCTACGTCATCGGCAGGGGCTGCCGCCGGCATCGCTGGGCACCGGCTGAACCCGCGATGCGGTAGGCTGCGCGCCATGACTGCCGAACGCGATTTGATACCGCTGAACCTGTGCGTGCTGACCGTATCGGACTCACGCACGCTGGCCGAGGACAGCTCGGGCGACTACCTCGTGCAGGCGCTGCGCGATGCCGGCCACCGCCTCGCCGACCGCAACCTGCTGCCTGATGACCGGTACAAATTGCGCGCCACGGTGTCGCTGTGGATCGCCGACGACAACGTCGACGGCATCCTGGTCACCGGCGGCACCGGCTTCACCGGTCGCGACTCGACACCGGAAGCGCTGCTGCCGCTGCTCGACAAGGAGATGCCCGGCTTCGGCGAACTGTTCCGCGCGATCAGCTTCGACGAGATCGGCACGTCCACGCTGCAGTCGCGTGCATTCGCCGGGCTGGCCAACGGGACGTTCGTGTTCGCCCTGCCCGGCTCGACCTCGGCCTGCCGCACCGCCTGGGAAAAGATCATCGTCAGCCAGCTCGATGCGCGCACGCGTCCGTGCAATCTCGCCACGCTGCGCCCGCGCCTGAAGGAGCGCTAGGCCTCAAGCGCCAGCCCTGAAAACGGAGAGTGACCCGATGTCGTTGGACACCACGTTGCGATTGCTCGCCAAAGCCCGCGGCCTGACCACGGCCGACATCGCCACCGCCATCCCGCGTGCCGGCGTGGCCACGGTCAGCGCCTGGCTGCGCGGCGAGAAGATGCCCGGCAAGGAACAACTCGACGCGCTGGCGCGCACGTTCGGCGTGCCCGTCGGCGCGTTGCTGGCCGAACTGGCCAGCACGCTCGATCCCGCACGCACGCAGGGCGAGCACGACCTGCTCGCCGCCTATCGCGCACTCAACAGCCGGCAACAGGGCGCCTTGCTCGAAGTGGCCAGGTCGATGTCCGGTTCACACCGGACCACGCGCAGCAGGAAGACACCGCGATGAGCGAGCTCAAGCGCAAGGAGTACGAAGATCTGCTGGAGCCCATGCAGCTGGAGCTGGTGGACATGGCGCGCTGGGTGCAGCATTCCGGCTGCAGAATGGTGGTGCTCTTCGAAGGCCGCGACACCGCCGGCAAGGGCGGCGCGATCCAGGCCATCGCCGAGCATCTCAATCCGCGTCAATGCCGTGTCGTCGCCCTGCCCAAGCCCAACGACCGCGAAGCCACGCAGTGGTATTTCCAGCGCTACGTGCCGCACCTGCCCGCCGCCGGAGAGATCGTGCTGTTCGATCGCAGCTGGTACAACCGCGCCGGTGTCGAGAAGGTCATGGGCTTCGCCACCGACGCGCAGGTCAAGACGTTCCTGGCGGAAGCGCCGGCATTCGAGCGGATGCTCGTCAACGACGGCATCGTGTTGTTCAAGTATTGGCTGTGCTGCGACCAGGACCAGCAGGAGGAGCGCTTCGCCGAGCGGCTCCAGGATCCGCTCAAGCGCTGGAAGCTCTCGCCGATCGACGAGGAAGCACGCCGGCATTACGAGGCCTACACCCGCGCTCGCGAAGCAATGCTCAAGGCCACGCACACACGCCATGCGCCGTGGACGCTGGTCGATTTCAACGACCAGAAAATCGGCCGACTCACCCTGATCCGCCACCTGCTGTCGCGCATTCCCGACAAGGAAGTGCCGGAAAAGAAGTTCAAGTTCCCGAAGTTGCCGGGCAAGCCGAAGAAGGAACGCTACGGCGCGCTCAAGCCGATAAAGAACTTCAAGGTGTAAGGCTTCAGCGCCGCCAGGCCGCGCAGCGGCCAACGCGCAATAACGGACTCAAATGGTGACGAAGCCCTCTCCGGCTTCGTCCTCGTGCGCGTCCAGGCGCTCGAGGTCCTCCACGTGTGCGAGCTCGGGCCCCTGTCGCAGCCACGCCGCCAGCGTGTCGATGGCGGCGGCGTCGCCGACGGCCAGCACCTCGACCCGGCCGTCGGGCAGGTTCTTCGCATAGCCGCGCAACCCCAGCGCCTGCGCCTGGTCACGGGCGGACGCACGAAACCACACCCCCTGCACCTGGCCGCTGACGATGAAGCGCGCCGCTTTCATGACTTCTCTCCCGGTTTGGCCGGTGCCGCCGCCGGGCCACCGGCCTTGGCGATGGCCGATTCGATGTCATGTGCCGTCACAGGTCCCAAAAACTTGTCAGCGATCTTGCCGTCGGGGCCGATCAGATAAGTCATCGGCAATCCGCGCGGCGTATCGAAATCGGCAGGCGGCGAATAGGTATCGACGATGGCGATCGGATAGGCCACCGGATGTTTCTTCAGGAACGCCTGCATGTCGGCCGGCTCGATTTCCTCGTAGGCCAGTCCGATCACCTCGACGTGCTCGCGCATGGTGTCCAGCGCGGACAGGTCCGGCATTTCCTTCAGGCACGGCTTGCACCAGGTGGCCCAGAAGTTCACCACTACCCACTTGCCGCGATGCTCGGCGAGGTCGTATTGACGGCCGTCGGTGGTCGCAATCTTCAGCGTGGGGGTCGCGGTATCGGCCGATGCCGGCTTTTCGGCGGGAGCCGGCGCTTCGGGTGTCGCAGCAGCGGGCGCCTGCTGGGCCGGTTGCGCGGCTTCCGGTTGCGGCGCGGGCTTCTGGCACGCGCCAAGCAGCACGACCGCCGTGGCGAGGATGGGCATCAGGACATGGCGGTAATGAGGCATCGGTTCAACTCTCGGGTTCGGCATGGATGGAGGAAACGCGGCGCTTGAGCAGCTCGCGCAGGGGCAATCGCAGCTCGTCCATGATGGCGACCGCCGAGCGTCCGAGCGAATCGTCGTGGCAGGGCAAGCGCGCCTCCGCTATCGGGATACGCAACTGACACGCCTCGTAGAGTTCGGCAAGGGTCAACTCGTCGAGATCGCGCGAAAGCAGCCATTCGCCGGTTTCGGCCCGCCGGACGACGTTGATCTCGCACAGCTGGGCCAGCATCTGCTGCACCAGCGCGTCGGTCAACATCGGCTCCAACCGCTCGATCTCGTCGCTGTGCAGGCCGCGCCCTTCCTTGCGCACCTCGTTGAACCGGGCCAGCAGGCGCAGCAGGCCATACATCTCGAAGCCCAGCGGCAGGCGCATCGAGGCCGGCTGGTAACGGAACTCGGACATCGACGACGCCAGCGACGCGCCCAACAGCACCGCCACCCAGCTCAGATAGATCCACAACAGCAGGATCGGCACGGCGGCCAAAGGACCATAGATCTTCGAATAGGAATTGAAGCTGCCCAGGTACAGGCCGAGCCCCCACTTCACCGCTTCGAACAACAGCGTCGCCAGCAGCGCGCCGGCGAACGCATGGCGCCATTGGATCGTGCGATGCGGCACCACGCGGTAGATCGCGGTGATGGCCACCAGTTCGATGACCATCGGCGCTGCGCGAAGCATGAGGGTCTGCAGCGCGCGTCCGGATTGGGTCTCGAACAGCGACATGGCGAAGAACTTGGCCGAGATCGCCAGACTGGCCGCCGCCATCAACGCGCCCAGGGTCAACACCGTCCAATAGACGAGGAAGCGGCCCAGCCGGGGCCGGGCCGATTTGACCCGCCAGATCCGGTTGAACGCCGATTCCACGCCGTAGACCGTGATCAGCAGCGATACGACGAGCGCTATCACGCCGGCGGTGGTGAGCTGGCCGGCATTGGCGGAGAACTGCTTGAGGTAGGCCTGCACGGAGCGCGCAGCGGTCGGTACGAAATTGGAGAAGATGTAATCGCTGAGCCGGTCGCTCCACTCGTTGAACACCGGGAACGCCGACAGCACGCCGAACACCACCATCGACAGCGGCACCAGCGCGAATATCGTGGTGTAGGCCAGCGCGCCCGCGGCCTGGAACAGATCATCCTCGAGGAACCGGCGCGCAACGAAGCGGAAGAACGTGCCGACGCGCGCGCGGTCGCGCATGCGCTCGCTCCAGCGATTCAAGGAGTCCAACGGTTCCATCGGGCGGAGCGTAACCGATGGGGGGTGCTGGCGGGAGCATGGGCCTTGGCGTCGATATGGGCACGGTTGTGGCGGGGGTCAGCCCTTCATCCTGGGCTTGACCTTGTCGGCACCCATCGCGAGGCGAGCTGGAAGCAAGAACAGCAAAATGGATTGCGACTTTCGCCGGAATGACGAGGAGATCCAGGCGGCTGATCAAGTGGCGCCTTCGCTCCTCCGCTGCGTCCACGGGCCGCATCCACTATCCTTCCACGCCATTGGGAGAATGCGATGACCGAAGTTCTGGTGCTCTATTACAGCCGCGGCGGATCGGTGGCGCGACTGGCGCGACAGGTCGCGCGCGGCATCGGCGAGGTCGAAGGTGTCAGCGCGCGCATCCGGACCGTACCGCCCGTGGCGGCAGTGACCCAGACCGCGGCACCGCCGGTGCCCGACGAGGGCGCGCCCTATGTCGAACCGCGCGACCTGGTCGAATGCGCCGGCCTGGCGCTCGGCAGTCCCACCCGCTTCGGCAACATGGCCGCGCCGATCAAGCATTGGTTCGATGGCCTGGGCGCGGAGTGGGCCAGCGGCACGCTGGTCGGCATGCCGGCGGCGGTGTTCACTTCCACCGCGACCATGCACGGCGGCCAGGAAGCCACCCTGCTGACGATGATGGTCCCGCTGCTGCACCACGGCTGCGTGCTGATGGGCATCCCGTACACCGAACCTGCGCTCACCAGCACCCGCAGCGGCGGGACGCCCTATGGGGCCAGCCACGTGTCCGGCAGCCAGGACGACCCACAACTGAGCGACGAGGAAGCGCAACTTGCGCGCGCACTCGGGCGCAGGCTGGCCACGCTGGTGGCAAAGGTGGCGGCATGAACATCCGGCAGGTGATGGTGATCGCGCTGCTGGCGCTGAGCGGACTGTTCATTGCGTGGTTCGGCCCGCAGCCCTCGCCGCTGGCGGCGCTGGTCGTGTTCGCGTTGCCGCCGCTGGCGCTGGCGGCCGCGGCCCTGCACGGTCGCCGGAAGGCGGCGTTCTGGGCGGGCGTGCTGGCGTTGGGATGGTTCAGCCACGGGGTCATGGTGGCCTACACGCGTGCGCCGGAGCGCGGCTTCGCGATTGCGGAAATCGTCCTGGCGGTGGCCATCGTGCTCGCCGCCAGCCTGCCCGGCCTGCGCGCCCGCTTCGCCAAAAAACCGTAGGGCGGGCCTAGGCCCGCGTTGCGCGGTTCCGTCGCGACACACATCGGCAGAAGTCCATCGAGTGCGGGCCAAGGCCCGCCCTGCCCGTATAATTGCGGCGTTTCCCAGCGCGCGACATCACGATGGACCAGCTCTGCATCGTCACCACCGGCGGCACGATCGACAAGATCTACTTCGACGACAAGTCGGACTACCAGATCGGCGAACCGCAGATCGGCAGCATGCTGCGTGAACTGGGCGTGGGCTTCGAGTTCACGGTGATCCCGATCCTGCGCAAGGACTCGCTGCACATCAGCGCCGATGACCGCGAACTGATCCGCGCCACCATCGCCGCCCAGCCGGCACGGCACGTGCTGGTCACCCACGGCACCGACACGATGGTGGAAACGGCCAAGGTGCTGGCGAGCCTGACCGACAAGACCATCGTGCTCACCGGGGCGCTGAGCCCGGCGCGCTTTCGCGGATCGGACGCCGAATTCAACATCGGCTGCGCGGTCGGCGCGGTGCAGGCGCTACCGCCGGGCGTATACATCGCCATGAACGGCCGCATCTGGGACCCGTCCAAGGTGCGCAAGAACGTCGCCGCCAACCGCTTCGAACCCGCCGGCTGACCGCCGGCTGCGGTCGCGCGGCATCAGCAAGGCGCACGCGCATCGTCGCGCCAACGAGGCGTCGACAACCACTGGCAACCGCGCACTTCCGTTTTGTGCATCCTCACTGCTTCCCCGTCGCTTTGGCGATGGGCAGTGGCATCGCGCGGATGGCCCCCTGACACCCACAAGTCAACGGCCGGCCGACGCTAGACCGGCCGCCGACAAGGCGCACGGGTTCGGGACGCGACCTGAAAAAAAACCCCGGCCCGAGGCCGGGGTCGAGAGAGAGTCATCCGCCTTGCGGCGTCGACCCGATCAGAACGTGACGCTCCAGCTGTTGATGTAGCCGGTATCGCCCGCCGCGTTGTCGTTGACGCGCAGCTTCCACGTGCCGTTGAGCGCTTCGGTGGAGAGGTTCAGCGTCACCGTCTTGATCACGTTGTCGGTGCCGCTGCCGGTGCGGTTGTGGATGTTGTAGAGGCTGCCATCGGGCGCGACCAGGTCCACCTTCAGGTCGCCCTGGTAGGTGTGCACGATGTTGACCGACACCGATGCGTTGCTCGGCGCATTACCGCTACGGCCGGACACCGTGATCGGGCTGTCGACCGTGACGTTGTCGCTGATCGTGTAGTCGGCGGTGTTGCTGTAGGTCTGCGTTCCGCCGCCACCGGTGCTGTAGTCGCCGACCAGGCTGACGCCCGAGAACGCCGCGTAGGCCTTCAGGTTGATGTAGTACGTGCCGGCCTGCGGTGCTGCGATCGTGCAGGTCTCCGCATTGCCCGACAGGTACGGACGGCAGTCGTACACGGTGTCGGTCGGCTCGCTGCCGAACTTGACGTACATGTCCGAATCGCCGGTGCCGCCGGAGGTGGTGAAGGTCAGGTTGGTCGCGCCGGCCGGCACCGCCATCGTGTACTTCACGTACGCACCGGTCGCGGCCGACAGGTTGGTTGCGGCCACGCCCTTGGTCAGCGTGCCGCCCGGCGGCGGCGTGGTGCCGTTGGTGGCATCGACCACGGCCTTGGCGTTGAGGATGCCCGGGCCGATCGGCTGCGACGGCGTCGACGGGAACGCGGTGACGTTGCCCTTGATCAATGCCTCCACCTGCGCCGGCGTCTTCGGCGTGGTCGCCACCGACTGGATCAGCGCGACGACGCCGGCCACGTGTGGGGTCGCCATCGACGTGCCGTTGTAGGACACGTAGGTCTCGGCGCCCGGCGTAGTGGTGCCGGCGTTCATCGTGGACAGGATGTTCGAGCCCGGCGCGGCGATGTCGATCAGCGCACCGTAGTTGGAGAAGCTCGAACGCGCGCCGGTGCTGGTGATCGAGGCCACCGCGATGACGTTGTTGCAATTGGCCGGCGAGGCGTTGGACACGTTGACGTTGTCGTTGCCGGCGGCGATGACCAGCGTGGTGCCGCGGCCGACCGCGCCATTGATCGCGTTCTGCGTGGTCGTGCCGCAGGCGCCGCTGCCGCCGAGGCTGAGGTTGATGACCTCGGCCGGGTTGGCGTTGGCGGGCACGCCGCTGACGGTGCCGCCCGACGCCCAGATGATCGCGTCGGCGATGTCGGAGTCGTAGCCGCCGCAGGTGCCGAGCACGCGCGCCGGGACGATCCTGGCGCCGTGCGCGACGCCTGCCACGCCTTTGGCGTTGTTGGTCACCGCGGCGATCGTGCCGGCGACGTGCGTGCCGTGCCAGCTCGAATTCTGCGCAGCGTGCGTGCCGCCGCACTGGTTGGCGGCCACCCAGTCGCCCGGATCGCTCGGGTCGCTGTCGCGGCCGTTGCCGTCGTTCGACACGGCGGTGTCGCCGATGAAGTCGTAGCCCGGCAGGATGTTGGCGTTGAGGTCGCTGTGGTTGGTGATGCCGGTGTCGAGCACGGCGACCACGGCGCCGCTGCCGTTGGTGACGTCCCAGGCCTGGTCGGCGCGGATGCCGTATGTGCCGGAGTAGCCCCACTGCTGGCTGTAGCTGGTGTCGTTCGGGGTCAGCAGCGGCTTGTTGAGCTTGTCGACTTCGACGTACTCGACGTTCGCATCAGCCGCGATCTGGCGCATCAGCGTTTCGGCTTCGGCGCGATCGAGCTTGCGATCGGCGCGGACCACATCGGCACCGGTGGCGATGCGACGCACGTGGTTCACGCCCAGCTTCTTGCCGGCACCGGCGGAGACGGCCGCGGCATTCAGGGAGCGCTGCATCGTGGCGGAGCTGCCCTGTTCGGCGCTGCCGTCACGGTATTTCACGATGAAGCGGTCGTACTTTTCGGTGGACTGCAGTCCGCTGAGGTCGACGCGACCGGCGGCGAAGGCCGGTGCAGCGAACAGCGCGGACGAGAGGACGAGCGACGTAGCAACAGCCAGAGCGTTGGCCCGCAGGCCACGCGATTGGTACTGAGACATCTGGTTAACCCCCGAAACAGTGAAAAGCCGCAGTGCGCGGCAAAGAGAAGCGTCAGACCCCGTTCGTGCGGCCAGCCTTGGCCGATCCGCACCCGGCGTTCTGCGCGGATGCGCGGACTGTCAAAGAATGTCCGCCGGGTGACGCTAGACGACCGCCTGTCGGGCAACAACGGGGTTTCAACCTGAATCGTCAATAAAAATGAGGATTGCGTCTCAAATTAACAAAGCTCCCACGTTGCTGAACAGCCAAACTCGGCAAAGTCAGTCGCCTGAATGTGCGAAATGCGCACGAGCTCGGCGGACCCGCGGATGGCGCGAACGGCGGCCAGAAACAGCGCTTCGCGGACCATGCGCAGACGACCGGCAGGGCACCTGTGCGCCCCGACAAAAGGTCTGCCACGTGCGCAATGCGGCGGGCGGTAATCGCCCAAAAAGCCCCGGCAGAGGGCCTGGGGGAAGGCCGAGCCTTTCCTGCCATTTCACCGACGGCGGGCAGCAATGAAAAAACCGGCCGAAGCCGGTTTTTTTTATCGCCAGGTCAGGCCTGCACGACTCAGAACATGCCCGTTTCCAGGCGCGCCGCTTCCGACATCATGTTGCGGTTCCACGGCGGGTCGAACACCAGTTCGACATCGGCCTCGGCCACGGTCGGGATCATCTCCAGCTTGTCGCGCACGTCCGACACCAGGATGTCGCCCATGCCGCACGCCGGGGCGGTCAGGGTCATGCGCACTTCGACGCGACGCTCGCCCGCCTTTTCCGGGTGCTCGTGGATGCTGGCCTCGTAGACCAGACCCAGGTCCACGACGTTGATCGGGATCTCCGGATCGAAACAGGTGCGCAATTGGCGCCACACCAGTTGCTCGACCGCCTCGTCGTCGGCGCCCTCGGGCAGTTCCAGCGGCTCGGGCGCCTCCTTGCCGATAGCATCGGCATCGCGGCCGGCGACACGGAACAGGTTGCCCTCGACGAAGACGGTGTAGCTGCCGCCGAGCGCCTGGGTGATATAGCCGACGCTGCCCGCGGGCAGGGTCACCTGCTCGCCCTGCGGCACGAGGACTACGGCGCAATCGCGCTCGAAACGGACGGGTTCGCTGCTGCGGGAATACATGCTGGATAAATATGGGTGCCGCGGCGCAGCACAAGGCGGCCATTCTAGGGCCTGAGGCCCATGGAGGACCGTTTTTGGCCATGCCGGACGAGTCCGCTGGTGCCACGACCACTGAAACTGCCGGCGTCCGGACAATGCGCGGAAACCTTCAGGAGCCGGCGCCCGCTATGCTGTGCGGATTGCCTGCCGCTCCCGACCCGCGCCGAATGACGTCCCCGACCCCGCCGCCCGCCCGCAGTGCCTTCTGGCTGTCGTGGATGCTCCTGTTGCTCGGCACTGCCGGTTTCGCCGCGATCTGGATCGTGCTGAGCCTGTTCAACGACGCCCAGAACAGCTGGATGGCGGTGCTCGGCGCCCTCGACGTGGCCTGGATGCTGCGCCTGGGGCGCTATCCGGCCGGCCCCCGCCGGATGACGCTGGCGCTGATCGCCACCGCCGCGATCGTGGCCCTGGCCAACTGGGGCATCATCGCCTCGCAGCTCGGGCTGGTATTGGGATTGCAGCCTTGGGAGTCGGCGATAAAGCTGGGGCCAAACCTGGCGTGGACGCTGTTCCAGCTGGCCAATGGCGCCACGGACCTGGTGTTGTACGCCATCGCGCTCGTGGTAGCCGTCATCGCGGCGCGCTGACCCCGTCGCCCGCCACCATCACGACTCGTCCAGGCAGGTGGCGAATCGTTCCACCGCTTCGTCGATCTCGGCGACCGACAGGCCGCAATAACCGAGCAGCAACCCCGCCCGGTCCGGAGGATCCAGGTAGTACGGGGTGATCGGATACAGGCCCAGGCCGAGGCTGCGCGCCCGCGCGATGAAGGCCTCGCCTTCGGCGCGGGTCCGGTCCTTCAGCCACACCACCAGGTGCATGCCGGCGTGCGAGTCGTTGATCTGCAGGCGGCCTGCGCTGCAGCGACGCAGTCCGTCCAGCAATGCCGATCGACGTTCCTTCAGCGTCTTCCAGGTGCGGCGCAGATGCCGCTCGAAGCCGCCATCGGCCATGAAACGCGCCAGGGCGGCCTGCTCGATGCCGGGCGAACCGAAATCGTCCTGCCACTTGGCGTTGACGAAGTCGCCGCGCAATCCCGCGGGCACCACCATGTAGCCCAGCCGCAGCGAAGGGAACATCACCTTGGAGAAGGTGCCCACGTAGATCACGCGGCCGTATTCGTCCAGCGAGCGCAACGCGGCCAGCGGCTGCGCGTCGTAGCGGAATTCGCCGTCGTAGTCGTCCTCGAGTATCCAGCTGCCGTGTCGGTGCGCGTAGTCCAGCAGTTCCAGTCGCCGCGCCAGCGACATGACGACGCCGGTAGGGAACTGGTGCGACGGCGTCACGCATACCAGCTTGGCGCCCTGCTCCGGCAGGGCCTCGCACTGCAATCCTTCCTCGTCGACGCCCACTGTGTGCAGCTTCGCGCCATGGATCAGCAGCGCTTCGCGGATCGATGAGTAATGAGGCTCCTCGATGACGGCGGTATCGTCGATGTCGAGCAGCACGCGCGCCGCCAGCGCCACCGCCTGCTGGGTGCCGTCGACGATGATCACGTCCTCCGGCTGGGCCTGTACGCCACGGCGTCGCGCGAGGTAATCGCAAACCGCTTCGCGCAGCGCCGGCAGGCCCTGCGTCATCGGGTAGTTGGGCGCGGTGTAGGCGGCGGCGTGGGCCAGTTCGCGAGCCCAACTGCTGGTCAAGGCGGGGTTGGTCAGTGGCACGCCGTATTGGAAGGAATAACGCACGCCCTCGATGCGGCGCCCCGGAATGCGCAGGTGGTCGTGGTACAGGCGGCCGCGGCGGGCGAACTCGGATTGCGGCGCCAACGTCGCGTTCACCGCATGCATCGTTCGCAATGCCTGCAGCGGCGGGGTCACATAGCTGCCAGAGCCAACGCGGCCGTCGACGAAGCCTTCTGCGCGCAGTTGTTCGTAAGCGGCCAGCACCGTATTGCGCGAGACTCCGAGTTCGCGCGCCAATTGCCGGGTAGCCGGCAGCCGTGACCCCTGGTGGACCCGGCCGGCAAACACCGCCGTTTTCAGCGCGCGGGTGAGCTGGGCGTGCAGCGGTCCGCGACCGTCGAGTTGGAGATGCATGGCCGCCTCCGTGGAATGGCCAGAAGGGAATGGCCTGGAATGGCCCTATTCGATCCCTGTCAATTGGACCTTGCCAGTGCCAATCCTAGCCCTTCTGATGGAGCCATTCCCGCAAGCCCTCCCCTGCGAGCCGGAGCCCGAGATGAAAGCGAACCACCCCCTGCGCAGCGACCTCCTGCCAACCCGTCCCGCCCAGGGCGGCACCATGGCGGACACCCGGGCGTTACCTCTCTGGTCCTGGCTGCTGTTCGGCGGCGTGCTGGTGGGGACACTCGATCTGGCCTTCGCTGCGGGGTTCTGGTCGCTGCGTTCCGGTGTGGCGCCGATACGCATTCCGCAGTCGATCGCCTCGTGGGTGCTCGGTCGTGATGCGGCGATATCCGGCGGCATGGCGACCGCATTGCTTGGCGCGGCGCTGTACTACTACCTGACCACCGCGATGGTCACCGGCTATCACCTGCTCGCAGGCCGGTTTCCGTTGCTGCAGCGACGTCCGCTGACGATGGGCGCGGTATACGGCGTGCTGATGTATGCATTGCTGTTCCAGCTCATCGTGCCGCACTGGTCCGCAGCACCTTCGCGACCCGAGCCGCTCGCATGGACCTTGGCCTGCATCGCCGCATACGCGGTGTTGATCGGCATCCCTGCGGCGCTGTTCGCGCGGCAATGGCACGCGGGACAACTTCGTAGCTGGTAGCAGACGCGCGGCCGACGCTTGCGATCTGACCCGTTTCGACAGCCGTCCGAGAGAACCGGACAGACGGTCTGCGCCGGGGCCCGGTTACCCACACCGCGATAACAATTGGCGGCGCAAGCTGAAGCCGTCTGCGGTGCTCATCTCTCTCTCTCCAGCAGCAAGGTCGACGGCTCGTTCCGCGTAATCCAGATCAAGGAACAGCCCACCTCCGTCCGCGGACCTGCCCGGGACTCAGTTCCCGGGCAATTTTTATGTGCGATTGGCTCCGCCGGACGCGACCGGATTGGTGCTCCTGTTTTTCGAAAGGCCCGCTAGTTTTGGGGCCACTCGGCAAACACGAGACCTGTCGGTCATGGCCACGCACCATCCAGCGATTTCATCTGCGACAGCGCCCCTGACGCGCACCGCGTTGGGCTGGGTGTTGTTCGGCGGCTGCGTGGCGGGCGCGCTCGATTTCGCCTTTGCCACGGGTTTCTGGGCACTCCAGGGCATCGCGCCGCAGCGCGTGTGGCAGAGCGTGGCCGCCGGGCTGCTCGGCAAAGCCAGCTTCGATGGCGGCACCGCGACCGCGCTGTTGGGCGTGGCGCTGCATTACCTGATCGCGATGACGATGTCGCTGGGCTATGCGCTGCCGGCGCGACGCCTGGTCGCATTGCTGAGTCATCCGTGGCGTTGCGGCGCGCTCTACGGCCTGCTGCTGTACGCGGTGATGACCTACGTCGTCGTCCCCTTCTCGGCCGCGCCCGCAGGCGGCGCAGGCAACCGGCTGTGGATCGCATGCAGTGTGCTCGCCCACGTGGTGCTGGTGGGCTGGCCCTGCGCCTGGTTCGCACGCCGCGCGTTCCTCGAGCGGGGTGTTACGCGCTCACGGAAGGTATTGGCCGGCGGCATGCAGTGAGCCCGCACGGGGCACCGATCCACTCGCAAGGTCCACGCCTCGCGCGCTTCGATGGGGGCATCGCAGGGAGCCAGCCCGCGCACTGGTTTCCCACGCAATGGAGAACGTCATGAACATCGTGAACATCGCGCCTCTGAGTCTCATCGTCGCGCTCGCCCTGGCCTCCGCACCGGCGAGCGCCGACGAATGCAAGAAGATCCACGCCGACCTCGTCGAGGTCAGCGCAACGCAAGGTTGCAACCCTGGGCTGGCTTCGTGCTTCCTCGGCGAGGTCGACGGCAACCACGGCCTGCGCGGCACCACGCATTTCGCCGCCGACAGCGCGCGTGCAGGCCCGGCGACGTCGCCCACCTTCATCTCGTACAGCGGGCCGTTCGAGTACCGCACCGCCAACGGCAACATCACCATGCGTGAGACCGGCGTCACCACCAGCGGCCCCGAGGGCGTGGTCACCGCGTATCAGCAGATCGTCGATGCCACCGGTCAGTACGCCGGCGCTACGGGCTATGTCTTCGTCAGCGGACACAAGAGCGGCGGCATGGTCACCACCTTCGTCGATGGCGAGATCTGCTATCCGCAGTGAGCACAGTCGCCGTTGAACCCCGCCCCCAACTCCCCCTCTTCCCGCATGCGGAAGAGGGGCTCTTTATCTTCGTCCGGCGGCTTCAGTGCCCGCCACCATCCAGGGCCTTGAGCTCGCTGACCAGCGCGCTGGCCATTTCCGCGCCGTCACCGTAGAGCATGCGGGTGTTATCGGCGTAGAAGAGCGCGTTTTCGATACCAGCAAAGCCGGTGCCCTTGCCGCGCTTGATGACGATGGTGTTCCGCGACTGGTTCACGTCGAGGATCGGCATGCCGTAGATCGGCGATGCCGGATCGGTCTTGGCCACGGGGTTGACCACGTCGTTGGCACCGATCACCAGCGACACGTCGGTGTTCGGGAACTCGGGGTTGATGTCGTCCATGTCGGCGATCAGGTCGTAGGGCACGCCCGCCTCGGCCAACAGCACGTTCATGTGCCCTGGCATGCGACCGGCGACCGGATGGATGGCGAACTTCACCTTCACCCCGCGCTCGATCAGCTTCTGCGTCAACTCCCAGATCTTGTGCTGCGCCTGGGCCACGGCCATGCCGTAACCGGGCACGATCACCACGCGCTCGGCATAGGCCATCATCGCGGCGACATCGCCGGCCTCGATGGGTTTCTGCGCGCCGCTGATTTCCTGCGCCTGCCCGCCGCCGCCGAAGTTGGAGAACAGCACGTTGCGGATCGGGCGGTTCATCGCCTTGGCCATCAACTGGGTCAGCAGCGTACCGGCCGCGCCGACCATGGTGCCGGCGATGATCAGGGCCTCGTTGCCGAGCACGTAGCCTTCGAAGGCCACGGCCAGTCCGGTCAATGCGTTGTACAGCGAGATCACCACCGGCATGTCGGCGCCGCCGATCGGCAACGTCATCAGCACGCCGAGCGCCAGGGCGAGCGCGAAGAAGGCAATGATCGCCGTGGTGCCCAATGAATTCACGACGATGCCGCCGAGCACCACCACCGCCAGGAACACGACGAGGTTGAACAGTTGCTGGCCTGGGAAGGTCACGCGTTTGTCGAGGCGGCCGTCGAGTTTGGCCCAGGCGATCACCGAGCCGGACAGCGAGACCGAACCGATCGCCGCACCGATGACGCCCAGCACCAGCGAGATGCTCGAAGGCGCGCGCCCTTCGCCGGAGAACCGCAGCAACTCGACCGCGCCGATCGCCGCCGCCGAGCCGCCGCCCATGCCGTTGTACAGCGCGACCATCTGCGGCATGTCGGTGATGGCGACCTTCTTGCCGGACACCCACGCCAGCACCGTGCCGATACCCAGCGCGAGCACGATCAACGCCAGGTTATGCAGGCCCGGCAACAGGAATGTCGCCACGGTGGCGATCACCATGCCCATGCCGGCCCAGCGGATGCCGCTGCGCGCGGTGACCGGCGAGGCCATGCGCTGCAGGCCCAGCAGGAACAGCGTGGCGGCGACGAAATAGCTGACCGAGGCGATCCAGGCCAGGACGCTCATGCCTTGCCCCCGGCCGCCGGCTTCTTGCTGGACTTGAACAGCTCGAGCATTCGCTCGGTGACCACGTAACCGCCAGCCGCGTTGCCCGCGCCGAGCAGCACGGCGATGAAGCCGATCGCTTTCTCCAGCGTGGTGTCGGCATGGCCGAGGACGACCATCGCGCCGATCAGGACGATGCCGTGGATGAAGTTGGAGCCGGACATAAGCGGCGTGTGCAGGATCACCGGCACCCGCGAAATGATGACGTGGCCGGCGATGCCCGCCAGCATGAAGATGTACAGCGCCACGAACCCGTCGCCCATCATCCTTCCTCATCTCGATGTCGCCTGCATCATAACCGTCCCTGAATCAGGCGCCAGCGCTGTCAACCTGCGGCCGTGACAGGCGTTCTCCCCAGCGCAGGGTCGTCCTGCCAGCTTCGGAGATGGCAATGGAAACGACGAAGGGAACGGTAGCGAAGCGGACTTGGGGGGCGGTGCTGGCGATGGCGCTGATGTCGGTGGCCGTCACCGCGTCGGCGGATGACCGCGGCGACCGCGTGGACCGCCGCCTCGACCATCGCGGCGACCGGATCGACACGCGACTGGATCACAAGGGCGACCGCATCGACCGGCGGCTGGACCGCCGCGCGACCTATCAATATGGGCTGGGCCATGATCGCCGGGCCGCCCGCCTGGATTACAAGGGCGAGGGTATCGATCGACGGCTGGATCGTCGCGGCGACCTCGCCGACGCACGCTGGGATCGTCGCGGCGACCGCTTCGACCGCCACTGGGACCGCCGGCATTAAGCCCGCCCCCGTATGCTGCGACCCGTGAGCCGCGAAGCCGACGACGTGCCTGCCGCTACCGCGGCGCAGGCCCATGTCCGCGCCGCCTCCCCTGCGGAGGCGGTCGCGCGCACCCCTGCCTCGCTGGAGCAATTCCTGGCCGACCTCGGCACGCGGGCGTTCCGCTTCGCCGAAGTGGGCCTGCGGAACCGCGACGATTCACTCGACGCGGTGCAGGACGCGATGATGAAGATGCTGGCCTACCGCGATCGCCCGGCCGAGGAATGGACGCCGCTGTTCTGGAGCATCCTGCGCAGCCGGATCGTCGACATCCAGCGACGGCGCACGTTCCGCCTGCGCTGGCTGTTGCCGGCGCCCGAGCGCGACGACACCGTGCTCGACTGGGCCGACGACGCGCCCGACCCGGCCCGTGCGTTCGACGGCCGCGAAGCCTACGGCAAGCTCGCCGACGCGCTGGCCGCACTGCCACGCCGGCAACGCGAGGCCTTCAGCCTGCGCGTACTGGAAGAACTCGACGTCGCCACGACCGCGCGGGCGATGGGATGTAGCGAAGGCGCGGTGAAGACACACCTGTCGCGGGCGCGCGAAGCGCTGCAGCGGCAACTCGAGGACTGGCGATGAACCCCAACCATCCACAAGGCGACGACGAGCGCTTCGACCAGGCCATGCACGAACTGCATGCGCAGGCCGTGGCCCAGGTGTCGCCCCCCACGCGCGCCCGACTGCGCGCCGCCCGGCACCGCGCGACTGCCGCGCACGAATCGCGGCGACGCTACGGCTGGCTACTTGCCAGCGGCTGCGCCGCGGTCTTTGCGCTGGCCATTGCCTTGCAGTTGCAACCTCGTCCGGCCTCGCAGCCTGACGCCCCACCCTTGACGGAGGTGTCCGCGACTTACGACGCCGACACCGCCGTGGCCGCCCTCGACGAAAACCCCGATCTTTACCTCTGGCTGGCGTCCAACGACGACGCGCTGCCGGCTGCGGAGCAATGACCATGCGTTTGCCGACTTCCTCCATCCGCCCGCTTCGTGCCCTGGCATTGCTCGTCCTGCTGACCGCGGCGCTGCCGGTCCTGGCCGAGCAGCCCACGCCTGCGGCGCTTCCGGCCTGGGAGCAATTGACGCCGGCGCAGCGCGAGCAACTGATCGCTCCGATCCGGGAACGCTGGAACAGCGAACCGGAGCAACGCCAGCGCATGCTCGATCGCGCGCAGCGCTGGAAGCAGATGACGCCCGAGCAGCGCGAACGGGCCCATCGCGGCATGAAGCACTGGGAGCACATGACCCCGGAGCAGCGCGATCAGATGCGCGCTCTCTACGGAAAGATGCGCACGCTGCCTCCCGCGGAGCGGCAGGCGCTGAAGGAACGTTGGAGACAGATGACGCCGGAGCAGCGCAGTGAGTGGGTGAAGGCCAATCCGGCGCCGCCGGACACCCGAGCGCCGGCCGAAGCGCATCACTGATCGTTGAGAAATACGCTCCGAGGACAGGCCGTCGCCGCCAGCGGGAGAAGGGAATCAGGAGCCCTCTCCCGCCTGCGGTAGGGCGGTTGGGGTGAGGGCAAGCGGAGCGTCAGTGCCAGAAGCAGCCCCCACCGCCCTGCGCGCCCTTCTCCCGCTTCCGGGAGAAGGGAAAAAAAACATCAACTGGCTGTTGCGCGTTCCGGCCAGACCGTCCGCGACAGAAGGTCGTCGCTCCAGTCATAGGTCAGCGCACCCGTCTCCGCTGCCTTCTCATCGAGCAGCAGGCTGACGAAATTGAGCACGTTGCGCGCGTACATCTCGCTGGCATGCACCGCACCCTGGCTGGCGAGATTGAGCGGACCGGCCACGGTGACGCCGTGGGCTTCGATGGTCTGGCCCGGCTGCGTCAGCTCGCAGTTGCCGCCGGTCTCCGCGGCCAGGTCGACGATCACGCTGCCGGGCTTCATCCCGGCCACCATTGCCGCTCTGATGATCTTGGGTGCGGGACGCCCCGGGACGGCGGCCGTGCAGACGATGACGTCGATGCCTTTGAGATGTTCACCGAGCCGCCGCTGCTGCTCGGCACTCTCCTCCTCGGTAAGCTGCCGCGCATAGCCGCCCTCACCGGCCGCACTGACACCCAGGTCGAGAAAGCGGCCGCCCAGTGATTCGATCTGCTCGCGAGTCTCCGGCCGCACGTCGAAGCCCTCGACCTGTGCGCCCAGCCGCTTGGCGGTGGCGATGGCCTGCAGGCCGGCCACGCCGGCACCGACGATCAGCACCTTGGACGGCCGGATCGTGCCGGCCGCCGTGGTCAACATCGGGAAGAAACGCGGCGCCAGCGTGGCGGCGATCAGTACGGCCTTGTAGCCGGCCATGCCGGCTTGCGAACTGAGCACGTCCATGGCCTGCGCCCGCGTGGTGCGCGGCAGACGCTCCAACGGGAAGGCCACCAGCTTGCGCGCCATGATCGCCTCGCCGCGCGCGGCATCGGCTTGCGGCGCCAGCAACCCCACCAACGCCGCGCCTTCGCGCATGCGTTGCAAGGCGGCGGCATCGGGCGGTTGCACGCACAGCAACAGGTCGGCGGCGGAAAGCACTTCCTGGGCGCCTTCGACAATGCTGGCGCCGGCCTCGGCGTAAGCCTGGTCGCTGAAAGCGGCCTGCCGGCCGGCGTCGCGCTGCATCAGCACGCGCGCGCCACGGGCGACCAGCTTCTTGCAGGTTTCCGGCGTCATCGCGACGCGCCGTTCGCCCGGCGCGGTCTCGCACGCCACTCCCACGGTGATTCCCGCCATGCTCAGCTCCGCGACCGGTTCATCGCATCCTAGCGAATGCGCGGCTTCAGCGCTGCCCGGCGACGCGCCCCAGTTGATGGCGGACTTCCCTCATGGCTTCGTCGAACGGCGTGCGCTCGGCGCTCACGGTCAGGCGCCCCTCGCCCGCCAACGCGGCCAGCTCCTCGGCGGAGGCCACCAGCACGCGGATGCCACGGCGATTGACCAGCAGCAGGCGCGAGGTCAGCGGGCTGACCCAGGCGACCTTGGCGGCGACCGCCTCAGCCTGGGAATCGGAGATACGAACCCAATCGCCAGGCAGCAGGCGACGCATGCGGTCGGCCACGGCCGGATCGTGCGGCACGGTCGCGGTTCCACCGGCCAGCCACAGCTTGCGCTCTTCGCCCGTCTCGTCGTCGTGGGGCGGTTGCACGGGCGCCAGCGCATGCGTGCGCCGCGCCGCGTCCGGCCAGGCCAGCGAACGCACCAGCCCCGCCAAGCCGTGCTCGGACGCGCTGTCGTCGAGACCCGAGCTGGCCAGACACTGCACGATGGCCGATTGCAACACCAACAGGCGATCAGCGACCTGGCGACCACGGTTCTCCGAGGCGAACTCGTCCACCACCACCAGCGCATCGCCCAGCGTCAGCGCTTCGGCGTGACGCTCGGCCTCCTGGCCTTCGCGCAGCAGCGTCTGTACCAGGTGGTGACGCCATGGCATCGCCAGGAAATCGGCGACGGACTGCGTCAGCGGCTGCGCGCCCAGTCGGTGCCTGACGATCTCATCGGCCTTGCCCCGGGCATCGGCGAGACGCTCGCGGCCGTAGGCTGCCTTGGCGGCGCGCTCTTCCTGCAGTTCCACGCGACGGCGTTGCTGCGTCAGCAGCGCGTCCAATTCGACGTGGGCCACCTCGAAGATGGCGATGTCCTCGTTGTAGTCGGCCACGATGCGCTGGGCCACGGCCGCCGCGCGCTCGAGCAGTTCGCGATCCTGCGGCGTGGCCGCGCTGTTGCCCTCGCAGGCCTCGGTAATCGAGTCGAGCAGGCGGCGCGCAGGGTGCTCGCGCGATGCGAAAAGCGATTGATCGGTCAGCGCGACCTTGACGTACGGCAGGACCAGCCGCGCGTACAGCCGACGCGCGCGGTCAAGCAACGAATGCGTGTTGAACAGCGATTCGAACAGCATCGCCACCAGGTCGATCGCATCCTCTCCGGCCTCGCTGAGGCGGGTCTGGTCGGGATTGATGCCGAGGCGGCGCGCGCCATCGCTGAGGTGGTCGCGGATCGCGTTGCCCAGCATGCCGGTACCCGCCAGCGCGCGGGCAAAGACGTCCGGCGGTTCGGACTGCAGCAGCGAGGCGACGCTGAGCACCTCGTCCACGCGCAGCTCGCGCCGCGGCGGCAGCGTGCGCTGCGGGGCATGCTCGGCGTTGAGCGGCTCACCCTGGATCAGGCCTTCGCGCCAGACGTGCAGCATGTCGCGCAACTGGTCGAACTCGGCCAGGATGTCGGCATCGGAAGCACTGCCCTCACCGTAACCCGTACCACCGGGAGCCGGCGCCGGGACGCGCTCGGCCTGCGGCGCTAGCGCCGGCTTCACGCGAGGTGCGGCGATGCCGTAGCCGGCCGTGGCCAGCAGCGTGTTGACGCGGCCATACAGGTCGCCCAGAACGCGGGCCAATTCCTGCTCGTACTGGCGGAACACCATGGGCCGCAGCGATTCGGTCAGCTCCGCGTCCCGATAGGTTTCGATGAAGGCGCCGGCCAGGCGGCCTGCACCGATCGGATTGGAACTGGCCGGCACGTCCAGTGCGGTGGCCAGGGCCTCCAGGCGTCCCTCCATCATTTCCAATGGTTTGGAGTAGCGCTGCCCGATCGCCTCGGCCAGGCGCTGGCCGGACAGATGGAACTCCAGCTGGTTCTCGGCCACCAGCCCCATCGGCAGGTCGCCGCGATGGCGGATGCGCAGGGCGCGGAAGTCGTCGAAGCCCTGCGCCACCTGCTGGCGGAAACGCATGACGTAGGTGGCGCTATGCTGGCGCAGCGTCAACAATGAGGCCAGCTCGGTGCGGCGCGCGCCCGGGATGCCGGCGCGGATGGCCGACTCGTTGAGCGCATGCTCGATGGGGGTGTACAGACCGCTCGGGATCGCGCCGAGCTGCTCGACGGCGAGTCGCTTAATCTCTTCAAGGACGCGCAACGGTTCGGTGCGCGTGGCGTGAATGGCGCCGAGCGGTAAGCCTGACACTGTCAATGTCCCCATGAGTGACGCGCTTGAGCGCTTTCCGACTGCGCCTGCAGCATAGTGGCAAGATAGGTCAGTTTTTGTACGCAAAATAAAATTCTGTGACGAGTATCACCCAAAATTTTGGACGCCAGCTGAACTCCGTGAACGAAGCACTCTCCTACCTGGATGCACGCCGCTCGATCCCGCCCAAGCAACTGGGCGAACCCGGCCCCGACGACGCCACCTTGATGCGCATGCTGCGCTCGGCCGTGCGCGTGCCCGACCATGGCAAGCGCGTGCCCTGGCGCTTCCTCAGCTTCCGCGGCCAAGCCCGGCACGACTTCGGCGAACGCCTGGCCGCTCGCGCCCTGCAGCGCGACCCGGGCGCCAGCGAGGCGGTGATCGAGAAAGACCGCATGCGCTTCTCGCATGCCCCGCTGGTGGTCGCGGTGATCGCCAGGCTCGGCCCCGACGAGAAGATCCCAGAGTCCGAGCGCTTCTCCAGCGCGTCGTGCGTCTGCTTCGCCCTGCTGCAGGCTGCGCAGGCGTTGGGCTTCGGCGCGATCTGGCTGACCGGTTGGCTGGCCTACGACGCGCAGGTGGCCGGCTGGATGAACCTGCAACCCCACGAGCGCGTGGTCGGCTTCATACACATCGGCACGCCCAAGCTGGACGCGCCCGAACGCGAACGCCCCGATCCCGCCGAACTGCTGAGCGAATGGAGCGCATCATGAGCGACGGCACCCCGCCCACCGTGCGCCCCGCGCAAACGCTGTTCCTGGTCGACGCCAGCCTCTACGTGTTTCGCGCCTGGCATTCGATGCCCAACGAGTTCCACGACACGGAGGGCTGGCCCACCAATGCGGTGCACGGCTTCGCCCGCTTCCTGCTCGAACTGCTCGAACGTACCAGACCGCAACACATCGCGATCGCCTTCGACGAAGCGCTCGACAGTTGCTTCCGCAATGCCATCTACCCGGCCTACAAGGCCAACCGCGAATCGGCGCCGGAAGAGCTCAAGCGCCAGTTCGTGCATTGTCGAACACTGTGCCGCGCGCTCGGCCTGAGCGTGCTGGCGCACAGCCAGTACGAGGCCGACGACCTGATCGGCAGCGCGGTCCACGCCACGCGCCCGCAGGGATTCCGGTCGGTCATCGTTTCGGCCGACAAGGACCTGTCGCAACTGCTGGGCGATCACGACGAGCAATGGGACTACGCCCGCGGCCAGCGCTGGGGGGCTTCGGGCGTGCCCGAGCGTCACGGCGTGGAGGCGCGCCAGATCGCCGACTACCTGGCGCTGACCGGCGATGCGATCGACAACATTCCCGGCGTGCCCGGCATCGGCGCCAAGACGGCAGCCGCCCTGCTAGGCCATTTCGGCACGCTGGACGCGCTGCTGGCGCGGGTCGAGGAAGTGCCGTTCCTGCGCCTGCGCGGCGCCGCCAGCGCGGCCGCCAAGCTGCGCCAGCACCGCGATCAGGCCCTGCTCTGCCGGCAGCTGACCACCATCGCACTGGACGCGCCGCTGGACCAGGCCTCGAGCCGCTTCGTTCGCGGCACCGCCGATGGCGCCAGCCTGGCCACGCTGTGCGAGTCGCTGCGCTTCGGCCCGATGACGCGCCGGCGGCTGCATGAGGCCGCCGGCATCGCCCTGCCCGGATGAGCAGGCCGCATTAATTCGCGGCGTCATCACTTCGTCGTAGGATCGGAACGCTTCTTCAAATCGGATTGCCAGTCCAAATGAATCACCACGCCGACGAAACGATGGAAATGCTCTACGACGGTCCTTGGCTGCGCATGATCCGGCGCGGGCGCTGGGAATACGTCGAGCGCACCCACGGCGACGGCATGGCCGTGATCGTCATCGCCGTGACGCCGGATGACGACGTACTGTTCGTCGAGCAGTACCGCATCCCGCTGGGCGCGCGCACCATCGAAATGCCGGCGGGCCTGGTCGGTGACGACCACGCCGGCGACACGCCCGAGGCGGCTGCCCGCCGCGAGCTGATAGAAGAGACGGGCTGGTCGGCCGGACGCGTCGAAATGCTGCTGATCGGCCCGACCTCCGCCGGCATGAGCAACGAGCGCATCGCCTTCGTCCGCGCGCGCGAACTGACCAAGGTCGGCGAAGGTGGCGGCGTGGACAACGAGGACATCATCGTCCACGCAGTCCCGCGCGCGCAGGCCCCGGCCTGGCTGATGCAGAAACAGCGCGAGGGCTTCGAGCTGGATCTCAAGCTCTGGGCCGGGCTGTGGATGATCGAGCACAACCCGGACGGTTCGAAGGCCGATTGAGGCTTCGCGTCCAGCCGCACACGTACCAGAACAACCACCGGCGCGCCCGGAGGTGATGCGTCGCCATGGCGACGATCGGATCGTGTTCCCATCGATCACCGCCGCGCAAGGAAGCCAGGCGACCCAACAGGCAAGCTATGACTCCTCCCGGCACATAAGCCACGCTTCCGCTCGACACGACGCGTTGTGAGACTTCGGCAACCGGTCGGCTATATTGCGAAGCAAGTTCCTATCCGCGGGACCAGTGGTCAACGCCAAAAGGCCATCGATCAATGCCCGGATTCCTGCTTGCCATCGACAATGGAACCACCAGTACCCGGGCCATCGTGTTCGACACGGCTGGCCAGATAATGGCCTCTTCGCAGCGCGAGATCCGTCAGTATTTTCCTGATGATGGCTGGGTCGAGCAGGATGGCGAGGAGATCTGGTCGAGTACGGTCGATGCGTGCAGGAATGCGATTTCCGCCGCTGGCGTCGGCGCCGGGGACATCCTTGCCATCGGCATCACCAACCAGCGCGAGACGACACTGCTCTGGGATGCCGACAGCGGCGACCTGCTGCATCGCGCGATCGTGTGGCAAGACCGCCGGACAGCCGACTACTGCACCCAACTGAAGTTCGCGGGATACGAACCCGCAATCGTCAGTAAATCCGGATTGCTGCTCGACCCATACTTCTCGGCCACCAAGCTGCACTGGTTGCTGCAGAACGTTCCAGGCGCGCGCCAACGTGCGGAGCAAGGCAAGCTGCGCTTTGGAACCGTCGACAGCTTCCTGCTTTGGCGCCTGACAGGCGGCAAGGTGCATCGCACCGATGCAACCAACGCATCCAGGACGCTGTTGTTCAACATCCACACGCAGCGCTGGGATCCAGAGCTGCTTTCACTGTTCGACATCCCAGCCTCGCTCCTTCCGGAAGTGCTCGATTCCGCTGCGGACTTCGGAACGACCCAACCGCAGTTGCTTGGCGGCGCGATACCGATCAACGGCGTGGCAGGCGACCAACAGGCCGCCATGATCGGCCAGGCTTGCTTTCATCCGGGAATGGCCAAGAGCACCTACGGAACCGGCTGCTTCGTCATGATGAATACCGGTTCGACACCCATCCGCTCCAGCAACCGCCTGATCACCACCGTGGGCTATCGGTTGAATGGCCAGACCACCTACGCACTCGAAGGAAGCATCTTTGTCGCAGGCGCAGCCATCCAGTGGCTTCGCGATGGACTGAAGCTGATCCATCACGCCGGCGAAACCGAGGCCCTCGCAGGCCAGGCAGGCGAAAGTTGTGGCGTGTACCTCGTCCCTGCCTTCACCGGTCTTGGCGCCCCGTACTGGGACCCCAAGGCGCGCGGTGCAATATTCGGCCTGACCCGCGAGACCGGCATCGCCGAAATCGTCGCGGCGGGTCTTCAATCGGCGTGCTTCCAGACCCGCGACCTGCTGGAGGCAATGACTGCCGACGGCACCAGCCCCACCGCAACACTGCGAATCGACGGCGGCATGGTCAACAACAACTGGATGGCGCAGGCGCTGGCCAACGTGCTCGGCGTGACCGTCGACCGTCCGCAGGTCACGGAAACCACCGCGCTCGGGGCGGCCTACCTCGCCGGCCTGAAGCAGGGCGTGTTCCGCAATCTCAACGATATCGAATCGCTATGGCGCTGCGAGCGATCCTTCTCCCCCAACATGGACGCCCAAAAACAGGCGGAGTTATATCGCGGTTGGCTGGATGCTGTTGAGCGCGTCAGAAAGCACGATTGACCTCGGCGCCGCTGGCATCGGCGCCGAGGACATTTGCATCAGGCTGCGACAGCTTCGCCAGATCGCGGTCAGTCCGTCATGTCTTCCAGCTCGACCCCTTTGGTCTCCCGCACCGCGTACAGGACGAAGCCCAGCGACAGCAACGCAAACGTCGCGTACAGGCCATAGGCGAACGTCAGGCCGATCTCGGCCAACGACGGGAAGCTGCTGGTGATTGCGAAGTTGGCCAGCCACTGCGCCGAGGCCGCCACCGCCAGCGCGATCGCGCGGATGCGGTTGGGGAACATCTCGCCCAGCAGCACCCACACCATCGGACCCCAGCTCAGGCCGAAGAAGACCACGTACGCATTGGCCGCAACGAGAGCCACCATACCCCAGGGTTCAGGCATGGTCAGCGCCGCGCCGCTGCCGGTGGCCTTCGAGAAACACAGCGCCATCAGGCCCAGCGTCACCGTCATGCCGGCCGAACCGATGGCCAGCAATGGTTTGCGGCCGACCTTGTCGACCAACGCGATCGCCAGCAGCGTGACCAGCACGTTCACCACCGAGGTCACCACGGTGATGGTGAAAGAGTCCGCCTCGCTGAAGCCGACCGAGTGCCACAGCGTCGAGGAGTAGTAGAAGATGACGTTGATGCCGACCGCCTGCTGGAACACCGACAGCAGGATGCCGACCCACACCACCGGCAGCAGGCCGCGCGGACCACGCAGGTCGCGCAGCTTCGGCTGGTACTCGCTGCGCAGGCTGTGGGCGATGTCATTGACCTTCTGCTCCACGGCGACGTCACTGCGCAGGCCCAGCACCTGGCGCAGCACGTTGCCTGCTTCTTCCAGCCGGCCCTTCGCCACCAGGTGGCGCGGCGACTCGGGCATGCCGAACACCAGCGCTCCGTAGATCAGTGCCGGGATCGTGGCGACCAGGAACATCCAGCGCCAGGCCTCCAGGCCCAGCCACAGCGATTTGGCCGCGCCGCCGGCCACGCCGGCCAGCCAGGCATCGCTGAGCAGCGCCATGAAGATGCCGAGCACGATCGCCAATTGCTGCAATGAACCCAGCCGGCCGCGCACGTGCGCGGGAGAGATTTCGGCGATGTAGGCCGGCGCGATGACCGACGCCACGCCGACGCCGATGCCGCCGATCAGGCGCCACAGCATCAGGTCCCACACGCCCACCACCAGACCGGAGCCGATCGCGCTGACCGCCAGCACGGTCGCCGCGACCTGCATCGCCCGCACACGGCCCCAGCGATCGGCCAGGGGCCCGGCATACCAGGCGCCCAGGGCCGAACCCAGCAATGCGACCGACACCGCGAAGCCGATCCGCGCCGCATCCAGGCTGAAGCTGCCGCGCACCGCATCGACCGCGCCGTTGATCACGGCGGTATCGAAGCCGAACAGGAAGCCGCCCATCGCGGCCGCCAACGAAATGAACACCACACGCGACGTCGCGTGCTGCTGTTGCTCGAACTCGGTCACCATGCTCATCGCACCCCTCCCAAGGTGGGCGCCGGCTGCATGCCGGTGCCTTGTGCGATCGATTGTGCGTGGCGGCCCTGGCGTCGGCGGCTTGAATACGTATGCAGCCTGCCTCACCCAACCCTCTCCCGCGAGCGGGAGAGGGGCAAAACCGGGAGATCAGGCGAAACGGTCGGTCGCACTTATCAGCGCGTCGATGTTCTCCGGCTCGAACGCCGAGTGCCCCGAAGCCGGGGTGATGACCAGCTCACCCTTGGGCCACGCCTTCTTCAGATCCCACGCGTTCTGCACCGGACAGACCACGTCATAGCGACCGTGCACGATCACGCCGGGGATGTCAGCGATGCGGGGGGCATCACGCAGCAGTTGGTCTTCGACTTCGAAGAAGCCGCCGTTGACGAAGTAATGGTTCTCGATGCGGGCGAACGCGAGGGCGAAGTACGGATCCTCATGACTGGCGGCGAATTCCGGATCGATGTGCAGGAAGCTGGTCGCGCCTTCCCACACGCTCCAGGCCTTGGCCGCGGCCAGTTGCGTGGCTTCGTCGTCGGACACCAGGCGGCGATGGAACGCGTCGATCAGGTCGTGGCGTTCGTCCGGCGGGATCGCGTTGATGTAGTGCTCCCAGGCGTCGGGGAACAGGCGGTTCGCGCCTTCCTGGTAGAACCACTCCAGCTCCCAGCGGCGCAGCATGAAGATGCCGCGCAACACCAGTTCGGCGACATGCTCCGGGTGCTTCTGTGCATAGGCCAGCGCCAGCGTGGAGCCCCAGGAGCCGCCGAACACCTGCCAGCGCTCGATGCCGAGCTTCGTGCGCAGCGTCTCGATATCGGCGACCAGATCCCAGGTGGTGTTGTCGACGAGGTCGGCGTGCGGCGTGGAGCGACCGCTGCCGCGCTGGTCGAACAACACGATGCGGTACTTGGCCGGATCGTGGAAACGACGCATCTTCGGGCTGCATCCGCCACCCGGTCCGCCGTGCAGGATCACCACCGGCTTGCCTTGCGGATTGCCGCACTGCTCGTAGTACAGCGTGTGGCGATCGTCCACCTTCAACGTGCCGGTGTCGAAGGGTTCGATCTCGGGATAGAGCGTGCGCATCGCGGGGCCTCGGGGGGATAAGCGGGAAAGTCTAAAGGCGCAACGTCGTCGCGCGGTAAAGAACTTCGATCATGTGGCCGGTCGAAAACGGCTTATTCCGGCGCGCGACCCAGTGTCACGCGATCGCGGTCTTCCAGATCACCGTGCGTCGCCACTTCCAGCCATCCGGCGGCATCCAGAATCCCGCGCACCGCCTCGCCCTGCTCCCAGCCGTGCTCCAGCAGCAGCCAACCGCCGGGGTGAAGGTGGGCGAGCGCATCGCGGGCGATGATCCGGATCGCATCGAGTCCATCGATGCCTGAGGCCAATGCACTGAGAGGCTCATGGCGCAGGTCGCCTTGTCCGAGATGGGCATCATCCCGAGCGATGTAGGGCGGGTTGCTGGCGATCAACGCGAAGCGCTCGCCCTTCAACGGCGCCAGCCAGTCGCCCAGGCGAAACTCGACGTTGCGCAGCCCGATTTCGGCGGCATTGCTTTCGGCCACGGCGAGCGCCTCGGCGCTCGCGTCGGTGGCGACCATGCGCGCGCGCGGGCGCTCGCTGGCCAACGCCAATGCGATGGCGCCGCTACCGGTGCCCAGGTCGGCCAAGGTTATGTCGGCATCCGACGGAATCCGTTCCAGCGCCAGTTCGACCAGCCGCTCGGTTTCGGGACGGGGAATCAGCGTCGCCTGCGTGACACGCAGGTCGAAGCGCCAGAAACCCCGTCGCCCGGTGAGATAAGCGACCGGCTCGCCCGCCTCGCGCCGCTCGACCAGCGCGGCGAAGCGGCCGGCGGCGTCCTCGGGGATCGGGTCGTCGGCATGCGCGAACAGCCAGGTACGCGGACGTTGCAGCGCGTGCGCCAGCAACAGCTCCGCCTCGCCGGGACCTAGCCGGGGACGGGCATTCCTCAGTACAGCGTCGATCCGTTCCATCTCACCTTGTCCCGGTGGCCTCGCGCGGGGGCGCCATCCTAGCGATTGGCGGCTCGGTTTCTTGGGCCAGGCTTGTTTGAACACCCGACAGGCCCAATTAAATAGGCATTGACTATCGCAGCGATACTATCAATCAACTTGATCGATGAATGCGCAGCTTCTAACCTTGCGCAACGTTTTTACCCACCCCTCCTATAAAGGACCACCCGATGTCGTTGATCAACACCGAAGTCAAGCCGTTCAAGGCCACCGCCTACCACAATGGCGAGTTCATCGAAGTCACGCAGGACAGCCTGAAGGGCAAGTGGTCGGTGGTGTTCTTCTACCCGGCCGACTTCACTTTCGTCTGCCCGACCGAACTGGGCGACTTGGCCGACAATTACGCCGCATTCGAGAAGCTGGGCGTGGAGATCTACGGCGTGTCGACCGACACCCACTTCACCCACAAGGCCTGGCACGACACCTCCGACACGATCAAGAAGATCCAGTACCCGCTGGTCGGCGATCCGACCGGCAACATCACCCGCAACTTCGAAGTGATGATCGAGGAAGCCGGCCTGGCCGACCGTGGCACCTTCGTGATCGACCCCAACGGCAAGATCCAGAGCGTCGAGATCAGTGCCGGCGGCATCGGCCGCGACGCCGCTGAACTGCTGCGCAAGGTCAAGGCCGCCCAGTACGTCGCCGCCCATCCGGGCGAGGTGTGCCCGGCCAAGTGGCAGGAAGGCGAGAAGACCCTCAAGCCGTCGCTGGACCTGGTCGGCAAGATCTAAGTAGTGCCCGAGCGGCGTAGCGCCGCTCATCGCTCCGACGAGCATCGCGGTGTGCGGAATCGCGCCACCGCCCGGGACCTGGCCGTCCGCCAGGTCCCGCCCCTTCAACGAATGTCGCGACGCCCGGGCTTCTCTCTCCCCCTCCCGGCCCGGGCGCTCGCGGCGTTCACCCCAAGACAAGCCATTGGAGCCGTCGCCATGTTGGATGCCGATCTCAGGAACCAGTTGAAGGCCTACCTCGAAAAGGTCACGCAGCCGATCGAACTGGTCGCCTCGCTCGACAATGGCGACAAGTCGCGCGAACTCGAAGCGCTGCTGAAGGACATCGCCTCGCTGTCCGGCAAGATCGGCTACATCCGCGCCGACGACGACGCGCGCAAGCCGTCGTTCGCGATCAACCGCGTCGGCGCCGACGTGAGCGTGCGCTTCGCCGGCATTCCGATGGGCCATGAGTTCACCTCGCTGGTGCTGGCGCTGCTGCAGGTCGGCGGCCATCCGTCCAAGGCCAGCCAGGACGTGATCGAACAGGTGCGCAACCTGCAGGGCTCCGGCCCCGACGGCGTGCTGCGCTTTGAGACGTATTTCTCGCTGTCGTGCCAGAACTGCCCGGACGTGGTGCAGGCGCTGAACCTGATGAGCGTGCTCAACCCCAACATCCAGCATGTCGCCATCGACGGCGCGCTGTTCCAGGACGAGGTCGAGGCACGCCAAGTGATGGCGGTGCCGACCGTGTACCTCAACGGCGAGCTGTTCGACTCCGGCCGCATGAGCCTGGAGCAGATCGTTGCCCGGCTCGACACCGGCGCCGCCGATCGCGAAGCCGGGAAGATCAAGGCCAAGTCCGCGTTCGACGTGCTCGTGATCGGCGGAGGGCCCGCCGGCGCGGCGGCGGCGATCTACGCCGCGCGCAAGGGCATCCGCACCGGCATCGCCGCCGAACGCTTCGGCGGCCAGGTGCTCGACACGATGGCCATCGAGAACTTCATCTCGGTCGAACACACCGAAGGTCCGAAGATGGCCACGGCGCTGGAGCAGCACGTGCGCCACTACGACGTGGACATCATGAACCTGCAGCGCGCGCAGAAGCTGATCCCGGCCAGCGAGCCCGGCGGCCTGATCGAAGTGCAACTGGCCAACGGCGCGTCGCTGAAGTCGCGCTCCGTGGTGATCTCCACCGGCGCACGCTGGCGGCAGATGAACGTGCCGGGCGAGGACCAATTCCGCAACAAGGGTGTGGCCTACTGCCCGCACTGCGACGGCCCGCTGTTCAAGGGCAAGCGCGTGGCAGTGATCGGCGGCGGCAACTCCGGCGTGGAGGCAGCGATCGATCTGACCGGCATCGTCAGCCACGTCACGCTGATCGAGTTCGACAGCCAGCTGCGCGCCGACGACGTGCTGCAGCGCAAGCTGCGCAGCCTGGACAACGTCACCGTGGTCACCAGCGGCCAGACCACCGAAGTGATTGGCGACGGCCAGAAGGTCACCGCGCTGGTCTACCGGGACCGCATCGGCGGCGACTCGCATCGCGTCGAACTGGAAGGCG
The DNA here is from genome assembly GCF_031457115.1 of Lysobacter niastensis. Classification (GTDB taxonomy): domain Bacteria; phylum Pseudomonadota; class Gammaproteobacteria; order Xanthomonadales; family Xanthomonadaceae; genus Lysobacter_J; species Lysobacter_J niastensis_A. The sequence goes on from NZ_JAVDVY010000002.1 coordinate 271,662, forward strand.
TGTTCGTGCAGATCGGCCTGCTGCCCAACTCCGAATGGTTGAAGGGCACCTTGGCGCTGTCGCCGCGCGGCGAGATCGAGGTCGACCACTACGGCCGCACGTCGGTGCCGGGCGTGTTCGCGGCCGGCGATGTCACGACAGTGCCGTACAAGCAGATCGTCATCGCGATGGGCGAAGGCAGCAAGGCGGCGCTGAGTGCGTTCGATCACCTGATCCGCACCAGCGCACCGGTCGAAGTCGCTGCGGTGGAGATGGCCTGAGCCGGAGGCGCGCCCTCACCAACCTCTCGCGCTCGGTGGAGAGGCTCGATTCCCGAGGCGGGAACTGGTTGGGATCCGTGAGTCTTCCGCGAAGTGCGCTCTTGCCCCCCTCTCCCGCGTGCGGGAGAGGGCTGGGGTGAGGGGCGCTCGCAAACCCTCAAGCTCGTTTAAGATCGATCGCAAGGGCCGCGATCAGGGCCTTCCGGCCGGTGCGACCACCGCGTGGAGAAACCCCTTGAACCTGCGCGACCTCAAATACCTGGTGGCCCTGGCTGACCACAAGCATTTCGGTCGCGCCGCTGCGGCCAGCTTCGTCAGCCAGCCGACGCTGTCGACCCAGATCAAGAAGCTCGAGGACGAACTCGGTGTCTCCCTCGTCGAGCGCGCGCCGCGGCGGGTGATGCTGACGCCAGTCGGGCGCGAGATCGCCGAGCGCGCGCGCAAGGTGATCGGCGAAGTCGAACAGATGGGAGAGATCGCGCGCCGCAGCCAGGATCCGGAAGCAGGCACCGTGCGCCTGGGCCTGTTCCCGACGCTCGGCCCCTACCTGCTTCCGCACGTCGTGCCCAGCCTGCGCCAGCGCTTCCCGCGACTGGAACTGCTGCTGGTGGAGGAGAAGACCGATCAGATCCTCTCGCGCCTGCGCGACGGGCGACTGGATGCCGGACTGCTCGCCTTGCCGATCCACGACGACCAGCTGCACGTGGAGCCGCTATTCGACGAACCCTTCCTGCTGGCGGTTCCTCAGCAGCATCCGATGGCCGGTCAGGACAGCCTCGACCTGCACGAACTGGACGACCAGCACCTGCTGCTGCTTGAGGAAGGACATTGCCTGCGCGACCAGGCGCTCGACGTATGCCGCATGTCCGGCGCCGACGAGCGCGACGGCTTCCGCGCCACCAGTCTTGAGACGCTGCGGCAGATGGTCGCCGCCGGCGTCGGCATCACGTTACTGCCGGTATTGGCGGTGCAGCCGCCCGTGCCGGCCTCGCCCGACCTGCACCTGCTGAGCTTCCGCGGCGATGCGCCGCACCGGCAGATCGGCATGGTCTGGCGGCGCAGCTCGGCGATGGGGGATTTCCTCATGCAGCTGGCCAATGAGTTTCGCAAGCTGCCGGCGCAGCTGCTGCAGCCGCCCAAGCCAGTACTCCCGCGCGAGGCGCGCGCATGAGTCTGCGCGCCTGGCTTGCGCTGGGCATGGTCATCGGTGTGATCGGCTGGTGGTTCTCGCCGTCATCGCCGCGTGCGGCGCCTGTGCCTGCCCATGTTGCCGGCACATCGATCGAATGCCGATTGCCACCGCTTGTCAGTCCAGGTGATTCGCCACGACAGACGGATGTGCCGGCCTCGCTGGCGCCATTCCGCCTGCAGGCGGCAACGCTGAAACCGCTGGCAGGTTTCAGCGTCGAAGCGCGCGTGCTGTCGCGCGAGGACTACAGCGTCGGCCGCGAGGCCGACCTTTCCCCCACCGACCTGGCGCTGGGCTGGGGCCGCATGCGCGACGACGACGTGCTCTCGCGCCTGGACATCTCCCAGGGCGGCCGTTTCTACAGCTACCGCTGGGCGGACCAGCCGCCACTGCCGCCGCCGGAAATCGTGCGCTCCAGCGCCAACATGCACCTGATTCCGGCTAACGAGGCCGCGGCCGAGGCACTGCGCCGCGTGCGCAAGGACGATCGCGTGCGCATCGACGGTTGGCTGGTCGAAGCCGAGGCTGGTGACGGCTGGCGCTGGCGCAGTTCCACCACACGCGAAGACAGCGGTGCGGGCGCGTGCGAAGTGATCTACGTCTGCTCCATCGAGCGGCAATAGCAACTTTGGACGGGCCTTGGCCCGCCGTCGACGCTCAGTAGTGCAGCAGCGAATGCAGCCGTAAGCCGCCGGGCCACCTCGTCCGGCCCTGCAAAGCATCCAGCTCGATCAGCACGCTTGCCCCAACCAGTTCGGCACCGAGACGTCCGACAAGTTCACGCGCGGCCGCCAGCGTTCCCCCGGTGGCCAGGACGTCGTCGACGATCAGCGTGCGTTCGCCTGGCTTGAGCGCGTCGCTGCGCGCCTGCAGCCGGTCGATACCGTACTCGAGCTGGTAGTCGACCTCGACCAAGGGCGGCGGCAGCTTGCCCGGCTTGCGCAGCGGCACGAAGCCGGCGTGCAGCTTCTGCGCCAGCGCCGCCCCGAAGATGAATCCCCGCGACTCGATGCCGCACACCGCCTGCACCTGGCTGCCCTGCCACGGCTCGGCCAACGCGTCGATGCAACGCGCGAAACCGCCGGCATCGGCCAGCAGTGGGGTGATGTCGCGGAACACCACGCCTGGCTTGGGAAAGTCGGGCACGGAGCGGATCAGGGATTCGAAGGAAGACATGGCGCAGGGGTCAGGACCGGGCCGGCCACAATACCCGAGCGGTCCGAGACAGGGCTTCAGCCCGACCGTGCGCCGGGCGGGGGCTCAAGGCTGACCAGCCAGCCGCCGTTTGATCCGCTCAGGCCGGCAGCCAGCCCGGGGGCAGCTCCGGCGCTTCTTCGTCCACGGGTTCCGGCGGCTGGTTCAGCGGCAAAGCGGCGACGATGTCGCTGGCCTCGGGCCAGACCACGTCCGGCACGCACACCAGGATGGTGCCGAACAGCGGCAGCTCGCCCATGCCCCCCAGCAGGGCCTCGCCCTTCAGGAACACGGGGATCTCCTCGGCTTCCAGCGCGTGCCGGACCAGGTGGGCGTCGATCAGGTTGGCGGCTTCGTAGACAACTTTCATTGGCGCGCTCCTTACTGCTTTGGACCCAGAATACGCCCTCACGTTCCAATGGAAACGGCGTGTGCAGGCGCCAGCGGCTAAACTTGGCGGTCTCCCACGCCTGTGCCTTCCCGCATGTCCGCCACGCCCGACACCACCGCTGCTGCCTCCACGCCGGAAAAGACCGACTTCATCCGGCAGATCGTTCGCGAGGACGTGGCCAGCGGCAAGCACCAGGCCATCAAGACCCGGTTCCCGCCCGAGCCCAACGGCTACCTGCACATCGGCCACGCCAAGGCGATCTGCCTGGACTTCGGCATCGCCCGCGAGTTCGGCGGCGAGTGCAACCTGCGCCTGGACGACACCAACCCGGCCAAGGAAGACCCCGAGTACGTCCGCGCCATCCAGGACGACGTGCACTGGCTCGGCTTCGAGTGGCACGACCTTCGCCATGCCTCGGATTACTTCGAGGTGCTGTACCGCGCCGCGGAGAAACTGATCCGCCAGGGCGATGCGTTCGTCTGCGACCTCAGCGCCGATGAAGTGCGTGCCTACCGCGGCACGCTGACCGAGCCCGGTCGCAATTCGCCCTACCGCGACCGCAGCGTCGAGGAGAACCTCGACCTGTTCGGCCGCATGCGCGCCGGCGAATTCCCGGACGGCGCGCGCACGCTGCGCGCCAAGATCGACATGGCCGCCGGCAACATCAACCTGCGCGACCCGGCGCTGTATCGCATCAAGCACGTCGAGCACCAGAACACCGGCAACGACTGGCCGATCTACCCGATGTACGACTTCGCCCATTCGCTCAGCGACGCCGTCGAGGGCATCACCCATTCGCTGTGCACGCTGGAGTTCGAGGACCATCGCCCGCTGTACGACTGGTGCGTGGACAAGGTCGACCTGGCGAACTCGCCGGAACTGGTCAAGCCGCTCACCGACAAGGGCCTTCCGTTCGAAGCCAGTAAGCCGCGACAGATCGAGTTCTCGCGCCTGAACTTCAACTACCTCGTCATGAGCAAGCGCAAGCTGATGGCGCTGGTGCAGGAAGGCCTGGTCGACGGCTGGGACGACCCGCGCATGCCGACGCTGCAGGGCATCCGTCGGCGCGGCTACACGCCTTCTGCGCTGCGCCTGATGGTCGACCGTGTCGGCATCAGCAAGCAGAACTCGCTGCTGGACATCTCCATCCTCGAAGGCGCGCTGCGCGACGACCTGGACGCCGCCGCGCCGCGCCGCATGGCGGTGATCGATCCGCTCAAGCTGGTCATCACCAACCTGCCGGCCGGCCACGAGGAATCGCTGACCTTCTCGAACCATCCGAAGGACGAGAATTTCGGGTCGCGCAGCATTCCGTTCTCGAACGAGCTGTGGATCGAGCGCGAGGACTTCGAGGAAGTGCCGCCGAAGGGCTTCAAGCGCCTGATTCAGGGCGGCGAAGTGCGCCTGCGCGGCGCCGGCATCTTCCGCTGCGACGAGGTGATCAAGGACGGCGACCGCGTGGTCGAGATCCGCGGCGAACTGGACCTCCAGTCGCGTCCCGGCATGGCCGGCGCCGACCGCAAGATCAAGGGCACCATCCACTGGGTCAGCGCGAAGCATGCGGTGAAGGCGGAAGTGCGCCTGTACGACCGACTCTTCATGGTGCCCGACCCGGACAATGACGAAGGCGGCAAGACCTACCAGGATTACCTCAACCCGGATTCGCGTCGCACCGTGACCGGTTACGTCGAGCCGGCCGCAGCCCGCGCCGAACCGGAGCAGTCATTCCAGTTCGAGCGCATCGGCTACTTCGTCGCCGACCGCCGCGACCACCGCAGCGACGCACCTGTGTTCAACCGCAGCGTTACCCTTCGCGACACCTGGGCCGGCAAGGCCTGAGGAACACTGGCATGCGTCGACTACGCCTGGTGCTGATCACGTTGTCGCTGTTGGCGTTGGCGGCGTGCGCGGCCGCGCCGGCCGGTGGTTCTGGTCAGTCGGCGCAGTCGCAGACCTCTCCGCCTGCATCGGTGTCGGCCGTACCGGCCAAGGTGAAGATCGACAGCACCTGTCGAAGCGATGCCGACTGCGCGATCAAGAACGTCGGCAACTGCTGCGGCGAATTCCCGGCCTGCGTCAACGTCAACAGCCCGACCGATCCGGCCGGCGTGCAGGCCGAATGCGCGCGCACGGGTCGCATGTCGGTATGTGGCTTCCGCCAGATACAGGGTTGCCAGTGCGTGCAGGGCCAGTGCCAGGATCGTGGCGGGAACGAAGGCGCGATCCCGGTCGAGGTGCGCTGATGCTGTACGCACAGGTCCACCTGACCCTGCCGGCGTGGGTGCACGATTCGGTCGACACCTCGCGTACCTATGCCGGCGACGAGGCCAAGGTCGCGCTGGCGATCGAACTGTCGCGCCGGAACATCGAAGCCCGCAGCGGCGGTCCATTCGGCGCGGCGCTGTTCGGACCCGACGATCGCATCATCGCCGTCGGCGTCAACCGCGTGCTGCCGCACACCTGCTCGCTGGCGCATGCCGAGACCATGACCTACATGCTCGCCCAGCAGCGCACCCAGCGCGCGCGCCTCAACGAGGATGGTGCCGGCAACCGCGTCGGGCCCATTACCCTGGCCACCTCGTCGCAACCTTGTTGCCAGTGCTACGGCGCGACGATCTGGGCCGGCATCGACCGGCTGCTGATCGGCGCGCGCAGCGACGATGTCGAGGAGCTCACCGAATTCGATGAAGGCCCGTTGCCGGCCGACTGGATCGGGGAACTCGAACAACGCGGCATCGCCGTGACCCGCGACCTGCGCCGCGAGGATGCGCGCGCGGTGTTGCGTACGTACGGCGAAAGCGGCGGCGAGCGCTACTGATACCGATGATGCACCAGGGCTGCCCATGAGCCCGCGAAGTAGGGCGGGGATCACGACACACCCGCTTCCATTGCTCTTGCGACACAACCAGCCGCTTCCCCCATCACACGGACCCCATGAACGCCGACGCCCTGCTTTGCTATTGCCGCGCCGGCTTCGAGCCTGAGCTGGCCGCCGAACTGACCGAACGTGCCGCGCTGTGCGGCCTATCCGGCTATGCGCGCACCGAGCGCAACAGCGGCCTGGTCGAATTTCTCGGCACCGACGCGGCGGCGCTGTCGCGGGCGCTGCCGTTGTCTTCGTTGATCTTCGCCAGGCAGAAGTTGCTGCGCCTGGCGGACCTGCGCCATCTCGATCCGAAAGACCGCATCACGCCGATCGTGGCGGCGCTGGAAGCCGCTTTCCCCGACGGGAATGCCGCGCCGCCCTATGGCGACCTGTGGGTGGAGCATCCCGACTCCGACGAGGCCAAGCCGCTGGCGGGACTCGCACGCAGTTTCGGCAATGCGTTGCGTCCGGCCTTGCGCAAGGCCGGTTGGCTGACCCGCAGCGACGACACACGCCGCCCGCGGCTGCATGTCGTGTTCCTAGACGGCGATCACGCCATGCTCGCCCAGAGCGGCGTGCGCGACAGCTCGCCCTGGCCGCTCGGCATCCCACGCTTGCGCATGCATGCCGACGCGCCAAGCCGTTCCGCACTGAAGCTCGAAGAAGCCATCCTGACGCTGCTCGACGACGACGAACGGGCACGCCTGCTACGCGATGGCATGCGCGGCGCCGACCTGGGCGCGGCGCCTGGCGGATGGACCTGGGTGCTGATGCGCCAGGGACTTCACGTGACTTCCATCGACAACGGCCCGCTGCGCCAGCACCTGCTCGACAGCGGCCGCGTCGATCATCTGCGCGCAGACGGCTTCCAGTGGCAGCCGAAGGCGCCACTGGACTGGATGGTCTGCGACATGGTCGAGCAGCCGCGCCGCGTCGCCGAACGCATGGCGACCTGGCTGCGCGAAGGCTGGTGCCGTCACACCATCTTCAATCTCAAGCTGCCGATGAAAAAGCGCTGGGACGAAACCCGCCTGTGCCTGGATCTGTTCGAACAACAGGCGCAAAAGCCGCTGCTGATCCGCGCGCGGCAGCTCTATCACGACCGCGAGGAGATCACGGTGTTCGCCACGCCGCGTTGAGCGATGTGGTCGCGACGTGAAGATGCCGGTTTAGCAGAGGTTTCGCCCGGGGCTGGGGGATTTACCAGCGGTTGAACGTCACCGGATTAGGGTCCAGAAGGCCCCAAAGAACGGAGGACGTTTCGATGAACAGCAGGAACACGATGCTGGCGATCGCAGTGACGATCGCGTTGGGTGCGGCCGGCGGAGCGATAGCGCAAACTCAGTCGCAAGTCGACGCCAGGCACGCCGCCGACCTCGAGGCAAAGTCGGCGGTGAATGAGGCCAACGCAGCGCGTAAAAGCGCTACCGAGGCACAGGAAGCCGCACGCAGTGCCGCGATGACCCGCGACAGCAACAGCGCGGCCTCTCCTACCGGCGCTGCCAACGCCAACTACCAGGCTTACTCGGCACAACAGTCTTCAAGTGCCGCACAGTCGTCGGCGCACGACGCGGCGAGCGCGGCGCAGGCCACGCAGGCCGCGCAGGGCGCCGCCGCCACCGGCGCCAACCCGGTCGCGGCAGCCTCCGAGGCGCGTGAATCGGCCAACGCGGCACGCAACGCCAGCGCGGCTTCGGCCGATGCCAGCGCACGCGCGCAGGCCGCCTCGGAAGCCACGGTCCAGGCTACGACGGCACAGGATCCGATGCCTGCGCAGCAACCGATGCCGGCCCAGTCGCCGGCCGCTACCGCGCCCGCGCAACAGCCGGTGACGATCACCTCCAGCGAGCCGAATTCGACGTTGGCCAACAAGGTTGATTTCGATGCGTTGGACGGCAACCACGACGGCATGCTCAGTCGCCGGGAAGTGGCTCCGGACGTCGAATTGACCAGCAGTTTCGCGGCCATCGACGCCGATCACAATGGACAGATCAGCAAGCGGGAGCTGGCCGGCGGCAAGTAGCGGCCGCAATACACCGTGATGGACTGGAGCGCCCCGCAAATCGGGGCGCTCCTTTATGTGGCGCATCGATGCACGCAGGGCTGCGTCGCATTGGCGCAACGGGCCCGATCAGCGCTTCAGCGTCCCGCAGCGTGACGCCAGAAGGCATGCGTCAGGGGTGGCAAGCGTCCGACAAGACCCAGCAGCGGACCGCGCAACAACGTCGCAGCGACGGCATCGTTCGAGAACAGGCGATTGAGACCATCGAACGCGTATGCCGCCAACGCATTGTCGCTGCGCTGCTGTCGCGCCCATCGCGCCAGCCGTTGCGGGGCTCCCGGATCGACCTGTCGCGGGTCGACCTGCCGTGAGCGCGCTTGATGCAGCACCCGCCGCAATGTGGAGACATCGCGCAGACCCAGGTTGACGCCCTGCCCCGCCAACGGGTGCACGACATGCGCGGCATCTCCGGCCACCACCACGCGACCGGACACGTAGGCCTGCGCCAGTTGCCGGCGAAGCGGAAACGCCGCGCGTGCGGAGACGGCCTTGAGCGCACCCAGCGTGCCGGCAAAAGCGGTTTCAAGCTCGCGAAGGAATGCACTTTCATCGACGTGAAGCAGCCGCTCGGCCTCGGCTTCTGGCAGCGTCCACACGATCGAACTGGTGTGTCCGTCGCGAGAGCCGCCGGCGTCATCCGCGAACGGCAGGAACGCCAGTGGCCCGGTCGGCAGGAAACGCTGCCAGCAGGTGGCCTGGTGCGGTTGTTCGCTTTCGACGAACGCGACCAGGCCGCGTTGGTGGTAGTCGTGCGCGGCAGTGTCAATGCCGGCCAGGGTGCGCAACTTCGAACCGGCGCCGTCGGCCGCGACCACCAGTCGCGAACGCAGGCGCGTGCCGCTGTCGAGCTCCAGGCTCGCGCTGTCTTCGTCCTGCTCCATTGCGACCACGCTGTCGGGACAATGCAGCTTCACGCCCGCCTGCGGCAGTGCTGCCCAAAGGCGATCCACCAACAGGGCGTGTTCGACGATCCAGCCCAGTTCGCGCTGTCCGAAGGCATCGGCATCGAATGCCAGTTCGCCACCACCGGCGGCGTCCCAGACCCGCATCGCGCGATAGGGCTGCGCGCGCGCCTGACGGATCTCACGCCACACGCCCAGTTCATCGAGCAGATCGGCGTTGTCGGGTGCGAACGCGTAAACGCGCAGGTCGACCCGCCCCTGGTAGACCGGTTCGGGCGTCCAGCGCGCGGGCTCGCGCGCCTCCACCAGCGCCACCGACCAGCCGTCACGCGCGAACGCGAGCGCCGCCGCGGCGCCGACCACACCGGCGCCGACCACTATCACGTCCAGTGCCCCGCGCCGGCTCATGCCTGCCGCTCCAATGACGCACTACCGCGGCACAACATCGGCACATCGCCGCGATATCCCATCGCACCGCCGACCAGGGCCGCCTGCAACGACGGCATCCGATCGGTGGCGAACAATCCCAGGCTGCGCAGCGGGCGCAGCAGCGGCGCATCGTTGGCGGTGAGCCTTGCCAGCCCGTCGGAGAACGCCAGCGTGCGATCGCGGTCCTCGCGCCGGCGCTGCGCATACGCGGCCAGCAACTCGTCGGCGCCGCAGTCGTCGGTGCCGCGCGCACGCGCCTGCTCGATCAGTTCGGCCAGCGTCAGCGCATCGCGCAAACCGAGGTTGAAGCCCTGCGCGCCGATCGGGTGCAGGGTCTGCGCGGCATTGCCGACCAGCACGGCGCGCGGGGCGACGATGTTGCGAGCCAGCACGCGGATCGCCGGGTACACGCTGCGAGTGCCGCAGGCGAGCAGACGTCCGGCCCGCCAGCCGAAGGCGTCCTGTACGCGCGCAAGGAACGCCGCGTCATCCAGCGAGGCGACCGCATCGGTCTGATCGCGGGCGACGCCATGGATCAATCCGTAATGCCGGTCGCCGCGTGGCAGCAGCGCGGTCGGGCCGTGCGCGGTGAGGCGTTCGTAGGCGGTGCCATCGGGAGCACGCGTGCCACGCACGCGCGTAACGAACAGCGACTGCTGGTAATCGTGCTCCTGCGATCCGATCCCCAACGCCTCGCGAACGCCGCTGCGCGTGCCGTCGGCCGCGACCAGCAGCCGCGCGCGCAACACATGCTCGGCCCCGTCCGCGGCCACGCGCACGGCGCGGAAGGTGCCGTCGTCGCCATCGAGCCCGACGAATCGCGCCGGGCGATAGCGGGTCAGCCGCGGCAGTTCGACCAGCCTGGCCTCCAGCGCTTCACCGAAGTCGCGCGCGACCACGACGCGACCGAACTCGCTCCGGCCATAGCGCGCCGCATCGAGCACGCTGCGACCAAAGTCGCCGCTGCGGCTGATATGGATGCGCTCGATCGCTCCGGTCGCGGCGCGAAGCTTCTGCATCACGCCCAGTGCGGTCAGGGCATTGACGGTCGCCTCGGCGAAGCTGAGGTTGCGCTCGTCGAATACGGCAGGCAGCGTGCCGGCGCCAGTGGCCTCGACCAGCCCGACATCGACGCCGATGCGGTCCAGCGCGATCGCCAGGCTGGCGCCGACCAGACCGCCGCCGACGATCAGCACGTCATGAAGGGCCGCGTGGGCGTTGGAGCCGGCGGAGTTGGGGGATGAAGGGGCCGCGACAGGCATTGCGTTATGCTAACGGTTCCTGAAGGACCGTACTCGCTCACGATGAACCGCCCCGCCTCCGATTCGTTTCTCGCTCCCGGCCCGCTGGTGCTCGCCGGCCTGATCGTCATCGCCGCGCTGACCCGCCTGCTGCCGCATCCGCCGAACTTCTCGCCGGTCGAAGCGGTCGCGCTGTTCGGCGGCGCCTACTTCGCGTCCAAGCGGTGGGCCTTCTTCGTGCCGCTGGCAGGGCTGTTCGTCTCCGACGTCGCGCTGGCCGCGATCAACGGCGGCACCTACGCGACCTGGTTCTCAGGCGCCGGCATCTGGCTGGTATACCTGTGCATCGCGCTGACCACCGCGCTCGGCCTGAACCTGCGCGGCCGCGTCAGCGGCGCGCGCGTGCTCGGCTACTCGCTGGTCGGCTCGGTGCTGTTCTTCCTGGTCACCAACTTCGGTGCCTGGATGTCCGATCCCTCCTATCCCAAGACGGCGGCCGGCCTGATGGCGGCCTACGTCGCCGGCATCCCGTTCTTCCAGTGGACCGTGCTCGGCACGCTGTTCTACTCGGCGGCGCTGTTCGGCGGTTTCGCGCTGTTGCGCCGCCGCGTGCCGGCGCTGCACGCTCAGACGGTGTGATGACGTCGGGAAGCAGGGGCAGGGAATAGAACACCGTTCCGGCCCCCTTCCCGCTCTGGTCCCATGGGCAACCGTCTTTCCAAGATCTACACCAGGACCGGCGACGACGGCACGACCGGTCTCGGCGATGGCAGCCGCGTCGCCAAGGACTCGGCCCGCGTCGCCGCCTACGGCACGGTCGACGAAGCCAATTCGTGCATCGGGCTGGTGTTGTCCGCGGAGGTCCCGCAGGACATCCGCACGCTGCTCACCGCCGTCCAGCATCAGATGTTCGACCTCGGCGGCGAGCTGTGCATCCCCGGCCACGCCGCGATCCTCGATGCGGACGTCGAACGGCTGGAGCAGCACCTGGACGCCTTCAACGAAGCCTTGCCCCCGCTGAAGGACTTCATCCTGCCGGGCGGCGGCGAGGCGGCCGCGCGTTGCCACATCGCCCGCACGGTCGTGCGCCGCGCCGAACGCGAGACGGTCGCGCTGTCGCGACTGGAAACGGTGCGGCCGGAAGCGATCCGCTACCTCAATCGCCTGTCCGACCTGCTGTTCGTGCTGGCCCGCGTGCTGGCGCGCGCCAGCGGCCATGGCGAAGTGCTGTGGCAGCACGAGCGCCGCAAGGGCTGAGCGGCTCCAGCCGCACCGACATGGCCAGCCATATCGGTCGGTGACATGCGCATCTACACGCACAACGCCTGCACGCGCCACGATCCCGGCCCCGGCCATGCCGAGCGGCCGCTGCGCCTGGTGGCGGTGACCGAAGCGCTGCGCGATGCCTTCGCCGGGCTCGACTGGCGGGAAGCGCCTCGCGCCAGCCGTGGCCAGTTGCTGCGCGTGCACGACGACGCGCTGCTCGCATTGGTACTGGATACCCCGGTGGATGGCCCGATGGCGCTCGATCCGGACACGGTGCTGGCGCCCGGCTCGGCCGAGGCGGCACTACGCGCCGCCGGCGCAGGCATCGCCGCGGTCGACTCCATCCTGCATGGCGATACGCGACGAGCGTTCTGCGCGGTGCGCCCCCCGGGCCACCACGCCACCGGCACGGCCGCGATGGGGTTCTGCCTTTTCAACAACATCGCCGTGGCTGCCGCCCACGCCTGCGACAAGCACGGCTTGCCACGGGTCGCGGTGGTCGACTTCGACGTGCACCACGGCAACGGCACCCAGGCGATCTTCGATACCGATCCGCGGGTGATGTACCTGAGCTCGCACCAGATGCCGCTGTATCCGGATACCGGATATGCCAATGAGCGTGGCATCGGCAACGTCCTCAATGCCCCGCTGCCGCCTGGCTGCGGCAGTCCGGAGTTCCGCAGGACCTGGCGCGAGCGGCTGCTGCCGACGCTGGAGTCGTTCCGCCCACAACTGCTTTTCATCTCCGCCGGCTTCGACGCGCACCGCAACGATCCGCTGGCGCAACTGGAACTGGACGCCGACGACTTCCGCTGGCTCACGACCGAGCTGGTCGCCATCGCCGCACGGCACGCCCACGGGCGCATCGTGTCGATGCTGGAGGGCGGCTACGACCTGGCCGCGCTGCGCGAGTGCAGCGTGGCGCACGTCGGCGCCCTGCTCGACACCGACGAGGCCTAGCCAGACCGCCCACCCTCGTTCGCCGCGGACCGACGGGAAAAAATGATCCCGGGCGGAGGCGGTCTCCAGTCAATGCAACCGACAATCTGAACTATCCGGCGGTACTTTCATTGCCCGCTTGCAAGGGATGCGGCAATCTAGCGGCCCGATGTTGAGACGAACATCCCCGTATCACGGACGTCTGCGTGCGAAATCGCCTCCGCCTCCTCCCGTTGCCGCTCTGCATCGCCCTGGCCATGCCGGCCCAGGCCGCCGATGAGAACGAGGATTGGCGCCTGTGCCCGATCGAGGACGTGGTGCCTCCCTTCGCCGGTGCCGCCCCGGCTCCCACCGGGAGCGTCGAACAGCGGGCCGTCCAGCCCACCGACATCGAAGGCGACACGCTCGAGGCCAACCAGGGCACCGAGGCGATCTTCCAGGGCAACGTCTCGCTCAACCGGGGCGACCAGCTGCTGCACACCGACAAGCTGATCTACAGCGCCGAAACGGAAACCTACGTCGCCGAAGGCAACGTGCATTACCAGGACTCGGCAATGCGCGTCATCGCCGAGCGCGCCGAAGGCAGCCAGAAGAACGACACCCACACCATCGAGGACGTGCGCTATCAGTTGACCGAGCGCCGCGGCAACGGCGGTGCCGAGCGCATCGAGCTCAAGGGCGACCAGGGCACGCTGGTCCACTCGACCTATTCCACCTGCTCGCCATCGGAGCGGGCGTGGGAACTGCGGGCCCGGCGTATCGATGTCGACTCGGCCGAGGGCTTCGGTGTCGCGCGCGGGGCGACGTTGCGCCTGGGCAAGGTGCCGGTCATGTACATGCCCTGGTTCATGTTCCCGGTCGATGACCGGCGCCGCAGCGGCCTGCTCTATCCGGGCCTCTCCCTCAGCGGCCGCAACGGCTTCGACTACAAGCAGCCGATCTACCTCAACCTCGCGCCGAACTACGACGCCACGCTGGTCCCGCGCATCATGACCGATCGCGGAGAGTCGCTGGGCGGCGAGTTCCGCTGGCTGTACGAGAACGGCAGCGGCCAGATGTCGGGCAACTGGATGCCGACCGACGACCTGCCGGACCACGACCCGAGCCGTTACACCGACGCGAACGGCGTGGTGATCCCCCGCGACCAGATGCCCGACAAGGACCGCGGCCAGTTCGTGCTCAACGCCACGCACAACATCAACTCGAAGTGGTACGCCAACGCCAACCTCGGCTGGATCAGCGACGTCTATTACCTGCAGGACTTCAGCAACAGCCTCTACGGCATATCGGCCTATTCGGTACACAGCGATGCCGGCCTCTACGGCCGCGGCCGCTACTGGACTGCCGGCCTGATGGCCGACCACTACCAGCTCGCCGACTACACCCTGACCGAAGCCAACCTGCCATACGACCGCCTGCCGCGCGCCTACGCTCGCTGGGCGCAGCCTCTCGCGACCTGGCTGGAAGCGGGCGTCGACAGCGAAGCCGTGCGCTTCCAGCACGACGAGAAGGGCGGCGGCAGCCGCCTCGACCTGAAGCCCTACATCAGCATGCCGCTGGAAGGCGCGAGCTGGTTCCTGCTGCCCAAACTGGCCTGGCGCTACACCGGCTACCAGCTCGACAGCGACATCGCGGCCACGGTGGCCACCTCGCGCGCGCAGCAGTTCGCCACCGACAACGGCATCGTCTACACGCCGGCGCTGGATGCGCAGTTCTACGACCGCACGCCGACCCGCAGCCTGCCGATCGCCTCGCTCGATGCCGGGCTGTACTTCGATCGCAAGACCACGATCCGCGGCGACCACTACCTGCATACGCTGGAGCCGCGGATCTATTACCTCAACGCGCCCTTCCGCAACCAGGACGCGATCCCGCTGTTCGACACCAATACGATGACGTTCAGCTGGGGGCAGCTGTTCCGTGACAACCGCTACTCCGGCGCGGACCGGCAGACCGACGCCAACCAGATCACCGTCGCGCTCAGCACGCGCCTGATCAACGAGGAGGACGGCCGCGAGCGCCTGTCGGGAAGCATCGGCCAGATCCATTACCTCGACTCCAGCCGGGTCACCATCCCCGGCGAGCCCCCGGTGGAACAGGGCAAGTCGGCCTGGGTGGCCGATGCCAGCTTTTCGCCCACCGACCGATGGAACATCAGCGCGGCCTACCAGTGGGATCCCAAGTTCGGCCAGGAGGAACTGTCCAGCCTGCGGGTGCGCTACCTGCTGAAGGATTCGGGCATCGTCAACCTCGGCTACCGCTACCGGCGCGACCTCACCGAGCAGGCGGACTTCTCGTTCCTGTACCCGATCAACAACACCTGGAGCGTGGTCGGGCGCTACTACTACTCGTTCCTGGACGAGAAGACGCTGGAAAGCCTGGCCGGCGTCCAGTGGGAGAGCTGCTGCCTGGCCGTGCGCCTGGTGGCCCGCCGGTACCTGAACGACCGCAGCGGCGACCTGAACAATTCGCTGCAGGTGGAGTTCGAACTGAAGGGTCTGAGCTCGATCGGCCAGGACACGGAGCGCGTTTTGCGCCGTGCTATCCTCGGTTATGACCGCGACGACCTCTACCTCGTCCCGCCGTCCTCGGTGCAGCGGTTAAACAACAGCGGCGACGCCGCCAATACCACCCCTGATCCGGCCCTATGAAGAAACTACTTGCGTGTGTCCTCGCAGCCGGCGCGCTGTACGCTTCGGCACCCCTGCTCGGCGCCACCGCAACCGCCCAGGAGTTGCAGCCTATCGACCGCATCGCCGCGGTGGTCGACGAAAGCGTCATCCTGCGCAGCGAGCTCGATCGTGCGGTCAACAACATCCTGGCCCAGTACGCCGGGCGCGAGGGCCAGTTGCCCCCGCGTGAGGTGCTCGAGCGTCAGGTGATGGAACGCCTGATCCTGGTCAAGTTGCAGGTCGGACGCGCGCAGGACACCGGCGTGCGGGTCACCGACCAGGAAATCGACCAGGCCATCGCCTCCATTGCCCAGCAGAACGGGGCCACCCCCGAACAGCTTCGCCAGCAGGTCACCCGCGACGGCACGTCCTACCCCGAGTTCCGCAATTCGATCCGGGAAGAGCTGCTGATCCAGCGCCTGCGCCAGCGCTTCGCGCAGACCCGGATCTCGGTCAGCGAAGCCGAAGTCGACGCCGCGCTCAGCGCTCAGCAGAACTCGGGCACGCAGTACCACCTCGCCCACATCCTGGTCTCCCTGCCCGAAGGCGCCACGCCGGAGCAGATCACCACGGCGCAAAAGAAGATCCAGGGCGTCAAATCCCTGATCGACAGCGGCGAGATGGATTTCTCCGCGGCCGCTGTCCGCTATTCCGACAGCCCCAATGCGCTGGAAGGCGGCGACCTGGGCTGGCGCAGCATGAACGAGATTCCCAGCGCCTTCTCTGAACTGATGCGCGCGATGAGCCCCGGACAGGTCACCGCGCCGGTCCGCGGCCCCAGCGGCTTCCAGTTGCTCAAGCTGGTCGAGGTGCGCGATGCCTCGCAGGCCGCCCCCAGCATGGTCACGCAATATCACGCGCGCCATATCCTGATCCGCGTCGACGACACCACCCCCGACACGCAGGCCAGGGCCACGGCCGAGACGCTGCGTGCCCGCATCGCCGGTGGCGCCAACTTCGCCGAGATAGCCAGGGAAAGCTCCCAGGATCCGAGCTCGCAGGGCAAGGGCGGCGACCTGGGCTGGTTCACCCAGGACCAGTACGGCCCCGACTTCGGTGGACAGGTCGTGGCACTGGAAGACGGCCAGCTTTCGCAGCCGATCCGTACCCAGGCCGGCTGGCACATCGTCGAACGCCTGGGCACCCGCCAGACCGACGTGGGCGACGACAACCGCCGCGCCCAGGTGCGCGAGACCATCGGCCGTCGCAAGCTGGAAGACGAATGGAACCGGTACCTGCGCGAGATGCGCGGCGAGGCCTACGTCGACGTCCGCGGCAAGACTCCCGAGGCGGCCCCGGGCACCGAACCGGCGCCCGCCACCGGCGGCTGAGATGACGGCGATCCGGCTCGCGCTGGTGCCGGGCGAGCCGGCCGGCGTCGGGCCGGAGTTGTGCGTGCGACTGGCGCAGCGGCCGCGCGACCATGACCTGGTCGCGTTCGCCGATGCCGATACCCTGCGGGCCGCCGCCGACGTGCTTGGCCTGCCTCTGCGCCTGCTGCCTCCCGATAACCCGGCCACGCAGCCCGGCGATCTTGGCCTGGTCGTCATCCCCAATCCCGTCCGCGCGGCCTTCGGCACGCCGGACCCGCGCAATGCCCCCGCCGTGATCGGCGCCCTCCGGGACGCGGCCGCGGCCTGCCTGGATGGCCGTTTCGATGGACTGGTGACCGGACCGGTGCACAAGGCCGTGATCAACGAAGGCGGCATCCCTTACAGCGGCACCACCGAGCTGCTCGCCGAACAGGCCGGGCGCGAAGTGGTCATGATGCTGGCCAACGACGTGGTCCGCGTGGCCCTGGCGACGACCCACCTGCCGCTTCGGGCCGTCGCCGATGCAATCACCGCGCCGGCGCTGGAGCGGACGCTGCGCATCACCCATGCCGCGCTGCGGACCGACTTCGGCATCGCCGAGCCGGTGATCGCCGTGCTCGGACTCAACCCTCATGCTGGCGAGGGCGGGCATCTGGGTCGTGAGGAGATCGACGTCATCGAGCCGCTGCTGGTTCGCCTGCGAGGGGAAGGCCTGCGTCTGATCGGGCCCGTGCCGGCCGACACCGCGTTCCTGCCTGCCAGATTGAGCGGCTTCGATGCGGTGGTCGCGATGTACCACGACCAGGGCCTGCCGGTTCTCAAGTACAGCGGCTTCGAGCAGGCCGTGAACCTGACCCTCGGATTGCCCTATCCGCGCGTCGCCGTCGACCACGGCACCGCCCTGGACTTGGCGGGCAAGGGCCTGGCCGATCCTTCCAGTCTGTTCGCCGCCGCCGACACCTGCGCGCGCATGGCCCGTCTTCGCCGCACACTATCCGCATGAGCACCCGCACGCACGCCTTCACCGAGCCCGCAAAGAAGCACCTGGGCCAGCACTTCCTGCACGAGCGCGGGATCATCAACAAGATCGTGCAGGCAGTGGATCCCAAGCCGGGCGATCGCCTGGTCGAGATCGGGCCCGGTCAGGGCGCGATCACCTTCCCGCTGCTCGACCGCCATGGCGAACTGACTGTCATCGAGTTCGACCGCGACCTGATCTTCCCGCTGACCGAGGCCGCGCGCGCGCACGGCACGCTCGAGGTGATCCATCGCGACGTGCTCAGCGTCGACTTCACTGCGCTGACCGGCGGCGAAGGCCAGATCCGGCTGGTCGGCAACCTGCCCTACAACCTGTCCTCACCGATCCTCTTCCACGCGCTCGAACACGCTGCGGCAATCCGCGACATGCACTTCATGCTGCAGAAGGAAGTCGTCGACCGCATGGCCGCCGGGCCCGGCAGCAAGGTCTACGGCCGCCTGGGCGTGATGCTGCAGGCGTACTGCCATGTCACGCCACTGTTCAATGTGCCGCCGGGCGCGTTCCGGCCGCCGCCGAAGGTCGACTCGGCCGTGGTGCGGCTGGTGCCGCGATCGCCGGAAACCATCGGGATTGCCGATCCGGAAAAATACTCGGCGGTCGTGCGCGATGCCTTCGGCCAGCGCCGCAAGACGCTGCGCAATGCACTGTCCAAACTGTGCGATGCCGCGGCCATCGAGGCCGCCGGTA
Organism: Lysobacter niastensis; assembly: GCF_031457115.1. GTDB lineage: Bacteria > Pseudomonadota > Gammaproteobacteria > Xanthomonadales > Xanthomonadaceae > Lysobacter_J > Lysobacter_J niastensis_A. The sequence goes on from NZ_JAVDVY010000002.1 coordinate 290,112, forward strand.
TCCGGCCCGATGCGCGCGCGGAGCAGATCGAAGTCGCCGATTTCGTTCGCCTTGCCAACCATCTTGCGGCCTCGCAGTAGCGCACGCCTCCGGTTCATCGTTGGCAACGCGTTGTGCACGATGCGTTGACCTATTCAGCGCATCACGCCCTACACTGTCGGCATGGAACGCCGTACCCACTACTCATTCGATATTTCCGTCGCGACCCGGTATCTCGACGACCAGTCCGAGCCGGAGCAGGACCGCTACGTGTTCGCCTACACCATCCACATCCGCAACAGTGGCGAGGTCCCCGCCCGCCTGCTGGGCCGCCACTGGCTGATCACCGACGCCAATGGCAAGGTGCAGGAAGTGCATGGCGAGGGCGTGGTCGGCGAGCAGCCGTGGCTACGTCCCGGCGAAGACTTCGAATACACCTCGGGCGCGGTGCTCGAGACCAGCCTGGGCACCATGGAGGGCCGCTACGACATGCTCGCTGACGACGGCACGCAGTTCGACGCGCCGATTCCCGCTTTCACCCTGACCGTGCCCCGCACGCTGCACTGACATGGCGGTCTGGGCGATCGGCGACTTGCAGGGCTGCTACGACCCGACCCAGCGTCTGCTGGAGCGGATCGGCTTCGATCCTGCGCGTGACAAGCTGTGGTTCTGCGGCGACCTGGTCAACCGCGGCGGGCAGTCGCTGGAGACACTGCGGCTGGTGCATTCGCTGCGCGCCAACAGCGTCGTGGTGCTCGGCAACCACGACCTGTCGCTGCTGGCCATCGGCGAGCGCCGCGAGGACGAGCAGCGCAAGGTCAACCCGGACCTGCAGCGCATCGTCCTGGCGCCGGACCGCGACGAACTGCTCGACTGGCTGCGCCTGCAGAAAATGCTGCACGTCGACCGCCAGCTCGGCTGGATGATGGTGCATGCCGGCCTGGCGCCGAAGTGGACCGTGGCCATGGCCGAACGCCATGCGCGCGAGGTCGAGGAGCGCCTGCACGGCGACCAGTACCGGCGCCTGCTGAAGAACATGTACGGCGATGGCCCTGTCTGGCATCCGAAGCTGGCCGGCATCGATCGCCACCGCGCGATCATCAACATCCTGACGCGCCTGCGTTACTGCTCGCCGCGCGGCCGTATCTCGTTCGAGGACAAGGGCAGCCCGGGCACGCAGCCCATCGGGCTGTATCCCTGGTACGAGGTGCCCGGACGCGCCGAGCGCGACCTCAAGATCGTCTGCGGGCACTGGTCGACGCTGGGGTTGTTCATCGGCCACGGCGTGCATGCGATCGACACCGGTGCGGTATGGGGCGGCAAGCTCACCGCGTTGCAGCTGGACACGGACGAGCTGCGGATCGTGCAGGTGCCGGGTCGTGACGTGCCCGCTACGCCGCCGCGGCCGCGTCCGCCGCATCACCCGGGCGATCGCCAGGGCGACCGTCGGCCGCGTCAGAGCGGCGGACAGCAGCGCAATGGCAATCGCAATGCCTCGCAGGAACGGCAAGCGCCGCGTGCGGAAGCCGAAAAGGAATAATCAAGAGCGTCCCCTCACCCGGCGCTTTCGGCGTCGGTTGAATGGGTTCCCGCCTGCACGAGAATGACGTCGCAGCTGACACCGGGCGATACGTGAAGGCCGCTCTAAGCAGATGTCGGCGTCGTCAGCGCGCGTAATCGACAAACTCGAACGCGAACGCATGCTTCGCATCGGCGGCATGCGCCTCACGCCCGGTAACCCGCCATTGCCCGGCATCGAACGCGGGAAAGAACGCATCGGCGCCTTCGACCAACGTGTCGACATGCGTCAGGTGCATTCGCGTGGCCATCGGCAAGCACAGCGCGTAAACCTCTCCGCCGCCGATCACGCACAGCGCTTGCGCACCGTCGTTGGCGGCCTCGCGCAACGCCTCCTCGACCGAAGCCACTGCTTGCATGCCCTCGTAGGGCACCTGTCCCGAACGCGTCAGCACCAGGTTGCGCCGCCCCGGCAGCGCGCGCCCGAGCGACTGCGCGGTCTTGCGCCCCATCAACACCGGTTTGCCCAGCGTCAGCGCCTTGAAGCGCTTGAGGTCGTCGGGCAGGCGCCACGGCAGGTCGTTGTCGCGCCCGATGGCGCCATGCCGGTCCAGCGCGGCGATCAGCACCAGTTCCATCGGGTCAGACCGCCACCGGCGCCTTGATCGCCGGCAGCGGGTCGTAGTGCTCGATGGCGATGTCGTCGTAGCGGAAACCGAAGATGTCGCGCACTTCGGGGTTCAGGCGCAGCGTCGGCAACGGCCGCGGCGTGCGCGAAAGCTGCTCGCGCGCCTGTTCGAAATGGTTGGTGTACAGGTGCGCATCGCCCAGCGTGTGGACGAAATCGCCCACGCCCAGCCCGCACACCTGCGCCACCATGTGCGTCAGCAGCGCGTAGCTGGCGATGTTGAACGGCACGCCGAGGAAGATGTCGCCGCTGCGCTGGTACAGCTGGCAGCTGAGCTTTCCGTCGGCCACATAGAACTGGAACATCGTGTGGCACGGCATCAGCGCCATCTTCGGCAGATCGGAGACGTTCCAGGCCGAGACGATCAGCCTGCGCGAGTCGGGATTGCGCTTGATCTCATCCACCACCCAGCGGATCTGGTCGATCTCGATGCCGTCCGCGCCGGCCCAGCGCCGCCACTGCTTGCCGTACACCGGGCCCAGCTCGCCCTGCGCGTCGGCCCACTCGTCCCAGATGCTGACCTTGTTGTCCTTGAGGTAGGCGATGTTGGTTTCGCCCTGCAGGAACCACAGCAACTCGTGCACGATCGAGCGCAGGTGCAGCTTCTTGGTCGTGACCAGCGGGAAGCCCTGGCCCAGGTCGAACCGCATCTGCCAGCCGAACACGCTTCGCGTGCCGGTGCCGGTCCGGTCGGCCTTGTCGGTGCCGTGTTCCAGCACATGGCGCAACAGGTCGAGGTATTGCTTCATCGCGGCTTACCCCTTGGCCGGCAACGGCTGCAGCACCGGCGAGCGGCGCGACAGCCAGAACAGGTACAGGCCGAGGGCGATCAGGGGCAGACTCAGCACCTGGCCCATCGTCAGCCATCCGAACGCGAGGTAGCCGTGGTCGCCGATCTGCTGGTCCGGCACGCGTACGAACTCGACCAGGAAGCGGAAGCAGCCGTACAACAAGGCGAACAGTCCCGACACCGCATAACGCGGCCGCGGCTTGCGCGAGAACCACCACAGCGCCGCAAACATCACCAGACCCTCGAGGAAGGCCTGGTACAGCTGCGAGGGATGGCGCGCGAAACGGTCGAGCGCACCGGTCGCGAACTGCGCATGGATCTGCTCCATCGACCAGCCGCTGAATTCCGGCGCCCGCGGGAACACCACGCCCCAGCCGGCGTCGGTGAACTTTCCGAACAGTTCGCCACCGATGTAGTTGCCGATACGGCCAAAGCCCAAGCCCGGCGGCACCAGCGGCGCGACGAAGTCCATGGTGTCGAACAGGTGCAGCCGGTGGCGGTGCGACCAATACCAGGCCGCGGCGACCACGCCGATCAGCCCGCCGTGGAAGCTCATGCCGCCTTCCCAGATGCGGAACAGCATCAGCGGATCCTTCAGCAGGTCGCCGAAGGAGTAGAAGAAGACGTAGCCCAGGCGTCCGCCGAGCACGACACCGAGCATCGCGTAGAACAGCAGGTCGCCATAGGCCTGCTCGCCGACACCCGGCAGGCGGCCGGCGCGCACGCGACGCTGGCCAAGCCACCACGCCAGGCCGAAGCCCAGCAGGTACATGATCCCGTACCAGTGCACCTGAAGCGGGCCGAGATGAAAAGCGATCGGGTCGATCTGGTGCAGGAAGGTCATGCGGTTCCGAGGCGGGTCGGTGTTGGCCTTATTGTGCCCGAGCGCGCCTGTCGCAGGGGCGGCAGCTCATCGTCTTCGCCACCGCTACAGTCCGTCGCCGCTACAGGACGTAAGGAAGGTCCTGCAACTCGTTGACGTCGTGATCGCCATCGCCACGCGGGAAGTGCTCGACCACCAACCCGGAAAGCGCCTGCACGCCCCCCAGCACGGCCGCTTCGGGCTCACCTGCGCGCAAGCGCTCCTCGATCAGCTGGCACACGCCACGCCACTGCTCGTCGCTGACAAGGCCCTGGAAGCCGCGGTCGGCGACGATCTCGATGCGATGGTCGGCCAGCAGCAGGTACAGCAACACACCGTTGTTGGCCTGCGTGTCCCAGACCCGCAACTGCGCGAACACCTCATGCGCGCGTGATCGCGCATCGCGCCCGCCCAGCACCGCACGCGGATGCAGGGCCGGCTCGACGGCGAAGCAGATCTCGCCGGTGTGGAGCCGCTCGCTCTCGGCGATCGCCTGGGCGATGCGCTGCAGGCTCTCGCCCGGGAACAGGCGCTTGGCCGACGGAGGAAACAGGTGTTTGAGCAGGCGCATCGGTCAGGTCCTCATCGGTGCGGGCTCACCAGCTGCCGGAGGCGCCACCGCCTCCGCTCATGCCACCGCCGCCACCCCAGCCGCCGCCACCGCCGCCGCCGAAGCCGCCGCCGCCGAAACCACCGCCACCGCCCCATCCGCCCCACCCCCGGTCGCGGGCATAGCGGCCGGTCGGCACCGTGGCCAGGCTCATGAAGAAGCCGATCAGCGCGCCGATGCCGCCGACCAGCACCATCGACGAGACCAGCCAAGCGATGGCGCCGGCGGCGCCGCCGGCGATCACACCACGCACCAGCGACGGTGCACGACTGAAGATGCCGCGCGCCACCTGGGCGACGATGAAGGCGACGAACAAGGCGAACACCCAGTTGCCGCCGCCGCGTCCGCGGCGCTCGCTGCGGTGGTCGGCCATCGGCGCCGGCAAGGGTTCGCCGTCGATCAGCTTGACCAGCACGCCGGTGGCGTCGCTGATGCCGCCGGCGTAATCGCCGGCCCGGAACTTGGGCACCATGTATTCCTGGATCACCCGCGCCGAGGTCGCGTCGGGGATCGCGCCTTCGAGCCCATAACCAACTTCGATACGGACGCGGCGATCGTCCTTGGCGACGATCACTATCAGGCCGTCATCGACGCCCTTGCGCCCGATCTTCCATTGCTCGAACGCACGCACGCCGTACTGCGCGATGTCTTCCGGTTGCGTGGTCGGCACGACCAGCACCTGCAACTGGCTACCCTTGCGCTGCTGCAGCGCGAGCGCCTGGGCCTCGAGTTTCTGCCGCGTGGCCGCGTCGATCGTGCCGGTGGTGTCGACCACCGGCGAGGTCAGCGGCGGAATCGGCGCGAGCTGTTGCGCCTGCGCGAGCGCGCAGGCGAGCATCAACACGATCAGCGCAACGATGCGCCGCCAGATCACGGCCGGATACCGAGCGGGATCAGCCGTTCGCCGGCGCCGGTTGCTGCGTCGGCGGTTGTTGTGCCGGCGGTTGCTGCTGCGGCTGAGGCTGCTGCTGGGGTGGCTGCGGCTGCGCCGGCGGCTGGCCGAAATCGACCTTGGGCGGTTCCTGGATCTGCGTGGCGTTGTCGACGGTGAAGTTGGGCTTTGGCTTGTAGCCGAACACCATCGCCGTCAGGTTGACCGGGAACTGGCGGATGTAGGTGTTGAAGTCCTGCACCGTGCCGATGTAGCGCTGGCGCTCGACGGTGATGCGGTTTTCGGTGCCTTCCAGCTGCGCCTGCAGCTGCAGGAAGTTCTGGTCGGCCTTGAGCTGCGGGTAGTTCTCGCTGACTACCAGCAGGCGACCGATCGCGCTCTGCAGTTCGCCCTGTGCCTGCTGGAACTGCGCCAGGGACGCCGGATCGTTGGCGTTGACGTTGATGCTGCCGACCTTCGAGCGCGCTTCGGTTACCTGGGTCAGCACCTGCTGCTCATGGCTGGCGTAGCCGCGCACGGTGTTGACCAGGTTGGGCACCAGGTCGGCGCGGCGCTTGTAGACGTTCAGCACCTGCGACCAGGCGGCGGTCACCGCCTCGTCCTTCTGCTGGATGGAGTTGTAACCGCAGCCGCTGAGCAGCGCGACCAGGCAGGAAAGCACGAAGGCCTGGGCAAGGCGGGCGTGGGGGAAACGTGACATGACGCGACTCCTTCCGTGACATTGCCGGCATTGCAACACCCACCGGGACGGCGCGCAATGGAGCGCGCCCTCCCCAGCCACTCGTCACTCAGGCTGCAGACGGCTCTGGGCGCGGCGCTTGGCCCACAGGTTCAGGCACTCGACCAGCGCCGAGAAGCCCATCGCGCCGTAGATGTAGCCCTTCGGGATATGCAGCTCGAAGCCGTCGGCGATCAGGTACACGCCCACCAGCACGATGAAGGCCAGCGCCAGCATCTTGATGGTCGGGTTGTGGTCGATGAACTGGCCCAGCGGCTTGGCGGCCAGCAGCATCACCGCCACCGCGGCGAGGATCGCGGCCACCATGACCGCCGTCTGGTTGGCCATGCCCACGGCGGCGATCACCGAGTCGAGCGAGAACACGATGTCGATGACCGCGATCTGCGCGATCACACCCATGAACGACACCGCCGGCTTGGTGTGCACGTCCTCGGACTCGGGCTCGCCGATGATCAGATCCTTGATCTCCATCGTGCCCTTCACCAGCAGGAACGCGCCGCCGAGGATCAGCACCAGGTCGCGCACCGAGATGCCCTGGCCGAACAGCGAGAACAGGTCCTGGGTGAGGCCGGCCAGCCAGGCCAGCGTCAGCAGCAGCGCGATACGAGTGATGCAGGCCACCGCGATGCCGAACTTGCGCGCCCGCTCGCGCTGCGTGTAAGGCAGCTTGCTGACGGCGATAGAGATGAACACCAGGTTGTCGATACCGAGCACGATCTCGATCGCGCTCAAGGTCACCAGGGTGATCCACGTCTGCGGATCGGTCAGCATTTCAACAATCACTTGCTTGGCTTCCTAACTTGATTTTCAACAGCGGCCGGTCGCGACGGATCGCGTGTTTCCAGGGCCGGTCAGATCCGGGGCAGCAGGATCGCGCCCCACGTCAGCAATACGTTCATCATCAGCACGAACACCGCCGCCGAGCCCATGTCCTTGGCGCGGCCGGCCAGCTCGTGGTACTCGGGGCCGTAGCGCTCGATCACGGCCTCGACCGCCGAATTGAGCAATTCCATGCTCAGCACCAGCAGCATCGAGCCGACCAGCAGCACCCGTTCGACCGGGGTCTGTCCGGCCCACCAGCCCACCGGGGCCAGCACGACGAACAGGTAGACCTCCAGCCGGAACGAGGATTCATGCAGCCAAGCCGCACGCAGGCCCTGCATCGACCACCTTGCGGCCTTGAAGATGCGCGCGGGCCCCCGCGGAAGATGTCCGAACTCGTCTGCCATGAGGAGTCAGGCCGGCACGAAGCAGGATGCGGAATACGGCTGCACGGGCCTGGACAGGGACTGCTCGAAGATCGACATGGGACGGGGTCTGACCACCGACCGCGGGTGGATGGCCGCGGCGAAGGGCCGATTTTGCCACAAGCCCCGCTTACCCGCCGTGTGCGCACGCCGACCGACGGCTCCTGCACAGCACCGCTAGCGGTGTTTTCGCATGGCGTTAGCGCCCCCCGGCCTAGCCTGATCCGACCCATCGCGGAGAGCCGCCATGTCCCGCTGCGCCCTGCTCGCCCGGCTGGAAGCCAAGCCCGGCAAGGAAGAACAACTGGAGCAATTCCTCAAGAGCGCCCTGCCCCTGGCCGAAGCCGAGCCGGGAACCCGCACCTGGTTCGCGCTGCGCTTCGGCCCCAGCAGCTTCGGCATCTACGACACATTCGACACCGAGGCCGGCCTTCAGGCGCACCTGGACGGACCAATCGCCGCCGCGCTGATGTCGCGCTCGGAGGAACTGCTTGCCAAACCGCCGCAGATCGACCGCCTCGACCTGCTGGCCAGCAAGTTGCCGCACTGATCCCCGACCACTGTTTTCTTCCGCCACCGATCGATTCGGAGACCTGCCCATGAGAGTGAACCCCATTCCGGACGGCTACCACAGCGTGACGCCTTACCTGATCGTCGACGACGCCGAGGCGGCGCTGAAGTTCTACCGCGAGGCCCTGGGCGCCGAAGAAACGGTGCGCCTGCCGATGGGAGGAAAGATCGGTCACGCCGAGATCAGGATCGGCAACTCGATGGTGATGCTGTCGGACGAATGGCCGGACATGGGCGCGCTCGGCCCGAAGACGCGAGGCGGCGCCACCTCGTCCTTCGTGCTCTACGTCGAGGATGCAGACAAGGCGTTCGATCGCGCGGTGAAAGCCGGCGCGAAGGTCGACAAGCCGGTCGAGAACCAGTTCTGGGGCGATCGCATGGGCTCGGTGACCGATCCGTTCGGCCACAAGTGGAGCTTCGGCAGCCACGTCGAGGACGTGTCGCCGGAGGAAATGAAGAAACGCATGGATGCCTGGGCGAGCCAGCAAGGCGGTTGAGGCCAACTCGACGCCGGCGAGGCACCCGCTCGCCGGCGCATGCGATTACTTCTTGCCTGCCGCCTCTGCGGTTTCTTCTTCATGGATCGCCGTGCCGCGGCTGCCATCCGGCCTGATCCAGCCGCGGAACATGCTGCCGCTGTTGAACGGCATGGCGATATTGCCCTGGCTGTCCATGGCGATCGCACCGCCATCGCCGCCTGCGGCCGGCACGATCTTGTTGACCACTTCCTCGGCGGCGGCCTGCAGCGAATCGCCGCGATAGGCCACGCGCGCGCAGATGTCGTGCGCGACAGCGTTACGGATGTAGAACTCACCCCAGCCGGTGCCTGAAACGCCGCACCCCGAGTCGGCCCAGGTGCCGGCACCGATGATCGGCGCATCGCCCACGCGGCCCCACTTCTTGTTGGTCATTCCACCGGTGCTGGTGGCGGCGGCGATGTGGCCCTGCGCGTCGAGCGCGACCGCGCCGACGGTGCCGAAATAGGTCGGCGCATCGCCATCGGTCGTGCGCGCCTCGCGCTTGCCTTTGGCGGCCTCCTCCTGCTGCGCCTTCTCCAACTGCTTGCGGCGCTTGTCGGTGTCGAACCAGCTGTTGGGCACGCGCTCGATCTCCGGACGCGTGTCGGCGAACGCTTCGGCGCCGGCGCCGGCCAGCATCACGTGCGGGCTGTCCTCCATCACCGTGCGCGCCAGCTTGATCGGGTTCTTGATCGTGGTCACCCCCGCGATCGCACCGGCGCGACGGGTATGCCCTTCCATGATCGCGGCATCGAGTTCGTGGCCGCCCTTGGCGTTGAACACCGCGCCCTTGCCGGCGTTGAACTGCGGCGCATCCTCGAGCACGACGACGGCCGCGGTGACGGCGTCGAGCGCGCTGCCGCCACTGCTCAGGATCCTGTTGCCGGCGTCGAGCGCACGATTGAGCGCGGCGTGGTAGGCACGACGCTCGTCATCGCTGATGGAGTCCTTGGGCACGAAGCCGGCACCGCCATGGATGACCAGCGCCGTCTTCGGCGGGGCGGGCTTGTCTGCGGCGTAGGCGTTCATCGTGGCGAGGGCGAGCAGTGGGATGAGGATGCGGTAGCGCATGGTGGGTTTCCGGCGGTTTTTTCTTCCTGAGCATATCGCGGTTGGTGGGACGGTGGCTGTGCGTGGTCGGCGCAGTACCTACGACTCTTAGTCCAACGCGCTGACGGACCTGATCGGGTGGTCGCTTTGACCTGGCAGCCGATCAATTCCCTAGACCCGAATGGCGTCGCCCATGGATGTGCGCCGTGCGAACGCGCGCGCGTGGCATCCCGGCTTTCGGTGGGGCAGCCTTCGCCAAGGAAAGTTATTGCTGCCGCAACGCCTCGATCGGATCCAGCTGCGAGGCCTTGCGCGCCGGGTAATAACCGAAGAACAACCCGGTCATGATCGAGAAGCTCGCCGCCAGCGCGATCACCTGTCCGTTCAAGGCCACCGGCAACGAACCGAACTTGCCGACCAGCAGCGCGCCCACCACACCGATGGCAATGCCCAGTACGCCGCCGATCAACGAGATCAGCATCGCCTCGGCCAGGAACTGGCGCCGCACGTCAGACGGTCCGGCGCCTACCGCCATGCGCAGGCCGATCTCGCGGATCCGTTCGGTCACCGACACCAGCATGATGTTCATGATGCCGATGCCGCCGACGATCAGCGAAATGGTCGCCACCGCGCCCAGCAGCAACGACATCAACCGCGTGGTCTGCGTGCGCGTGGCGACGATCTCGGAAATGTTGCGCACGTTGAAGTCGTCGTCCTCGCCCGGATTGATGCGATGGCGCTGGCGCAGCAGCGCCTCGACCTCGCCCTGCGCGTAGCCCAGGTCCTTGGCATCGCCCACCGTCAACGCGATCTGCATCACCGCGCCAGCGGGCAGGCCCATCGCGCCCATCAGGCGGCGGCGCGCGGTTTCCAGCGGCACCATCACCACGTCGTCCTGGTCCTGGCCGAAGCCGCCCTGCCCCTTGGGCTTGAGCGTGGCGACCACGGTGAACGGCACGCGCCCGAGGCGGATGGTCTGGCCGATGCCGGAGTCGTCCCCGAACAGCGTGCGTCGCACCGTGTCGCCCAGGATCACCACCTTGCCGGCACTGGTGTAGTCCTGCGTGTCGAAACCCTCTCCATCGGCGATGGTCCAGCCGTTGATGTCGAAGAACTCCGGCTGCACGCCCTGCCAACCGGTGGAGGCGTTGTTCTCGGCATAAACCACCTGCGTGTTGCCGCGTAGCGCGCCGGCTACGTACTGCACTTCGGGAATCTCGTTGCGGATCGCCTCGACGTCGCCATCATTGAGGGTGAAGAAGCTCGCCGCGCTCATCCGCGCGCCACCGCCGCCCGGGCCACGTCCGGCGCCGGAGCCGATGTCCAGGCGCTGCGAGCCCAGCCCGGAAACCATCTTGTCGATCTCGGCCTGGGTGCCCTGCCCGACCGACACCATCACGATCACTGCCGCTATCCCGATGATCACGCCCAGCGACGTCAGTGCGCTGCGCAACCAGTTGCCGCGCAGGGCGAAGATCGCGGTGCGCAGGATGTCGGAGAAGGTCATGCCGGCTCCTGCTCGTGGAGTTCGCCGTCGTGCATCACGAAGATGCGGTCGGCATGCGCGGCCACGCCGGCATCGTGGGTGATCAGCACGACAGTGTGGTCGTCGTCGCGCAGGCGTTTGAACAGCGCCAGGATCTCCTCGCCGGTCCTGCTGTCCAGCGCACCGGTGGGCTCGTCGGCCAGCAGGATCGGCGGCCGGTTGATCAACGCGCGGGCGATCGCCACGCGCTGCTGCTGGCCGCCGGACAACTCGGTGGGACGGTGGTCGACACGGTCGCCCAGCCCCACCGACACCAGCGTCGCGCGGGCACGCTCCAGCCGTTCCTGTGCAGGCACCTGGGAATAGCCCAGCGGCATGGCGACATTCTCCAGCGCGCTCATCCGCGGCAGCAGGTTGAAGCTCTGGAACACGAAGCCGATCTTGTCGCGCCGCAGTGCCGCCAGTTGTTCGGCATCGAGCGTGGACACGTCGATGCCGTCGCACTCGTAGGTGCCGTCGGTGGGTGTGTCCAGGCAACCGATCAGGTTCATCAGGGTCGACTTGCCCGAACCCGACGGACCCATGATCGCGACGAACTCGCCGCGATCGATGCGCAGGTCGACGCCGCGCAGCGCCATGACCTGCGCCTGCGTACCCGCGGAATAGGTCTTGGACAGCCCGGCAGCATGGATGGCTGCGGGCGAGGTGGCGGACGCGCTCATTCCTTCGCCCGCTCGCCGGTGATGATGGCGTCGCCTTCCTTCAGACCGCCGCCGGAAACCTCCGTGCTGCTGCCGTCGCTGGCGCCGATGCGCGCCATCAGCGGCTGAGGCTGGCCGTCGACGAGGCCGTAGACCGTCGCGCGCTTTGCGCTAAGCAATGCATTGAGCGCGGCATCCCACCGCTGCCGTTGCGTCTCGTCGAGCGTGGCGCGGAACGCACCGAAATCCTCCCTGAAGCGCTCGGCCATGCGCTGACGGATCTGCGCCTGCACGTTGCCGCCCGCTGCGCCGCCGGCAACGACCGTGACGCCCTGCGGACCACCGCGGCCACCGCCACCGGCGAACAGCCGGTTGCCTCCCTCCTGCGTGGCCTGCGCCTGTCGCGCCGCCTGGCGCTGGCGCACCGTCGCAGCCGCGGCATCGAAGGCGGACTGCTGCGGTGCGTTGAGGTGCAGCGCGGCCGCGCTGCGCGCCAGATCGTCGATGACGCCGCTGCCGCCGCCTCGACCCATCATCAATGGCTGCGACGCGTTGCCGTTGCCGGCCGGCTTGTAGCGCAACGCCGCGTTGGGCAGCTTGAGCACGTCATCGCGCTGGCTGACTTCGATCTCGGCATTGACCGTCAGGCCGGGAAGCAGCGTGCCGTCGCGGTTGTCCACGGTCACGACCACCGGATAGCTGACGACGTTGTTGGTGGTCGTCGCCGCCAGGCGCACCTGCTCGACGGTGCCGCGGAACTGTCGATCCGGGAAGGCATCGACGGTGAAGGCCACGTTCTGTCCGGTGCGGACCTGGCCGATGTCGGCTTCGTCCACCGCCAGCACGATCTGCATCTGGCCCAGGTCCTCGGCGATGGTGAACAACTCCGGCGCCTGCAGGCTCGCGGCGACGGTCTGGCCCGGCTCGATGCTGCGTGTCAGCACGACGCCATCCACCGGCGAACGGATTACGGTGCGGTCGAGGTTGACCTGCGTGGTCTGCGTCGAGGCGGTCTGCTGGCTGATCTGCGCCTGCGCGGCACTGACCTGCGCACGCGCCTGGTCGAGCGCCGCCCGGGCCAGGTCGACGTCGCTGCGCGCCACCAGTTGACGCGCGCCAAGGTCGGCCTTGCGCTGGTAATCGAGCTCGGCGTTGAGCAGCGTCGCCCTGGCCTGCGACAACGTCGCCTGCGCGTTGGCGACCTGGGCGTTGCCCTGCGCGATCTGGGCTTCGTACGTCTTCGGGTCGATGCGCGCGATCACCTGGCCCTTGCGCACCTTGTCGTTGTAGTCGGCCAGTACCTGCGTCACCTGCCCCGAGACCTGGCTGCCGACGGTCACCGTGGAGATGGCGCTGAGCGTGCCGGTGGATGAGATCGCGACGCGTATGTCGCCGCGCTCGACCTTCGCGGTGCGGTAAGCGCCGGTCGATGCCATCGCCTCGCGCTGGCGGTAGAAGTACAGGCCACCGCCGGCCACGGCGAGCACGATGAAGGCCATCAGGCCATTCCGGCTCCAGGAAGACTTGATCCACGGGGACTTGCGGGGAACAGGGGGCGTGCGTGCTGCGCTCATGAGGCTCGCTTGGAGGGTTATGCCGACGCAAACGCGCGCGGTGGCACGCGGTTGACAACGTCCGCCGGGAATCGTTCAGCCGGGTATCGTGAAATAAGCGCGACGCCGCGCAAAGCGGCGAAACCGCTGGCTAGTGCTCGAACCGGATCACCGCCCGGGTGCCCTGCCCGGGCTCGCTGCTGAGCGTGACCGGCCAGCCAAAACGTTCGCCCAGCCGGCGCACGATCGACAACCCCATGCCACGGCCATCGGCACGCTGGCGGTCCGCGCGGAAGAACGGATCGAATGCCTTGGCCAGGGTATCTGGCGTCATCCCGATGCCGCTGTCGCGGATCTCGATCCGATCGCCGGCCAGAAGCAGCTCGATGTGCCCCTGGTCCGTATAGCGCACCGCATTGTCGAGCAGGTTGCCGACCATGACGCTCAACACGTGCCGCGGCGCGGTCAGGTGCGGAGCGCCCTCGTCGCGAACGTTCAGCTCGACCGGCTTGCCGGCCAGTGCCGGCTTCACCTTCGCGACCTCGGCCTCGACGATGTCGCGCACGTCGAACTCCTCGCTGACCGGTGCCACGTCGGATTCGCGCGCCAGGATCAGGAAAGCGTCGATCACCGCTTCCATGTCGCGTCCAGCGTCCTTCACGCGGTTGAGCGAGCGCTGCATGCGTGGCGGGAGGTCTGGTTCGGCCAGCATCAGGTCGGTGGCGACGCGGATCACCGTCAGTGGCGTGCGCAGTTCATGGCTGGCGTCACGGGTGAAATCGCGCTCGCGCTGGACGAACTCGTTCAATCTCTTGGCAAGACCGCCCAGTGCCCGCGACAGCTTGCGCACTTCCACGCCGGCGTCGGTGGGCAGGCGACCAGGAGTGATCGCGCTGGCATCGGGATCGCGCGGATCCCACTGCGTCACCTGGTTGGCCAGCCAGCTCACCGGCGTCACCAGGCGCTTGGAGGTGCGGTACGTCAGCCAGATCAGCACGCCACTGGTCAGCAGCGACAGCAACAGCGACACCAGGCCGGTCAGCAGCACCGACTGGTCGGCCATCCATGCCGAAAACACCAGGTACAACGTGCCCTGCGGCTTGATGCTTACGTACGCCATGCGGCCGGGTTCGGGGAAGGAATGCAGGCCGGGTGCCAGGCCGCGCAGCGATTCGGGCAAGTCGGACTCCGAGCCGCCTTTGGGCACCAGATAGCTCGACATCGTCGATGACGCCGGCAGGCGGTGATCCGGCTCGGCGCTGCGCGCCTGCCAGAAGGCCTCGGCCTCGCTGCGCACGCGCTGTTCGATTACCGAATGACGCACGACCACGGCCGCGAGCACGATGCCCAACGTGATCACGATGCTGCCGATCAAGGCCTGCGTGACGAACGCAAGCTTGATCCTGCGCGGAAGCCCCTGTGGCATGAAAAACTGCGTCAGTCCGGTGGTTGCGATATGTCCGCCACGCGATAACCGGCGCTTTGCACCGTATGCAGCAGCTGCTTGTCGAATGGCTTGTCGATGGTCTTGCGCAGGTTGTACAGATGGCTGCGCAACGTATCCGAATCCGGCAGGCCGTTACCCCAGATCTCGCGCTCGATCTCCTGGCGGCTGACCACGCGCGGCGATTCGCGCATCAGGATGGTCAGCAGGCGCAGGCCGATAGGCGAAAGCTGCAATTCGCTGCCGCCGCGCGTGACGCGCAGGCTGGCCGGATCGAGCACCAGGTCGGCGACCTTGAGCACTTCGCCTCCGACCTGGCGGCGCTCGCGGCGGATCAGGGCGCGCAGGCGCGCTTCAAGCTCCTGGATCGCGAACGGCTTGGTCAGGTAATCGTCGGCGCCGGCGCCGAGGCCCGTGAGCTTCTCGTCGAGCGTATCGCGCGACGTCAGCATCAGTACCGGCGTGGACTTGCGGGCTTCTTCACGCAGCTTCTTGCAGACCTCGATGCCGTCCATGCGCGGCAGCATCAGGTCCAGTACCACCACGTCGTAATTGTTCTCGGCCGCCAGCCTGTAGCCGTCGACACCGTCTGAGGCGTAGTCCACCTCGAAGCCCCGGCTTTCGAGGTATTCGCCAACCATCTCGGAGATGTTCCGGTTGTCTTCGACGATCAGGACCAGACCACCGTCTCTGCCACCTTGCATGGGCCACTCCTCCTTCAGTTTTGTGAAGGCTGCCGTTTTGCGGGTAGAGGTCTTGTGAAGACGATAGGCTACGCCGATCCCGCCGTAATTTGCCATTCATCCGGCCGCCCATCCATGCCATTCGACCGCTACGCCCCCGTCCTGCTCCTGCTGGCCTCCAACGTCTTCATGACCTTCGCCTGGTACGGCCACCTCAAATACCGGTCGGCGCCGCTGGCGATGGCCATCGTCGCCAGCTGGGGCATCGCCCTGTTCGAGTACACGTTGATGGTGCCGGCGAACCGGATCGGCAGCGCCGTCTATTCGGCCCCGCAGCTCAAGGGCATGCAGGAGGTCATCACCTTGCTGGTGTTCGCCGGCTTCTCGGCCTGGTACCTGGGGGAACCGCTGAAGTGGAACCACTGGGCCGGCTTCGCGCTGATCGCGGTGGCGGCGTGGCTGATCTTCCTGGAGTGATCTCCCGGATAGAGCGGGCTTGAGTCCCGCCGGATATTCGCCAATGGCGGGCCAAGGCCCGCCTACGGTCAGAACTTGATCCGGCCGGCGATGATGTCGCGGAACATGACCCAGTCGCCGACGAACGAATAGAACGGATAACGGAAGGTCGCAGGCCGGTTCTTCTCGAAGAAGAAATGCCCCACCCAGGCGAACCCATAGCCACAGGCCAGCGCCGCCAGCAGCCACCACGCATTGCGCTGTGCCACCGCGACGAGCAGCAGCACCAGCACGCCGCAACTGCCGATGAAATGCAGTCGACGACTGGTGCGGTTGCTGTGTTCGCTCAGATAGAACGGGTAAAACTCACGGAAGCTCTGGAACTGCCGCGACATGACTACTCCTGTGGTTTTTCGGACTGAAGCACCCGGAAGCTAGCGCTTCTCTTCGGCCTTGGCGCGATCCCAGTAACGATCCTGCTCCTGCAGCGACAGCCCGGCAAGGCCACCGGCCTCGGCTTCGGCCAGCGCCTCCATCGCCCGGAACCGGCGTTCGAATTTCAGGTTGGCCCGACGCAGCGCCGCGCCGACATCGACCTGCGCGTGGCGGGCCAGGTTGGCGCAGACGAACAGCACGTCGCCGATCTCGTCCTCGAGACGGTCGCGCGCGGCGGCGTCGGCCGGGTCGGCCTCCAGCGCGGCGAACTCGGCACGCACCTCGTCGATCTCCTCGTGCAGCTTGGCGAACACCGGCGTCACGTCCGGCCAGTCGAAGCCGACGCGGGCGGCGCGTTTCTGCAGCTTCACCGCGCGCTGCCATTCCGGCAGGCCGCGGGCGATGCCGGCCAGCGCGGAACGGTCCTGGTGGCCGTTGTCCTCGCGTTCGCGCCGCTTCTGCTCTTCCCAGGCAACGGTCTGCGCCTCGGCGTCGGCCACGGAGGCATCGCCGAAGACGTGCGGATGTCGCCGCACCATCTTGTCGCTGATCGCCGCGACCACGTCGTCGAAGGCGAACGCCCCCTGTTCCTGTGCCATGCGCGCATGGAACACGACCTGCAACAGCAGGTCGCCCAGTTCGTCCTTCAACTCGCCCAGGTCGCCGCGGTCGATCGCGTCGGCCACTTCGTAGGCCTCCTCGATCGTGTACGGGGCGATCGTGGCGAAGGTCTGTTTGACGTCCCACGGGCAGCCGCCCTGCGGATCGCGCAGGCGCGCCATGATGTCGATGAGGCGGTCGATTGACGATGCAGCAGGGTCGGACATGGGCAGCGTTTTTCTCTTGTCGGAGTGCTTCAGCCGCCCAGCCAGTCTTTCCACGGCAGCGCGGTGTCGCCCAGCGCGATGAAATCGCCATTGAGGATGCGATCGCGCTGGTTGTAGCGGAACGGTCGGCCCTGCGTATCGAGCACGGCGCCGCCAGCGCCTTCCAGCACGCATTGGCCGGCGGCCGTGTCCCATTCGCTGGTCGGTCCGAAGCGCGGATAGACATCCAGACCGCCTTCGGCAAGCTTGCAGAATTTCAGCGACGAACCCAGGCCGAGCGGCTCGACTTCGCCCATGCGCGCTATGAATGCCTCGGTGCGCGTGTCGCGATGCGAGCGGCTGGCCGCCACCCGCAGCGGAGCCGTCGCCGGCGCGCGCACGCGAACCGGCACTTCGTTCCCGCCGTTGCGGTGGAATGCGCCCAGGGTCGCGCCGCCATGCCACAGTCCGCCGGTCACCGGCGCTTGCACCACGCCGAACACGGCCACGCCGTCTTCGATCAGGGCGATGTTGACGGTGAACTCGCCGTTGCGCTTGACGAACTCGCGCGTGCCGTCGAGCGGGTCGACCATCCACAACCGCGACCATTGCCGACGCTGCGCGGTGGACACCTCGTGCGCGGATTCTTCCGACAGCACCGGGATGTCCGGCGTCAGGCGCGCCAGGCCGTCGACGATGCAGCGGTGCGCGGCGAGATCGGCCGCGGTCAGCGGCGAATCGTCGTCCTTGTGCTCGACGGCGAACTCGCTGTCGTAGATGCCCAGGATCGCCGCGGCGGCATCCTGCGCCAGCGCGATGACGCCCTCGCGCAGTTCTTGGGAAATCATGCTTGCGTCCTCAGCCACTCGCGGGCAATGAACAGGGCCGCGATGCTGCGTCCCTCGGAGAAGTCCTCGCACAGGATCAACTTGTGCAGGTCATCGAGCTTCCACGGCACGACTTCCAGTTCCTCCGGTTCGTCACCCGGCAGGCGCTCGGGATAGAGATCGCGGGCCAGCACCAGGTGCGCCTGGTGGCTCATGTAGGTCGGCGCCAGTGTCAGGGCGCGCAGCACGGTCAGCGAGCGGGCGCCGTAGCCGGCCTCCTCTTTCAGCTCGCGGTCGGCGGCCTGCTCGGGCGTCTCGCCGGCGTCGATGCGGCCCTTGACCAGCCCCAGTTCATAGCGATGGACCCCGGCCGCGTACTCGCGCACCAGCAGCACGGTGTCGTCATCGAGCATCGGCACCACCACCACGGCGCCATGGCCGCGGCCATGCAGGCGCTCGTAATGGCGACGCTCGCCGTTGGCGAACTCCAGGTCGAGGCGCTCGAGCCGGTATGGGCCGGCGTCGTGCTCGGTGATGCGGTGGATGATGGGCAGCCGCCGGCTCATCGCGCGGCTCCGCATGGGGCGCCAGCGCCGGCACTGCGCGGCATGCACTTAGACGGGATAATGGTGGGATGCACAAGACGACTCACGATGGCGGGATGCTAACAGAGGCCGAGGTCGGCCCGATGACGGGCGCTGACGCGGGCGACGCGGACAGCTGGCGCAAGCGCGACCTGGCCGTGCTGTGGCACCCGTGCACGCAGATGAGTGAGCACCCCCATACCCTGCCGCTGCTGCCCATCGCCCGCGGCGAGGGGCCATGGCTGATCGGTCGCGACGGGCGTCGCTACCTGGATGCGATATCGAGCTGGTGGACCAACCTGTTCGGCCATGCCGAGCCGCGCATCGCCGCAGCCATCGCCCGCCAGGCGTCGACGCTGGAACACGTGATCCTGGCCGGTTGCTCGCATGCGCCAGCGGTCGAACTGGCCGAACGGCTGCTCGGCATCGCGCCGCGCGAGGCGGGTCGTCAGCCTCTGACCAAGGTGTTCTTCGCCGACAACGGTTCGGCCGGCGTCGAAGTGGCGCTGAAGATGGCGTTCCACTGGTTCCGCAACCGCGGCGTGGAAGGACGCACCAAGTTCATCGCGCTCGACAACGGCTATCACGGCGAGACCTTGGGCGCGCTCGCGGTGGGCGACATTCCGCTGTATCGGCGCGTCTACGCACCGCTGCTCGCCGAAGCCCTGTTCGCCCCCTCCCCGGATGCCTACCTGTGCGAGCCGGGCGAAACCCCGGCCGACCGTGCCCGCCGCGCCGCCGATGGCCTGCGCGCATTGCTGGAGCGCCACGCCGATGAAGTCTGCGCGCTGATACTGGAGCCTCGCGTGCAGTGCGCCGGCGGCATGCGCATGCACGACCCGCTGTATCTGAAGCTGGTGCGCGAGCTGTGCGATGCGCACGGCGTATTCCTGATCGCCGACGAGATCGCGGTGGGCTTCGGCCGCACCGGCACGCTGTTCGCCTCGGAACAGGCAGGCGTACAGCCGGACCTGCTGTGCCTGTCCAAGGGCCTGACCGGCGGCGCCCTGCCGCTGGCGGCCGTGCTGGCCACGCAGTCGATCTACGATGGTTTCCTCGACGAATCGCGCGAGAAAGCCTTCCTGCACTCGCACAGCTATACCGGAAACCCGCTGGCCTGCGCCGCCGCGCTGGCGACGCTGGACATCTTCGCCAGCGACGACGTGATCGCGCGCAACCGCGTCACCTCGCAACGCATGGCGGCCCTCGCCGCGCCTTTTGCCGCGCATCCGCACGTCGCCGAGGTGCGCCAGGCCGGCATGATCGTAGCGTTCGAGCTGACCCGTAACGGCAACAAGGCCACTGCGTTCGATTCGGCGGCGCGCATCGGCCTGCGTGCCTATCGCGCTGCGTTGGAGCGGGGCGTACTGCTGCGCCCGCTCGGCGACGTGCTGTACTGGATGCCGCCCTACTGCATCGACGAGGAAGCGCTGCTGTTGCTCGCGACGACCACACGTGCCGCCATCGACCACGCCATCGAGGAGGCCGGCGCATGCGCCTGACCCGCGTCCACGTCGATCAGCCACTGTCCGTTGGCGCCGAGATCGCGCTGCCCGATAGCGCCGCCGCGCACCTGACCCGCGTGCTGCGACTGGGCGTCGGCGACGCCTGCGTGCTGTTCAATGGCGATGGCCACGACTACGCCGCGCGCATCGCGGCGATCGGCAAGCGCGAAGTGCGCGCGTCCATCGATTCGGTTGCGCCGGTAGTGCGCGAATCCCCGCTGCAGCTGGAGCTGCTGCAGGGCGTGGCGCGCGGCGAGAAGATGGACCTGATCCTGCAGAAGGCGACCGAACTTGGAGCCGCCGGATTCCATCCGCTATGGTCGCAGCGCAGCGAAGTGAAGCTGGACGAGTCGCGTGCCGAAAAGCGCCTGGCGCACTGGCGCAACGTGGTGGCCTCGGCGTGCGAGCAGAGCGGCCGGGCCGAAGTGCCCGTGGTGAGCGCGCCGCTCGCTCTGGGTGCGGTGCTTGCCGCGCTGCCGACGGGAGGACTGCGCCTGATCCTGGATCCGGAGGGCGAGCTGTCGTTCTCCACGCTTTCGGTCGAAGCCTGCGCTCCTGTCTACCTCGCGATCGGGCCGGAAGGCGGCTGGTCGGATAACGATCGCGAGCAATTGCGTGCGGCGGGATTCCGGGGGCTGCGGCTGGGACCGCGCATCCTGCGCACGGAAACGGCAGGGCTGGCCGCGATTGCGGCGCTGCAGGCGGGGTTCGGGGATTTCAGATAACCCGGAGCGCCCACCTTCGACCCTTCGACCGGCTCAGGGCAGGCATTCGGCGTTGCACGCCTACGCTCAGGTTTGGATTTACGGCCTGCCGGTCGTCAGATCTTGAAATAGATCCGCCGCGCATCGAGCCAGCGCACCACGCCCCACCACACCGCGACGAATGCCAGCGCGTAGGCCAGCGACGGCAAGTAGGGGCCGAACCGCGGCGTCATCCAGTCGGCGAAAGCGTGGCGATACAGCGGCTCCAGCCAGCCCGCGGCGGCCAGCGCATACAGCATGAGGGCCGAGCCGGCATAGGCCGCGATCGCATTGACGCCGAATGCGCGCCCCCACGCCGGCCAACCCCGCTTGTCGATGAGCAGGTGGAAGCTCGCCAGCAACCAGCAGGCGATGCCGCCGGTCCACAGCACATACGACGGCGTCCACAGGTTCTTGTTGAGAGGCTGCCAGTACGAAGCCGCATAGCCGGCCAACAGCGCCACGGCCCCGGCGATCCACAGCGCGCGAAGACGCCCGCGGCGCAGCCAGTCGCCCGCACGCAAGCCGAGCAACGTCGTGGCCAGCGCGCCGAGCGTGCTGAGAAGGCCTTCCGGATCGTGCCCTCGGCCAGTGACGGGATCGAGTTGATAGACATGCACGCCCAGCACGGCATGATCGAAACGACTGGCAATGTTCTCCAAGGGCGCGTAGCTCCCACCACTGGCCAGCAGCACGCCGTAGCCCAGCAGCAACCCGGCGAGCGCCACCCATTGCGTACGCGCACGTGCATGAAGCGCCAGCAATCCGGCGCCGGCGAAGCACAAGCCGATGCGTTGCAGCACGCCCATGATCCGGTAGTGCGGCAGGTCGAACGCCCATAGCGCGCACAGGTGCAGCAGCAGCCCCAGGCCGGCGATGCGCGCAGCGCGCTTGAGCACGGTGCCGGTCAAAGACGCGGAAGCATCGCCCCGCTCCACCCGCGGCAACAGCGCCAACGCGATCGAGACGCCGACGATGAACAGGAACATCGGGAAGATCAGGTCGGTGGGCGCACACCCGTGCCACTGCGCGTGCAGCAGCGGCGCGTAGACGTGGCTCCAGTCGCCTGGATTGTTGACCAGCAGCATCGCCGCGACGGTGAGGCCGCGCAGCGCATCGACGGAAGAGAAGCGGTCCGTTGCAAGGCCCGCCGTTGCAAGGCGGCCCGTAGCGACCTGGGCCGCTGGCGCGGGGCTCAAGCCGCCTGCGCCAACGCGTCGCCGATCAGCGTTTCCACGACCTTCAGGTCGGGCACGAAAGCGGAATCCTCGTTGAGTCGCACCTTTGCCAGCACGCCTGCCGGCAATGCGTCGCCGTCGGCATCCACCAGCAGGCCGTCGCGCGACACCGTCACCAGGCGCGGGAAGCCCTGCGTCAGCATCGCGAAATACGGCGCCTTCGAATTGTTGCCGAGCGCCTTGAGCACCACCACCTTGCTGCCCAGGCCGCCCTTTTCCTCGGCCAGGCCGGCCATCCGCGCGAACGCCACCAGCGGCAACTGCCAGCCGCGCCAGCGGATGCGGCCGAGCAACCAGTCCGGTGCGTTTTCGACCGGCTCGGGTTCGGCGTAGGACATCACCTCGGCGATGGTCGCGTTGGGCAGCAGCAGGCGCGCGGCGGCGACCTGGATCAGCACGCCGCGGATATCGGATTCTTGAGTATGTTGCTTCATCACGCAGTTCCTCAGGCCGGCCAGCGTTCGACCAGTCGACGGGCCAGTTCGGCAGGCTGTCCGGCAGTGCCGCCACGGGCGATCAGCGCGTTGGTCGCGGCCGCGTCGTAGCAGCCTTCGGGCGACTGTCCCGCAACCAGCGCACCGGACCAGGATTGGTTGAGTACGGCATCGACGACGGCGGCGTCGGCGCCGCTCAGCAGCAGCACGGCCGAGTCCGCGGTCGGCAGCGAGGACAGCACCTCGGCTGGCCGGTCGTTGAAGACGATGCCGTCGCCGCCGCCCGAGACGCCGACTTCGGCGGCCAGGATGTAGATTTCGCCGCCCGACGCACGCATGCCCGGCTCGGCCAGTTTCACCGGCAGCGTGGTCGCACGCTGCATCTGCGTGACCAGTCGGTCGTAACGGCCGCCATCGAGCCGCTGCTGCACCAGCACCGGCCGCGGGAATCCGGCGGGAAGCGCGCCCAGCAACTGGCGCACGGCATCGGGGCCACCGATGCCGGCCATCACCAGCACGGCGCCGGTGGCCGGGCCCTGTACCGCACGGTCATCGACCAGTCCCATCGAAGCGATGCGGCGTTCCAGGTCGTCCAGGTCGCGGCGAAAACGATCGCTTTCGCCGTGGCTGTCGGCGATGGTCGGAGCGGCGGTCTCGAAGTCCGGCAAGGTGAAGGTCAGTTCGTCGGCCGTTTCGTCGGAACCGGCAAGCTCGCCCGCATCGTATTGCGGCGCGACCAGCTCCATCTCCGAGACTTCCAGCGTCAAATCGCTGCCGAAACCTTCCAGTGCGGTTCCGCCCAGCGAAATGTCGTCGAGCGCCATGCCTTCAAGGGCGATGTCGTCTGACGCGGTGCCACCCAGCGAAATGTCGTCGAGCGCGACGCCGTCAAGCGCGATGTCTTCGAGCGCAACGTCGTCGTGTCCAGCGCTACCCCGTGCCAGGTCATCGAACGCGACGTCGGCCAGCACGATGTCATCGAGTCTGATGTCATCCAACGCTGCGGCCGCTTCGTCGATCACCACGGGCGTCAGCTCGGCCAGCGCCAGCCCGCCTTCCGCGGTGAACGGGGCTACGGCCGACTCCCACGCCGCGTCATCGCGGCGTGGCGGCAACACGTCGGCATGACGGTACAACTTGGCGGCGAGGTGGCGGACCCAACGCGCCGCATCCCAGCCTTCACGCGCGAGCGCGAGCTCGGCTTCCTCGAAAATGACTTCGATCGACGGATCGCCCAGGACGCTGTCGAAACGGTCGATCGCTTCCTCGGTGACCGGGTCCAGTACGACCAGCACTACCTCCGCCGAGGCATCGCTGAGCACCGCCGGCTCGATCCGCGTCGGATCGGCCTCGAGCACGATCCGCGCGCCGGCATCGCCGAGCGCCCCGCGCATGCGATCGAGCGCAGCTCCGGGACGGGCCAGCAATGCCACGCGGCGCGGTTCAGTCATGGCGATATCCGTCGTCGGCGCGCTGCTGTGCCAGCAGTTCGAACACGTTGCGCAGCAGCTCGTGTTCCTGGTACGGCTTGCCGAGGTAGCGCTCGACGCCGATCTCGAACGCGCGCTGGCGATGCTTATCGCCGGTACGCGAGGTGATCATGATGATCGGCACGTTGCGCAGGCGCGGGTCGGCCTTCATCGCCGATGCCAGCTCGTAACCGTCCATGCGCGGCATCTCGATGTCGAGCAGCATCAGGTCCGGAACCACGTCGACCATGCGCTCGAGCGCGTCGAGGCCGTCCTTCGCGGTGGCCACCTCGAAGTTGTGGCGCTCCAGCACGCGGCCGGTGACCTTGCGCATCGTGACCGAGTCGTCGACCACCATGACCAGCGGCACGTGGCGCGTCTCGACGACGGGCGCAGGCACGACGACCTGATCGCGCGGCAGCAGCGCCTGGCGGCGAACCAGCGGTGCGACGTCGAGGATCACCACGACGCGGCCGTCGCCCATGATGGTGGCGCCGAAGATGCCCGGCAGCGAGGCCACCTGGGGACCGACCGGCTTCACCACGATTTCGCGGTTGCCCACGACCTGGTCGACGCAGACCGCGGCGCGCAGGTCGCCGGCGCGGATCAGCAGCAGCGGCATCTGCAGGTGGCCTTCGGCCTTGGCCGGCGCCTGGCCGACCAGGTTGCCCAGGTCGTGCACTGCGTAGTCCTCGCCGCCGTAGCGGTAGTTCGCGTCAACATTGTCGATCTGGTCGCGGGCGATGCGGCCGACGCCGCGCACCGAGGCGATCGGCACGGCGAACGTGGTCTCGCCGATGCGCACGAACACTGCATCGGTAACCGCCAGCGTCTGCGGCAGGCGCAGCGTGAAGGTGACGCCACGTCCTGGCGTGGAGTGGATGTCGAGCGTGCCGCCGAGCTGGCGGACTTCGCTGGCGACCACGTCCATGCCGACACCGCGGCCGGCCAGGCGGCTGACCTCGTCGGCGGTGGAGAAACCCGGTTCGAGGATCAGCGCGTCGAGATCGGCATCGCTGAGCACGGCATCGCTGCGGACCAGGCCGCGCGCTTCCGCGCGACGGCGGATCGCGGCGCGGTCGAGGCCGGCACCGTCGTCGCTGACTTCCAGCACCACTTCCGAACCTTCGCGACGCACCGCGATGCGGATCGTGCCCTCTTCCGGCTTGCCGGCCTTCTTGCGCTTGTCCGGCTTTTCCAGGCCATGCGCGACCGAGTTGCGCAGCATGTGCTCCAGCGGCGCGGTCATGCGGTCGAGCACGTTGCGATCGAGTTCGCCCTGTCCACCGTCCAGCTTCAGCTGGACCTGCTTGCCCAGTTCCGCCGAGGCCTGGCGCACGACACGGCGCAGGCGCGGCTGCAGGACCTCGAACGGCACCGTGCGGGTGCGCATCAGGCCTTCCTGCAGTTCCGAGCTCACGCGCGACTGCTGCATCAGCAGGGTTTCGTACTGGCGCGTCAGGTCGTCGAGCGTGGTCTGCAGGCTGACCTGGTCGGCGGCCGATTCGGCCAGTGCGCGTGACAGCTGTTGCAGGGTCGAAAAGCGGTCGAGTTCGAGCGGATCGAAGGTCGAGTCGGTGCTTTCGTGTTCGCGCTGATAGCGCGCGATGATCTGCGCCTCGGTTTCGATTTCCAGTCGGCGCAACTGGTCGCGCATACGGATGTTGGTCGCAGCCATTTCCGCGATGGCGCCGCGGAATGCACCCAACTGCTGTTCCAGTCGGGCGCGATAGATCGCGACCTCACCGGCGTAGTTCACCAGACGGTCGAGCAGGTCGGCGCGGATGCGCACCTGTTCCTGCGGAGCGCGGGCGCCGATATCGTCCTCTTCGCCGAGGGGCGCCTCGGAGATCGGGGCCGACAGCGGCTTGAGTTCCACCTTCGGTGCTGCGACGGACGTTTCGGCCGACTCCGCCGAATCGACCCGCGCCAGCGCCTGGGCCACCGTCTCGCCGCGCGAACGCGCATCGAACTCGGCGATCAGGGCGTGCGGCATCGCGATGGCGCGGCGCTCGCCGACGCGGGTGATCATGCCGTGCAGGCGGTCGAATCCGCGTTCGAGCAACGGCACGCCGTCGCGTCCAAGCTCGCCGCGGCGATCGACCACCGCCTCGAGCAGGGACTCCATCACGTGGCCGAGTTCGCCCACGGCCATGATGCCGGCCATGCGCGCACCACCCTTGAGGGTGTGCAGGTCGCGCTGCAGGCCTGCCAGCAGTTCGCGGTCTTCCGGCGTCTGGCGCAGGCGCGCGAGCAGACCGTCGGAATGGTCGAGCAGATCGACGCCTTCCTCGACGAAGATGTCGACCAGTTCCGGGTCAAGCCCGGTCAGGTCCAGTGCTTCGTCCGGATCCTCGCTGACAGCGACCGCCTGGGCGATCAATTCGGCGACTGCAGGCTCCTCGTCTTCGACAGCCGCCGGCGTGGGCGCGTGCGCCTGCTCGGGCTCGACTTCGTTCGAAGCTTGTGCCGCTGCGGCGTCGGCCTGCGCATACTCGGCCTCGAGGAGGGCGTATTCACGCTCCTCTTCGGCCAGGCGCTCGGCTTCGAGACGCTCCGCTTCAAGACGCTCGGCTTCGAGACGTTCGGCTTCGAGACGTTCGGCTTCGAGACGTTCGGCTTCCAGACGTTCGGCTTCGAGTCGTTCGGCTTCGAGGCGTTCGGCTTCGAGGCGTTCGGCTTCGAGTCGTTCGGCTTCGAGTCGTTCGGCTTCGAGGCGTTCGGCCTCCACACGCTCGACTGCGAGACGCTCGCCTTCGAGGCGCTCGACTGCCAGACGTTCGGCTTCAAGACGCTCGGCTTCGGAACGTTCCGCTTCCAGGCGTTCCACTTCAAGGCGCTCGGCTTCGAGGCGCTGGAATTCGGCATGCTCCGCGTCCAGGCGTTCGGCTTCGACACGCTCGGCTTCCAGGCGATTGGCCTCGGCAAGCTCTGCCTCGATACGTCCGGCTTCAAGACGCTCGGCCTCAAGGCGTTCGCCTTCGAGACGTTCGACTTCGGCACGCTCCGCTTCCAGGCGCTCGACTTCGAGCCGTTCTGCAAGACGTTCGGCCTCCAGGCGCTCGGCTTCCCGGCGCTCGGTTTCCAGGCGCTCGCCTTCGAGCAGGTTGACCTCGAGGGTGTCGACTTCGGCCTCGGCCAGCGCCAAGTCGCCGTCGGCTTCCGATGTGAGCATGGTCGCCGACATCCAGCGCGCGTCGACGACGAAATGGTCGCCGACGGCCGCCGCTTCGTCGCTGAACTGCATCGGCAGGATTTCGGTGGTCGCCGCGTCTTCCAGTTCGCCGGCGTCGAACACGATCCGGGTCGGTTCTTCCGCTTCCTCGGTTTCGACCATTCCCACGAACGCACTGAGATCGAGCGCAGCGTATTCCTGCTCCTCGGCGGCGAGTTCCTCCGCGACGAACCCTTCGGGGGTCAACTCCTCGACGACGGACGCGGACTCGGCCGGTTCCACCTCGACCGGCTCGACCGGCATCGGCATGCGCGCATCCGGCAGGCTGTCGCGCAGCGCCACCATGCGTTCTGCCAGCCCGGCAAACAACGGAACGCGCGGCTGCTCGGATTGCAGCGCGCTGAGCGTCTGCCGGATCGCGAGCACCACGGCCGCCAGTGCCGACAGTCCTTCCGCGCTGGCGGGCGCAGCCGAGGCCAACAGGCGCTTGATATAGGCTTCGGTCGGCGTGGTGATCTCGGTGATCACCGGCACTTCGGTCATCGCGAAGGCGCCGTTGAGCGTGTGGATCGCACGCTGCAGGCCGTCGTCAGCCGGGATGGGCGCGGCATTCGCGGCGATCAGCCACTGGTCGATGGTGGCCAGATGACCGGTCACCTCGATGCCGAGGATCTCCAGCAGCACCTGGTCGATCGAGGCCGGCACGCCGGCCGGTTCGGCAACTGCTTCGGCAAACTCGATTGGCGCGACTTCGACCGATATCGTTTCGGCGATTTCGGCGACGGCGGGCTCTTCGACCTGCGGCGCTTCCGCGATCGTCTCTACCACCGCTTCGGCGCGCGCGTCGGAAGGCACGTACGCCACTTCCTCGCCCGCGGCCAGGCGGTCGGCATGCGCCTGCATGCCGGCCAGATCGGCTGTGATCGCACCCTGGTTGCGCAATGCATCGTGCAACTGCGGCAGCACCGCATAGGCGTGCTCGACCATGCCGATGACGGCCGGGCTTGCCGGACGCGTGCCATCGAGCACGCGGTTGAGCATGTTCTCGATCTTCCAGCTGAACTCGCCCAGTGTCTTGGCGCCGACCAGGCGGCCACTGCCCTTGAGGGTATGGAAGACGCGGCGGATCGGACGCAGCTTCTCGCTGTCGTCGGGCGTCTCGCGCCACGGCGGCAGCAACTCGCCGAGGTGGCCGATCTCTTCCTCGAGTTCTTCCAGGAAGACTTCGCGGATTTCGTCGTCGATATCGTCGCTGTGCTCGAAGCCACCGGCGGCCACGCCGGCCGCCGTGGTTGCCACCGGTGCAGGTGCCGAAATGGAAGGCGTCGACATCGCGGGTGCCGCTTCGGGCGCCTTGGGCGCGGTCGGCGACGATGGCTGCGACGCCATCGGCTTGGCCTCGTGGATCGTCCTGTCGACCGAGTAGGCCGGTGTCGCGCGCTCATCCGCTTCGAAGCGCGGCGCCCGCGCCAGGTCGTCGGCCGTGATCGGCGAAGGCGCAAAGGTCGCGTCCGGCACCGGCCAGTAGTTCAGCAGCTCCAGGCTCTGGCGCGCAATCTCCAGGATGTTGTCGCGGTTCGGGCGTTGCGAACGCAGCGCCTCGAGGTAGTACTCCAGGCTCGACAGCGCATCGGCTAGCGTATCGAGCTGCTGGCCGTTGGGCACGCGCCGGCGTTCGATCAGCTCGACTTCGGTGAAGCGCTTGATGGCGACCAGGTAACTAGCCGGCAGGTCGAGATCAAGGATACGCAGGGCGCCGGAGACTTCATCGAGCAGGCGCGGCACTTCGACCAGTTCGGCGTGGTCCCAGCTGGTTTCCACGAAGGCGACGAAGGACTGGCGAGCATCGCCGAAGTTGGCGATGGCTTCGCGCACGACCACGTCGAGCACCTTGCGCGACTCGCTGGCCAGCAGGTCCTCGTCGGCCTTGTCGTCAGGCAGTCCGAGGCGGCTGACCTGATCGTCGAGCGAGGCATCGACATAGAGCAGCGCACCGGCGACGTCGAGCAGCGCGCCCTCGTCGGCGGGACGGTCGCCGCTGACGATCTCGCGCATCGCATCGCGTTGTTGCAGCACGACGTTGCGTGCAACACCCAGGCCCATCATGCCCAGCGTGTCACCGACGCGGCCGAGCGCCTCGACCTGCGGCTGCAGGTCGGCAACATCGGTCTGGCCGGTGCGAAGGTGCAGGTCGAGCGTGTCCTTGACCCGCAGCAGGTCTTCCTTGATCGCCGCCGATACCGTGTCGAGCAACGCACGGTTGCGGCCGCTCAGGCTGCCGCGGGCGTGCTCCAGCTCCGATTCGCTGGGCAGGTGCGCGTCGAGCTCGAAGGTCTCGCGCAGGTGGTCCAGGGCCGGATGGCGGCCGTCGCTGTGGGCGACGTGGTACAGCAACTGACGGGTCGGCTCCGCGGCGGGTTCGCTGCGCGGGGCGCTGAAGTCGTTGTCGGACAGGATCTGGCGGGCTTCGCGCTCGACACCGGCGAAGGCCTGGCGCAGCGAACGCGTCGGCGGCAGTGCGCCATCGCGCAACGCGCCGGCGACCGACGAGGCCACCCACAACATGCGACGCACGGGCTCGAACACGACGTCGCCGAGCAGGCCGTCGATCGCATTGGCCAGGCGCGCCGGATCGATCGGCGTGCTGTCCTCGGGCCACGCGGTCAGCGCTTCGCGCAGCGCGGCCAGATGCGGCGCCGCCGAGTTGCGTACCGCCTTGGGCGAGGTAGTCGCCGGAACCGGCAGGTCCTGCGGCAGCGGCCGGTCGAGATCTGGCGAGAACAGCACGCTTTCGTTGAGGCCCGGCTCGCCGCGCGCGGCGCGCAGTTCGTTGAGCAGCGGCAGCAGCACGATCGGAATGTCGCGATGGCCGCCCTGCAGGCGTTCCAGGTAATCAGGCAGCAGCACCACGCCGCGCATCAGCGCCGCGCAGGCGTCGTCTCGGTCTGCGACCTGGCCCAGCTGCAACGCCAGCGACAGGCGCTCCATCTCCTCGGCGACCATCGCCGGGGCGTACAGCTCGACCATGCGCAGCGTGCCGTGCACCTGGTGCAGGTGGCTGGCGCAGGCGCGCATGCGGCTGGTGTCGCCCGGATTCTCGGCGTAGGTCTCGATCTCCTGGCGCGCCTGGCGCAGGGTCTCGTCCAGTTCCGGCTTGATCCAGCCGAGCGTGGTGGTGTCGATCGCGTCGCGCATCACCGTCATCGTAGGCCCCGCATGTCATCGGGGCCGCATCGGTGGTGCCGGCCGGTCAGGAAGCTGTTCATCCGCGGTGCTATCCCGTCCTCAGGCCGGCAGCTTGAAGTCGGCGACCGAGCGACGCAGGTCGGCGGCGAGCTGTGCCAGGTTTCCAATCGATGCCGCGGTCTGGTTGGCGCCTTGCGACGTCTGAGCGGTAATCGACTGGATCGTGTTCATCGTCGCGGTGATGTTCGTTGCAGCGCTGGACTGCTGCTGCGCCGCGCTGGAGATGCCCTGAATGAGGTTGGACAGGTCGGACGAGACCTTTTCGATCTCGCCCAGCGCGGTACCCGCGTCCTCGGCCAGTCGCGCACCGGCGACCACTTCCGAGGTCGTCTGCTCCATCGAGCTGACCGCTTCGTTGGTGTCGGACTGAATCGTTTGCACCAGCGTTTCGATTCGCTTGGTAGCGTTCGATGCGCGTTCTGCCAGTCGCTGCACTTCGTCGGCCACGACCGCGAACCCGCGGCCCGCTTCACCCGCCGAGGCCGCCTGGATGGCCGCGTTCAGCGCCAGGATGTTGGTCTGTTCCGAGATGTCGTTGATCAGTTCCACGATCGAGCCGATTTCCTGGGAGCTTTCGCCCAGTCGCTTGATTCGCTTGGAGGTTTCCTGGATCTGGTCGCGGATGCTGTCCATGCCGGCGATCGTCTGGCGCACCACGCCCGCGCCCTTGGTCGCGATCTGCACCGAGCGTTGCGCCACGTCCGCCGATTCGGCCGAGTTGCGCGACACCTGGTTGATGCTCGCCGCGATTTCGCTGATGCGGTCGGAGGCGGAGTTGATCTCCTGCGCCTGGTGCTCGGCGGCCTCGGCCAGGTGCATGGCGGTGGCCTGCGTCTCCTGGGCGCTGGATGCCACCTGCACCGAGGTGTCGGTAATGGTTTGCACCAGGCTGCGCAGCTGCTCGACGGCGAAGTTGATCGAGTCGGCGATCGCGCCGGTCATGTCCTCGGTGACCGTCGCCTTCACCGTCAGGTCGCCTTCTGCGAGCGAACCCATTTCGTCCAGCAGGCGCATGATCGCCTCCTGGTTGCGGTCGTTGAGTTCCTTGGTGCTTTCGTAGCGCTTCTTCTGCGCGCTGTTGAGCGAGATCAGCAAGCCGGCGATGGCGATCAGAGCGGCGATACCGGACAGGATCGACAGCCAGATGTTGCCCATCACGCTGGTGTCCTTCAGCGAGCCGAAGGCGGTGAAGGCGCGGAAGAGGTTCTGGCTGTCGGCCAGCAGCTTGTTGGAGCCGGTGGTGATCGAGGCGGCCGCCGACTGCGCGCGGAACAGGTTCTGCGAGCTGGACAGGATGGCGTCGAGGTCCTTCTTCATATCCAGCCACAGCGTTTCGGCCTGGGTGAGCGCGGCCAGCGCGCTGCTGTTGCCGAGCGGGGTCACGCCGAAGGCGGCGTCGCCCTTGCGCAGGCCGATCAGGACGTTGCCGAACACCGCAGCGTCGCGACCCAGCGCTTCACCGGCCAGCGCGGCGCCGCTGCCGCCGGCACGGATTTCAGTGATGCGGCGGGCCATCGTTCCCGACAGCACGACCTGGCGCAGGGCGATGTAGACCTGCGAGGACGGCGAGCCGGAGGCCGACATCGCGCGCACCAGCTCGTCCAGGCGCGCCTGCATCTGCGGCACGCGGCTGGCGAAGCTGTCGGCCTTGCCGGCCAGGCCCAGCACCGCCTGTTCGCTGGCGATCACCTGGTCGGCGCTCTGGCCCAGCGTGCTCCAGGTGGAGGACACGGTCTCGATCGGGCCCGACACGCCGGCGGTGGTGCCGAAGTTCTTGTTGAGCTGGGAGACGTTGTTGTCGATCTCGCCCTTGGTGGACTTGAACGTCTCGAACATCTTGGCGTCGCCGCTGACCGCCTCCTGGCCCTGCACCGCCAGCTGCTGCGAGAGCACGCGCAAGTCCGAGGCCGCCGAACTGGCGCCGCCTAGTCGTGCGGCTTTCCAGGTCGCGTAGCCGGTGTTCACGCCGAAGACGAGCACCGACAAGCCCAGCACGACCAGCCAGGTATTGACGCCGACGTTACGGCCCTTGCCGGCCACGGAATCCATCACAGTGCTCATGGTTCAGCCTCGAATGTATTGCTGCTTTTTGCGGCAGACGTATTGGTTGACGGCTAGGCCGCGGCTTGTCGGAATTCGGGGGTCCGGGCCAGCCGTTCCAGGCTGAAGATCCCCCATGGATGGTCGCCCAGGCGGTAAGCCCGGTCGATGAAATGGGCGTAGCGACCTTCGACGAGCTGGGCCGCCTGGGCCTCCTCGTCGTTGAGTTGCTGTTGTTCGTTGAAGCTGCGCTGGCCGTAGAGCTCGTCGATCAGCACCGCCACGTCGCCGCCCGGCTGGCGCACCAGCAGGATGCGCTGGCCTTCGTGCAGGACCGTGCGTTCGCCTTCCAGGAATTGCTTGAGGTCGACGATCGGCAGCAGGTTGCCGCGCACGTTGGCCACGCCCAGCATCCACGGCTGCGCGCCGGGGACGGGGGTGATCTGCGGGATCGGCAGGATTTCCAGCACTTCGCCGAACCCCGACGCCAGGCGGCGGGTGCCAATGCGGTAACCGACGCCGCGCCACAGGCCGGGCGCGTCGAGCTGCTCGGGCAGACCCGCTACGTGCGCCAGGCTGCGGCGCTCGTAGTCGGCCAGTACGTCGAAGGGCGACAGGGCGGCGTGCTTGCTCATCGCGGGCTCAGACACCGATCAGGTCGTTGATCCGGGCGATCAGCTCGTCCTCGCGCGGCGGCTTGACGATGTAATCCTTGGCCCCCTGACGCATGCCCCAGGCCTTGTCGGTGTCCATGCCCTTGGTGCTGACGATCAGCACCGGGATCGCCTTGGTGTCGACATCGCGCGACAGCGCGCGGGTCGCCTGGAAGCCGTTCATGCCTGGCAGCACGACGTCCATCAGCACCAGGTCGGGGCGCTCGCGGCGGCAAACCTCGATGCCGTCCTCGGCGCTGCCCGATGCCAGCACCTGGTGGCCGTTGCGCTCGAGCAATTGGGTGAGAACCGCCGTGTCGGTCGGCGAGTCCTCGATAAGAAGAATTCGTGCCATGGCTGCCTTACCCCCCGGTCAGGCGTTGTTGACGTGCTTTCGGATGGCGTCGAGGAGTTCCTCGCGCGTGAATGGCTTGGTGAGGTATTGCTCGGACCCGACGATACGTCCGCGCGCCTTGTCGAACAGGCCATCCTTGGACGACAGCATGATGACCGGCGTGGCCTTGAACAGTTGATTGTTCTTGATCAGGGCGCAGGTCTGATAGCCGTCCAGCCGCGGCATCATGATGTCCACGAAGATGATCTGTGGCTGCTGGTCGGCGATCTTCGCCAACGCCTCGAACCCGTCGGTAGCCGTGACTACCTCGCAGCCCTCGCGCTTCAGCAACGTTTCGGCGGTTCGACGGATGGTCTTCGAATCATCGATGACCATGACCTTCAGACCGTCGAGGCTGCCGCTTCTGACCTCTTCAAGCATTCGTATTCCCCCGTGCGGTAGTGCGCTTGGGCACACCGCGAAAGTGACTTTATTCCAACCCGCGTATGGGCTGTCAAGCGACAAATTTCGGCGAGACCGGCTGAATGCGTGGAAAAAACGCAGGTCGACCGGCTTTGACCAGCATGACTCGGGGCTGGCCGCCCCGGCCAGACGCAGGCCGCCGATCCGGGTCCCCGGTCACTTTCCTGACAGGGCAAGAGCCGCGCCGCGCCCGGGGACGTCTCCCGATCCGGCAGCGCTGCTACCATCGCCACACTACCCTGCCCGCCATCCCCATGCCGCTCGACATCATCGTCGTGATGGACCCGATCGGGTCGATCAAGATCGCCAAGGACTCGACCTTCGCCATGCTGCTGGAAGCGCAGCGACGCGGCCACCGGCCCCATTACGTGCAACCCGGCGGGCTGACCATACGCGACGGTGTGGCGCAGGCGCGTGTCGCCCCGCTGCGGGTCAAGGACGACAAGGCGGGCTGGTTCGAGCTCGGCGACTGGTCGACCCTGCGCTTCGGCCGGGGCCAGATCGTGCTGATGCGCAAGGACCCGCCGGTCGATCCGGCCTACGTCCACGACACGCAGATTCTCAGCCTGGCCCAGTCCGCGGGCGCGCTGATCGTCAACGATCCGCGCGGCCTGCGCGACATGAACGAGAAACTGACGGCGCTGGAGTTCCCGCAATGCTGCCCGCCCACGCTGGTCAGCCGGCATGCGGGAGAACTGAAGGCCTTCATCGCCGAACATGGCGACGCCGTGTTGAAGACGCTCGATGGCATGGGTGGGCGCTCGATATTCCGCGCGCGCGCCGGCGACCCCAACACCAACGTGATCCTGGAAACGCTGACCGAAAGCGGGCGTCACCTGGCGATGGCGCAGCGCTTCATTCCCGAGATCACGCAAGGCGACAAGCGCATCCTGCTGGTCGATGGCGTGGCGGTGGACTACTGCCTGGCGCGCATTCCGCAAGGCGACGAATTCCGCGGCAACCTCGCCGCCGGCGGCCGTGGCGAAGGCCGCCCGCTGAGCGAGCGCGACCGCTGGATCGCGGCCCAGGTCGGCCCTGAAATGAAGCGGCGCGGCATGCTGTTCGTCGGCCTGGACGTGATCGGCGATTACCTGACCGAAGTGAACGTCACCAGCCCGACGTGCATCCGCGAACTGGACGCGCAATACGGCATCAACATCGCCGCGACCTTGTTCGAGGCGATCGAATCCCGTATTGCAGTCATCGCATGAGCGCAGTGACTATCGACGCGGTGGCAACGCCCGCACCGCAAGGCGTCGGTGAGAACGGTCGCGTCAGCGCAACGTTCGTGCTGTCGTTGCTGGCGCACGGCATGTTGCTGCTCGGGGTCGGCTGGACTCTGGAGAACGCCGCGCCGGTGATGCCGACGCTGGACGTGATCCTGACCCAGACCACCTCCGCGCTGACGCCAAAACAGGCCGATTTCCTGGCCCAGGCCAACAACCAGGGCGGTGGCGAGCACGACAAGAGCACGCGTCCGCGCGAAGCACAATCCGGACCGTTGCCGCAGGCCGCTTCCGGCATCGCGCCTCGGCAGTTGCGCGCGCAGTCGCCCGCGCCGCAACCGGCGCCGCAGACGCGCGTGGCCAGCAGCATTCGCGGCGAAACCACCACGCCTACGCCGCGCGCCACGCCGACCCCGAGCGAGCGGCCGCTGCCTCAGGGCCAGGAGAAGATCGAGCGTGACGTGGAGATGGCGCGCCTGGCCGCCGAGATCCATCTGCGTTCGGAGCGATACGCCAAGCGGCCGTCGCGCAAGTTCGTTTCAGCGAGCACGCAGGAATATTCGTGGGCCGGCTACCTGCGCGAGTGGGTCGACCGCGTCGAACGCGTCGGCAACCTCAACTATCCCGACGAGGCACGGCGTCGTCGCCTGGCGGGCCAGGTAGTGATCAGCGTGGCGATCCGCCGCAACGGTTCGGTCGAGCGCGCCGACATCATCAAGAGCAGCGGCATTCCGCTGCTGGACGCCTCCGCGCTGCGCATCGCCAAGCTGGCCGAACCCTACCCGCCGCTGCCGCGCACGGACGAGAATCCGGACATCCTGCATGTCACCCGCACTTGGAATTTCCTGCCGGGTGGGCAGTTGATCGACGAGTAGTCGGTCTTCTCAGCCAGGATCGGGAGAGTGGTGGCTCGATCCGGCAAGCAAAGAGTTTCAAGGTCCAGGGCTACGATCCGCGCGACTGACGCAGCGCGCGCTGCTCCTCGATCGTCAGCGCGACGTTGTTGCGCAGGTAGGCGGGCTCGACGAGTTCGGCTGCGACCGCTTCGCCACGCGCAAAGGCCTGCGCCGCCAGGCGCGCGACATCGGCGGCATGCGGCAATGCGGTGGCGTCGATCGCGCTGAAGCGCGATGCCAGCCGCTGCGCGAGCACGCCATCGGCCGCAGCGAAGCCCGTGCCCACGCCGATCCATCCGCTTCCATCGTCAGGCAAGGCGACCTGATCAGGGGCCATCACCACTTCGTCGCCAAGCGAGTGGATGCCGTCAGGTCGCAGGGCGAAGGCGGCGGCATAGACCTCGCCCATGCGCGCGTCGATCGCCGCCAGCACGCGCTGGGCCTCATTCCCACCCTCTCCCGCGGGCGGGAGAGGGAGCATGGAGGCGCGCATCGCCAGGGCGGCCAGCGTGGAGACGGGCACCACGGGCCTGTCCAGCGCGAGTGCGATGCCCTGTGCCAATGCGATGGCGAGTCTCACGCCCGTGAATGCACCCGGGCCGCGCCCCACCGCAATCACGTCGAGCTGCGAGCGGGCGATGCCGGCTTGCGCCAGCAGTTGCTCCGCCCAAGGCAAGGCCAGTTCCGCGTGGCGACGCGGCGCCAACTCGAAACGCTCGCGCACCTGCCCGTCGATCGACACGGCGACCGACAGCGCCTCGGTGGAGGTCTCGAAAGCGAGGAGGTTCATGGCGGGCAGCCAAATGTGGGGGCGGAACAGGGGGGCAGTTTAACGCGCTGTCACAGCAAGCCCGTGTCCGCCCGTTCCTGCTCGCCATTGCCGTCCATTCCTTCTTCCCCCTGCCCGCTGCCGAAAAACGCCGCCACGTCCTCGATACGCCGGGTCTTCGGCAGCGGCGGCAGCGAATTGAGGAACACGCTGCCGTAAGTCTTGCTGGTAAGGCGCGGGTCGCACAGCACCAGCACGCCGCGGTCGCTC
This sequence comes from Lysobacter niastensis, assembly GCF_031457115.1. GTDB lineage: Bacteria > Pseudomonadota > Gammaproteobacteria > Xanthomonadales > Xanthomonadaceae > Lysobacter_J > Lysobacter_J niastensis_A. The sequence continues at coordinate 327,031 of NZ_JAVDVY010000002.1, forward strand.
TCGTTGCGGATCAGCCGGCCGGCGCCCTGCTTCAGCGCGATCACCGCCTGCGGAAGTTGTTCGTCGCGGAACGGATTGCCGCCGTTGCGTCGGATCGCGTCCAGCCTTGCCTCGAACACCGGATCGTCCGGCGCGGCGAACGGCAGCTTGTCGATCACCACCACGCTCAGCGCCTCGCCGGCGACATCAACGCCTTCGCGGAAGCTGGCGGCGCCCAGCAGCACGCCGTTGCCGGACGCGCGGAACCGCTCCAGCAGCACCGGGCGCGGCGCCTCGCCCTGCACGAACAGCGGCCACGGGCCGCCCTTCAGCAGTTCGGCGGCCTCGCGCAGCGCGCGGTGCGAGGCAAACAGGACGAAGGCGCGGCCACCGGAAGCTTCCAGCACGGGCCGCAACTTCTCGACCATGCTCTCGTTGTAATGGCGCACGACCGGATCGGGCAGGCCGCGCGGCATGTAGCACAGCGCCTGTTTCTGCCAGTCGAACGGGCTGGGCACCAGCAGCGTCTGCGGCGGATCGTCGCCCTTGAGGAACAAGCCGAGCTTGATCGCGAAATGCTCGAAGCGGCCGCCGACGGCGAGCGTCGCGGAGGTGAACACCCAGGCCGCCTGCGAACGCGCGCGGTGCTGGGCCAGGGGACCGGCGACATCCAGCGGCGTGCGGCTGAGCCGGAAGCCTCGCGCGGTCAGTTCGTACCAGAGCACGCTGTCGTCGCGATCTTTCTTGCCGCCCCCCTTTTTCCCGGCATCGGCATCGCCAGCACGCTCCGATGCCTGCGCGTCGATTTCAGCGAAGTCGTCACCGAATCCGTCGTCATCATCCGCCGCATCCGCCACGGAATCGTCACGCCAGCGCCGCAGCCGTCCTTCGAACTCCACGGCCCTGGCCGCGCAGGCATCGAAGCCCGGCGAGGCCGAAGCCAACGGCTGCAGCACCGCGTGCATCTGGTGCAGCGCATGCTCCAGCTCATCGAAGGCGTCCTCGACCGCCGGCACTTCCGCTGCGCGGCGACGCGTGCCACGCACCGGCAGTTCGTCCATCGCGGCACGCAGCGCGCGCACGGCCTGCTCCAGCGCGCGTGCTGGGTCCTGCACGGCAGCCAGTGCCGAGGGCACCTGGCGGCATTCGGTCAGGGCATCGCGCGCCAATTCGACCAGTGGCCGCGCGCTCAGGGCTTCGCCGAAGAACTGCGCGGCCAACTCCGGCAATTGATGCGCCTCGTCGACGACGAAGGTCTGCGCACCCGGCAGGATCTCGCCGAAGCCCTCCTGCTTCAGTGCCAGGTCGGCAAGCAGCAGGTGATGATTGACCACGACCAGGTCGGCGGCCTGCGCGCGCTGGCGCGCCTGCACGACAAAGCAGTCTGCGAAGAACGGGCACTCGCTACCCAGGCAGTTCTCGGCGGTGCTGGTGACCATCGGCAGCAACGGCGAGTCGTCCGGCAGCGCATCGAGTTCGGCCAGGTCGCCCATGCGCGTACGGCCAGACCAGGCGACGATGCGCTGGAACTGCGCCGCCAGTTCGCGCGAGGTAAAGCGCGGCTCGCCCTGCGCCTGGCGCATGCGGTAGTGGCACAGGTAATTGGCACGGCCTTTCAGCAGCGCGGTCTTCAGGCCGATGCCGAGAGCATCGCGCACGCGCGGCAGGTCGCGGTGATAGAGCTGGTCCTGCAATGCACGCGTGCCGGTGGAGACGATCGTCTTCTTGCCCGACAGCAACGCCGGCACGAGGTACGCGAAAGTCTTTCCGGTGCCGGTGCCGGCCTCGGCCAGCAGCGTTCCGCGGCTGTCGACGGCATCGCTGATCGCGCCGGCCAGGTCCTGCTGCGCGGTGCGCACCGTGAAGCCGGGAATGTTGCGGGCGAGATCGCCGCCGTCGGCCAATGCCGTGCGGCTGGCCTCGCTGAGGCGGCTACCGGTCATGTGGGTGCTCCGTGGCGGGCTTCAATAAGTCGCGCTCGACAAGCCGCGCTTCAATAACGCGGTGGAGCGGCGACCGTGCAGGCATCGCGCTTCTGGCGCGCCTGGTCGATGGTCGTCTTGCGTGCGGAGGCTTCCGCGGCCGCCTGGGCCGCAGCTTCTTCGCCACGGCCTGCGGCCTGCGCGTAGTGGCCGCGCATCTGCGTGGCCTGCGCCACCGTTTCCCAATGGCGCCGGCACAGCGGACCGACCTGGGCGCCCAGCGCGATCGCGCGACGCGCGAACTGCTCGGCGCTGTCGGGCTGCTGCAGCAGCAGCGAGGCTTCGGCGCGTTCCTGCAGCAATGCCGGGTCGTCTGGGGTGATGGCCAGTGCCTGGTCCAGCGCAGTCGCCGCCTCGGGAACCTTGCCCTCACGCTCCAATCGTTGCGCGTCCTCACGCAGGTCTTCGGCCTGCGTGTCGCGCAGCGGCTGTACGTCCAGTTCGCTGGAAGCAGCGCCGCCTGTGGCACGGATCGCCGCGACTGCGGCGCGCGCATCGAACGCGGGCACGGGCGGCGCAGGCGGCGTCGAACTGCACGCCGCCAGCAACGTCAGGCCTATCGCCAGCAGCAGCGAACGCCGCGCGATCAAGGCGCGTCATCCTTCGAGGCGGGCGTGGACGGCTGGGCTTCCGCGGGTGCTTCGTCCTCGCGCTTGCCGAAGCCGAACCACTCGCGCCAGCCGCCTTCTTCCTCCGCGACCGGCTGCGGCGCGGGGCAAGGCGCGTACGACGGCGCAAAGCCGGCGACGAATGCGAAGCGGCGTGCGCCGGCGCAGTCGGCGTCGGTGGTGTGCGTGCCGGCCACCCACTGCCAGTCCAGGCCCTTGTCGCCGACCTTCAGCGGTGCGGTCGGCAGGCGCGAGAAGATCGCCGACCACACGCGCATCGCACCGGTGGCGCCGTACAGGCCGGTTTCCTTGTTCTGGTCGTTGCCGACCCAGATCACGGCGAGGTGGTCTCCGGTCCAGCCGGCGAACCAGCTGTCACGGCCGTCGTTGCTGGTGCCGGTCTTGCCGGCCGGCGACAGGCGGCCGAGACCGTCGCGGATCAGCTGAGTGCCGGTGCCGTTGGACACGGCTTGCTGCAACGCGACGGTGATCAGGCGCGCGGCGATGGCGTCGCCTTCCTGGGCCGGCGCCGGGGCCTTGTCGTAGCGGTTGACGGCCTTGCCGTTGGCGTCGAGCACGCCGCGCACCGCGTGCAGCGGCTGGATCTCGCCGCCCGAGGCGAGGAACTGGTACAGCTGTGCCATCGCGTACGGGCTCTGGTCGACCGCGCCGAGGATCAGCGAAGGATTCGGCTCGGCCTCGATGCCGGCCAGCGTGCGGATGAGGGTGGCGACGCGCTCCGGGTCAACCTGCATGCCCACGCGCACGGTCGCCTGGTTGTAGGACATCGCCAGTGCATCGACCAGGTGCACGCTGCCGTGGCTGCGGCCGTCGGAATTGCCGGGGTTCCAGTTCTTGCCCTTGCCCAGCGCGACGGTGACCGGCGAATCGTCCACCCAGGTCGCCAACGAATATTTGCCGGGCTGCGCCAACGCCAGCAGGTACACGAACGGCTTGAGCAGCGAGCCGACCGGACGCTGCGCTTCGACCGCGCGGTTGAAGCCGTGCTCGTCGAAGCTGCGGCTTCCCACCACTGCCACGACCTCGCCGTTGTGCACGTCGGTCACGATCAGACCCGACTGCAACGGCGGGCGGGTCTTGTGGTCCAGGCTCTTGAGCGTGCGCGACACCGCCGCCTCGGCCAGCCCCTGCGCCGAGGGCTGCATGCCGCTCATCACGCTCAGGCCGGCGCCGGACAGGGCATCGGCCGGATAGTCGCGGGCGAGCTGCCGGCGGACCAGGTCGACGTAGGCCGGGAAGCGGTTGGCGGCGACGCTGCCCGGCGTCTGGGTGATGCCGAGCGGCGCCTTCAGCGCGCGCTGGTATTCGGCGTCGTCGATCAGGCCGGTCTCGTGGAATTCACCCAGGGCGAAGTTGCGGCGCTCCAGCGCACGCTCCGGATTGCGGCGCGGGTCGTAATACGACGGACCACGCACGATGCCCACCAGCAGCGCGACCTGCTCGGTGCTCAGGTCGCGCAGGTCGCGGCCGAACCAGAACTCCGAACCGGCGGCGACGCCGTGGATCGCCTGCGCGCCGCGCTGCCCCAGGTAGACCTGGTTGAGGTAGGCCTCCAGGATCGTGCGCTTGTCGTAGCGTGCGTCGATCAGCAGGGCGTAGAGAATCTCCTTGCCCTTGCGGGTCAGCGTCTGCTCGCGGCCGATGCCGAGCAGGCCGCTGCGCGCCAGCTGCTGGGTCAGCGTGCTGGCGCCCTGCTTGGTGCCGGTGGCGGTCTTGAAGGCCGCGCGCACCATGCCGGTGACGTCGATGCCGAAATGATGGTTGAAGTCGCGGTCCTCGACCGCCTGCAGGCCGGTCACCAGCAGTTCGGGCACTTCCTCGATGCGGACCAGGCGGCGTTCTTCCTGCTTCTGGCCATACAGGGTGGCGATGCGGGCCGGATCCAGCCGCGCCGATTTCAGCGACTGGCGACGCCCGGCCTCGCGCAGCGAGGCGACGCGGCCGCCCGACAGCACGAGCTCGATCCGGCGCGCGGCCACGGCGCCGTCGACGTCGTTGAAGCCGCGGCTGGAGATCAGCCAGCGTCCGCCGTTGCGGGCATAGGTGCCCGGGCGGGCGCCGTCGCCGGCGTGGTAGGCGGCGGCGTCCAGCTCGGTCTTCAGCGTGGTGGCGTCGATGGTCAACCCGGGCGCCAGCTGCAGGGGGCGCGCATAGACGCGGGTCGGGATCTGCCACCTAAGCTGGCCGAAGCGCTCGCTGACCTCATGGTTGAGATACAGCGTGTAGGGAATCAGGAACCCGAGGCCCAGACCGATCGCGGCCAGCACCCAGGTGACCAGGCGGCGACGCCACTGCGGATGTTCGCTGTCTTCGCTGGTTTCGTCTTCGTCGTAATCGATTTGAGCCACGGCATGGGACAATGACAGGGCTGCGCCCTCGTGTCGGCGAGTCTAGCGCAGCCGGCCGGCGCCCACCCCGCGCGCGGAGCGATACGGGCATTTGCAATACGGAGTTCCTTCAGCATGGCAATGAATCGATGGGCATGACCTGGGCCGATTTCCGGTTCCTGATGGACCGGGGCACGGGACTGGCCCAGCGCGGCATGACCAGCCTGCGCACCCGCGGCCTCCAAGCCACCTGGCAGCGCGTGCTGAAGCAGTTCCATCGGGTTCCGATGTCCCAGCGAATGGCGCTGTACCTGCCCGAGCCGGCCGCGTTCACCCCATTCGCCGTGCCCCATGACGCCGCGCCCCGTGCCAGCATCGTCATTCCGGTCTACAACCAGTTTGCCCACACGCTGAACTGCCTGCGCGCGTTGGCCGAGCACCCGCCTCAGTCGACCATCGAAATCATCGTGGTCGACGATGGTTCCTCCGACGAAACCGAGGCATCCCTCCTCCAGGTCCAAGGCCTGCGCTACCACCGGCGCGTGGTCAACGGCGGTTTCATTGCGGCCTGCAACGACGGCGCCTCGCTGGCGCGCGGCGAATATCTGGTATTCCTCAACAACGACACCGTGCCGCAACCGGGTTGGCTGGATGCGCTGCTGGACACCTTCGTCCAGCATCCCGACACCGGCCTGGCCGGCGCGCAACTGATCTATCCGGATGGGCGGCTGCAGGAAGCCGGCGGCATCGTGTTCGCCGACGGTGGTGGCAGCAACTACGGCCGCTTTGGCGCGCCCGACGATCCGCGATACACCTACCTGCGCGAGGCGGACTACTGTTCGGGCGCGGCGATCGCCATTGCGCGCACGCTGTTCTCCAGGCTGGGCGGTTTCGATACGCGCTACGCACCGGCGTATTACGAGGACACCGACCTGGGTTTCGCGGTGCGCGCGGCTGGCCTCAGGGTGCTGTACCAGCCCGCATCGCGCGTGCTGCACATGGAAGGCATCACGTCGGGCACCGACCCCAAGCAGGGCATCAAGGCGTATCAGATACGCAATCGCAGCGTTTTTGCCGAGAAGTGGCACGACGCCCTGAAGACCCAACCGCCGGTTTCCGCCACCCTGGATACCGCTGCCCTGGCCGCACGCCGCCATTCGATCCTGGTGGTCGACGCCTACACGCCCCGCCCGGATCGGGACTCGGCCTCCTTGCGGCTTTTCAACCTGATGCGGCTGTTGCGGGAGGAAGGCGCGCATGTCGTGTTTTTCCCAACCGACCTCGGTCACGTCGGCGCCTACACGGGCGCGCTGCAGCAACTGGGCGTGGAAGTCTGGTATGCGCCGTATGCCGAGCCTCCGCCGACCTGGGTGCGCGAACACGGCCACCGCTTCGATAGCGTCGTGGTCTGCCGCCACCACGTCATGCGCGAATGGTTGCCGCTGCTGCGCCGGCATGCGCCGCAAGCCCGCGTGGTGTTCGACAGCGTCGACCTGCACTACCTGCGTGAGCGGCGTGGCGCTGAACTTGCCAACGACCGTGCACTGGCTCGTGCCGCGCAGCGCACGCGCGAGCTGGAACTGGACATCATCGCGCGCAGCGATGCGACCCTGGTAGTCAGCGAAGTGGAGCTCCAGTTGCTGTCGCAGGATGCGCCGCAGGCACAGGTGGAAATCCTGTCCAATCTCCACCACGTCCAGGGCGCCGGCCGTCCCTTCGACGAACGTCGCGACATCGTTTTCGTCGGCGGCTTCCGCCATCCGCCCAACGTCGACGCGGTGCTGTGGTTCGTCGAGGAGGTGTGGCCGCGCATCCACGCTCGACGCCCGGACCTGTCGTTCCACTGCATCGGTGGCGACACGACGGCGCAGATCGAGGCGTTGTCGACGCGGCCCGGCGTGGTCGTGCACGGCCACGTGCCCGATCTGGACCCGTACATGGACGGTGTACGCCTGGCCGTTGCGCCGCTGCGCTACGGCGCGGGCGTGAAGGGGAAGGTCAACCTCAGCATGGCGCATGGCCAGCCGGTGGTCGCCACGGCCTGCGCCGTCGAAGGCATGCACCTGCGCGATGGCGACGACGTGCTGGTGGCCGACGATCCCGAAGCCTTCGCGCAGGCCGTGCTGCGCGCCTACGACGATGCCGCGCTCTGGCAGCGCCTGGCGGACAACGGCCTTCGCAACGTGCAGGCGCATTTCTCGCTCGACGCCGCGCGCGACGTGGTGCGTCGACAGTTGCTACCACATCGCTGAGCGATTTATTGGCGTGCGGCGGAGGCCGCGCGCACGCGGTTGGCGAATTCCGCCAGTCCGGTCGCTCCCGGGTCCAGCGAGCGCGCCGCCGTCAGCGCGGAGTTGGCCGCCTGCAGCTCGCCGGCGCCCAGACGCTCATAGCCAACCGCGATCCAGCGTTGCGCCAGACGCCGCTGCGCATCGGCGTGGACGGCGCTAGGGCCCTCCAGCACCCGCCATGCGTCGAGGCAGGCGCTGGCACGGGTGAGCCGATTGGCGCGCAGCTCGGTTTCGAAACAGCGCTTGGCCGCGGGCAGCAGGCGCATGGAGGCCGCCTGCACCCGCGCATCGCCGGGCGCCATCGAACGCGCGACACTCAACTTGTCGTAGGCGCTGTCGCCAGGGGGCGTCAGCAGATCGCCACGCGCTTCGGCGGCGGCGGCATCGTCGAGCATCTGCTGCAGGCGCCGCTGCCGCTCGGCTGGCGGGAGTGAACTGCCGTAGCGCTGTTGCGACTGGCGCGAGCGCGCCATGTGCCGGCGCGCTTCGCCGACCGAAGCGGCGTCCGGCGAGATGGCTTCGGCTTCACGCAGCGCGGCCTGCGCCTCCTGGAAGCGGAAATCGGACGCCAGCTTTTCGCTGCGGGCCGCGTACGCATCGGCCACCTGCGACACGCCCCGCTCCGCCTCGCTGTCCTCGGGGTTGGCTGCGAGCAGACCGCGGTATCCCTCCAGTGCGGCCGGCAACCTGCCGCGGCGAAGGTCTTCGTCGGCCTGGCGATGCCGCTTGTTGGCCTGGCGCGCGAGTTCGGCCAGCGCATCGGGCAGGTCGACATGGCCCGGATCGGCCTGCTGGACACGATGTATCTGCGCCGCGGCCGCGGCCAGGTCGCCCCGGGCCAGGACCTTTCGCGCGGCCTGCAGCAGGTCCGCCAGCGTGTCCTCGCGTCCTTCCAATGCCTGCACATTGTTGGGCTGCAACGTGAGCACGCGCTGGTACATCGGCAGGGCCGCATTCGCGTCGCCTTCGAGCCGGCCATCCCGACGCGCCTGGGCCGCTCGGGCCAGCCATTCGTCGCCACCCGAATCGACGGCTTCGCGCGCACGCAGTTCTTTCGCCAGCATCTCGGTCTGCGCCCGCGGCACGGCCAGTTCCTGTGCCAGGGCCAGAGAGCGATGCGCATCGGCATAGTGCCCCGCCACGACCGCATCGCGCCCCTGCGCGAGTGCGGCCTGGCCAACGCGGGCCAGGCCCTGGCGGGCATCCATGCGATCCGGATCCAGCGCCAGTGCCGCCTCGTAGAGTTCGCGCGCACCCTTTCCGTCGGGTGATGTCAGTCGTCCTTCGGCCAGTGCGCTCGCGGCATCGGCGCGCAACTGCTGGGCGCGAGTGTCCGGCCACAGCCAGTTGGACAGCGGCTCCCGTACCAGCAGCAGTAACACGATCGCCACCACGGCCACGACGAACCAGCGCGCAGCCGTGAATGACCGGCCCTGCGCGGCATGCTCCTGGTCTTTGCGGAATTGCAATTGCTCGATGTGGCCGAGCCGGGGCTCGAGCCGGGGCCGCGCCTTCATGGAACCGCGCTCGCTGTCTGGCCGTCGTTCATGTCGGCCACCAGCATAAATGCGCGGCGGGCCGGCCGGCATGAAGGCCGGTTCATTGTCGCTGCGCCTGCTCCACGCCCGGCAGCGACGACAGCTTGCCCAGCAGCGTGGACAACTGCCCATAGTCGGCCACCCGCAGGCGCAGGCGCAGCCTCACGCGGGCGCCATTACGCTCGACCGCGCTGCTGATGCTGACCACGTGGGCGTTGCCCTGGGCGATCAGGTTGGTGACCTCCTTGAGGAGCCACTTGCGGTCGAGCGCCAGCACTTCGACATCGACCTCGTAGCCACTGCCGGCGCGGCCCCACTCCACCGGAAGCACGCGCTGGGGTTGGGCGGCAGCCAGGCGCTCGAACGCACTGCATCCTGGCCGGTGCACGCTGACGCCGCGCCCACGGGTGAGGTAACCGACGATGGGCTCGCCCGGCAGCGGCTGGCAGCAGCGCGCCAGCTGCACCAGCAGGTTGCCGACGCCTTCGACGGTGAAGTCCGTGGTCTTGCGCGGGACGCGGCGCGGCGCGGGCGGCGTGGTGATCGTGCCGCTGCTGGCGGCAGCCGCCGGCGCCGCGTTGGCCGCCGCGCGATCGTGCTCCAGCAGCGCGCGGCCGACCTGATGCGGGCCTATGTCGCCCAGGGCGACCTGCACGTAGACCTCGCTGTCGCTGGCCAGGTTGAACTTCTCGCGTGCCGGCGCCAGGTCTGCGCCGAGCAGGCCGAGGCGACGCAACTCCTTGTCGAGCAGTTCCTTGCCGGCCGTTTCGTTGCGTGCGCGATCGAGCTTGTGGAACCAGGCACGGACCTTGTCGCGCGAACGGCTGCTGGCCAGGAAACCATTGGCCGCCACCAGCCAGTCGCGCCGCGGCTCGCCGGTCTTGGCGGTGAGTATCTCGACCCGGTCGCCGCTGTGCAGCTTGTGGTCCAACGGCACGATGCGGCCGTCAACTTTCGCGCCACGGCAGCGGTGGCCCACCTCGGTGTGCACGTGATACGCGAAATCCAGCGGCGTCGCGCCGGCCGGCAGGTCGATCACCTCGCCCTTGGGCGTGAGCACGTAGATGCGATCCTCGACCAGTTCGGTATCGAACTCGCCGGCCAGCGAACCATCCTCGCGCCCGGATTCGATCGACGTCTCCAGCAGCTTGCGCATCCAGGCGATCTTGCGATCGAAAGCGGCATCGGCGCTGTGGCTGCCGACTTCCTTGTATTTCCAGTGCGCGGCCACGCCCAGTTCGGCCTGCCGGTGCATGTCGTGGGTGCGGATCTGCACTTCCAGCGTCTTGCCTTCCGGTCCGACCACGGCCGTGTGCAGCGAGCGGTAGTCGTTGCGCTTGGGCCGCGCGATGTAATCGTCGAACTCGCTGGGAATCGGCGCCCAGGTCGCGTGCACCACGCCCAGGGCGGCGTAGCAGTCGGCGAGGCTGTCGACGAGCACCCTCACAGCCCGTAAGTCGTAGAGCTCGCCGATCGGCACGTTCTTGCGCTGCATCTTCTTCCAGATGCTGTAGATGTGCTTGGGCCGCCCGGCGATCTCGGCCTGGACGCCCTGCGCCGCCATCGCATCACGCAACGTGCGCTTGACCTTCACGATGTAACGCTCGCGGTCGACGCGCTTCTCGTCGAGCAGGCGCGCGATCTGCTGATAAGTGCCCGGCTCGAGGTAGCGGAACGCCAGGTCCTCCAGCTCCCACTTCAACTGCCAGATGCCCAGCCGGTTGGCCAAAGGCGCGTGGATGTCGCGGGTCAGCGCCGCCAGCGCGCGGCGTTCGTTCTCCGGCAAGGCTTCGGCATGACGCATGCGCGCCAGCTGGCGGGCCAGCAGGATCGGCACCACGCGCAGGTCGCGCACGATCGCCAGCAGCAGCCGCCGCAGGCCTTCGTTGCCGGCCTGGCCATGGCGCTCGGCGTGCAGGGCCCAGACCTGCGCGGCGGCGCGCTGCCCTTCCAGAAGCACCGCCACCGACGCGAATTCGCGCTCGAAACCCGGGCCCAGGTGGGCCAGCCAGCCGGGATAGGTGGACAGGATCGCCGCAGCCACGGTGTCGCCATCGTCGCCCAGCAGGGACAGCGCATCGAGCATGCTCGCTACCGTCTGCGGCGAATCGGTGGCGTCGTCGACGTTCGGGGCCGCCGCGGCCGCCTGCTCCAGTACGCGCCGCAGCGGTGCCGCGATCGCCGCGACAGCGGGATGCGACAGCACAGGGGCAGACGTGGAAGGCGGTATTGCCATGGACGGAACAATGGCGGACACGGGGGACGGTCTACACTAGCCGCCAAAAGCCCCAAGGAACAGCGCATGCTCCCGATCCGAACCCGCCTGCTCGCCGCCGTCATCGTGTTGGCCCTTGCCCCCTGTGCAGCGGCGCAACAGCAGATCGAACAGCAGATGTCGCCGGAGCAGTTCAAGGCCACGGGACTGGATCGCCTGAGCCCCGAACAGCTGGCCAATCTCAACGCCTGGCTGAACGGCAAACTCGAGATCGAAACCGCCAAGGCCGCCAAAACCGCCAAGCAGGAAGTCGTGAAGGAAAACCGCGGCTTCGCCACGTTCGGCTCCACCGATCCGATCACGGATCGCATCAGCGGCGATTTCCGCGGTTTCGGCAAGGGCCGCACGTACACGCTCGACAACGGCCAGGTCTGGGAGCAGGTCGATGACGCCCGGCTGGCCGGTGCGCACTTGACCAATCCACAGGTAAAGATCACCCCGACCATCGTCGGCAACAGCTGGTACCTCGCCGTCGAGGGATTCAATACGCGCGCCAAGGTCCAGCGCGTCAAGTAATCGCCCCCGCCATCCCGTCCCGCCCGATACTGCCCACGGAATTCCACTCCATGCTTCAGCTTTCGCGTACATCCGCTCTTGCATTGTTTCTCACCGCCGCGCTGTTCCAGGTTCCCGCCATGGCTGCGCAACCGTATGTCGCGATCGAAAAGCGCCTGAGCCCGGAACAACTGCATGCCGCCGGCCTGGACACGCTTTCCTCGGAACAACTGGCGACGCTCAACCGCCTGCTTAGCGACGAACAGGCGGCCCACACCCGTGACCAGGCGCAAGACGGAGTCGGCCTGCGCGAGAAGCGCGTCGAAGCGGAGCCGGTAAGCGCGACGGCAAAGGGCGACGCCCGAGGCTGGTCCAAGGGCGACGTCGTGGAACTCGACAACGGCCAGCGCTGGCGCGTCGTTGAAGGCGAGCTCTATCTCGGCAAGGCCACCGGCAGCCGCAAGGTGACCATCGCGCCAGGCGCATTCGGTGCGTGGTACATGCAGGTGGACGGCAAGACCCCGCGACTGAAGGTCCAGCGCGTGCAGTGAGGCGGAGCACGCGGCGCTGGTCACGTCCGGCGCCGCATCAGCGGCGCAGTGAATCCAGCCGCTGCGCCAGCTTCTTGGGCGAGACGCCACCGCGCGCACCCAACTCCTGCGCGAACAACGAAACCCGCAACTCTTCCAGGTCCCAGCGCAACGCCTGCCATTCCGGCGTATCGGCGTTCCCCTCGGCCACCGCTTGCGCCAGTGCATCGGCAAACGGCTTGAGCTCAAGCATCCGGGCCTGGTCGCGCACCGGATCGCGCAGCGCGCGCTCGCCGCGCAGCGCCAATGCCTTGAGGTAACGCGGATACTCGCGCAGCACTTCGCCCGGAACATGGCGCAGGAATCCCGGCGGTGTCAGCGACGCCAGGTGCGCGCGCATGTCGTCGAGGTTGCCGCTGGCCCATCCCATCAGCGGCGATTCCAGCTTGGAACGCGCCTCGGCGACGGCGGCGAGGATGCTCTCCGCCTGGCGCAGGCGCTCCATCGCTTCCGGGAACAGCTGCTTGACCACCGCGTCGCGGCGAGTTGCGAAGGCGGCAGGGTCGCGGATTTCTTCCAGTCCCTCGCTGGTCAATGACGCGAACGCGCCGTCGAGCAGATCGGCGCGCAGGCGGTCGCCTTCCCTCAAGGGCAGGCCATCGTCGCCGCGCCTCGGCGCGGCTGATTCGATCGATGCATAGAGCAGGCCGGTCTTCGGTGTGACCGGCAACTGCTTGCGCGCCTGCTTGAGCTTGTCGGCCAGCGCCATCGCCAACAATCGCCGGACGCCGCGCGGATGTTCGCGCCGCGCCACGTCGCGCTCGGCATGCACGCGCAGCGACACGCTGTCGCCGTCATCGTGCAACGCCGGGTAGGCCGGCACGCCGCCGGCACCCGGCACGGACACCGGGATGGGCGTGTCCGGGAATGCGTGCAATCCCTGCTGCGCCAGTCCTTCGGCCGCCCGCGCCGCGAATGCCGCAGCCGCGCGCTCGCCGAAACGCTTGCGCAGTTCGTCCAGGTCGCGGGATTCGGCCAGCACATGCCCGCCCTTCCCCGACGGAGATTCGAGCAGTTGCAGGTTCATGCGCAGATGCGGTTCCAGCGACGCCTCGTCGAAGTCGAGGGCCGACACGGCCACGCCGGTGAGCTTCTGCAGGAAGCGCGCCAACTCGCCCACCAGCGAGTCCGCGCTGGGCTGTGGGTGCGCCTCATGGAAAGCACGCGCGAAATCCGGCGCTGGCACGAAGTTGCGGCGCAGGATCTTGGGCAGCGACTTGATCAGCGCCGCCGCCTTGTCGGCGACGAAGCCCGGCGCCAGCCACGACAGGCGCGCCGGATCGAGCGCATTGAGCAGGTGCAGCGGCACCGCCAGCGTCATGCCGTCGTCCGGCGCACCCGGCTCGAAACGGTATTTCACCGCCAGCCGCGCGTTGCCCAGCGTGAGGTAGGGCGGGAAACGCAGCGCATCGCTCTCGTCGCCAATCATCAGGTCCGACAGCGACCATTCCAGTGACGCCTTTTCTATGTCCGACAGCTTGCCGTACCAGGCATCCAGCGCCTGCGCGTTGTGGACCTGCGCCGGCAGCCGGTCCAGGTACCACTGCGCCATCCAGTCCTCGTCGACGACCAGGCCGCTGCGCCGCTGCTTGGCTTCCTCGTCGCGGGCTTTGGCCAGCGTGGCCAGGTTGCGCGGCAGGAACGCGCACCGCGTATTGATCTCGCCGGTCACCAGCGCATCGCGAGCGAAGATCGCCCGGCCTTCCTCGGGGAACAACGCGCCGTAGTGCACCGGGCGCTTGGGCGCCAGCACCAGCCCGAACAGGCTGATCTGCTCGCTGCCTACGACACGCCCCTGCGAGCGCGACCAGCGCGGGTCGTGCTGGCGGCGCGCCAGCAGGTGCGGCAACTCGGTGATCGCCCAGTCCGGTTCGATCGCGGCGTTGGTCAGCGACCACACACGCTCGGTATCGAGCAGCGTCGCCGACAACACCCACGGCGGCGGCTTCTTCGACAGCGGCGAACCGGGAAACAGCTGGAACTTGCGGCTGCGCGGGCCGTCGTAGAGGCCGCGGTCGCCACGAAAGCCGATCTGCGTCGGCAAGCCGGCAATCAATGCGCGGTGCAGTTGCGCGTACTCGGCGGCATCAGGCAACACCCGCTGGTCTTCACCCTTCGCAGAGGCAGGACCGAGGGAGATTTGGTTTTTCTTGCCGGGAACTCGAGGCGAATCCCCGCCCGCCTTTTTCACTGGAGCGACAACCGCGCTGTCCCATCCCAGCTCTTCCGCCATCAGCTTGAGCTGCCGATGCAACTCACGCCATTCGCGCATGCGCAGGAAGCCGACGAAATGTTTCTCGCACCAACCGCGCAGCTTGGACTGGGTCAATTCCTCATGCGCGGCCTGGTAGGCCTCCCACAGCTTGAGGATGCCGACGAACTCCGACTTTGGATCCGCGAACTCGGCGTGTGCATTGTCGGCAGCAGCGCGCTGGTCGGCCGGGCGCTCGCGCGGGTCCTGGATGCCGAGGAACGACGCGATGACCAGCATCTCGCGCACCACGCCGTGTTGATGGGCGGCGACCAGCATGCGCGCCAGCTTGACGTCGACAGGCAGTCGCCCCATCAGCTTGCCGGTCGCGGTGAGCTTGCGCCGGCCGTCATCGGTACTGACGTCGACGGCGCCCAGTTCGGCCAGCTGCTGCCAGCCATCGGCAATGGCGCGCGGATCGGGCGGTTCCAGGAACGGAAAATCCTCTATCCGCCCCAGTCCCAGCGACAGCATGCGCAGGATGACGCCCGCCAGTGCAGCGCGACGTATTTCCGGATCGGTGTAGCGCGGGCGCGAATCGAAGTCGGCTTCCGAATAGAGCCGGTAGCAGGTGCCCTCACTGATGCGGCCGCAACGACCCTTGCGCTGGTCGGCGCTGGCCTGGCTGATCGGCTCGATGTGCAGGCGGTCGAGCTTGCCGCGCGGGCTGTAACGTTTGACCCGCGCCATGCCCGGATCGACCACGTAGCGGATGCGTGGCACCGTCAACGACGTCTCGGCGACATTGGTCGCCAGCACGATGCGACGCTTCGGGCCGGGATTGAACACGCGGTCCTGGTCGCGCACCGACAACCGCGCATACAGTGGCAATACTTCGGTCTCGCGGTACTTGCGGCGCTCCAATGCCTGGTGCGCGTCGCGGATCTCGCGTTCGCCCGGCAGGAAGATCAGCACGTCGCCGCGAGGATCCTCGCGGGTGATCTCGTCACAGGCGCCGACGATGCCGTCGTTGACGGTCCGCTCGCCGCCGCGATCGTCCTCGGCAGCACGTGGATTGGCGCGCCGTTCGCCTCCGCCTTCTCGAGTCCGCGCTTGCGCGTCATGCTCCAGGCTGGCTTCCAACGGCCGGTAGCGCACCGACACCGGATAGCCGCGACCCTCCACGCTCACCACCGGCGCGTCGCCGAAATGCGCGGAGAAGCGCTCGGTGTCGATGGTGGCCGAGGTCACGATGACCTTCAGGTCATGGCGCTTGGTCAGCAACTGCTTGAGGTAGCCGAGCAGGAAGTCGATGTTGAGGCTGCGCTCGTGCGCCTCGTCGATCAGCAACGTGTCGTATTGCGACAGCCAGCGATCCGACTGGATCTCGGCGAGCAGGATGCCGTCGGTCATGAACTTCACCGCGGTCTGCTCGCCGACGTTCTCGGTGAAACGCACCTGGTAGCCGACTGCGCCGCCGAGCGTCGTCTGCAACTCCTCGGCGACCCGGCGGGCGACCGCGCGTGCGGCGATGCGGCGCGGCTGGGTGCAGCCGATCATGCCGGCCGCGCCGCGACCTGCGGCCAGGCACAGCTTGGGAAGCTGCGTGGTCTTGCCCGAACCGGTCTCGCCGGCGATGACGACCACGGGATGGGCGCGGATCAACTCGACGATGCGATCTCCTTCGGCCGCAATCGGCAAAGTCGGCTCGACTTCCGCCTTGGGCAGGGCGGCCATGCGCGCCTCGCGTTGCGCCACCGATGCCGCCAGCGCCTGCGCGAAGGCCTCGCGCGCACGGCCATCGTCGGGCTTGCCGCTCCAGCGCGACCACAGGCCATGCAGGCGTCCACGGTCGCGACTCAACGCGCCATCGATGGCGCGCCGGGCCTGGCGTAACGCAACGCTGACATCGGCGTGACTAGACTGCGCCATAGGTTTCATCGATCGCACTGCAAGAAAAAAACCATTTCAAATCGCGGTAGGCAATCCCTATTGTCGCCGCAATACCGACCCAGAGGAGATGGCCAGTGGCCAAACACAAGTCCGCCAAGTCCAGCAACGACCAACCGGCCCCGGCCGGCAGCGACACCTCGCCTGTCATCGATATCGGGATCGGCAAGGACGACCGCAAGAAGATCGCCGAGGGTCTGTCGCGCTTCCTGTCCGACAGCTTCACGCTGTACCTGAAGACCCACAACTTCCACTGGAACGTCACCGGGCCGATGTTCAACAGCCTGCACGTGATGTTCGAGGGGCAATACACCGAGCAGTGGAATGCGCTGGACGAGACCGCCGAGCGCATCCGCGCCCTGGGCTACAACGCGCCGGGCTCGTATGCCGAGTTCATCCGCCTGAGCTCGATCGCGGAGGAACCGGGCCTGACCGACACCCTGGACTGGCGCGAGATGGTACGCCAGCTCACCGTCGGCAACGAGGCGGTGGCCCGCACTGCGCGCAAGGTGTTGAAGACGGCCGATGAGGCCGGCGACGACCCGACCGTCGACCTGATGACCCAGCGGCTGCAGACGCACGAGAAGTACGCGTGGATGCTGCGTTCGCTGCTGGAGTGAGCGCCCCTCTCCCTGCCGCCTGCGGCGGCTGTCCCTCTCCCACAAGGGGAGAGGGATCGGGCCACACCCGCTTTGGCTGATGCCGCGACACCCTTTCCGCCGTTCATGGGGGCGAACCTGCCGGTTGCTCCCCGCGTAAAAGCCCCATCCCTCCCCCGGTGGTTTCCGCAGGTCCCGCGACGCGCCGCCGTTAAACTGTGCGCATGTCCGAAAACGCTCTCGACCTGCTCCGCCGAATCTTCGGCCATACCGGCTTCCGCGGCGAACAGGCGCAGATCGTCGAGCACGTGGCCGACGGCGGCGATGCCCTGGTCCTGATGCCCACCGGCGGCGGCAAGTCGCTGTGCTACCAGTTGCCGGCGCTGCTGCGCGAGGGCTGCGGCCTGGTCGTCTCGCCGCTGATCGCGCTGATGCAGGACCAGGTCGAAGCGCTGCGCCAGGTCGGCGTGCGCGCGGCCTACCTCAATTCCACGCTCGATGCCGCGGCCGCCGCACAGGTCGAGCAGCAACTGCTGACCGGCGAACTCGACCTGCTCTACGTCGCGCCGGAACGGCTGCTGACCGGTCGGTTCCTTTCGCTGCTGGACCGTGCGCGGATCGCCCTGTTCGCCATCGACGAGGCCCACTGCGTCTCGCAGTGGGGGCACGACTTCCGCCCGGAGTACCGCCAGCTCACCGTGCTGCACGAGCGCTGGCCCGACATCCCGCGCATCGCCCTGACCGCCACCGCCGACGCGCCGACCCGGCGCGAGATCGCCGAGCGCCTGGCGCTGGAGGACGCACGCCAGTTCGTCAGCTCGTTCGATCGCCCCAACCTGCGCTACCGCGTCGTCCACAAGGACGGCGCCGGCGTACGCCAGCTGCTGGATTTCCTGGCCGGCCATCGTGGCGAAAGCGGCATCGTCTATGCGTTCTCGCGCAAGCGCGTGGAGGCCGTCGCCGAGCAACTGCAGGCCGCGGGCATCAAGGCCCTGCCCTACCATGCTGGCATGGACGCGAAGCTGCGCGCCGGCAACCAGCGCCGCTTCCTGCAGGAAGACGGCGTGGTGATGGTGGCGACGATCGCCTTCGGCATGGGCATCGACAAACCCGACGTGCGCTTCGTCGCCCATGTCGACCTGCCCAAGTCGATCGAGGGCTACTACCAGGAAACCGGCCGCGCCGGCCGCGACGGCGAACCGGCCGAACTGTGGCTGAGCTATGGGTTAGGCGACATGGTCAACCTGCGCACGATGATCCAGCAGGGCGAGGCCGGCGAGGACCGCAAGCGGCTTGAACTGGGCAAGCTCGATGCGCTGCTGGGCTATTGCGAGTCCACGCAATGTCGCCGGCAGGCACTGCTGGGCTGGTTCGGCGAACCGCATGCCGGCGCCTGCGGCAATTGCGACAACTGCCTGGAACCGCCACGCAGCTGGGACGGCACCGAAGCGGCGCGCAAGGCGCTGTCGTGCGTGTACCGCACCGGCCAGCGCTTCGGCGCGGGGCATCTGATCGACGTGCTGCGCGGCATCGCCACCGACAAGGTGAAGCAGTACGGCCACGAGCGGCTGAGCACCTGGACGATAGGCAGCGACCTCGACGAGCGGCAATGGCGTGGCGTGTTCCGCCAACTGGTCGCCGGTGGCGTGCTGGAAGCCGATGTCGAACACCACGGCGCGTTGCGCCTGACCGCGTTGAGCGGACCGGTGCTGCGCGGCGAACGGGCGCTGATGTTCCGCAGCGAAGCGGCCAAGCCGCCGCGTGGACGCAAATCGCGCGGCGGCGGCACGACCAGCCCGGCCATCGAACTGGACATGGACTCGCAGATCCGGTTCGATGCGCTGCGCCAGTGGCGCGCGACCACCGCGCGCGAGCAGAACGTCCCGGCCTACGTAATCTTCCACGACAGCACGTTGAGGGCGATCGCGGAAGCGGCG
The DNA here is from genome assembly GCF_031457115.1 of Lysobacter niastensis. Taxonomy (GTDB): domain Bacteria; phylum Pseudomonadota; class Gammaproteobacteria; order Xanthomonadales; family Xanthomonadaceae; genus Lysobacter_J; species Lysobacter_J niastensis_A. Next base: position 345,814 of record NZ_JAVDVY010000002.1, read on the forward strand.
CCGGACGATATGGTCGAGCTCTCCCGCATCCCTGGCATCGGCGCGAGCAAGCTCGATCGCTACGGCGAGGCGGTATTGCAGCACCTGTTCGACCACGTTCCCTGATCCTGCCGTCTTCGTCGACGACTACGGATCAGCGCAGGATGGGCCTCGGCCGCCTCCGGGACAGCGATGCAAAGGCGGGCCGAGGCCCGCCCTGCACTTCATGCCGCATGCGGCGTCGAATCAACCGAACTTCACCAGGTTGTGCACCGGTAGCGGGCCACCCGGGAACTGCACCAAGCGGCCGCCGATCGCGAGCGACCCCAGGTCCACGCCGAAGAATCCGAGCTTCTCGATGAGTGAACCGACCTCGCCCTTCGCCTGCTCGTCGTCGCCCGAGTAGAACAACACGCGACGGCCACCCTCGGCGCGCGGGTCGGCCGACACCAGCGGAGCCGGCAGGTGGTTGAACGCCTTCACCACGCGCGCACCGGGAACCAGCGCGGCGAAAACCTCGCTCGAAGCACGACCGTTCAAGTCGACCGGCTGGAACAGAGGTGCCTCGATGGGATTGTTGGCATCGATGACGATGCGTCCGTCCCAGTCGGGCAACCCCTCGAGCGCAGCCGGCAGTTTCGACCAGTTGACCGCGACCAGCACGATGTCGGCGCGGGCGGCTTCCTCGAGCGTGACCGCGCGGATCGACGGTCCGAGTTCCTTCACCAGCGACGCCAGCGAATCAGGACCGCGACGATTGGCGATGACGGCCGGAATACCGTGCCGGGCCAGCGCGCGGGCGAAGGCGCTGCCGATCTGGCCGGCGCCGATGATGCCAATGCTCATGATGTTTCTCCAGGAAATAGAGTGACGGGTCAGGCGGTGAAGCCGCCGTCGGCGACGACGTCGGCGCCGGTGACGAAAGCGGCCTGCGGGCCGGCCAGAAAGGCCACGACGTGAGCCACTTCCTCCGGCTTGCCGTAGCGCCCGATCGCCATGCCCGGGCCGACGATCTGGCTGACCGGGCCGCCGTCGGGATTCATGTCGGTGTCGGTCGGCCCCGGATGCACGGTGTTGACGGTGATGCCGCGCGGGCCCAGGTCGCGCACCAGACTGCGGTTGAAGCCGGTCACGGCGCCCTTGGTCAACGTGTACAACGACGCGGTCGGAAACGCCGCATAGCGCGTCATCGAGCTGCCGATGTGGATCACGCGTCCGCCCGAAGGCATGTGGCGTACGGCTTCCTGCGTGGCGACGAATACGCCGGTGACGTTGACCGCGATCATGCGTTCGTAGTCTTCGAAACGGATCTCGTCGATCGGGCCGCCGAGCGCGATGCCGGCGTTGTTGACCAGGATGTCGACGGCGCCGAAGGCAGTGACCGTCCGGGTTACCGCGGCGCGCACGGCCTCCGGGCTGCCTGCATCGGCTTCGATGGCGATGGCGCGGCCACCGGCGGCTTCGATGTCGGCGACGACCTGGCGTGCCTTGTCGGGCGAAGCGCTGTAGGTGATCGCAACGGCGGCGCCATCGGCCGCCAGGCGGCGCGCAACGGCCGCGCCGATGCTGCGGGAGCCGCCGGTGACCAGGGCGGTCTTGCCGGACAGGGGCTTGAGGGTGGCTTCATTGTTGGACATGGGGGACTCCGAACCGGAAGGGAAAGGGATTGCGTGGGACGAACTATGGAAGCCCCACTACCCCGCCGGTAGCGGTTAATCACTAGAATCAATTTCAAGCATCGCTTGAAGAGCAGTCATGGAAACCCTGGCCAATCTCGAATCGTTCGTGCGCAGCGCCGAACAGGGCGGCTTCTCTCCCGCCGCCCGGCAACTGGGACTGACCCCAGCCGCGGTCAGCCGCAACGTCGCCATGCTGGAGCGCAACCTCGGCGTGCGCCTGTTCCATCGCAGCACGCGCAAGCTGACGCTGACCGAGGCCGGCGAGCGGTTCCTGCTGTCGGTCCGAGGCAACCTCGAAGGGCTGCAGGCGGCGATCGCCAATGTCGCGTCGGAACGCGGCGAGGCCTCCGGCGTGCTGAAAGTCAGCACGGCGCTGAATTTCGGCATCGAATACCTGTTGCCGTTGGCGCCTTCACTGCTGTCACGCCATCCCGGTATCCGCATCGACTGGCACTTCGAAAGCCGCCAGGTCGACCTGATCGCGGAAGGTTTCGATGCGGCCATCGGTGGCGGATTCGAACTTTCTCCCGGCGTGGTGTCGCGCCCGCTGGCGCCGGCGCACATCATCGCCGTGGCATCGCCCCGCTACATGGAAGGCCGCAGGAAGCCGAACGATCCGACCGCACTGCGCGAACTGGACGGCATCGTGATGCGTTCCGCACGCACGGGTCGCGTCCGCACCTGGACGATGCGCAATGCCGTCGGGCGCGAGCAGACGGTGGAACTGCGCGAGCACCTGGTGTTCAACGATCCCGCGGCGATGACGCGCGCCGCGCTGCTCGGCCTGGGCGTCACGCTGGTGGCCGTGCCCGATGCACTGCCGCACCTGGAATCCGGCGCTCTCGTTCGCCTGGCGCCGAGGTGGTACGCCGATGCCGGACCGATCTCCATCTACTACGCCAGCCGCACCCTGCTTCCGGCGAAGACACGGGTGTTCGTCGACCACGTCGTCGATGCGTTCCAGCGCGAGCGGTTGGCGGAGCGGTTTGCGGGCAGCCTGGCTTGATGTGAACGAAACGTTCGCGCACGCCGTTGGTCGGAAAGCGTGCTCTGGGAGCATGACAGCCCGGCTCCGGCCCATCATCGGCGCTAGCATGCCGGCATGAGCACGGGCACCGACAGACGTCGTCAGCCGCGACATGAAGTGCGGCTGGCGACCATGATCACTCCCAACGGGACCCAGCACGATGCCACGGTGCTCAATCTTTCCCGAGGCGGCGCTTGCGTGGCCCTGTCCAACGACTGGACCCCGGGCGACGGCGCGCCGTTGAAGCTGCTTTTCCAGATGGACAACGACGAGTCGATCGTGGTCGAAGCCCATGTGGCCCGTATCGCCGTGGATCACATGGGACTGGCCTTCGATCCGGGGCAAGCCACGCGCATCCGCGACCTTCTGGAGCGGACGCTGCCTCACTGAGGCGGCACAACCGGCCCGATTGCGCTACCAGCCCGGCTCGATTGCGACCTCCCCCGCCTCCACCCTCAAGATTTCGGCGACGGCGTGAACAGCAGGTCCTGGAAGTCCCAGCTGAAGTCGGCGATCGGCGAGATCGCTTTCATCGTGATGCGCTCGACCTTGCCCTCGGCATTCAGGCCGAAATTCACGTATGCCTGTTCGTACTCCGGGTTGTCCCACACCGTGCGGAAGGTGTCGTACCGCACGTGCTCCAGGCGGCCGGTGAGGCCCGGCGTCTGCAGGAAGTTCACGCGCAGCGCGCCCTTGTCGTTGGTGATGGTGATGGGGCCGTACCACGGGTCCGCATAACGACCCGCATAGCTGGCTTGCGCGAGCGTCGGCTTGCCCTGCGCGGCGGGCGTCGCCTTTGCGGCGGCGTCGAGTGCAGCCAGGCCGCCGTCGGTGCGCATGTCCAGGAACTCGTCGAACGCGGCGACCCAGTCGGTCTTCGGCGCGCCGAGATAGTGGTCGATGACCTCGAGTGCCACGCCACGCATCACCTGCACGTCCTCGGAGTTCATCTGGAACGCGACGCCGAAGTCGCGATCCGGGAACAGCGCGATGTACGTGTAGACGCCGAAGATCGCGCCGCCGTGCTCGATGACCTTCTCGCCGCGATAGTCGCGCACGCTCCACCCCAGTGCATAGGAGGAGAACTTCGGCGCAGCTCCGGCCAGCTTGCCCGGGTACTTCGGCGTGGGCGTGGGCACGACGGGCGTCCACATCTGCTGCGCGGACTGCTCACTGAACACACGCACTTCCTTGCCGGCCTCGTTGGTCCACGCGCCGTGGCCGAGCTGCACCTGCATCCAGTGCGCGAGATCGTTCGCGCTCGATGACAACCCGCCTGCCGGCGCCCCGTTGTCGCCGAGCGTCTTGCGTTCGTCGAGTACCGCCTGTTCGCCCATGCCGCGCACGCGGCCGTTGGTGCGCGCATGCGGCCATGCGCGATTGGGATTGGCGAAGCGCGCGGACTGCTCGGTCACCGAGCTCGTCATGCCGGCGGGCTTGAGGACGCGCTCGCGCACGAAAACTTCCCACGTCTGGCCGGTGACTTCCTCGATGAGCTGGCCCGCGACGGAGTACAGCACGTTGTCGTACGCATAGCCGCTGCGGAAGCTGGTCGCGGGCTTGATGTAGCGCAGGGCACGCACGGTGTCGGCGCGGCTGCGCGACGAGGTCGGGATGAACATCAGGTCGCCCGCACCCAGGCCCAGGCCGCTGCGGTGCACGAGCAGGTCGCGAACCGTGATCTCGTTGGTGACCCACGGGTCGTACATGCGGAACCACGGCATGTGGTCGATGACCTTGTCGTCCCACTTGATCTTGCCGTCGTCGACGAGCACGGCGAGCGCGGCGGCGGTGATCGCCTTGCCGGTCGAGCCGGTGGGGAAGATCGTGTCGGCGTCCACGCGCTCGGGCGAACCGAGGCGGCGCACGCCGTAGCCCTTGGTCAGCGTGGGCTTGCCGCCCTCGACGATCGCGATCGACATGCCCGGCACGCCGTGTGCCCGCATCGCGGCGTCGACGCGCGCATCCAGGTCCGCAGGCGGCGCGGCGAATGCGGCACTCGTCAACAACGTCGATGCCAGCAGCGCGAAACAACGTCTGGTCATGTTCAATCTCCTTGCAAGGAATGGGGTTGCGCGGCCACGGCCGGCTGCGGCGAAGCCCGCAACAGCCGCCACACGCCGATCGTCAGCACCGGCAGCACGTAGACCGCCAGGAACAGGTAGGCCAGCGCGCGGTAACCGCTGGCGATCAGCGTCACCAGACCGAATCGGTCGGCGATGAAGATCGAACCGACCAGCAGCGCCACGGCGATGGCGAAGCGCCCGCCAATGGGAAGCTCGACACCGCGTCGCGCGCGCCAGGTCGCGGCGACGCGCTCGTTGGCGGCATGCACCGCGGCGGCGCCGCTTTCCAATAGCGCACTGAAGATCATCATCTGGAACAACAGATGGAACACCGGCATGTTCAGCTGGCGCAGGATGTAGTCCGACGGCAGCGCCTGCTCGCCGATCTGCGGATACCAGGCGATCATGCAGATGAAGAACAGCAGGCCCGGCAGCATCGCCAGCGGGCCGGCCAGCACGCCGGCCACGACCGCGTCGCGTCGCGACCGGAAGTGCCGCGCCAGCGGCAGGACCATCACCGCGCCGACGATGTTGTACCCGGCATAGGTCAGGCCGCCCGACAGCCAGCCGTCGGTCGGCACGGGCGTGCTGAAATGGTCCATGGCCTGGCCGCCGAAGCCGGCCAGCACGAACACGAAGAACAGCACGTACACGCCATACAGGAAGAACGAGACCCACTGGAACAACCGCTCGACCGAACGGTTGCCGAACGCGGTGAAGGCGCCGATGCCGGCCATCAACAGCAGCGTGCCGACCAGCGCCGGCCAGCCGAACATCGCCTGTCCGATCGCGCCGGCCGCCGCGCCGAACACGGCCAGGATCAGCACCATGAACACCACGTAGGCGATCTCGAACACGAAAGCGAACGGTCCGAGCAGCGTGTTGAAGAAACTCAGGTAGTCGAAGCTGCGCGTGGCCTGCGCCAGGGCGAAGGTGAGTGCGCACAGCACGCTCCAACACACCATCGCGACCGCTATCGCCATCACGCCGCCCTGGGGGCCGCTGGGAATGAAGTACTCGGCCAGCTCCCGCCCGGTGGCATAGCCGCCGCCGATCACCGCCGCCTTGAAGGCGAATCCCGGCAACAGCAGGCGCTGGAACCAGCTCGACGTGCCACTCGAAGCGGGGCCACCCACGGCGGTGCCGCTCATGCCAGGCAGGCCTCGACCAGACGATCGAAGGACGCGCCACTGCGCATCGGATCGGCCACCGGCATGCCCAGGCGATCGGTTTCCCACGCCAGCAGCCGATTGGCCATGTCCTCGTCCAGGCGCGAGGTATTGAGGCTGACACCGGCGCATCGGATGCCCGGCCGCGTGCGCGCGCCCAACTGCAATGCCAGCTCGATGGTGTCGGTGATGCTGGGCACGGCGAAGCGCGGATGGCCGAGCATGTACTCGCGTCCGGGCTCGTGGCAGACCACGATCACGTCCGGCTGGCTGCCATGCAGCAGCGCCAGCGAAACACCGGCGTAGGCCGGATGGAACAGCGAGCCCTGCCCTTCGATAACATCCCAATGATCGGCCGGTGCGTCGGGTGAGAGCATCTCGGCGGCACCGGCGGCGAAGTCGGCGACCACCGCGTCCATCGGAATGCCGCCGCCGGCGATGAGGATGCCGGTCTGGCCGGTGGCGCGGAAAGTCGCATCGACGCCGCGCGCGTTGAACGCACGGGCCAACGCCAGTGCGGTGTATTTCTTGCCGAGCGCGCAGTCGGTGCCCAGCGTCAGCAGGCGCTTGCCCTGGCGCGGCAGGCCCGAAGCGATCGGTATGCCGGCAGGCGGCTGGCGCACGTCGATCAGGCGGCGACCAAGACGATCGGCGGTTTCACGCAGGCCGTTGATGTCGCGCAGCCGCGCATGCATGCCGCTGATGATGTCGAGGCCGGCCTCCATCGCCTGCACCAGCGCGGGGACCCAGTGCTCCGGGATGAAGCCGCCGGAATTCGCCACGCCGATGACCATCGCTCGCGCGCCACGCGCATATGCCTGCGCAGGCGACAGCGATGGGAGCCCCGTGCTGACCATCGCACCGGCGAGGACATGTTCTCCCACGCAGCGGTCGCGGGCCCAGTCCCGCAGGCCGAAGGCGGTCTTGGCGTATCCCGGCTCGGTCGTGTCGCCCAGGAACAGCAAGTAGGGTCCGGGCAGGGCTTCGACCGGGGGTGGCGCGCTTGAGGATGACGTGGTCGAGGATGGCGTGCTTGATGAGGTCTGGGGCATTGAACTTCAAATACCTGCTTTGGCGGTGCTGGCTCCCGCTGGCGCACAAAGCGCCAGCGGGGCCTGGATGCCGTGGATCCACGGCGCCGGAACTCAGAACCTGTAATCGACCTCGATGCCGACGGTCCGCGGCTGTATCGGCGCGGCGGCGAGGTTGTCCACCCCACCACTCAACGCGGTGACATCGTTGATTCTCTGGTATGCGCGCTCGTCGGTGACGTTCTTGGCGTAGGCGCGGAACGTCCAGTTGTCGTTGCTGACGTAGGCGTTCAGATCCAGCGACCAGTAGTCGTCGACCCGCAGCGGCTCGGTCCTCGTCGACTGCAACAGGGTCGGCGGCGTGGTCGTTGCGTTGAAGACTTCCTGGAGATTGGTCGTGCCGTTCTCGGTCTCATCGACGAAGCGCACCGCGCCACCGAAGTGCGCGGTCCAGTCGCTGTTGAGCGGCATGGTGTAGTCGGCGGTACCGGACCAGCTCCATTCCGGCACGTACGGCAGCGCGTCGCCCTCCAGGCCGCTGGTGATCTGCACCAGGGCCGCTCCCTGCCGTACCGAGATCACCGGGAAGTTTTCCTCCAGCTTGGAATCGGTGTAGGCGCCGTTGAGGCCCAGGTCGAGGCGGTCGGTGGCATGGAACACCGTGGTCAACTCGATGCCCGTGCTGCTGGCCTTGCCGGCGTTGACCAGGCCGGAGATGCCGTTCACGACCGTAGCCACCTGGATGTCTTCCCAGTCGATATAGAAGCCGGTCAGGTCAAACAGCACGCGGTTGTCGAACAGCTGCGACTTCAGGCCGAGCTCGTAGTTGGTCAGTGTCGACGAATCCACCTGCGAGGGCAGGCCCGGCACCAGCACGTTCGGGCCGCCCGGCTGGTAGCCGGTGGCGACGCGGGCATAGATCATGGCTTCTTCGCTGAGCTTGACCTGGGGGCTCACGCTCCAGGTGAACACGTCCTCGGACGAGCTGTTGGACGTGGTGCCGATCGGTATCAGGATGCCCTCGGTGACGATCTGCGAGAAATCCTGATCGTTCTCGGCATAGCGGATGCCGGCATCGATCTTGAAGACGTCGTTGAACTTGTACGAACCGTTGGCGAAGACCGCCGTTTCCTCGTAGGTGCTCGGAATCGTCAGCAGCGTCAGGGTGCCGGCGACGCTGTCGAATGGCGCCGGCAACGGCGAGCCATCGAGCTGGTACAGCTGGGCACGCTGGGTCTGGACGGCGTCTTCCTTGGTGTAGAACACGCCGGCCATCCACTCGAACGCGCCGTCGGCCTTGGACACCACGCGGAATTCCTGGGTGAACTTGTCCAGGTCCAGGCCGATATCGAAGTTGGACGCGCCCGGATCAGGCAGGCCCAGGAGGAGGTTGGCGACCTCGCCGAACTGCACGGTCGAGTCCTGGCGGATGAAGCTGTTGGTTTCGGAATAGCCCGTGGCCGAGACGAAATCGGCCCAGCCCATGTCCCAGTTCACGGTCGCCGAGTAGTAATCGACGTCCTTGTTGAACGGCTCGTCCACAAACACGCTGTTGGTCAGGTCGCCGAACAGCGGCTGCTGGCTCTCCGGGTCCAGTGCCACGAGAGCGTTGTTGTCGCTGTCGATGGTCTGGCGCATCGCGACCAGGTCCAGACTGAACGCTTCTTCCTGCCAGCGCAGGGCGGCGCGAGCGCTGGTCTGGTCGCCGTCGTTGATGTCCTTCTGGCCGGTGACGCTGTTGTCGATGTAGCCCGGCAATTCGTTGCGGGCGTAGCTCACCCGCAGTCCGACGCGATCGGTGACCAGCGGCAGGTTGGCGCCCACGCGCGCATCCCAGCCCAGGTCACCCGCGCTCTTGACGCTGGACAGCCCGCCGCCGACGCGGAACTCGGTGCGGGAAAGATCCGGTTCGACCGTGACGTACTTGATCAGGCCGCCCATCGTGCTGGCGCCGTACAGGGTGCCCTGCGGTCCGCGCAGCACTTCGATGCGCTGGATGTCGTACGGCAGCAGGTCGAGCGCGAAGAAGTTGGCCGCCTGGTACACGCCGCTGGAGCCCAGCGGGGTTTCGTCGAGGTAGGTGCCGACGGTGGCGCTGGACGACAGGGCCGACACACCGCGCAGCGACACCGCCGTCTTGCCCGGTGCGCCGTTGCTGCTGATGGCCAGTCCGGGCACCGAGGCCTGGAAATCGCTGAGCTGGGTGGAGTGGAAATTGTCGATCTTCTCTTCGCCGATCACGCTGATCGACGAAGGCACGTCGCGGATGTTCTCGACGCGTTTGTTGGCGGTGACCACGACCTCCTCAAGCGTCACGGGATCCGCGGCAGCCGCATCTCCCGCCGACTCGGCCGGGGCTTGCTGCGCAAGCGTCGGCCCGGCCATGCACAGCGCCAGGGTGAACGAGATCGCGGTGGTCAACGAACGGCGCATCGGTGCCCGTTCGCGCGTGTGGTGCTTATGCATGCCCCTCTCCCAAAGGTTCGCCGTTGATCGGCGTGTGTCAGCCAAGAACATCACCGAGCAAGCGCCGGAAGTTGCCTCCCAGCACCAGCCCGATGTCGGTATCGGAATAACCGCGACGGATCAGCGCCCCGGTCAGTTCGTAGATCTTTTGCGGATGGTCGAAACCATCGGTATCCAGCTTGTCGCGGAAGGCGTAGCTGGACTTGTACAGGCCGCGCAGCGTCTTGAGCTGGTCGGCCGGCATGTCGTCGTAACCGTGGAGGTCGGCATCGGAACCGATGCCGACGTGTTCGATGCCCACCAGCCTGGCGACGTGGTCGATGTGGTCGACCATGTGCTCCACCGTGGTCGGTTCCTGGTCGCGAACGAAGTTGCGCACGCCGGTGATGCCGATGACACCGCCCTTCGCCGCGAGCTTGCGGATCGCCTCGTCGGTCTTCAGGCGTGGATGGTTGTTCAGCGCGCGGCAGTTGGAATGGGTGATGGCGATGGACTTGGCCGACACTTCGATCGCATCCAGCGTGGTGCGGTCGCCGCAATGCGACACGTCCACCAGCATGCCGACCTCGTTCATCGCCTTGACGATCTCGACGCCGTAGTCGCTCAGGCCGCTGTCGACACGCTCGGTGCCGCCAGTACCCAGCAGGTTCTGCGCGTTGTAGGTCAGCTGCGAGCAGCGCTGGCCGAGCTGGTGGAAGGTCTTGACGTCGGCGGCGGTGCGGAAGTGCTCGGAGTTCTGCACGCCCATCATCAGCGCGACCCGTCCATGCGCCTTGGCACGGTCGAGGTCCGCAGCGGTGTCGACCAGGCGGAACGTGTCCGGATTGCGGCCAGCGTAGCCCTGCCACGCCGCCAGATAGGCGAGCACGTCCTCGTGGGCATTGGGACCGCTGACGCCCACGGAATGGTGGAAACCGGTGATGCCGGAGCGGCGGTACTGCGCGGCGTCATCGGCACTGAGCCGCAGCGCGAAGGCCTCGGGCCGGAAATCCAGCTTGAGCGGCGCCAGCATGTCGATTACCAGGCTGCGCTCGACCAGCCGGCGCGTGCGAGCGGAATAGCGCATTACCGGGACTCCGGCCCCGGCCAGCACCGGGACCGGCAGGGCCGCAGCCATGGCCGAGCTGGCCAATGCCTTGATCCACTGTCGCCGCCCGATGCTGGAAAAACCCAGTGCCATGCCCGCTCCACTTATCCTGATTAGGATGTAAACATCCTAATTGGAAAATTGTCAATCACGCGTGGGCAGCCTCAGGAGAAGACGTGCCATTGGTGGCCTCGGCCCGGAGCACCGGACCGTCGAGCAGGCGCAGCAGGCAACCGGCGGTCGCCGCCACCCCCGCCATCACGCCGAAGAAGGCCGCGTGCCCCATCGCGCTCCACAAGGTGCCCAGGGCGCCGGCCAGAAGGTTTCCTCCGAAAGAGGCGAAGTACCAGGCGGCGATCGTGGTCGCCGCATGCCCCGCCGGGGCAAGGCGCGCAAACAAGCCCAGGCCGATCGGCAGGATGAACAGTTCGCCGACGGTGAACAGCAGGAAGAACCCGGCGAGCCAGATCCAGTGCGCATGCCCGCTCGCGCTCGCATCGACGAACGCGAGCATCGCGAACGCGGACGCGACGACGAACGCGCCCATCGCCATCTTCTTCGCCGGCGAAGGTTCGCGGCCGCCGCTCGCCTGCTTGGTCCACCGCATGACGAGCAGCGGCGTGAGAAAGATCACCAGCAGCGGATTGAGCGCCTGGAACCACGTCATCGGAATCGTGAAGGCCCCGGCCGCGCGGTCCAGGCCGACGTCGGCCCACAACGCGATCGTGTTGCCCGACTGTTCGTACGCGCCGCGGAACACCATGACGCACAGGCCGATCGCCAGCAGCGCGAGAATGCGTTTGCGCATCGCATCGCGCGGCATGCGCGCCGTTGGCTCGATGTCGCGCGCCTTCGGCCGCTCCGGCGGCAACCAGCGCGCACCGAGCGTATAGATCACGAGGCCCAGCAACATGCCGATGCCCGCCGCGCCGAAGCCCCAGTGCCAGCCATACAGCTCGCCGAGCGTGCCGCAGACGAGCGGTGCCAGCAGGCCGCCGACGTTGATGCCCACGTAATAGAAGTTGTACGCCGAGCCGCGACGCGGATCGTCCTTCGCGTACAGATCGTCGATCTGGCTCGGCAGGCTGGGCAGGAACAGGCCGTTGCCCAGCGCGATCGCCGCCAAGGCGAAATAGAGCAGCGATTCCGAGGCCATCAGGAAGTGCCCGATGGACATGATCGCGGCGCCGATGATGACCGAGCGCTTGCGCCCCAGCCAGCGATCGGAGATGACGCCGCCGACGATCGGCGTGAAGTAGAACGTCGCCACGTACACGCCGTAGACCAGCGATGCATGCTGCTGGCCGAACAACAACTGCTTCGTCATGTAGTAGACGAGCAGCGTGCGCATCCCGTAGTAGGAGAAGATCTCCCACATCTGCGTGAGGAACAGGATCGCCAGGCCCGGCGGCTGGTTGAACCAGTGCGAACGGGCGATGGCGCGCGGCGCGGCGATCACGTTCACACCACCGAGTCCGGCGTGCCCCAGACCGTGGCGGGGCAATCGACATGGCCGTCGGCGTAGACGACCCCTGGCACGCGGTCCTGCACCAGGAACACCGGACCGTCCAGGTCCACGACATCGCAGTACTGGCCGAGCAGGAACGCCGGCGCCATGGCGAGGCTGGTGCCGACCATGTTGCCGACCATGACCTTCAGGCCCATCTCCCGCGCACGCCGGGCCATCAGCAGGCCTTCGGTGAGGCCACCACACTTGTCCAGCTTGATGTTGACCACATCGAAATACCGGCCCAGGGTCTCGAGTTCGCCCAGGTGCAGGATGCTTTCGTCGGCGGCGATCGGCACGACGTGATCGATACCCTCCAGTTCCGCCTCGCGGCCGCGCCGGACCGGCTGTTCGAGCAGCGACACGCTTTCGGCAACGAGCACCGGCAACAACCGTGACAGCGTGGCAGCCTCGTAGCCCTGGTTGGCGTCGACGCCGATCCACACATCCGGACGCACCTTGCGCACCGCGCGCACGCGTTCGATGTCCAGATCGACCTCACCGGTCAACTTGAGTTTGATGGCGCGCGCATGCGTGTAGGCCAGCGCGCGTTGCGCCATCACGTCGGGATCGTCGGCGCCCACCGTGAATGTGGTGAGCAGCGGCCGCGGCCGCTCCATGTCCGCCAGATGCCAGGCCGGAACGCCGGCGATCTTGGCTTCGAGTTCCCACAGTGCGCAGTCGACCGCATTGCGGGCGCCGCCGGGTGGCAGCAGCATGCGCAACTCCTCGCGCGTGATGCCCGACTCGATGCGATCGCGCAGGGATTCCAGCTTGACCAGCATGTCCGCCGGTTCGTCGTGCTGGTAGTACACGCCGGCGGCTTCGCCGCGGCCGATGTGATCGCCCTGGCGCAGGGTGACGATGGTGACCGGCGACGCTTCGAAGACGTGTCCGGAGATGCGGAAGGGAGCGGACAAGCGCAGCAGCTCATTCCGCAGCGCGAGCTCGACGCGGTCGATCTTGATCACAGGCTGTTTTCCGGAAAACGCGCGGCGGCGCAAGGCCGCCGCGCGGGAAGGACGGTCAGTAGTTCGCGTTGAAGCCGACCAAGTGGCAGGCGATGCCGATGAACAGCAGTGCCAGGGACGCCGCGGCGAGCACGATGGCCCACAGCTTGGCCCACCACGAACGCTTGCTGCGCAGCACGGTCCACGCGTTCCACAACGCGATGGCGGCGCCGATCGGCAGGAGGAGCGTGGTCAGGACGCGCACGGCGATGACCATGCCATCCTTGCTCGGCGACATCATCGCCAGGTCCGACATCATCGTGAAAATCATCGCGACCATGCCGCCCACCGACACCAGCACGGCGAGCGAGGCGATGCGGCTCCAGCGGTGCGCGCGCGCATCGACGCCCGACAGCGGATAGCGCACGCCGTAGTGGCGGCGCACCAGGGCCGACGCCGGCCAGGCGAGCACGGTCAGCAGCAGCGCGGCGAGGCTGCCGAACAGCAGCGTCATGAACACGACCGGGGTCTGCCACCACGCGGCGCGCTGGAACACCATGATCGAGGCAATGGGCTCGGCGCTGAAGCGGGTCACGCGGCCGTCGACGACGTCGGCGGCAAGGCGGTCGCCGCTGTTGGTGTCCTGCCACACGAACGGCGCGATCTCACGCCACTTCTTCGGCGCGCCGCTGTAGCCGGCGAGCATCGGCACGCTGATCGTGCCGTCCTCGTTCACGCTGACCTTGGTCTGGCCGAGGGTGTACACGAGGTTCATGAAGTTCGAATCGGCGCGGCGGCTGCTGTTGTAGCTGCCGGCGAGCAGCTGCGCGTGCTGCTTGGCGGTAGCGGCGTCGATGCCCTTTGCTTCGTTCGGCGGGCCCGGCAGGTAGCGGTTTACGAAACCGGTGACCAGGCCGTCGCGGATCAGGCGGGCGCTGCCGTCCTTGCCGCTGCTGTTGGTCGAGACGTAGATGCCGATGTTGTCGTCGAGGAACAACTGCAGGTCGCTGTGGAACCACTGCGTATCGCCGCCGTGCGCGATCGCGCGGTGGCCGTTTGCGGTGGTTTCGTAGAAGCCGAGCATCATCTTGTTGAGCGGGCCGACCGAGGTCTGCCCGGTCCCGTGCATCTCGCGCGCGGTCTCGTCGCGCAGGATGCGCTGGTCGCCGAACGCGCCGTGCTGCAGGTGCGCGATCATGAAGTTGCCCATGTCGGCGCCAGTCGACGCCAGGCTGCCTGCGGGCGCGAGGTTGATGTACTCGTACGGCTGCTCCTTGCCTTCCGACGCCCTCTTGTAGCCCTTCGACGTCATCGCCAGCAGGTTCTTCTGGATCGGCTGGCTGAAGGTGGAGTGCTGCATGCCCAGCGGCGCGAAGATGTGCTGCGCGATGTACTGGTCGAACGGCTGGCCCGACGTGCGCTCGACGATGTAGCCCGCGACCGCCGTGGCGTAGTTGGAGTACGCGGGCGTGGAGCCCGCCGCGTACACGCGCTCCGGGACCCAGTGCTTGAGGGTCGCGTCGAGCGGTGCGATTTCCTTCTCGCTGTTCGCGATCAGGCCGCGGATCACCTCTTCCATGCCCGAGGTGTGGGTCATGATGTTGCGCAGCGTGACCGGCTTGCCCTGGTAGGGCGGGATCTTGAAGTCGATGTACTTGTTGACGTCCTCGTCGAGGTTCAACTTGCCCTGCTCGACGAGCTGCATCACGGCGGTCCAGGTGAACAGCTTGGACACCGAGCCCGGGCGGAAGAGCGTGCCAGCCGGATCGACCGGCGCGCGCTTGGCCAGGTCGGAGTAGCCGTAGCCCTTCTGCAGCAGCACCTTGCCGTCCTTCACCACGACGACGACCGAGCCGGCCACGTCGGTCTGCTCCAGCGCGTACGGCATGAAGCCGTCGAGCCAGGCTTCCAGGTCGGCCGCGCTCAGGCGGTCAGCGGCGGTGACCGGCGGCGCTACCGAGGCCGCCGGAGCCGTCGGAACGGGCACCTGGGTGGGCGTTACCGCAGGGCCTTGGCCGGCCGGCGCTACGCCGGATGGCTCGGCAGCCACTGCCGGAATGGCCAGGACCATCGCCAGCAATGCCGAACACATCGGACGCCAGCGGATTGGATGCTTCTTCAATGGACTTCCCCCTAAGGCAGTGGACACGGAATCGGTGCCAGGCTGGCACCACGCGCAGAGACTGACCGACCTTTTTCGAAATAATGATCCTGATTAGAGAATTGTCAACCTGTTCCGGTCGTTTCCACCTAGAATAGGCAGCAGACGGTCTTGAGGCCGCCCGGAACCGGGAACCCCCACCCCGGCCCTTGCAGGAGCATCACGGCATGACATCGCAGCACCCGACCATCGGCAGCCTTTTGCGCGCCCTGCGCGCCCGCAACGACTGGACGCTCAAGGAAATGAGCCAGCGCTGCGGCATCCCGCTGTCGACCCTGTCCAAGGTCGAACACGACCGCCTGAGCCTGACCTACGACAAGCTGCTGCAGATCAGCCAGCGCCTGAACATCCGCATGTCGGAACTGTTCGCCGAGCACGACAACGTTTCCGAGCCGGCGGTGACGGCGCGTCGCAGCATCGGCCGAGTCGAGGACGCGGTGCGGGTCACCACGCCCAACTACGACTATTTCTACCTGTGCCCCGAATTGCGCCGTAAGCGCATGATCCCGGTGGTGACGCGGGTGCGCGCCAAGAGCATCGAGGAATTCGGCGAACTGGTGCACCACTCCGGCGAGGAGTACATCCACGTGCTCGAAGGTCGCGCCGAGGTGCATACCGAGTTCTACGACCCGATCGTCCTCGAGGCCGGCCAGTCGGTCTACATCGACTCCAACATGGGCCACGCCTACATCGCGGCGGAAGGGTGTGAGGAGGTCGTGCTGCTGGGCGTGTGCTCCAGCGCCGACGACCAGCTGATGGAGTCGCTGCTGCACATGCACGGCGAGAGCGGCAAAGTCGCGGCGAAGTGAGCGCGAGCCGCCGGTTGCCTGGCAATCCGGCGGCGACATATACGATGGAAGGCGAGCGCGTCGCAGTCGATTCGACGCCTCGCGTGGTGCCGCCTCATTCCTCCGGCGGTGGCTGCAGCTTCACCGACAACGCCTCCAGTTCGGCGATCACCGCATCCAGCGCGTCGTGAAACTCGCCCTGACGGGTCATCAGGTCCTCGATCTTCCCCGCCTGCTTCAACTTCGAAAGCTCACCATCGAACAGCAGCCACTGCGTGGTCAGCAGTTCCACGTAGTTCTTGGAGTAGTGCCGCATCTCCTTGAGCTGGGTCACCGTGTCGTTTACATGATCAAAAGCGGTCTTGGTTTCCGCGGTCATGACGGCCTCCTTCCTGCAAGGTGCCATTGAGGGTACCCCCGCAAAGCTGGCCGCCCATGTAACGACGGCGGAAAGCCCCCGTTCTTTGTGAAGGAATTGGCAAGGCGCCATGAGCGGCGAGTTGCGATCGCCTCGCGGTGCCGCCTTCACGCGAACCATGCATCGGGCGGCTTCGACGCCTGGTCCGCGCCAGGGTGACATCCGCCTGTCACGCAAAGGTCGCAATCATTCGCGCCGGGGACCCGCCCCTTCGAGCCTGCCCATGCACGTGCTGCCCCGATGCCAGCCGACTCAAGGCGCTGTCGACCACGCTGGGCCTGGAGCGGAACACCCGCTTCTTCGGCAATCTCGATCGACGCAGTGCGCTGCTCGACTGCTATCGCGCCGCGAACGTCTTCGTGTTCGCCTCGCCGACCGAGACACAGGGCCTGGTATTGATCGAGGCGATGGCCCTGGGCGTCCCCATCGTGTCCACTGCCGTGATGGGAACGGCCACCGTGCTGCGGGGAACCCGCAGCGCGGTAACCAGCGAGCCCGACGTCGATCGGTTCGCCGAACATGTCGCCAGCGTGCTCCGCCAGCCGCGCCTGCGAACGGCGCTGTCCGAGGCTGGACCGGCCGATGCGCAACGCTGGGACGCCTCGATCCTCACGCAGCGGGCGCTTGGCGTATACGTGGCGTCCTGAGCGCGATCGCGGAGCGTAATGGCCGGCGCGAGTCCGCCGGCCACCACTCGTTTTTGGCGTGTTACAGGGATTCCACGGCCCGCGAATCGTCACCTGTCCCGGCGCCACGCTCATGCACATGAGCCGTCTTCGTACGATCGATCCTGAGGCTGAGAAGTTCCGGACGGCTGTAGTGACCGCGGGTATCCACCAGGCGCTTGCGGGCCTCGATCAGCGACAGGTCGAGATCCGCAATGACCTCGCCTTCTCCGCTCGTGAGCGGCCCGCCGATGATCTTGCCTTCCGGATCGATGATGGCGGTGAAGCAACCACCCGAAATCGGCCCGATGGGAGCGCCGGTGTCCTTGGCAATCTGCGCCTGCTGATCGGCATCGAGCCATGCGGTGGCGTTGACGACGAAGCAAGCCGATTCGAGAGCGTGCTGGCGGACGTTGATTTCCATCTGCTCGGCGAACAGCGGGCCGGCAAACGATCCTGGATACATCGCGGAATGGATCTGCTCGCCGTCGGCCATCAGTGCATATCGCGCCAGTGGCATGTAGTGCTCCCAGCAGGCGAGTTGTCCGATGCGGCCCACCGCACTGTCGACGGCGCGCAGGTCCGAAGCATCGCCCTGCCCCCACACCATCCGCTCATGGTAGGTCGGCGTCAGTTTGCGCCTGCGCTGGATGAGCGTTCCGTCAGAGTCGAACAGAAGCTGGGTGTTGTAGAGGGAGTGACCGTCCCGTTCGTTGACTCCAATGGAGACCACCATGTTCGCTTCGCGTGCGGCCGCGCCGATGGCGTCGGTTTCGGCAGAGGGGACGGTGACTGCTTCGTTGAGCAGGCGCAGGTGCTCCTTGCCCATGACGAAGGGCGCCTGCACGAACGAGAAGTAAGGGTAATAGGGGATGACCGTCTCGGGGAACGTGGCGAACTGGACGCCTTGTTCGCCTAATTGTCGAATTTTCCTTACGACTTTTTCGACGGTACCAGCTCGGCTGTACAGCACCGGACTGATTTGAACGGCGGCGGCTTTGACGATGGCCATGGGGGACTCCTACGAATGTCGCTTCCGACACGATGCCGGGCTACGGGACAGAATGTAGGGCCGACAGCCTATGTCGTAAATGTCGTATGTACCTCGTTTTAGGTCATACGCCAGGCAGCCCTCGATGTCCGCATTTGGCGACCGATCATCAAGGTCATTGAGTGAAGGGCGCGATAGTGCAGCCTCTACGGGCGATCCCGGCAGCGAGCGCGATCCGCGCAGCTATTGGGCTCTCACATCGTGGCCATGCGGGCGTTGCGCCGCACCACTTGCGGCGGTTGCCCAAACGCCCGCAGGAACGCGCGACGCATCCTTTCCGGATCGACGAACCCAGTTTCAACGGCCACCTCGTCGATCGTGTGCCGACTTTGTTCGATCATCACCCGCGCCGCTTCCACGCGCAGGTTCTCGACCGCCTTGGCCGGCGATTGGCCGGTCTCCGCACGGAATGCACGACTGAACTGGCGCGGACTCAGATGCGCGGCCTCGGCCAATTCCTCGACCGTCAAAGGCGCACGCAGGTTTCGCCGGGCATACTCGAGCGCGCTCTGTATCCGGTCGGATTTCGCATCCATTTCCAGCAGCGCCGAATGCTGCGACTGGCCACCCGCGCGGCGATGGTAGACCACGAGCTTCTGCGCCACGGTCCGGGCGAGCTCGGCGCCGAAATCCTTCTCGATCATGCCCAAGGCCAGATCGATGCCGGCGCTCATCCCCGCCGACGTCCAGATCGGACCGTCGATGATGAAGATCCGGTCCTCTTCCACGTGGGCCTTCGGAAACTGCTTCTGCAACGCGCGCGCATGGACCCAATGCGTGGTGACACGCCTGCCCTCCAGCAGGCCGGCCTCGCCCAGGATGAAGGCTCCGGTACACACCGATGCGGTTCGCCTGGCGGATTCAGCTGCCTTACGAACGAGCCTGACCAAACCAGGACTCGACGATGCCGGGTGCAGCAACCCGGTAACAATGAGTGTGTCCACTTTCTGTCGGGACAAGGCGCGCGTCTCGACGGACATTCCCAATGAATTGGGGACCGTCCCGCCCTCCTCTGACAGCAGCCGGATGTCGTACAGACGCTGTTTTGCCGTGGCATTGGCCAGCTCGAATGCCGACGCGGCCGCCAACCCCATGATCTGGAAGCCCGACGGCACCACAAAGCCGATGGTGAGCATGGGCAAGACCTCGCGTGACCTAAAACGAGGTTTATACGACATTTACGCCATAGTCAAGGATCTCTAGATTTTCCGGCACCCGGCACCTGCCGAAACCTCGGAGTTTCCATGAACACCCGCATCCACAAAGGAACCGCGCTCATCACCGGCGCGTCGTCCGGCATTGGCGCGGTCTATGCCGACCGTCTGGCCCGGGCCGGGTACGACCTGATCCTGGTCGCCCGCCGCGCCGACAACCTGCGCTCGCTCGCCACCGAACTGACGACGAAAACCGGCCGCTCGGTCGAAACGATCGCGGCCGACCTGACTCAGCCGACCGAATTGGCCAAGGTCGAGTCGGTGCTCAGGACCGACGCCAGCATCACCCTGCTCGTCAACAACGCCGGCGTCGGTTCGACGGCTCCGCTGCTCCAGTCCGACGTCGCTGACATGGATCGCATGATCACGCTCAACGTCAACGTGCTGATGCGCCTTGCCTATGCTGCCGCCCCGGCGTTCGTCGCGCGCGGCGAAGGCACGATCGTCAACATCGCTTCGGTCGTTGCATTGGCTCCCGAACTGCTCAACGGCGTGTACGGCGGCAGCAAGGCCTTCGTGCTCGCGTTCTCGCAGTCGCTGCAGCACGAGTTGGCCGACAAGGGCGTGCGCGTGCAGGCGGTACTGCCGGGCGCCACCGCCACCGACTTCTGGGATGCCGCCGGCACTCCGGTCGCGCACCTCCCTCAACAGATCGTGATGTCGGTGCATGACATGGTCGATGCCGCGCTGGCGGGTTTGGCGCTGGGCGAGCAGGTGACCATCCCGGCCCTGCCCGACGTGGCCGACTGGAATGCCTTCGAGCAGGCGCGAAAAGCGCTCGCCCCTGGGCTGTCCCGCTCCGTGCCGGCCCCCCGCTTCGCCGTGGGCGCTGAGTGATCGATGGCGGCGGCCCGCGTTCCGGACCGCCGCCGGTTGACGAATACGAGTATCGCCATGAGCAACCTATCCGCCGCACCTACCCTCCAGGACAACATGGAGATCGCGAGTCCGCCACGGAACCGCCGACGCATGTTCGTCGGACTGCTCACCGCCATTGCGCTGGTTGCGGGCGGCCTTTATGCGGCGCACTGGTGGCGCGCCGGCCGCTTCGTCGAAGAAACCGATGACGCCTACGTGGGCGGCGACGTCACCGTGATCGCGCCCCGCGTGTCGGGCTACATCGTCGAACTGGTGGTGCACGACAACCAGCGCGTCAGCAAGGGCGACCTGCTGTTCCGGATCGACGACCGCGACTTCCGCGCGGCACTGGCCAAGGCGGACGGCGCGGTCGCCGCGCAGGAGGCACTGCTGGCGAACCTCGACGCGACCGCGCGGCTGCAGGACGCGGTCATCCACCAGGCACGGGCCGGCGTCGGCGCCGCCCATGCCGAAACCGTGCGTTCCCGTGACGACCAGCTGCGCTACAACACGCTGGCGCAGCAGCAGGCCGTTTCCCTGGAGAGCGCGCAGCGCGCCCAGGCAACGTACCTGACCGCAGTGGCGAACACCGAGCATGCGCAAGCGGGCCTGGTCGCCGCGCAACGCCAGATCGAAGTGATCGCCTCGCAGAGGCGACAGGCCGAAGCGGCCCTCGACCAGGCGAAGGCCGAGCGCGATGCCGCGCAACTGCTCGTCGGTTATGCGCAGGTGCGGGCGCCGGTCGACGGCGTGGTCGGTAACCGCCGTGCCCGACTCGGCGCCTACGCCGCCGCCGGCGGACAGTTGCTGGCCATCGTCCCTTCGCGCGGCCTGTGGGTCGATGCCAATTTCAAGGAAGACCAGTTGGCGCGCATGCGTGAAGGTGCGCCGGTGGAGATCCGCGCCGACATCCTGCGTGGCAAGGTCTTCCATGGCCATCTGTCCAGTCTCGCGCCGGCCACCGGAGCGCAGTTCAGCATCCTGCCGATCGAAAATGCGACCGGCAACTTCACCAAGATCGTTCAGCGCGTGCCGGTACGGATCGTGCTCGATCCGAAGGACGGGACGCTTGGACTGTTGCGTCCGGGCCTGTCCGTCGTCGCCGAGGTCGATACGCGTGGCGGACACAAGAAGAGCGCCCCGTGAACGCTCAGGCCCCCGGGCGCGGACAACCCGGCGCGCTCGGATCGCTCAGCATGACCCAGAAGCTGCTGGCTTTCGCCAGCATGTGCGTAGGCATGTTCATCGCGCTGCTGGACATCCAGATCGTGTCGGCCTCGCTGCGCGATATCGGCGGCGGACTCTCCGCTGGTGCGGATGAAACCGTCTGGGTCCAGACCAGCTACCTCATCGCCGAGATCGTCGTCATCCCGTTGTCGGGCTGGTTGTCGCGGGTGTTCTCGACGCGCTGGCTGTTCTCCGCATCCGCCGTCGGGTTCACCCTGGCCAGCCTGCTGTGCGGGTTGGCCTGGGACATCAACAGCATGATCGCCTTCCGCGCCCTGCAGGGTTTCCTGGGCGGATCGATGATCCCGATGGTCTTCACGGCCGCCTTCATCTTCTTCGACGGGAAGCAGCGCGTGATCGCCGCGTCGACCATCGGCGCCCTCGCCTCCCTCGCACCAACCCTTGGGCCCGCGCTCGGCGGCTGGATCACCGAACACGCGTCCTGGCATTGGCTGTTCTTCGTCAACCTGGTCCCTGGGCCGCTGGTGGCGATCCTGACTTTCAGGCTGGTCAACATCGACAAGGCGGACCTGTCGCTGCTGCGTGGCGCCGACTATCTGGGCATGGTGCTGCTGGCGTTGTTCCTGGGTTGCCTGCAATACACGCTCGAAGAGGGCCCACGCTGGGACTGGTTCGGCGACCGGACCATCCTGACGACGGCCTGGATCGCAGGGTTGAGCGGCATCGGGTTCGTCTTGCGGACCCTGACTTACGCCCAGCCTCTTGTCGACCTGCGTGCATTGCGCGATCGCAATTTCGCATTGGGCAGCCTGTTCTCGTTCGTGACCGGCGTGGGGTTGTTCGCCACGATCTATCTGACGCCGCTGTTCCTTGGCCGCGTACGCGGCTACAGCGCACTGCAGATCGGCGAGGCGGTTTTGTCTACCGGCATGTTCCAGATTCTTACGGTCCCGCTGTACGCGTGGCTGGCGCGGCGCTTCGATCTTCGCTGGATCCTGATGGTCGGCATGGCCCTGTTCGCGATCTCGATGTGGGAGTTCGCTCCGATCACCCACGACTGGGGCGCGCGCGAGCTGCTGTTCCCCCAGGCACTGCGCGGCATGGCGCAACAACTGGCGGTGCCACCGGTTGTCACGCTGACCCTCGGCGGTCTTGCACCTGCGCGCCTGAAGCTGGCCTCCGGCCTGTTCAACCTGATGCGCAACCTGGGCGGCGCGATCGGCATCGCGGCATGCGCGACGATCCTCAACGACCGCACGAACCTGCATTTCCAGCGCCTGGCCGAGCATCTCAACAGCACGAACGAAAGCCTAGCCCTCTGGATGACCGGCGCCGCCGCACGTCTGGGAACCACGGCCGACGAGGCCGTCTTGCGACCGCTCTGGCAGGCCACCTTCCGCGAGGCGCAGACCCAGGCGTACTCGGACGCATTCCTGGTGATCATGGCCGCCTTCATCCTGACCGTGCTCATGGTGCCGCTCATGCGCAAGGTGGCGCCGCCCAGTGCCCCGTCTGCTGACTCCCATTGATTCCGCTGCGACAGCGGTATTGCAGTGCCAGGCGAAAGCGAAAGCTCGCTGCTACGACGCGCGGACAAGGCGCTCTACCGGACCCGGGGGCAAGGCGGCAGGTCGCAATTGCGTGATGCTGGCGGAAGCAGAGGCGTGCTCGTCCTAAAAAAACGGCGAGGCAATAGCCCCGCCGTTTCGTACATCACCCTAGCGACATTACTGCTTGGTCGGAACATTGACCTTGTCGATGCCGTGGATGACGCCATTGCTCGAGGCGATGTCGGCCGAAGTGACCAGAGCGCCGTCGATGCTGACCTTGTCGTCGGTCATCTTGATCGGGGCGGACTGGCCATTGACCGTCTTGGCCGTATCCCATTTGCCGATGTCGGCCACGAGCTTGCGGCCACTGACGACGTGGTAGTTAAGCAGCGAAACGAGTTCTTCCTTATTCTCGGGCTTGAACAGGTTCTCCAGCTTGCCGGCCGGCAGCTTGTCGAACGCGGCATCGGTCGGGGCAAAGATGGTGAATGGGCCAGTGCCACGCAGAGTTTCGCTCATGCCGGCGCGATCGATGGCCTTGCCGAAGGTCTTGAACGACCCGTTGGCGGCAGCGGTATCGACGAGGTTCTTGGTGCTGGGGGTATTGGTCACGGTGTTCATAGGTAATGAGTGCCTTTGGAGTGTGATTCGCGGAGTTGCGAAATCGAGAGCGGCCGAAGCCGTGGCCCCTGCCGATGGCAGGGACGCGAGGCTCAGTGCGGAGAAAGGAGGGGAAATGCAGCGCGGCTGAGTGGCCGTTACGACCTTGCGTCGTAGTGCCATCGCAGGGTGCGCCTTATGTTGTTACTTAGATGTTATCTGGACCAAGCTGCATGGGGGCGCGGTCACCTGACGTTGTGTATCGCTGCCGTGTACCACGAGATATTGGCTCCTCGCGACGAAGAGATTCCTCGCATCCATCAAGCCTCGCCGAAACATCGGTTGCCGAGTAGGAAAGCTCGAAGCCGAAGCTGCGCCGGAACAATTATCAGCCGATAGCTGACATCAAGGGCGCGCTTGAAGATTCGACGCCACTGGACAGTGGCTGCATGCCGCGCAGCCACCCACATGGCAGGCCAGGATCGCACTGAGTGCGCGGAGCACGATGCTCTACTTGCACCATCGGGAGTGCCTGTCCAGTTCGGACCGGGAAGGAATGCACACCGAAGGCAAAGACGGTTCAGTGGACATGCACTCCAGTGGACATGCACTCCAAAAGGGAATACGTTGGTTTGGCATTCGGCGAACATTCCGTGCCTGGGCCTCCGTGCAGCTCGTACTGACGGACTCATGCATGAAGCTATCGCTCTATAGGCGTACCGATGCGTCGATTGTCGCCTTGCCCGAGATATTCCTGCCCCCGGGGGCGGTTGGTGCGGCCGGGCCTTACGTCTTCGTGGGTTCCGTCCGCACGGAAGATGCAGCTTTGGAGAACGAGATACTGTCAGCCATGGACGGATCTGGAGTGTTCGTACCATCCAGGCGTGGCCTGCTCGATTTGATGGCAAGCGCTGCACATGCCGTTGGGTTCCGATAGCGCATCTCTGATGCGGTCGCGACAAAACCGCAGTGGCCTACGCGCCACCGCGAATCCAGTTCTGGAATAGGCGGAGAGTGAAGCGCCCCGAGATAACTGACCAAGAAGCCCAATAGGCAGTGGTTAGTTGGAGATGATCATGAGCAGTTCAACAAGACCCTTGTTCACCGACATCCTCAAATCGATACCAGGGTTTTTCGGTATTCGTGTTGATGCCGAGCCTGCCTACCACATGGAGGGAATCGTAGGGCGGGTTGAGATCAGGCGATACGCGCCGGCACTACTGGCTCAGGTGTCCACTGACGGAGACCACGATATTGCTGTAGATGCGGCTCAGGGGAAACTGACTGATTACATATATGGCGACAACGAGAGTCGAGAGAAGATGGAGATGACGTCGCCAACATTCCAAACGGATGGTGAGTCAAAGATGTTCTCCGTGCCGCCGCCTAAACACGGGGCTTCGGGCGGCTGGACGGTTGCGTTCTTCCTTTCGAACAATCTGGATCCAGGCGAGGCGCCGCTTCCAGATGATCCGGCGATCAGCATTGTTGAGTCTCCCGAAATGCTTGTCGCGACTCTCCGATACGGCGGGAACAACACGGAACAGCAGCGTTCCATCGCAAAGAGAGAGTTGATCCAGACGCTGTCAGGATCAATGTGGGATTTAGACGATCAGGTCTACTGGGCGAGCTATGACCAGCCATTCGCGATCCCATTCCTTAAGAGAAATGAGGCTCATGCCCCTGTGGCAAGATCGCCCTAGCTAGCCGAGCACCGCGCATCCCGACGTTGGTGGGCATACGATCGCTTCCGCCAGACCGCGAATAGGATCAAGGTGTGACCTGCCCCCAAGGCCGTACCGCAATAAGTCTGGATTGGATCACACCAACCCCGCCTAGCGCCCGTATACCAAGCGTTCCGTACCACGCTCCCCCAGGGTTGGTCGGCGCTACATCGCGCCGACGATGTTCATGAACACACCGCGGTGGCGGTAGCTCAGGTCGGTCAGGTTTTCCGAGAAGTCGGTGAAGTTGTAGCCCACGCCGGCCTTCACGTACTCGCCAAAGTAGCGGTACACGCCAAGCAGCATGCCGCTGCGTGATTCATCCAGGTCCGGAAGGTGCAGCCTGCGGGCCTCCACCAGTCCCTCCCACTTTTCGAACAGGCGCAGGTCGGTGCGCAGGATGACCAGTTGCGCGCGGTTGTCGAAGAACTCCGGGTTCTCGCGATCCAGGCTCACCGACCCCAGGCGGTAGGCGTACTTGCCACCCAACGACCACGACGGGGTCAGTTCATAGCTGCCGTCCAGCGAGGCGATGTGGCTCTTCTGGATGAATTGCGCTGCGGTGCCGGTGGGCGTCACCTGGCCGGTGGTGGGCATGTTGTAGAAGTACGTGTACTTGGCCAGCGCGTTCAAACGGTTGTTGAGTATCGGACGGTAGCCGAAGCCCACCACGCCCTCGGTGAAGTCGCCGTCGTAGAACTGGCCCTGCGAGCTTTCGCTGATGGAGCGGTCGAGCTTGCCGACCAGGCGCCAGTCGGGCGACAACTGGTACTTGAAGTTGTTGCGGAACAGCCAGGTGGTTCGCTCCACGAACGAGGTGTCGGGCTGCTCGGCGTCGTCGGCGCGGTACTCGATGCCGCTGGAGATCCGGGTCGGGCCGTTGCTGTAGGCCACGCGCACGCCGCCGGCGCGGCGCTCCGTCTCGGCGGCGGTCTCGCTGTTCTGCAAGGTGCCCACCTCGGCATTCGCGCCCACGGTCCAACCCTCACCCAGGTTCAGCGACATGCCGGCGGCATGGGTCAGGCCCGTGGCCTCGTTGACGTCCTGATAGCGCTCTTCGGCATAGACGCTGCTGCTGTCCGACAGGCGCCGTTTCATGCCTCCAACCAGGCTGCCGCGCTGGCTGCTCAGGTTGGTGCCGTCGAGGACGTCGCCGCTCTCGTTTTCCAGCGCGTAGTTCAAGTACAGGCTGGTCTTGTCGGACACCATGTAGGTGGTCCCCAGCCGCCCGCCCGGGCCCAGATCGCCGGCCGAGGCCTCGACTTCCAGGCGCAGCTTCTCGCTGATGCGCAGCGCGGCGCCGGCGCCCATCCGGCCGTTGTCCTGGCGGTCGCCATCCTTCGACAGGGTCTGCTGGGCAAAGGCCCAAGCGTTCCAGTCGTTCGCAGAATCGTAGGCCGCCTGCACCACCGCATCGGTTCGCTCACCCTGCTCCTGGGTCAGCGGCACTACGACGCGCTGGTCTTCGCGCTTGTCGCTGCGCAAGCCCGTGGCCACGCTCCAGCGATCGTTCAACTGGTACTTGATGTCCAGCTCCGCCGCGTCAAGCGTCAGGCCCGCACCTTGTTCCCGATGATCGGCCTTGCCGACGACGCTGAGCTTCTCGCCGATCGGCAGGTCCATCGTGCCGCCGTAGTACATGCGGTCGGTCAGCGTCGCCTGGCCCGGCGCCGAGTAGCCGGCACCTTGTTCCTGCGTGTACAGGGTCAGTCTGCCCTTGCCGTTCTTCAGCAGGTCGCCGATGCCGGCACTGAGATCGGCGCGGTAGCCGTCGGCCTGTGCATCGTTGAATTGCGTTGGATCGCTGCCAGTGAAGTCGAAGCCGCCGTCATTCGAAAAGAGCGAGTGCGACGCCAGGCCCCGGGTGCGGCCACTTTGCACCTTCAACCATGTCTCGGTGCTCTTGCGAAGCGTGAGGTCCGCGCCGAGCATGTCGTTGTCCTCGACGTCGCCGCTGCTGCGGCTGCCCGTGAGGCCGACGCCGACATGGTCGTTGATCCAGACATGGGCCCGTCCGCCGGTGGTCAGCGTGTCGATCTCGTCGAAACCCGGGGCGTACTCGTAGCGCGCCACCAGCCAGGCCTCGTCTCCGGAGAGACCGCCGCTGCGCACCAGCATATTGTCGCTGCCGGTGGACGACAGCGGCTCGGAAAGCAGGATGCGGCCCTGCAGGTAGTCGATGTCGTAATCCAGGCCCGGGCGCAGGTCCACCGTGCCGGTGACCAGCCCCGAGTCCTTGTCGCGCATCTCGATGCGCAGGCGCTCCGAACCGGTGAGGATGTCCTGGTTGCGCAGGTAGAGCAGCGAGCCACCGGTGCCGCGGAACTCGTCGCGGCCGGCGATCGTGCCGGGCTCGGCGGCGAAGCCGCTGACGCTGGCACGGTGTTCGCCGAACGCCGTGGTCGCATCCGCCTTCCACTCCGCGTTGGCACCGTACAGCCCGCGATCGACCTGGGCCAGTTCGTTGCCCGCGTAGTCGGTCTGGAAGTTGCCCCACATCGCGTAGTCGTCGTCACGCTCCGCTCGCAGGTAGAACTTGCCCAGGGTCGGCGCCATCTCCTCGACGATGCCGTCATCGCCGAAGGTGGGATAGTGGTAGTCCGGATCGATGCGGCGGAACAGCGCGTCGGGGGCCTTGTCCAGGAGGTTGCCGAACAAATCCTGCACCGGACCCTCGCGCGTGTCGGCACTGGCCGTCAGGCGCCACCCATTGCCGAACTTCTCGGTGCCGAAGAAGGCCAGCCGGCCGTAGAACGACTCGCTGCGTTCGAAGGCCGTGTTCTCACCCTCCAGCAGATCGGCCGGGCCGCTGGTGCGGTCCTTGGCCACGGTCAGGTCGGCGATGCCCACGAAGAAGCGGTCGCGCTGGCGCAGTTCCAGGTCGCGCAGGTAGAGCTGACCGTTGCCCTCCGCGTCCAGCACCGCCACCTCCACGGTGTGCAGCCCATCGGGCAGGATCTCCTCGGCGATGAAGTCACCCTTGGCGTCCACCGGCACGGGACGGCCGGCCACCCACACCGTGTGCCCGTCCGGGATGCCACCGCCGCGCACCGCGACGGTGTTCGCACCGATGCGGATGTTGCGCGTAGCCAGATGGCTCTCGCCGTAACCGGCCATCGGCGGCGCGCCTTCACCCGCTGCCATCGTGGGAACTTCCGCGGCGCTGCCATCGCCATTGGCGTTGACCAGCCACAACGGGCGCAGGCTGGTCTCGTCGAACCTGCCCTGCTCGTCGTAGATGCGCAACAGGTACTGCAACTCGCGCCCGCTGGCCGGGATGCCCTCGAAGGCCGGCTGCCATTCGGCATCGCCGTTCGCGTCCAGCGCCACGATCGCCAGTGGCGTGGCCTGCGTGGACTGCCCCTTCTCGTGGATGCGCACCTCGGCGCGGTGGATGAAGCCGGTGTAGTTCGAGTACATCCGGAAGCGCACGGGCTCGCCCACCACCGCCAACTGCGGCGAGGCGGACACGGTCAGGCGTGGTTCGGCGTTCAGGTCGTCGAACTGGAAACGGATGCCGGCCTGGTCCAGTGCCACGTCGGTGCATCGCTGCACGTCGGCCGAGCTGCGGCCCGGGTCGTCGAGGGGCTTGCCGTCCACCGAGATGTGCATCGGGTTGAGACCGAAGGCATTGCCCGGCGCCAGCTCGCGGTTGAGCCGTGTGATGTCCACGCCTTCGTAGTCGTCGCGCACCGCAGGCTCGTCGTACACCACCTGCACTTCGATGTAGGAATCCGCGCCCTGGATGAAGCCCTCGTTCGGCAGGTCTGCGGACTGCACGAAACCGTGGCCCTCGTGCTCGACCTGCTCCGGCCCAAGCTGCATCTGCGTGCGGACGGTTTCCATCGTCCGGCCCGCGCGCGCCGCGGACAGACCGATGTCATCCTCGTACACGGAGGTGGTACGTCGGTCCAGGCGCTCGTTGCCGGTGTAGCCGATGAAACGCAGGCGCGCGTTCTCGCGATCCTTGACTTCATCCAGGGCACTGCGCAGGCGTTCGGTGAATCCGGCCGGGATGATCGCCTCGCCTGACTCCAGCAGCAGCACCGGAATGGGTCCCCCCGTGGGCTGGTAGATGCGGGTGATGATCTCCTTGCCTGCATCGGCCGGGCACATCTGCGGCTCTTCGGGCAGTTCCTGCAACGGGTCGTCGTACCAGAACTGCACCTCGATGCGGCGGTTCAGCGCGCGGCCCTGCGGGGTGTCGTTCGGGGCGAGGAACGTCGTGGCGCCGCGGCCGTCGCTCTGCAACGCTGCGGCAGGCAGGCCCAATGCCTGCTGCACCGCGAGGGCGGCTCGATGCGCGCGCGCCTTCGACAATGCGACCCCATCGCCGTAGATGCGCGCGTTGCGATCCGACAAGGCCATGTCATCGGCATAGCCGATGAACTTGGCGGTCACGTTCTGCTTTCCCTGCAAGTTGGCAAATGCCTTGCGCACCTGCTCGATGAACGTCGGCGTGACCTCCACGCCCTCCTCGCCGAAGTGCAGTGCGGACACCAGGTTGTTCACCCGAGTTCGACGCGCGGCTCCGTCCTGGAAACGCATCTGGCAAAGCTCCTGCACGCGACAGACCTTGATCTGGCGGAACTCCTCCTTCACGAGAACCTCCTGCTCGGTAGTCACAGCCTTGGGTTCGTCGTACCAGACTTCCACTTCCACGCGTCGGTTCTGCGAGCGACCTGCGGCCGTTGCGTTGCTCGCCACCGGACGGGTATCGCCCATGCCCTCGAAGGCGATGGCCTCCGGTGGCAGCGTCAGCGCCCGTTGCAGCAACTCCGCCACCTCGCCGGCGCGCTCACGCGCCAGGCCCTGGTTGTCGCCATAACGCGCGGACAGCTCGGTCGAAAGGCGCTGGTTGTCGGCATGGCCGACCAGGTGCAGGCGCACGTTGGCCTTGCCGCGCACCGATTCCAGCGCACGCCGGATCTTCTCGATGTCCTCGTCGCGGATGGTGATCGCGCCCGAATCGAAGTGCAGCGGCGCGATGATGCCGCTCAGCTTCACCGTCTCCATTACCTGGCCATCGACCTGCTGCTTCTCCATCCGGTCGCCGGTCACGTGCTGGAGCACGCCCGGGTCGCGCACCAGCGGACGAAACTCCTGGTCACCGGGCAGGTGGCGCTCGACGGATGCGCCCATCGGCACGTCCTTAGTGGCCTGGTCATTCGCCGCCTGATCCTCGGCCGTCTGTGCCACCGCCGTGGCGGTCATCAGGCACAGGACCAGCAGCGGCAGTCGAATGTGTTTCGTCAACATGTTCTTCTTCAACCTGGTGTTCACTTGCGCGCCCCCTCGTTGCCCACGGGGCGTTGCACCGGCGCGCCGCGTCGCCAGAAGGTCTGTTGCTCCACTGTGAGCGGGTAGCTGGCGCCGGCTGACGGCCAGGCCTGCGTGACTTGCGCCTTGATCGCGGCCAGCCGTGCTTCGACCAGGTCCGGGTCCTCGAGGTCGGCCAGATAGGACAGGCGCAGTACCGCCGGCTCCTTCACCAGCTCATCGAGCAGCGTCTGCACGCGCGGCTGCCATTGGCGGCGCAGCTGCGTGCCTCCGCGCTCGAACACCTCATCGCTGAGGTCAAGGCTCACCACGCGGAAGACCGAAGCGCCGAAGTCGATGCTCAGCGCCTTGCCGCGCGTGGCGCGCGCGATCACCGTCTGCCGGGTGGAGGGACGGTAGCCACTGGGCAGGGTCCGGTCGTCCAGCTTCAATACGAAGTTGCTGCCGCGGTCCTCGTTCGGCACCACCGCACAGGTCAGGTGGTAACGGCCGTTCGCGTCGGTGGTCGCCGCCAAACCGCGCGCGCTCACCAGGCGCACGCCACCCAGACCGCCTTCGCCTTCATCCTGGTGCCCGTTTCGGTTGGCGTCGTCGAACACCTTGCCGATGATGTCGGTGCAGTCGAAGGTCGGGTCCGGCACCACACGCACGGTGGCGGTGGCCTCGCCGGAAAGCGGGCGGTCGGAGAGACCGTTCCAGACGCGCGCGCGATTCACGAACTCGCCCTCGCCCACGCCCGCGCCAACGGCCAACAGCAGGGTGATCACGTGTTCGTCGGTGGCACGGAACTCCAGGCCACTCCATGTCAGCTGGCGACCGCTCTGGCCTGGCTCCGTCGGCACGTTATCGATGCGCGCCGAACCCGGCACATACTTGAAGCCCGCCGGGTAGGAGTCGACGGCACGCACGTCGCGCAACGACAGGCCCGAGAGGTTGCGCAGCGTAATGGTGTAGGGCACCAACTGGCCGCGCGTGACGTTCTTCATCGGCGTGGTCTTGCTGATGGCCAGCGCTTGGCCCAGGTCGAGGTCGAGCGGGATGTGGTTGTTGAAGATCTGGCTGCTGCCAGGCATGAACGTGTCGTCCATGCGCAGGTGCAGGTAGTAGGTAGTACCGGCCGAGCGCGCCGGGACCGAGGTTGGCGGCGCCAGCTCGGACACCTGCGCCTCGCAGCGCTCGGTCGTGCCTGGAATGGCATCGCTCGCACCCGCCGGGCAATTGGGCACGGAGAACGCCGCATTGTTCGCGCCCGTGCTCGGCGGCATCAGGCCCGAGGGCCCGGCCAGATAATCCGCCGACGGCGGCGCCACTTCGATCAGGTAGCTGCCGCCGGATGGGCACGCCGGGTCGGTGAAGTTCAAGTCGAAGCGGTAGAAGCCACCCTGCTGTGTGACCTGGCCCTGCTGCGCCGGGTCGGCGAAGCAGGTGGCAGGCAGTGACGAAACACCAGCCGCATCGAGCAGGCGCAGGCGCGCGCCGGCAATGGCCACGCGGTTCATCGCCTCATAGATCACGCCGTTGGGCTCGATCGGCAGGTTCAAGTTCAGCAGGTTGCTGCCGGGTTGCACGGCGATGGCATGGATGCGTTGCAGATCGTTGCCGAACACCGAGTGCGCATAACCGAGCTTGGCCGTGCTGGCGGTGGCACCGGGCGCGGTGAAGCGCACCTCCAACGCATCGGACGAGGCGTCGTTCGGGGCCACACCCGAGATCCGCCATTCACCATCGGCGTCGGTGGTGGTGGTGCGTTCCAGCTGGCCGTTGCGATACAGCTGGACGCTCCAACCTGCGAGCACGCGCTCACCCGCGTCCGCGGTCCTATTGAAGTTGGCGTCATGCCAGGCGCGGCCGCTGAACACACCGACGCCGATCATGCCGCCGACATCGAAGGCGACGCTCGCGCTCGCGGTCTGTGCCGGATCGCTCCAGCTCACCACGCCGGTGTTGGTCACGCGCGTGCCTGACGCGAGGCCGGAGGCAATGGTGGCGCGGAAGCGCAATGTGGCCGACGCGCCCGGGGCGAGATCGCCGTGGCTGCCGAAGTAATCGGCGACGATCGTCGCGCCCGACACCGTGATGCCGGCGCTGCTGCCATTGAGAGTGGCTGACCCAGCGACGTAGACGAGTTGGCCCGCCGCAGATGCCGCAAGGTCGTCGACGATCCGCACGAGGGTGGCGGGCACCGGCGAGACATTGCGCACGATCACCACGTACTCGAGCCCAGCACCCGGGAGCGCGGCACCGCCGCCGACCACCGCCACCTGCTTGTTGATGGTCATGGCCTGTGCCGCACCGACCACTACGACAGTCGGTTCGGGGCCGGTGGAGGGATTGCCGTCGCCATCGGTCAGCAGCGGCGCCAGCCCGGCGCCTGCGACCGTCGCCTGGTTCGCGATCAGCGTGCCGCCGGCGGTACCGGCATTGACCTGTACGTCGAACTGCACCACCACTGATTGGCCTGGATTGATCGTGCCGACGTTGATGCCGGCGATCAGCGGCGAGACGCCGCCATCCGGCTGGCCGACGGGCTGGCCGTTCAAGGTGAGCGAATCGGCGACCCAACTGGTGTGCTGCGGCACGTTGTCGCGCAGCATCAACTGCGTGGCGGCCGCGCGGCCGTTGTTGTAAATGCGGATGGTGTAGCGAAGCGTGTCGAGCGGATCGATCACGCCGGGCGAGGTGTTGTCGATGCGCAGCGCCACCGCCTTCTCGGCATACAGCAGCGGTGCGTTGCCTACCACGTCACGGGTCGGGTCGTTCGCGACCGGTGTGCGTGGATCGTCCGAAGGCGCTTCGTTGCCCAGGTCGGTGGCCATCACAAAGGCCTGGTTGGCGACGATGGTGCCGTCGGCCGCATTCGGGTCGACGATGACATTGAAGGTGATCGTGGCGACGTTGGCCGCGGCATTGGCCGGGTTGTCGGCGCGGACCACGCCCGCAGTCGTCTCGGCCGGCGAACTGACCGTGATGCCATTGATCAGCGGAGAGCCGTTGGGACCATCGGCCGCCGCCACGCCGTTGAGCGCGGTGCTGCCCGCCACGTAGGCGGTGTTGGCCGGCACCAGGTCGCGCAGGATCACGCCGTGCGCATGGTCGTTACCAATGTTGCGCACGGTGATTGTGTAGCGCAGCGTATCGCCGGCCATCAGCACGTTCGGGTTCGTGCCCAGATATGCCGAGACCTTCTCGACCACCAGTTGCGGCGCCGATTCGATCGGCAGCCGGGTCGGATCTTCGTCGCCGGAGACATCCGGATTGGCCTGCCCGTTGACGGTTGGATCGTCGCTGAGCGCCAGCAGCGTGTTGCCGAACTGCGCACGGGCCTGGTTGAGGACAACGGTGCCATTTGCAATCACCGGCACCAGTTGCACGCGGTACTCGACGACCACGGTTTCGGAGCCGGAACCCGCGGCGCCGAGCGTGAGGTTGCCGATGTCGATCCGGCCTGTGCCCTTCGCGCCGCCGCTGGCGTTGCTGTTGTTTACCGCGCCGACCGGCAGCGTGCCTACCAGCGCCAGCGTGCCCGGAACGAACTTCGCCGGATCATTGAGCGCGTCGAGTTCGTCGACCAGCGAGATGCCGGCGGCACTGACGTCACTGAGGTTGCTCAGTTGCAGGCGGTACTGCACCACATCGCCCGGATGCGCAGGCGTCTGGCTGACGACGGTCTTGGTGAAGTTGAGCCTGGGTGGATTGGTGAGCACCGAGTGGCTCGCGGGACCGGCGCAATAATCATTCGGTGCCGCGACCGTCGGGCAGCCGGCGCCGTTGCGTTCGAAGGCGCTGACGCCGGCGATGCCGCTCCACTCGACCAGCACGCTGTTGGCCAGCGTCGTCAGGGCCGCGACACCATTGTTCACGCGTACGTCGTAGCTGACCTGCACCGAAGCGGCTTTCGCCACATTGATCGCGGCGTTGCCGGCCGCCGTGCTCCAGCTCAGCACATACGGATTGCCCGCACTGCCATCACCCGTGATGAGCGGTGCGCCAATGCTGTTGCCGATTCCGGTGACAGTCGGGTTGCCGACGTAGGTAAGGCCGGATGCAAGCGTGTCGACCAGGCGCAGGTCGAAGGCATCGCTGGCGTTCGCATCACCGGCAGCAGTCACGGTCACCGTGTAACGCACGATGTCACCGCCGTTTGCGCCGGTCTTGTCTCCGGTCTTGGCGACGGCCACGGCCGGCTCGACGATCGTGAACGTCGCCGCGGCGCTGGCCAGTGGCGCCACCACAGTGCCACCCGGGCTGACGGCGTAGGTGTACGAAGCCGTGTTGCTGACCTGCACGCCCTGCTGGGCGGATAGGATGTTGCGCACGCGTGCGCGAAGTTCGATCGTCGCCTGCTGTCCCGCCGGGATCTGCGGGATCAGGACGTTCATCTGCGAGGCCGT
The DNA here is from genome assembly GCF_031457115.1 of Lysobacter niastensis. GTDB lineage: Bacteria > Pseudomonadota > Gammaproteobacteria > Xanthomonadales > Xanthomonadaceae > Lysobacter_J > Lysobacter_J niastensis_A. The sequence goes on from NZ_JAVDVY010000002.1 coordinate 380,663, forward strand.
GCTGCTCCCGGTCGTGGCACCGGCGACACCGGTCACGGTGACGGCAGCCAGCTCGAGGTTGGCGTCAAGCGCGTCGGTCACCGCCACGTCGAACAGCGTGGCGCTGCTCGGCGCGCTCGGTACCAGGATCGTATAGGTCACTTCCTGGCCGATCGTCGCCCCGCCCGTCGCTGGCGAGCTCAGTTGCTTCGACGGTCGCGCGCCCGGCGTGGTCACCGTGGTCGAGGCCGGGGCCGTCACATAGTCATTGAGCTGTCCCGGGCCGTCCGCGCCCGTGCGCTCTCCGGCATTGGCGCCGTCGATGCCGGTCCAGCGTGCGACGGCGGTATTGGTCAGGTCCTGGTCGGCAAGCACATCGCTGCGCACGCGGACGTCGTAGGAAACCTGGATCGACTCTCCCTCGGCGATGTCGATATCGGCATTGCCGTCGCCCAGGCTCCACACCAGTGTCTGCGGTGCGCCGGCGCTGCCATCGCCCGTGACGACAGGCGCGCCGATCGTATTGCCGGTGCCGGTGACAACCGGATTGCCAGCGTATTGCAGGCCCACGCCAAGCGTATCGGTCAGCGACACATCCAATGCGCCCGAGGCGTCATTGCCGCTGGCCGCCGTGAGCGTAACGGTGTAGCGAATGAGGTCATTGGCAGCCGCCGTGGTCCGATTCGCCGCCTTGGCGATCGTCACGGTCGGCTCGACGATGTTGAAGAACACCTGATTCGTCGCGAGCGCCGGCTCGCGGGCGCCACCATCGGACTCCGAGTACGTGAACGAGGCCGTGTTGCCCACGTCGACACCCTGCTGGGCGCCGAGCACGTTTCGGACGCGCACGCGAACGTCAACGAACGCCTGCAGCCCCGCCGGGACCTGGTCGATGGCGATGGCCACCTGCGATGCGGTGCTCGAATTGACGACGCCCGGTCCATTGACCACGCCTCCCACCGTTGCCGTCGCGCTGACGTACTCGAGGTTGGCGCTCAGCGCGTCGGTGACCTGCACGTCGTACATCGGCGAACTGCGCGGCTGGCCGGGCACGGCAATGCGATAGACGAGTTCCTCGCCAATCGTTGCCTCGCCATTGGTCGGCGATACGAGCACCTTCGTGGGCGGGCTGGGCGGCGCGCCGATGCGCACGCGGGTGGGATCCTCGTCATCGACCGCGGGGTCGGGATCGGCCTGTCCGTTGACGTTCGGATCGTCGCTGTCCGCGAGGAACGCTTCAGAGCTGCTGAGTAATTGCGCCTGGTTCACGACCATGTGAGCGTTGGCAAGCGTCGAGAGCAGCGTCACGTTGAACTCGACGCGCACGTCACCGCCCGCCGGCACATCCAGGCCGCGGATATCGATGAAGCCGGTGGCCGGATTGCTGTTGTTGACCGCCCCGGCCGGGAGCGAGGTGAACACGAGCGACCCGGCCACGAAGTCCGGTGGCAACTGGTCACGGAAAATGACGTCGTCGAACCCGGAATCCGTCGCCTGCAGGCGCAGGGTGTAATGCAGCACGTCGCCGGGCGCTGCAGTCGCCGCCGGGCTCTCACCGGTGGTGACGTTGCGCACGGTTTTTTCGTAGAAGTAGCCCGACAGCAGGACCGCGAGCGAATGCGCGTCCTCATGATCGTCCGTGCCCACCGTACCGTTGGTGAGTGCACGGGTCACCTCGACGCGCGCGGGGTTGACGCTGCTGTCGTTGTACCAGCGCGTCGCACCGGCGACGTTCGTAATGGTTGCGCCGTTCTGTGTGTCGGCATCCAGCTTGGTGCGGTACTCGAGCACCAGGTGCTCGCCCGGCGCAATGGAACCGGCTGCATCGAGCAGCGTGAGGCTCAGTTCGCAGGTGGGCGCGCCGGTATAGGACAGGGTGTAGTGCACGCCCTGTGTCAACAGAGTACCGCCGAGCTGGACTCCAGTGATCTCCGGCGTCATGTCGCACATGCCGCCAGTGGGGCCATCAGGCAAACGGTCCAGCAGCGTGACGTTCCACGCGTCGAACTGGCCCGTATTCACCGCGTCGACCGTGAACTCGCCCCACTCGCCGAGATTGAGCGTCGATCCACCGAGCACCGCCGTGCCGGTCTTGTTGACGACCAGGTTCGGTCCAGCGATCACCGTCGGGGCGGAAACACCGTTCTCGCCAGGGAGCGGGTTATAGAAAGTGCCGTCGATCAGGCGCCCGAACTGCCATATCGCCGTGTTGACGAAGGCCTTGCCCAGGACATTGGACGACGAGTTGTCGTCGAGGACCACCGTGATGTCGATCGCAAGGCGTCCACCTTGGGGGATGATGAAGCCGGGCGCGAATTTGAACTCGATCAATCCGTTCGGATTGGCGACGATCGTCGGGTTCACGGCCGCGCCGAGCGTCTGGCAGGCCAGATCCACGCACCAACGCACGCTCGGCGTCCCCACCAGGCTCAGATCGACTCCCGTACCGGGAATCTCGACGGGAAGCTGTACCGGAGGCGTGCTTGGGTCGTTGTCGTCCAGTCCGTTGACGTACACGGTGACCGGATCGGCACCGATGTTGTCGTAGAGCGTGATCCCGTGCAGATCATTCTGTGAAACGCCGTTGAGCACTTCGGTGCCGGTGGACGGGTCGATCAGGATCGGAACCCGCAACCTGTAGGTGAAAGGGACCCCCACGGCGGCATAGGCAGGCCCCTGCTTGTTGATCGACTCGACGGGAACCAGGAAGTTCTGGCAGTTCGGCCTGAGGCTGTGCAGCGAGCCGTTGACGAACCAGATCTTGTGCTGGTGCACGGCGTCGCACGCGATGTTGCCCAGGGTGAAATCGACGTTGTCGAACACCACCAGCCATCGGGCGTCCGTCTGGCCAGGCTGCGTGAAGAAGCTGATGTTGGTGTCGAGCGGGTTCGGCTGCTGGAAGTTCCTGATGATGCAGTTGCCATCGATGTTCAGGTTTGAGGGCGCGGGATTGACCACGTTCCCGTCGACCACGCCGCCGAAATCGGCGACGCAATCCGCCGCGTACGCGCCGAACGCCGTGCCAAACAGCATCAAGAAGGCGAACAGCTGGATGCGTATCCAGCTCTTCCCTGCCCCAGCGGTGCGTGCGAACCCCAGACTCATACAGCCTCACTCCATTCGTGTGCGCGCAAGCCACCAATGGACCGAGGAAGCGCCTCCCAACATCGGGGCGCTGATTCCGGCGGTCCCGCTACCATGGGGCGCGTTGCGCCCGACAGGCCGGTGACTTTGCGTCGCCACCTTTCGGTGGTTTTGCCTTTGTCGTTTTGTTGCTTGTTGCCTAGAGCGTGTTGCCTTGATGCGTCGCGATGCGACGCCATGTCATCAACCTGCCGGCAGGAAGTTCATCGGATACACGATCGTTACCGCCGGCACGTCCTTCGCGCCGAAGTTGAAGCCCCTCACGCGCGCCACGATGTCCGCGGTCAGGCCGGGCGCATCCATTTCCGAGGACTTCACCTGGGCCATCGACACGCTGCCGTCCGGCTCGATGGTCAGGCGCAGGATGACCTTGCCCTGCAATGTCGCGTCGTTGCGCAGCTCGCGTTGGTAGAGCCGGTACAACGCGGACTTGTGGCGATCGAAGACGATCTGGATCTCCTCGTCGGAGCGCCCCCCGCGCCGCGCAGCACCATTGGCGGCGGTGTCTGCGGCGGCGATCGCGTTGATTCCGCTCGTGGCCCTGGTCGTTGCGACGCCCTTGATGGCGGCCCGCTCACCGCCGCCGCCCTTGCCGAAGCTGCGACTCTCCGAGGAGAGGTTGATGCCACTGCTGCCACCCGGCGCGTTGCTGGTCAGCATGGCGCGCTCCGGACGCGCCGCGCCGGTGTCGTTACTGAGCTTGGCCGCCTTGCCGAGCTCGGCCACCGCGGGCATGTCGTCGACGGCCAGGCTGTTCTTGAATGCCAGGATGCCCTGCGGCTTGGCCGTGGGCTGCGGTGTCGGCACAGGCCGCGGTTCGACCTTCGCCGTGGCCCGGGTCGGCGTCGGCTTGCGCTCGACCTTCCTTTCAACCGGCCGGGTGAGCTCCGGCGGCGGTGGCGGCGCCTGCTCCAGCTTCCTGGCCTCCGGAATGACGGTGACCACGCGCTCCGGCAACTTCTCGGCCGCGAGCACGGGCCTCTCGGGAATCTTGATGAAAGGAAAAACGAGGGCGAATACCAGCCAGACGCACAGCGCGATGACCAGACCCTTGCGCGAACGCTGATCCTCCTCCCCGCGCATCCACAACATGAGGTGCGGGCGAACGCGATCGGCCTGGAGCTCGCGCTCGACGATCCATTCATTGCGTTGGCGCTCCATTTCCTCCTGATGCTCGAACGCTTCGTCCTCGAGCAGGAAAAGCTGTTCGTTCTGCTCGCCTATCCTCCCCACCATGTCGCTGCGGCGCGTCTCGATTTCGTCGATGCGGGCACGCAAGGACTCGGTGCGGCCGCGCGCACGGGCAATGTGCCCGGCCGACTCGCCGTTCCCGGCAAGACCGCGCCAGAACAGGTCTGCGCCGCCCGCGTGGTTCAGCTCCTCCAGCGCGTGGCACGCCTGTTCGAGCAACTTGTGCCGGACGCGTTCGCCAGCGAAGGTTTCGAGCTCGTCATCGATAGCGGCGAGATCGCGCGCAAGTTCATCGAGTCGCGCACGCGCCTGCGCAATCCGCTCGTCGAGCGAACCCGGGGCATTGGCGTCCTGGATGGTTTCGGGTTCCATGGTGTTGGTATCGGTCACGTGTCCTGCCTCAGCCGCCGTTCGGCGCGCTACCGCCCTGCTCGAGCACGGCGAGCGACAACTTGTCGTAGGCGGCCGCCGTGCAGGTCGTCATCACCTTGCGGATCACCTCGTAGGGCAAGCCCCTGTCGGCCAGCACGGTGATCTCGCGATGGGCGAGCGCAGACTGTTGGGCGGCGCCGCTCCTGGTGGTCAATGGACGCGAGAGGTACTCGCGCAACGGCTCGATCAGCGCAGCCTTTGGGTCGCGGATCTCGTCCATCGTGGCGATAGCATCGCCCTGCACAAGCAGCATGTCCCTGGTGATCGTCACCACCACCGTCTCGGCGGGCTTGGCCTCGGCGGTGGATAGCGGGATCTCCACACCCTTGGCGTTCTGGACCACTTCGACTTCGGTCGAGTAGATCAACAGGAACGCCACCATCACCGACATGATGTCGATCATGGGGATCAGGTTGAGCTGCGGATCTTCGTGCTTCTTGCGCGCGCCACGGAACGGGTTCAGCGACATCCTCATGGTGCATCTCCCACGGCGATCTTCGGGAACATTGAAATGCGGCCGCGCTCATCGGGCGTGCCAGTGAACCCATTGCTGGCAGCAGTGGTCGCGTCCGTGCTCCGGATGGCGTCCATCACCTGCACCAGGTGGTCGTACGCCACGTCCGGAGCCATCAGCACCGAGGCCGTATCGACTTCCACATGCTGGCCCTTGAGATTGGCGGCGAGCAGCGTCAGTTGCTTGAGCGGATAGGCCCCGTTCTCCACGGGCAACGCCGCAATCGTGTCGCGACCATTGGTCAGCTCCAGGCCCTCCTTGCGCACCATCACTTCAAGGCGGAAGGCGGGCTCCGTGGGTGCGCCGCCGGCGGCGCTCGGCAGGTCGAGCTGGATGATCGAAATGCGCGAGAACACCGCCGTCATCAGCAGAAAGGTGATCATCACGCTGAAGATGTCGATCATCGGCACGAGCATCAGCTCGACCGGCTTTGCCGGCGGCTTGCGACGTGGCATCAGGCCCATGGTGTTTCTCCTGTCCTTGTTCTCAGGCTGCCCGGATGTTCTGGACCGTGGCCTGCTGGGCGGCGCGACTCGTGCGCAGCGAAAGAACGTTCAGGTACTTGATCGCGGCCATCTCCAGGCTCTCGACCAGGTTCTGCGTCCTCGAAGTCAGGAAGGCATGCAGGAACAACAGCGGCACCGCGGTGCCGAGACCGAACGCCGTGCAGTTCATCGCCTCGGAGATGCTGGCCGACAGCATGTTGGCCTTCTCCGCCGGGTTGGCCGTCGCCACGGCACTGAACGCGCCGATGAGGCCGGAGACGGTGCCGAGCAGGCCGACCAAGGTCGCGAGGTTTGCGAAGGTGCCGAGGTAGTGCGTCCGCTTTTCCAGGCGCGGCACGATTTCCATGATGCCTTCCTGCATGGCCTTCTCGACGTCATCGCGACGGCGAACCGCTCCCTGCATGGCCAGGCCGGCGCCGAGCAGCCGGCCCAGCGGCGTGTTGTCCGCGCCGACAATCTCGCGGGCCTTGTCGAAGTCGCCTTCGCCCAGCGAGGGCTCGACCCGCGCCCACATGCGCTTGGTCTGCGCCTGCGCGCGGGCGATGGTCACCCAGCGCTCGATGGCGATGGCCAGGCCGACCAGGCCGATGAGCAGAATCGGCAACATCATCTTGCCGCCGGCCTCGAAGAACTGCGCTATCGAATGAAAGAAACCCATGTCACTGCCCTCACTGGAAATTCGTTGGAGATGCGGAAAAAAACGTGGTTGAAGCGTCGACTCAGTCGTCGTCCGCGTCGGAAGATCTGAGTCCGTAGAACGCGAGCTCGCGCATGAACACGTCCTTGTCGACAGGCTGCGTGCTGTCGTCGAGCAGGCGCGATATACCCGGCGCATCGGCCAGCTGCGAGCTCTTCCAGGGCACGATGACCAGTTCCTTTGGCGTCTCGTCATTGCCGACGATGGACAAGCCGGACAACACCACATCGACCCCGGGCGCGACCTCCTGTTTTGCTGCGCCGGTCGTGGTGGCTTGAGGTTCGCTCTTGGCCTTGTGCGGCGCGGGCTCGGCGGCGAACGCCGCCATCGTCACCAGCGACAAACACATGCACACGGTTGCGCGCAGCATCACTTCACCCCCTTATCGGCCCGAGCACGGGCGTTGGCGATCCAACCGGCCACCTGCTTGTCGTCAGGGACGGCCTGCTGGTAGATGAGGTAGTTGTCGAGCGCGCAGGCGGCGTCCGCGATGTACAAGTCGCAAAGCACCGCAAGGTTGAGCCTTGCAAAATGGAACCCCGGCGCGGCGGCAAGCGACTTCTCGTAGGAAGCGCGCGCCTCGCCCAACTTGCCTTGCCGGCGCTGTACCAGGCCCAGTTCGTTCCAGGCGATCGGATGCTTTGGTTGCAGTTCGAGCGCTTGCTTCAGGCTCGCCTCGGCCTGGTCCAACTCATTGGTCTTGGCGTACGCGATGCCCAGGTCCACGTAAGCGGCGGTCAGCTTGGGCTGCTTCGCCGTAATCGACTGCAACAGGGCGATGCCGTCGGCATAGCGCTCCTGGGCGAGCAGGCCAGCTGCACGGGCATAGTCGGAGCGTGTTGCGCCATCGATCTTGGCTGACTCCACGATGGTGAACCCGGTGTCGGTCACTTGCACGCCAGCGGACTCCTTGCGCGCCGCCATGGCCGTGGCCGCAACGTAGACCAGCAATAGCGCGCCGAGGCGAGCGGCGTGGCGAACTGCCCGTCGGTAGTTGTGTTTATTGCCCGCTGACATCGGCGTCTCCGTTGTTGACAGGGGTGGCAGGCGCAGCGCTTTCGACGGTGCTGGTTCCATCCGCCTCGGCAGGCGCTGCCTGGGCAGGCGCGGCTTGCGCAACCTGCGCCGCTGGCCGGATGTACTCGTATCGATCCGCCTGGGCGAGGAAGCCACTGCTCGCCTCGGGACGCGCATAGCGGGCCGGCACCAACTGGGCCAGGCTCACCAGGCTCTTCTCGATCCAGGGGCTGTGAACGCCAGCCGCCATCAGCTCGATGTTCTTCTCGTGCAGGCCGATGGCCTTTTCCTCGAACGGGAACGCCATTTCGTCGAGCTGGTCGTTGTAGTCCTGCAGGTCGGTGCCATCGAGGCCGGTCGGCCGTTCGGATTCGTTGAGCGATCGACTGAAGCTGGCGTACACCTGCGCCATGTAGAAGGTGGCGGCGGCAGTGACATCGGCCACTTCGTAGGGCACCAGCGTGTTGAAGCCCTTGATGGCCTCCGACATCGCCTTCTGCTTGGCAGCCATGCTCTTCTCGAACGGCTGCTTGAGTTCGATCGACGCGAAGCGGCCATACAGCGGCTCAACAAGCACCAGGGCGGCGCGTCCGGCCAGCGTGCGCGTGCGACTGGTGCGCTCGGCCCCGGCCCTGGCGTCGGCCTGCACCACGCTCTCCAGTTCGGCGCGGTAGCGCGCATCATTGCCACGCGCCTTGTGGATCTCCGCCATGCGCTGATGCGCTTCCAGCGCGTCGCCGAGGGGCTTGGGGAACTCGCTGACGTAGCGGGTGTAAACCGCCAGCGCGCGATCCATGTCCTTCGCATCTTCGTGCAGCTTACCCGCCAACAGCAGCGCCTCTGCGCGCAGTGCCGGATCGGTGGCCTCGTTGGCGACACGCTCGTATTCGCCGGCCGCACCGCCAAGGTCGCCGGCCTGCTGGAAGGCGTTGGCGATCTGTTTGGTCGCGTCCTTCACCAGCTCGTGGGTCGGATTGTCGCGACGGAACTCGTCCAATACCTGAGCAGCGGCCTTCCAGTCCTGCAAGCGCATCAGCGCAGCGCCCGCGTCGTACTGGGCGCCGGCACGGATCTTCGAGGACGGCGCCGCTTCCTTGATGCGCAGGAAGTGGTTTGCGGCGGTGCGGTAATCGCCTGCGGCATTGGCCGCCTCGCCCTGCTTGTAGATCGAAGCCGCGAGGTTCTCGACCAGGTCGGGGCGGGACCCATCGCCTGCCGGCGTCGCTGCCAGAACCTGCACGTAGGCCTGCTCTGCCACCGGGAACTCCGCCAACTCGAAGGACGAGTGCGCCACCACCGTCCACGCCGTGCGCTGCAGTTCCCGCGTCGCGGACGTGAATTTTTCCAGCAGTTTGCGTCCGGCATTACGCGCGGCGGCGTAGTCCTTCAGGTCGTACAAATCCTGCGCCGCGGCCACGAGCACGATCGGTGCCTGCTCGTGCTGGGGGAATGTGTCGGAAAAGCGCAGCGAGCTGTCCACGGTTGCGCGCCTGGCCTCATTCTCCTGCGATGCAGCTACCACCTTGAGGTTCTCGCGGTGCGCGAAGATCGCCGCGTAACCGGCAGCGGCGGCCTTCTCGTGGGCCGGATACCCGTAGGCGGTGCGCTCGTACTGCGTCGCCGCACCGCGGAAGTCGCCGTTTTCACGCAGCAGGTCCGCGAACTGGTAGTTCGCCCCGGGTGCCGCCGGGTCGTCGTGGAAGGAATCGAGGAAGTCGCCATACCAGCGTGCGGCTTCGGCGAAACTCTGCTGCTTCTCCTTGGCCAGGCTCGGGTCCTGGTAGCGCGCGTGGTAGTAGTTCGCCAGGTCCATCAGGTTGGACTTGACGGCTGCCACCACCTCCGGCCGCTCACCGATGGGCTGGTGCTTCCAGTACTCGGCCTTCAGGCCGTAGTTGGATGCAAACTCTCGCTTTGCCTCCACCACGAGTTGCGGGAAGCCGCCTGTCTCGTAGATGCCGATGATGCGCAGGCCGAAGTCCGGCGACGCGGCATGGAACGGATAGAGCCCGACGAAGTCCTTGTAGACCGTGGCAGCGTCCTGGTATCGCTGCTTGGACAGGTAGAACTCGCCCAGGTAGCGATACGCGTGGTCCTCGTAGGGGCGGTGGCCAAACCCGGCGAAATACTCGCCAATGGCCTCCGGCCCGCCGAGGTTGGAGAAGGACAGCGCGATGACATTGAAGGTGTCCTCGACGCGGCGATCCTCGGCCGCCGTGTGCTTCGCGCCCAGGACGTAGCCCTTGGCCACCTTGTGATCGATCAGGGCGAAATACCGGTGCAACGCCTCCTCGAACGCACCCTGCTTGTAGAACGACCAGCCAAGCTTGAAAAGTGCGGGCTCGTAGAACTCCGACGCCGCCCCCTTGGCCGCGACGCTCTGGTAGGCGTTCTCGGCATCACGGTACTTGCGCTGGGCGAAGAAGCTCTCACCCCGGCGGAACTGCACTTCGTCGACGAGCTTGGAATCCGGGTCTGTGGTGACGAGCTGCTCCATCACCGCCATCGCGTCGTCGGGCCGACCAAGCTCGTCATAGGCACGGGCCTTCTGGTAAAGCACCTGGTCGCGGTAAGCGTAGTTCGGGAACTCGGCGAGCAACTTGTCGTACAGCTGGATCGACTCGAGCGGGCCGGACTCCGCCGATGCGACACCGGCGGTGGCCGCGGTGGCGATGGCCTGCCCCTGCGCTGCGCGCTGCTCGATCTGCCGCTCGATGTCGGCAGGCGCACCGGCGCCGGCTGCGGCGCCCTTGTCCGAGGACCTGGCGACCGCGGAGATCTTCGTGACCGCTTCAGGCGCGGCCAACTGCACCAACTTCGACGACCCGGCAGCCGGCGCGACCGTCGCGGACGTCGCGGCGGACGTCGACGTGGGCACGCGATCCACCACGATCGCGGTCGTGCCGCGAACGCCGTATTCCTTTTCCAACTGCAGGTCGGCGAGGCGGCGCATCGCCTCTGGCGTCAGCTCGCTGGCCGGGGTTTCCTGCAGGAAGTGGCGGTACCCGTCCACGGCCTTTTCCAGGCCGTTGTCGACGCGGACATCCGTGGTATCCGGTTGCACTTTGCGCAAAGAGGCCAGGGTGCCGGCCCGTTCGGTATGGGCGCAAGCCGCCAGCAGCGCGAGCTGCACCGCCACCACGCCATGGCGAAGACGAAACCTCATTTGCCCTCCCCGGCCGGTGCGTCCGGCGACGCAGCCCCGCCCTGCGCCTGACTGGCGCGGTCATAGCTGTCCGCAACGGCATAGCGCGCCTGGGTCTGGTACGCCTTCAGGCGCTCCGTGCGCGCGGTGAGTTCGGTGATGGCCACCGCCTCGATCAGGGAGCCCTGCTGCTCCTGCAACTGGCCCACACGTTGCAGCGAATCGCGCACGCGGTTGCGCTGGTCCCGGATGCCGTCGTCGTAACCGGTGTAACTGTGCACGCTCGCCTGCCGCGCACGGACGAAGGCCTGGTAACGGTCCTGCAGCGAGGCGAGGTCCGCGTCCAGCTCCTCCAGATGCTCATGTGCCACGGTCAGTCGATCCGCATATTCTGTGCGCAACTGCCAGGTAATCACGCCGCGCAGACGCTCGAGCCGCTGCGCGTGCTCGCTTCGGTTCGCTTGAGGAAGGCGCGCGACGGCCGCTTCCGTCGCGTGGATGCGATCAAGCGCGATGCGCTCGTCAGCCGTCGCAAGCAGCTCCGGCCTCGGCGCGGTCAGCTGGTCATTGAGGCGTCGCGCCAGGAGGTTGCGCTGCTCCCGTCGAAGCTTGTACTGCGCATCCAGTTCGCGGAACTGCGCGTCGATCCCGGGCAACAACGGCTCGTAGTAATCCCTGCGCTGGCGGATCAGGTCGTCATAGGCATCAAAGCTGGTCTGCCAGGACTCCAGCTTGCGGCGCAGGTCTTCGAGATCGAGATAATTCTGCAACGCCGTCTGGAAGTCGTGCGAGGCCATCAGCTTGGTCAGGTAGAACGTTTCGGGTGCGTCCGGAAGCTCGCGGAGCTTCACCACCCACAACGCGTCCTGATTGACCTCCTCGCGCACCAGCGCTTTGAGGAAGTAGCCGTCGCGCACGCTGCGCGTCGATGCGTCCAGCTTCTCCAGCTCTGCCCCGAAGGAGGTCAATGCTTCGTCGTACAGAACCGCTGCGCGGCCGTGCAACTTCATCTTGGCGTAGGCATGGGGCAACGCCAGCTTCGCCTCCTGCACCGCACTGTCGGTGGCGTCGCGCGCGGCCAGGATCTTCCACGGCACGAGCGCGCGCTCATAATTTCCGGCCATCGCATCGGCCCAGCCGGCACTGAGCAACGCCTGGTCGGAATACGGCCCTTCGAGGCTGACCCGATCGAAGTAGCGCTGTGCATTGCCGAAATCGTTGGACTCGAGCATCAACCGCCCAAGCACCATGTTGGCCTTGTCGCGGATCCCGACGACGGCCGTCGAATCGTTGCGACTGGGCTCGCCGGCCCTCGCCAACTGCTGCTGGCCTTCGCTCGTCTTGCCGTCCTGCAGCAGCGCAATGCCGTAGTTGTATCCGGCAAAACCCTCCAGCCCCTCCGCGCCCTGCAGCTTCTTCAATACGGCCGCCGCTTCGGCAGGCTGGCCCATGGCGAGGTAGACGTTGGCGCGCAGGAACTCGATCTCGTCGCGGATGTCCTCAGGCACCTCCCCGCGGATGCGCTCCAGCGCATGCATCGCATCCTGCGGCTGGCCCTTCTGGAAGTGGATGCGCGCCAGGCGGAAGGCCGCCTCATTGCGCACCAGATCGTCCACGTCCGCCTCCAGTACCGCCTTGATCGCGCGCCCGGCCCGAAGGTGCATGCGGTAGTTCAGCTCAAAATCGCCGACCGAGAACTCGGCGTGACCGATCAGCGGGTACAGGGAGTCCAGCGTCTGTTCGTCCACGCGGTAGTGCTGGGCCAACTCGCTGTCGAGCCGCTGCAACGCCTCGAACCAGCGTCCCTGGTAGGCGTTGAACAACGCTTCGCCGAAGTAGGGATCCTGCGCACCCGCGTCCGGCTTCGCATCGGCGGCCATGCAGGGGCGAACCCCCGGGAGCACGACCAGGGCAAATCCCAACACGATGATGGACGCGAACCGCATCGCTCTTACCAATCCGTGACGCTGATCGAATCGCCGGACACGGCCAGGCCAATCAGCTTGGGCTTGACCTCCTTGGTGAACGCGACCGTGTCGCTGCGGCTGTACTCCTGGCCATTGGCGAGTTTGCCGCTCACCGTCACCGCGATCTGGTGCTGCCCACCGGCGATGTTGCCGGTGTACAGGCGTTGCACACCTCCCTTCTGCAGGGCTTCGAGCTCCTTGAAGCTGTAGATGTAGTGCGCCGCCGGCTGGCCATCGACCTGCACGTCCACGGAATCCAGGCGCAGCGTGTCGCCCTTGGCGAGCTGCACGAAGATCGCGAAGTGGGTGTCTGACGGGTACAGCAGCTTCTCTTCAAGCTGGCTGAGCTCGGCTGCGATGGACAGAGCGTCGGACTTGACCTCCTGCACCTGCTCGTCCAGGCCCTTCATCTGCTCGCGATAACCGTCCTGCGCCCACGCCGGCGTGCAGGCAACGGCAAGCAGGAACGGCATAGCCACCCACGGGAAAATCTTCTTCATGCAATCCCCCTCACAGTTCCCTGGCCACGAAGACGCAGCACCCCGTGCAGCCCCGCAACGGGCCGCAATGCAGTGGTCGCGCTCGTGTTGTCCCCTTGACCGGCGACTTTGCGAGGCAATCTTTCGATTGCCTTGCACTTGTCTCAGCCGGTTGAATGCGCGGCGATTAGATCAGGCCGAAAGTCCTGAGCAGTGAGATGCTCATTGCAGATCCCGGCAACACCAGGGCGGAAATTGCGGATATTTGTCAGAAGCCGACGCAATTTCTCAGGAGAAATGTGATGCGGATATTCGATGTGTCGAAACTTGAGCCATCCATTGTCGAGCATCACGATTCCAGCTCGATGCGGAGCAACATGCCCGGCTTCAGGAGCGGTGATACCTGCTGGTATCGCGCGCCACCAACCAAGGCCACCTTGTTTGATGCGGCGCATTCGATCACGGCCAATCAAGTCCAATGTGGCGAGCTGTGCGACCCGGATCTGATCTGAGGGTCAAGCCACGAGCGGGTAAGTCGCGACAGGTGGGCATTCGGGGAACGCGACAATCCATCGCTTCGCCGTCGCCATCGTCACGACGGGGCGAGGACAACTGCGCCCATTTGCCTGCGCATTGCTGCCAAGGCAATTGCGGGCAGATGTGGGCTTCGATGGCGTTGGTAACCCGGCTGGCCGCCGTTGATCGCATTTGATCATGATCAAGCGCCTTCGACGGCCCCTGCCGACACTGGAGCCCTCTCCCCATGAGGCTCCCCGCCATGCACAAGCCCCTGCTTTCCTACGCCGTCGCCATCGCTCTCGGCGCCGCCACTCTGCCCGCCGCAGCACAGTCCGCGGGCGACTGGACCCTCGGCGCTGGTGTACACGTCGTCGACCCCAAGTCCGACAACGGCCGCGTGGCCGGCGGGACGCTCGACGTCGGCGTCGATCGCGACATCAAGCCCACTTTGACCGTCGAGTACTTCGTGCACGACAAGCTGGGCGTAGAAGTCCTCGCAGCATGGCCGTTCCAGCACGACATCCAAATCGCCGGACTGGGCCGGGTCGGCGATACGAAGCAGTTGCCGCCGACGGTCTCGCTGCAGTACCACTTCAACGGACAGGACCGAGTCTCGCCGTTCTTGGGAGCCGGCATCAACTACACCGCGTTCTTCAGCGAGGACACCCGGGGCGCCCTCGAAGGCAGCAAGCTGAAGCTCGGTGACTCCTGGGGCTTGGCCGCGCACGCAGGCGTCGACTTCGCGGTTGGCCAGCGCGGCGCGATCCGCATCGACGCACGTTGGATCGACATCGATACCGACGTCTCGCTCGATGGCGCAAAGCTGGGCACCGTGGCGATCGACCCGATCGTCTACGGCGCGGCGTATGTCATGAAGTTCTGACAATCGTTGCCACTCTCGCCGTGAAGAAGGGCCGAGGCGCCACCCAGCGGCTCGTCCCTTGCAGCGCGGCAACGGCGCAGCGGGCCAGCCACCAGAAGAACATTTCTCGAGAAAGGCACGGCTCATTCTGGGGATTGGCCTGGTGGTCATAGGAATCCGAAGACCATGAAGATCTATACGCACGTCCACCGGGCGATTCGTCGATGGTCCAGTCCCTTCAACAGGCTCCAGCTCCCGGTGCCGGTAGCCCCTGGGAGTGACGAGTTCCTCTCAAGCCTTGCAGCCGATCTACATCACGACATCATGCCGTGCTGCGACACGTACGCGTATATTTCTAGATCAGTCCTGATACCAAGCTTGTCCATCGCCGCCAACTTCTGGTTGCTGATGGTTTTCGGACTTCGATTGAGCCGCCTCGATATTTGCTTGATGTTCATGCCCGAGGCAAGCAGCCTCAGAACTTCGGCCTCGCGCGGAGATAGTGCGGCCAACGACTCCGTTTTCAGCCCGACTCTTGCCGTTTCGAGCAATGCTTTTGTGGCCTTTCCCAGGTAGTCGCCCCCACGCATCGCCGAATGGATCGCCTGCAACAGCTCGGGCATCGCGTCCGACTTACTGATGAGCCCACGCACTCCGACATCCCGGATCGAGCGAAGAATCGCTGGATTCGATATTCGCGTGAGGACAATGATCGGGAGACCTGGCCACGATTTCCGAATCCTGCTTAACAATGGCAGCCCATCTGGAACTTCACGGCCCGGCATGCTGAAGTCTGTAATCAGTAGATCGCACGGTGTGCCTTCAAGCACACTGATCAACTCATCCGTCGATGCGGCAATGGCGACAATCTTTCGAGAGCTTTCCTGCTCAATGAATTGCCTGACACCATTGGCAATGATCGGATGGTCGTCTGCCAATATGATTCGCATCGTCATGACTTCCCCAAGGCAGTCCGTTTCCATTAGTGGCATACAGGTCCGACATCCTCCGTTGCAAGCGTAGATGCCGCCGATGCAAAGCGCATCAGCAGTAGATCTTCATGCACATTCCCCGCAGCGAGCCGCACAAAGCGCCCTGATACCGCGAAATCCTGTTCGCCGCGCACGCGACTGCACCAGCGTATAGCCCCCGCTTTTCCCGCGAATGGGCCAGCCACTCCGCATAGCCACCCTATCGACGCAGCAGCTCGTGCGTTTTGGATATACGTGCATGGCCAAGGCGATCCTGATCTTGATCAAACAGATCAGTGGCACGTTACACAGCCATTTTTCACACCCAAATTCTGATCTCGATCACACCAAGGCGCAACGTAAAACCGAGAAAAACTCTGTCTCGCCACCAGCGATTCGCTTGATGTGCCTCAAATAACTTTCGACTCTCTGCATCTGACACCAATGGACTACCGAACGACATGCACTTAGTCTGTGATCAAGGCATTTGGCACTTTGCTCTGGCAGGTACGCGTGCGCGGATCGACACTCACTTCGCGGGCACTACGCCAATTTCTCGGCTTCTGGCTATCTGTTCTCTTCGCGAATCTTGCGCCTGCACAGCCCGCCAACGCACCGGCGCTTACACAGGAAGAGATCGATTGGCGCGGCGAGCACCCAGTGGTGAAGGTTGGGGTTATGGCCGGCGATCATGCGCCCGTTGAAAGCTGGGAAGGCGGCCAACCCACAGGACTTGGCGTTGAATACGCGCGCGTGCTCGCCGAACGAGTCGGGTTGCGTCTCGAATTCCATCCGTTTACGAATTTGGCAACAGTTGCGTCTGCTGATTCATCACGCTCCGCACCGTTCGACCTGCTACTCGGACATGGCGAAGCCAGGCAAGCGCATTTCCTACCGCTGCGCCCCTTTCTGACCGGAAGAGTGATGATGGTTGCACGCAAGGGCGATCCAGTGTTTCGCAACGGCGATGACCTGACCCGGGCACGTATCGTGATCGAGCGGCGCTTCGCCCAACAGTCGGTCGAACTGGCCGCACACTACCCTGTAGCTAAATTGCTGTTCGCAGACGACGGACGGCAGGCGCTGGACATGGTCGCGCATGGCGAGGCCGATGCTTACGCAGGCATCACTCCCTATCGCACGCTCGCGCTGCTGAGGCGTAGGTCACGCGACGATGTGCGCATGCTTTCACCTCTCGACCTCCCGCCCGTCAGAATCGGTTTGGCAGTACGCCGCGACAATTCAATGCTGGTTCGACTCCTGCGCAAGGCCGAAGCGACGGTCGCACCAAGTGAGCTGACCCAACTGCGCCAGCGCTGGGGCATTCAGGACGAGGCCCCCACCGCTCCGCTAGCCGCCGACCTCAGTGCGAAGGAGCGCGCTTGGCTCAGCGGCTTACCCGTGCTGCGTGTGGGCTACGAAGTCGACCGCTTCCCCTACAGCTTCATCGACGGCGAGGGCGAGTCCGCTGGCGTCGCATCAGACTATGTCGAGATTCTTCGCAAGGCACTGGGGCTGCGGTTGCAGATGGTGCCAGCACGCGACTGGGACGACCTGCAGCGGATGGCGCGAGCCTATGAGATCGACCTGATCGCAGCTGCGATGCCCGGCGATCTCGACGAAAGCGAAATGGCGTTCAGTCGTCCATATGAGCGACTCCCGGAAGTCATCGTCGCCCGCGCTCACGGATCTTCTATCGTCAGTGCACGCGATCTTGCCGGAAGAACGATCGCCATACGGGACGAGCCCGGGCTCATGCGCCGGTTGCGCCCGTTCGTGGACTACGGACGGTTTCTGCCGGTCGTCAGCAATGAGTCCGGATTGACGTACGTAGCCGAAGGACGCGCCGACGCGTTCATTGGCACGCTCCCGGCCGTTGACGCCTTGATTCGCAATCATTTCCCGGCCCAACTGCGAGTAGTCGGCCCGGTTGGATTTGAACACGAGTTGTCGATCGGCGTTCGCCGCGAGCACGACGCGTTGCTTCCATTGATGGATCGCGTTCTGGCGAACCTTCCGGAAGCCGAGCGACGGACAATTCGCGCCCGATGGCTGGCTACCGAATATCGCTACGGCGTTCCGTGGGGATTGGTACTGGCAGGCTTGGCGACCACGCTCGCCGTGATCGGTGCCATCACGCTCGCTTACCTTCGCCTGCGCCGCGCATCGCACGCACAAGCGTCCGCCGAACGCGCATTGGCGTCGCAACTTGTATTCCAACAGGCTCTTCTGGAGACCATTCCGTACCCCGTGTTCGTCAAGGACACACAGGGTCGCTACCTGTCGGTCAATCAAGCCTATGAAACAATGTTCAACTGCTCGCGCAGTACATTGATTGGCCAAACGATCGCACAAACACGGCACGTGCTTGCGCTTGATTCCGATGAGCTGCACCGCGCCGACATGGCCGCGCTCGAGACCGACCGCAACGAACGCCGCGAACTCCAAATCCCGATGCCCAATGGCGATGCATACAGCGTCATCTTGTGGCTGCGGAGTTTCCACGATCCGATGGGGGAAGTTGCGGGGCTACTGGGGACAGTGGTCGATGTAAGCGACATCCGTTCCGCTGAAGCTCGCGCGCGATCCTCGGAACAACGGCTATCCGACATCACCGAGGCTCTGCCTGCCGCGGTATTCCAGCTGCACGTGCACCCAGACGGCAGACGCGAGTTTACCTTCGCCGCCGGTGATCTAGCCGCCACTATCGGCCTGACGCAGGAGCAGTTGCTGATGAGCGAGCCAACGGCGTTCGTCCGGTTGCACCCGGACGACCAGCCATTGACCGAGCGCCTTGTTCAGAGCGCTGCCGACATGCTGCAGCCGATGCCGGCGTTCGACTTCCGTGTGCGCACAGAAGGCGGATGGCGCTGGCTGCGTACTGCCGGGGGTGTTCCGCGCCGGACGGATGATAGTGGCGCGGAATGGAGCGGCTATTGGGTCGACGTCACGGAAAGTCACGCGCAAGCTGAGGCGCTCGCGGAGGCCAAGCTATTGGCCGATGCGGCCACCGCCGCCAAGGGAGCCTTCCTGGCGACGATGAGCCACGAGATCCGCACGCCCATGGTCGGTGTCGTGAGCCTGATCGAACTGATCGCATGCACGCGCCTGGACCACGATCAGGCCGACATGGTATCCATGGCACAGGACTCCGCGCGATCGCTGCTCAGGATCCTCGACGACATACTCGACTACTCGCGCATCGAGTCTGGCCGCGTCGAGCTCGAAGATTCACCGTTCGACATGCGCGCACTTATCGACAGTGTGATCGGCCTGTTTGCCGCGGGCGCTCACGAGAAGGGACTGCGTCTCTACTCGATCCTCGACTGGCGACTGGCCTCGCAACTGCGCGGTGACGCCATGCGTATTCGGCAGGTGATCACCAATCTGCTCAGCAATGCCCTCAAGTTCACCGACAGCGGCCACGTTGCATTGCATGTCGAGCTGATTGGCGAGCATGGCGGTCGGCAACTCCTGCGCATTGCAGTCGTCGACACCGGTATTGGCATCGCGGCGGAACATCTGACACACCTCTTCCAACCGTTCACGCAGGCGGAAGCATCGACCACCCGTCGCTATGGCGGCACCGGCCTCGGGCTGACCATCAGCCACCAGCTTGCGCGAATGATGGGGGGAGAACTGCTCCTGGAGAGCGAGCCCGCCTTGGGGACGCGAGCAACCTTTGAACTCGAACTTGAGGTAGATTCCCCTATCGTGCCGGAGCCAGCATTCGACGGCCTGACCGCGGCGCTGATCACCGTCGATGAGTGGCGCGAACGTGAGTTGTCCAATGCCCTCTCTGCGCTCGGATTCAACGTGATATCGGCAGATGCGGACGACCTCGCCGAACTTGAGGCGGATGTCGACCTCTTCGTAGTCGATGACCTTTTGGCTGAAAGCGGCGCATCCCCTTTCTCGTCGCGTTGCATACGCCTGATTGACTCACCTCAACTTCACCGCCCCGTCGAGCACGGCTGCGTGACGCTACGCTGCAATCCGCAGCTATGGCATGCGGTACTCGATGCGTGCCAAGCGGCGCTTCGCGCAGGCGCATCCACTGCCATTCCAACGAAACGCCGGCCCGAGCTTACGCATTGCGAGAACATCCTGGTCGCCGAGGATCACCCGATCAACCGATCCGTGCTGGCGCGGCAACTGGATCGACTCGGGTATCCATATACACTTGTCGAAGATGGTGAACAGGCATTGTCTGCGTTGGCAGAGGCGCAGTTCGATCTGCTGCTCACCGACTGCCACATGCCGAATCTTGACGGCTATCATCTGACCAGGCGCATACGTGCTAGCGAGGAACCCGGCAGGCAGCACCTGCCGGTTATCGCATTATCCGCGAGCACCTCAAAAGAGCAGATTGCGCAGTGCCGCGAAGCTGGAATGGACGACTTCCTTGCCAAGCCAGTCCAACTGGATACGCTTTCGGACAAACTCGCCACCTGGCTTGGCACATCTCATGGAACACGGGCGACGCCCAAGCTCGCCGAGCACAGCCCAGAGATCGGCTACCTCCTGACCATCTACGATGATCCGTATACGGTCCATCAACTTCTACGAGATCTGCACGACAGTTGCCGACACGACCTCACCGACCTGAATAAGGCAATACGGACCGGGTCGATTGACGAGCAACAAAACCTGACGCACCGAATCGAAGGGGCACTCGCGCTCCTCAACAACGCCAGCCTGGATGATCTTTCCCTCGGTCACGATGACAATCCAGTTGCGCAATATCATCGACTTGCGCAACTCGTCGATAGACTTGAACAGATGCTCTTAGACCTGGATGGGTTAGTCAGCAGCTGAGATGCGTCGCCGCTTGGACGGCGGCCCCTAAACCACCATATCACCGACGCTTAGTCGGTCAATGCTCGCGACATCCACAGCACGCGCGCGATTAGAATGACAACGATGCGTGCCTAGCCAACCGCAATCAGTGCGCACGCAGTCGCTCAAACGATAGTGGCGAGCAAGAGCGGCCGTTGTCTGGCAAATTCTCTGGCATCCGCGGCATGGCGTAGTTGTCGACGATTCAACACGAACCGACGACGCCCCAAGGAACCAGTGGCACCAGGGGAACTTAGCTAGCCTTCCAACATCCAGCGCCGCACGTTACGGAGCTGCCGACGACGCACAACGGCCGTATGCTGGTCCACGCGCTGCAATAGCGATCTTCCCATCAGCGTGTCACGCCCTATTACGTCCGCGACGTCGCGCCAGATGCCAAGGTTGTTCCAACGCAGGAAACGCACATAGAGCGCTCGCCAGCGGCCAAAGCGTTTCGGAAGTTCGCTCCAGCACTGATCCTCGCTCACCACCCACAACACGCCCTCCACAAAGTCTCGATACACCTTGTTTCGATTGCGCGCGCGCACCTGTAGTTGGCCTGGAAGAGATCTGATGATGTCCTCCCAGCGACGGTCGTCAATCCTTTGAACAGGTATCGACTCAGGGGTCTCGACTCGGTTCAATGCAAGCGTGGCTTGATCTATTGGCATGACTATTAAGAGCTCCTCTACGGCCTGATTTACCATCGCGCATGCGATCAGCGATTTGACCCACCCACTTTCATGGCCGGAATCTCGGTCTTTCGATCGGATTCAGCTCGCGTGTGCGTCGGCGACCTTGCTTGAATTGATTGTCAGAAAAACTGACCTAGGGATTCTTTCGGTGCGATAGGTGGGAATCCATAGGAAAAGTCCTAAGCTCTGTGGCCGCGTGGTCCGAAACCTGCCATCCTCGGGTGTGGCGGGATTTCACTCCGGCCGTCGATGAGAAGCCGCACTTGAGGTGGGCGGACATGGCGCCATCCCCACCACGACCGAATGCGCAGTGCAAGCCAGTGCATTGACACCGGAGCCGCTGACCGTCGAGCGATCCGACAGCGCTTGGGCGCCGCGGCCGATTGCGATCATTTCCGCGCCAGCACCCATAGCTATGCTGTTCTGGCTATACGCTTGGGCGTTGTTGCCTCCGCGACTGCGTAGCCAAATCGGGCGCAGCCCCCCCCCCGGCAAGGCACGCCGTCGGTTCTCGCGCTGCAACCACATGGCGTCGCCGCCCATAGGGCACATCCCAAACCTATACGAACCGCAATGCCAGAAACTAGGTAACCCCAACGACAAGCTGGTTCGAACTCCCGATGGATTTCGACAATGACGCGTCAGTCCATGACGCCCGCTTTGTGTAGAACCTGAAAAAAACACTCCGTCGCTTCCGACCGGTGAAGCGAATCGATACGGGTCACATCCGACGATTTGGAATGTGCAGCCTCCCCATGACCCGCACCGTTTGTACTTTCCATTTCGACGAGTTCGAGGACGCCATGCTGGGTCTCGACGGCCACTACATCCTCCTAGATCGTAGCCGGCTTCACTGGATCATCGACGTCCTTGACCTGACCGGATTGGCGATGATGGTTGGCCGAAACGGCGCCCCTTCTGTGTACCGTGGTGCGTGCTTACCTCGCCAGTACGGTCTGCTCGTGCCGATATCGCAATTCGATGGGTTGAAGTTCAACGGCAATGCGCTGGGGCAGTGCACAGCGTGCTGGATGCCGCCCGCCGAAGAATTCAGTGTCCCCGCATCGGCCGGATTCAACTGGTTGTGCGTCGTGGTCAATGAGTCGTATGTACGCCACTGGGTCGATGCCGGCCTGCTTGACGAGCGCGCCACGGAACTGCATTGGGGGCATGCCAGCCATCCGAGCATCCGGCGTCTTGAAACACTGGTCCAGAGCACGATGAGCGTGGTAGCCAACGCCCCAAGCGACCTGCGGGATGCGCTACGCCAGCAACTCCTGGATGCGACGCTCGATGTCGTCCGTTCGATTAGGCCGGGGCGGGATCCACCAAAAGGTCGCCCCAGGATCAGCCGCACAAAGTTACTCAAACGCGTCCTCGACTTCGCGGAGGAATTCATCGACCAGCCTATACGGGTCAGTGACTTCTGCGCGCTGACCGAAGTACACGTCGCCACGCTGCAGAACGTGTTTGCCGAACAGTTCGGCGTCAGCCCACACCGGTATCTGATGCTGTTGCGACTGCATGCAGTTTACCGGGCGATTCGAAACGCCGACCCTTCGGACACCGTATCGACCATCTGCGCGCACTACGGCGTCTGGGATCTTGGTCGCTTCGCGAGCCAGTACCGGCAGTATTTCGGCATCGCACCATCGAAGGCCTTGGAACTGAGCCTGCGCAGGCATCAGCGCGCCGGCAGCGATCTCGGGCCAGAGAGTTCGCTGTCGTCCGCGCAGCTAGAAAAATAGGGTCTGGCGGGTGCAATGTCACCGACGACCATAAATCCTCTTCGTGCGAAGCAAGAAGGTGCGGCTACGCCCACGCGCACGGTTCTGTGAGTACTTCCAAACGACACCACTGCGTAGGTGCCAGGAAGGAACAGAGTGCTACCGCAGTTGCTAAAACAGCTCACTGCCGACCAGCGTCGCCCCCTCACGGTGCCCAGTGCCCGGTGACGTTCAGCCCACGGTGCTGTCGAACACCTTGGCCTCGGTCATGTCCCGCACCGCACCGGCACGCTGCCATAGCGCACCCGCGCACCTGCGCACCTGCGCAACTACCATCTTCATCTGCGCGAACCGCAAGGCGGCATTGACCAGGGTGGCAGGGTCGATATCGTCCATGAGAGTCAAGGATGCTTCTTCAGAAGCAGCGGGTCGAAAGCGTCCGCATACGACACCATCAGCTCATCAAACCGCTTCGACTCCGCCGTGCCATCAGGCAATGGATTGGCTTGGACGATGGCGTAGGAATACACCCAACCGTCGAGGCGGGTCAGCACAATCTCTCCCATTCGCTCCGTGTCCTTCAAGCCGTTCCAGACCGGTTCGGCGTACACACGAATCACGGCCAGATCGTGCGCACTCGAATCCCGTGCTCCGATAGGCTGGAACCGTGCGGCATACGCGCGCGATGACGCCGCGCTCGCTCCCACTGGCTCGATGCTCACGTCGCCTTCCTGCCATATCCTGGGAATGGTGATGGCCGTGCCGAGGCCATCGAACACGAACAGGATCTCGTCGGCCTGCACGTCGTAGAAGAGCTTGCCGCCAAGCCCGCTCATCACAGCAGAAGGCAATGCCGATCGAGCGTCAGAAGTCCCCTCCGGACGGTCCGCATCACGTGAGGGATTCACGTCCCAGCGCATCGCGCGCCGTCTCATGTTCGG
This sequence comes from Lysobacter niastensis, assembly GCF_031457115.1. Lineage (GTDB taxonomy): Bacteria > Pseudomonadota > Gammaproteobacteria > Xanthomonadales > Xanthomonadaceae > Lysobacter_J > Lysobacter_J niastensis_A. The sequence goes on from NZ_JAVDVY010000002.1 coordinate 404,288, forward strand.
CGTCGCTCCCTTAGGTACTGGCGAAGTGCTATTAGCCAAACGCCCAGCACACCGAGGATCGCGGCCAGCAGAACCAGTATTCGATGGCCGTCTCCCTGCTGGCCGAGGACGCCAAGTACGAAGGCAAGCAGAAAGACCAGCCCAATGGCCGGGCTGCCGAGAAAGGATCTGGACATCAGCGCGAAGAGTTTTGAGGCTCCGGCGATGATGGAGCGCTCACGGTGGCGCCCCCATGGGATTAACCTCAAAAAACGGCTAACCATCTCGATGGCGCAGTTGCACGACTCCTTCGCCTGCCCCGATCTGGCGTTGCGCGACCCACGCGAGACGCGCGGCCGCTTCCGACGAAAGGAAGTGAGTATCGCCGATCATGCGACCGCGCGAGAGTGGGCAATTTCCCATGGAACTAGCGCACTCCACCCGGGATCATCGGATGGGCCACTAGTGCTGCGAGTGGCGGCCTGCGGAGGCCCACTTCCAGCCAACAGTCGAAGGGATGAACCGGTAAGCCTGTCAGGCGTTCCTCCATATCCGCACGGATCGCGCATGCTCAATGTCTCGGCGTTCCCACTATTCTTCACCGTTCTCGTCTTGCTGGCAGTGATCGCCTTGCGATGGCAACGCGCTCGATTCACCAGCCACGCCGTGGGTTACCGCTGGACCATCTCGGCTTTGGCGGCTTCGCTATGCCCGACGTTGGTGCTGACTGTTCATGGTGGTCTCCCGGTCCCTACCGTCACCGGCGTCATCATTGCACTCACGCAACTGGAATCATTGATCGATCTTCGTCTGACGGTTCTAGGCTTCGGTAGCAAGGACGCCGGCGTTCTGGTCCTGCCGTTCGTTGTCTGCCTCCCGCTGATCCTGGCAAATCCCCTGTCCGAGCCAGTGAGCAGGCCCGAACGGCGCGACTGACGGAAGCGGCCAGCCATCGCCATCAGCCGTTACTCCACCGGCGATATGGCAGGAAAGTCGCACCGGCGTCGCTGGGCGCGCGACCCGTGCCGCCCGCCTCTCGCGCCTAGGAAAATTCCCATTCAATCCCTGCCACAGATGAGGCTAAATTGAATTGCAGTCATGAAATGTGTCCTGCAGTACCGTTGAGTCGTCGTGCGAACAGCCCAGGATCCTCGCCGTGAGGCGACAGGGGCTGGTGCAAATAAAAACTCCCCTAAGAGTGTCAGCTTGTGTCTAGCTGCCGGTACATACGCACCTATCCAGCGACGACCAACGGTTTTTTTCCGGCACCGTTCGCCTGGCGCTTGAGTGTCAGTTACCCGAGCGTATTCATCACAGGACACGGCACGCTGCGAGAACGCGTGGGAGATCGGCCGCGAGCTTGACGACCAGATTGGGGCGGAGGGCACTTTGAAGGCTTTATGCGATTCGTCGGAGCTGCAGGCGATGCCGACCAGTGCCGATGCGATGCAGAGAATCACAATTCCACAAGTAAGGCTCATTGACCAGTCGCTGCGGTCAGGTCGGCATGGCCCCTTCGAGACGCTGACCAGCGCCCGCACCGCGCCGCACTGACCGGTCAGGTCGGCGGGCTGGGCGGCTTGCTGCTCTCGATCAAGCGACAAGCCTGGGCCGACCGCGTTTCGGAAATGGCTGCGATCCGGCCCCCAAATCCGTTGTGGCTTGATCGGCTCTACGAAATATCGCCCGCGGCCCCAGGCCATGGCGGCTACGCCTGCGTCTCTGTGCCCGTGTTCTGTTCCAGCGAAATCAGTATCTCGTCGAGCGCCTCGTCCATCATCGCGCGGCGTTCGAATTGACAGGATGCGCCCGCGATCCGCTCGCGGCCGTGCCCAGAGCCTCATTCGTAGCTCATGGTGAACACGACCGCGCTGTTGGCTGGCCCACCATTCACCGCGGCCGCTGTCTGGTAGTAGGAGGCCCGCAACGGAATGGAAAAGCTGCCGCCAGTGGTTTTGCTGTACCCCGTGGTGGCTCGCATGGTGCCGTAAGTCATTGGCACGTTGCTACGATCGGTGATCTGCACGCCCACGCCAGTGACCGTGGAGCCCGAGCCCAGCCCAACCACCGCCTGTGTCGCATTGACAATGGAGATCTCGGGCGCTGGATCCAGTTGGTACTTGACTGTGTTCATCCCTGGGGGGCAGCTGTTGACGGCGATCGCGAAGTCCTTCGTGCCCACCTTGGTGCCGATACCGACGAAGCTGGTGCTCTGGTGCGTGCCAAGATCGACGGCGATATCCGGTGTAGTGCAGGACGCGATGTACACCGACCCTGTCATCGCCCCGGAGTACATGGTGGTGAGCGGCCAGGACCCCGCCTGATTGTTGAGTGCATAGGACATCGTCACCGCCGGTACCGACGTCAGCGGGCCCGGCGCGATCGGTCCCGTCTTGATGAACTCGACGGATGTGCCCCAGGACCAGGTATGCGTTGTTCCTCTGGGGATCTGACAGGTGATTGTGTAAGCGGAGTTCGGGATGGTCTGGTCGAACGGGATATTGCAGCCGTCGCCTGAATTGGTCGCGAAGTGATATTTCGCTCCCAGGCCATCGATATTGGTCGGATAGACATCGACGTACCCAGAAACGGGAGTGGATTGAACCGAGAACGTTATATAGGCCTCACGATCTGCGGTGCTGTCACCGGGGCATGACACTTGGTACCCCACGGAGGGCTGCCCACCGACCTTGGGAATCGCCTGTGTCCCGGGTATGACATCGCGACCGATAGTTCTGGCACCAACGGGAAGGTTGTAGTTGCCTCCTCCGGGGGTACTGCAGCTGGCGCCGATTGCCGGCAAGGAAACCGCGCTGGCAAGGACAAGTATCAGCAGGTGAATGCGCGTCGGCAGGCGGCAATTCTCATCGAGCCGACGCGACAGACGGTGCATTTGATTCCTAGCGTTCGCAACGTCACTCATCTGGATACCTTTACTGGATTCGTCACTGCAAATGCCTTGCAGCGAAGCGTTGTCAATGTGCTGCGATTGCATGTATGCCTCAGCCACGGCAGACCGATTTCACGACGGCCACGTCGTTCGTGCCTTTCGCGTCGGCCGACGGCTGGTAGTCGAGCGTGCACTGCTGGTTGCCCTGGCCGCCGCCCCAATTGACCTTCAGTTGCCCGCGGTTCTCGTCCGGGTAACGCACGAACACCTGCCCACCCTGCCCGACGATGCCTACATCGTTGCCCTGCGCATCGAGCACCTGGGCACCGAAGGGCACCACGCTGCCGTCCTGCAAGCGGGCCTGGAGCAGCACGGCATGGCCAGTGACGGTGTCGAACTTCAACGGCACCACCGCACCTGCGCGTGGGATGGCCTGCACGCGTGAGGTCTGCAGTTCCACGTCCAACGACGTACCCTTGGGGTCGAGCATCACGTCGTTGATGCGGTATGGCATCAGGCTGCTGGCAACGGCGTAGCCGCGACCGTCAACCTTGCTGGCGCCGTCGCTGCTCAGGCGGGCACCGCTGGCACCCTTGGCCTCGATCACACCGATGGTGTCGCCCAGCTGCGACGCAAACGTGATGCCGCCGCGGTGGATCACCAGGCCGCCGTTGGCGGTGTACGACACTTGCCGACTGTTCTGGGCGTAGCTGTAGGATGCGCCCAGGTTGGCGTACGCGGCACGCCAGCCCGCGCCCACCCCGATGCTGCCGTGGTTGTCGTTGCCAAAGTTGCCGTTTACGCCATAGTTGTACTGCCCGTGATCGCCCGCTGTGCCGGTGACACCGGCCTGGACGGTATTTCCTTCCGGCGCATGGGTCGCACCGAGGGTGAACTGCGGCGCGCGACTGCGCTGATTGTTGTTGCCAAATGGGAACGACAGGGTGAGGAAATAGCGGTTGTCGTAGTCGCCGCCCACGACCCGGCTGCGACTCGCGCTGAGACCGTAGGACAGGTCGCGATAACGGTTGTTCCAGCCCACCTGATAGCTGGTGTCGACCGGGCGGAAGCCGTCCCAGTAATCGTTGCGCGAACCACTGATGTGCAACGAGCCCGCGCGTGAACCAAGATTCTGGCTGAGCGTGAACTGGAAACGGCTGCGCTGGCTGCCGGCGCCTTCGACCACCCCGCCCGCCAGCGGACCGCTGCGCACGGCGTCGTCCAGTGTGGCTGCGTCGTTGAGGCTCAGAAAGCCCTTGCTCGAGTAGCGGTATGCCGCCAAAGCGAAGTCGGTGCGGGTGGAGGGAATGCTCTTGCTGTAGGTGACGCGGGCGCTGTAGCCGCTCTGGTCGCCACCGTCCAGGCTGAAATGGGTCTGCGAGCCGGTGAGGTCCACCGATACCGCGCCCACCGGCGTGCTGAACGCCGCGCCCAGCAGCAGATTGCGATACAGGCCGGCGTCGGTGATCTGCGACCCAACGTATCCGGTCAGCCAGTTGTTGAAGCCGCGTTGGTAGGTGCCTTCGATGAAGTACGGCGCGTCGATCTCGAACGCATCGGCGCGCAATCGCCCGGCCGATGCCGAATAGCGCCAGGTGCCGGGGCGTAGCAGTTGCGGCACCGCCGCGTACGGCACGGAGAAGCTGCGTTGACGGCCGTCGGCCTCGGTCACGGTCACTTCGAGGTCGCCGCCGTAGCCGGTGGCGTAGAGGTCGTCGATCTCGAATGCGCCGGGCGCCACCGTGGTTTCGTAGATGACATAGCCGTTCTGGCGGATCTCGACCTTGGCGTGGGTGTCCGCAGTGCCGCGCACGATCGGCGCATAGCCATTCATCGATTCCGGGCGCATGCGGTTGTCGGTCGCCAGGTTCACACCTCGGAAGCCGACGGAGTCGAACAGCTCACCGGTCGTGAACGCATCGCCCACGGTCAGTTGCGACTGCCATCTGGTGACGTCGTGCTGGGCGTAGGTGCTGATGTTCTGGAAGTCCGAACCGCCATCGTGGTTCCACCGGTAGTTCGACTGGTTGCGAATGCGCCAGCCGCCCAGGTTCAGACCGGCGTTGAGACCGAGGTACGCCTGTTCGCTGCCGGCCCCAAGATCGCGATCGGCCTGGGAGGCGTTGAAGTTGTAGCCCAGGGTGAAGGCATTCATGCCGCGATCCCACAGTTTGGGATCGACGTAGCCGCGCGCGTTACGGTTCAGCGCGACCTGCGGAATCGACACATCCAGCCGCAACTCGCTCGTGTCGAACTGCACGCTCGCGTCGGCAATGAGGGCGGCGAGGTCGATGCAGGGATTGTCCAGATTGGTGCCGGCCGCTTCCAGCTTGGCCGTGTCCACGCCCATGGTGACCAGCAATCGACGGTTGAAGCATGCCCTGGCTTCGCCGCCTGCGACCACTTCGCGGAAAGACACCTGCTCGCGGCTGACGAGGTTCTGGTTGACGTACAGGTCGACGCGATAGTCACCTGGCAGGACCGGATTGCCGCGCTCGAAACGCGTGACGTCGTAATTGCTTGCGCCAGCACCGAGGAACGACGAACTGAATTCCACCTGCTGGGGGGAGGGGTCAGGTGCAGGGGATGGCGAGGGGTCCGGCGCGGCCAGCGTCGCGAGCGGCAGCTGGCCGATCGCCACAAGAATGGACAGCACGATGCGCTTGCGACGCAGACCGAGCGCATTGCGCTTGTCGCGATTCAGCTTGTGAAAAAAGTTGGACATGTGGTCTTGCCTCGCCGTTAGGGACTGGCTACCGGAACACCGCGCTCGATTCCATGAGCCCGGATCTGGGACAAACCGCCCCACTACGGACCGCGTTGCGGGCCGCTGGTGTGTTCAAAAAGATCGTTGGGGGGAAGCTGATCGAGCGCGCTGCGGAACCTGCTGGATTCCGTGGCGCGTCAATCCATCAATGCGAGTAAGGGACCTCGCGCTCGACAAAACCGCCGAAGTCGTTGATCGCGCTGTAGACCAGCGTGCCGTTGCCCTGGCCGTCGACTTCGAAGCTCTGTCGCCCCTTCGCCGGGCACATGCCGCCGCCGGTGACCTTGCCCTGGGACTCAGCCACTCCCTTCAGTCGGACATCGCTGAACGACACGTTGTAGTCCGTTGCATTGGTGCATTCGAGCGCGTAGCCGGCACCCTTGCGGACCAACCGCCAGGTGAGCAAGTCCAGCGAACCCACCGGATCTCCCTTCAAGGTCTTGGGGCGGTAGAAAATCTTGATGCGCGTGCGTACGGCGAACTGCAGGAAATTCCGCGCCTCGCCGTCGGTGCCGGCTTTGGGGGCCGGCGGAATTTCCAGCACGTTGAGCCAGAACACCGATTCGCGATCCTGCGGCAGGTCGGCGCCAGTGAACATCAGGCGCAAGGCCTGGCCCTTGCCCGGCTCGATGCGCGACATCGGTGGCGTAACGAGGAACGGCGCCTTCGTGGTCTCGGCCGCTTCCTTCGGGTCGCCACTGTCGGCCCATACCTGCAGGAGGCGGGGCGAGTTGCCGTTGTTGAGCAGGTTGACCGTGACCTCCCGCTCCTGGGCCGAGTAGATCACTCGTGTCCCGACAATCTGGACGCCGGCGTGGGCGGGCGAGATTGCACCCAGCACGGCCAAAGCGACGAGGGCAAGCACGCACGTGGCGCGCGCAATGATGTTCATGAGGGAGCTGCTACCAGGTTCGAACCAATTGGGTCCGGGGCCGGCGAGCGCAGACCCCGGACATTCCATCTACGCGATCAGTTGTAGGCCACGGAGTACGTGACCCAGGTGCTCACCAGGCCCGGCGTTGCGGCGGCCTTGGCGGCGTAGTACTCGGCCGCGTATTCCAGCAGCGCGGTGTTGCCGGCGATCACCACGCCCGAATCGAGCTTCTTGTTGCCGGTGTCCGCCGCCAGGTTGATCACGCCGCCGTTCTTGTTCTTCAGACGCACCTGGACATTGCTGCCGCCCGCCGTCTGGTTCTCCAGCGCGCCCGTGACGGAATCCACGACGGTCGGGTTGTAGTCGAAGGTCAGCCAAGCGGTCTTGCCGTTGGTGCAGCCGGTCTCGCCGGGGGCGCCCAGCGTCACGAAGAACGCCTTGGTCTTGGCGGACGCGCCCAACGGCAGGGAGCCTTTACCCACCGGGTCGAGCGCGACGGTGAAGTCGTTGCCGGCGCCCGGCGTGGTGCCATCACCTGGGTGGATGGTGCACGTGACGTCCGTGATTTCACCGGTAAAGGTGATCTTGCCGTCGGACGCGAACGCCGAATGCGGAGCCATGGCGGCAAGGCCGGTCGCGGCCACCAGTGCGGCGGACAGAAGAGTCTTGTTCATTGAGAGTCCTTGCATATTTTGCTTTGAAGGAAGAGAGCGTGGACGTCACATAAGGCCTACGATCATTGCCTCCAGATTGCCGGCGATGTTGCGATCCTTTGCGACGATGAAAGAATGCTCGTCGCTCGGCGCCTAAAAAATAGGGATCTTCCCAAAGAACAGCGGCCATATATGCGCATTCAGCTATTTCGCCGAAGCTGTGCTGCGTGCGAATCCGCGAGGTTTCAGGGCCAACCTGATTCGAGTGGAGTCTGTTCCGAGACAAAGGAACGGACATGAAGAAGCGACTCACCGACGAGCAGATCATCGACTTACTGAAGCAGGCGTCGGCCGGCACTCCGATCAAGTTGTAGTGCCGCAAGTACGGCTTCAGCGACGCGTGGTTTTACCTGTGGTGCCGGAAGTTCGGCGGCATGGGACATGGGGGCGCCAAGCGCCTGAAGTCACTGGAGGCGGAAAACGCCAAGCTCCAGAGAATGCTAAGCGATGCTGGACATCGAAGGCCTGAAGGTCGTCGCGCGGGAAAAATTCTGTGGCCGCAGGCGCAGCGCAATACCGTGGCGGCCGTACGGCCAGGACTCCACTCTCCGGGCGCCGCGCCTGCCGTTTGCCGGGGCTGTCGCGCAGCGTGCTGCACTACGCCTCGCGGCGGGAGGGATGACGGGTCGCGACCAGGGCGAGGCCGATATCCTGGAAGCCCTCTGTCGTTTTCCGCGGATATCCCGCCGCGATCCACCGAGCAAGGCCTCCAGCTACGCCGCGGCTTCCAACAGGCCAGGCACCACTGAAGCACTGGTGCTCAACAAGCCCGCAGCGGGGGTCTATTACGTGCGCGTGCAGGCAAACGCCGCTTCCGGCGGTGTGTCGGTGCTGGCCGCCTATTGATAGCGACCTGACGCCGCTGCGGATTTGCATGGCGGGTTAAGGGAGGTGCGCCGGGCTGACCGGGCCTGGCGCACCTTCGACCCGTGCGTGCTCGGGGTAAGGCGGTGGAGTTGTTTGCGCTAGTGGAAATGGCCGGCGCAAGCGACTGGTTGGGCCTTCTTCCTATAGTGCGAGTGAACTATCTACGGCCAGACTTGTCATTTCCTTCCACTTGGCGAGCGATGCGACGCACTTCTTTCGGCGTGCGTCCAAAGACGCGTAGAAAGGACCGCAACATGTGATCGGCATCGCCGAATCCGCAACTCCTGGCGATCTCCTCGAACGATTGATGGCCATCCTCCACTAGCGGCCGCGCCGCCTCGATACGAAGGCGTTCGATAGCTTTCGCGGGAGTCACCCCGATCGCCTCAGCGAAAACGCGCCCAAACTGGCGTACGCTCATATGAGCGACGTCTGCCAAACGCTCAACCGAAAGATCATCTCGGAGGTGCTCTCTCGCATAGCTTAGCGCCGTGCGGATGCGATCAGAGCCTGGATCGAAGTCCAGTAGCGACGAGAACTGATGCTGGCCGCCAGGTCGGCGATAGTAGACAACCAGCATGCGCGCAACAGTGCGCGCAACTTCCTTGCCAAGGTCCTGCTCGATCATGGCCAAGGCCATGTCGATGCCAGCCGACATGCCGGCGGACGTCCAGACATTCCCGTCTTCTGTCCAGATCCGATCTCCGTCTACGCGCAACGACGGGTAGCGTGCTTGCAACTGAGGTGCGTAGTTCCAGTGCGTGGTCGCGACGCGACCGTCAAGCAGACCGCTCTCGGCTAGCACAAAGGCTCCCGTACATACGCTGGCAGTGCGGCGAGAGCGCGAGGACATTCTCCGAATCGCGGTCGCCATCGGCATCACCCAAGGACCGGTCGGAACCGCTGGCGCGCCGACGATGATGAGGGTGTCGAGCGTGTTGACGACGTCCAATGCTTCGGTGGCAACCTCCAGTCCGCTCGACGCTCGGATCAGTCCTCCTTCCATCGAGGCGACCGTAAATCGATAGCCCGAAGGGCTCACGCGATTAGCGTTTGAGAAGGCCTCAAGTGGGCCACTCAGATCCAACAGGACGAAGCCTGAGTAAACCACGAAACAAACGTGGCGAGACATGGTCGAAACGACCCGCGGGCGGCTGAGCGACCATTAGAAGCCCCTCCCATCAGGACGGTCAACAAGGCCTGGGCGGGCTCTGTTTGCCCGGCAAGGGCGCTCGCGATCGATCAGGACGCGATTCCAATGGATACCGCTCACAACGCGTGGGTCTGGGGTACCGTGCTCGCCGTTTGGCTGGCGATCGCGTGGTTCACGTCGCGATGACCCGCTTCGTCCTGGCGGACCGCGATCACGACCTCGCGCAGGCGGGCGTCAGTCGGTAGCTTCCAGTACTCGATGGCGATTGGCGGAGCCGGCACGTTGTCAATGCGGCCGGAGTCGATCTCGTCCAGATAGCGCGTATAGCTCACCACCGCCTCTTCCTCGAAGTAGCCGACCAGTCGATGAGCGGTACGCGAGGAGACCACATACAGGACGAAGTAGAAGGTCAAGAACAGCGCCTGCGCGAGTAATACCATCATGCGTTCGAACCAGCTAGGGCGTGCAATCTCCATGAACGTCATCAGATGCATCCGCTCGTTGTCGGCCTCGTCCAGCAACGTACGGATCCAGCCCTCGTCATTCCGCATCCAGCGAAGACAGCGCATATGCAGGAGTGCACCGCCGACCATGCCGGGCACGGCCGCGACTGTTTCCAGGACGATGGCGCGGTTGCCGTAGCGCTTAGCGAACAGGGTGTCGGCGAAGAAGCGAAGGGCGAGCGTGGTGCCAAGGGCAACGCGGTCGGACAGGTTGCCGACCGGATGGTGGAGCTCGATCGGAATCGTAGCGTGGGCGTTCATGGTGATTGGTCTGACGGGTAGTTGGCCATCAACATGGGGACGGCTGCCGCAGGCTGCTAGGCGCCCCTCTGTGGAACTTGTTGTTGAGCAGAGGGCACCAATAACCCACTGCGGCAATGCCCACGTCCGAAATCCAAGGATCAATGTCCTTTTCCGAAGCTCGACGCGCCGTACTTTAGCCGCGCTCTCCACTTCGAGGACCTAACAATGGCCTTCAAGATTACTCTTCCGAAAACTCTTGTCACCGCCGTAGCCCTGATGGGTGCCACCCTGGGGGCACCCCTCGTCGGCTTCGCAACCGAGAACCCCTACGCCGATCCCGTCAAGCCGGCACTCCCGGCCTCAACCTTCCAATGGGATCTGAGTCGAACCGCCCTGGTCGTGATTGATCCGCAGATCGACTTTATGAGCCCCCAGGGCGCGGGCTGGCCGATCTTCGGTGAGAGCGTCACCGAACAGAATCTGGTGCCGAATCTGCAGCGACTACTCGCGGCGTTCAAGAAGTCCGGAACGACGGTCGCCATCTCGCCGCACTACTACTATCCCCACGACCATAAATGGGGCTACGAGGCGCCGGCGGAAACCGTTCAGCACAAGCTGGGCCTCTTCGATCGCAAGGGTGCCTTGACGCTCGATGGTTTCCGCAACTCGGGGGCCGATTTCATGCCCGAGTTCAAACCCTACATCGAAGACGGCAAGACCATCATTGCTTCGCCGCACAAGCTCTATGGCCCCCAAAGCAACGACGTGATGCTGCAACTGAACAAGCAGCGGGTCGACAAGATCATCCTGGTCGGAATGGCCTCCAACCTGTGCGTCCAATCGCACCTTCGCGAGTTTCTCGAGCGTGGTTTCGAGGTGGTAGTCGTACGTGACGCCATCGCCGGCCCGAAGCTCCCCGATGGCGATGGCTACGGGAGTGCGCTGGTCGACTTCCGCTATATCGCCAACGACCTGGTGACCACCGACGAGGTCGTGGCCAAGCTGGAGGGGCTTTGACCATGGGCATGACCCACCTCCCGATTGGACACGCAAGTCCTGTCGTATGCGTGGCCGACTGACCCGGAGTCACGCATGAGCACTACCAAAGACTTCGGGCCCGCCAGTCCGCACCGGCGAGATTTTCTAGCGCTCGGGTTGAGCGCCGCAGCGCTGGTCGCCGTTACTGCGGTTCCCTTCGCTTCGTTTTCTTCCATCCACTCTCCTCCCATCAAACACGGAACCTTAACCATGAGCAAAGTAACCACGCGCGACGGCGCTGAGATCTTCTACAAGGACTGGGGTCCGAAGGACGCCCAACCCATCATGTTCCACCATGGCTGGCCGCTCAGCAGCGACGACTGGGACAACCAAGCCCTGTTCTTCGTTAGCCAAGGCTACCGCGTGATTGCGCACGATCGGCGCGGCCACGGTCGTTCCTCGCAGGTGAGCGACGGCCACGACATGGACCATTACGCTGCCGACGTTGCGGAGGTGGTGGACCATCTTGATCTGCGCAATGTCGTACATATCGGCCACTCGACCGGTGGCGGAGAGGCAACCCGCTACGTTGCCAAGCACGGACAGAAGCATGGCCGCGTGGCCATGCTGATCTTGATCGGCGCGGTACCGCCGATCATGGTCAAGACCCCGGCGAACCCAGGCGGCCTTCCCCTCGAGGTCTTCGACGGCTTCCGCAAGCAACTGGCGGCCAACAGGTCGCAGTTTTACCTGGATGTCGCGAGTGGCCCGTTCTATGGGTTCAATCGCCCAGGTGCCACCGTTTCGCAGGGCATCATCCAGAACTGGTGGCGACAGGGCATGGCCGGCAGTGCGAAGGCTCACTACGACTGCATCAAGGCCTTCTCCGAGACCGATTTCACCGACGACCTGAAATCCATCACCGTACCCACCCTGGTCATGCACGGTGACGACGACCAGATCGTTCCCATCGCCGACTCGGCACTGCTGTCGAGCAAGCTCCTGAAGAATGGAGTCCTGAAGGTGTATCCGAAGTACCCGCACGGGATGTGCACGACACAGGCCGACGTGGTCAATCAGGATCTACTGAAGTTCATTCGCGGCTGACTTGTACAAGCCATGCGCCCTGCCCGAAGCGCAGGGCCATGGCTACCGCCCTGCCCCTACGCGCCACGACCATGCCGTCACCGCTTCGGGCGCCGCCATCCTCGTTCGAAGCTATCCAGCCCCAATGCAGACCGCACCATGAGCCAATCCCCCCATAAGCCTGACAAGACGCCACTAACCACTGCCTTCGGCGCGCCCGTCGCCGACAACCAGAACAGCATGACCGCCGGCCCACGCGGGCCGCTGCTGGTGCAGGATGTCTGGCTGATCGAGAAGCTGGCCAACCTCAACCGCGAGATCATCCCCGAGCGCCGCATGCATGCCAAAGGCTCCGGGGCATTCGGCACGTTCACCGTCACCAACGACATCACCCGATTCACTCGCGCGAAGGTCTTCAGCGCGGTGGGCAAGAAGACCGGGATGTTCGCCCGCTTCACCGCCGTGGCTGGTGAGCGCGGCGCGGCCGATGCCGAGCGCGACATCCGCGGATTCGCACTGAAGTTCTATACCGAGGAAGGCAACTGGGACCTGGTGGGTAACAACACACCGGTGTTCTTCGTGCGCGATCCTCGGAAGTTCCCGGACCTCAACAAGGCGGTCAAGCGTGACCCGCGCACCAACCTGCGAAGCGCCCGCAACAACTGGGATTTCTGGACCGGCCTGCCCGAGGCCTTGCACCAGGTCACCATCGTCATGAGCGATCGAGGCATCCCGGCCAGCTACCGCCACATGCACGGGTTCGGCTCGCACACCTACAGCTTCGTCAACGAGGACAACGAGCGATTCTGGGTCAAGTTCCATATCCGTACCCAGCAGGGCATCAAGAACCTGACCGACGCCGAGGCGCAGGGGCTGATCGGTCGCGACCGTGAAAGTCACCAGCGCGATCTGTTCGAGGCCATCGAGCGCGGCGACTTCCCGAAGTGGACCATGTACATCCAGGTCATGCCGGAGCTGGACGCACAGAAGGTGCCGTACCACCCGTTCGACCTCACCAAAATATGGCCGAAGAAGGACTACCCGCTGATCGAAGTCGGCGTGGTGGAGCTCAACCGCAACCCGGCAAACTTCTATGCCGATGTCGAACAGAGTGCCTTCGCCCCCAACAACCTCGTGCCCGGCATCAGCGTGTCGCCGGACAAGGTACTGCAGGCGCGTCTGTTCGCTTACTCCGATGCGCAACGTTACCGCCTGGGCGTCAACCACCACCAGATCCCGGTCAATTCCGCACGTTGCCCGGTCCACAGCAATCACCGCGATGGTGCAATGCGCGTGGATGGCAACTACGGCGGCACGCTGCACTACGAACCCAATAGCTACGAGCAGTGGCGGGAGCAGCCGGAGTACCGCGATCCGCCGCTCAAGCTCCAGGGCATGCCGACTTCTGGAACTTTCGCGAGGACGATGACGACCACTACAAGCAGCCAGGCGATCTGTTCAGGCTGATGACGTCAGCGCAGCAGCAGGTACTATTCGACAATACCGCGCGTGCGATGGGCGACGCGCCCGCCTTCATTAAGAGTCGCCACATCCTCAACTGCACCAAGGCCGATCCGGCCTACGGTGCAGGCGTGGCCAGGGCAATCATGCAGCACGACGCCCGTCGAATCGAACCATAACGTCCGATGGGTGATTTACCGGTGCGTCGCGGCGTTGTTTATATGGCCCGCAAGCCGAACCGCGTCTCCCTGCCGGCCCGTACCCCGCCATGCACGGACAGTTCGGCATGCGGCAGCCTGGGGCCGCCGACAAGGCCCTCGGTCTGGACGAGACCGGGTTGCCCCAAAAAAAGCCCAGCTCCCTGCACCCACTAGCGCATCCCTCACGCCCGCCTACCACAGGAGACATCCCATGCGCATAAACCATCTATTGACCGTGGCCGCCCTGCTGTGGTCTGGCACGCTCGCCGCCCAGGGCCCGCAGGGTCGCGACGCCCCTCACCCAGTCGTCAAACCGGTCATGACCGAGGCGCTGCCCGACTACCCGGGCAAGGAGGCACTCGTCCTCACCGTCGACTATCCGCCGGGCGGAGCTTCTCCTCTCCATCACCACGACGCACACACATACGTCTATGTGCTTGAAGGCTCCGTCGTGATGGCCGTCAAAGGCGGCAAGGAGGTTACGTTGATGCCGGGGCAAAGCTGGGGTGAAAAGCCCGGTGACGTGCACACGGTCTCGCGCAACGCCAGCCAGACGAAGCCCGCGAAGTTCGTCGTGTTCATGCTGAAGGATATCGGCAAGCCCGCGGTGATCCCAGGCCCGTGACACGCAACGGTGACGGCGTTGACTGGCCATTGCGCCCGCCTTCGTCACAGTCCGACCTATGTCATCGCCCGATCCTGACGACCGCACGCTTACAGGGCGGCCAGCCTCCCCGACCATGAACAGAGAATTCGTCATGAGCCAACGCCTCGATTACCAGAAACAATCCCCGGAACTGTTGAAGAAGCTCGTCGAGTTCAGCCTGCTGACCCACAAGTCTTCGATCGAACAGTCGATCCGCGACCTGGTGAACATCCGCGCCTCGCAGATGAACGGCTGCGCGTTTTGCGTCGACATGCACATCAAGGAGGCCACCATCCACGGCGAGCGCCCCCTGCGCCTGCACCACGTCGCCATCTGGCACGAGTCGCAGCTGTTCAACCCCCGTGAACGCGCGGCCCTGGAGTGGACCGAAGTGCTGACGCAGCTGCCTGCGAAGGGAGTGCCGGACGACATCTACGAGCGCGTGCGCACGCAGCTGTCCGAGAAGGAGATCGTCGACCTGACGTACGACATCATGGCGATCAACGCTTGGAACCGCATCAGCGTCGGTTTCCGCTCCGTGCCGGGGACCGGCGACAAGGCCTATGGCTTGGACAAGGCCGGGCTGTCCTAAAGCCGAGCTGTCCCGATGCGGTAGCCTCGCACTCCCAGCCGTTCGCCCTGGGCCAGTGATCGCTCTCGGCCAAGGCCGGACGTTCGAAGCGATCCCATATGGCTGGGCGGCTAGCCGCTTCAAGGACTTCGCTATCACCGCGGCCGCTGGCGCGCATGCCAGATCGGCGATGACCATGACATGGATCAAGTGGCTGGTCGCAAATAATCACGATGATGTTGCCTCCGATGGAGGCAGAAGCATGAACGCGAACTCGGATTTCTCCAGCTATGAATTCGACGCCTGGGGCCAAGACCCCGTGGAGCGTGATGACGCCGCGAGCCGGTTTGCAGAGGCGGCCAGCGATTATGAGGTAATTCTCCCCGAAACCCTCTCCGGGATGGGGTTCTAGGAGTGGCCGACGTCATCGAAGGCCACAGCCGCGCATCGCCGATCTCCTTGGAGATTGAGGCTGCGCTGGTGGCGAATCAACTGCAACTGGACGTCGCCGAGTTCCGACGCTTGATGGAGCAAAGGAAGATCGCCGTGCTGTGCGAGCGTGGCATCGGAGAGGACTCCGGGACATACCGCGCCAGTTTCTACCACGGCAAGCGATGCGCACGCCTCGTCGTGGACAGCGACGGGCGTCCAATCGCTGCCGCGGCTCCGGATTGAGTGACATTGCCGGCGCCAAGTCGGTGCAGGATTCGTCGGCGCTAGACCTGCATCATATAGGCCGAGCCGCGAAACGGCTTCGGCTTGAATGAATTGTTAGATGGCAGCCTTACACGGAACCAGTGGCGGCGGTTTATCTAAATCTAAATCGCGGCTGGCCGGGCGCGCGGCATCATGCAGAATGAGCGCCAGTGCCCGCCGTGCGCTGGATCCGCTGGGTCGCCCACGATGGATGACGCCAGCCGGTAAGACGAGGGATTGGCCGGCGCCAAGACTGTGGCTGTTGCTCGGTTACGCCGTCTCGATCCCTGCCAATGATCTCACCGGAACCTGAAGACCACGATGATCTACACGCATGTCCACCAGGCGATTCGCCGAACGGTCAGTCCGTTGGACAGGCTCTAGCTCCCGGCGCGCGCCCCCCCCAAGGAGGGAACCTCCACTTCGAACGACCGGTTTGGGTGGCGGATTCAATCGTCCGATAGCCGACAATCGTTACAAGTCCATCTTGAAAAGGACAAGGCCGCGAAATCGCGGCCCGATCCGATTGCTGAAATGCGGGAGCAACGAGTTAGTCGCCCCCTGGAATCCGAATTCCCAATCGCTCACATTCCTGGCGGTAGTACACCAGGATCCCAGGCTCCCTGCCTTCGCCGGTGATCCACTTCAGTGCCTGGGCTGTCGAGTCGACTTGGTCATCGTACTTGGCCTTCGGGAAGGCCGTCAGTTCCTGGACATAATCTGGCAGCCAATGAGCCTTTGATGGCAGAAGCACGTTGCCGTTCTCGATTTCCGGAGTCTGCGCCAACATGCGCATCACCTTGTCCCCCTCCGACTTGATTCCTTTGACACGGGACGTGGTTTGCTTGAGCTCCTGAATCAGCTGGGTGCCTGAGGCCTTGTCCTCGATCAGCACGGCCCGTGCACTCCACGCCTCGGCCTGGCTGACGACTGCGCGCTTGAGCTCCGGGTACTGCATCCGCTTGCGCAGCACGTGGAGCAGATACACCTCTTTGCCCTTGACGCCCCAGGTGGTGCACACGCTGTAGTCGGCCAGCTCGCTTTCCTTGTTCGCCGTATCCCTGCTCTGCACGATCGTGTCGAACTTCTCCGGCTTTTCCTCTGGGCCGTAGTAGGACAGCCATTCCGCCTTGACGATGCCGCCACCCAACGGCACCGGTGCCTGCAGGTACTGGGCTGAGAAGCTGTACTCCCCCAATGCGGCGCGTACGCCATCCAGCACCTCTTGCGGCTCCCGCTCCGGATGCAGCAGTTCGCCAGCGGAACGAGCGTACCGGGCCGGGCCTAGGAACGTGCGGTAATCCCAGACCTCGTCGTCCTGGGCGATGGCAGGCAGATTGATCACCTCCCAGTGCTCCTTCTCCAGGACGTGCCCGACCAGGTCGTCCAGGTGCAGGCGCTGCATGATGATCACGATGGCCCCGGTGCGTTTGTCGTTGAGGCGGGTGTAGAGGGTGTTGTCGAACCAATCGTTGGCGGCCTGCCGCTGGGCCTCGGACAACGCTTCGTCCGGTTTCACCGGGTCATCGATGATGCGCGACAGCCCTCTCTTTCCCTAACGCTCTCTCGGACGAAAAGAGAGCATCCAAGCCTTTGACTTATCAAGGCCTTCCACGCAGCGTTGGCAAAGAGAAACGAGAGGTTTGGACTAGATGGTGGTGGACGCAGTCATGGGCGAACGTCTCTCAGGCCACAATTCCCTATTTCAGGGAAAGCAACAGAGAAAAATGCCCATTTTTGGGCCGCCCTATCGACTTAGCCACTTCGACCAGCGGGTTTCCGCAGAGTAGAGGCCGCGTCCGAACAGGGAACCGGATCAGGGAAACCAGCAGGGATGGAATGGCCGCTAACGGCCAGAAGCGGTCGTTCAAAGGGCGAGGTCGTCTGTGGATCTGAGGCGCACTTCGCTAATGCGCATTCTTGCCAAATTCCCCTGGGCGATGGCGACCCGCCAGTCCTCGAACCCGACGCGCATGATGTCGCGGTCGCATCATCGGCAAGGCTGCCCCTGACAGGCCTTGGCCGTCCGCCGGGCGTCGCCGTCCGAATGTACGGGTGATGGCGGTCACACAACGGGGTCGTCCTCGAGCCGGCGAGCGCGCACAATCGGCCCGGGGACATTCACCACCATCCACACGACGCGACGGAAGGTCGCGTTGCACCTGCGTGCCCCGCGCAGATCTTCGACATTGAAAAGGATCTCCATGTTCGCTCGAATCATCGCTGCCGCCGGGCTCGCCCTGGCTTCCCTTTCCGCGCCGGCCCAGGAGACGGCGCCGACCTGCGGCACCTTCATCACCTCGTTGCCGTACACCATCAGCGCGCCGGGCTACTACTGCCTGAAGCAGAACCTACAAACCGACGTGATGTCGATCCAGATCCTGTCCGACGACGTCGTGCTGAACTGCCGCGGCAAGACCATCACCAACACCTCGCGCAGCCAGGGCTCTGACGGCATCGCCGTATTCCAAGGCACGCGCAACGTTACCGTGCAGGGCTGCACGGTGCGAGACTTCGACCGCGGCATTTCGGTGTTCTCCAGCGGCGGCAATATCTCGGTGCTGAACAACCACGTCGACGGCGCCATTTCCAACGGCATCCAGGCCGGCGGCAACGACATCCGCATTGCCAACAACCGCATCACCAACATCCACGGCCAGCAGCCGACCGGCATCTACCTGGTCCCGCAGTCGCCGGAGGTGTCGGCGACGGGGCAGGAAGTGATCAACAACGTGATCGCCAACGTCTACGGCGGCCAGATCAACACCGGCATCGCGATCGGCGGTTCCACCGCTCCGCGCATCACCAACAACCACATCATCGACATCGAGGGCAACAACGAGACCTCGTTCTCGGTTGCGTTCTGGCTGATGAATTGGGCCCAAGGCGCGACCACCACGGGCGTGGAGATGATCAACAACACCGTCACCTCGCGGGTGCCGGGCATGGGCGGAATCTGGGGCCAGCCGCAGCTGTGCCGCGGCAACGTCTCGGTCGGCCTTCCGGGCGCGTTTTCCGGCTGCCTGACCAGCTTCGACACCACCGATATCCCGTGATCCAACTCGGGGCGGGCGGAGCCGTCCGCCCCGGTTCTCGCGCGCTCAGCCCTGCTGTGGCTTGCAACACCGACGCCATCCCGCGAGCTGACATCGCTTGCGACCACATGGCGAATCCGTGTCTCAAGGGGCATGGGCTGCGAACTGTCCGCTTCGGGTCGAAAGCAGTCGTTCATGGCCGACCAGCCGCGCCCGCCACTCAATGTCCGCTATCGGCCAGAAGCGGACGCTGGCGCCCTATGCCGCCGAGCGACAAAAGCCGGGGATGGAGGCGAGCTTGCATCCGATGCGCAAATTAAATATGATGCTCATCATATGAGGCAAGCCGCCAACAAATCCAAGGAAGCCACGCACGACCGCATTGTTGATGCCGCCGCGCGCGCTATCCGCCGCAGCGGCTACAACGGCACCGGCGTCGCCGACATCATGAAGGCGGCCGGGCTAACCCATGGCGGCTTCTATGCCCACTTCCCCTCGCGCGAGGCCATGCTGGCCGAGGCGGCCGACCGAGCCGGCCGCGAGGCCGTCGAAATGATGCAAGGGATTGCGGCGACCACTCAGCCTGACAAGACGCTGCAAGCGATGGCGCACGCCTATCTCTCGAAAGAGCATCTGGAAAGCGTCGAGACCGGATGCGCAACCGCAGCGCTTGGCTCGGAAATGCCACGCCAGGCGCCCGAGGTGCGGCGCGCGGCTACGCGTCGAATCAAGGAGATGATCGACCTGGTCTCCCGCCATATGCCCGACTGGGGGCAGCCCGACGCGCACGAGCGTGCACTCGCGACCGTCTCCACGATGGTGGGCACACTCGTACTCGCACGCGCCGTCGATGATCCGAGGCTCTCCGATGCGCTGCGCGAGGCGGCGTTGAACCACCTGTTTCCCACTCAGGACTGACGTTTGCGTGGACGCGCGACGTTGCTTTTTATCGAGTATAAATATGATGCGCATCATATCAGTCACGCCAGTGGATCGGGACCTGGCCGCTGATCCATCTGACAGGCGATGACTCAGCACAGATCGTGTCCGTCGCCCCCATCGAAGGCATTCCCATGAAAACCGCCCCGCTCATCGCCCTCGTCACGGGCGCCTCATCCGGCATCGGCCGCGCCACGGCGGACCGACTCGCGGGGGCGGGCTACACGGTATATGGCACCAGCAGGCGTAGTGCGCAGCCAGGTCCAAGATCGTTCGCGATGCTGCCGCTCGACGTGACCATCGACGAATCGGTCGAAGCCGCGGTCGGCCACCTGATGCGGTTGGAAGGCCGCATCGACTTGCTGGTGAACAACGCCGGATACAGTGTCGCGCCCGCCGGAGCAGAAGAGAGTTCCATCGAACAGGCTCAATCCATCTTCGAAACGAACTTCTTTGGCATCGTGAGGATGACCCGCGCCGTCGTGCCGCACATGCGGCGCCAAGGGGGTGGTCGCATCATCAACATCGGCTCCGTATTCGGCTTCCTACCGATGCCGTACATGGCGCTCTACGCCGCCACCAAACACGCGGTCGAAGGCTATTCGGAATCGCTCGACCACGAGCTTCGCGGTCAAGGCATCCGCGTTTCGGTCATCGAACCGGCGAATACGAATACGCAGTTCGACGCGAATCTGCTGGAGCCCGACGCGAAGCTTGATACGTATCGCGAGGTGCGCGCGACCGTGGGGGCGAGACTGAAAGAACTGATCGAGACTGCGGATCACCCGAACATTGTGGCCGATACCGTGCTGAAAGCGGCCATTGCGACCCGCCCCAAACTTCGTTATCCCGCTGGCGCGCGTGCGAGCCGGCTACAGCTGCTGCGGAGATTTGCGCCCGCCGCGCTGGTGGACGACGGGATCAGAAAGAACCTGCGACTCGCTGCGCTGTCCGCGCCGTCAACGCGCACTCCGGCGTTCGACTGATAGTGCAAGCGCCATTCCTCGGCAGAACCGGAAGAGAACACATTGTGAAAGCCTTCATCCTCGATCGCTATGGAAAAACCGGTGGCGCACGGATCGGCGACATGCCGGAGCCGGAGATGCGTGACGACGACGTCCTCGTCCAAGTGCACGCCGCCGGTGTGAACGTCCTGGATTCCAAGATCCGCAACGGCGAGTTCAAACTCCTCCTTCCGTATCGCCTGCCCCTCGTCCTTGGCAATGACGTTGCAGGCGTCGTAGTCAGCGTCGGATCCCGGGTGCGGCGCTTCAAGCCCGGCGATGAGGTCTATGCACGGCCGGACACCTTCCGAATGGGTGCGTTTGCCGAGCGAATCGCGATGAGCGAAGCCGCGGTGACGATCAAGCCCAAGGCACTTAGCATGGTAGAAGCGGCGTCTATCCCGCTGGTAGCCCTGACCGCCTGGCAGGTCCTGGTCGACAGGGCGAAGGTGAAAAAGGGCCAGAAAGTCCTTATCCACGCTGGGTCGGGAGGCGTTGGCACTTTGGCCATCCAGCTTGCAAAGCATCTGGGGGCGTTCGTGGCCACTACGACGAGCACGGCCAATGTGGAGTTGGTGAAGAGCCTCGGCGCTGACGTCGTCATCGACTACCGCAAGGACGATTTTGCAGCCGCCCTGCGGGAGTACGACGTTGTGGTGAACAGTCTTGGCGGAGACGTGCTCGATAAGTCGCTACGAGTGCTAAAACCCGGCGGGAAGCTCATCTCGATCTCTGGCCCGCCCGATCCCGACTTCGCGAAGGCGATCGGCGCGTCCTGGTTCCTGCGGCAGGCCATGCACCTACTGAGCCATCGCATCCGGAAGCAGGCCAAGCGCCGTGGCGTGAACTATTCGTTCCTCTTTATGAAAGAGAGCGGCGACCAACTGCGCGAGATCAGTGCCCTGATAGATGCTGGAATCATCCGGCCCGTCGTGGACCGCGTGTTCCCTTTCGAATCCATAGGCGAAGCCATGGCCTACGTAGACACGGGACGGGCGAAGGGCAAGGTTGTCGTCAAGGTTCGATAGAAGCTCTCTTCTCAGTCACAAGCTCATCGAGAGCGGTTCCATAGCTGGAGGTACGTCGTGAGTCTATGCCACAGCACTAGGGTGGACTGGTCGAGCGGAAGCGCCCTGCTCCGTGGCAGGTACGTTGGCATCGAGCCATTATCCGAGCTTCACATCCAGCCATTGGAGGAAACACTTCGGGCCGATTCCGCGGCCGCGGTAGACGAAAACGTACCTCCGCCGGCGAATGTGCGCGCCTATGTGGGAGGGGCCTTGATCGATCACGCCAATGGACTCTCGGTGCCTTTTGCGCTGCGAGACTCAATGGGAACGATCGTCGGCTCAGCGCGATACATCGATCTGAGCGACAAACGTCTGGAGATCGGGCACGGGTGGTGCGTGCCAAGGGCCAAGCACATTGCATTCGAGACGGCACTGCTGCTGCTGACCCATGCGTTCGAATCGATGGGCTGCGACGAGGTAAAGCTCGAAGTTCCATGGATGGGGCATGAGCTCGGCCAATGGTTACTGCCCAAGCACAGCCGGACCATTGGATCGCATTCGTCACTCCTATGCGAGCGGGACTGGCCTGGCATCCGAAGGCTGCTAAGGGCTGAGGTCGACAACAGCCTCAAACCAGACCTCGCGTATTGATCGGCCCACCACAGCCGCAGTCAAAGCAACGGCCGGCGCGTGGTGCCGCTACGCGAGGCCCATACCAACTAACAGGGGTAATGCATGATCAACCATCAACTGGCGCGTCTGGCCACGCTGGCAGTGGCTATCACCAGCGTGCTGGCATACACGGAGGCTCGCGCCTCTGGTTTCCAGATCAAGGAAAACAGTGTTAAGGCGCAGGGCCGTGCGTTCGCCGGCTCCGGCGTCGCGCCTGGCGATGCTTCGGTCGTCTCGAACAACCCGGCGGCCATGGCGCGGTTCGAAGGCACAAGCTTCCAAGCCGACGTGACGGCCATCGATCTCGGATTCGAGTTCAAAGGAAGCGGTACCGATGCACTAGGCCGTCCGCTAACCGGCGGCGACGGTGGCGACGCCGGTGATTTGATCCCTGTCCCGGCGATGTCCTTCATCCACAAGTTCGAGAGTACCGGACTATCCGTCGGGGCCCAGGTCAGCGCGCCGTTTGGGCTGAGGACCGACTACGAGGCCGATTGGGTGGGGCGCTACTGGGCCGACAAGTCTGACCTTGAGACCATCGACCTGACCCTGTCGGCCGCACTGGATGTCATTCCTGAGCGGCTCTCGATCGGCGCCGGCGTTGTGTACGAGAAGGCCGACGTGACTCTTTCTCGCTACGTCGACTTCGGCACCCTTTTGTTTAGCCAGTTGCCGGCCGCCCAGCGCCCGTTCGCGCCGTCGTTCGCGCGCCCACAAGGGGCGGATGGGCATGTCGAGGTTGCAGGCGACGATACGGGCTTGGGCTGGATCGTGGGCGTCAATGTGCATCCTACCGACAAGCTGGCGATCGGTCTGTCGTATCGTTCAGAGATCGATCATGAGTTTCGCGGCGACTCGGTCTGGAGTGTTCCGGCTCCGGTCCGGGCGACCCTCGATGGCCGCCCCCAAACCAGCGCACTGTTCCGAGACGGCGGTCTGACTGCCGACCTGACCACTCCGTCAGTCACCACCGTGAGCATTTCGTACCAGTTCACCGACAAGTTCATGATGTTGGCCGACTACACCGAGACCGGTTGGAGGTCGTTGCAGCAGATCAACATCGACTTCGAAAATCCAGATCCGAACTCAGTCGAGGAGTTCGGTTGGGATGACACCCGCTTCATGTCGATCGGCGGAGAGTACGCGTTCAATGATGCGTGGACTTTCCGGGCGGGGTACGCGTATGACGAAACCCCGGCCACCTTGGCCGCGCGCACGCCACGCCTGCCGGACGAAGATCGCAAGTGGTACGCGGTCGGAGCGAGCTGGCAAGCGACTCCGAGCCTCGAGGTGAACTTCGCATACACCTATATTGATCTGGATACGCCAAGCGTTGAACTGGTAGACGGCCAAGGCCATCACCTGGCCGGCGAGTACGACGCCAGTACAAATCTATACGGCGTCTCGGCAAAGCTGGCGTTTTAGGGCGACCCTGCTAGTGCACGCGACAAGGCCACCAATGACCGCTTTGGGTCGGAAGCGGCCGCTATCATCGACACCCAGGACGAAGCGCCACCGTTCAGTCACGGGAACGCACTAGCCCTGCCCATAGCGCACACCGTTGTCCCGAAGATAGTCGGCCTGGTGGGCATGCTCCACGCGTCCTGCGATCTGCTCGCCCCAGCTGGTAGCAACGCCGACCGCGATATTGCGCATGTCGGGGTACAAGTCGGAAATCAGTTCCGGCGCAAGCACACCTGTATGTTCGATGTGCCCTTCGGCGTGAAATTTGCGTCGCAACGTATCCGCCTGGGACGTTTCGGCACGCAACTTGTACATCACCGCTTCATAACGAAACCTGCCGAGAATCGAACCCTAGGGGACACCCACAGGAGAACGAACGTGAAGATCCTCATGGTCCTTACTTCCCACGACAAGCTCGGCAACACCGGCGAAAAGACCGGCTTCTGGCTCGAAGAATTCGCATCCCCCTACTACGTCTTCAAGGATGCGGGCGTGGACGTCACCGTGGCATCGCCCAAGGGCGGCCAGCCTCCGATAGATCCCAAGAGCGACGATCCAGCCAACCAGACCAAGGCACAGGATCGATTCAAGGCAGACTCCACGGCGCAATCGGTTCTGGCCAACACCATTCAACTGACTGGTGTGAGGGCTGCGGACTATGACGCGGTGTTCTATCCCGGTGGCCATGGTCCCCTGTGGGATCTGGCCGAAGATCCCGCGTCGATCAAGCTGATCGAGAACTTCTATGGCGATGGAAAGCCTGTCGCGGCGGTCTGCCACGCCCCGGCGGTACTGCGCCACGTGAAGTTCAAAGGCGAGCCCATCGTGAAGGGCAAGCGCGTCACGGGGTTCACTAATTCCGAAGAAGAAGCCGTGCAGCTGACCAACGTCGTGCCGTTCCTGGTCGAGGACGAACTCAAGCGTCTGGGCGGAAAATTCGAGAAGGTGGACGACTGGCAGAGCCTGGCGATCGTAGACGGTCGCCTCATCACCGGCCAGAACCCGTCGTCGTCGGAAGCCACGGCGAAGGCGCTACTGGGCGTCCTGCACTGAGTCACCGTGCACGGACGGTTAGTGGCACTTCTCAAAATCGTGGTGGGCGTTCGAGGTAACGGTCCCGTCAGAATTGATCCTCAGGTGGAACACCTCGCGGACCAGGAAGTTGTTATCGGGCCCCGGCCCGATGACGTGGAAGTTGCCTACGGTCGTAGCGTTGAAATCATGACCTTCCTGAAGGTCACCCTTCACTTGGGCGTTCAAGCCTCCAGTGGCCCTGTACATGTCGCCCGTGGTCAATCCCATGCCAGTGACGTCATGCATGTTCACGTGGAAGCCGCTGCGGACCTGGCCTCCGTTGATGTTGAGGCGGAACTGCTCGTGTCGTGGCCCTTCCAACAACACGAGTTCCCCGTTACCACCGTTGGCGCAAGGGACGAACGTTAGGAAGCTGTAGTCATAGGTATTGTTTATGACGACTTCCGAGAGGGCCGGCCCCGCCATCGCCGCGAGAACCACGCCCGAAAACATCAAACATCTGTTCATCGGAACACTCCGCCTTAGTCGACTAGTCGCCAATATGGGAACGAAGCGCTCTCAATGCTTCGGCCAGTTCGACTTGGTTAGTTCCACTTGCAGCCATTTGGAGTTAGTACGGATGGCGCGACATACGTTTCCTGAGCAAGCGTTCTTGTATGTAGCTGGGCAAGAGTTGCTTACAAGCAAGAATCTCTAACGTCCCCCATCTGCGGCTCCAAGCGTGCCTACGGATGGGGAAGAAATCTTGCGACATGGGCCACCTGTCAGTCACCGAAACGCCGAAGCTGGTGCCGCGTCCTCGACCGAGCCGTCAGCGCAGCCCGCAGTCCTCTAGATCGGCCGCGCGAGCAGCCAGCCTGTCGATAACGCCATGGCAGGCGATATTGGCGACCAAGTCCATACTGGCGTGCCGTCAGAACGCACGGCTGATGGTGAAGCTTCCGAACACTGGCGTCTCCCGTTGGCCATCGAACTCGCGCGTGCCGTGATAGCGAGCCAACGCGAACTTCCAGCGGTGCCGCATCAAGGCCACGCCGTATCCGATGTTGGCGACACCTCGGCGCTTGTCGACGCTGTGGCTATCCCGGAAGGTATTCCCGTCCAGCGTGATGTCGTGGAACACCCAGCGCGTATCCAACGTCACGAACAAGTGCGCACCGGGCACGTACTGGCTCTGGGGCTCGCGCGTCGGGGCCGTGTTTTCGCCAGCCGGGCGCAGTGGCGTACTGCCGAAATCGTCGGGAAGGTTCGCCCCAAAGCGGAACTCTGCACCGGCATTGAGGTAAGTCGCCAGGTTGCCGAAGCTGCCGCCGTAGTGGGCGATCGTGTCCCAGCCCCAGCCGTGCGCACCGTTACTAGAGGAGAAACGGCGCATGCGCTCGTGGATAAGGCGGAAGACCGGTTCGTTCTCCAGCTGGTTATCCCAACCGCGGAACTTGTCTGCGCCGACCAGCTGATGCACGCCATTTTGCGCCTGCTTGCCCAGCGCCGCCGGCCCGACGATGCCGAACTGCAGTTGCGTGGTGCGCAGCTGGTCGCCTTCGCGTGCGTTGTAGCCCAGCCCCACCAGCAGCGCGGCGGCATACGGCCGGTCGTCCTCGATGAGGTCGCTGCGACTGAAATCGGTCGGCGTGTAGATGCCTTGGGCGAAAGTCGCGATCATGTTCTGTTGCTCGAACGTCTTCGACTGCAGCGCACCCAGGTGGGTATTCACCCATCGGGCGAGGCGCGGAATGCAGGGATCGTTCGTGTAGTCGCGCAGGTTGGGCGACACCAGCGTCAATTGCACGCCATTGCTGTAGCCCTGGTCCTGCCCTCCGAGCATGTCATTGTCGACGCGCAGGTTGACGATGGGAGGCAGCCTAGTGCGGCCGTGGATGCATTCTTCACGGCCGTGTGCGTGGGCGGTGTTGACAACGCAAAAGGAGAGCGTAGCGGCCGCAAGCAGCCACTGACCAAGGATACGGGAACGCATACTTTCCTGGATATGAAGGCCCGTGCGCGCTTTGGGCTCGGGCCATTGCTTCGAATGCGCTAGCGCAACGCCGCTGTTGTTGGGCTATTAGACGCCTTGCCGACCAACTGAGTTACGCATCACTTCCGTCAGACAACCTTGTTCGGCGCCAGCTGCTTGAGAAGGCCGTAGAAGTCAAAGTATGAGTCGGCGCGAATTATCTTTCCGTTCTTGATGCGATAAACATCGCAGAAGTTGACCTGCATGGTGTTACCGCTCGGCTGCAGCTCGCCGGCCGGCGAGTTGAACACTCCGCGATGCGTACCCCGACCGATGCCCTGAGCAATCACATAGTCATCAATCGCCACTAGGCTGCGAACCTCGCAGGTCGCATCCGGAAATATGTTGAACCAACTCTTCCACGGATCGATGATGGCGTTGACACCCTGGGTGGTGAAGTCAAACGGCACATCCAGCCACTCGCTTTCCGGGGCGCCGAAGTCCGCAATCGTTTTCAAGTCTTTTCGATTTACGGCGTCGTACAGGCCGCGAATCAACTTTTCGTTCTCTTGGTTGATCATTTGCGTGCTCCTACGTGGAGGGGGTGTTGCGAGCCGGCCCTTTGAACTAAGGCCGTGATGAGATCGTAGGCGCCTACGCTGCCCGCGCTAATGCCAATTCATGTCCCGGTATTGCCGAATCCTCTGTGTCATACAAGTTGACAGCACCCGGCGTGGTCCGGTGGCGAAGGGACAGGCAGCTCGGCCCCGATACAGATTTCACCTGACACGGTCGCGGAATCATCGTGAAGCTCCGCGGCAGACGCCTCCGGCCTGGCGTTTACGGAACCAGAATCATCGGACCGGACTTGCGCCGTGAGGCAATATCGGCGTGGGCCACGGCGGCGTTCGCCAAGGGATACGCTGTGGCACTGAACTCGCCGAAGATGCCCTCGCGGTAGGCGTTGAACACATCGCTGCTCGCTTGCATCACCTT
This sequence comes from Lysobacter niastensis, assembly GCF_031457115.1. GTDB lineage: Bacteria > Pseudomonadota > Gammaproteobacteria > Xanthomonadales > Xanthomonadaceae > Lysobacter_J > Lysobacter_J niastensis_A. Next base: position 432,024 of record NZ_JAVDVY010000002.1, read on the forward strand.
GCCCTGCAGGTGCTGCGCCATCGGACCGCCCACCATGCGAACGTGGCGCGAAGTCAGTATCGCTTGGTCCACCACAGGGGCCCCGGATGCCGCGCCGATCGTGACGATCGTTCCGCCGTCGCGCACCGCAGCCAGCGAGGCCGCGAAAGTGGCCTTGCCGACAAACTCGTACACAACATCCGCACCGTTGGGCACGAGCTCACGAACCTGCTCAGCCAAGTGGTCGCTATCCGACAACAGGGCGTGGTCGACCGCTCCTTGAAGGGCGGCGCGCTTGGCCTCCGAACCTGCCGTTCCAATGACCACCGCGCCGCGGGTCTTGGCCCATCGCGAAAGCAGCAGTCCAACGTTGCTGGATGCGCCTTGGACCAGTACCGTCTCACCGGCCTTCAAATGGTAGAACCCGTTCAACCCGGCCCAGGCGGTCAGGCCCTTCGTCAGTACGGTGGCCACCTCAGCCGACGACAGATCGTCCGGAGTGCGGATCAAATCGGCCGCATTCACCAGGCGCACTTCGGCATAGCTGCCCGGCGCTAGGAAGTACGCCATCCTGTCGCCGACACGGATGCCGTCAACGCCCGTGCCAACCGCTTCGACCATACCAGCGCCTTCAACGCCGGTGACGCCCGGCAACGGCATGGGGAAGATCCCTTGGCGAAAAGCGGTGTCGATGAAGTTCACGCCGATGGCTTCCTGGCGCAGGCGAACTTGCCCCGTACCGGGTAAGCCGACCTGCTCGTCCTCGGGCACAAGGACGTCGGGAGCGCCGTATTGGTGGAAGCGAATGGTCATGGTCATCAGGGCGCTCCTGGTTGCTGGGCAAGGTTTTGAGGGAATAGGGTCAGCCTAGGCTGCGAACACCCCTTAAAGAAGCTCATATCTTTCGATCTGAACCATCGGTTTCATGGATACATACGGCTTCCGATGACGCTTCCGATGACCCATGTGGCTGCTTTGGCTTTATGGTGGCGTCGTCTGTCCGGCGTATTCCCTACCCGCGTCGGGCGTCCAGGCTGTAGCGGCCGGCACCGAAGGCGACGATCTGCAAGAACCCGCCCGCCATGGTTACGTTTTTAAAGAAGTGGATGAATTGGTTCTGGTCAGAGAATTGCGCATGGAAGGTGAACGCGGTTGCCAAGCAAAAGAGACCCAGCACCGCCGCGACGAACCGGGTGCGGTATCCGATCACCAGTGCAATGCCTCCGACGATCTCCACGAGGATTGCTATTAGAAAGGCGATCTCGGGCAGCGGCAGCCCGGCTGACGCGATGTATCCCATGGTTGCTGCTGGCGCGGTCACCTTGCCGATGCCCGATATCAGGAAGATTGCCGCCATCAGTAGCCGGCCCAGCAGGCCGAGAAACGAAGCAAAGCCGGTTGCGTCGGGAGCACGATCGGTAATCGACAAGGTAGCCATAGCAGTTCTCCGTAAGGTTGGGCACGCTGCGTGCTCACGCGCGCAGCCGGCGGTTACAGCACTGACAGCAATCCACCATCAACAAGCAGCGGGATACCCGTCACGTAGCTCGACATGTCCGAGCCGAGCCACACCACGGCGTCGGCGATCTCCGAGGGCTTGCCCAGGCGACGCAACGGCGTTCGCTGCCGGAAGCCTTCGGAGGCTTCCGCGACGCCGGGCGTGTTGCGCAGCAGCGCTGTATCGATGGTTCCGGGGCAGACGGAGTTGACCCGAATGCCGGACGGTCCTAGCGCATCGGCCATGGCCTTGGCCATCAACACGACGCCGCCCTTGCTTGTGGAATAGGCGACCGTCATGCCCGCGCCGGCGATGCCGCCCATGCTGGCCATCAACACGATGCTTCCGGGCTTGGAAAGCGCCTGCATCTGGCGCGCAGCTGCCTGGGCACAGAACAGGACGCCGTCCAGGTTGACCGACATGAGGCGGCGATAGTCGTCTTCCGCGACACCAGCACCGTCCGAGCGCAGAGTGATGCCGGCATTACAGACCATGACGTCCACGCCGCCGAACTCCTCGGTCGCAGCAACCAGAGCATCGACCTCGTCGCGCTTGCTAACGTTGGTGCGCACAAACCGGGTCGCCACTCCGAGGGCTTCGATCTCGCTCGTCGTGTTCGGCCCACCTTCGCGAGGGGCCTCCACGACGTCGGATACGATAACGGCCTTGGCGCCATGCTGGGCGGCCCCAATCGCGATCGCGCGTCCAATGCCGCTAGCGGCGCCGGTGACCACGACCACTTTTCCCGACAGTAGATCGCTCATTTCTTCTTACCTTCCTTCGGATCCAGATCCTTCTGGAAAGACTGGAAGGCTGACTCTTTAGGCTTTGCCGTCAACTGCGACTGGAAGGTTGCAAAGTCGGCGACCTCCCAGTGCTCAGCCAGCTTTCCGCCTTCAATGCGATAGATCTGGAAGGCACGGAAGTCCACCTTGTTGCCCGTCGCCTTCAAACCTCCGAAGTCGTGTAGCTGAGTGCCGGAGACACGATTCATCACGGCGACGCGGTTGCCCTCGGCGACGATTTGCTCGATCGTCCAGGTGAAGTCGGGGAAGCTGGCCTTCAGGCCTTCGAGGTAGCTGCGGATGACATGGATGCCGGGCGTCTGCCCTTCGAGGCGGTCGCAGTAGTCGGCCGTAACGATTTCATCCAGATGGCTGAAGTCGGCGCGATTGAAAGCATCGAAGTAACGGCGAACTACGGCCTTGTTGGCCTCGATGTCAGTGTCGGGCTGCTTTGCCAAGACCGGCTGAAGGGCCGCCGACATGAGCAAGACCATGAAGGCCAGACGAATAGTGAATGCGGGGGTTTTCATGGAGAGTTTTTCCTTGTCTTCAAGGACAGTCGGGTTAGGAAACCGGCGGGAGGCCGCCGAGCTGCTGCATCAGCGAGAACAGATTCGCTACGCCCCAGTGATCGGTGATCTTTCCGTCGCGCACACGCATCGCATCGACGGTTTCGAATTGGATCTTTCGTCCGGTCGGAGCAATTCCGAAGAGCGTGCCGCGGTGCGTGCCGTGATAGGTCTTGAAGGTCGTCACTACATCGCCGTCTACGGTCTGCCAGTGAATGACCGGGTTGAAGTCGGGAAACGCTTCTCGCAGGCGGTGGTAGAGGACACGAACGCCGTCCTTGTCGGGCGTGGTACCAGGCTGCGGCGTGTGGTCGACGAAATCGTCGGCGAACAGCTTTTCGAACAAGGCAAAGTCGCCCTGTCCCTGCACCTGTTCGGTATTCGTGCGGACAATTTTCTTGGCCGCTTCAGAGGTTGTGTTGCTAGTCATGGCTAACTCCAAGAAAAAGGGGCCGTCGACGGACGCTCAATGAGGGGGGAGGTCGGGTCCGCGCCGGCCCAGAGCGGTTAATCGAACAGCTTGGCCGCAGTACGCGCGACCAGTTCGCCCTGATGGCGGGCACCTGCTAGATCGATTTCGGTGGGCTGCCGGGAACCGTCACCACCGGCAACCGTGGTGGCGCCATAGGGGGCGCCCCCCACGATCTCATCGACGCTCATCTGTCCCTGATGGCTGTAGGGCAGCCCGACGATCGTCATGCCGAAATGGAGCAGATTGGTGATGATCGAAAACAGTGTGGCTTCTTGTCCGCCATGCTGCGTCGCCGTCGAAGTGAAGGCCGCGCCGACTTTTCCATTGAGTGCACCACGCGCCCACAGGCCGCCGGTTTGATCCAGGAAGGCGGCCATCTGGGAGGTGAGTCGTCCGTAACGGGTACCGGTTCCGATCACGATGGCGTCATAGCTCTCGAGCTCTGCGACGGTGGCGATCGGCGCCTGCTGATCGAGCTTGTAGTAGCTCTTACGCGCGATCTCTTCCGGAACCGTCTCCGCAACACGGCGGATATCTACCGTTGCGCCGGCGTTGCGCGCGCCCTCCGCGACCGCCTCGGCCATCTTTTCGATGTGCCCATAAGAGGAGTAGTACAAAACCAGAACCTTGGCCACGAGAGTCTCCGAGTATGTTTGTCGTGGTGGCGCCGACGGACGCCCACTGCGTCCAATCGCGTGATCAGAAAGCGGGCGTTAGACGCCGGGACCGGATTTGCCGGCGAGCAGCTGGAATTCCCAAGCCAGGTTCGTTGCGGTCGCGCCGCCGTGCTCGAGCAGCGCGGGGATCAGCTTGGCCGCGGATTCTTCGCGCGCCCAATCGCGCTGCAGCTCCGACGCGAAAACGATCCAGGTCATGGGGACTGCGCCGGCTTGGATCATGCGAGCGATGCCCATCTCGTGGGCCTCCACGCTCGTACCGCCCGAAGCGTCGGTCACGAAGTACACCTCGTAGCCGTCACCCAACGCATGGATCACCGGAAACGCCAAGCACACTTCGGTCCACAGGGCCGCAATCACGACCTTCTTGCGACCAGTGCGCTTCACCCATTCAACGCACGCCGGGTCTTCCCAGGTGTTGATCGTCGTTCGATTGATCGGCTTCTGATCGGGAAAGACATCCAGTAGCGGCTTCACGATGTATCCGCCACGGTCCTCCACCACGCTGGTGAGCAGCGTAGGCACATCAAAGACCTTTGCGGTCTTAGCGAGGGCCACCACATTGTTCATCAGTAGAGCGGCGTCGATGTTCTTGACCCCACTGAACTGGAAGGGCTGATGGTCAATCAGCAAAAGCACGCAGTTGTCAGGAGTGATGAGGGCGTCCTTGCCGACCTTGCCTGTTGTGGGATTGCTCATACATGCCCTCGTTCGTTAGTGAGTGAGGGTCACGTTACGGTGCAGATCCGTCATCCGGAATCCGTCGTCGGCGTAGATTGTTCCTACATCTTTTGGTTAGTTGCTAACCAATGCGCTGCCTGATGTATATGGAACTCGCGTAAGCGAGCCTCAATTCAAGCGAATGATGCCGCGCTTGAGTGCGATCACAACCGCTTCAGTTCGGTCCTGTGCTTGAAGCTTGCTTAGCACATGGAGAACATGGACCTTTACAGTCGCCTCTGTTCTGTGAATTTGTGCGGCGATCTCTTTGTTTCGAAGCCCAGCGGCCATCAATTGGAGAACTTCCAGTTCGCGGTCGGTGAGTTCGACGCGCGGAACGTATTCGGCCAATCGGCGCGCCACGGCATCGGGCAATATCCAGCCTTGCCGCCAAACAGCGCGTATCGCGTCGGCGACCTCGTTGCGAAGTACATCCTTGAGAAGGTAACCGCGTGCACCGGCCTCCAGAGCTCGGTGGATGTCGGTATCCCCTTGGAACGTCGTAAGCGCAATGATCCGTGCGGTGGGGAACTCCTCGACGATCTTCGCGATGGCCTCCACGCCGCCCATGACGGGCATGCTCAAGTCCATCAAGGTCACGTCGGGCAGGTGGGTGCGATACGCCTCCAGGGCCGATGCGCCATCGCCTGCTTCGGCCACCAGCTCCAGATCAGAGTGCAGCGCCAAGACAGCAGCGAGGCCATCCCGGTAAATAGGATGGTCGTCGACCGCCAGCACGCGAATCCGCTGGGTCTTTCCGTTGACGGCCAGTGGCTGCTTTTTTATGACGGACATGGTTCGATGGTGTTCCTGTTGGGGACCTTCGACAATCCACCTATTGGCTAATCTTCGCGATTCGCGCGCGCAGCCGGCGTGCCCGGGGGGCGAGAGCCGGGATCCACCTCATCCAGCGCCAACGAGGCACCCGGAGGCGCACTTCCGTCCCGGCTCCGGGTTGGCTGTGTAGGGCAACGCACGCCCCAATGCACTTGGCGCGCTCCCGGATTCCCTGGAGTCCCCAATGCCCTAGACGCTTCGCGACCACGGCAGCGTCAAACCCACGTCCATCGTCGCGTACGGTGATGCGCAGGCTGCTCCACGTGTATTCAAATTGGACAATGACTGTGGAGGCATGCGCATGCTTGCGCACGTTGACAAGGATTTCTTCCACGATCGAGCGACACTGACTCCTTACGTCGCCGGGAAGCTCGAAAGTCGCGCCTGGGGCACATACAACCTTCACTGCCGTGCCGGTGTCCGCCAGAATGCGATGGGCGCTGAGTTGGATAGAGGCAGCAAAATCGTCTGCCTCGGTCGGCAGCCGAATGTCCCACACCACCTTGCGTGCGTCGGTCAACGTGCGATCCACCACGGTCAGGATCCTATCCAGACTCGCCCTCTCCGGAGACTGAGGACCCATACGCTGATCGACCGCGTGCAATTGAAGGGCAATGCCACCGAACCCTTGCAACAGCGAGTCGTGGATATCGCGCGCAAGGCGGGTGCGCTCATCAAGAATGGCAGCACCGCGAATGCGAAGGGCTGCACGGTGGTACATCCACAGCACGAACGTGAGGGTCAGTATCACCAGGGCGATAAACCAAGCCTCGAGATAGAACGGCGCCAACACCCGCAGGGTGATGTCGGACTCCTGCGGGGACCACTGCCCTCGCACGTCACGGGCCGACACGCGAAACCGGTAGGTTCCCGGTGCCAAACGTGTGTAAGACGCCACACGCTGAGTGCCCGCGTCGATCCAATCTGGGTCAAACCCGTCCAAGCGGTATCGGAAACGCACATCGGGGCCGTGAGACAGGTCTACCCCGGTATAGCGGATATCGATGCGGCGAGTCGCCGGCTCGATGACCACCTTATGCAGGTCAGAGCGCCGCACGCCATCGGTGATGACCTCATCGATGTAGACCTTCGGCGCGGCGCCGACGGGTCGGGCCGTAGCGGGATTTACGGAGACAATGCCGTGCCCCATGGCAAACCAGAGCTTTCCGCTTGGCTCCTGATAGGACCATGGATGGGGCCAGGCCGCGGGGTCGCCCCCTGGCAAACCGTCCAGAGGCTTGAAACTGCCCACATCCACCAAGCCTGCAAGCTTGCCATCGGCGACGGCCGTCAGTTCTGCGAGGCGAATGCGAGTGAGCCCGCCCAGCTGCCCTAGCCAGAGCCTTCCCGCGTTATCCACTTCGCCCGCGCCTACCCAACTTTCCGGCAAGCCGTCCTTCATTGCGACGATGCCGGCACGGCCGCCACCGACTCGAACCAGTCCTTCGTCAGACCCCACCCATACAGTTCCCTTGGGTGCTTCAAACAGTACGTTGGGTCTGATGCCGGTTTGCTGCGGTGTGGGCCATCGTATGAACGTCTGATCTCCGGCAGAACCGATGCGGGTGACGCCCGTCAGGCTCGCGATCCACACCGCTCCGCTGGAGTCTTTGAACAAGCGGAAGATGAAATCGTCTTTTTGCTTGACGCGTTCAAGCCGTCCATCGCGGCCGCGAAAGAGTCCTCGCCAAGTCGCTATCCATAAGGTGCCCGCCGGGTCTTCGAGCAGATCGGTGACAGGAGGCAGCCCTTCATAGCTGGCCTCTGCGGCGGCCTGTCCAGCGGCAAAGCGCGACACAACGCCGTTCGGCCGCCCCACCCATACGCCTCCCTGCCGCGCTGGCGCCAGTGAAAGCACCAACTCAGCCGGGCTATCACCCACTCGTTGAAACGACGATCCCGCGGTATTGATATGGCCGTAAAACAAGCCGCCCGTTGGAGGCGCTAACCACACTCCCCCGCCTGCGTCCCGCAGCATTCCGCCTGGCATGTCGCTGGGCAGGCCAGTCCGCGCAGTGAACGCTTCCACCTGCAGCGGTCGGAACCGATTTAGACCGTCGCGCGTGGCGACCCACATGTTGCCCTGCTGGTCCGGCAAGATGTCGATGACCCGGTCATCCGACAGTCCATCGGCGCGGGTGAATGACCGGAATTGTTTGCCGTCGAACCAGTGAAGGCCCGCACCATACGAGCCCACCCACAACGTTCCTTTGGCATCTTCGGCCATCGCCGTCACGGCACCGAATCCCCTGGTGGCCGGCAGAGCAAAATGTTGGATCTGTCCGTCTTTCCACCGGGCAATGGCCGTCTGAGTGCCAAACCAGATCGACCCGTCGCGAGTCGCATACACGCGACTCGGGGCCCGCACATCGGCGCCCTTGGGCAGAGCAATCCGGGTCAGGTGCCCGCCGCGTATGCGGTAGACGGCGCCTTCTCCAGCGGCGATCCAGATGTCACCGTTGTTGTCCACTGTCATGCTGCTGCCGGAGTAGCTCACCAGGGTTCCGCGAAGCTCGCGCTGGTGACCACCACGATCAATGACAAATACACGGCCACTTCGTGTAACTGCCCACAGTCGATCCTCAGGATCGACAGCCGCCGCATTGATGATGTCCGCCTTAAACGATTCGTTGGTTGCGATCAGGTCGACCTGATCGCCGACTACGCGGAAAAGTCCGCTGCCACTGCCGACCCACAGCCCACCCTCGCGGTCTTGCGCGAGTGGAATGGTGATAAGCCGCGTGCGCCCGCGCAATGCAGGTGAATTGTCGGCCGTAAAGGCCTTGAACCGTACGCCATCGAATCTCACCAAGCCCGACTGCGAAGATAGCCAGAGATACCCATCTCGGGTCTGCACGAGGTTGGAGGTGAATACCAGCTTCACCTCTTCATGCGAGCGCCAGGTATCGACCTTGTAACGACCAAACACAACCGAGGCTTGTTGCGCGACGACGCGGTACGGAAGCGCAGCCAGGAGCAACGTCATCAGGAGGAAGTAACCAAGCGACGATTTGCGACTGCAACTACTCATTTGTAGAACCTTACAACTAGGCCGTCCGTCCCCTGGCTTGAATACGAATGCATCGCCATCAGTGCCTCAAGGCTTCAATGAAGGCACGTCCTACCGGTCCGGGCGGCGCATCTTTGCGATATACCGCTTGCATTTCCAAACTGGCACGCGTCTTCGCGTTGGCGTGCGTGCGGATTTCCACCAATTGCCCTTGATCCAGCTCCTGTTGGACCATATGCACCGGCATATGTCCCCAACCAAAACCGGCGCGCAAAAAGGCGTGTTTGGCGCCCAAATCCGCCAGCCGCCAAGTCAGGGGTGATATGACGCCAAAGTGGCGTCCTGACGACAATGGCGTGCGGTCCGTCAGCACTAGTTGGACATGCTTGCTCAGCTCTCCATTTGAGAGTGGCTTTCGCGTTTTCGCCAGGGGATGCTGAGGCGATACGACGGTGGCGAATGGCACCAACACCAAAGGCTCAGCTACTAGTTCATCCGGCACGGTGGGAAGCGATCCGATCACGCCGATGCGACAGGAGCCATCCAAAACGGGCTGAACGACACCGCCCAGCGCCTCTACGTAGAGCCGCAACGGAGTCGTTGGAAAGAGTTCTCGGCACTGGCCTACTGCATGGGTGATGGCCGGCATGGGATACATCACATCCATTGCCGCAGACAGCTCTGGCTCCAGGCCTTCGCGAATGGAACGGGCCCGCGCCTTGAAATCATCCATGTGGTCGGCCACGGCACGCGCATCGCGCAGCAGTGACTGCCCTTCCTCGGTCAGCTGCGGATAGCGTCCGCTGCGCGTGAACAAGGAGACGCCAAGCTGCGCTTCTAGATTCGCAAGCGTGTGGCTGACGACCGATTGAGCACGCCGCAACTTGCGGCCCGCGGCGGAAAAACTGCCTTCCTCTGCGGCTGCGATAAAGGTCCGGATTTGGTCCAGCGTGACACCGTCCAGCATATATCTATCCCTTCGATGGATATCATCTAGAAATATAGGCTACCAAGATACATGCCGCAAACCTATCGTGTCCGCACCTCCACAGAGATGCCGCCGTGACCCGCCTATCTCGCAAGCCCGTGCAGCCGGAAACGCTGACCCCCGCCCGCCGCATTGTCGTTCAAGGACGCGGCACCACGCGGGGCCCCATTACTCGTCTGGTCAACCCTTCTGACCTAGGCCAACTGATCAAGCCGTTCGTGTTCCTGGACCACGGCGAACTGCCGCCGACCGGCGACACCTTCTTCGGTATTCACCCGCACTCTGGCATCGCCACGCTGACGATCGCACTCAGTGGTGGCTTGCAATACGAAGATACGACCGGTCAGTCCGGTCGGGTGCCCGCGGGTGGTCTGGAATGGATGAAGGCGGGCGCGGGAGCCTGGCATGACGGCCGCGTCTATACCGCCGAGCCCCTGAAATTCTTCCAACTCTGGTTGGCCTTGCCGGCGGACCTGGAGAACTCACCGGCGGAAGGGCAGTACATCCCGCCCGAGCAGGTCGAAAGAGATGGGCCGGTCACGGTCGTCTTGGGCCGTTATGGCCAAGCGCGCAGCCCAATCCGCGCCCCCGAAGACATCAACTATTTCCATGTTCGCCTGCAGGCGGGCGAGACGTGGCGTTACCAGCCGCCGCACGGACACACCGTAGGTTGGATTGCGGTCTACGAGGGCGTGGCCAAAACGCCGGACGCCGTTGCCGCTGGCGAGATTGCGGTGTTTGACGAGTCCGACGCGGCACTCGAGTTCACGGCGCAAGGACCGACCTCCTTCGTGATTGGCACTGCAATCAAGCACCCACACGACCTCGTGACTGGCTACTACTCGGTTCACACCAACGCTGACGCGTTGGAGCGAGGCGAGGCCGAGATCAAACGCATTGGCCAAATCCTCAGCAAAACCGGACGTCTTCGCTAAATCCGGCGCGCATCCCCGCAGCACCCATTGCTTCACCTACCTATCAATCCACATCCGGAGATTTCCCATGTCTACTATCGTGTCCACCGCATCCGCCCCGACCAGCGTCGCCCGCAATAGCGCTGAATTTTTCGGACGCGTTCTTCTCGTCGTTCTCTTCCTCATCTCCGGCTTAGGCAAGATCAGCGCCTACGACGCGACCGCTGGTTACATGGCATCGATGGGCGTACCGAGCATCGCGCTGCCAGGGGTGATTGCTCTGGAAGTTTTGGGTGCCGCCGCCATCATCCTGGGCTTGAAGACCCGCGTCGTGGCGGCAGTGCTGGCCGGCTTCACCTTGGCAACGGGCCTGCTCTTCCATAACAACTTCGCCGACCAGATGCAGATGATCATGTTCTTGAAGAATGTCTCCATCACGGGCGCATTCCTGATGCTCGTGGCCAACGGCGCGGGCGCCTTCAGCATCGACGCCAAGTCCGCGAAGTAACTCCACCGACCATAGGCGTCGGCAGACGGCCGGCGCCTCACCCGAGCCTAGTTATGACATACGCAATCATCGGTTCTGGCGCCATCGGCAGCGCCATCGCAACTCAGTTCGCCCGCGCCGGCCTTGACGTTCAAGTAGCGAACTCCCGAGGTCCGGCCTCCCTGCAGGAACTGGCAAGCAAGCTGGGGCATCGCATTAAGCCGACCGTTCTTGAGCAAGCGTTGCGGGCCGACGTCGTCTTCCTTGCGGTGCCCTTCGCCTCCGCTCCCGCCGCGCTTGCCGGTACGGGGAATTGGCAGGATCGCATTTTGGTGGACGCCACCAATGCCGTGGAATCCCCCTCATTTCGTCCAATTGACCTTGCGGGGCGCTTATCCAGTCAAGTGATCGGCGAATTTGCACCCGGCGCCCGCATCGTCAAGGCCTTCAACACTTTGCCCGCCGCCATTCTTGCCTCGGACCCGCGCAAGCAAGGTGGGCGCCGCACCCTCTTCCTGTCGGGAGATCACACCGACGCGAACATCAAGATCGCAGCGCTGATTGAAGCCCTCGGCTTCAGCGCGATTGATCTTGGTCCGATCGACCAGGGCGGGCGGCTCCAGCATTTCGGCAGACCCTTGATGGTCCATAACTTGATCAAGTATTAAGGGCGCGCAAAAATGGCTACAGATGAACAGAGGCGTGACTTCATCGGTAAGGTAGCTCTCGTAACCGGAGCCGGTTCTGGCATCGGTCGGGAGGCGGCACTCGGGTTCGCCCGTCGTGGCGCCTTGGTCTACGCAATCGATGTAGATGATCGCGGATTGGCAGAGACACTTGCACTGAGCGAACAGTTCGACGGTAGCGTGCGTACGGCGCACGTCGATGTGTCGGACGAGGCGCAGGTGGCTGGCCTTCTTGCCCGCATCGAAAGCGACGCCGGGCGTCTGGATGCGGCATTCAATAACGCCGGCATCACCGGTGGTACGCACCGCATCGAAGAGTACCCAACGGCAGACTTCGAGCGCGTACTGAGCGTTAACCTCAAGAGCGTCTTTCTAGGCATGAAGTACGAGCTTCCGCTGATGCTCCGTAGTGGCGGAGGCGCCATCGTCAACACGGCGTCGGTAGCCGCGCTGACTGGACCCGGCGGCATGTCGGCCTATGCCGCGTCAAAGCACGGCGTGCATGGTTTAACCCGCGTGGCGGCGATGGAGAACGCCGCTCACGGCATTCGCGTCAACGCAATCGCTCCGGGGTGGACGGAAACACCGATGGTCGTCGCGAACAGCGTTCAGAACCCCGGATTCGCCGAGCTGGCCAAGAAGGCCATTCCGGCCAAGCGCGGCGCACAACCATCGGAAATTGCCGCAGCGGCGATCTGGCTGTGCTCGGCCGATGCCAGCTACTTGTTTGGTCACCTGCTGGTGGTTGACGGCGGTATGACAATTGGAGGATTTGAGCTGTAGTCACGCATCACCTCAATCGAACGGCTGCGCCAGCAGCCTTTCGAACATAGCCATCGCGGCTACTGCGGTGACAGCGGCGAGACGCCACGCTCAAGGAAGACCTCCCGCGCCGCGACCAAGCCGTTGATGGCCGCCGGAAAACCCGCATACACGGCCATCTGCAGGATCGCCTCGGTGACCTGTAGAGGCGTGCACCCGACGTTCAAAGCGCCATTGATGTGCACCTTGAGCTGCGCCGAGGCCGTCCCCAGCGCCGTCAGCGCGGCGATGGTGGCGATCTGCCGGGTCGACTTGTCCAGACCCGGCCTCGCCATCACGTCGCCGTAGGCGAACGCCACAATCCAGTCCGCGAAGTCCGGAGCGATGTCTTTCAGGCTGTCTACCACAGCCTCGCCGCTGCTACCGGTAATGCTCTTCAGCGTGACCAGTCCCGCGGCATGGCGATCGGTGTTGGAAGTTGACATGACATTGACTCCAGTCGGAAAGGAAGCGGCACTACGCGGTCTCGAAGGCGACCAAGTCGGTATGCGCGTTGGCCCGGCGCATGGCGACCAACGGCGCGTACTCCGGCGACGACAGCAGGCCCTGGATCGCCTCGATGTTGGGAAACTCCAGCAGGATCATGTTGCGCGGAAGCCAGTTGCCTTCGAAAAACTCGGCGGCGCCATCGATGACCAGAGCCCTGCCACCGAACTTCTCGACCAGCGGTAGCGCCTGTCGGCGGTACTCGGCGATCGCGTTGGCGTCGCGGATTTCGACATTGCCAATGAGGTAGGCGGACATTTCAATCTCCTGTGTGCGTCATGTGAGGTGCGGGCCAGGTTAGAGCTCGCGGAAAAGGACCATGCCGGCGTGGTAGAGGACTCCGTCAACGAAATCACCATCGGCGGTGAAGCCCGTGTCATCGACGTAATCGATGTGATCGCCGTTGACGGTGTAGTTGCCTTGATAGGCGCTGCTGCGACGACCACGGGCTTCGTCATAGCGGCCGTTGGGCAGCAGTTCGTGGCGGATATGGCCGTCGGCTGTGACCCACATGCCGAGATAGGGATGGGCGTTCATGTTGGAAGTCTCCTGGGGCGCGGATGTGGACTTCGGCTGCGCTGACGCGGACAGCGCGACCGAGGTAGTAACTGCAGTCAGGGCAATGGCGCACGCCACGACCGGAACGGCGAACGAGCGAGCGGCGCGACGCACGGGAATCAGTAGGGGCTCGCCGTCGGGCGCACGATCAGCTCGCTAACATCGACGTCATTCGGCTGTTCGACGGCATAGGCGATCGCACGGGCAATGGCGTCGGGCTGCAGAGCGATACGGCGGAAGGCCTTCATCGCGTCGCGCGCCGTGGTATCGGAGATGGTGTCGGCCAGTTCCGACTCGACCACGCCCGGTGACACCACCGTCACGCGGATGCTGTCGGTTTCCTGACGTAGACCATCGGAGATTGCGCGCACCGCGTACTTGGTCGCGCAGTACACCGCCGCCGAGGGCGACACCGCGTGTCCGCCGATCGAGGACACATTGATCACATGGCCCTGTCCGCGCGCCTCCATGCTCGGCAAGACGGCGGCGATGCCGTGCAGGACACCGCGGACGTTAACGTCGATCATGCGGTCCCATTCATCAACCTTGAGCGCGTTCAGGGGCGACAGCGGCATGACGCCAGCGTTGTTGATGACAACATCAACCGGACCGAACGTTGCTTCGGCGAACGCCACGAAGTCCTGCATGTCGTTCAGACGAGTGACGTCCAGCGCCCGGTAGGCGACTTGGCCGCCTTCGTCGCGTAGTCGTTCGGCCAGCGCCTGCAGGCGTTCGGTCCGGCGCGCACCGAGCACGACGCGATGGCCCTGGCGGACAAGACGGGTCGCGGTGGCTTCGCCGATACCGCTGCTGGCGCCGGTGACTAGGATGACTTTCGAAGTCTGTTGAGTGTTCATGGGTGGGGTTCCAGGATCAGGGGTTCAGAGGTGTTCGGCAGCTTCGGCACGGAGCACGAGCGCGAAGAAGGCGAGGACGGCAAGCAGGATTCCGAAGCGGTGCATGAGGGCCTCCAGAGGCAGGTCCCGGCGGGGACGGTGGGCCTGGCGGTGCCTCTCCAGGTGGAAGCCATGCTAGGAACACCGGGGCCCCGCGCTAAGACCGGAACGTCTAGGCGTATTGCCTATTCCTATTTCGGGCCGTCCACATGGGTGCATTTCGTGGTGATATATAGCCTGTTCCTCTATTCAGCACCGGACCAGCCCCATGGCCACGCGCGCCCAAACGCCCACGATTGCCGCCTCACGTCAGGCTCGGATGGTCGATCTGATCGACCGGCTGGCTCCGGACGAGGGCTACACGCAATCGCTGCTCGACGGAGTCACCTTGATGCGCGCGAATCACCCGCTCGTGCGCACTCCCGCCCTGTACGAGCCAAGCATCGTGATCGTGGCGCAGGGGCGGAAGCGCGGCTTCCATGGCGGGAACACGTACGTCTACGACGCGCAGCATTACCTGGTGCTGGCCGTGCCCTTGCCATTCGAGATCGAGACCGAGGCCAGTCCGCAGGAGCCCATGCTGGGTATCGCACTGCGCATCGATCCGACCATGACCGCCGAACTGGCTCTGTCGGTCGACGAAACCCAGCCGCATTTCGACGTGCGGCCACGCACGATGTTCGCCACGCCGGTCGACGAGCGCTTCGGGGATGCCACCGTGCGCCTGCTCGAGGCGTTGGCGAATCCCGGCGAAGCCAAGCTGCTGGGCCCGGCCATCGTGCGCGAGATGACCTATCGCGTGCTCACCGGCGACCAGGGCGGCAGCCTGCGCGCCGCTCTGACCCAAGGCGGTCACTTCGGGCGCATCGCCAAGGCGTTGCGTCGGATTCATTCGCAGTACGACCACGAGCTGGATGTAACGACATTGGCCGGTGAGGCAAATATGAGCGTCCCTGCATTTCACGCGCACTTCAAGACGGTCACCGCAACCTCGCCGATCCAGTACATCAAGGCCATGCGCCTGCACCAGGCTCGACTTCTGATGATTCGCAACGGCTTGACCGCAGTCACGGCATCCGAACGGGTGGGCTACGAGAGCGCATCGCAGTTCAGCCGTGAGTTCAAGCGCATGTTCGGACGCAGTCCGATCGAGGAGGCGCGGCATCTCAAAGATGTGCTCAACCTGGCGCCGCCCGTACGACACGTGGCAGCCGAGCAGCGTGTGCTGGCCTCGTAAGACGGTCGTCCCTGCGCCATGGCCGACACTGCCCACAGCTCCGCCGAAGCGCTCGATGATCGGGTGCCCGGGACGCGCATCGCCGCCAGCCGTGGGCGAGCATGGAAAGACCTGCTGGTGCAGCTCTACCAGCGTGAGCCGCACCAGGAATGCCTGCTGATCCCCGCCGTACCGGAGCCCTTGGTCGTGTGGGTGCTGTCCGGTGCCGCGGTCGTCGAGGAACGTGAGCTGGACGGCCCGTGGCACGCCAATCGCGTGTCCGCAGGCGATTTCTTTCTGACCAACGCTCAGGATCCGTACGAGCTTCGCTGGACGGCAGACGAATCGTCGCCGTTCGAGGTCATGCATCTGCACCTGGGGCTGCCATTGCTCAAGCGCGCCACCGTGGAAGTGTTGGGCGATGCGCGCGAGTTGGAATTGCGTGATGTGTCGGGCGAGCGCGACGCAGTGCTGTCGGGGCTGCTCGAACCATTGCGTGCCGAACTCTTGTCCGCGCACGGCCCGAGCGCGCTGTTCGTTCAGGGCCTCGCGCAGAGCCTGGCTGTTCACCTCGTACGTCAGTATGGCGCCGCGGCGACAGGCAAGCGGCGACCTCGCGGGGGATTGCCCGCATTCAAGTTGCGCCGTGTAATCGAACTGATGGAGTCACAGCTGGACCGTGAGTTCCACCTCGCGCCACTTGCACGTGAAGCCGGGCTCAGCGAGTTCCATTTCGGCCGCGCGTTCAAGCAGAGCACCGGCTTCGCGCCGTCGCGCTATGTCATTCGCCTTCGCATGGAGCGGGCCCGCCAGCTCCTACGGGAGACGTCGCGACCCATCATTGAGATTGGTCTGGAGGTCGGCTACACAAGCGCCAGCCATTTCGCACAGGTCTTTCGTCGCGAGACCGGCGTTGCTCCCAGTGACTACCGCGGCGATACCTGACCGCAAAACCCCGACAGCCGGGGCAAGATCCCAAGAGAGACACCTTCGGGAGAAGCGCAATCTGCGCCCCGTGCTCGAGCCGATGCCCACTTCGCATCGGCAGCACGGCTCCCAACCCCAAGGTGAATCTCATGAAACTCAACGGAAAAATTGCTCTCGTCACGGGCGCATCCAGCGGCATTGGCGCGGCTACGGCCCTCAAGCTCGCAGCGCAAGGTGTGAAGGTCGGCTTGGCTGCGCGCCGAATCGACCGCCTGCAAGCTCTGGTGAACCAGATCAAGGCATCCGGCGGTGAAGCCCTTGCCATCGAAATGGACGTAGTCGACCCGACCTCGGTGCAGGCCGGCGTCCAGAAGTTGGTCGATACCTACGGAACGATCGACATCCTTTTCAACAATGCTGGCCTGATGCCGATCTCGGACATCGAAACGCTGAAGACCGACGAGTGGCACCGCATGGTCGATGTCAACATCAAGGGTCTGCTCAACAGCACCGCCGCTGTTCTGCCTTACATGCAGAAGCAAAGCTACGGTCATATCTTCAACACCTCGTCCATTGCCGGCCGCAAGGTATTCCCGGGCCTGTCTGTGTACTGCGCCACCAAGCATGCCGTTACCGCATTCTCCGAAGGTCTGCGTCTGGAAGTCGGCAAGAAGCACAACATCCGCGTTACCTGCATCCAGCCGGGCGCAGTGGACACTGAACTGTTCGAGCACGTCACGGACAAGGGTTATCGGGATCAAATGGAAGGCCTGCGTGATCAGATGGCGTTCCTGAAGGCTGGCGACATCGCCGACACCATCCTGTTCGCCCTGCAGGCGCCGGATTACGTCAACGTCGCCGAGTTGTTCGTGCTTCCGACGGATCAGCCCTGGTAATTCACAGTGGGCCGACGCCCCTTCGCAGCGGTCGGCGCGAGACTCGCGCCGACCGCCCTCAGGAGATCTCTCATGGACCCAATCAGCAAGGTGGCATTCTTCGCGGCCAAACGTGGCGAGGAGGCTCGTCTAGGCCATCAGTTGATGGGCCTGGTCCCGTCGTCCCGCAGCGAGCCAGGCAATCTTCGCTACGAGATCTTTCAAGACACCAGCGATGATGGCTTGTGGATCGTGGTTGAAGATTGGCGCTCGGCGGCAGACTTCGACTTCCACATGACAACCGATTACGTTCAGGCTTTCCTGGGTCAAGTACCGGCGCTGTGCGATGGCGAACCGGATATTCGAAGCTACCAAAAACGTTCATCGACTGATTGCCGTTAGAGCTCTGAGACGCCATCCAGGAGAAACGCTATGAAAATCCCTGAGAAACACGACTTCCCGCTAACCGATATCCGGCGCTATCTCGAACCAGGCCCCATCGTACTAGTCAGCTCCTGCTGGAAAGACGAGACCAACATCATGGTCATGGGATGGCACATGATGCTGGGGTTTTCTCCTGCCATGTTTGGATGCTACATCTGGGAAGGAAACCACAGCTTTGAGCTGATCCGGCGTAGCCGAGAATGTGTCATCAACCTTCCGACAGCCGACATGGTCGATACGGTTGTGGGGATCGGCAACTGCAGTGGATCCGAACGAATCGATAAGTTCGCGAAGTTCGGCCTTACGGCGCGGCCTGGACGATATGTGGATGCTCAACTCATTGCCGAATGCCACGCAAACTTCGAGTGCAAGTTGGCTGACGATCGACAGATCGACGAGTACGGTCTCTTCATCTGGGAGGTAGTGAAAGCCCACGTCGCGCCATCACCAAAGCGCCCGGAGACATTGCATTACCGAGGCGACGCTGAATTCATGACATCCGGCGGCCACATCAGTCGGCGCAGCAAGTTTAAGCCCCAGAACCTGTGAGGACAGAGTCACATCCATCCCTTCCCCTGCGCATTAGCGTTCTTCCTAACCGGGAAAACGAAGTTTCTTGGAGGCGACGCCCGCAAAGGCGGTAATTGCCGGGTGCTCGACATGGACTTTGAAACCTCTTCTTCAAGACCGGAGTCCGCGGGTTACTGGTGCCGTCACGACGATGCTGGTCGTCGCGGTTGCCAGCCTGCTGGTTGCCCGATGGCGGCGGTGGATATGACGCACGGCCGTCGAGTCTGGAGCCCTCACGACTGAGGCCGCGTACGCGGCTCCAGTCGTGACTGAACTCATCGGATGCAGGCTATCGCCACGTTACAAAGCGGTTCGACCGGCCCGCAACTGATTCTCTACCTCATCCATCGTCAAGCCCCGCTGTTTCGCAATCAATTGCTTGTAGTAGGTGATGATCCCCGGCTCCCGACCCTCGACGGTGATCCACTTCAACGCCTGTGCCGTCGAGTCGACCTGGTCGTCATACTTCCCCTTCGGGAAGGTGGTCAGCTCCTGCACATAGTCTGGCAACCAGGGGGCCTGCTTCGGCAGGAGGACATGACCGTTCTCGATTTCCGGCGTCTGCGCCAGCATCCGCATGATCTTGTCGCCTTCGCACTTGATGCCCTTGATGCCTGACACGGTGCCCCGCAGCTCTTGGACCAGTTGGATGCCCGAGGCCTTGTCCTCGATGAGGATCGTCCGAGCTTTCCAGGCCTCCGCTTGGGCGATAACTGCCCGCTTGAGATCGGGGTACGCCATGCGCTTGCGCAGGACGTGGAGGAGGTAACTCTTCTTGCCCTTCACACCCCACGTGGTGCACACGCTGTAGTCGGCCAACTCGCTTTCCTTGTTGGCCGTATCCCAGCTCTGGACGATAGTGTCGAAGTATTCCGGCGTCTCATCGGGGGTGTAGTACGCCAGCCAGCCCGCCGCCGCCAAGCGGCACAGGCGCCTGCAGGTATTGGGCTGAGAAGCTGTATTCCCCGAGCGCAGCGCGTACTCCATCCAGCACATCCTGTGGCTCACGCTCAGGGTGCAACAACTCCCCGCTCTGGCGCACATACTGGGTGGGCCCGAGCACGGTGGCGTAGTCCCAGACCTCGTCTTCTTGGGCGATCGCCGGCAGGTTGATCACCTCCCAGGCCTCCTTCTCCAGGACGTGCCCGACCAGGTCGTCCAGGTGCAGGCGCTGCATGATGATCACGATGGCGCCGGTGCGCTTGTCGTTGAGGCGGGTGTAGAGGGTGTTGTCGAACCAGTCGTTGGCGGCCTGCCGCTGAGCCTCAGATAGGGCCTCATCGGGTTTGACTGGATCGTCGATGATCACGATGTCGCCGCCACGGCCGGTCAGCACGCCGCCGACGGAGGTCGCCATGCGGCCGCCGCGCTGGGTCGTCTCAAAGTCCGCGGCGGCCGTACGCTGCGCCAGCCGGGTCGCAAAAGCCCGCAGATACCACTCCGACCACATCACCGCCGAGGTATCGCGGGCGAGCTTGTTGGAGAGCTCCTGGCCGTAGCTGGCGCAGATGATCCGCTTGGAGGGATCCCGACCCAGCACCCAGGCCGGAAAGGCAACTGACGTGGATGATGCTCCCCTTCCCGATGATGTTCTGGACAAACACGGTCTTGCCAGACTTCGATGGGCCCGACAGGGAAACCACAACGTTCCCCATATCCATCGCCTGTCGCAGCGCCTTCTCCTTGTCCCTCAGGTGCTCATCGACGAGCGTGTACTGCGGAAAGCCACCTGGCGTGAAAACGTCCTTGGCGCGCATGTGCCCCTCTTCCTGTTTGCTCTCAGCCCCGGTCGAATAGTCGTGGAATTCTGATCGGCCTGTCTAGCGACGGGCAGTCGCAATCTGACACCTCAAGCGCGGGGATCAAGTAGGCCCCATCTCCAGAGCTATTGATCGATGGAGCCCGATCGGCTGCCGAGCGCCCCCGTTCTTGCCGAATGAAGCCGACTCCGCGGGGGGGCGAACATCGAAAGGAACTAGGAATATTGGTCGGCCGGAAGTCACATCGGAGAAAGGGAGCGATTGCGCGGCTGCATACGCCTTCCCCAACGCTCTCTTTGGCGAAAGGAGAGTGTCCAAGCCTTTGACTTTTCAAGGCCTTCTGCGCAGATGTGGCAGAGAGAAAAGAGGGGTGTGGACTAGATGGTGGGCCGTGATGGATTCGAACCATCGACCAGCGGATTAAAAGTCCGATGCTCTACCGACTGAGCTAACGGCCCACGTTTATTGCTGCTGCGCGCTCGTGGATTGCAGGAACTCTTGAGCGCAGTCCCGGCATTGCGTCGGGGCGAGCATTCTAGCAAACACGATGTGGACGCGGCAGGCGCCTGTGAGCTGGGCGTCACGACCCTGCCTCACGCCTGCGCCATCCCGGTCAGAAGTATCGGGTCGGATCGGCCACGCCCGCTGCGGCGAAGCCTTCCGCGCGCAGGCGGCAGGCATCGCAATGGCCGCAGGCTCGGCCCTGCTCGTCGGCCTGGTAGCACGACACGGTATCGGCGAAGTCCACGCCCAGGCGGATGCCCTCGCGCACGATGTCGGCCTTGCTCATGAACTGCAGCGGGGCGTGGACGCGCAGGCCCGCGCCCTCGACGCCGGCCTTCGTGGCCAGGTTGGCCAAACTCTGGAACGCGGCGATGAACTCCGGCCGGCAATCCGGGTAGCCAGAATAATCCACCGCATTGACGCCGCAGAAGATGTCGGCGGCGCCGAGCACTTCGGCCCAGCCGAGCGCGACCGACAGCATGATGGTGTTGCGTGCCGGCACATAGGTGACGGGGATCGCGTCCTTGGCCGCGGCCTGCCCGACCGCATGGCCGTCGGCGTCGGTCGGCACCGAGATCGCCTCGTCGGTGAGTGCCGAGCCGCCGATGCTGCGCAGGTCGACGTTGACCGTCTTGTGCTCGACCGCGCCGAGCTTGCGCGAGACGAGATCGGCCGCATCGAGCTCGGAAGTGTGGCGCTGGCCGTAGCGCACGCTCAGCGCGTGGACGTCGTAACCCTGCGCGCGCGCGATCGCGATGACGACGGCGGAGTCCATGCCTCCGGAGACGAGAACGACGGCTTTCTTCATGGTCGGCTGGCTGGACATGGGTTGGGTTCGTCATCCCCGCGTTCGCAGGCATCGAAAAACAGGTGGGGCGCAGAGCTGGCTCCCCGCCTTCGCGGGGATGACGTTCAAGGCTTTCAGCGCCCCGGTTCGTCGTTCCACAGGATCTTGTGCAACTGCAACTGGAAGCGCACCGGCAGCTTGTCGGCGACGATCCAGTCGGCCAGGTCGCTCGGCTTGACCTGGGTGAAGCTCGGCGAGAACAGCACGTCGCAGACCTCGGTCAGGCGATGCTCGGCGACGACGTCCTTGGACCAGTCGTAGTCCTCGCGCGAGCAGATCACGAACTTGACCTGGTCGTTCGGGGTGAGCAGCGGCAAGTTGGACCACAGGTTGCGGTGGACCTCCATCGACCCCGGCGTCTTGATGTCGAGCACGCGCGAGACGCGCTGGTCGACCTCGGAGATGTCGATCGCGCCGGAGGTTTCCAGCGAGACTTCGTAGCCGGCGTCGCACAAGCGGTGCAGCAGGCCGATGCAGCGCTTCTGCGCGAGCGGCTCGCCGCCGGTGACGCAGACGTGGCGGGCGCCGTGGCGGGCGACCTCTGCCAGGATGTCGTCGATCTGCCGCCACTCTCCACCGTGGAAGGCGTAGGCGGTATCGCAGTACTGGCAACGCAGCGGGCAGCCGGTGAGGCGCACGAACACGGTCGGCCAGCCGATGCTGCGGGCTTCGCCCTGCAGGGACAGGAAAATCTCGGTGATCCGCAGCCGCTCCAGCGACGCTGCGGCCGCTTCGGCGGGGACGGCGTTCATGGGAGGAATTTTACCGGATGCGGCCGGGAGGAACTGAAAACGCCGCAGCCCTCAGCGCAGCCGGCCCAACTGGATCGCGTTGAGGCGGTCTGTGGCGGTACGCGCGGCATCGCTGCCGGGATAGCGGGTGGAGACTTCGGCGAGGGTCCGCTCGGCGGCCTCTACCTGTTTGAGGCCGATCTGCGACAGGCCGACCTTGAGCATCGCGCCCGGCGCCTTGTCGTGGGTGGGATAGCGGTCCAACAGTGCCTGGAACTGCACCTGCGCCATCTGGTAGTTCTGGGTGACGTAGTAGCTCTCGCCCAGCCAATACAACGCGTTGGGCGTGTAGGTCCCGTTCGGGTAGGCCTCGACGAAGGCCTGGAACAGGCGCGCCGACTCGGCGTACTGGCCGGCCTTCATGGCGTTGAAGGCGGTGTCGTAAGCGGCGCGTTCGCCGGCATCCTTGGCCAGAGCGCCCTTGTCACCGTAGACCGCGGGCGCGCGGTCCTTGCTTGATGCCGATGGTGCCGGCGTCGCCGGTTTGCCGGCTGGGGCCGCGGCTCCGGTGGTCGGCGGCGGCGCGACGGCGCCCCCTTCGATCCGGTTGAGACGGCCGTCCAGGTCCAGGTATTGCGCCTTCGAGCTCTGCTGCAGTTGCTCGTTGAGCTGCTGCAGTTCCTCGACCTGCGAACGCAGGGCCTGGATCTCGGACTTGAGTTGGTTGACCTGGTTGAGCAGGTCGACGTTGGCCTGGTTGTCTCCGGCACGCTGCTCGAGAGCGGCGACGCGATCGGCCAGGCTCACGCGTTGCGCGAACGCGGGCGCGGCGGCCACCAGGGCCGCCGCGAACGCTACAGGTAGTACGAACTTGCGCATCGATCTGCCGACGCCGCCTTACTTGGCGGTGTAGATGATCTCGACGCGACGGTTCTTGGCCCAGCAATCCTCGTTCGAGTCGGTGCAGACCGGACGCTCTTCGCCGTAGCTGGTGACGGTGATCTGGCCACTCGAACCACCGTTGGCCTGGACCGCCGAGGACACGGCGTTGCCACGGCGCTCGCCGAGGCCGACGTTGTACTCGCGGCTGCCGCGCTCGTCGGCATTGCCTTCCAGCGTCATGCGCGAGGACGGACGGTCACGCAGGTACTTGGCGTGGCAGGCGACGACGTTCTGGAACTCCGGACGCAGGGCGTCCTGATCAAAGTCGAAGTACACCACGCGCTGGCGCAGGCAGGCGTCGGTGTCGAGGTCTTCCGGACCGTACAGGCCGGAGGTGGCCGGGGCTTCGGTGACCGGCGCGCTCGGGGTCGGTTCGGCCGGCGGCGGGGTTTCCTTGACCTTCTTCGAGCAGGCGACAGCCGCGGTGCACAGCACGGCGGTGAGCAGGATGCGGGTAGTGGTGTTCATGGTCATTCCTTGGTCTTTATTCGGAGCTTAAGGGGTGGCAAATGCTTCGGCTCAGCGCGGCAAACGGTAGGGTCCCCAAGCCGGTTCGCGCACGTCGCCATCGGCGAGCACCAGGCGCTGGCGCACTCTGGCATCGGCGGACACGGCATAAAGGACGCCGCGGCGGCCTTCGCGCGCAGCATAAATGATCATTGCGCCATTCGGGGCAAAGCTGGGCGATTCGTCGAGCGAACCTGGCGACAATGTGCTCCAGCGCGCAGATCCGAGTGTGCTGTCCATCATGGCAATGCGGTAGTTGTTGCCGGCTCCCTGGGCGGTGGCGATCTTCTTGCCGTCGGCCGACACGCTGGCGCTGGCGTTGTAGCTCCCCTGGAACGTGACCCGGGTGGCGCTGCCGCCGCCAGCCGCGACCTGGTAGATCTGCGGCTTGCCGCCACGGTCGGAGGTGAAGTAGATGATGCTGCCGTCGGCGCTCCAGGTCGGCTCGGTGTCGATGCTGAAATGGTTGGTCAGCTGGGTCAGCGCGCGGCTGCCCAGGTCCATCACGTAGATCTCGGGGTTGCCACTGCGCGACAGCGTCAGTGCCAGCCGGCGGCCGTCCGGCGAGAACGCCGGCGCGCCGTTGATGCCGCGGAACTTGGCAATCAGCTCGCGTGCGCCGCTGCCGATGTTCTGGATGTAGATCGAGGAGCTGCCGCCCTCGAAGCTGACATAGGCCAGGCGGTTGCCGTCCGGGCTCCAGGACGGCGACAGAAGCGGCTCGGGCGAACGCACCACGGTCTGTGGGTTGAAACCGTCGGAGTCGGCGACCATCAACGCGTACTGCGCGCCCTTGCCGGTGCCGGTGGCGGTGACGTAGGCGATGCGGGTGAAGAATGCGCCGCGCACGCCGAGGATCTTCTCGTAGACCGCATCGGCGATCTGGTGGGCGACGTCGCGCATGGCGTTGGCGCGGGCGGTCAGGGCGAAGCCGAGCAGGCGTTCCTGCTTGGCGACGTCGAACAACTCGTATTCGACCCGGTAGCTGCCGGCGCCGGCATCGAGCACGCGACCGACAAGCAGGTAATCCTGATTGAGCGCGCGCCAGGTCGGATAGTTGACCTCGGCGCCGCGGGTGGGCTTCTCGATGATCTGCGCCAGTGGCAGGCCGCGGAACTGGCCGGAGCGGTTGAGGTCGGCGGTGATCACTTCGGAGACGTCGGTCGGCGGAGCGGTGGAGCTGCCCTGGTAGGGCATTGGCACGACGGCGATGGGCAGCGCCGCGGCATTGCCGCCGACGATGTCGATCTCCAAGCCCTGTTGCTGGGCAGCAGCGGCCAACGGAAGCAGCAGCGACAGCAGCGCCACCAGCCAGGTCAGATGTCGGCGAGTCTTCGTTACTTTCGTCGGCACTTTCGTCGGCATGTTCATCGGCACTCCATTACTCGTTTCGTCGGTACAGCCTGGGATACTTAACAGCAGGTTGGTGAATGCCGCCTCAAGGATGGCTTCGACCCGGCTCATTGGTCCTGCGCGGTGAAGTTGAGCGTGAGGTTGCGCTGGAACACCGATTCGAAGCCGGCATACGGCAAAGGCTGGGCCTTGAGCACGGCGGCCTCGATCGACCGACGGCCCTGCTCATCGTAGGCGCAAGGCGATGACACTTCCGCGCTCATTACCTGCCCGCCCGGCAGCTGGTGGATCAGCAGACGGCAGCGCGCGCCGATCGGCACGGTTTCCGGACGGGTCCACTTGGCCAGGATCGCCTCCTGCAGCGCAGCAGCGTAGCGCGCCTGCAAGCCCGTGTCGGCGCCATTGTTGCCCGGTGGCGCGCTGGCCGAGGCACTGGCCGTGGACGACTGCACGGCGCGGGCGTCGGCGATCTGCTGCAGGCGCTGCTCGGCCAGTTGCGCCTCGCGCGAGGCCTTGGCGCGCTGCTTGCGGATGTCTTCCAGCTGCTTGAGCCGCTCGGCCTCCATCTGCGCCAGGCGCTGCTTGCGCTCGACTTCCTGCTGACGCTCGCGCTCGGTCAGGTCGATCTGCTCCTGGCGGCGCTTTTCTTCCTGCACCTTGTCCTCGGTGGCCGGCATCGGCGTGGGCTGGTCGACCACGGCCTCCTGGTTGCTCGCGTCGGGCACCGGAATGAAATCCTGCGGCTTGGCCTGCGGCGGGGTCGGAGCCTCCTCGGGCACCGGCTCGGGCAACGGCTGCGGCAGTGGCGCGGTCTCTTCCGGCTGTGGCTGGGGCTGGGTTTCCTCGATCGGCTTGGGCCGCTTGCGCAGCGTGCTCTGCATCGCCGGCGTCAGTGCGTTGGCGTCGACCAGCTCGGCGGCCACCGGCGAACCGGCGGCCGACACCGGCGCGTTGTCGCGGGTCCACTGCAGACCGAGGAACATCAGCGCGAACAGCACCGCATGCAGCAGCAGCGCCCATACGATCGCCTGCGCGGTGTCAGCGCGCGACTCCCGCATCAGCGGCCGCCCTTGCCGGCCTGCCCTTGCGAGGCCTGGTCGGGCTGGCTCATCAGGCCGACCTTCTTGACGTTCGCGCTCTGCAGCAGCACCAGCGCGTCCATCACCTTCTGGTAGTTGGCCTTGGCATCGCCGGCCACGAACACGGCCACGTCCGGGTTCTGCGCGACGATCGCGGCGACCTTGGCCTGCAGCGTCTCGGCGGTGACCGGCTCGTTGCTGCCCGCTTTCACGGCCAGGAAGTAGTGGCCTTCCGGATCGACGCTGACGACCACCGGGTCTTTTTTCTCCTGGATCGACTTGGCGTTGGACTGAGGCAGGTCGATGTCGACGCCCAGGTTCAACAGCGGCGCCGTCACCATGAAGATGATCAGCAGCACGAGCATCACGTCGATGTACGGCACGACGTTGATCTCGGCCTTGAGCTTGCGCTTGCGATGTCGGCGCGCGGCGATGCCGGTCATGGCTGTTCTCTCGTATTCAACTGCTTCAACGCCCGAGACGGGCCATGCGGGTTACTGCTCGTCGAGGTTGGCCTGGCGCTGCAGGATCGACGAGAACTCTTCCGAGAACGCGTCGTAGCGCACGCTCAGTCGCTCGACCTTGGTCGCGAAGCGGTTGTAGGCCCACACCGCCGGGATCGCCGCGAACAGGCCCATCGCGGTGGCGACCAGCGCTTCGGAGATGCCCGGCGCGACCGTGGCGATGGTCGCTTCCTTCATGTTGGCCAGGCCCTGGAACGAAATCATGATGCCCCACACCGTGCCGAACAGACCCACGTACGGGCTGATCGAACCGACGTTGGCGAGGAATTCGAGGTTGTGCTCCAGGCCGTCGATCTCGCGCGAACCGGTCGCGCGCATGGCGCGCTGCGCGCCTTCCAGCTGCATGCGACTGTCGGCGCCGCGACGCTGGCGCAACCGGCCGAACTCGCGGAAGCCGGCTTCGAAGATCGCCTCCAGGCCGCCGATGTCGCGATTGCGCTCGGTGCTGCCGGCATAGAGCTTGGACAGCTCGGCGCCGGACCAGAAGCGCTCCTCGAACGTGTCGGCTTCGCGCGCGGCGCGGTCGAGCACGCGCTTCTTGCGGAAGATGATTACCCACGACGCCACCGAGCCGAACAGCAGCAGCAACATCACCAACTGCACCGGAATACTGGCGTGCAGGACCAGGCTCAACAGGTTGAGGCTGTTGCCGGCGGCGGCCGGTGCGACCGCGGCAGCCGCGCTGACGGCCTCCTCGGGCAGGGCTTCAACCGTCGGCGACGAAGTCGTCGCCACCTGCAGCGCAGTCAACAATGCCGTCATGCTTGTTTCTCCGTGCCCGGTGCCACGGGCGTTGCTTGTTCCAGGGCTTTCAATTCGTCGTACAACGGTTGCGGCATCCCGCGCGGCCGGAACCCGCCGGCATCAAGCGCCGCCACCCGCACGCGTGCGGTCAGCAGCACCTCGTCGCCGCGCATGATCGACTGCGCGAACACCGCGCTGGCGCGGCGGCACTCGACCAGCTGCACGGTGACCGCCAGCGCATCGTCCAGCCGCGCCGGCTTGAGGAAATCCAACGTCATCGCGCGAACGGCGAACACCAGATCGTAATCAAGCCGGAGCAGTTCCTGGCCGTAGCCCTGCGACCGCATCCATTCGGTGCGGGCCCGCTCCAGGAACGCCAGGTACTGCGCGTGGTAGACCACGCCGCCAGCGTCGGTATCTTCCCAATAAATGCGTACCGGTAGGCTGAACATTCGTTAAGAAATGGAAGTGGAAGGAGAGAAATCGTAGGCTGGCCCGTGACTTGCGCCATCGTCGCAACGTGCCAGGGCCCCATGCGGGGAACGTGTGTGCATGACCGCGGTCACGGTCTGGCGGAAACGGTCATCCGCCCTCGCCCGCCGTATCGAACAGGCTGCCATCGCGGCCGCGCACGGCCAGGCCCAGGTGTCGATAGGCCTTGGGCGTGGCCATGCGGCCGCGCGCGGAGCGCATGAGATACCCCTGCTGGATCAGGTACGGCTCGATCACGTCCTCCAGGGTGCCGCGCTCCTCGCTCAGCGCCGCCGCCAGCGATTCCACGCCGACCGGACCGCCGTCGAAGGAGTCGATGATGATGCTCAGCAGGCGCCGGTCGAGGTCGTCGAAGCCTTGCGGGTCGACTTTCAGCATGGCCATCGCCGCGTCGGCGGTCTCGCGGGTGATGGCGCCGTCGGCGCGCACCTGCGCGTAATCGCGCACGCGGCGCAGCAGGCGGTTGGCGATGCGCGGGGTGCCGCGCGAGCGGCGGGCGATCTCGGCCGCGCCTTCGGGTTCGCAGTGGATGCCCAGGATCTGCGCCGAGCGGCGCACGATGCGGGTCAGTTCCTCGGCGCTGTAGAACTCCAGGCGCTGGACGATGCCGAAGCGGTCGCGCAGCGGCGCGGTCAGCAGGCCGGCGCGGGTGGTGGCGCCGATCAGCGTGAAAGGCGGCAGGTCGAGCTTGATCGAGCGCGCGGCAGGACCCTCGCCGATCATGATATCGATCTGGTAGTCCTCCATCGCTGGATACAGGACCTCCTCGACGACCGGCGAAAGACGGTGGATCTCGTCGACGAACAGCACGTCGTGCGGCTGCAGGTTGGTCAGCAGCGCCGCCAGGTCGCCGGCCTTCTCGATCACCGGGCCGGAAGTTTGCCGCAGATTGACGCCGAGCTCGTTGGCGATGACGTGGCTGAGCGTGGTCTTGCCCAGGCCGGGCGGTCCGAAGATCAGCACGTGGTCGAGGGCTTCGCCTCGGCCCTTGGCCGCTTCGATATAGATCTTCATCTGCTCGCGCACCGGCTGCTGGCCGAGGTACTCGTCCAGGCGCTTGGGGCGGATCGAGGCCTCGATGGCCTCGTCCTCGCGGGTCGCGCCGGCGGCGATGATGCGGGGATCGTTCATGGGGGCATTATGTCATCCCCTTCCCGCTTCCCATGGCGGCGCCTGCCCAAAAAGACAGGGAACGCACCTTCTCCCGCGTACAGAAGGTGCGGTGTGCGCTAGATCTCTACCTGCGCCCCCAGTTCCACCAGCCGGTTGCCCGGAATGCGGAAGAACCCGGTGGCCGGCGCCGCGTTGCGGTGCATGAAGGCGAACAGCTTGTCGCGCCAGATCGGCATGCCGCGGTGGCGGCTGGCGACCACCGTTTCGCGGCTGGCGAAATAGGTGGTGTCCATCGGGTCGAAATAGATGCCGCCGGCATCGCACGAACGCATCAGCGCCAGCGGCACGTCGGGCATTTCCATGAAACCGAAGCGCACCACCACGCGGTAGAAGTCCGCGCCGCCGATCGTTTCGATCTTCAGCCGCTTGTCACGGGGGGCGTAAGGCACGTTCAAGGTGTCCACGGTCAGGAACACGTTGCGCTCGTGCAGCACCTTGTTGTGCTTGAGGTTGTGCAGCAGCGCATGCGGGACAACGCCCTTGTCGGCGGTCATGAACACCGCGGTGCCCGGCACCCGCGCCGGCGGCGCCAGCATCAGCCCGGGCAGGAACGTGTCGATCTGGATGCCCTCCTTGCGGACCTCCTCATGCAGCAGCTCGCGGCCGCGGCGCCAGGTGCGCAGCAGCGTGAACACGATCAGGCCGAGCATCACCGGGAACCAGGCTCCGTCGAAGAACTTGGCGCCGTTGGCGATGACGAAACCGGCGTCGACGATGAAGAAGACGATGCACGCCGGCAGCACCCACAGGCGCCAGCGCGGCCACAGCGCGTTGGCCACCAGTGCCAGCAGCAGCGTGTCGATCAACATCGTCGCCGACACCGAGATGCCGTAAGCCGATGCCAGCGCGGTGGAGCTGCGGAACATCAGCACCACCGTCAGCACCGCGATCATCAGCGCCCAGTTGATGTAGGGCACGTAGATCTGGCCGATGGTCGCGTGCGAGGTGTGCTTGACCTGCATGCGCGGGATATAGCCCAGTTGCATCGCCTGGCGCGAAACCGAATAGGCTCCGGTGATCACCGCCTGCGAGGCGATGATCGCGGCCATCGTCGCCAGCACGATCATCGGATACAGCGCCCACTGCGGCACCGCCTCGAAGAACGGGTTGGTGACCGCAGCCGGATGGCCGAGCACGAACGCGCCCTGCCCCAGGTAGTTCAGCATCAGGCAGGGCAGCACCATCGTGTACCACGCGTAGCGGATGGGCTTGGCGCCGAAATGGCCCATGTCCGCGTACAGCGCCTCGCCGCCGGTCACCGCCAGCACCACCACGCCCAGGATCAGCACCGAGTGCGAGCCGTGCGAGATAAAAAAGCGCGCGCCCCACATCGGATTGAGCGCCTTGAGCACTTCCGGCGCCTGCACGATGTTGTGGATGCCGATCAGGGCCAGCGAGATGAACCACAACACGGTGACCGGGCCGAAGACGCGGCCGACCTTCTCGGTGCCGAAGCGCTGCGCCAGAAACACCATCACCAGGATCACGATCGAAATCGGGACGATGAAGCGATGCAGCCCGGGGGCCGCGACCTCCAGGCCCTCGACCGCGCCGAGCACGGTGATGGCCGGGGTGATCACGCTGTCGCCGAAGAACAGCGACGCGCCGAAGATGCCGAGGATGCCGACGATGTAGGCAGAGCGCGATCCCTTGGCCAGCGTGCGCTGGGCCAGGGTCATCAGCGCCATGATGCCGCCCTCGCCCTCGTTGTCGGCGCGCATGATGATGGTGACGTACTTCAGCGTCACCACGATCATCAGCGCCCAGAAGATCAGCGACAGGATGCCGAGCACGGTGTCGTGGTTGCCGGCCAGGCCGAAGTGCGGCGAGAACGCCTCTTTCAGCGTGTACAGCGGGCTGGTGCCGATGTCGCCGAACACCACCCCGATCGCGCCGATGACCAGGCCGAACAGGCCTTGCCGACCGTGGCCGCCGTGATTGTCGGCGTGCGCGGGACCGGACGCGGTGGAGGAAGGTACGGAAGGGGACATGGTTGCGTCTGCTGGGGCGGAGAACCGCCGTGGCTCAACGAAGCGCGGACTTTAGCGCTTTGCGGATGATGGTGGCTGCGTCGTCGCCGGCCGCGGCGGCATCGCGCGCCATGCGCGAGGCTTCGGCGGGTTTGTAACCCAGTTGCTGCAGGGCGATGATCGCCTCGCTCAGCGGATCGGCCGCGCCACCGGGGCCGGAGATCGTCGCGCCGGCGCCGGCCAGGTCGGCCGCGCGGTCGCGCAGCTCCACCACCATGCGTTCGGCAGTCTTCTTGCCGATGCCGGGGATGCGCGTCAGCGCGGTGACGTCGCCGGCCTGAACCAGCCGCGCGAACTCCTCGACCGGCACGCCCGACAGCACCGCCAGCGCGATCTTCGCGCCGATGCCGGATACCCGCTGCACGTCCCGGAACAGGCGCCGTTCGGCCTCGCGCAGGAAGCCGTACAGCGACACGCTGTCTTCCTTCTGCGCGTAATGGGTGAAAAGCGAGACTTCGCGACCGAGGTCGGGCAGGTCGTAGAAGGTGCTCATCGGCGCCTCCAGTTCGTAGCCGACGCCGTTGACGTCGACCACCAGCCACGGCGGCTGCTTCATCACCAGCGTGCCCTTGAGGCGTCCGATCATGTGTTACGTCTCCGCAGCAATTGCGCAGATACGCCCGTGCGCGCCACGGTGGCGCTCATGTGGGCATGGGTCAGTGCGATCGCCAGCGCGTCGGCCGCGTCGGCCTGCATCTTCGCGTCGGGCAGGTTGAGCAGCAGCCGGACCATGTGCTGCACCTGCTCCTTCTCCGCAGACCCGCGACCGACCAGCGACTGCTTGACCACACGCGGCGAGTACTCGCAGATCGGCAGGCGCCGGCGCACCACGGTCGCCAACGCCGCGCCGCGGGCCTGGCCGAGCTTCAGCGCCGAGGACGCCGACTTGGCCATGAACACCGTCTCGATCGCGATCTGCTGCGGCTGCCACCGGTCCAGCAGCGCCTCCAGCCCGTCGCACAGCAGGCCCAGGCGCGCGGGAAAATCCTCCGCGTCGAGCAGCGTGAGCGCCTGCGCGTGCACATAGCTGCAGCGGCCGTCGGCGGCGACGTCAATGACGCCGATGCCGGTCCGCTGCGAGCCGGGGTCGATTCCCAGGATTCGGATCACGTCGTCAGCGTACGCCGATCAGGCGTAGGCGTCCTGTCCGAGGTCGGCGTTGGAGTAAACATTCTGGACATCGTCCATGTCCTCCAGCCAGCGCAGCAGCTTGACGACCTGCTGTGCGGGCTCGCCTGTGACGGCAATGTCGTTGTCGGCGCGCATGGTCACCTCGGCCAGGTCGGCCTTCAGGCCCGCGCTTTCCATCGCGGCCTTGACCTGCTCGAAGGCGTCCGGAGCGGTCACCACGTCGATGGAACCGTCATCCGGATACACGACCACGTCGTCGGCGCCGGCATCGATCGCGACTTCCGTGATTTTTTCCTCGTTCGCGCCGGAGGCGAACGACAGCACGCCGAGCTTCTTGAACATGAAGGACACCGAGCCTTCGGTGCCGAGGTTGCCGCCGAACTTGCCGAACGCGTGGCGCACGTCGGCGACGGTGCGGACCCGGTTGTCGGTCAGGCAGTCGACGATCACCGCGACACCGCCGGGGGCATAGCCCTCGTAGCGGATTTCCTCGTACTCGACGCCTTCCAGTTCGCCGGTGGCCTTCTTGATGGCGCGTTCGATCACGTCCTTGGACATGTTCACGGCCAGGCCCTTGTCGATGGCCGTGCGCAGGCGCGGGTTGGCGGCAGGATCGCCGCCACCGGCGCGCGCGGCCACGCCGATCTCGCGGATGACCTTGGTGAAGATCTTCCCGCGCTGGGCGTCTACGGCGTTCTTGCGGGCTTCGATCGACGGGCCTCTACCCATGGTGCTTTCCGGATTGTCGCTTTGAAGAAGGTGGCGATTTTACTTCTATCGGGCCCCTTTCGCCGGAAGCGGTCACATTTATTCGGGCTTTCGATGCGGGGGGCCCGCATCGAAGCGCCCGTACCGGAGGAAGGCCACCGCCAGCCGTGCGACCTCGGCCGAGAACAGCAGGCCGGAATGGCTGGTCTGGATCACCGTGTGGTCGGCCAGGCCCGACAGCCGGGTTTCGGCGACACGGACGGTGCCATCGTTTTCGTCCTCGATGCGGCCGACAAAGCGCCCCAGCCCGTAAGGCGCGCGCCCGGCGATCATGCCGACCTCGGCCGGGCCGCTCCAGGGCTCGCAGCCGCGCCGCAGCAGGTCGGCGCTGCGTCCGAGCGAGGCGGCGGTCCAGATGCGGCCGGCCATGCCGCCGGCCGCGGCGCTCCCGCACAACGGTGAGCCCAGGCAAACGACGCGCGGCACGGGTAATTCGGGATGCCGCTGCAGGGCGCTGAGCGCCACCAGCCCACCCAGGCTGTGGGCCAGCAGGTGACCGGGCTCCTCGCGCAGTCGCTGCACCAGGCGCGGGATCGCCGCGTCCGGGCCGCCCAGGACCGTGGCGTAACCGAAGATCTCGGGGCGGAATCCGGCACGGCGCAGCCGCGCCGCCATGGACTGCATCGACAGGCGGTTCATCCACAGGCCGTGCAGCAGGATGACGCGATTGGTCATGGGCGGTGTGTTCGGGTGGTTGGAGACACTTTGCCAAAGCGGGAGGCAAAAGCGCCCTCATCCGCCCTCGGGCCCCCTTCTCCTACGCATGAGAAGGGAAAAGCAACGATCCAGATGCCCGCCCTTCGCGCCTATGGGAAGAAAGGTTGCGATCGCCTTGCCCCCGAGGGCAAGGGCGTCAGCCTGGAGACTGCGCCCGCCTGCGCAGGATGAATTCATGGTCGCGGATGTCGCCGACAATGAAGTCGTAATCGCCGACATGCTCGAAGCCATGCCGCGCATACAGCCGTTGCGCGCCATGGTTCTCCGACCACACGCCAATCCAGAGCGTGCGCGGGCCGTCGCGCTCAAGCCACTCCAGCGCGGTGCGGAACAGCCGTCCGCCCCAGCCGCCGTTCTGGTGATCGAGCAGCACGTAGAGCCGCTTCAACTCACCATCGCCCGGCGCCACTTCGGCATGCGGCAGCGTGCATGGCCCGGCAAGCGCGTGGCCCACCGCAACACCGCCATCCTCCAGCAGCCACACCGCGCAGGCGTCATCCGCCAGCACGCGCTCGCAGGCTTCGAGCGAATAGCTCTCGGACAGGAACGCCTGCAGGTCCTGCGGCGGATACAGATGGCCGAAGGTGTCGGTGAAGGTGCGCGAAGCGATGCGGGACAAGGTCTGTGCATCGCCGGACCCGGCACGTCGGATGAGCACGATTACGCCTCTTCTTCCTCGGCGTCCTCGTCCTCTTCCTCGACGTCCTCTTCTCCGTCCTCGTCGCCTTCCTCGCCTTCTTCGTACTCGTAATCGTCTTCGCCGAAGTCCTCGCCGTCCCAGCGGCCCTCGCCATCCGGCACGAAGGTCAGGGCCATGGCATTGGGCGCGTGACCGACGCGCACCAGCCAGCCGCCGAAGACGCGGGCGCGCTCGGTCACCAGACCGGCGTCGGCGCCCTCATTGCCCAGCCTTTCCCATTCCAGTGCAAATGCATGCTCGGTCATCCGTTTACAAACTCCTTAAAGGTTCAGGCCTTGGCCTTGGGGCGCACGGCGACGTGCACTTCGGCCAACTGTGCGTCCGGGATCGGCGACGGCGCGCCGGTCATCAGGCACTGCGCGGTGGTGGTCTTCGGGAAAGCGATGACATCGCGGATCGACTCGGTGCCGGCCATCAGCGCGGCGATGCGATCGATGCCGAAGGCGATGCCGCCATGCGGCGGCGCGCCGTACTTCAGCGCGTCGAGCAGGAAGCCGAACTTCAGCTCCGCTTCTTCGGCGCCGATGCCGAGCAGGTCGAACACCGCGCTCTGCATCGCCGAGCTGTGGATGCGGATCGAACCACCGCCGATCTCGGCGCCGTTGAGCACCATGTCGTAACCGCGCGACACCGCCGTCTTCGCGTTCGCGCGCAAATCGGCGATGTCGTCCACCGCCGGCGCGGTGAACGGATGATGCAGGGCGACGAAGCGGCTTTCCTCTTCGTCCCACTCGAACATCGGGAAATCGGTGACCCACAGCGGCGCCCAGCCTTCCGACACCATGCCCAGGTCCTTGCCCAGCTTCAGGCGCAGCGCGCCCATGAAGTCGGACGCGGTCTTGTAGGTCGCCGCGCCGAAGAAGATCAGGTCGCCCGTGGTCGCGGCGGCGGCCTGCACGATCGCGGCCAGCGTGGCGTCGTCGAGGAACTTCGCGATCGGGGAATTGATGCCGTCGCGTCCCTTGCCCGCATCCTCGACCTTCATCCACGCCAGGCCCTTGGCGCCGTGCTTGGCGGCGTGGGCGGCGTAGTCGTCGATCTGCTTGCGGCTGAGCGTGGCGGCGCCCGGCACGCGCAGCGCGACAACGCGACCGTCCTCGTGGTTGGCCCAGTCGGTGAACACCTTGAACTCGCAGTGCTTCACCAGCTCGGCGATGTCCGTGAACTCCATCGAAAAGCGCAGGTCCGGCTTGTCCGACCCGAAGCGACGCATCGCCTCGGCGTAGGTCATGCGCGGGAACGGGTTAGCCAACTCGACGCCCATCACCTCGCGGAACACGTCGCGGATCATCACCTCGACCGTGTCCTGCACGTCGCGCTCGGACACCCACGCGAACTCCATGTCGAGCTGGGTGAACTCGAGCTGGCGGTCGGCGCGCAACGCTTCGTCGCGGAAGCATCGAGCGATTTGATAGTAGCGGTCGAAGCCCGCCATCATCAGGATCTGCTTGAACAACTGCGGCGACTGGGGCAGCGCGTAGAACTCGCCCTCGTGCATGCGCGCCGGCACCAGGAAGTCGCGCGCGCCTTCCGGCGTCGCCTTGGTCAGGATCGGCGTCTCGATGTCCTGGAAGCCGCGGCCGTCGAGCCAGCGGCGCAGCGCCTGCACCAGCCTGATGCGGGTGCGCATCTTCTGCTGCATCTCCGGGCGGCGCAGGTCGAGGTAGCGGTACTTCAGGCGGATGTCCTCGCCCGGATTCTCGTGGGCGTGGAACGGCAGCGGCTCGGCCTTGTTGAGCAGCTCGATCTTCGTCGCCACGACCTCGACCTTGCCGGTGCGGATCTTGTCGTTGACCGCATGGCGCGCGCGCACGATGCCGGTGATGCGCAGGCAGTCCTCGTAGCCCACTTGCGCGGCAGCGGCGAGCACCTGCGCGTTGCCTTCGGCGTCGGACGGCTCCGCGACGATCTGGACGATGCCTTCGTGGTCGCGCAGGTCGATGAAGCACAAGCCGCCGAGGTTGCGGGCAACGTCGGCCCAGCCGCAAAGAGTCACGGTCTGGCCGATCAGGGCCTCGTCGACGAGGCCGCAAAAATGGGTACGCATGGGGGCTCCGGAGCTAACGGTCCGGCCTGGGCCGGAAGCTTATATTTTTGAGAACACGGCATTTTAGCGGCACTGGCGGGTTACTTGCCCGGAACCTCGCCGGGCGTGGCCGGCTACGCCTCGCGGCCCCCAGTCTGCCAAGGAAACAGGCGTGGACCGACTGCTCCAGACGCTCGCATGGCGGGATGGCTGGGCGTGTTTGAGCCCGCCGAGCCTGAGATGGCCAATGTCACCCAGATTTCTTCATCGATCCGCGACTGGCGGGGCCACGAGCGGTACGCGTAAGTCTGAGAGGCCCGCTTCCAGCCTCAGGCAGCAGGCTTGCCCGCGGCCGGCTCTGCCTTCTTTTCGGCCGGCTTCGACTCGGCCGACTTGGAATCCGCCGGCTTCGACTCGGTGGCCTTCCCCCCTCCGCCCGACGACGATCCACCATCGCCGGCCAGGTTGCGCTTTTTGTCGCCGTCCTTCTTGAAGTCGGTCTCGTACCAGCCGCCACCGGCCAGTCGGAACTGCGGAGCGGTGAGCTGGCGACGGACCTGCGACTCGCCGCAAGCCGGGCATTGAGCCGGATCCGCATCGGAAAGCTTCTGCAGTCGGTCGAAACGATGGCCGCAGGCGGCGCACTCGAAAGCATAGATCGGCATGGCACGACGCAATATCTAAGGACAGGCAGGCATTCTGGAGGCGCCGCCACGCAAATCAAGGGCGGCGCCTGTTCAGGCTCTGGCCCTGGCACCCGCTGCCATTCCTCGTACCCGGTCGTCGACCACTGCGATCATCGTCATGAAAGCCAGTCGCTGGCGGCGGAGTTCCTGTCTACACTGAGCTGCCCGCCATCCCCCAAGCGATTGATGGAAGCCCTGCGCATCTACCGGATCGACGCCTTCACCACCGAGCGCGGTCATGGCAACACCGCTGGCGTGGTGACCAATGCCGTCGACCTCGACGAGGCGCAGATGCAGGCGATCGCCCACGAACTGGGGCACTCGGAAACCGCGTTCGTGCTGCCCGCGCAGGACCCCAGCCATCACGTGCATGTCCGCTTCTTCACGCCGGCTACCGAAGTGCCGGTATGCGGCCATGCCACCGTAGCCGCCCATTACGCGCTGGCGCTGGAGGGAGGCCCCATGGGCATCCGTCGGCAATTGACGGGCGCCGGGGTCCAGACCGTAGAAACCCGTTGGTGCAACGACGATTTCGCCATCCGCATCCAGCAGAACCGGCCTTCGTTCGCCGACCCGCTGGCGCCCGAACTCGTGGATGAGCTGCTGGTTGCCCTGAGCCTGGAAAACGACGATCTCGATCCACGCTGCCCGCCACAGTTCGTCAGCACCGGGCACGGCAAGCTGCTGGTCGCGATCACCCGTCGAGATCGCCTGCGCGAGCTGGAGCCCGATCTCGCGCATCTGGTGGAGTTGGGGCCCCGCGTGGGCAGCAACGGCTATTTCGTTTTCACGCTCGATGTCGAAGCGGGCGACGACGCGCTGACCCACGGACGCATGTTCGCGCCCGCGATCGGCGTGGACGAGGATCCGGTGACCGGCAACGCCAATGGCCCGCTGGGCGCCTACCTGGTGCGCCACGGTCTGCTCGAAGCGGCCGACGGCATGGCGCGTTTTCGGGGACGCCAACAGGCAGGCAACGGCCGCCACGGCTATGTCGACGTCAGCGTGAAGGTCGAAAACGGCGAACCGGTGGGCGTGACGATCGAAGGCCGCGCGGTGCTGGCCGACAGCATCGAACGCGAGCGCGGATAACCGCGTAGTCCGAACGCCGGAGCGAGGTTTTTTCCTGACCCCGTTCGCCCCGAGCGTGCGGCGAAGCTTCCCAACCCGTTCAACCTTCGACTTCAGCGCTGCGCGCTTACGCTCAGGACGAACGGTGATGGTATGCGCTGCTGCGAGTTTGACGCTGCTTCGTACATCGCCAGCCAGTGCACTGCGCGCTCCGCCGAGACCCCGTTTGCACTGAGCGTAGCGTAGCGAAGTCGAAGGGCGGGCCCGGAAGCTTCCCGCCCCCTTCATCCTTCGACTTCAGCGCTGCGCGCTTACGCTTCCTTCGACTTCGGGCCTTGCGGCACTACGCTCAGGACGAACGGTGATGGCTACGCGGGCTACGCGTCACGCCGTTTCGTATATCGCCAGCAGCGCTTCTTCCGCTTCGGCCAGTAGCGCGGCGACCTGATCGCGCTTGCGCGCAAGCTCGGCCGCATCGGTGCCGCCACCCGCGTACTGATCGGGATCGGCCAGGTCCATGTCGAGCGTATGCAGCTTCGATTCCAGTTCGGCCACGCGCGCCTCGGCCTGCGCCAGCTTGTGCGCGTTGACCTTGACCGCCTTGGCTGCCGGCTTGGCCGCCGGCACCGGCGCTGCGGCGGCCTTGACTGGCACCTTGCCGTCGCCGCTGCTGTCGCGCGTGCGCAACCACGCCGCATAGGCATCGAGGTCGCCGTCGAACGGCTGGGCCACGCCGTCGGCGACGCGCCAGAACGTGTCGCAGACCAGGCCGATCAGATGGCGGTCATGGCTGACCAGCACGATCGCGCCTTCGAAGATGCTCAGCGCTTCGGCAAGGGCCTCGCGCATGTCGAGATCGAGGTGGTTGGTCGGTTCGTCGAGCAGCAGCACGTTCGGCTTGCGCCAGGCGATCAACGCCAGCGCCAGGCGCGCGCGCTCGCCGCCGGAGAATACATCGACCTTCTCGAACGCACGGTCACCCGGGAAATTCCACTTGCCCAGGAAGTCGCGCAACTGCTGTGTGGCCACGCCCGGCGCGATGTCGGCCAGGTGGTCGATCGCGGTCGTGCCTTCGCGCAGCGACTCCACCGTGTGCTGGGCGAAGTAACCGATGCGCAGGTCAGGATGGCCACCGCGCTCGCCGCTCAGCAGTGGCAACTCGCCGACCAGCGACTTCACCAGGGTCGACTTGCCGGCGCCGTTGGGTCCGAGCAGTGCGACGCGATCGCCGGCTTCGAGGATGAAACCGATCTGGTGCAGCACCGTGTGCTCGCCGTAACCGCAATCGGCGTGGGTCACGCGCAGCAACGCGTGCGGCAGCTTCGCCGGCGCCGGGAACTCGATCCGCAGCGCGCGCTCCACGCGCACCGCCTCGGTGTCGGCCATCTTGGCCAGGCGTTTGACACGCGACTGCGCCTGCTTGGCCTTGGCCGCGCTTGCGCTGAAGCGGTCGATGAAGCTCTGCAGGTGCGCGCGCTCGGCCTGCACCTTTTCGTGGGTGATCTGCTGCAGGCGCAGATGCTCGGCGCGCTGGCGCTCGAACGCCGTGTAGTCGCCCGTGTAGAGCTTGGCCTTGCCGTCGTGCAGATGCAGCGTGTGGGTGGTGATCTCGTCGAGGAACTCACGGTCGTGCGAGATCAGCAGCAGCGTGCCCGGGTACCTGAGCAGCCACTGCTCCAGCCACAGCACCGCGTCGAGGTCGAGGTGGTTGGTCGGCTCGTCGAGCAGCAGCAGGTCGCTCGGCGTCATCAGTGCGCGGGCCAGATTCAGGCGCACGCGCCAGCCGCCGGAGAATTCCTTGACGGCGCGCTCGTGGGTGTCGGGTGAGAAGCCCAGGCCGTGCAGCAGCTTGCCGGCGCGGGCGGTGGCGTCGTAGCCGTTGAGTTCTTCCAGGCGGTGGTGCGCTTCTGCCACCGCCTCCCAGTCCTCGCGCTCGACCGCCTCGCGTTCGGCGACGATCGCGGCGTACACCAGGGCATCGCCGGACAGGACGAAGTCGAGCGCGGGATCGTCGAGTGCCGGGGTTTCCTGGGCGACGCTGGCGATGCGCACGCGAGTCGGGACGTCGATGTCGCCCTTGTCGGCTTCCACCTGGCCCTGGACCGCGGCAAACAACGACGACTTGCCGGTGCCGTTGCGGCCGATGACGCCCACGCGCCAGCCAGCGTGAAGGGTGAGGTCTACATTGGACAGCAGCAGGCGCTCGCCCCGGCGCAGGGCGAAATTACGTAAAGAGATCATGTGGCCATTGTACGTGCCTCGCCCCGCGGACTGGTGCTGGCAGACTGATGCCGAATGCGGCTGGAAACCCGCCGCGGGTTGCATCCACCCCTATCGGCCCACATCCTGAACGGAGATCGCCACCGGAGAGCCAATGCATCACACGTCCCTGATCGCGATCCTGGTGGCCGGCTTCGTGCTGGCGTTCCTGTTCGGCTCGCTCGCCCAGCGCCTGCGGCTGTCGCCGCTGGTCGGCTATCTGCTGGCCGGCGTGGTCGCGGGGCCGTTCACCCCGGGATTCGTCGGTGACCAGACGCTGGCGCCGCAGTTGGCCGAGATTGGCGTGATCCTGCTGATGTTCGGCGTCGGCCTGCATTTCTCGATGCGCGACCTGCTGGCCGTGAAGGCCATCGCCCTGCCCGGCGCCATCGTGCAGATCGCGGTGGCCACCGTGTTGGGCTGGGGCCTGGCGCGGCTGTACGGGTGGCCGCACGGCGCCGGGATCGTGTTCGGCCTTGCCCTGTCGGTCGCCAGCACGGTGGTGCTGCTGCGCGCGTTCGAGGACAGGCGACTGATCGACACCACCCGCGGCCGCATTGCCGTGGGCTGGCTGATCGTCGAGGACCTGGCGATGGTGCTGGCGCTGGTGCTGCTGCCGGCACTGGCCGACGTGCTGCGGGGGGATGCGGGCAACCCGGTGCAGGTCTGGACCGCCCTGTTCAAGACCTTCGCCAAGGTCGGCGCGTTCATCGCGGTGATGCTGATCGTCGGTCGACGCGTGATCCCGTGGATGCTCGAGCGTGTCGCCGGCACCGGCTCGCGCGAACTGTTCACGCTGTGCGTGCTGGCGATCGCACTGGGCGTGGCATTCGGCTCGGCGGCGATGTTCGGCGTGTCGTTCGCGCTGGGCGCGTTCTTCGCCGGCATGCTGCTCAACGAATCGGAATTCAGCCACCAGGCCGCCACCGAGACGCTGCCGCTGCGCGATGCCTTCGCGGTGCTGTTCTTCGTCTCGGTCGGCATGCTGTTCGACCCGATGATCCTGGTCGAGCATCCGCTGCCGGTGCTGGCGACCTTCGCGATCATCGTGCTGGGCAAATCGATCGCGGCGTACGCCATCGTGCGCGCGTTCGGCAAGCCCAACTCCACCGCGCTGCTGATTTCCGCCAGCCTGGCCCAGATCGGCGAGTTCTCCTTCATCCTCGCCGGCCTGGGCATGGAACTGAAAGTGCTGCCGAAGGAAGGCCACGACCTGATCCTGGCCGGCGCTCTGCTGTCGATCATCGTCAATCCGCTGCTGTTCGCCGTGCTGGACCGGCGCGAGGCGCGGGAACTCGCCGCCAAGCGGACCGCCGAGGATCATGAGGCCCCGCAGATTCCCGACGACGTGCGCGATCACGTGATACTGATCGGCTACGGCCGCGTGGGCAGCGTGTTGGGGCGCCTGCTGACCGACCATGGCGTGCCGCTGGTGGTGATCGAGGAAGAGGACGACCGCGTCGATCGCGCGCGCGCCGCGGGTATCCCGACCGTACGCGGCCATGCGGCCGACGAGCGCGCGCTGAGGGAAGCCGTGCCGGAACGCGCGCATACCGCCATGCTGGCTATCCCCAATGCGCTGGAGGCCGGAGAGATCATCGCCAAGCTGCGCGCGGTCAATCCGTCGCTGACCATCGTGGCGCGCGCGCACAGCGACACCGAAGTGCGCCACCTGCTCGAACACGGCGCCGACGCCACGGTGATGGCCGAGCGCGAACTGGCCCACAGCCTGGCCGAAATGGTGCTGGCAACGCCTCCCTATCGCGGCGCTCGACACCTGCCGCCCGCTGCCGTCTGAACTTTCCTCCGCGGACACCCACCATGAGCGACCCAGAAGTCACCCAGCCGCCGCAGTTGAGCCCCATCGAAGCGCGGGTCGTCGCCAGCCTGATCGA
Source organism: Lysobacter niastensis (assembly GCF_031457115.1). Lineage (GTDB taxonomy): Bacteria > Pseudomonadota > Gammaproteobacteria > Xanthomonadales > Xanthomonadaceae > Lysobacter_J > Lysobacter_J niastensis_A. The sequence continues at coordinate 474,379 of NZ_JAVDVY010000002.1, forward strand.
AAAGCAGGCGACCACGCCCGACGTCTATCCATTGACGCTCAACGCCATCGTGCTCGCGTGCAACCAGAAGACCGCGCGCGAACCGACGATGCAGCTGGATCCCGGCGAAGTCGGACATGCCCTGCGCCAGCTCGAAGGCCGCGGCTGGGTCAAGGCCCAGCACGGCGGCCGCGCCGACCGCTACGAACACCGGTTCGATACGCAGCTCGGCATCACCCGCCCGCAGGCGGCGCTGCTGGCCCTGATGATGCTGCGAGGCCCGCAGACCGCATACGAACTGCTGACGCGCAGCGAGCGGATGGCGAGTTTCGATGGCGTTGAGGACGTGCAGCATGCGCTCGGCCGGCTGGCGCAACGCGACCGGGCGCTGGTGCGCGAGATTCCGCGCCAGGGCGGGCAGCGCGAGGACCGCTATGCGCACCTGCTCAGCGGCGAGCCGGTAATTCCCGTCGCCAGCGCGCGTGCCGCGTCGACGGCATCGTCGCTGGACAGTCGCGTCGAAGCGCTGGAATCGCGCGTGGCTGACCTCGAAGCGCAACTGGCGCGGCTTGTCGGCGAAGGTGGCGACAAGGATTCGGAAGAATCCTGAGACTGCACCTTCAAAAGCCCCCTCACCCCAGCCCTCTCCCGCGAGCGGGAGAAGGGATGGATAACGCGTTCAGCCCTTGCGAAATATCAAGTGCCCGCCTTCCGCTTCGACCTGCACGGCATCGCCGCTGACGAAATCGCCGGACAGGATCCTGTGCGCCAGCGGATTTTCCAGTTGCTGCTGGATCGCCCGCTTGAGCGGGCGGGCACCGTAAACCGGGTCGAAGCCGACATTGCCCAGCAGCTCCAGCGCCTTGTCGGACACCACCAATCGCAATCCGCGCTCGGTCAGTCGCTTCTCCAGGCCCTTGAGCTGGATGCCGGCGATCTGGCGGATCTGCGCCTTGTCGAGCGGGTGGAACACGACGATGTCGTCGAGCCGGTTGATGAACTCCGGCCGGAAGTGCGACTGCACCACGCCCATCACCGCGGCCTTCATCTGCACGTAGGCTTCCGGTGAATCGTCGCCGGCCATGTCCTGGATCATCTGGCTGCCGAGGTTGGACGTCATCACGATCACGGTGTTTCGGAAGTCGACCGTGCGTCCCTGTCCGTCGGTGAGGCGACCGTCGTCGAGCACCTGCAGCAGGATGTTGAACACATCCGGGTGCGCTTTCTCGACCTCGTCGAGCAGGATCACGCTGTAGGGGCGACGACGCACCGCCTCGGTGAGGTAGCCGCCCTCCTCGTAGCCGACATAGCCCGGAGGCGCGCCGACCAGCCGGCTGACCGCATGCCGCTCCATGAACTCGCTCATGTCGATGCGCACCATCGCATCGGGCGAGTCAAACAGGAACTCGGCCAGCGCCTTGCACAGTTCGGTCTTGCCCACGCCGGTCGGCCCCAGGAACAGGAACGAGCCCGACGGACGGTTTGGATCGGCCAGGCCCGCGCGCGAACGCCGCACCGCATCGGACACGACCTTGATCGCCTCGTCCTGCCCGACCACGCGCGTGTGCAATTGCTCCTCCATGCGCAGCAGCTTCTCGCGCTCGCCTTCGAGCATCTTGCTGACCGGAATGCCCGTCCAGCGCGACACGACCTCGGCGATTTCCTCTTCGGTGACCTTGTCCTGCAGCAGCCTGAAGCCCTTGGTCTCGGCTTCCTGCGCGGCCTTGAGCTGCTTGTCCAGTTCCGGCAGCAACCCATACTGGATCTCGCTCATGCGCGCATAGTCCTGCTTGCGCTGGGCCGCTTCCAGATCCAGCCGGGCCGCCTCGATCTGCTCCTTGATCTTGGTGGCGCCCTGCAGCGTGGCCTTCTCGGCCTTCCAGATTTCCTCCAGGTCGTTGTATTCACGCTCGAGCGTGGATATCTCGCTTTCCAGGTCCGCCAGGCGTTGCTTGCTCGCCTCGTCCTTCTCCTTCTTCAGCGCCTCGCGCTGGATCTTGAGCTGGATCAGGCGGCGCTCCTTGCGATCGAGCTCTTCCGGTTTGGAGTCGATCTCCATGCGGATGCGCGAAGCGGCCTCGTCCATCAGGTCGATCGCCTTGTCGGGCAGCTGGCGGTCGGTGATGTAGCGGTGCGACAGCGTGGCCGCAGCGACGATGGCGGGATCGGTGATCTCCACGCCGTGGTGCACGGCGTATTTCTCCTTCAGGCCGCGCAGGATCGCGATGGTGTCCTCCACGCTGGGCTCGCCGACGTAGACCTTCTGGAAGCGGCGCTCCAGCGCGGCGTCCTTCTCGATGTACTGGCGATACTCGTTGAGCGTGGTGGCGCCGATGCAATGCAGTTCGCCGCGCGCCAGCGCCGGTTTGAGCATGTTGCCGGCGTCCATCGCGCCCTCGGCCTTGCCGGCGCCGACCATCGTGTGCAATTCGTCGATGAACAGGATGATCTGGCCTTCGTTCTTGGCCAGGTCGTTGAGCACGCCCTTCAGGCGCTCCTCGAACTCGCCGCGGAACTTTGCGCCGGCGATCAGCGCGCCCATGTCGAGCGACAGCACCCGCTTGCCGCGCAAGCCCTCCGGCACTTCGCCGTTGATGATGCGCTGGGCCAGCCCTTCCACGATCGCGGTCTTGCCCACGCCGGGTTCGCCGATGAGCACCGGATTGTTCTTGGTGCGGCGCTGCAGCACCTGGATGGTGCGGCGGATCTCCTCGTCGCGGCCGATCACCGGGTCGAGCTTGCCGGACTCGGCGCGCGCGGTCAGGTCGATGGTGTATTTCTCCAGCGCCTGGCGCTGGTCTTCCGCGTTTTCCGTTTGCACGGTTTCGCCTCCGCGCAGCTTTTCGATCGCCGCTTCGAGTTTCTGCCTGTTCGCGCCCGTCGCCTTGAGCGCGCGCCCGACTTCGCCGCCATCGTCCAGCGCCGCCAGCAGGAACAGTTCGCTGGCGATGAACGCGTCGCCGCGCTGCTGGGCCAGCTTGTCGGTGACGTTGAGCAGGCGCGCCAGGTCGTTGCCGAGGCTGATGTTGCCCGCCTGGCCGGTGACCCTGGGCAGCTTCTCCAGCGCCTCGCCCAGGCGCTCGCGCAGCAGCGGCACGTTGACGCCGGCCTGTGCCAGCAACGGGCGCGTGCTGCCGCCGCCCTGGTCGAGCAGCGCGGTCAGCAGGTGCGCGGGTTCGATGACGTTGTGGTCGCGCCCGACCGCCAGCGATTGCGCGTCGGCGATGGCCTGCTGGAAGCGCGAGGTGAGTTTATCCATCCGCATGGAGATACCTTCGGGTGCCGTGGCGGCCCTGGCCGCAATGCACTGGAAATTGCGGTCCCGGGGCCATGTTTCAAGCGCCGTCCGGCGGCGTCCACCTGATGCTTACATGGGCATGTTCAGAATGCGTGGATGGCCGCCGAAACCCGACCGCTTCCGCTGCCGCCCGCAGTCGCGCCCGATTGGGCGCTGTTTCTCGATGTGGACGGGACGCTGCTGGATTTCGCCGATACGCCCGGCGACGTCCACGTCGAGCCGGGCCTGGTCGACACGCTGGCCGTCCTGCACGGCCGCCTGGACGGTGCGCTGGCGCTGGTCAGCGGACGCAGGCTGATGCAGCTGGACGCCCTGTTCGCGCCGTTGCAGTTGCCGGCGGTGGGCCTGCACGGGCTGGAACGACGCGATGACGGCCACCTGGACATCCATCACCGCGCGCCGGCGCTGGACGACGTGCTGGCTGCCGCGCTCGCGCTGACCTCGAAATACCCGGGCGCCCTGACCGAAGACAAGGGCACCGCCATCGCACTGCACTGGCGCGGCGCCCCGGCCGCGGAAGAACCGATTCACGAGTTTGCAACCTCGGCGCTGATCGATCTGCCCGGCTATCACCTGCAGCCGGGCAATCGCGTCATCGAATTGCGTCCCGACGGCGCGCACAAGGGAGCCGCGGTGTTGTCGCTGCTTGCGAAACCGCCGTTCCACGGACGCCGCCCGGTGTTCGTCGGCGACGACCTCACCGACGAGCACGGCTTCACGGCCGTGACCTGCCACGGTGGCTTCGGCGTGCTGGTCGGCCGGCGCCAACCCAGTGCGGCGCGCTATGCCCTGCACGATCCGATGGCGGTGCGGGCCTGGCTGGACGATGCCATTGCCATCACTGAATAAGGAGACGGGATGATCCACGCCGCCAATACCCAGTCCAGCCTCGACCTCGGCCTCATCGGCAACGGCGCCATCGCGGCCCTGGTCGATGCCCGTGGACGCATCGTCTGGGGGTGCGTGCCGGCCTTCGACGGCGATCCCGTCTTCTGCGCCCTGCTCTCGCCCCGCCTGCACGAAGGCGGCGACTACGCGATCGAGCTGGAAGACATGGTGTCTTCCGAGCAGGAGTACCTTCCCAACACCGCCGTGCTGCGCACGGTGCTGCGCGACGGCCATGGCGGCGTCGTGGAGATCACCGACTTCGCGCCGCGCTGGCACCAGCATGATCGCTTCTACCGTCCGGTGATGCTGTTGCGCCGCGTGCGGCCCATCGCGGGCCTCCCCCGCATTCGCGTCGTGCTGCGGCCGCTTTCCGAGTACGGCGCCAGCAAGCCCGAGATCACCTGGGGCAGCAACCATGTCCGCTATCTGGTGCCCGGCTTCATCCTGCGCCTGACCAGCGACGTGCCCGTGCGCATGGTGCGCGAAGGCCTGCCGTTCCTGCTCAACCGGGAGCTGCACCTGGTCCTGGGCCCTGACGAAACACTCACCCAGCCGGTTTCGTCCTTCGTACGCCAGTCCGAGGAAAAGACGATCGGCTATTGGCGCGACTGGGTGCGCAACCTGTCGATTCCGCTGGAATGGCAGGATCCGGTCATCCGCAGCGCGATCACGCTCAAGCTGAGCCAATACGACGAGACCGGCGCGATAGTCGCCGCGATCACCACCTCCATTCCCGAAGCGGCCAACACCGTGCGCAACTGGGACTACCGCTTCTGCTGGCTGCGCGATTCGGCCTTCGTGGTGCGCGCCCTCAACCGACTGGGCGCGACACGCACCATGGAGGAATACCTGCGCTACGTCGCCAACGTCGCCTCCGCCGAGGGCGTGCTGCAGCCGCTGTATGGCATCGGTTTCGAGAAGGAACTGGCCGAGGAGGAAGTGTCGTCGCTGGCCGGATACCGCGGCATGGGGCCGGTGCGGCGCGGCAACCTGGCCTGGCTGCAGCAGCAGCACGACGTCTATGGCAGTGTCGTGCTCGCCGCGACCCAGTTGTTTTTCGACCAGCGCCTGTTGCGCGGCGATGCCGCCATCTTCTCCCGCGTGGAACCGCTGGGCGAGCGCGCGTACGCATTGCACGACCAGCCCGATGCCGGGCTGTGGGAGTTCCGCGGACGCGCCGAGGTCCACACCTACTCCAGCGTGATGTGCTGGGCGGCCTGCGACCGGCTGGCAAGGATCGCCGTGCATCTCAAGCTTCCCGACCGGGTCAAGTACTGGCGAAATCGCGCCGACGAAATGCACGCCCGCATCATCGAGCATGCCTACAACGAGGAACTCGGGTACTTCGTCGAGGCGCTCGACGGCAATCGCCTGGATGCCTCGCTGCTGCTGCTGGCCGACCTGGGCTTCGTCAAGCCGGACGACCCGCGGTTCGTGCGCACCGTCGAAGCCATCGGACTGGGCCTCAAGCGTGGCGACGCGTTGTTCCGCTATGTCGCCCCGGACGACTTCGGGTCGCCGGAGACCAGCTTCACTATCTGCACGTTCTGGTACATCGACGCATTGGCCACGATCGGCCGGCGCGAGGAAGCCAGATCGCTGTTCGAACGCATCCTCAAGCGGCGCAATCCGCTCGGCCTGCTTTCGGAGGACCTCGAATTCGGCGAAGGCGAGGGCTGGGGGAATTTCCCGCAGACCTATTCGCACGTCGGACTGATCAACGCCGCCATGCGCCTGTCGCGTCCGTGGCAGGACGCGACGTAATGCCCGTCAATGGCGCGCTCGCCAATAGCGCGCCGGTGGATAGCGCGATCGCCGGTGGCGCGCGCCATTCGTCGATCGTCAAAGGCGAAAAGAAGGGATTCGACGTTTCGTCATGAGCCGCCTCGTTATCGTGTCCAATCGCGTCGCCCTCCCCGGCGTTCCCAGCGCAGGTGGACTGGCCGTGGCGCTGCAGGCGGCATTGGAGGAAACCGGGGGGCTCTGGTTCGGCTGGAGCGGCAACATCGACCCGGTCGAATCCGGTCGCCTGCATGACCGGACCGAGGGCAACATCCGCTACGTCACGGTCGATCTTTCCAAGCGCGATCACGACGACTACTACAACGGCTTCGCCAACCGCACGCTGTGGCCACTGCTTCACTTCCGCGTCGACCTGGTCGACTACAGCCGCGAGACCTACGCCGGCTACCGCCGCGTCAACGCACTGTTTGCGGAAAAGCTCGCGCCCTTGCTACGCGAGGACGACCTGATCTGGGTGCACGACTACCACCTGATCCCCATGGCGAAGGTGCTGCGCGAATTCGGCGTGCGCAGCCGGATCGGTTTCTTCCTGCACGTGCCGATGCCCTCCTCCGACCTGCTCGCGGCGTTGCCCCAGCACGAGCGGCTGTTCGAAGGACTTTCGTCGTACGACCTGATCGGCTTCCAGACCGAGCGCGACCTGGAGCGATTCCAGGACTACGTGCGCCTGTTCGGTCGTGGCCGCGTGATCGAGCACGGCGTACTGGAAACCAAGGGCAGGCGGCTGCGAGCCGGCGCGTTTCCGATCAGCATCGACACCGCGCACATCGTCAAGCAGGCGGCCGCGTCGGCCAACAGGCCCGGTGTCAAACGACTGGCCTCCAGTCTGTCCGGGCGCGCATTGGCGATCGGCGTGGATCGCCTGGACTACTCGAAAGGGTTGCCGGAACGCTTTCGCGCCTTCGAACGCTTCCTCAAGCGTCATTCCGGACAACGCGGCAAGCTGACGTTCCTGCAGATCGCGCCCGTCTCGCGCGGTGAAGTGGCCGAGTACCAGCATCTTCGCCATGAACTGGAGCAACTGGCCGGCCACATCAATGGCGTGCACGCCGAGCCGGACTGGACGCCGGTGCGTTACGTCAACCGCAACTACCCGCATCCGCTGCTGACCGGCTACTACCGGCTGGCCCGCATCGGCCTGGTGACTCCGTTGCGCGATGGCATGAACCTGGTCGCCAAGGAGTTCGTCGCCGCGCAGGATGCGGAAGACCCCGGCGTGCTGGTGCTGTCGAGTTTCGCCGGCGCGGCGCGCGAACTGGACAGCGCGCTGCTGGTGAATCCCTACGACCTAGACGGCGTCGCCGATGCGATCGCGGTGGCGCTGGCGATGCCATTGGAAGAACGGCGTGAGCGCTGGCAGGCGATGATGACGTTGCTGCAGGCCAACGACATCACCACATGGCGGCGCAATTACCTGATGGCGCTGCGCGGGATCTGAAAACGCCTGGGTAGTTCGAGGCCCGCCACCGCGGGGATGACGACTCGACTGCAAGCGCGCGACGTCGACTCACACCCGCGCTGTCGGCTGCAGGATTTCCACCCAGTAGCCGTCCGGGTCCTTGATGAATGCGATGTTCTTCATGCGCCCGTCGGCGAGACGCTTCTGGAACGGCACGCCCAGCTGCTCGAAACGCGCGCACGCGGCCTCGACATCGGGTACCGAAACGCAGATGTGGCCGAAGCCGCGCGGTTCGCTGTTGCCGTCGTGGTAGGCAAAGGCGGGATCGTTCTCGGTGCCATGGTTGTAGGTCAGCTCCAGCACACCGCGCTGGCTGAGCAGCCATTCGCCGCGCGCCGGCTCCTCGGCCGGGATCACCGACGGGTCGTCGACCAGGACCAGGAAGTAGAGGCTGAACTTCGCCTCGTCGAAATCGCGCCGGCGCACCAGCGTGAAGCCGAGCACACGCGTATAGAAGTCCAGCGCTTGGCGCACGTCCCTGACGCGCAGCATGGTGTGGTTGAACACGAAGCCGTGGGTGGCGTCGTCGCGGTCGGCGGTTACGCCAGGGTTGGCATTGAGCTGGGCTTGCAGGGACATCGCGATCACCTGTGGGGGTAGGTCCAACCGATCAGATGCGGCCTATCGTGCGCGGATCAATGCGCCGGGCCGCTGTTGGCGGGATTCCCGACAGGATCGGCATGCCGCTGCAACGACAGCAGCCCCAGCAGCACTGCGAGCGCCACGTAGGCGCCGGCGAACTGCCAGCAGATCACCCGAGGCAGGCCTTCCAGCGTCCACGGCAGGTAGATGCCGCCGCGCGGATCGACCGAGTGGATGAAGCCGAACAGCGTCAACGCCGCGCCCGCCAGCAGCACCACCGCGGCACGGCGAAAGCGCTGGTCGATCATCGCCACCAGCGCGCTCGACCAGATCATGGCGGTGATGATGAAGCCGTTGCCGAGCGTAACGATAGCCGCCAGGTCCGGCAGGCCATGGCCGTCCACGTCGCTGTAAAGCGCGGCGAAGCGCGCCGGCTCGATCCACGCCGGATTGCCCAGCTTGATCACCAGCAGGTAGGCGATCGATGGCAGGAACGCCAGCGCGACCGCCGGCGCATGCCTGCGCGGGCTGTCGTGGAAAGCCTGCACGGTGATGTCCATGCCGACGTAGACGATGATCGGAGCCAGCACCGCGATCGGCAGCCACTGCACCAGGCCCGAGACGTAGCCGAACACGCCGCCCAGGCCGATGAAAAGCCCCGTCAGCAGCGTGTAGCCCATGCGTGCGCCCATGTGCTTGTACGCGGGCTGGCCGATGTAGGGCGTGGTCTGCGCGACGCCGCCGCAGAAGCCGGCCACCAGTGTCGACACGGCCTCGGCGAGCAGCACGTCGCGGGTCCGGTAGTCGTCGCCGGCGGCACGAGCGCTCTCGCTGACGTTGATTCCGCCGACCACCATCAGCAGGCCAAACGGCAGCAGCAGCGGCAGGTACGGCACCGTGTGCGGCAGGCCTTCGAGGAATCCCAGGGTCGGCAACGGCAGCGTGAAATTCAGTGGCGCCGCATCGGGCATCTTGAACCCGGGCGTACCCAGACCCGCCAGACCCAGGCCGTAGTACAGCGCCGTGCCGACGATGAAGGCCAGCAGCACGCCGGGCATCCGCACGGGCAGCTTGCCTTTGGCCACCAGCACGTAGAGCAGCAGGCCGAAGGTGACGAAGCCCACCACTGGCGAGCGCAGCGTTTCGATCAACGGCAGAAAGCCGAGCAGCGCCAGCGCCGCGCCACCGATCGAACCGAGCAGTGCCGCGCGCGGCACCGCGCGGGTGATGGCATCGCCGAAGAACGACAGCACCAGCTTCAACGTGCCCATCACGATCAGCGACGCCATGCCGAGCTGCCAGGTCGCGACGGCCGCGGCCTGCTCGTCCAAGCCCTGCTGCTTGAAGGCAACGAACGACGGCCCCAGCACCAGCAGCGCCATGCCGATGCTGGTCGGCGCGTCCAGGCCAAGCGGCATCGCCGTGACATCATCGCGACCGCTGCTGGTCGCGAGGCGATGCGCCATCCACGTGTAGATCAGGTTGCCTACCAGCACGCCGAAGGCGGTGCCTGGGAACATGCGCGTGTACACCATGTCGGCCGGAAAACCGAAGATCCCGATAAGCGCCGCGGCGATGAAACCGAGGATCGACAGGTTGTCGACGACCAGACCGAAGAAACCGTTGAGGTCGCCGGCGACGAACCAGCGCCGCGAGGAAGCCGTAGCCATCTTGTAGCGCTCCACTGCCGCATGCACGGCGTTGATTGGATTGCAGTGCCAGGGGTTGCAGTGCGTCAGACGATACAGAAAGAGTCTTCACACACAAATAAATTCATTGCCAGTCCGGTTGCCGCTTGTGGCATCGTCGGCCGCGGCGATGCCCCGCCTGGAAAATCACGGCGAACTAAGGCTCCCGCCATCACAATCTCGCCGGTTGCCTCCAGCGTCCCTGCCTGCAACCCCCGAGTCGGGCGGCCGTCCTCACGCTTCGTTGCGACCTGCGTACAGCGCGAGGCTCTAGACCCGGGATATCCCACGGAAATTGCGCCCCAATACCGGAGGTTGCCATGCTAGACGCACTCATCCGTCAGGCCGAAAAACTGGGCCTTGGCAGCAATGCCGCGCGCTTTATCGGCCTGCTCGTCGACGCCATCTTCAGCGGCCGCCCGGGTGGTTTTTCGGGTTTCAGCCAGCGCTTCGAACAGGCCGGGCTCGGCAGCCTCCTGCAGTCGTGGATCGGCGGAACACCGGGCGACAATGCGCTTGCGCCCGATCAGTTCAATGCCGCTTTCGGCCAGCATGAGATCAGCCGCTTCGCCAACGCGCTGGGCGTTCCCGCGGCCACCATCAACCTGGCTGGCGCCGCCATCCTGCCGAAGCTGATCGCCATGCTGACTCCCGGAGGCCGTATTCCGACCGCCATTCCGCCTGAGTTCGCATCGCTGATCGGCCCCGCGCCACGAACCACCGGGCGCGCGCCGTCCTCGGGCATGCCCGGCTGGCTGAAATGGGTCATACCGCTGCTGATCCTGCTGGGCCTGTTCCTGGCGTTCCGCAGCTGCAAGCACGAAGCACCGCCCCCGCCACCGCCGCCCGCAGCGACGACACCGGCGCCGCCGGCTCCCGTGGTGCAAGCGAACGCGCGCTTTGGCTTCGATAACACGGCGGGCAAGGTCGGGGTCAGTGGCCAACTGGCCAGTGACGCCGATCGCCAGCGCCTGATTGACGCGCTGACCGCGGCGTTCGGCGCGGGCAACGTCAGCGGCGACATCACCGTCGACGCCAACACCCTGCCGGCAGGCTGGATCGACAAGCTTATCTCCGTGCTGCCCGACCTGAAGGCCGACGGCCTGAAGTTCGGATTCGATGGCGACAAGCTGACCATCGACACCTCCGGATTGCCGGAAGACCAGCGTTTCGCCATTACCGAAAAGCTGCGCAAGGTGTTTGGCGGCTATGCGATCACCGGCCTGTGGGATCGCGCGACTGCGGCACTGGCGGGATTGAAGTCTGGTTTCAGTGCCGGCGACCTGGTCAAGGCGCTGAACCTGATGAACATCTACTTCGAGACCGACTCGGCGAAGATCACCGCCGACAGCATGGAGGTCCTGCAGCGCGCGGCCGATGCGATCAAGGCCGCGCCGTCAGGCACGCGCATCGAGATCGGCGGACACACCGACAACACCGGCGATGCCGCCAGTAACGTCACGCTGAGCCAGCAGCGCGCCGACGCGGTGATGGCGAAGTTGGCCGAGTTGGGCGTGTCCAGCGCGATGCTGACCGCCAAGGGCTACGGGCAGGACAAGCCGATCGCCGACAACAACACCGAGGAAGGGCGAGCCAGGAATCGCAGGATCGAGTTCAACGTCCTGAAATGACGGGTTTTACCTGCGTTGCCCAGGGAAGCCGGCCCGAATGGCCGGCTTCCCTTTTGTATTGCCGTTGTATTGCCGACTTCGTGGTCAGAACGACACCTCGACCGGCTGCCGCGACCAGAGCACCGACTCGTGCCCGGTCGCCTGCTTCCACGCCTGGCGGATCGCCTCGATGTCTGCCCGATGCTGCGCGCGGTCTTCGTGCAGCACCACCAGGATCTTGCAGCGCTGGCGCACCAGCCGCCCCTCCTCCCGGAAACGCCACTGTCCATAGCCGTCGATCACGGTCAGTCCATCGGGGAAACGTTGCGTCACCTCGTGGTCGAGGAACTCGCGCCAGCGCGCCTCGTCGATGCGGTCGCTGCCGTCCTCGTTGCCGACGGCGAAGTACAGCTCGCTGCGGATCCAGCCCGACGCCTGCGCCGGTCGCGCGGCATCGCCGGACATCGCCGGCACGGACACCGGTGCGCTCGCACAACCGCCGAGCACGCCCAGCAGCACAGCCAGGCCGCAAGCGCGCATGCCGTGCACGAGGCTCACGTCAGGAAGCGCGACGCCTGCTCCGGCGTCGGCATCAGGCAGCGTTCGTGGCGCCCGAACCAGCGGTAACGGTTGCGCGCCCCCAGGCGATACAGGCGATCGCGCAGCGCGCGCGGGCACAGGGCGATGGCGCGGGAAGGAATCTTCCAGGCACCGCCCAGCCCCGACAGCACTCGCACGATCGCGTCGGTGTCGGTCCAGGCGTAACCGTCCTCGACCAGCAGGAACGACACCGGGTCGTCCGGATCCAGTCCGTGCGCGCCCAGCAGCCGGCGGCCTGCCGGCGCCTGCATCGCCGCGAACCGGAAACGCCCGTGCCGGTCGTGGCGCAGCAGGAAATGCACCCAGCCGTTGCACAGCACGCACACGCCGTCGAACACGACGGTAGTTGTCGCCTGCCCTTCGTGTTCAGTCGACATCGAGCCAACCCCGGTAATGCACCAGCAGGCCGATGCGCGGCAGTGATGCGGTCACGTCGAAGCGATAGCGGTGCTCGCGCTCGTACTCGCGGGCGCTGACCCGCGCGAACCAGCGCGCCGGCAATGGCAGTCCGAGTGCGCGTACCTGCGCCACGCGCCAGATCACGGCGCGACCGGCGCCGGGCAGGTCCTCGACCTCGAGCCGGAAAGCGAACCGCACCAGCCCCAGTTGTTCGCGCAGCAGCGCGTCGCGAGCCCAAAGCCGCGAACGCATCGGCTTGCCCGCGATCACCCGCGCCCAGCGCTCGCCGCCCTCGTCCGCATCGATCTCCACGCGCAGCGCGCCCTTGCCTGCGCGCGGCAGGCGCGTGGCCCAGGCGCACAGGCGCGAGGCCCAGCCGCCGCCGCGCTCGACCTCGACCTTGCCGTGGTAACGACGCAGGCCGCTGCGTTCGTGCAGCGCACGCACCTTGGGCGGCAGCGTGTCGAACTGCGCTGCCAGCAGTTGCCGGTACAGCGGAATCGACACGGGCGCGCTCATCGGGCTGGCTCGATCCACACCAGCGAGGCCATGCGGCCGGTGCGCTGGTCGCGACGGTGCGAGAAGAAACGCTGCGCATCGGCGATGGTGCACAGGCCGCCGCCGTGGATGCGCTCGGCGGCGACGCCCATCGCCTGCAATCTGCGCCGCGCCAGCGCATACAAGTCGACGCGCCAGTGGTGCGGGCGCGTGGTGACGAACGCCGCGCCGGCGCCCCAGTCGCGCGCAACGAAGGCGTCGTAGACCTCTTCGCCGATCTCGTAATGCTGCGGTCCCGCGGCCGGGCCAAGCCACACCTGCAAGCGCTCCGGCGCTGTCCGCATCGCCGCCACGGTGTTCTCCAGCACGCCGGCGGCAAGACCGCGCCAGCCGGCGTGCGCCGCGCCCACCTCGCTGCCGTCATCGGCAGAGAACAGCACCGGCATGCAGTCGGCGGTGAGGATCGCCAGCACCGTGCCCGGCGTGGCGGTCACCGAGGCGTCGGCTTCGGGCTCGTCGACGGCCGCGGCACCGTCATCGAAGCGCTGCACCTGCACGCCGTGCACCTGTCGCAACCAACGCGGCGGCGACGGCAGCGATGCATGCCCGACCAGCAGCTCGCGGTTGCGCAACACCGCGTCGGCATCGTCGCCGGCACGCAGGCCGAGATTGAAACTGTCGAACGGCGCCGGCGATACGCCCAAGCCGTGGCGCAGCGTGGTGAACCCGCGGACGGTCGCCGGTGCGGACCATTGCGCGGGAAGCCAGGCCGCGGCCACGCCTCAGCGCTCCCGCTCGGCGGCGGCGCGGGTGTCGTCGTGCAGCACCCGGATCAGGCGCTGCAGATCATCCGGCACCGGCGCGCTGCAACGCACCGGCTCGCCGCTGACCGGATGGATGAACTCCAGCGTTTCCGCATGCAATGCCTGGCGCTTGAAGCCGCGCAATCCGGCAATCAGTTCCTCGGTCGCGCCCTTGGGCAGCTTCAGCGGACCGCCGTACAGCGGATCGCCGACGATCGGATGCTTGAGGTGCTGCATGTGCACGCGAATCTGGTGGGTGCGTCCCGTTTCCAGCCGGCATTCGAGCAAGGTGTGCGCACGGAAGCGTTCGCGCAGGCGGAAGTGCGTGACCGCATCGCGACCATCGTCGCGCACGGACATGCGGATGCGATCGCGCGGATGACGGTCGATCGGCGCATTGGCCGTGCCGCCCGACACCAGCGAACCGACCACCACCGCCAGGTACTGGCGATGCACTTCGCGCGAGGACAACTGCTCGATCAGCGCGGTGTGGGCCTGAAGGGTACGCGCCACGACCATGACGCCGGAGGTGTCCTTGTCCAGCCGGTGCACGATGCCGGCGCGCGGCAGCGTGTTGAGCGAGGGATCGCGATGCAGCAGCGCATTGACCAGCGTGCCGGCCGGATTGCCGGCGCCGGGGTGGACGACCAGGCCCGGCGGCTTGTTGATGACGATGACGTGCTCGTCCTCGTACAGCACGTCCAGGGCGATGTCTTCCGGCTCCGAGTGCGTCTGCACCTCGAGCTCGGCGTTGAGCGTGACGGTCTCGCCGCCGCGCACAGGGTCGCGCGGCCGGACCTCGCGGCCGTCCAGGCGGGCATCGCCGGATTTGATCCAGCTCGCCAGCCGGGAACGCGAGAAGTCGGGGAACAGTTCGGCCAGGACCGCATCGAAGCGGCGTCCGGCGGCGCTGTCCGGAACGGTGGCCTGCATGGGTGCGGTAGTGGGGGTCATCGGAGGGGCGGGGTTCAGGGCGGGGGCCTCGGGACTGCTATTATCCGGCGTTCGTACCTTCGGCGCCCGTCGACCCAGCCATGACCCTACGCTCCGCCTCTTTGCGCCTGTTGATCCTGTTCCTCGCCATTGCCTTCGCCGGCGCCGGTTGCAGCAAATTCTCCAAGAAGGACGCGGACGAGGGCGTGCCGGTCGAGCAGCTCTACGAGAAGGCCCACAAGTCGATGACCCAGGGCAACTGGTCGTCGGCCGAGGGCACCTTCAAGCGCCTGGTCGCCCAGTACCCCTACGGCCCGTACACCGAGCAGGCTCTGGTCGAGACCGCCTACGCCCAGTACAAGTCCGGCAAGCAGGACGACGCGATCAGCAGCATCGACCGCTTCATCCGCACTTACCCGACCCACAAGAACATCGCGTACATGTACTACCTGCGCGGCCTGTCCAACTCCAACCGCGACACGGTGTTCCTGCAGCAGGTCTGGAGTCTGGACGCCAGCCGCCGCGACCTGGCCACGCCGTTGCAGGCGTTCAACGACTTCTCCATCGTCGCCGACCGCTACCCCAACAGCCGCTACGCCGACGACGCGCGCAATCGCATGCGCGGCCTGCGCGACATGTTCGCCCGCCACGAGCTCGACACCGCGCTGTACTACCTGCGCCGCACCGCCTACGTGGCCGCGGCCAACCGCGCCAAGTTCCTACTTGAGACCTACCCGCAGAGCCAGTACCAGAACGACGCCGTCGCCACCCTGGCCGCCGCTTATGAAGGTCTGGGCAACGAAACCCTGGCCGCAGACGCCAAGCGCGTGCTGCAGCAGAACCAGCCGGACCATCCGTACCTGGCCGGCAAGTGGCCGGACTACCCGAGCAACTGGCGCAAGATCAACCCGTTTGCGGGTGAGAAGTCGGCGCTGGATAACGACTGAGCGCACTCAATCGTCCGCTGACGAAAACGCCGCCATCAGGCGGCGTTTTTGTTTGTGCGCTCCGGGCGATCGCTTGCCCGTGACGGCAGAACTCCCTTCTGGCAGTAGCGGCGGCGGCAACCGTCCTCTCGACTCCCGAGCCGTCATCCCAGCGAAAACTGGATCCATTTTTCCGTTGTCGCCCGCCCTTGGAGCAACAGCAAAATGCGCCTCCCTCCGACCGTCATCCCAGCTTTCGCTGGGATGACGACTTGGAGGCTTGCCCGCTCCCGCTTGCGGGAATGGCCTCAGCCGCGATACCCATTGCTGATCGGATACCGCCGCTCGCGGCCGAATGCGCGCCGCGACACTTTCGGCCCCGGCGCGGACTGATGCCGCTTCCACTCGCTGATCCGCACCAGCCGCAGCACTTTGTCCACCGTAGCCGCGTCAAAACCGGCGGCCACGATCTCGTCGCGCGACTGTTCCTGGTCGACGTAGCGCAGCAGGATCGCGTCGAGCACGTCGTAGGGCGGCAGCGAATCCTGATCCTTCTGGTTCTCGCGCAACTCGGCCGAGGGCGGCCGATCGATCACGGCCTGCGGGATGACGCGGTCGCCGACGGTGTTGCGCCAGCGCGCCAGCGCGAACACCTCGGTCTTGTACAGGTCCTTCAGCGGCGCATAACCGCCGCACATGTCACCGTAGATGGTGGCGTAACCGACCGCGTACTCGCTCTTGTTGCCGGTGGTCAGCAGCAGACCGCCGAACTTGTTGCTCATCGCCATCAGCAGCGCGCCGCGGGTACGCGACTGCAGATTCTCTTCGGTGGTATCGACCGGCCGATCGCCGAAATGCTCGGCCAGTGCATCCAGATACCCTTGGAACGGCTTCTCGATCGGCAGCGTCAACAGCCGCACGCCCTGTATCTTGCATTGCTCGGCAGCCAGGTCGTTGGACAGGCCGGCGGTATAGCGCGAGGGCATCCGCACCGCGGTGACGTTGTCAGCACCTAATGCATCGACCGCGATGGCGAGCACCAGCGAGGAGTCGATGCCGCCGGACAGGCCCAGCCAGACCTTCTCGAAACCGTTCTTGCGGCAATAGTCCTGGGTGCCGCGCACCACCGCGCGCCAGGCCAGGCCGTCGCGGCTCTCGTCGCCGTCCTCCATCCACTCCAGCGGCGTGAACCGGCGCGAGTCCGGGTCGAACTCGACCACCAGCCACTGGTCGGTAAACGCGGCAGCGGCAGGATGCACGGTGCCGTCGCCATCGGCCACGACGGACGCACCGTCGAACACCAGCGCGTCCTGGCCACCCACGACATTGAGATAGGCCAGCGCAACGCCGGTTTCCTGCACGCGCTGGGCCAGCAGCGCATCGCGCTGCAGGTGCTTGTCGCGCTCGAACGGCGAGGCATTGGGCACCAGCACCAGTTCGGCGCCCCTGGCCGCGGTGCTGGCCAACGGTTCGGCGAACCACAGGTCCTCACAGATGATCAGACCGACCTGCACGCCATCGACATCGAACACGCAGTCCTCGCGGTCGGGATCGACGTCGAAGTAGCGGCGTTCGTCGAACACGGCGTAGTTGGGCAGCTCACGCTTGCGGTAGGTGTGCGAGACGTGGCCGTCGCGCAATACGCTGGCGGCGTTGTAGACGACGCTGCCGGCCGCCTGCGGCCAGCCGACCACGGCGACGATGCCACGCGTGCCTGCCGCGATTCGCTGCAAGGCCTGCTCGCAATCGGAGAGGAAACCGGGACGCAGCAGCAGGTCCTCAGGCGGGTAACCGCTCAGCGCCAGCTCCGGAAACAGCACGACGTCCGCGCCGTATTCGTCGCGCGCCTGGGTGATCATTTCCGCGATCCGTTCGGCATTCTGGTGAACGGCGCCGACCGGGAAATCAAACTGGGCAAGGGCAATGCGTAGGGGGTTGGACATCGTCAGCCTCTAAACCCCTCTCCCGTTCTCGGGAGAGGGCTGGGGTGGGGCGGCCACGGGCGAATTCGGGATGTATCGCCGCGAGCACCGCCTCGGTCTGCGTCAGGACGTCATTGTTCCAGAATCCGAGGACACGGTAGTGAGGGCCGCTTTTCGCCACAAAGCAAAAAGGCCACCCGAAGGTGGCCTTTCCGCATCACAGCTCAAGCGCGCTTACTTGGCCAGACGCTTGGCGATCGCAGCACCGAGGTCGCCCGGCGACTTCACCGTGGTGACGCCGGCCTTCTCCATCGCCGCGAACTTGCCTTCCGCCGTGCCCGAGCCGCCCGAGGCGATCGCGCCGGCATGGCCCATGCGCTTGCCCTTCGGGGCCGAAGCGCCGGCGATGAAGCCGACCACCGGCTTGGTGACGTACTGGGAGATGAACTCCGCCGCTTCTTCCTCGGCCGAACCGCCGATCTCGCCGACCATGATGATGCCTTCGGTCTGCGGATCGTCCTGGAACCACTTCAGCGCATCGATGAAGTTGGTGCCGTTGATCGGGTCGCCGCCGATGCCGATGCAGGTCGACTGGCCCAGGCCCACGTCGGTGGTCTGCTTGACCGCTTCATAGGTCAGCGTGCCCGAACGCGACACGATGCCGATCTTGCCCGGCATGTGGATGTGGCCCGGCATGATGCCGATCTTGCACTCGCCCGGCGTGATCACGCCGGGGCAGTTCGGACCGACCAGCACGACGTCGTCGTAACCGTTGAGCACGTTCTTCACGCGCAGCATGTCCAGCACCGGGATGCCCTCGGTGATGCAGACGATGACCTTGATGCCGGCGTCGGCCGCTTCGAGGATCGCGTCGGCCGCGAACGGCGGCGGCACGTAGATGACGGAGGCATCGGCGCCGGTTTCGTCGACGGCTTCGGCGACGGTGTTGAACACCGGCAGGCCGAGATGCTGGGTGCCGCCCTTGCCCGGGGTCACGCCACCGACGACCTTGGTGCCGTACTCGAGCATCTGCTCGGCGTGGAAGGTGCCCTGCGAGCCGGTGAAGCCCTGGACGATCACCTTCGTATTCTTGTTGATCAAAACAGACATGGGATCGTCGTTCCTTACTTGCCGGCGACGGCGGCAACCGCCTTCTTCGCGCCGTCGTTGATGTCGTCGGCCGGAGTGATGGCCAGACCCGAATTCTTCAGCAGTTCCTTGCCGGCTTCGACGTTCGTGCCTTCCAGGCGCACGATCACCGGCACCTTGACGTCGACTTCCTTGACCGCACCGATGATGCCCTCGGCGATCATGTCGCAACGGACGATGCCGCCGAAGATGTTGACGAAGATCGCCTTGACCTTGTCGCTCGACAGGATCAGCTTGAACGCCTCGGTCACGCGCTCCTTGGTGGCGCCGCCGCCGACGTCGAGGAAGTTGGCCGGCGAACCGCCATTGAGCGAGATAACGTCCATCGTCGCCATCGCCAGGCCGGCACCGTTGACCATGCAGCCGATGTTGCCGTCCATCGTGACGTAGTTGAGGTCGTGCTGGCTGGCCTTGACCTCGGTCTCGTCTTCCTGGCGGATGTCGCGCATCGCGGCCAGTTCCGGATGACGGAACGTCGCGTTGTCGTCGGAGTTGATCTTGCCGTCGAGCACGGCGAGGTCGCCGCTGGTCATGATGGCGAGCGGGTTGAGCTCGACCAGCGCCAGGTCCTTGTCGTTGAACAGCTTGTACAGGCCCAGCATGATCTTGGTCAGCTGGCCGACCTGCTTGGCATTCAGGCCCAGCGCGAAGCCGAGGTTGCGGCATTCGTACGGCTGCAGGCCCTGCACGTAGTTGACGTTGAGGGTCTTGATCGCTTCGGGCTTCTCGTGCGCGACCTGCTCGATGTCCATGCCGCCTTCGGCCGACGCGATGAAGGTGATCGAGCGGGTGTCGCGGTCGACCAGCACCGACAGGTACAGCTCCTTGGCGATGTCGGTGGCCTGGGTGATAAGCACGCTGTCGACGGGCAGTTCAATGCCGGCCGTCTGGTAGGTCGCCATCTTGGTGCCGAGCATGCCCTTGGCGTAGTCGCGGACTTCGTCGTAGGTCTTGGCCAGCTTGACGCCACCGGCCTTGCCGCGGCCGCCCGCGTGGATCTGGGCCTTGACCACCCAGAAATCGCCGCCGATGGCCTTGGCGGCATCGACTGCTTCTTCCGGAGTGCGCGCTACGCGCCCGGCCGGCACCGCGATGCCGTAGTCGGCAAACAGCTGCTTGGCCTGATATTCGTGAAAATTCATGCGTCACCGAGGGGAATGAAAAGAATCCCCGCGGTCAGGACAAGGACCGGCCGAGCGCGAGGGGGCCGTATTGTCGCCCATCGGCGCGGCGCGGGCAAAACCGGCCCTCACCCCAACCCTCTCCCGCAGGCGAAGAGGGGCTCAAAGGCCTCGCGCGGCAAAGCCCCTCTTCGGACCTGCAGCGCCCGTAGAGTGTCCACAGGTGAGAGGGTTGGGGCGAGAGCGCTCCCCGCACGCCACCAACCTGGGCTCCAGCGCAAGTCACGTTATCGCCGCCTGTCCCTATACTCGCCCCATCCACCGCCACCAGACGCCCCGCTTGCCGAGCCGATTCGCCGCACCATACGACGCCATCGACAGCACCGAGGCCGACCAGGCCCTGCGGCGCGAACTCCATTTCTTCACCCTCTACCGCCTGCTGGAAGCCGCACTGCTGGCGCTGCTGATCTTCGGCCCGGTGGCGGGCTTCATCGAGGCGCCGCGCCACCCGCTTCTGGCCCAGGTGATCGCCCCCGCGTACCTCACGGTGGCCTGCGGCCTGTTCCTCACCGGGCGCCGCGGCGATCTGCGCACGCAGGCGCTGCTGGGCGTGATCTGCGATATCGCCTTCGGCGTGCTGGCCATGCACGCCATTCCGGGGGTCGGCACCGGCATCGCGTTGATGCTGATGTTCAATATCGCTTCGGCGGCGCTGCTGTTGCCGCTTCCGCTGGGCCTGGGCGCCGCGATCGCCGCCGCGCTGGCGGTCATCGGCGAGTTCGTGTGGTCCGACCTGACAGGTGGCGGCGATGGCCGCAAGCCCGTCGAGCCGGTGATGTTCACGCTCGGCTTCGTCGCGATCGCCCTGCTCACCAATTTCGTCGGGCGCCAGATGCGCGCCAGCCAGGCCCTGGCCGAGCGCCGCGGGATGGAAGTCGCCGGCATGGCCGAGACCAGCGAGCTGATCATCCGGCGCATGCGCACGGGCGTGCTGCTGGTAGACGCCGATAACGGCCTGCGCCTGGCCAACGAGGCGGCCATGCTGCTGCTCGGCGATACCGGGGACCACCCCGAAGGCCATCGCAACATCTCCGTCGATGCGCCGGAACTTGCCAGGCGCCTGGAGCGCTGGCGCAGCCAGGGCCTGCCGGACGAAACCCCGCTGCAGCTCGTGCCGGGCATGCCCGAGGTGGTGCCGCGCTTCGCCCGACTGCGTGCGGGCAGCGACCAGACGCTGATCTTTCTGGACGACACCTCGCTGGTATCGCGACGCGCCGAATCGATGACGCTAGCCACGCTGGGACGCTTCTCGGCCAGCCTCGCCCACGAGATCCGCAACCCGCTGGCGGCGATCAATTACGCGGTGCAGCTGCTGGAGGAGTCGCACGAATTGCCGACCTCGGACCGACGCCTGCTGGAAATCATCCGCCAGCAGGGCGTGCGCATGAACGGCATCGTCGAGAACGTGCTCGGCCTGGCCCGCCGCGAACCCGCCCAGGCCGAGAGCGTCGAACTGATCGGCTTCGCCCACCAGTTTATCGACGAATACGCCGCCAGCCACCCGCTGGAGCAGGACACGCTGCGCGCGAGCGGCACGCTACCCCGCGTGGCCGCGCTGGCTGATCCGCGCCACCTGCACCAGGTGCTGACCGCCCTGGTGCACAACGCGCTGACCTACGGGCGCATGCCTGGCCAACCGGCGCGCGTCACCCTGCACGTGAGCGTCGACGCCAGCAACGCGCCGGTGATCGAGGTGCTCGACCGCGGCCCAGGCATCCCCCCGTCGGTCGCGTCGCAGTTGTTCCGGCCGTTCTTCACCACCTCCGGACACGGCACCGGCCTGGGTCTCTACATCGCCCGCGAGCTGTGCCGCGCCAACCAGGCGACCCTCGACTACGTCTCACTTCCTGGCGGCGGCGGCTGTTTTCGCATCCGACTGCCTGGCGTAAATGCACTGCTGACTGCCTGAACAGGGGGCCGCGCTTGGCCGCGGCCATAGGCATCGGATATCGTGACGCAGGGGAGGACTGATGGCCGAAAATCGTAGTGCACTGGTAGTCGACGACGAGCGCGATATCCGCGAACTGCTCGTCATGGCATTGGGCCGCATGGGCCTGCGTTGCGACACCGCCTCAACCCTAGCCGAAGCGCGCAGCCAGCTGCAGCGCAACACCTATGAGCTTTGCCTGACCGACATGCGCCTGCCCGATGGCTCGGGCATCGAGCTGGTCGGCGAGATCACCACCCGTTGCCCGAACACCCCGGTGGCGATGATCACGGCCTTCGGCAACGTCGAGGCCGCGGTCGAAGCGCTGAAGGCCGGCGCGTTCGACTTCGTCGCCAAACCCGTCGACCTGGTGGTGTTGCGCGACCTGGTCCGGCATGCGCTGGAACTGCACGAAGGGCGCCGTAGCAGCGCTGACACCGTGGCCACTCGCCTCTACGGCGAGTCGCCGGCGATGGCGACGCTGCGCGGGACCATCGCCAAGGTCGCCCGCAGCCAGGCGCCGGTCTACATCGGCGGCGAGTCCGGCGTCGGCAAGGAGCTGGTCGCCCGCACCATTCACTCCGAAAGCGGCCGTTCCAGCGGCCCGTTCGTGCCGGTCAACTGCGGCGCGATCCCGGCCGAGCTGATGGAGAGCGAGTTCTTCGGCCACAAGAAGGGCAGCTTCACCGGTGCCCATGTCGACAAACCCGGCCTGTTCCAGACCGCCGACGGCGGCACGCTGTTCCTGGACGAGATCGCCGAACTGCCGCTGGCCATGCAGGTCAAGCTGCTGCGCGCCATCCAGGAGAAGTCGATCCGTCCGGTCGGCGCCAATGCCGAGGTCAACGTCGACGTCCGCATCCTGTCGGCGACCCATAAGAACCTGGAGGCGCTGGTGGCCGACGGCCGCTTCCGCCAAGACCTGTACTACCGCATCAACGTGATCGAGTTGCGCGTGCCGCCGCTGCGCGAGCGCCTGGAAGACCTGCCCGGCCTGTCGGCGAAGATCCTCGCCCGCCTGGCCACCCACCAGGGCCGCCCGGTGCCGACGCTTGCCGCCGACGCAGTCGAAGCGCTGCGCGCCTACCCGTTCCCTGGCAACGTGCGCGAACTGGAGAACATCCTCGAGCGCGCCCTGGCCCTGTCGGATGGTGACCTCTTGACCGCCGCCGACCTGCGCCTGATCCGGCCGGCCGCTTCGTCGGCGGCCCCGGCTCCGAACCACTCTCCGGCCCCGATGGCGCAATCGGCCCCGGCCGTGGTCAGCGGCATCGACCCGCGCACCCTAAGCCCGCGCGACACGGCCAGCAGCCCGCTGCCCTCTTATATAGAGGAGATCGAGCGCAACGCGATCCAGCAGGCCCTGCAGGAAAACCGCTACAACAAGACCCGCACCGCGGCGGCCCTGGGCATCACCTTCCGGGCGCTGCGGTACAAGCTGAAGAAGCTGGGGATCGACTGACCCCGGAGAGGGGTTGGGGTGAGGGAAGCCGGGACGTGCACAGCCAGATACTTGGTCCCGCCCACCAAACCTGACACAAAATGTCACCTTCCCTGCTTCGGGACTGACCAACCCCGTCACCCGCAACTCCCGTACCGCCTCACATCCGTGACCGTTTATCCAGTTTTCAACTTTTGATCCCGCATTTCGGCTATTGGCACGCCTTATGCGTAAGCTCTTACCTGCACGTGCAGCTAGCACGGCAAAGCCGACGGACCGGGGATGCCGGCCCTGCAGGCACGTGAAGTACCAATCACTCCTAGGGGAAATCGCAATGAAGAAGAACATGCAAGGCTTCACCCTGATCGAGCTGATGATCGTCATCGCGATCCTCGGCATCCTGATGGCCATCGCCATCCCGGCCTACCAGGACTACGCGGTCCGCGCGAAGGTCTCGGAAGGTATCAACCTCGCCGGCGCCACCAAGCTCGCCATCGCCGAAACCTACTCGTCGTCCGGCATCTACCCGCCCAGCAACGTCTCGGCTGGCGTTCCCCCCAAGGCCTCGATCAACGGCAAGTACGTGACCTCGGTGGGCACCGGCAGCGACGGCTCGGCAGCCGGCGTCATCGACATCACCTTCAATGCCGTCGAGCAAAAGATCAGCGGCAAGGTCCTGCAGCTGTCGGCGTACACCGCCGCTGGTTCGGTCAAGTGGACCTGCAAGAAGAACACCGTCGACACCCGCTACCTGCCGTCCGAGTGCCGCAACTGATCCAGCGTCACCGCTTCATGGAGAGGGCCGCCCTGCGCGGCCCTCCCTTTTTTTATCGCCAGCACCTGCTCCAGAACCGGTCGCCGATGCCCCCCTCCGCCCGCATTGCACCCTATGTGGCGGCTTGTCTGCTGCTCGCACTGATCGCTTGGGCCTACTGGCCTGGCCTGTCCGGCCCGTTCCTGTTCGACGACTTCGGCAACCTCGACGTGCTCGGCCGCTTTGGCCGGCTCGATCGCTGGCCGGAACTCGGGTACTACCTCACCTCTGGCCGCGCCGATCCGATCGGTCGGCCGCTATCGCTGCTCACCTTCCTGCTCGATGCGCGCACTTGGCCAGCCGATCCCTGGCCGTTCAAGCGCACCAACCTGATCCTGCACCTCATCAACACCGCGCTGCTGGTCTGGACCGTGGCGCGGTTGCAGGCGGGCATGCAGCGCCGCGATCCAGCCTTTCGCGCGTCCGCGTGGACGCCGGTGGTCGCGGCCGCGTTGTGGGCCGCGCACCCCTTCCTCGTTTCCACCACGCTGTACGTGGTCCAGCGCCAGGCGATGCTGCCGGCGACCTTCGTGATGCTCGCGCTACTGGCCTGGGACCGTGCCGTGCTGGCATTCGAAGGCGGTCGCGCGCGCGCGGGATGGTGCTGGTCGATCCTCGGTTTCGGCGGCGCCGCCGCGCTTGCGACCTTGTCCAAAGCCAACGGCCTGCTGGCGCCGCTGCTCGTGGGCGTCGCCTACCTGTGCTGCCTGCGCGCGCCAAGCACGACGCCCAAGCGCGCCGATGCCGCCGCCTGGCTGTGCCTGGCGCTGCCAACGGCGCTGCTCGCCACTTGGATCGCGTGGCTGGCGTGGCCGCTGTGGTCGCAGGCGCAGATCCATGGACGCGACTGGAGTCTGGCACAGCGACTCCTGAGCGAACCGCGGGCTTTCTGGGACTACGTCACGCATCTCGTCCTGCCGCGCGCGGGCGGCGGCGGCGTGTTCGTCGAGGATTTCCCGGTGTCGCGCGACTGGTGGCACCCGGCTACGACGCTGCCGGCGTTGTTGGCGCTACTGGGCAGCGCCGTGGCGGCTATCGCATGGCGCGACCGCGTGCCGGTGCTGGCCTACGCCTGGCTGTTCTTCCTCTGCGGCCACTTGCTTGAGGGCACGGTGGTGCCGCTGGAGTTGTACTTCGAACACCGCAACTACCTGCCTGCTCTGTTCCTCGGCTGGCCGGTCGCTCATGCGCTGCTGCGGCCTGGCGGCTATCCGCGCTACCGCGCGTCACTTGCGGTATTGCTGCTGGTGGCGCTGCTGCTCGTTACCCACCAGCGCGCGCAGGCCTGGGGCGACCACGCGCTCCTTGGCGCGCTGTCCGCGCGCTACGAGGCCGGCTCCGCACGTTCGCAGGCAGACGCGGCCAATGCCGAGGTCTCGCGCGGCGCTGCCACGGCCGGCCGCGTGCGGATCCTGGCCGCGCAACGCGCGCATCCGGAATCGGTGGACCTGGCGATCAATGCGATCGGCATCGAGTGCGCGACCACCGGCGCCCTGGCTGCGGACACGCTGGCACGCGCGCGCACTACGCTGGCCACCGTCGCCATCTGGAACTACAACCTGTACGACTGGCTGCAGGCGGCGGCGCGGGACCACGCCCTGCGCGCATGCCGGGGCTTCGGCATGGACGGACTGAGCGTGTTGCTGGACGCCGCCGAGCGCAACCCGCGCAGCGCGGCGCCGCTGCGCAGGCGCGACCTGTGGCACGTACGCGGGCAGCTTGCGCTGGCGAACAACCAGCCGCAGGAGGCGCTGCGCTGGTTCGACGCCGTGCTCGACCTCACGCACGACCCGGAGTACGCGCTGGTGCAGGCGGCCGCGCTCGGCAACGTCGGCGAGCCGCAGCTCGCCCAGCAGCACCTCGATCGCTACGAGCGCCTGCACGCGGCGCAGCCCGGCACGGCGGTGCGCGACGCCGCGAGCCTGCACAACTGGCTGCTCGAGCACTATGGCTACTACCGGCGCGAATTTTCCCTGATGCGACACCAGCTCGCCTCCGATACGGCCTCCCGGCAATGAGTCCCGTCCGTTTATCGCAATTGCAGTGGCTGGCGCTGTCCGCGCTGCTCGGCCTCGTGTTCCTGGTGTACTGGCCGGGCTTAACGGGGGGCATGGTATTCGATGATTTCCCCAACCTGGTCAACAACACGCCCCTCCACGTGTCCTGGCACTCGGGCTGGCGCGCTTGGCTGGCGGCAATGTTCTCCTCACCCTCCAGCGAGCTGCAGCGGCCGCTGGCGATGCTCACATTCGCCGTCAACCACGCGCTGACCGGGTTGGATCCATATTGGATGAAGCTCACCAATGTGGGCATCCATGCGCTCAACACGGCGTTGGTCTACGGCCTGTGCCGGCGTCTGCTGGCGGCGCTTGATCCCACCTCCGACCGCAACCCTCGGATCGCACTCTGGGTCGCGGCAGCCTGGGCGCTCAATCCGATCAACCTCACCGCGGTGCTCTACATCGTGCAGCGGATGGAGAGCCTGTCGCACACCTTCGTGTTCGCGGGCCTGTGGCTCTACCTGGTGGGACGCGCGCGCCTGCTTGCGAACGGCCGCGGCTGGTTGCCGCTGCTCGGCGGCCTGGTCGGCGGTACGCTGGCCGGTGCTCTGGCCAAGGAGTCGGCTGTGCTGCTGCCGGTGTACGCGCTGGCGATCGAATGGATGCTGTTCGACCGCAGCCAGCGGAATCGTCTCCACGAACGGCGCGTGCTGGGCACGTTCGGACTGACCTTGGTATTGCCCGGCCTGATCGGGCTTGCGTGGGTGCTGCCGCGCGTGACGGGCGCGGCCTACGCCGGGCGCTTGTTCGGCCCCGGGCAGCGCATGCTCACTGAAAGCCGGGTCGTGGCCGATTACCTGCACTGGACGCTGGCGCCCGATCTCCGGGCGATGGGCCTGTATCACGACAATATCCAGCTTTCGCAGGGGTTGTTCTCTCCGCCGTCGACAGTGGTCTCGCTCCTGCTGCTGACGCTGCTGGTAGTGCTGATGCTCAAGCTGCGCCGCCACCGCCCCTTGGCCTCGCTGGGCATTGCCTGGTTCCTGCTGGCGCAATTGATCACCGCGACCGTGATCCCGCTGGAACTGATGTTCGAGCACCGCAATTATTTCGCTTCGCTGGGATTGTGTCTGGTGCTGGGCGATCTCTGCCTGCGCGCCCCGAACAACCCGAAAGGTCGTCAGTTGGGAGCGGTGTTTGCCGGCGTGCTGCTCCTGCTGTACGCGGGCATGACGGCCGCGCGCGTGAACGACTGGCGCAACCCGCTGCAACACTCGCTGGCCGAAGCGACGCGCCATCCGCAGTCGCCTCGAGCCACCTACGACCTCGCCCGCAATTATGTCGTGCTGACCGGATATCGCGCCGACTCGCCGTACATCGACAAGGCGATGGCCGCGCTCGAGCAGGCCATGGCAGCGCCGGGTTCCAGCCCTTTGCCCGAATCGACGGCGCTGGTGCTGGCTGCACGCACCGGCCGCGCGTTGCATCCGCGTTGGTGGAACGGGGTTGAGCGCAAGCTCCGCGAGCGCCCGATCGGTCCGCAGGAAACCGGCGCACTCGCCCACCTTGCGCAATGCCAGATCGACGGCGCCTGCAGCTTCCCCCGCCCGGAGATGGAGGCCGTGTTCGCGGCCGCCCGCCGCGATCCTCCGCTTGCCGATGTCCTCAGCGTGCGGGGGAATTACGCCCTGAACATCCTCGGCGACCCGTCTGCCGCACTCGCGCTCTGGGTGGAGGCCACGCAACATGCACCCACCGTCGCGCAATACCGAATCTCGGTCGCCAAGCTGCTGATCGCAATGGATCGTGGCGACGAGGCGGCACCCCAGATCGAGGCGCTGCGCCGCTTGGGCAAGCTCGGGCAGCACGAGGACGAAGCGCGTGAGCTCGATCGGCTCGCCGCTGCTGCGAGGCCGCCCCGTTGAACGCACACCCGCCGCTCCGCATGCTGATGGTGAGCAGCACCTATCCCATCGACCTGTCCGATTGGCGCGGCCTGTTCATCCGTCACATGGTCGATGCCCTGGCGCGCCGCGACGACGTGGCGCTTCGGCTGTGGTCACCGCCCGGTGACGTTCCAGCAAGCGTGTCCTATGCGGCGACGACCGATGAGGAGCGGTGGTTACGGCGACTGATGGCGGAAGGCGGCATCGCGCACCTCGTGCGCCGTAGCGGCCTGCGCGGCGTGGTCGCGGCGATGCAGCTGCTGCGCGCATTGCGCGGCGTGTATCGACGCAACGCGGACATCGACGTCTTCCACGTCAACTGGCTGCAGAACGCCCTGCCCTTGCCGCGCGACGCGCAGCCGCTGTTGGTGACCGTGCTCGGCAGCGACATGCAGCTGCTGCGCCTGCCCGGCATGCGTACGCTGCTGCGTCGCGCGTTCCGCGGCCGTCCCGTCGTTATCTGCCCGAATGCCGACTGGATGCTGCCAGAACTCGAGGCCGCGTTCGGCGACCTCGCGACAGTGCGCCTCGTGTCCTTTGGCATCGACCCGCGCTGGTATGCGCTAGAGCGCAGCTTCGAAACAAACGCGACGCCGAAGTGGTTGTGCGTGTCGCGCCTAACCGCGAACAAGATCGGCCCGCTGTTCGACTGGACCGCGCCGTTGTTTGCGAACGGCCGCGCGGAACTGCATTTGTTCGGCCCGATGCAGGAACAGCTCGCGCTTCCCTCTTGGGTGCACTGGCACGGGCCTGCGTCGCCTGAGGTCCTGTGCGAGTCGTGGTTCCCGCAAGCGCATGGCCTGATCACACTGAGCCAGCATGCGGAAGGCCGACCGCAAGTGATGCTCGAAGCGCTCGCGTCGGGCTTGCCGATCGTCGCCTCGCGCCTCCCCGCGCACGACGACCTGCTCGCCGGCGGCGACGGCGGCGTGCTGTGCGATTCGCCCGAAGCGGTGCAGGCCGCTCTGGACGCGCTCGCCAATCCCGCTGCCAATCGCGCGCTCGGCTTGCGCGGCCGTGCGCGCATGCAGGCCGACATGGGCACCTGGAACGATTGCGCCGAGCGTTACATGTCGCTCTATCGCCACCTGCAGGAACAAGCGCACCGATGAGCGATGCGATCTTCCTCCTCGGCGCGAGCGGCTTCATACACAGCATCACCGCCGACACCGCCGCGGCCCGCGCGACCTTCGGGTGGGTAGCCGCAACCTCCCTCGACGACGGACTAGCCGGCGCATGGCAATGGTTATCCACCCGGGCCTAGGCGCGCCGGTCCAGCCGCGCGTCTCGGTGTGCATCGCCAACTTCGATGGCGAGGCGCTGCTGCCGGACTGCATCGCATCGGTCCTGGCACAGGACACCGACGCCGCGATCGAAATCCTCGTGCACGACGACGCCTCGCGCGATCGTTCCGTCGAACTGCTGCGCACGCACTGGCCGCAGGTCCACGTGATCGCTTCGGAGGAGAACGTCGGCTTCTGCGTCGGCAACAACCGCATGGTGGCTGCTGCGGCGGGTGAATTCGTGCTGCTGCTGAACAACGACGCCGCGCTGCAGCCAGACGCGATCCGCCAGTTGCTGGCCGAGGCCGAACGCAAGAATGGCCCCGCGATCCTGACGCTGCCGCAATACGACTGGGACACGGGTGCGCTGGTGGATCGCGGGTGCCTCCTCGATCCGTTCTTCAACCCGGTGCCGAACCTGGACCCGGCGCGCGACGACGTCGCGTATGTCATCGGCGCCTGCCTGTGGTGTCCGCGTACGGCGTGGCAATCGCTCGGCGGATTTCCCGAGTGGATGGAGTCGATCGGCGAGGACCTCTACCTCTGCGGACTTGCGCGCCTGCGCGGCATGCCCGTGCGCGCGCTGTGCACGAGCGGCTATCGCCATCGCCAGGGCGCGACCTTCGGCGGCAACCGCGCGGGCGAAGCGGGGCTGCGCACGTCGAAGAAACGCCGTCGCCTCAGCGAACGCAACAAGACGCGCGCACTGGAAATCCTCACGCCAGGCAACGGCATGTGGCCGCTACTGGCCACGCACCTGTTGCTGCTGGTGCTCGAAGGCTTCGTGCTGAGCCTCGTCAAGCGCGACCGGGACCTGTGGCAGGACGTGTACTGGCCGGCGATTTCTGTGCCGGCGCTCGAGGACACGATGCTGTCCGAATTGCGCCGCGAGGTGCAGGCGACGCGAACGATCAAGGCGAACCAGTGGTTCGCGACGACGCGCTGGCAGTTGCGGAAGTTGATGCTGCTGATGCGGCATGGAACGCCGGACATCCGCTGAGTGGAGGCCGGCGACGTCGGCGCAATCCGGACGTCAGGCGGTCAGTCCTTCGAGCGCGTCGGGCAGTGCGAAAATGTAATTGAAGGTGCCAGAGTCTGTACGACGCGCTTCCCACCAACGTTTCACGTCCTGACGCGGCACCAGGCGTGGGCGCGCTTCAGCGGTCCACGCCTCATAGCCGTGCGACCAGAACAACTCGAACACCCCGAGAAAATCCGGGTTGAAGCCGTCGGGATGGAATTCGTGCAGACATACCTCGAGCAGCCACACGGGACGAACACCACGATTCAGCGTGGCCCGCGCGCCACACAGCACAGCATATTCCGCCCCCTCCACGTCGATCTTGATGAGCAGGCGTTCACTGTCGAACCGACCAGCCAGAAGGTTGTCGAGCGTCGACACCGCGACGACCTGGCTGAAACGTGGCGAGTACCCCGCCCAGTTGCGCAACAGTGAAGCAGAGGGACCCGATGCGCCGTAGAGGGTGAGCAGACCAGGTGCATCGCTAAGTGCAATAGGCATCACCTCGGCGCGATCCTGCCAGCCGTTGCTAAGCAGGTTGCGATAGAGGCTCTTGAGGTTGCGCGGTTGCGGTTCGATCGCGAGCACACCGCGGCCAGCCTGAAGCGCGAGGCATGTGTAATAGCCAAGGTTTGCCCCGATGTCCACGAATCGATCCGCACGCTCCAACAGGCGCGCGATCAACATCGTTTCCTCCGGCTCGAACGTGCCGTTGCGCATCTGGTCGTACGCCGGGTGCAAGCCGGCGGTGAGCTTGAAGCCCAGCGGCGTTTCGACTTCGCGTGCGCGCGTCCAGATAACCGCACCCCATCCGTCGCGTAACACGTGCATTTTCCAGCGAGTCCACGCATAAGCGCGCTTGATCACTCGTGACTTGTTGGCCTGTCGTTTCACCCAGGCAATCAGTGACATTCTCGAATCAACCTTTCTCGGAAAATGAAATGGAACGCCGCATCAATGCGGACGCCGTAGCCTCAAGGAACGACAAGCCATGCCGCTTGTCCGGTTCGAGATGGCACCCTTCCGCCCACTCGTTCCAGGCATTGAGGAAGACGAGGCGCTGGTCCAAGGGCCGATCGGCGACACGTTCGACGGCCGCTGCGAGCCAGCGCGCATACAACTCGGGGTCATGATTCTCGATGATGGTCGCCGCGGTGCGTCGCACGCTGTTGTCCCACGAAGGGAACACACAGGGATAGTGCGGAAGCCAGGGAGCGGGCACGTCGTTGATCCAACCCTCGACGTACGCGCGGTAGTCCACGATGTTGTTGAGTTCGCGTTCGCCCAACCACGCGTTGTTGCGCAAGGCGTCGTACCACCGCTCCGGCAACAGTTTGCGAGCGATCGCGACGGCGCGCCCCGCATTGCTGCGCGCGGGCGGGAAATGGTGTCGACTCGGCTGGAAATCGACGACGCCGTCGAAACCCGCAGCGGCCCATACCGACGTGCTGCCGACCGAAAAGCCCGTGCGCACGCCGACAAGCCACGGTTCAGCGCCGAGCACATGGCGGCAATGCGTCTTCCACGTGTCGACCATCCGCGCGAGGTCCGCAATCGCGTCGGGACGGTAGATCAGCAGGAGCGGGCGACCGTCCACGCGGATGTAACGCACATCCGACAGCACCGGCGCAAGCCATTCGATATGCGCGCGATGATCCTCGACCGAATACGACTGCTGCATCAGCACATCGTGGTCGCGCCCACTCCAGGTGCGCGCCCAACTTTCGTTCGCCCAGCACAGCGCGAACGGAAAGTCGGGTTTGCCAGAAGACCGCAGGTCGTCGAGCGGACGTCCGAGCAGTCGGGTGCCGCCGAACCAGTAGTGGTAGTAGCAGAACCCTTCGATCCCGTGCTGGCGTGCCAGCTCGGCCTGCTGGATGCGCGTCTCTTCCACGCGCAGATCGTAGAACCCCAGGTCCGCAGGCAGGTGCGGCTGGTAATGCCCTTCGAAGCGCGGGCGACCGAGGACGACGTTCGTCCATTCGGTAAAACCCTGGCCCCACCAGCGATCGTTTTCGGGGATCGGGTGGAACTGCGGCAGGTAGAACGCGATGGCGCGCGCAAGCGGTGTCAGCGCGTCATCGGTTGCCGGCGTGGGCGCATGCATGGTCACGCGGCGACGGCATCCACCGGCACGACTTCGAGCGCCGGCAACGGGAACACCAGCGTGCGTCCCGCATACGCGGGATTGGCGAGGAAGTGCTTGCGGAAATGCCACGGGAGGACGAGCAGGTAGTCGTAGCCTTCCGCCAGCACGTCGGCCTCGGGGCGGATCGGCAGCCAAGTGCCCGGTGTGAACGCGCCGAACTTGTCGGGATTCACTTCGCCGACGACGGCGATGTCATCCGTCGTGGCGTTGCAGTACTGGAGCAGCACGTTGCCCTTGGTCGAGGCACCGAGCGCGGCCACGCGCTTGCCTGCCGCGCGGGCGTCGGCCAGGAAAGTGCGCAGGCCCCGGCGCGATTGCGCCGTGCGCGCAGCGAAGTTTTCGAACGGCGCGAGCGTGTCGTACCCCGCCACGGCTTCGTCCGCGAGGATGCGCGCGACGTCCGGGCTTTCCGCCATGCCCGAGGTCGATTTGGCGGCGGTGATCGAGAAGCTGCCGCCGTTGACGTCGTTGAATTCGATGTCGACGATCGTGAAGCCGACGCGGTCGGCCATCCACTTCACCTGCTTGAGTGCGTAGTACTCCAGGTGTTCATGGCAGACGGTGTCGTAGGACAGCGCGTCGAGCATCGCCGGCATGTAGCTCTGTTCGAACACCCACACGCCGTCGTCCGCGAGCACGTCATGCACATCCTGCATGAAGGCCATCGGCGCTTCGAGGTCGTAGAACATCGAGAACGAGGTGAGGATACGCACCTGCTTGCCGGGGCGGACCTTGCGCAGCGTTTCGGCGGAGAAGAAATCCGCGCACAGGTCCACGTGCGGCTGGTAGTACTGACGGAACTTGGCGGCGGTGGGATCGATGCCCAACAGGTCCGCGCACGCTGCTTCCGGGTACGCGCCGAGCGTCGTGCCGTCGTTGGCGCCCACGTCGACCACCAGGTCGCCCGGCCGCAGTGCCACGCGTGACAGCACGCGCGCCACCTTGGCGTACAGGTGCCGCACCATGCTCGCATTGAGCCCGGAGCGATAGCCGTAGTTGTCCCCGTACATCTCGCCGAGGTCGTAGGAATGCGCGAGCTGCACCAGCCCGCAACCGCCCTCGCCCATGCACTTCATGAGCCGCAACGGCCCGGTCGTGACCTGCGCGTCCCGCGTGCGCGGGAACACGCCCGTGAGCATCTGCTCGCCGAGGTCGAGGATGGGGGCGAGCTGGGTGCCGGTGCAGATGCGACAGCGGGAGATGGCGAGCGTCATGGGGTCCTGGAATCCATTGCATCGATCGCCGCGAGTTCCGCGTCGACCATGAGCCGCACCAGCGTGCGGAAATCGACCTCCGGCGTCCAGCCGAGGGCAGTGCGGATTTTCGTCGCATCCCCCACCAGTTGGGCGCGGCCATCCTGCCGCAGGCCGTCGGCGTTGTCCTTGACGTGGTCGCGGTAATCCAGACCAGCGTGGCCGAAGGCCGCCTCGCAGAATTCCCGGACCGAATGGGTCGCGCCCGTCGCGATCACGAAATCGTCGGGCGTCTCGGCTTCGAGCATGGCCCGGGCCGCACGCATGAAGTCGGGGGCGTAGCCCCAGTCACGGCGCGCATCGAGGTTCCCCAGGCGCAATTCATGGTCGAGTCCGCGACGGATGCGCGCGACGCCGTGCGCAATCTTTCGCGTCACGAACGCCATGCCGCGACGCGGACTTTCGTGGTTGTAGAGAATGGCCGAGCAGGCGAACAGGCCGTGACGCGCCCGGAAGGTCCCGACAGCGGCATGCGCAAACAGCTTCGCCGCACCGTAGGGACTGACGGGGCGAAATGCCGTGGCCTCCGTCTGCGGCACCTGCACGGGATCGCCGAACATCTCGCTGCTGGAGGCCTGGAGGAAGCGGACTTCCGGCGCCGTGTCGGCGATCGCCTGCAGCATGCGCGCCGCCGCGATGCCGTTCAGCTCCCCGATGCCGACTGGATCGTCGTACATGCCGACGCCGGTGGAATAAGCCGCAAAGTTGTAGAACGTCGCAGGCGCATGGCGACGCAGCAGGTTGCGCAGCGCGTCGACGTCAGCGAAATCCCATTGCGCCAGCTCGGCGCCGGCAACGAGCGGTCTGGCGCCTGCACGGCTGGGCGGGGCCAGCCCGACCACGCGCTGGCCGTCAGCCAGCAATCGCTCGGCCAGGTAGGACCCGTCCTGTCCGGTGATGCCGGTGATGAAGGCCGTTGTCATCAGAAGCCTACCGCTTTGGCGACGGCGCGCGACACGAACGAGGCGTTCGCACTGCGCGCGAGGTCGTAAATGTTCATGCGCGCGTGGCGCGCGACCAGGAAGCAGTATGCGCTCGACACCGCATTCGCGAGAGCAGGCGGCACGGCGGCAATCCCACGCGAAAGCGTGCGGGACCAGGCGGTCATCGGTTGGGGCGCGAGGAATCGGCGGTACTGGTCGGGCGCGTATCCGCCGATGCTGCGATAGAGCCACAGCTTGCGCAGCTGGCGCCAGGGTTCACGGGCGCAGATGCGTGATTTGCTGGCGTCCTCGAGGTTCGGGAACGACCAGATCAAGCCGGGCCACTTGAACATCCAGATTTCGAAGCCGCGCGCCGTCCACATGGCGTTGCCGTAACGGATCGAGATCAACGGCTCGCCGATCACGAGGGTGCGCGGCGCTTCCGCCTGGAAGATGACGCCCACGTGCACGAACAGCGAGCCGTAGTAACGCGCACGGTCGCGCGACATCCAGAACGCCCTGCGGATCACGACGCACCCGATGAAGCTCAGGGCGTGCGCGGTCTCCCGCAGCAGGCGATCACGGTCTTCGGCCGCGTATTCCACGTCATGGCGCGTGCCCACCAGCCCGGCGCTCAGGGCGCCGGAAAAATCGACCGTGCGGACCTCGGTATTCACCACGACCATGTCGCGGGAACCGTCGAGCGCGGCGAGCACGCGGTCGACGGCGCCGGGCTTGAGCAGGTCGTCGTCGGTCATCAGCCAGCAGTAGTCGCCACGCGCCTGCGAGACGGCGATGTCGTAGTCCTGGTCGACGCCGGAATTCCTTTCGAGTCGGACGTAGCGCACGCGCGCATCGGCGGCGGCATACGGCGCAATGACGCCGTCGGTACCATCCGTCGAGGCGCCATCCACGATCACGAGCTCGGTGTCGTGCCGCAACTGCGGCACGATGGTGTCGAGCGTCTCCGCGATGAACGCCGCCCGATTGAGCGTGGCGATGCAGATCGAGAGCTTGGGAACGTCAGCGTTCACGGCGCGCCGCTCACACCTGCTCGAACGGCTGGTCGGCGATCGCCGCGAACTGCCCCGCATGGTCCTTGCCGTAGTGGCGAAGCTGGTAGCGGTTCTCTTCGAAGGCCAAGCCGCGCACGCCGTCGAGGAAGCCGGCATCGAAGTGCACCGGATCCACGAAGAACGCATTCACGCCCTTGCTGTCGACCGTGACGAAGCGATAGCCGCGTTCGGCGAAGAAGCGTTTCCACGCGGCGATCGACACACCGTAGTACAGCTGCGAGGGATGGCCGCTCGCGCGGCTGAAATCGTCCCGGTATACGGAGGCGATGCTGCGCTCGGGGCCGAACGCGGAGTTGTATTCGACCGAGACGATCTTCGGGCGGAATCCCTGCGAGAAGAGCTGTTTCGCGATGTGGTAATCGTTGCCGTCGATATCGAGCGAGAACACGTCCGCGTCGGGGTGATGGATCTTCTGCAGGATGATGCGGTCGACGGTGCCGAGCGTGACGAACATCGACAGGCATTCGCTGCCGATGCTGTAACGCGCCACGTTGCGGCGCGCGCGCGCCGACTGCCGCGGGTCGCCTTCGATCATCAGGCCTTCGAAGCGTTCGGCCATCAGCAGCCAGCTGCTGTTGTTTTCGGTGCCATCGGCAGCGCCGATTTCCACGACATAGCGATTCGACGTCGACAGCTGGCGACGCAGCACGTCGATGATCCCGTCTTCGCCGTTCTGGCTGAAACCCGAGAATTCCCAGGACTGCGGATCGCGCAGGTCGACTTCGCGCGAGAGCATCGATGCGCCGCCCTTCGCCAGCGCGATCGCGATGCGCTGCCTGTCCTTGTAGTCGATCAGGTAATCGATGGCCCTGCCCAGCATTGTTTGCTCCAGCTTGCTTCGTTCGTTTCGGGTGATCAGGGGGACGCCGCGGGGCGACCCAGCGCCATCGCGATGAGCTGGCGGAATTCGCGCCGCTCGAAGCTCGCCGCGACGCCGAGCGCCATGCCCGCGACGGCGGCGATGCCCCCGATGCCCACGGCCACCCACGGCCCCGCCGCGAGCGTGCGGCATATCCACGCCCCAAGCAATGCGGGCAGGAGCGTGGCGAGGAGTGGAATTGCGACGTCGCGGCGCAACCATGCCCATCCTGCAAAATCCTGGACATGGCGCCCGGTGAGCCATGTGCCAAGCAGCACATAGGCAACGTTTACCGATGCCCACGCGATGGCCCCGCCCAAGGCTCCGAACCGGATCGCCAGCAGCACCGTCAGGGGCAGCGTCAGGGCCAGCAGGGCGATCCCAATGGTGAAGGCCAATCGAGGCTGACCTGAGGCGAGTTGCAGCGCATACGGGAAGTACATCAGGGAGTTGAGGCCGGAACCGATTGCTAGTCCGGCAATGATTGGCGCGACAGTAGCGGCGATGGCTGCACTGTCAAGCCACAGCATGACCAGCGCGCCTGCATGGAATACCAGACCAAAGACGAGTGCCAACAACGCGGTCGCGTACAGGCGTGTCGCAGATGCGTAGAGGTGGCGGAGTGACGGCATGTCACCGCGAGCCAGTAACGCAGAAAACTTCGGATACATCGTATTGAACGCAGGACCGGCCAACACTTGCACGCCGCTGACGACCAGCGCTGCGAGCATGTACTGCCCGAACGACCCCAAGGGGACGACTTTGCTCAACACGATCTTGTCGATCTGGGTCAGGCACAGCGCCGTCAGCGCAATCCCGCCCATCCACGCCGAGAACCCCCACACGCGCCGCAGCTCGCTCATGTCCGCCGGCGCATCGCGTTCCCCCACGATCCGCCGCGCAACGACGCGCAGCACGCCCGCGTGCAACAACCCGAAGCACGCCTGCACGATGAAGAACACCTGGATCGAACGCACGCCGTAGGCCAGCACGAGGACCGATGTGATGGCCGCGTTGATATTCACCGTCATGCTCACCGCGCTGGACAACGCCAGGCGATGCGACCCCACCAACGCGTTGTGGTACAGGCTGATCGGCCAGCGGCACGCGAGGTTGATGCCCATCAGGGCGATAGCCTGCGCGACGGTGGCGTCCGGAAGTGTCTGAGCGTGCAACCAGTGCGTCGCGATCCACGAGGACGCGAGTGCGACGAGGGCCGCGATCGCGACGGCGACGCCGAGGTAGACGCGCCCCAGCGTCCGCAGCAACGAAGCCGAACGCCGCTGCTGCCCGAGCTCCGCGTTGTGCGCGATTTCGCGGCTGACCGTGGGCGCGAGGCCCAGGTCCAGCACCTGCAGGATCGTCTGCAGCGTCGCGTAGAAGCCGATGAGGCCGTAGGCCTCCATCCCCAGGAAGCGGAGGTAGAACGGCAGTGCCATGAGATTGATCAGGACCAGGACGACCGAGTTGGTCATCGCCGCCGCCATGTTCCGCGCAAGGCGCATGCGCGTCACTCGTTGAAGTCGTCGGCGCGGTAGCCGTGCTCGGTGATCAGGGCATCGCGCTTCGCGGCGTTGAGGTCGGCCTCGGCCATCTCGCGCACGAGCTCGTCAAAGCCGATGGTCGCTTCCCAGCCCAGTTCGCGCTTGGCCTTCGAGGCATCGCCGAGCAGCGTGTCGACTTCCGACGGCCGGAAGTAGCGGGGATCGACGGCGACAAGCACGCGGCCGTCGGCGTCCACGCCCTGCTCGTCCAGGCCGGTGCCGCGCCAGGTGATCGGAATCTCCATCTCATTGGCGACCGCGGAGACGAAGTCGCGCACGCTGTGCTGACTGCCGGAGGCGATGACGTAGTCGCCCGGCTGGTCCTGCTGCAGGATCAGCCATTGCGCAAGCACGTAGTCGCGCGCATGGCCCCAGTCGCGGCGCGCATCAAGGTTGCCGAGGTACAGGCAGGACTGCAGACCCAGCTTGATGCGTGCCAGGCCGCGGGTGATCTTGCGGGTGACGAAATTTTCACCACGCACCGGCGATTCATGGTTGAACAGGATGCCGTTGCTCGCGTGGATGCCGTAGGACTCGCGGTAGTTCACGGTGATCCAGTACGCGTACAGCTTGGCGGCCGCGTACGGCGAACGCGGGTAGAACGGCGTCGTCTCGCGCTGCGGGACTTCCTGCACCATGCCGTACATCTCGGACGTGGAGGCCTGGTAGAAGCGCGTGCGCTTCTGCATGCCGAGGATGCGGATCGCCTCGAGCAGGCGCAGCGTGCCAAGCGCATTGGTATCCGCGGTGTATTCGGGCTGTTCGAACGACACGGCGACGTGGCTTTGCGCGGCGAGGTTGTAGACCTCGTCCGGCTGCACCTGCTGCATGATGCGGATCAGGCTCGACGAGTCAGTCAGGTCGCCATGATGAAGGAAAAACCGTACGCCCTCCTCGTGCGGGTCGCGATACAGATGGTCAATCCGCTTGGTATTGAAGGAGGAGGCGCGACGCTTGACACCATGGACTTCGTAGCCCTTGCTGAGCAGGAATTCGGCGAGATACGCACCATCCTGCCCGGTGACTCCGGTAATCAGCGCGCGCTTCAAGCCCGCCACCCTGAACCTTGGAATGGGCGTTGGATCATTCGTCGCGACTCCGCAGATAGGTGAGTGCGGTGATCTGCTCGGACACCAAGCCGATCAGGAAGATGATCACCGATGCACTGAACAGGAGGACGCTCATGTTCGTGAAGCGGCCCATGGTGAGATATGTGTACGCGTAGTACGCCAGCCCGACCAGGCTGAACCCGATTGCAGTCGGCGCGAACAATTTGAGCGGCGAATAGAGAGTCGCAATTTTGAAAATGATCAGCAAAAACCGGATGCCGTCGCGAAACGGGCGAATATGACTGTTGGTGCCAACACGCTTGGTGACCGGAATCGGCACGTAGGCAACCGGATAGGCGCTGCGAAAGAACGCCATCGTGCTGGTCGTAGGGTAGCTGAACCCGTTGGGCAACAGGTGCAGGAACTCGCGGAACTTCTCGGCGCGCACGGCACGGAAGCCGGATGTCAGGTCGGCGATGCGATGCCCCGTCATCCAGGTCGCCAGCCGGTTGTAGAACGCATTGGCCGCACCCCGGCCGACATTGGCTTGGCCGGAGACGTCGCGCGCCCCGACCACCATGTCGTAGCCCTCGGCGAGCTTGTCCACAAGGCGATGGATCAGTGCCGGGTCGTGCTGGCCGTCGGCATCCATGAACACGATGACGTCGCCCGACGCAGCCCTGGCTCCACGCTTGATGGCCGCGCCATTGCCCATGGAGTACGGTGACGACAGCACCCGGGCACCGTGGGTGGTTGCAATACTGGCTGTCCGGTCCGTGGAACCGTCGTCGACGACGATGACCTCGGCATCGGGCAGCCCTGCCTTCAGCTTCGGCAACGTCCGTTCCAATCCGGCTTCCTCGTTCTTAGCGGGAAGCACTACTGTGATGCGCATCTAATTCCCCTGCCCGGTGCGGGGCCTAGATTGCGAAAAAGGCGGACCGGACGCAATGCGCCACGGTCCCGGAATGGGGTAAAGTCCCCCAGGGGAAGCACGTAAGGGGAACAAGTTGAGCAGCGTGGCCACGGCCAATCTGGTGGGAATCACCGGCATCGCCCGGCGCCTGGTCCTTGACGGGGTGCTGGAGGAACAGCCGGCCCGTGAGGCGATGGCGGCGGCCTCCGCGGAGCGTCGCCCGATGGCGGCCTACCTGGCGGAGAAGCGCCTCGTCACCACTGCCCAGTTGGCCGCTGCCCATTCCGTCGAGTTCGGCGTCCCGGTCTTCGACGTGGGCGCGCTGGATCCCCACCAGTCCGCGATCAAGCTGGTCAGCGAGGAACTGGTCCGCAAGCACGACGCCCTGCCGCTGTTCAGGCGCGGCAATCGCCTGTTCATCGGCATTGCCGACCCGACCAATACCCAGGCGCTGGACGAGATCAAGTTCCAGACCAACCTGGTGGTCGAGGCGGTGCTGGTCGACGAGGACCGCATCCGCCGCACGATCGACCAGTGGCTGGCCACGGCCGACGCCCTCAACGAGACCATGGGCGATGGCGACGGGCTGGACAATCTGGATGTCAGCGCCGGCGATGAGGAACTCGGCGGCGACTCCGGCATCGACGCCAAGGGCGATGACACCCCGGTCGTCAAGTTCATCAACAAGGTGCTCGTCGACGCGATCCGTCGCGGCGCCTCGGACATCCACTTCGAGCCCTACGAAACTGAATACCGGGTGCGCCTGCGCATCGACGGCCTGCTCAAGCAGGTCGCCAAGGTGCCGGTCAAGCTTCAGGCGCGCATCGCCGCGCGCCTGAAGGTAATGGCGCAGTTGGACATTGCCGAGAAGCGCGTGCCGCAGGACGGCCGCATCAAGCTCAACCTCAGCAAGACCAAGCAGATCGACTTCCGCGTCAGCACGCTGCCGACCCTGTTCGGCGAGAAGGTCGTGCTGCGTATCCTCGACGGCAGCGCAGCCAAGCTCGGCGTCGACAAGCTGGGCTACGAGGAAGACCAGAAAAAGCTGTTCGTCGAAGCCGTGCTCAAGCCCTACGGCATGGTGCTGGTCACCGGCCCCACCGGCTCCGGCAAGACGGTGTCGCTGTACACCGCGCTGAACATCCTCAACGACGAGCACCGCAACATCTCCACCGTCGAGGACCCGGTCGAAATCCGAGTGCCCGGCATCAACCAGGTGCAGATGAACATCAAGCGCGGCATGACCTTCGCCGCCGCGCTGCGCAGCTTCCTGCGCCAGGACCCGGACGTGATCATGGTCGGCGAAATCCGCGACCTGGAGACCGCCGAGATCGGCGTCAAGGCCGCGCAGACAGGTCACATGGTCTTGTCCACGCTGCACACCAACGACGCGCCGCAGACCATCGCGCGCCTGATGAACATGGGCGTGGCACCGTTCAACATCACCTCGTCGGTCACACTGGTGATTGCCCAGCGCCTGGCGCGGCGCCTGCACGACTGCAAGCGCGAGGTCACGCTGCCAGAGCATGCGTTGCTGGCCGAGGGCTTCACCCACGAGGAAATCGTCGGCGGCCTCAAGATCTACGACGCCGTCGGCTGCCCGGATTGCACCGAAGGCTACAAGGGCCGTACCGGCATCTACCAGGTCATGCCGATGAGCGAAGAGATCCAGTCGATCGTGCTGGCCGGTGGAGGCGCCATGCAGATCGCCGAGGCCGCCGAGCGCGCCGGCGTACGCGACCTGCGCCAGTCGGCCCTGCTCAAAGTCAAGAACGGCGTTACCAGCCTCGCCGAAATCAACCGCGTCACCAAGGACTAAGCCATGTCCGCGACCCGTACCGCGACCCGCACCGCCACCAAACAGGCCCCGTCCACTGCCCGTCGCCCCGACGCGATGCCTATCTTCGTCTGGGAAGGCACCGACAAGCGCGGCGTCAAGATGAAGGGCGAGCAGCCCGCCAAAAACGTCAACCTGGTCCGTGCCGATCTGCGCCGGCAAGGCATCACGCCGCAGGTAGTCAAGGTCAAGCCCAAGCCGCTGTTCGGCAGTGCGGGCAAGCGCATCAAACCGGGCGACATCGCGGTGTTCAGCCGCCAGATCGCCACGATGATGAAATCCGGCGTGCCTATTGTCACGTCGCTGGAAATCATTTCCGGAGGCCAGAAGAATCCGAAGATGAAGACGCTGATCAATGCGGTCCGCGCCGACATCGAGAGCGGCTCTTCCATGCACGAAGCGCTCAGCAAGCATCCCGTCCAGTTTGACGAGCTGTACCGCAACCTGGTCAAGGCCGGAGAATCGGCCGGTGTGCTCGACACCGTGCTGGATACGGTTGCGACCTACAAGGAAAACATCGAAAGCCTGAAGGGCAAGATCAAGAAGGCCATGTTCTACCCGGCGACGGTCGTGGCCGTGGCCATCCTGGTCAGCGCGATCCTGCTGATCTTCGTGGTGCCGCAGTTCCAGCAGGTCTTCCAGAGCTTCGGCGCCGATCTGCCCGCTTTCACCATGATGATCATCGCGGCTAGCGAATTCATGATCAGCTACTGGTGGTTGATGCTGATGACAACGGTGGGTGCAGCCGTTGCTTTCATCATGGCGAAGAATCGCTCGCCGAAATTCGCGCATTTCCTTGACCGCATGATCCTCAAAATCCCTGTGGTCGGGAAGGTGTTGCATGACGGCGCCATCGCGCGGTTCTCGCGCACGTTGGCGGTGACGTTCAAGGCCGGCGTGCCACTGGTGGAAGCACTGGAAACCGTCGCAGGCGCCACCGGCAACGTCGTGTACGAGCAGGCGGTCCACCGCATCCGCGACGACGTCTCGGTCGGCTACCAGGTCAACATGGCCATGAAACAGGTCAACCTGTTCCCGAACATGGTCATCCAGATGGTGGCGATCGGCGAAGAGGCCGGCGCACTCGATGCGATGCTGTTCAAGATCGCCGAGTTCTACGAGCAGGAGGTCAACAACGCGGTCGATGCGCTGGCCAGCCTGCTCGAGCCAATGATCATGATCTTCCTTGGCGTGGTCGTGGGCGGCATGGTGGTGGGCATGTACCTGCCGATCTTCAAGCTCGCCGCGGCGATCTGACCCGGGCAGCGCTTACTGAA
This sequence comes from Lysobacter niastensis, assembly GCF_031457115.1. Lineage (GTDB taxonomy): Bacteria > Pseudomonadota > Gammaproteobacteria > Xanthomonadales > Xanthomonadaceae > Lysobacter_J > Lysobacter_J niastensis_A. Next base: position 517,412 of record NZ_JAVDVY010000002.1, read on the forward strand.
TGGCATTTCTCGACCAGAACCCCGGCCTCGGCTATCCGCTCGCGGCCGGTTTCGGCCTGCTGCTCGGCAGTTTCCTCAATGTGGTGATCCTGCGCCTGCCCCGCCGCCTGGAGTGGCAGTGGCAGCGCGACAGCCGCGAGATGCTCGGCGAACCCGAGACCTACGATCCGCCGCCACCCGGCATCGTGATCGAGCGCTCGCATTGCCCACATTGCAAACACCAGCTCAGCTGGTACGAGAACATCCCGGTCTTCAGCTACCTCGCCCTGCGCGGGAAGTGCCGCCACTGCGGCACGAAGATCTCGCCGCAGTACCCGCTGGTCGAGCTGTTGACGATGCTGCTGATGGTGGCCTGCGTCTGGCGCTTCGGCTTCGGCTGGCAGGGCTTTGGTGCGATGGTGTTCACCGGCTTCCTGATCACGCTGTCCGGCATCGACCTGCGGACCCAGTTGCTGCCTGACCAGCTGACGTTGCCATTGATGTGGTTGGGCTTGATCGCTGCCTCTGACAATCTGTATTTCCCGGTCAAGCCGGCGCTTCTAGGCGCCGTCGCGGGGTATCTGAGCCTGTGGATCGTGTGGTGGCTGTTCAAGCAGCTCACCGGCAAGGAAGGCATGGGCCATGGCGACTTCAAGCTGCTGGCGGCGATCGGTGCCTGGGTCGGGTTGAAGGGAGTCCTGCCGACCGTCCTGCTGTCTTCGCTGGTCGGCGCGATCATCGGGTCGATCTGGCTGGCGGCGAAGGGACGGGACAAGGCGACGCCGATTCCGTTCGGGCCGTATCTGGCGATTGCCGGTTGGATCGTCTTCTTCTGGGGCGAAGATTTGATCGGCGCCCACTTCCGGGTGGCTGGGATCAATTGATGCGGGGCGGAGGGCCCTCACTCCAATCCTCTGCCGCGAGCGGGAGCTTGCGTGAGACCGTGACGCCTCCCTGCGTCATTCCCGCGGAGGCGGGAATCCAGTGCCTTTGCGGCGTTCAAGTCGCTGGATCCCCGCCTTCGCGGGGATGACGACACAGTGGGCAGGGCCGGAGGAGGGCGCGCTCTTTGGCTCCGATGGGCATTCCGTTACCCTAGCCCGATCATTCGCAAGGCCTCCCGCGCCCCTTCATGAGCAACTTCATCGTCGGCGTGACCGGAGGCGTGGCCTCGGGCAAGAGCGAGGTCACCCGTCGCTTCCAGGATCTGGGCGTGTTCGTCGCCGACGCCGACGTGGCGGCGCGCAATGCCGTGGCCGCCGGCTCCCCGGGATTGGATGAAGTCGTACAGGCATTCGGAGCTGGCGTGCTGGATGCCAATGGCGGCCTCGATCGCGCCGCGATGCGGGCCCGCGTGTTCCAGGACGAACCGGCGCGACGCAAGCTCGAAGCCATCATCCATCCCCGTGTCCGCGCGCAGATGCAGGCGCAATGCCTGGCCGCCGCGGGCGCTTATGCCATCGCCGCCATTCCGCTGCTCACCGAGGGCGGCCGTGATGCCTATCCCTGGCTGGAACGCGTGCTGGTCGTCGATGTGCACCCCGACGTGCAGCGCGCGCGCCTGATACGTCGCGATGGCATCGATGCCGCCCTCGCCGATCACATGATCGCCGCACAGGCCAGCCGTCAGAGGCGCCTGGCCATTGCGGACGATGTGATCGTCAACGATGGCGCCCTCGATGCCCTGGATGCCCACGTCGCCGCGCTGGACCGGCGCTACCGTCTGCTGGCCGGGGACGCCGCGGGCGGTTGAGGCAAGACGTCCAGCGGGGTGAGTCTTCCGTGCCACCCCGCGGGATCAGGCAGATCCAACCCCAGTCATTGGACTATTCGCTCTTTCGACAAAAGCCGGGGCGCGCCGGAAATGGGCGGTTTGTCAGTCGCCCGGCCAGAGCCCGCGGATCGCGGCAATGCCCTGCGCGCCGTGGCGACGCGCTTGGGTCATATCGTCCAGCCCGAGGCCTCCGATGGCATAGAGCGGCAGGGAAACCGACTCGCGCAGCGCGGCAAAGCCATCCCAACCTAAAGTGGGTGAACCCGGATGGCTCGGCGTCGGCTGCACGGTGCCGACCACCGCAAAATCACACCCCAACGCCTGCGCCATCCGCAGCTCGTGCACGTCATGGCATGAGGCCGCTACCAGCATCCCTTCCGGCAGAGGACGTGCCGTGAGCGCGGCCAGTTGCGACGCACGCAGATGCACGCCTGCCTCATGCCGCACCGCCAGCTCGATGTCGCCATTGACCAGCACCTGCGCGTCTGCAGCGCGACAACGCACAACGGCGGCATCGACAAGCTGCTCCCAGCGCGCTCGCTCGCAATCCGGCGCCCGCAACTGCACTCGGCGTACACCGGAAGCCAGCGCACGCTCCAGGGCCGACAGCCAGGCCGCATCGTCGTCGCCCGGGTCCGGCGTGACCAGATAGCGATCCGGCTGCTGCAAGGCCGCGACCACCGGCACGTCGGCAGGCGGCATCGCGTAGCGGGCCAACTGCGCCAGCGGAACCCAGGCCAGCGCCTGGCCCTCGCGGCCGCGGACGGCGCCGCGCCATGCCTTCACCTCGCGCACGTCCAGCCGCAGGCGCTTGTGGGGATAGGCCTGCGGCACGGTGATCAGCGGCGCGCCCACCTCGACGTCGATGCCGAGCTCTTCATGCAACTCGCGTGCGAGGGCGGCCTCGGGCGATTCGCCGGGCTCGTGCTTGCCGCCCGGGAATTCCCACAGGCCCGCCAGATCGCGTCCTTCGGTGCGGCGTGCAAGCAAGATGCGGCCGCGCGCGTCGCGGATCACGCCGGCGACGACTTCGACGTAATCGCTACGCTCGCCAGCCGGGGGCGTATTGCCTTGGGCGGAGTCTTTCAGCAAGAGCGGCCCTCACCCCAGCCCTCTCTCGCGTTGCGGGAGAGGGGGTTTGATCCGGGTTGCGGATCGCTTTCGGGATTGCGGCAAGGCCGCGCGCCCGGGACCCGATGGAGGGCCGTCCGGGCCCGCTTCAATGCCCCGCCGCCACCCTGGCGTGGCTCGTGAAGTCGGGCTGGCTCAGGCCAGCTGTCCATGGCAGTGCTTGTACTTCTTGCCGCTGCCGCACGGGCACGGATCGTTGCGTCCGACGTTGGCGAAGGCATCGGGGTTGCGCGCGGCCTGCACCTGCGCGGCCTCCTCGTCGGCACCCAGGCCGCCGACTTCGGCGTGCTGGAACTGCATCTGCCGCGCCTGCGCCTCGGCGGCGGCGCGCTCCTGCGCTTCCATCAGGGCGATTTCTTCCTCGCTGCGGATGCGCACGCGCGCCAGCAGCGTGACGACCTCGCGCTTGACCTTCTCGAGCATGTCGCTGAACAGCTCGAAGGCTTCCTTCTTGTATTCCTGCTTCGGCTGCTTCTGCGCGTAGCCGCGCAGATGGATGCCCTGGCGCAGGTAGTCCATGCGCGCCAAGTGCTCCTTCCAGTTCTGGTCGAGCACGTTGAGCATGATGTGCTTCTCCAGCATGCGCATGGTATCGGCGCCCAGCTGGGTCTCACGCTGCTCAAAGTGGTTGCGGATGGCTTCCTGCACGCGCTCCTCGATGGTCTCGGCGTCGAGCTCCTCGCTCTGCTGCGCCATCGCCACCAGCGGCACCTGCACGCCGAAGTCCTCCACCAGCGCCGCTTCCAGGCCCGGCAGGTCCCACTGCTCGTCGATCGAATTCGCCGGCACGAAGCGGGCGACGATGTCGGCCACCACGTCGTCACGGATGCCCTCGACGTTCTCCTCCACGCTCTCGGCCTCGAGCAGCTCGTCGCGCTGGCCGTAGATGACCTTGCGCTGGTCGTTGTTGACGTCGTCGAAGTCGAGCAGGTTCTTGCGGATGTCGAAGTTGTGGGCCTCGACCTTGCGCTGCGCGTTGGCGATCTGCTTGGTCACCAGCGGGCTTTCGATGATGTCGTCTTCCTTCAGGCCCATGCGCGCCATCACGCGCTGCACCCAGTCGGCCGCGAAGATGCGCATCAGGTTGTCTTCGAGCGACAGGTAGAAGCGCGAGGAGCCCGGGTCGCCCTGGCGACCGGCGCGGCCGCGCAGCTGGTTGTCGATGCGGCGGCTCTCGTGGCGCTCGGTGCCGACGATGTGCAGGCCGCCGGCGGATTTGACCGCCTCGTGGCGCTGCAGCCACTCCGACTTCAGGCGGGCCTTGGTGACCTCATCGACTTCGGCGCCGTTCTGCGCTTCCAATGCGGCCAGCTCGGACTCGAGCGAACCGCCGAGCACGATGTCGGTACCGCGACCGGCCATGTTGGTGGCGATGGTGATCGCGCCCGGGCGACCGGCCTGGGCAACGATGTGCGCCTCGCGCTCGTGCTGCTTGGCGTTGAGCACCTCGTGCGTGATGCCGGCTTCGGTCAGCTGCTGGCTCAGCATCTCCGATACTTCGATCGAGGTCGTGCCGACCAGCACCGGCTGCTGGCGCGCGTTGGCGTCCTTGATCTCGTTCACCACCGCGCGGTACTTGCCGGCGCGATTGAGGAACACCGCATCCGGATGGTCCTTTCGCTGCACCGGCATGTTCGGCGGGATCACGATCACTTCCAGGCCGTAGATGCTCTGGAACTCGTACGCCTCGGTATCGGCCGTACCGGTCATGCCGGACAGCTTCTTGTACATGCGGAACAGGTTCTGGAAGGTGATGCTGGCCAGCGTCTGGTTCTCGCGCTGGACCGGCACGCCTTCCTTCGCTTCCACGGCCTGGTGCAGGCCATCGGACCAGCGACGGCCCGGCAGCGTGCGGCCGGTGAACTCGTCGACGATCACAACCTCGCCGTCGCGGACGATGTAATCGACGTCGCGCTGGTAGATCGCGTGCGCACGCAGCGCGGCGTTGAGGTGGTGGACTACGCCGATGTTCTGGCCGGAGTACAGGCCGTCCTCTTCGCCATGCAGGATGCCGGCCTGGCGCAGCAGTTCCTCGGCATTTTCCTGGCCGATCTCGGACAGGTGCACCTGCTTGCTCTTCTCGTCGACCCAGTAGTCGCCCTCGCCTTCCTCGGTCTGCTGCCGGGTAAGCTTGGGAACGATGCGGTTGACCTTGATGTACAGCTCCGGCGATTCGTCGGCCGGGCCGGAGATGATCAGCGGCGTGCGCGCCTCGTCGATCAGGATCGAGTCGACCTCGTCGACGATCGCGTAGTGCAGGCCGCGCTGGAAGCGGTCGTCCTTCGACAGCGCCATGTTGTCGCGCAGGTAGTCGAAGCCGAATTCGTTGTTGGTGCCGTAGGTGATGTCGGCCGAATACGCAGCGTGCTTGTCGCTGTGCGGCATGCCGGGGTAGACCACGCCAACGCTGAGGCCGAGCCAGTTGTAGACCTTGCCCATCCAGGCCGAGTCGCGACGCGCCAGGTAGTCGTTGACGGTGACCACGTGCACGCCCTTGCCTTCCAGGGCATTGAGGTAAACCGGCAGCGTCGCGACCAGGGTCTTGCCTTCGCCGGTGCGCATCTCGGCAATCTTGCCCAGGTGCAGCACCATGCCGCCGATCAGCTGCACGTCGTAGTGGCGCATGCCCAGCACGCGCAGGGACGCCTCGCGGCAGACCGCAAAGGCCTCCGGCAGCAGCTTGTCCAGCGCTTCGCCGTCGGCGATGCGCTTCTGGAACTCGGGAGTCTTGGCCTGGAGCTCCGCGTCGGAGAGCTTCTGCATCTCCGGCTCGAGCGCATTGATCCTGGTGACGGAACGCTGCAGCTGGCGCAGCAGGCGCTCGTTGCGGCTGCCGAAAACGCGGGTAAGCAAACTGTTGAGCATGTACGGGTCCGAGAAGCTGGGCGGGAAACCGGGCGAAGCCGCGTTATGAACGCGGAGCCGCCGGCAAGTTCCCCGGTAATCCGGAAATTGGGGACCAGAAACGAAATCGGAGCGACGTGCGCCCCGATCGTGTCGAGCCTGGTCTGTGGCCACGCCCATTCTAGCGTGGGGGCGAAGCCACGTGCTCACAAGCCATCGGCTTGTACGTGGCTGAGCGCCCGAAGCCTATGGCGTAGGGCCGGACCGAGTCCCGGTGCTCACGAGCCGAAGGCTTGTACCGAGGCGAGCGCCCGGAGGCCTGCGACCGCAGGGCCGGACCGAAGCGTGCTCACAAGCCATCGGCTTGTACGTGGCTGGCGCCCGAAGCCCGCGGCGTAGGGCCGGACCGAGTCTCGGTGCTCACAAGCCGCAGGCTTGTACCGAGGCGCCCGGAGGCCTACGGCTGCCGGGTCGGACCAAGGGCAGAGGGTGGCCCGCAGGGCCGGATGAAGGGCGCTCTTCGCTCCCTAAGGAGTCGCGCCTGCCCCCTCGCCCCCTCCCTCTTTCGCAAGCGGGAGAGGGCTCAAAAAAAAACAAGGGCGCAGGCTTGCGGCCTGCGCCCTCGATCAAGCCGATCTCGCGGGGAGATCAGCCCTTGATCTTCAACTGCAACGGCGACTGCTGGCTCAGGAAGTTGCGCGGATTGACCACGCGCCCACGCTCCCACACCTCGAAATGCACGTGCGCGCCGGTCGAGCGGCCGGTCGAGCCCGCCTTGGCGACCTCCTGCCCGGCACGGACCAGTTCGCCGACCTTGCGGGTCAGGCGCGAGTTATGCGCGTAACGGGTCACGTAGCCGTTGCCGTGGTCGACCTCGATCACGTTGCCGTAGCCAGAACGCACACCCGAATAACTGACCACGCCATCGGCCACGGCCAGCACCGGGTCGCCGACGTCGGCCTCGAAATCGATGCCCTTGTGGAACTGCTTGCCGCCGACGATCGGGTCGGCGCGGCCGCCGAAGCCGGAGGTGATGTAGCTGTTGGCGATCGGCTCGCGCGAGGGCACGGCGTTCATGTCGAGCTGGCGGTTGAACAGCAGCGCCTCCAGTACCGACAGCTGCTCGCCGGATGCCTTGAACTGGGCGCCCAGGTGGGCCAGCCCGCCGTCGAGCTCGGCCTTGGACATGTCGCGCACCGGGCCGGCGCCACCGACGCCGACCGGCTTGTCGAAATCGAATTCCCCGTCCTGCAGTTGGCCGATGCGGGTCAGCCGTTCGCCCAGCGCATTGAGACGGTTGGCCTCGGCCTGGAGCTCGCCCAGACGCGCGGCCAGCGCGTTGACCTCGCGCTGCGCATCGCGACGGGCCAGGTCCAACTGCGCCTGCTGGGTCTGGACCTTGCTGCGAAGCAGGGCATTGTCGGCGACGCCGGCGCCGGCGCCGATCGCGATGCCCGCGCACAGCAGCAGGGCAATGGCGATGGCCGGGCGGCGGCCGCCGTGGTGACCAGCGTGCTGGAGCATGTTCGCCAGCTGGGCCCGCGATTTGTTTACGATAGCGAAATAGGTCATGTGTCCGATGTCTGATTCCAAGCCCAGGTCCAATCGCCCCCCTTCGACTCCGAAAGCCGCGCTCGATGCGCTGCTCGCGGAGCCTGCAGGCGGTCCCATCCGGCGTGCCCTTTGGCTCGACGAACTGGACCGACGGCTGAACCCCCACCTGCCCCACCCGCTGGCCGCGCATGCGCGACTGGCCAACTTCGACAACGGCAGGCTCGTGTTTGTCGTCGATACTCCGGTGTGGCGCGCCAAACTTCGGCTCGCCGCCCCGGAACTGCTCAACGCTGCCCGCTCCATCGGACTGGATGCGACCGAACTGGTAGTGAAAACGACCACCGCCCCTTTGGCGGCAGCCACACAACCGATCCGGAAAGCCACACCCCTGTCGGCCGCTGCACAGCAGGCGCTGCAAGCGGCCTTGGCGTCCCTGAAAGACCCGGAGTCGTAAGACCCCGAAGGACACCACCTGACGTCTGAACGACGGCGGACCGAAAACCCCGCGCGCCGGCTAGAAGCCTGGCCGGGGGCATGCTACTTGCGTAAACCCTTGTATTTGTTAAGCAAGGGCTAAAAAACCGGTAATAAATCGTTATAAAAACGTTAAACCATCACCTGACGTTCACGTCTGTGACAGGGGCACGTTTTTCTGGTGACGGTCCCCTACGAATGGGGAATCGCATTCCGACGAACGGAAAAGCGTCAGACGGCAGCAGGAACGCCGTAGGCGACCGGGACGAAATCCGGGTCGGTGAAGGTCACCTCGTCCCATGCCGATTGCTCGGCCAGTAGGGCGCGCACGAGCTTGTTGTTGAGCGCGTGGCCGGACTTGTAGCCGACATAGGTACCGACGATCGGGTGACCGGCCAGGTACAGGTCTCCGATCGCATCGAGGATCTTGTGGCGGACGAACTCGTCCGCGTAACGCAGCCCGTCGTCGTTAAGGACGCGGAACTCATCGAGCACGATCGCATTGTCCATCGAGCCGCCGAGGCCGAGGTTGCGCTCGCGCATGTACTCCAGGTCGCGCATGAACCCGAAGGTACGGGCGCGGCTGACTTCCTTGATGTAGTTGGCGGTCGAGAACTCGACCTGGGCCCGCGACTGCGCCGTCGGGATGGCCGGGTGGTCGAACTGGACGGTGAAGTCCAGGCGGAAGCCATCGAAAGGCTCGAAACGGGCGATCTTGTCGCCGTCGCGCACTTCCACGGGCTTGCGGATGCGGATGAAGCGCTTGGGCGCTTCCTGCTCGGCGATGCCCGCCGACTGCAGCAGGAACACGAACGGGCCCGAGGAGCCGTCCATGATCGGCACTTCAGGGGCCGACAGTTCGACGTAGACATTGTCGATGCCCAGTCCCGCCAGCGCGGAAAGCAGGTGCTCGACCGTCTGGATCTTGGCGGGACCGCAACTCAGGCCGGTGCACAGCGTGGTCTCGGTGACCAGTTCGGCCTGCGCAGGCACTTCCACCACCGGGTCCAGATCGACGCGGCGGAACACGATGCCGGCATCGACCGGAGCCGGACGCAGCGTGAGATAGACCTTCTCTCCGCTGTGCAGGCCTACGCCGGTGGCGCGGATCACGTTCTTGAGGGTGCGCTGACGCAACATGGGGAAGCAGGAAACCCAGTAGTGGTGCAGGCGCCCGTGGCATCGGCCGCCTGAATCGGCCGGGAAGAATACCACCCGGTTCGCTGAATCTTAACGGAAACCGTCACAGCTTCCGCGCAACGATCCGGCCCGAATTCCGACGAAAGCGCCTGAAACCGGCCGGTCGGCATGAGCCAACCGACCCAATGCCCCGGGATGACGCCCGGGGCTGGAGGACGTGCATGGGTGATGCGTGATCAGTCGACCCTATCAGTCGGCCTGGCGACGCAGGAACGCCGGGATGTCCAGGTAGCTGCTGTCGCTGCCGAAATCCGCCACGGCCGGCGCCGCCGGCTCGGACGAACGCAGGCCGGCGCTGCCGCGCAGGCTGCCGCCGAAGCTCGGCGTCGGGGCCATCGCGTCCATCGACGAGAACTCGGGCTGGCCGGTGGTGGCATTGCGCACCAACTGGATCGGCGCACGGTTCTGCTCGCGCTCGCTGCCGCGCACCGACTGGCGAGAGACGGCACGGTTGAGGCCCGTCGCGACCACGGTGACCTTGACCTCGTCCTGCATGTCCGGGTCCAGCACGGTGCCGATGACCACGGTCGCGTCTTCGGAGGCGAAGTTCTCGATCGTACGGCCGACTTCGTCGAACTCGGCCATCGTGAAGTCCGGACCAGCGGTGATGTTGACCAGGATGCCGTTGGCGCCGGACAGGTTGACGTCGTCCAGCAGCGGATTCTGGATCGCCGATTCAGCCGCGGCCTGGGCGCGGTCGTCGCCGCGGGCAGAGCCCGTACCCATCATCGCCAGGCCCATCTCGGACATGACGGTGCGCACGTCGGCGAAGTCGACGTTGATCAGGCCCGGACGCACGATCAGGTCGGCGATGCCCTGCACCGCGCCGAGCAGCACGTCGTTGGCGGCGCGGAAGGCCTGGATCATCGTGGCGTTGCGGCCGAGCACGGTGATCAGCTTTTCGTTGGGGATGGTGATCAGCGAGTCGCAGTGATGGCTCAGCTCCTCGATGCCCTTCAGCGCGACCTGCATGCGGCGACGGCCTTCGAACGGGAACGGCTTGGTGACCACGGCCACGGTCAGGATGCCCATCTCCTTGGCCAGCTGCGCCACGACCGGCGCTGCACCGGTGCCGGTGCCGCCGCCCATGCCGGCGGTGATGAACACCATGTCGGCGCCGGTCAGGGCGTCCATGATGCGCTCGCGGTCTTCCAGCGCGGCCTGGCGGCCGACTTCCGGATTCGCGCCCGCGCCCAGGCCCTTGGTGACGTTGCTGCCCAGCTGCAGTTGCAGCTTGGCGCCGCAGTTCTTGATGGCCTGCGCGTCGGTGTTGGCGGTGATGAACTCCACGCCATCCACGCTGCCGTTGACCATGTGCGCCACGGCGTTGCCGCCGCCGCCGCCCACGCCAACCACCTTGATGACCGCGTTCGGGGCCATTTTTTCAACCAGTTCGAAATGTGCCATGTCGTCGTCCTCGTTATGTATTGCTAGTTATCGATGCTTGCTAGTTATCGATCAGGGCTTTCGTTACTGCCGTTGCCACTTGCTGCAAAAGCGTGAATGAAGAGTTCCTACGGCTTTTCATTCCCGCTCTCGTGCTCTGTCAGAACTCTCCGCGATACCAGTTCTTGAGCTTGCTCAGGAACGTGCCGGCGCGGCCGGTGGAGATCACCGGACGACGTGGATGCTCGATCTGGCTGCCCATCAGCAGCAGGCCGACGCCGGTGGCATGCACCGGGTTGCCCACCACTTCGCCCAGGCCGGTCACGTGCTGCGGGATGCCCACGCGCACCGGCATCTGCAGCATTTCCTCGGCCAGCTCAACCACCCCTTCCATCTTTGCGGCGCCGCCGGTCAACACCATGCCGGCGCGCACGTGGTGCTCGAAGCCGCTGCGACGCAACTCGGCCTGCACCATCTCGAAGATCTCCTCGTAGCGCGCCTGCACGGCCTGGGCCAGCGAGGCGCGCGGCATGCGCCGCGGCGGGCGATCCCCCACGGACGGGACCTGGATGCTTTCTTCGGCCGTCGCCATCTGCGCCAGCGCACAGGCATAGCGGACCTTGATCTGCTCGGCTTCCGGCGTCGGTGTGCGCAGCATGTGCGCGATGTCCTCGGTTACCTTGTCGCCGGCGATCGGCAGGCTCGCGCTGTGCGCGATCGCGCCCTGCACGAACACCGCGATGTCGGTGGTGCCGGCGCCGAGGTCGACCAGCACCACGCCAAGCTCGCGCTCGTCGCTGGTCAACACGGCCTGGCTGGAAGCCAGCACGCTCAACACCAGGTCGTCGACCTGCAGGCCGCAGCGCTGCACGCACTTGCTGATGTTGGCCGCGGCCGACTGCGCGCACACCACCAGGTGCGCATGCACCTCCAGGCGCACACCGGTCATGCCGACCGGGTTGCGGATGCCTTCCTGCGAATCGTCGAGCACGTAGTCGCGCGGGATGGCGTGCAGGATCTTCTGGTCGGCCGGGATGGCCACGGCCTTGGCCGCCTCCAGCACACGGTCGAGGTCGCCGTAGGTCACCTCGCCGTCGCGGATCGGCGCGATGCCCTGCGAGTTGCGGCATTGCACGTGGTTACCGGAGATCGAGGCGTACACCGAGCGGATCTCGCAGCCGGCCATCAGCTCGGCCTCCTCGATCGCGCGCTGGATCGACTGCACCGTCGACTCGATGTCCACGACCACGCCGCGCTTGAGTCCGCGCGATTCGTGCGAGCCGATGCCGATCACCTCGATCGGGTTACCGGGCCGGCCGTTATCGGGCGTGTACTCGCCGACCAGCGCCACCACTTTCGAGGTGCCGATATCGAGCCCGACGATCAGCGACTTGTCACCCTTGCGATTCATATGGAGCCATTAGTGTTGATTGCTGCCGTTGCCGTTGCCGCGGCCGCCGATGCCGGCATCGGCACCCACGTCAGGGCAAATCCGTTGGTGTAGCGAAGGTCCGCACGCTTGAGCGCCTGCGATTGCTGCGACATCAGTTGCGGCATCAGGCGCACGAAGCGGCCCAGCCGGGCGCGCGCCTCGCTGCGACCGACCACCACCTGCGCGCCATTGTCGAGACCGAGCGTCCAGCTGCCGCGCGGGTCGAGCTGGACTTCGCGCACGCCCAGGCCAATCGGCGTGAACATGGCGCGTGATTCGTTGTAGAGCTCGACCACGTCGGACACGCGCGCATCGGGACCGGCGAACTGGGGCAGGCCCCTGGGCACCACAATTCCCTTCGCCGGAAACAGCTTTCCCTGCTCCGACAACAGTCGTTCGTTGCCCCAGCGCGCGAACGGCCGGTGCTCGACCACCTGCACCTGCAGCACGTCGGGCCAGCGCTTGCTTACTTCGGCATGCTCCACCCAGGGCAACTGCGCTACCGCGTTGCGCGCGGCGGCCAGGTCAACCGCGAAGAACCCGCGCTGCGCGTAAGGCATCAGTGTCTTCTGCAACAGCGCCGCATCCACGCGCTCGAACTCGCCGGTGACCTGCAGCTTCTTCAGCGGCCACTGGTTGGCGCCGATCCAGCCGTTGAGCACGGCGACGACCGGCAGCGCGACCAGGGCCAGCGCAAGGATCCACCCGACGAGGCGCAGCATGGCGTTCACGCCGTCGCACCTCCCGCGGTCCGCACGCCAGCCTGGTCCAGGCTCGATTCGAGCACGCGCCAGCACAACTCCTCGAATTCGATTCCCACCTGGCGCGCCGCCTTGGGCACCAGCGAGTGGCTGGTCATGCCCGGCGCGGTGTTGACCTCCAGCAGGTAGAGCTGGCCGGTCGCGCGGTCGCGCATGAAGTCGACGCGGCCCCAGCCATTGCAGCCGGCGGAGACGAAGGCGGCGCGCGCGATGCGGCGAATCTCGTCCTCGTCGGTGCCTTCCAGGCCCGGGCACAGATACTGGGTGTCGTCGGCGATGTACTTCGCGTTGTAGTCGTACCACTCGCCCTTGGGGACGATGCGGATCGACGGCAGCGCAACGTGGCCGTCGGCGGTGAGGAGCACCGGCACGGTCAGCTCCTCGCCGGAGATCAGCTGCTCCATCAGCAATTCGCCGGGGTAGCGCGAGGCGTGCTCGACGGCGGCGTCCAGATCGGCTTCGACCAGCACTCGCGAGACACCGACGCTCGAGCCTTCACTCGAAGGCTTGATGAACACCGGCAGGCCCAGTTCGCTGGCCGCCGCATGCACGTCGGCACCGGGTGCCAGGCGTGCGTAACGCGGCGTCGGCATACCCTCGCTGAGCCAGACCTGCTTGGTGCGGATCTTGTCCATCGTCAGCGCCGAGCCGAGCACGCCGGAGCCGGTATACGGCACGCCCAGCGCTTCGCACAGACCCTGCAACACGCCGTCCTCGCCACCGCCCTTGTTGCCGTGGAGGATGTTGAAGACGCGGTCGACACTGCCCGCGCGGATCGCATCGATCAGGGCCGGGATGCCATCGACCGCGAACGCGTCGACGCCACGAGACAGCAAGGCTTCGAGCACGTTGCGACCGGAATCGAGCGACACCTCGCGCTCGGCGCTGGTGCCGCCCATCAGGACGGCGACGCGGCCGAACACGGCGGGATCGTTCACTCGCGGCGGTGCAACCTTGACGCTCACTTGCGCTCTCCGTTGGATGCACCGTTGGGTGCACCGTTGAATCCATGCGCAGCGATCTGCTGCGCGGCATGGCCGATGTCGCCGGCGCCCATCATCAGCAGCAGGTCGCCGTCGTTGAGGATGTCGGACAGCACGCCGCTCAGTTCGCCGGCGCCGCCGACCACGACCGGATCGATGCGGCCGCGCGCACGGATCGCGCGCGCCAGCGACTTGGCGTCGGCACCGGCGATCGGCGCCTCGCCGGCCGGATAGACCTCCGTCAGCACGAGCACGTCGACGCTCGACAGCACCGCCGCGAACTCGTCGAACAGGTCGCGCGTACGGCTGTAGCGGTGCGGCTGGAAGGCCACGACCAGGCGCTTGTCCGGCCAACCGCCGCGCGCTGCGGCGAACACCGCCTCCAGTTCCTTTGGATGGTGTCCGTAGTCGTCCACCAGTTGCACGCGCGCACCCTTGGCGGTGGTCGGCGTGGCCAGCAGGTTGAAACGACGGCCCACGCCGGCGAACTGCTTGAGCGCCCGCGCGATCGCGTCGACGCTCACGCCCAGCTGCCAGCCCACCGAGGCGGCCGCCAGCGCGTTGAGCACGTTGTGGTTGCCCGGCAGCGCGAGTTCGACCTGCGTGCGTGTAGCGTCGGGCAGGCACAGCGTGAAGCGCATGCAGCCACCGCTCTGCTCCACGTTCTCGGCGCGCACGTCGGCGACTTCGCTGAGACCGTAGGTCATGACGTGGCGCGGCGTGTTCATGGCCAGCGCGGCCACTTCCGGATCGTCGATGCACAACACCGCCAGGCCGTAGAACGGCAGGCGATGCATGAATTCCTCGAACGCCGCCTGCACGTTGGCGAAATCGCCGCCGTAGTTTTCAAGATGGTCGGCGTCGATGTTGGTGACGATGGCGATCTGCGGGTTCAGGCGCAGGAAGCTGCCGTCGCTCTCGTCGGCCTCGGCCACCAGCCAGTCGCCCTTGCCCAGGCGCGCGTTCGCGCCGGCAGCCAGCAACTGGCCACCGATGACGAAGGTCGGATCGATGCCGCCCTCGCCCAGCACGCTGGCGGCCAGCGAGGTGGTGGTCGTCTTGCCGTGGGTGCCGGCCACCGCGATACCACGCTTGAAGCGCATCAGCTCGGCCAGCATTTCCGCGCGCGGCACCACCGGGATGCGCTGCGCATGCGCTTCCATCAGCTCCGGGTTCTCCGGACGGATCGCACTGGACACCACCACGCAGTCGGCGCCCAACACGTTCGCGGCCGCATGGCCGCGCCTCACATCGATGCCGAGCGAGGCCAACCGGCGGGTGACGGCGTTGTCGGCATTGTCCGAGCCCGACACCTGGTAACCCAGCGTGCACATCACCTCGGCAATGCCGCTCATGCCGACGCCGCCGATGCCGACGAAATGCACGCGCGGGAAAGCCTTGGCGAGATCGCCGGTATGTTGCAGTCGGCGGCGCAGGGCGGCGCTCATGCCGGTTCCTTCATTGAAGTGGACTCCAGGACTATCGCGGCGACACGGTCGGCCGCATCGGGTTTGGCGAGCGTGCGCGCGGCCTGCGCCAATGGCAGCAGGAGCTCGCGCTCACCGAGGATTTCGAGGGTGGCGCTGATGCGCTCGGCCAGGCTCTCGCCCTGCGGCAGCAGGTGCGCCGCGCCGCGATCGACCAGGTACTGCGCATTCTTCGTCTGATGGTCGTCCACCGCCTGCGGGAACGGTACCAGCAGGCTGCCGACGCCGGCCGCGCACAGCTCCGCCAGCGTCAACGCGCCGGAGCGGCAGATCACCACGTCGGCCCAGGCGTAAGCCGCGGCCATGTCGGCGATGAAAGGTTCGACAGAGGCCTCGACACCGGTATCGGCGTAGGCCTTGATCGCATCGTCGCGCATCTTCTCGCCGCACTGGTGGCGCACGTCGAAATGCAGCGTGCCGCGCAACGCCTTCAATGCCTTCGGCACGGCGGCGTTCAATGCACGGGCGCCCTGGCTGCCGCCCAGCACGAGCAGGCGCAACGCGCCCTCGCGACCGGAAAAACGTTGTTCCGGCGGCGGCAGTGCGGCGATCTCGGTACGCACGGGGTTGCCAACGACTTCCTCGCGGTTGCCCGGGAAGGTATCGGGAAATCCGGTCAGCACGTGCTTGGCCATCCGCGCCAGCACCCGGTTGGTCAGGCCCGGCGCGCGGTTCTGCTCATGCACGATCAACGGGATGCCGGCCAGTTTCGCTGCCAGCCCGCCGGGGCCCGCGGCGAAACCGCCGAAGCTGATCACCGCGCGCGGCTGGCGCTCACGCAACGTCTGGCGCGCGGCGCGCACCGAACCTATGAGCTTGAAAGGCGCGGCCAGCAGCGTGCGCAGGCCCTTGCCGCGCATGCCGCTGACGGCGATGGTGTCGATGGCGATGCCGTGCTTCGGCACCAGCCGCGTTTCCATGCCCCCGTCGGCGCCGAGCCACATCACCGGCTCGCCGCGCGCTTGCAGCGCATGCGCCACCGCCAGGCCCGGGAAGATATGCCCGCCCGTGCCGCCAGCGAGGATCATCACCGGATGCAGATCGGAGTCCGTGCTGGCCAACTCGACCCTCATCCGGTCCTCCCGAGAACAGGCTCGACGCGCTGGCGCAACCGGCTCGTGCCGCGCGCCGCATCGCTGGTGCGCGCAGCGCTCACTGCACCCACCGCCGGCACCGGATTGGCCATGGCCGGCACGCCCATCGACGGCTGCTGCGCCTCGCCGCGCAGGCGCGCGACCTGGCGCTGGGCACGGTCGAGTTCGTAGCTTACGCGCAGCAACAGACCGATCGCGGCGCAGGTCATCAGCACGCTGGAACCACCGGAAGAGATCAGCGGCAAGGTCAGGCCCTTGGTCGGCAGCAGGCCCAGGTTCACGCCGATCGAGACGAAGCTCTGCAATCCGATCCACAGCGCGATACCGAACGCGCAGTAACCGGCGAAGTGGCGCCGCATCTCCACGCACTTCAAGCCCAGCCACAGCGCCCGCCCGACCAGACCGCCGTAAAGCGCGATGACCAGGCAGATGCCCGCGAACCCCAGCTCCTCGCCGATCACCGCGAGGATGAAGTCGGTGTGCGCTTCCGGCAGGTAGGACAGCTTCTGCACCGACGCGCCCAGGCCGACGCCCAGCCACTCGCCACGACCGATCGCCATCAGCGCATTGGCCAACTGGTAGCCCGAACCGAACGGATCGGCAAACGGATCGGTGAACGAGGTGATGCGGCGCATGCGGTACGGCTCGGCGATCGCGACGATGGCCAGCAGCGGGAGACCGACCAGCACCGGCCCGAACATGCGCGGCATGTTGACGCCGCCCAGCACGAGCATGCCGGCGGTGATCGCCAGCAGCAGCGAGGACGAGCCGAAGTCTGGCTGCAGCAGCAGCATGACCACCAGCATCACTGCGACACCCAGTGGCTTGAGCATCGCCGACCAGGTGGCGGTGACCTCCTCGCTGTAGCGCTTGAGGTAGCTCGCCAGCCACACGATATAGAGCAGCTTGACCGCTTCCACCGCCTGGAAGTTGGAGAAGCCCAGGTTGAGCCAGCGGCGTGCGCCGTTGACGCTGCGGCCGATGCCCGGCACGAACACCAGCAGCAACAGCATGAAGCACACCAGCAACAGCCACTGGTTGTGCTGCTCGATCAGTTTCAACTCGGTGCGCATCAGCCAGGCCGCCAGCACGATGCCGCCGGCGAGGAACACGAGATGCCGGGTCAGGAAATAGAACGGGCCCACGTGCAGTCCGTCGGCGACGCCGATCGAAGCCGAACCGACCATCACCACCCCCAGGCTCGCCAGCGTGCAGGCGATGCCAAGCAGCCACGGATCGAAGCGGCCGCCGATGGCATCGAGCCGTGTCGCCTGGCTCGCTGTCTTGGATGGGGTGGTCAGGTCGTTCATCAGCGCACCTTCAAGGTCGCCAGGCCGACAAGGACGAGCACGACGGAGATGATCCAGAAGCGCACGATCACGCGCGGCTCCGGCCAGCCCTTGAGTTCGAAGTGGTGGTGGATCGGCGCCATGCGGAACACGCGCTTGCCGGTGAGCTTGAACGAGCCCACCTGGATCATCACCGACAGCGTCTCGATCACGAATATGCCGCCCATCACCACCAGCACCAGTTCCTGGCGCACGATCACGGCGATGGTGCCGAGCACGGCGCCGAGCGACAGCGCGCCGATGTCGCCCATGAACACCATCGCCGGGTAGGTGTTGAACCACAAAAAGCCCAGGCCGGCTCCGGCGATGGCCGCGCAGATGATCACCAGTTCACCGGCGCCCGGCACCGCGGGGATCTGCAGGTATTCGGAGAACACCGCGTTGCCCGAGGCGTAGGCGAAGATGCCCAGCGCGCAGGCGACCAGTACGGTCGGCATGATCGCCAGGCCGTCGAGGCCGTCGGTCAGGTTGACCGCATTGGAGAAGCCGACGATCCAGAAGTAGGCGATGGCGATGAAGCCGATACCGGCCAGTGGCAGCGCGATCGACTTGAAGAACGGCACGTAGAAGGTGGTCGCCGCCGGCACGTCGGCATAGGCGTACAGGTACACGCCAGCAGCGAGGCCGAAGACCGACTGCGCCAGGTACTTCCAGCGCGACTTCAGGCCGTTGGGATCGCGGCGGACGATCTTGATCCAGTCGTCGTACCAGCCGATGGCGCCGAAGGTCAGCATCACCAGCAGCACCACCCATACGTATTTATTGCGCAGGTCGCCCCACAGCAGCACCGAGGCCATCACCGTGAGCAGGATCAGCGCGCCGCCCATGGTCGGCGTGCCGGCCTTGGAGAAGTGCGATTGCGGTCCTTCCTTGCGGATCGGCTGGCCGCCCTTGAGCTGGCCGAGCCGGCGGATCACCGCCGGGCCCCACCACAGCGACAGGGCCAGCGCGGTCAGCGCACTGAGGATGCCGCGGAAGGTCAGGTAGCCGAACAGGCCGAACAGGCTCTGCAGCTGCTCCAACCAGCGCGTGAGTTCAAGCAGCATCGGTGCCCCCTTCTCCTGCGCCCGGCGTTTGGGCCGACATCAGCGCTGTGACGATCTTGTCCATCGCGCTGCCGCGCGACCCCTTCACCAGCACGCGCAACTGCGCCCCTGCGCTCGCGATCCCTTCGCGCAACGCCGCGGCGAGTGCCTCGTGCGTATCGAAATGCGTGGCGCCATCGCCGAAGGCCTGCGCGGTGTGCGCGCTCAGCGGCCCCAGCGCGAACAGCCGGGCGATGCCGGCGGATTTCGCGCGACGGCCGACTTCGGCATGCATCGCCGCGGCGTCCTCGCCCAACTCGCGCATGTCGCCCAGCACCAGCCAGGCACTGTCGCCAGTGGCACGGCCGGCGTCGGCCAACGTGTCGATGGCGGCGACCAGAGAGCCGGGATTGGCGTTGTAGCTGTCGTCGATCAGGCGCGCACCGGTAGTGAGGCGATGCGTGACCAGGCGTCCGGCCACCGGCTGCGCCGCGGCCAGCCCTTCCGCAATGATCGCCAGCGGCACCCCTGCGCCCAGCGCCACCGAAGCGGCGGCCAACGCATTGCGCACGTTGTGGCGGCCCGGCATCGCGATCTCGACCGCGACATCCCCGACCGGCGTCACCAGCGTGAAGCGCGAGCCGGTGTCGGCAAGCGCGATGTCACGCGCGGTGACGTCGGCGCTGTGGTCCAGCCCGAAATGGATCAGCCGGCGGCCATGCGCACGTTCGGCGAAATACGGTGCGAAGGCATCGTCGGCATTGATCACCGCGACGCCGTCGACCGCCAGGTCGTCATACACCGCCGCCTTGGTGTCGGCGATGGCCAACAGGCTGCCCATGCGCTCGATGTGCGCGGGCGCCACGTTGTTGACCACGCCGATGTCCGGCCGCGCGATGGCGGTGAGGTAGGCGATGTCGCCCGGCTTGCCGGTGCCCATCTCGTAGATGGCGTACTGCGTGTCCTCGGGCGCGTCCAGCACCGCCAGCGGCATGCCGATCTCGTTGTTGCGGTTGCCCGGCGTGGCGTAGGTGCGCCCGGCGCGTTCCAGGATCGACTGGGTCAATGCCTTGACGCTGGTCTTGCCGTTGCTGCCGGTGATCGCCACGACCTTGCCGGCGCTGCCCTCATCGATACGGCCGCGCTGCACCGCGGTTGCGAGGTCGGCCAGCGCGCGCTCGGTATCGGCGACGACCACCTGCGCGACAGCCGCGTCGACTTCACGCGACACCAGCGCCGCCACGACACCAGCTTGCGCCGCCCTGGCGACGTGATCGTGACCGTCGAAACGCTCGCCCTTGAGTGCAACGAACAGCGCGGCACCGCCCTGCGGCAATGCACGGCTATCGGTGGCGACGGCATCGACCGTCCGGTCTTCGCCATGCAGGCGCCCGGAGGTCATGCGCGCGATGTCGGACAGGCGCAGCGGCTTCATGCGCGTCCTCCCAGGGCCGCGCGCGCGACCTGCGTGTCGTCGAAGGGATGCTGCACGCCGTCGATGTCCTGGTAAGGCTCGTGACCCTTGCCCGCCACCAGCACGATGTCCTGGGGACCGGCGTCCGCGATCGCGTGGGCGATCGCGGCACCGCGGTCGCGCTGCACGGTGACGTGCTCGCGACGGCCGAATCCGGCCATGATGTCGGCCACGATCGCGTCGCCATTCTCGTGGCGCGGGTTGTCGTCGGTGACGATGACCGCGTCGGCATGGCGCTCGGCGATGGCGGCCATCTGCGGACGCTTGCCACGGTCGCGTTCACCGCCGCAACCGAACACGCAGATCAGGCGCGCCTTGGCGTGCGAGCGCAGCGAGGTCAGGGCCTGTTCCAGCGCGTCGGGCGTGTGCGCGTAGTCGATGACCACCAGCGGCTGCGAACCGTCGCCGCCGAGGCGGTTCATGCGGCCGTGGATGGGCTGCAGTTGCGACAGTGTCCGTGCGATCTGCGCCGGTGCGACATCCTGGGCCAGCAAGGCGCCGCCCACGGCCAGCAGGTTGTCGACGTTGAACCGCCCGAGCAGCGGCGAGCGCACCGGATGCGTTGCCGCATCGCCGCCGAACACCAAGTCGAACGCAATGCCGGCGTTGTCGAACTGCAGCGCCTGCGCGTGCAGCGCCGCCGCGTCATCGCCGCGGGAACTCACGCCCACCGCACGCACGTCCCGCGGCAAATGGCCAATCAGATCGCGGCCATAGGCGTCGTCGAGATTGATCACCGCCGCCTGCAATCCCGGCCACGCGAACAGGCGCGACTTGGCCGCGCCGTAGCTGTCCATGTCGCCGTGGTAGTCCAGGTGATCGCGGGTGAGGTTGGTGAACACGGCGACGTCGAAATGCACGCCGTCCACGCGGCCCTGGTCGAGGGCGTGCGAGCTCACTTCCATTGCGATCGCGCGGGCGCCTGCATCGTGCAGGTCGGCCAGCAGCGCGTGCAGCGGCAGCACCAGCGGCGTGGTGAAACCGGTCGGCACGATCTGTCCGTACAGGCCTGCGCCGAGCGTGCCGATAGTGCCGCAGGTGGTGCCCAGCAGCGTCCACGCCTGCGCCAGCAATTGCACGGTCGAAGTCTTGCCGTTGGTGCCGGTGACGCCGACCACTGCCATGTCCGCGGTGACGCGACCGTGGAAACGATCGGCCACCTCGCCCAGGCGTGCGCGCAGGTTCGGCACGGCGATGGCGTCGGCGGGGGCGGGCAACGCCTCCGGCGCCGGCGGCTCGAACAGGATCGCGCTGGCGCCAGCGGCACGCGCCTGCTCGACGAAGCCGAGCCCGTGCGCGCCGAATCCGGCGATGGCCACGAAGGCATCGCCCGGGCGCACCACGCGACTGTCCATCACCAGGCCGGTCACCGACAGGTCGGCCGGAACCCCCGGCACGTCGGGCAGCAGTTCGGCCAGCAGCATGCGGCGGCTCACTGCACACCTCCCTGCGTCGGCGCTGGCAACGGCAACGAGGCGCTATTGGCCGCCACCACGGCCGGCAGCACCGGGCCGGTCGGCTTGCCGCCGTTGGCCTTGTTGCGCTTGGCCTCGGCAGCAGCCTGCGCGGCCAGCCAGGTGTCGATGTCGTCCGGCGCCACGTCCATCAGGCGCAGCGCGCCGTCCATGACGTTCTTGAACACCGGAGCCGAGACCAGGCCGCCGAAGTAGCCCTTCTCCGGATCGGGATCGTTGACCACCACCACCATCGAGAAGCGCGGGTTCTGTACCGGCACGACGCCGGCGAAGAACGAGACGTAACGGCGCGAATAACCGCCCGTGTCGTTGAACTTGCGCGCGGTGCCGGTCTTGCCGGCGACGTGGTAGCCCAGGATCGCCGCCTGCGTGGCCGTGCCGCCGGGCTCGGTCACGGTCTGCATCATGCGCATGATTTCATGCGTGATCGCCGGGTCGAGCACCTGCTTGGGCTCGTGGCGCTCGCCCTTCACGAAAGTCGGCGTGATCAGCTTGCCGCCGTTGCCGAGCGCGGCATAAGCCTGCGCGATCTGCAGCGGCGTGGCCGACAGGCCGTAGCCGTAGGACATGGTCTGCTTGGTGGTGCCGCTCCAGCGACTGGGCGGCATCAGCACGCCGGAAGACTCGCCCGGGAAGCCGCTGTGCGTGCTGCGGCCATAACCGAAGCGACGCAGGAAATCGTAGTACCCCTGGCTCGGCAGCTTGGCGACGATCTTGGCCACGCCGACGTTGGAGCTCTTGGTGATCACGCCGGTGGTGTTGAGCACACCATAGTTGTGGTGGTCGGTGGTGCGGTAACGGCCGTTGGGCATCCAGCCCGGATTGGTGTCGAAGATCGTGTTCGTCGTGATCACGCCGGCTTCCAGCGCGGCGGCCACGGTCAGCGGCTTCATCGTCGAACCCGGCTCGATCACATCGGTGACCGCGCGGTTGCGATGGGTGTCGGGATTGCCCAGGCCCACGGCATTGGGGTTGTAGGCCGGCAGGTTGGCCATCGCCAGCACCTCGCCGGTGGCGACGTCGAGCACCACGGCCGAACCGCTGCTGGCGCCGGTGCTGAGCAACTGCGCGCGCAGTTCGCGGAACGCCAGGTACTGGATGCGGCGGTCGATGGTCAGGGTCAGGTCGTGGCCAGGTTCGGCCGCGCGTACCAGGTCGATGCTCTCGACGATGCGCCCCTGGCGGTCGCGGATCACGCGCTTGGCGCCGGCGTTGCCGCGCAGCCAGTCGTCGAACGCCAGCTCCAGTCCTTCCTGGCCGCGGTCGTCGATATTGGTGAACCCCAGGATGTGCGCCATCGCTTCACCCTGCGGGTAGAAGCGACGGAACTCGCGCTGCGAGAACACGCCCGGGATGTTGTGGGCGAGGATCTTGCGCGCCTGGTCGGGGTTGATGCGGCGCTTGAGGTACAGGAATTCCTTGTCGGCGCGCTGGCTGAGCTTGCGCATCAGGTAGTCCGGCGGCACACCCAGCGCACGCGCCAGCTCGGGGATGCGCGCCGGGTTCTTCAGCAGTTCCTGCGGATTGCCCCAGACCGACTCGACCGGCGTGGACACGGCCAGGGGCTCGCCGTTGCGGTCGGTAATCATGCCGCGCGAGGTCGGAATCGGAATCTCGCGGATGAAGCGGGCATCGCCCTGCTGGCGATAGAAGTCGTCGTTGACCACCTGCAGCGTGAAGGCGCGGCCAACCAGCGCCAGCGAGCACAGGCCCAGCGCGCCGCCGACCAGCAGCAGCCGGTTGCGCAGATTGAACGCACTGGCGCGGTTGCGCGAACGCGGCGCATCGTCGTGGCCGCCGCGCAGGTGCGCCAGCAGCGACTTCAGCGAGGGGCGACTGCCGCCGTCCTTCTTGCCGTTGCGATTGCGTGCGATCCGGTCGCTCATGGCCGGATAACCACGGTTTCGGCGCCTTCGGGGAACTTCATGCCGAGCCGGTCGCGCGCGACCTGGTCGATGCGGTTGCTCTCGGCCCAGGTGGCCTGCTCCAACTGCAACCGGCCGAATTCGATGTTGAGTTCGTCGCGCGCGCGCTCCAGGCGGCTGAGCTGCACGAAGAACTGGCGATGCTGGTGGCGCGCGTGCACCACCGCCAGTGCCGAGACGAGGTTGGCCACCACCAGCACGGTCAGCAGCAGGCGCAGCGTCATGCGCCCTCCCTGCCGTCGACGGCGAGTTTTTCGGCCACGCGCAGCACCGCGCTGCGGGCGCGCGGGTTGGCCGAGGTTTCGGCCTCGTCCCCCTTCTGCGCCCCACCGATTGCCAGCAGCGTCGGCGTGAACGCCACTTCCACCGGCATGCGGCGGTTGGCCGGCGGCGCCTTGCTGTGGCGGGCGATGAACTGCTTGACGATGCGGTCTTCCAGCGAGTGGAAGCTGATCACCGCCAGCCGGCCGCCGGGCTTGAGCCGCTCCAGCGCGGCGTCGAGGCCGGTTTCAAGATCGGCCAGCTCGCGGTTGATGAAGATGCGGATCGCCTGGAAGCTGCGGGTCGCCGGATGGATCTTGCTGTCGCCGCGCGGCATCACCTGCGCGATCAGTTCGGCCAGTTGCGCGGTGCGCACGATCGGCTGGTCGCCGCGACGGGCGACGATGGCGCGGGCGATGCGACGGCTCTGGCGCTCCTCGCCGTAGGTCCACAACACGTCGGCGATCTCGCGATCATCGGCCTGCGCGAGCCACTGCGCGGCGCTGAGACCGCTGTCCGGATCCATGCGCATGTCGAGCGGGCCGTCCTTGCCGAAGCTGAAACCGCGTTCGGCCACGTCGAGCTGCGGCGAGGACACGCCCAGGTCGAACAGGATGCCGTCGAGTCCGCCGGCGGTTTCATTCCAATGCGCCAGCTGCGCGAAGCTGCCCCGGTAGATCGCCACGCGCGGGTCCGTGCCGAACTCGCGTTCGGCGACGGCGATCGCTTCGGGATCCTTGTCCATGACCAGCAGCCGGCCTCCGGGGCCGAGTTGTTGCAGCACGCCACGCGCATGACCGCCACGCCCGAACGTGCCATCCAGGTACGTTCCATTCCCGGTGATACGCAGGCTTTCCAGCACCTGCGCGTACATCACGGGAAGGTGGCCGGGCGCGCCGCGCTCCATGCCACCGACCGTCATAGCTGCAGGCCGAGCAGCTCCTCGCTCAGATCCTCGTCAGAGATCGTCTGACGGATCTGCGCGTGGTGCGCCTGCTCGCTCCACAACTCGAACTTGTCGCCCATGCCCAGCAGCACCGCTTTCTTCTCGATGCCGACAGCGGCCCGATGGCTGGCGGGGATGCTGACGCGGCCGTTGCCGTCGAGTTCGACGAACGCCGCAGCGCCGACCAGCTTCAGCTGCATGCTGCGATTGACCGCCTTGACCTTCGGCAACGCATTGACCTGGTCGCGCAGACGCTCCCAGGCCGCATGGGGGTAGATGTAGAGGGAGCCGGACTCGAACGGGTTGTAGGTGATGACCAGGCGGTTGTCGCATTCACGCGCGACGAGGTCACGGTAGGCGGTGGGTACCGCCAGCCGGCCCTTGTCGTCAATCGTGATGGCGGTCTCGCCCTGGAACATTCCGCACCTGTGTTGTGGCCACCTCTACCGGGCGGCTTAGGACGCTGAAAAACCACAAAAAACCCGGTTTTCCCTCGGATGCCCACCTTAGGCACGGTGCACAGGGTTGTCAACAACTTTTCTGGAGCAATTTCACTTGTCGCATCAATGAGTTGCGACGAACTTCAGAGTCTTATTCAAGACTTATCCACTAACCCTTGTTTAGTCTCATATTTTGAGATTTTGGCGAGCTCCCGGGCGCCCTCCCTATGAAACATGAGGCTCGGCGCAGACTTGCTGCAACGCAGCAACCGGCCGTCCCCGCGATGGGGGCTGTTGGGACCGCCACCCGCCGTCGATCCGGACTCGGCGGCAGAGGCACCTCACCCGCGGGGGGTACCCACGTTGGGTGAGATCCATCCTGGATCGAAACGTCCGCGTAGCCTCTCGAACCCAGGCGATCGTTGCGCGCCTCGGCCTGTCGGCCGGCGAACCAGGGACCGCGTGCCTGGGCCCGTCCTCGCAAGCGCCGCTGGGGAGCGGTGGCGACTCCGTGTGCAGGCACCCGGTTGGAGTCACGCCATGAAACTAGTCTCTCCTCGCGTCCGCCTGGCCTGGATCGCCTTGGCCCTGCTCGGCGGTACCACGGTCGCGATTGCGGCCAGCCCTCATTTCGTACGCGGCCCGAGCGCTTCCATCGACAACGATGGCAACCTCACCATCAGCTGGAAGGAAGCCGGCCTGGGCGACACCGTGTCCGTCGATTACGAGGCCAGCGCCGACGCCAATGCCACGTATCAGTGCGTGAACCGCGGCGGCAATTGCCCGGCAGCCGCCAACAAACAGCAAGTATTTGGCCCGGTCTTCGCCTCAGGCACCTTCGCTTCCGGCAAGAACGGCTCCATCACCGCCAGCCTGACCGTGGAACCGCCGCCGGCCACATTGACCTGCCCCGGCAACCAGCGCCTGAAACTGGTATCCGTGAGCTACACGAATGTCGCCTTGGCGGATACCACCAATAACGTCGTCGCCGCCGCCACTCCATCCTCGCTGAGCATCTCCGGTTCGGTATGCCCATAACTGTCTACCGAATTCTTTCAACCCGTAGTCGTTGATCTGCGTTGGAGCGGCCGTACGACCGCTCCAACGACGAATAAAGCGGCGGAGCCGGCCGATAAGCCGGGTTCTGTCGTAGACAGTCATTCCTCTAGGCGCAGCGTCACCGCTACGCTCAAGCAGCCTACCCGGAGACACCGCGGGCCGCGGCATTGTCTCCCTATTTGGCCTTGCTCCCGGTGGGGTTTGCCGTGCCGGTCCGTTGCCGGACTCGCGGTGCGCTCTTACCGCACCGTTTCACCCTTGCCACGCACGTCTTTCGACGCCGTTCGGCGGTCTGCTCTCTGTTGCACTTTCCGTCGGCTCGCGCCGCCCAGGCGTTACCTGGCACCGTGCCCTGTGGAGCCCGGACTTTCCTCGGCACTCGTTTCCACCGAAATGGATTCGAATGACGCGACTGCCTGGCCGACTCCGCCGTGCGTATTCTACGGCTTCGCCTTCGAATACCCCAAAGTTTGCTGCGCAAACCTTGGGCCCCGCTCAGTTGACGCCAATTCCGCCCGCTGTTGTGTCGCCCCTTACTAAGGGGGCTATTGGCATCGATACATCTTTTATCGACTGGCATCCTCCGGCATCGGGCCGGAAAAGCGCCTATTCCCCGCCGTAGAGCGCCTTGCGTGGCGCGCCGCTCAGTTCGGCGGCCAGTTTGGCCGCCTGCGATGGCTTCAAATGCTCGACCAGCTTCGCGTACAGGCGTCGCCCTTCGGTTACCTGGGCATCGGCATCGTCGCCGGCGCCCTCGACCATGACCACGAATTCGCCCTTGCGCTGGTTGGCATCGGTCGCGACCTTGCCGCGAACCTCGCTCAACGGACCGTCCAGCACCGTTTCGAACAACTTGGTCAGCTCGCGTGCGAGCACTACAGGACGGTCGTCTCCAAAGGCTGCGGCCATGTCGTCCAGAGCCTCGTCGATGCGATGGGCCGACTCGTAGAAGATCAGCGTGCGCGGCTCGGACACCAGTCGCGCCAGGCGTTCGCGGCGCGCCGAGGCCTTGGCGGGAAGGAAGCCTTCGAAGACGAAGCGGTCGCTGGGCAGGCCCGCCACGCTCAGCGCCGCGATCGCAGCGCAGGCGCCCGGCACCGGCGAGACGCGGATGCCGGCGGCCCGCGCGGCGCGAACCACGCGGAAACCGGGGTCGCTGACCAGCGGCGTGCCGGCATCGGACACCAGCGCCAGCGATTCGCCACCCAGCAGGCGCGCCACCAGTTGCGCGGCCTGGGCATCCTCGTTGTGCTGGTGCAGCGCCAGCAGCGGCCTTTCCAGCCCGAAATGCGCGAGCAGCTGGCGTGTGTGGCGCGTGTCCTCGGCGCAGACGGCCGCGACGTTGCGCAGCGTTTCCAGCGCGCGCGGCGACAGATCGCCGAGGTTGCCGATCGGCGTGGCAACGACATGGAGCGTGCCGGGCGGGCGTGCCGCGCCGGCGGGGGTCGAGCCTGATTGCATCGTGCGTCCGAGTGGGGGCCGGGTAGAATCGTAACCGGTCCCCCAGGAACGCCGCGCCGCGGCGCAATGCATGCCGATGATGGTTCACACGAAGCACGCCGCCCGCGCCCGGTCCCTGCACCGGACCGTCCTCAAGGGAATGATCGCGGCGCTGGTGCTCGCGGCCACATTGAGCGCCTGCAGTACGGTCGCCCCCCACTCCGGCACGGTTGCCACCGCCAATCCCGCGGTGGCGCAGGCCGCGCAGCTGGCACGCAGCGGCGCCACGCTGTCCGGCGCCGCGCGGCAGGCCAACGACAACGAGATCGACCGCCTGCTGTCGCAGCTCGACGATGCCTCGCTTAGCCGCGAAGCCGCCGCGCTGCCGGTCGGCGAGCCCCTCTACAACTATGCAGGCCGCGCGCTGCTGCGCCGCGGCCTTCCGCTGCCGCGCCCGTTCGACCGCACGGCATGGAAGTTCAATGCCGGTGAGCGTCCGCCGGCCGAAAGCGATGGCTACCGTCCGCCGGTGAAGCTGGCGGTGCTGCTGCCCCTGTCGGGCAATCTCGCCGTCGCCGCCTCGCCGGTGCGTGATGGCCTGCTGGCCGGTTATTACGGCGAACAGCGCCGTCGCCCCGACGTCGTGTTCTACGACACCGTCGGTACCGCCGACGGCACGCTCGCCGCCTACGACAAGGCCGTGACCGAAGGCAGCGACTTCGTCGTCGGCCCGCTGGGTCGCGACGAAGTCGCCGCGCTGTACGGCAAGGGCACGCTGCCGGTGCCGGTGCTGGCACTCAATCGTATCGGTACCGAGCCGCCGTCGGGCAATGCCAGCTTCTCGCTGTCGCCGGAAGACGAAGGACTGGCCGCAGCCGAGTACCTGCTCGACCTCAACGCCAAGCGCGTGCTGGTGGTCGGCGGCGCCGACGAGACACAGCGCCGCGCCGTCGCCGCCCTGCGCGGACGGCTGGGCGAACGCGGCGCGGTCGTCACCGACGTCGCCAGCGAAGGCACCTCCGACTTCGTTCCGTATGCGAGCAAGGATGGCGGCGTCGACGCGGTGTTCCTGGCCGTGCGCGGCCCCTCCGCGCGCATGCTGATGCCGCGCCTGGCCGCTGCGGGCCTGGTCGGCAAGCCGCGCGTGGCGACCTCGCAATTACTGTCGGGCACGGGCAAGCCCACCGAGGATGCGGTGCTCGACGGCATCGCCTTCCCGAGCGAGGCCTGGGCCACGCGTGGCGCGCGAGGCCTGCCCTCGCCGGCCAGCGCCGGCATGATGCTGCCGACCGCCAAGGGAGCGGCCGCGCGCCTGTTCGCGTTCGGCTACGACGCCTGGCAGATCAGCGCGTATCTCGAATACCTGGCCACGGCCAACAACGCGCGCATCGAGGGCGCGACCGGCACGCTGCGCCTGGACGGCTTCGGCAACGTGCTGCGCGTGCCGGCGTGGTCGACCTTCCGCAGCGGCGTCGCCATGCCGTTGCCGCAGGGCGACCGGCGCTGACCGCAGCGGATGACCACCCAGGCGCAAGGACGGCGCGAACGCGGAACGGCGGTGGAAGCGGCGGCGCGCGCCTACTTGTTGCGCGCCGGACTGCGTGAAGTCGCGGCCAATGCGAGCTACCGCTTTGGCGAACTCGACCTGGTGATGCTGGAGTACGACGGGACACGGAGCACCGGCACGCTGGTGTTCATCGAAGTGCGTTACCGGCGCGATGCGCGCTTCGGCGGCGGAGCGGCGTCGGTCGATTTCAACAAGCGTCGCAAGCTGGTGCGCGCCGCGCAGGCCTTCCTCGTGGCGCACCGCGAATACCGCGACGCACCCTGCCGCTTCGACGTGATCGAGGCCGATGGCGACCCGGATGCGCCGCGCCTGCACTGGCTGCGCGATGCCTTCCGCGCCGACGACGCCTGAGCCATGCCGACCATCCTCACCCATGCCATCGTGCCGCTGGCGGCCGGAATTGCATTGGGTTCGAGACGGCTGCCGTCGCGCCTGGTCGTGGCTGGGATGATCGCTTCGATGGTCCCCGATGCCGACGTCCTCGCGTTTGCGATCGGCATTCCTTATGCCGATGCGTTTGGCCATCGCGGCGCCAGCCACTCGCTGTTGTTCGCCGT
This sequence comes from Lysobacter niastensis, assembly GCF_031457115.1. GTDB lineage: Bacteria > Pseudomonadota > Gammaproteobacteria > Xanthomonadales > Xanthomonadaceae > Lysobacter_J > Lysobacter_J niastensis_A. Next base: position 547,029 of record NZ_JAVDVY010000002.1, read on the forward strand.
CATCGTCGCCTCGTTGGGCGCGCTGTTGCATCGCAGGCTGCATGCCGACGTTTGGCGAACGTGGCTCTGGCTGTTCGCCTGCGCCGCTTCGCACCCGTTGCTGGACGCTTTCACCGACGGAGGCCTGGGGGTTGCGCTGTTCTGGCCCTGGTCAGACGTCCGCCTGTTCGCACCGTGGCGACCGATCGAGGTGTCTCCGATCGGCGTCGGTTTCTTCGGGCGGCGCGGTTTGGAGGTCCTGCTGTCGGAAGTGCGCTGGATATGGCTGCCGATGGCCGCGCTGGCGGCGCTGGGCTACACCGTGCGCCGCACGGCGGCCGCGCTATCCTCGCATTGATGAAAGCTGCCCTGCCTTCGAGCCTGCAAGCCGAGCTGGCCGCACAGCTCGGCGAGGGCTGGCTCACCGATCCCAGCGAGCGGCTGGCCTACGCCTACGACAACTCGCGCCGGCAATCGATGCCCGACGCAGTCGCGTTGCCGACCACGCGCGAGCAGGTCGTCGCGCTGGTGCGCGCGTGCCGCGCCCAGCGCGTGCCGGTGATCGCGCGCGGCCGTGGCACCAACACGACCGGCGCCGCGGTGCCGGTGGCCGGCGGCGTGGTGGTGTCGTTCGAGCGCATGAACCGCATCCTCGATATCCGCCCGGGCGACCGCTGCGCGGTGGTCGAACCCGGCGTGCTCAACGGCGACCTGCAATCGGCGCTCAAACCGCATGGATTGTTCTGGCCGCCGGACCCGACCAGCGCCGCCTACAGCACGGTCGGCGGCAACCTGGCCTGCAATGCCGGCGGTCCGCGCGCGGTGAAGTACGGCGCCAGCCGCGACAACGTATTGGCGTTGACCGCAGTGACGGGCGCCGGCGAGCTCGTGCATTGCGGCACGGCCACCACCAAAGGCGCCACCGGTTACGACCTGCAACGCCTGCTGGTCGGCAGCGAAGGCACGCTCGCATTGATCGTCGAAGCCAGCCTGCGCCTGACGCCCACGCCCAAGGCGCGACGTGCGTTGCGTGCGATCTACCGCGATGTCGCCAGCGCAGCGCGCGCCGTCGCGCAACTGATGGCGCAGCCGTTGACGCCGTCGATGCTGGAATTCATGGACGCCGACGCGGTGCGATTGGCGCGCGACGTCGGCGGCGCCGACCTGCCGCGCGAAGCGGGCGCGCTGCTGATGATCGAAGCCGACGGCGACGAGGACACATTGCCGCACGCGATCGAGACGCTGATGGTCGCCGCGACGGTCGATGGCCTGGTATCGCTCGACGATGCCGCCGACGAGATCGCGCGCGAGCGCCTGTGGGCCGCGCGCAAGGCCCTGTCGCCATCGCTGCGCACGCTGGCGCCGGGCAAGATCAACGAGGACGTGGTGGTGCCGGTGTCGCGCATTCCGTCGCTGGTCGATGGCGTGCAGGGCTTGTCGCGCGAGTTCGCCCTGCCGATCGTCTGCTTCGGACACGCCGGCAACGGCAACCTGCACGTGAACCTGCTCTACGACCCGGCCGACGCCGCGCAGCGTGCCCGCGCCGAAGCGGCGATGGCACGGGTGTTCACGCTGACGCTGTCGCTGGGCGGCACGCTGTCAGGCGAGCATGGCATCGGCCTGGCCAAGCGCGAATTCATGCCCCAGGCGATCGACGCGCCGACGCTGGCCTTGATGCGCGCAGTGAAGGCGACGTTCGATCCTGAGGGGATTCTCAACCCCGGGAAGTTGTTGCCGGATTGAGGCGATGACATCGGGCGTTGGGAGACGAGAACCACCGTCGCTCACTCATCCAAAGTGCTCATACCCCACCTTCGACGGTAACCAGGCCTGCCCGTCCGCGTCGAACACCTGCACGCCCTCGCCCGCCACGATGCGGCCGATCCACGTCACCGCGGTACCCGCCTGTGCCGCCAGGCGCGCGATGTCGTCCAGCGAACCGGCGGGCGCGGTGAAGCAAAGCTCGTAATCGTCGCCGCCCGCGGCCTGAAGTGCATGGCGTTGCTCGCCTTCATACGCCGCACGCAACGCCTCGGAGGCCGGCAGCGCCTCCAGATCGAGTTCGGCGGCGACACCGCTGGCGCGGCACACGTGCCCGAGATCGGCCATCAGCCCGTCGGAGATATCGATGCAGGCATGCGCGGTGCCGGCCAGCGCCAGACCGAGCGCCACACGCGGTGTCGGCCGGTCCAGTCGCGCGCGCAGGACCTCGTCGTGCGCCGTGCCCAGTCGCCAATGATCCAGCGCCGCCGCCGCATCGCCGAGCGTGCCGCTGACCCAGACGTCGTCACCCGCACGCGCGGTGGTGCGCAGCAGCGCGCGTCCCGGCTCGACGAAGCCGTGCACGGTCACGCACACCGAGAGCGGTCCGCGCGTGGTGTCGCCGCCGACCAGCGCGACGCGATGCTGCGCGGCCAGGGCGAGGAAGCCGTCGAGAAAGCCATCCAGCCAACCCGTATCGCTTTCCGGCAGCGACAGCGACAGCGTGCACCAGGCCGGCTCCGCCGCCATCGCGGCCAGGTCGGAGAGGTTGACGGCAAGCGACTTCCAACCGATGTCGGCTGGCGCGGTGTCGTGCGGAAAGTGCACGCCGGCGTTCAACGTATCGGTGGCGACCACCAGGTGCTTGCCTGCGGGCACCTGCAATAGAGCGGCATCGTCGCCGATGCCGAGAATCACGTCCCCGCGGTTGGCGACGCGGGCGCGTATGCGGTCGATGAGGGCGAATTCGGCCACGTCGTGGTGTGTTCCAGTCACCATGATCTCCAGCGCGCCGCAGCGCGTGACAGACATCCACTTGCGACTTCGTGACGTGGCGAGTTACCGGAGATCGCTTCGCGATGGGCATCAGGCCGGCCGTTCACTGCACCCGGGTAGCCTGCGCGCGCCCGGGTCATGCGCCTGTCAGCGGCGCGGCGCCTGCACTTCCGTCGCACGCCAGGCCGCGGCGGCATGGTCCAGCACGCCGTTGACGTAGGTGTGGCCATGTTCGGCGCCGAAACGCTTGACCGACTCGATCGCCTCGTTGATGACCACGCGATACGGCACGTCCGGACGCAGGCGCAGCTCATAGGCGGCGATGCGCAGGGCGGCGCGCTCGACCGCATCGACCTGTTCGATGTCGCGGTCGAGGAACGGCTGCAATGCCTGGTCCAGGTCGTTGCAATTCGCATCGACGCCGCGCACCAGGTCCTCGAAATACTCGAGGTCGGCGACTTCATGCGCCTGCTCGTGCGCGAACTGCGCGATCACGTCGCGCGCGCTGGAGCCCGACATCTGCCACGCATAGACGGCCTGCAACGCGCGGCGACGCGCGCGCGAACGGGCAACGGGATCGATTCCATCCTGACGACGGCGGTTCATGGCAATTGCCCCAGCAGATGACTCATTTCCAATGCGGCCAGCGCCGCCTCCTCGCCCTTGTTGCCGTGGCTGCCACCGGCACGCGCTTCGGCGTCCTCGTGGCGTTCGACGGCCAGCACGCCATTGGCGACCGGGATGCCGTAATCCAGCGCCACGCGCATCAGGCCGTCGGAACACCCGTCGGCGACCTGTTCGTAGTGTCGGGTGTCGCCGCGCACGACGCAGCCCAGCGCCACCACCGCCGCGTGCCGGCCGGCCGCGGCCAGCCGCGCCGCCGTCAGCGGGATCTCCCACGCGCCGGGCACGCGGATCACGTCGACGGCGTCTTCGGTGACGCCATTGTCGGCGAACGTCCTGCGCGCCCCCGCGACCAGCGTATCGGTGATGCGCGGGTTCCAGCGGCTGGCGATGATCGCGAACCGCGCGCCTTCGGGGCTGCGCAGGTCGCCTTCGTAGTGGGTCATGGGGCGTTCTTCGGGACGGTCGGGCATTTTAACCCGGGGAGGGGGCCTTCCCCGCGATGGGGGAAAGCAGCGGTCAATGCCTGGGTAGTCAATGCGTGGGTTGTCAATGCGTGGAGTCGACGTACTCGACCACTTCCAGGCCGAAGCCGGCCAGTCCGATCTGCTTGCGTGGCGTGCCGAGCACGCGCAACCGGCCCAGGCCCATATCGGCCAGGATCTGGCCGCCGGCGCCGTTGCGTCGCCATTCGGCGAGAGCATGGCCCTGCGCGGCAGTGGCTTCCTCGGCATGCTGCGGCCCGCGAATGCGCGACAGCAGCGCCTGGGCATCGGCGGTGTCGGCCAGCAGCACCAGAGCGCCACGCCCTTCGGCGACGATCCGGGCCAGCACGTCTCCCACCGCCGGGCCGAAGTCCGCACGCCGCCAGTGCAGCGCATCGGCCAGCGGGTTTTGCACATGCACGCGCACCAGCGTGGGCGTGGCCGGGTCGGCCTGCCCGCGCAACAAGGCGAAGTGCAGCGCGTGGCTCAACCGGTCGCGGTAGGTGAACAGCTGGAACGGTCCGTGCTCGGTCTCGATCTCCCGCGCATCGACGCGCTCGACCGTGTGCTCGGTAGCCAGGCGGTAGCGGATCAGCTCCTCGATCGAACCGATCTTGAGGCCGTGCTCGGCGGCGAAGGCCTCCAGCTCAGGGCGTCGCGCCATGCTGCCGTCGGGATTGAGGATCTCGACCAGCACGCCGGACGGCTCCATTCCCGCCAGCAGGGCCAGGTCGGCCGCCGCTTCGGTGTGGCCGGCGCGATTGAGCACGCCGCCGGGCTGCGCCATCAGCGGGAAAATGTGGCCTGGCTGCGACAGGTCGCTGGGCGCGGCATCCGGGCGCACGGCGGTGCGGATGGTATGGGCGCGGTCGTAGGCCGAGATGCCGGTGGTGACGCCCTCGGCCGCCTCGATGCTGACGGTGAAGTTGGTGTGATGCGGCGAGGTGTTGTCGCGCACCATCGGCGGCAGGCCGAGCTGGCGGCAGCGCTCGCGCGTCAGCGACAGGCACACCAGGCCGCGCGCGTGCGTGACCATGAAGTTGATGTCCTGCGGCCGCACCAGTTCGGCGGCCATGATCAGGTCGCCTTCGTTCTCGCGGTCCTCGTCGTCGACGATGACGACCATGCGGCCGGCGCGGATTTCTTCCAGCAGTTCGGGGATGGGGCTGAAGGCCATTGTCTTTCCAATCAAAGCTGTTGCTGTTGCCGTCATCCCGGCGAACGTGGGATGACGGATCATTGTTCAGTTTCCGTCGCTGCGCCCGGCCAGCAGCCGTTCGACGTAGCGGGCGACGAGGTCGATTTCCAGATTGACCGGGTCGCCGATCCGGGTCGTGGCAAACGCCGTGTTGGCCACCGTGTGCGGAATCAGCGCGACCTCGAAGCCGGTGTCGTCCACCTCGTTGACCGTCAGGCTGACGCCGTCGACGCAGATCGAACCCTTCTTGGCGATGTAGCGCAGCAGTGCCTGCGGCGCCGCGAAGCGCCAACGCTGCGCGCGCGCATCGGGCTGGATGTCGAGCACGCTGCCAACGCCGTCGACATGGCCGCTGACCAGGTGACCGCCGAGGCGATCGGTCGGGCGCATCGCGCGCTCCAGGTTGAGGCGCGCGTCGACGGACAAACCACCCAGGGTGGTCAACGACAGCGTCTCGTTGGAGGCATCGGCGGCGAAGGACATGGCATCGAACTCGACCACGGTCAGGCATACGCCGTTGACGGCGATGCTCTCGCCGAGTTGGACCGCATCGAACGGCAGCGAGCCGACGTCCACGATCAGGCGCGCATCGCCGCCGCGGTTTTCGATGGCGGACAGGCGGCCGACGCCCTCGATGATGCCAGTGAACATCAGCGCGCCTCCTGCATGGAGGCCGCCGCAATGGATGGAGTGGCAATGGACATGAAACGTTTCCCGCGTTGATGAGCGAAAAACGCCTCAAGGCATGAGGCAGGCATGGCGCGGCCCGGCAATGGGCCCTGCGGATTGCTCCGCAGCCATGCGCCGCCGTCTTCTTTCATCCGGACTGTGACCGTCGGCTCCGGCATCGGACCGGATCTGCTGACCCTCCGGTTTCCGCGCAATGCGGTCGCCGGAGGCGCTCGCGGGCTCGTGCGGGCCTCGCCTTGATGGCTTGCCTGCACCTACCGCCGGTGGGGAATTTCGCCCCGCCCTGAAGACGTCGTGTGGTTAATGCCGGCGAACCGGCCGCGGCATTCTAGCACCGGGGGTCGCCGCCCCCGGCCGGACACAGTGTTCCGGGGACGGGCCTGGCCTCGCCGCCTACGTCTTGCGGCGCAGGTGCAGGAACAGGGGCCATTGGATTACACGCACTTCTTCGGGATCGCCCCATGCCGCCGCCAGTGCCGGGGCATGGCGCGCAACCGGATCCTCCCCGGTCTCGACCCGGCAACGCCCGACCGCCGACATGCTGGCCAGGTAGCGCAGGAAGTGCGCCAGGCGCCACTCGGCTTCGAGCCAGAGTTCAGGCGCCGGCAGTGGCGGGAATGGCCACGGGAAGTCGGAATACCGGGCGTCCACGTACGCTCGCTCGGGCGGCCAGTACGGGTGGATCGTCGCGCGGAAAGCCTCCACCGGCTCGATCATGCCCTCGGGCGCGACGAAGTCGCCGTATCCCCAGGCCGCCAGGACGCCGCCCGGCGTGAGCACGCGCGCGCATTCCTTGAAGAACCGCTCGCGATCGAACCAGTGCAGGGCCTGAGCGACCGCCACCAGCTGCACGCTGGCATCGGGCAACGCGGTCCGCTCGCCCGGCTCCACCGCCAGCGTGACGTTGCCCGGCGCCTGCTGCGCCCAATGCCGCGCCAGTTGCTTCGCACTCGCCTCGGTCGCATGCACGTGGGCGAAGCGCTGCGCCAGTCCACGCGTGGCCTGGCCGCTGCCGCAGCCCGGTTCCCACACCCGTGCCGTCGCCGGGACCACCGCCGCGATCGCATCGAACAGCGCATCGGGATATTCCGGCCGCGCTTCGGCGTAGGCATCGGCCAAACCGGAAAAGTGGTCCTTGAAGTCCGTATCGCTCATGCGCCTGCTCCCGGTTCCGGCGACGACCGGTTCGGACCGGGCGACGGCACTCGCATCCTACTTGGCGATGCCGCTGTCAGGCGTGGCGTCGACCGGAGACTCGAATGCGATGAAGAGGACGCAGGATGCGCCCTTGTTGCAGGTGGCCTTGTGGGGCAGCTTCGCCGGACCGTAGGCATACATGCCGGGAGTGAGTGTCGCGGCGGACTGGCCGTCGTAAATGACCTGCAGCTCCCCGGACAGCAACACCATCCGCTCGGCCGATGTGTGCCAGTGGCGAGGAATGACGGCGCCCGCCGGCACCTTGAACAGCACGTCCGCGTTCTTCTTCGCCGGGTCGCCGTGAAGGACCGCGGTTTCACAGCCCTCAGGCATGAAGGACGGACAGGGGCCCCATTTGAGTTGGGCGTCGTTGAACGCCAGCGCCAGGGCCGGCTCCGTGGCCAGCGCCGCGGTCAGGGCGAATTGGCCGGTCAGCGCGAGCAGGATGGCGAAGCCCAGTGGGAGTGCCGTGCGCATCGGATGCCTCCAGCGGCGAGGGTTGCACCCTGCACAACGCGGGCGGCTTCGTCAGCCGGCCGACTCCGGGCGCAGCAGCAGCCGCACGTCCTGGCCGATGTAGCGCGACTCGACGATCGTCATCTTCAATTTCTGCGCCATCGTGTCGATGGCCAGGCCGTCGAACATCGGGCGCGCCCGCTCGCCGAGCAGCACCGGGGCCACGTACAGCAGCACCTCGTCGACCAGCCCCGCCGACACGAACGCGCCGGCCAGCGTCGCGCCGGCTTCGAGCTGGATCTCGTTGACGTCGCGCTCGGCCAGCAACCGCAATACGGCCTGCAGGTCGAAGCGGCCCTCACGCACCGGCACCGAAGCCAACTGCGCATTGATGCCCCGCGGCGGCTTGGCGTCGGGCGCATGGATGTAGAGCGTCGGCGCGTCGCCTTCGCGCACGCGGCCGCGCGCGACCGTCGCCAGGCCGGGATCGAGCACCACGCGCAGCGGCGGGACGAACGGTGTGTCGTCCTCCAGCCGCACCGTCAGCGAGGGATCGTCGGCAAGCACGGTGCCGGCGCCGGTCACGATAGCGCCGGCACGCGCACGCCAGTGCTGCACGTCCAGTCGCGAGGCCTCGCCACTGATCCATTTGGATTCGCCATTCGCCAAGGCGCTGCGGCCATCCAGGCTGGTGGCCAGCTTCACCCGCAGCCACGGCCGACCGCGCTCCACGCGCGAGATGAAACCGCGGTTGAGTGCGCGCGCCTGCGCTTCCATCAATCCCGATTCCACGGCGATGCCGGCGGCGCGGAGTTTGTCGAAACCCGCGCCGTCGACCTGCGGGAACGGATCTCTCATCGCCGCCACCACGCGCGCCACGCCAGCGGCGATCAGCGCATCGGCGCACGGAGCGGTGCGGCCGGTGTGGGCACAGGGTTCAAGCGAGACATAGGCCGTCGCGCCCCGTGCGCGATCTCCGGCCGCCTGCAGCGCGAACACTTCCGCGTGCGGCTCGCCGGCGCGCTGGTGCCAGCCTTCGCCGACAATCTGTTCGCCCTGCGCCATCACGCAACCGACCATCGGGTTGGGCCGGGTCGTGTAGAGACCGCGCTCGGCAAGACGCAGCGCGCGCGCCATCATCGCGTGGTCGGTGGCGGTGAACGGCATCAGCGTTTCCTGTGGCGGCCCGCGGGTTCGGGTTCCTCATCGAGCAGCGGCAACTGGCCTTCGCCGGCGTTGTCGCTCTCCAGGCGGTCGAGCTCCTCGCGGAAGTCGGCCACGTCCTCGAACGAGCGGTACACCGAGGCGAAGCGGACATAGGCGACGTGGTCGAGCTTGCGCAACTCGGCCATGACGAACTCGCCGATGCGGCGCGACGGCAGCTCGCGTTCGGCGGTCATGCGCAACTGGTGCACCACCGCACGCACTGCCGCTTCGATCTGCTCTTCCGACACCGGGCGCTTCTGCAGCGCGCGGTCGAAGCCCACGCGCAGCTTGCGCGCGTCGAAGGCCTCGCGACGTCCGTCGCTCTTGATGATCAGCGGCAGCTTGAGCTCGATGGTTTCCAGCGTGGAGAAGCGCTCGCCGCAGGCTTCGCAGACGCGACGGCGACGGATCGTCGCGCCGTCATCGGAGACGCGCGAGTCGATCACGCGGGTGTCGTTGTGCTGGCAGAAGGGGCAGTGCATGCAGGGCGGGCGTCAGGGGCGGGCCGAGGCCCGCCCTACGGCTCAACCATAGACCGGGAACTGCCGGCACTGCTTGGTCACGTTCTCGCGCACGCCGGCGATGACCTTCTCGTCGTTCGGGTGGTCGAGCACGTCGCAGATCCAGTTGGCCAGCGCGACGCAGTCGGCTTCCTTGTAGCCGCGCGTGGTCACCGCCGGGGTGCCGATGCGCAGGCCCGAGGTCACGAACGGCTTCTGCGGGTCGTTCGGCACGGCGTTCTTGTTGACGGTGATGTGGGCCTTGCCGAGCGCGGCTTCCGCGTCCTTGCCGGTGACGCCCTTGCCGATCATGTCGACCAGCATCAGGTGGTTCTGGGTACCGCCGGAAACGATCTTGTAGCCGCGGGCAATGATCGTCTGCGCCATCGCCTGCGCGTTCTTGACGACCTGCTGCTGGTAGGCGGTGAATTCCGGCTCCAACGCCTCCTTGAAGGCGACGGCCTTGGCCGCGATCACGTGCATCAGCGGACCGCCCTGGATTCCCGGGAAGACGATGCTCTGCAGCTTCTTGACCAGGTCCTCGGACGCGCCCTTGGCGACGATGATGCCGCCGCGCGGGCCGCGCAGGGTCTTGTGCGTGGTCGAGGTGACCACGTGCGCGTGCGGCAGCGGGTCCGGATACACGCCGGCGGCGACCAGGCCGGCGACGTGTGCCATGTCGACGAACAGGTAGGCGCCGACCTTGTCGGCGATGGCGCGGAAGCGCGCCCAATCGATCTTCTGCGAGTACGCGCTGAAGCCGGCCACGACCATCTTCGGCTTGTGCTCGACCGCCAGGCGCTCGACTTCGTCGTAGTCGATCAGGCCCTGCTCGTTGACGCCGTACTGCACGGCGTTGAGCAGCTTGCCGGAGATGTTGACCTTGGCGCCGTGGGTCAGGTGGCCACCGTGGGCCAGCGACATGCCCAGGATGGTGTCGCCCGGATTCAGCAGCGCGAAGTACACCGCCTGGTTGGCCTGCGAGCCCGAATGCGGCTGCACATTCGCGTAGTCGGCGCCGAACAGCTTCTTGAGTCGGTCGATCGCCAACTGCTCGGCGATGTCGACGTACTCGCAGCCACCGTAGTAGCGCTTGCCCGGATAGCCTTCGGCGTACTTGTTGGTCAGCACGCTGCCCTGCGCTTCCATCACCCGCGGACTGGCGTAGTTCTCCGAGGCGATCAGCTCGACGTGGTCTTCCTGGCGGCGCGCCTCGTGGGCGATCGCCTGGGCGAGTTCATCGTCGTAACCGGCGATACGGGCAGAGCTGGGGAACATTCGCAAGACCTCGAACGGGTAAAAAAGCCTGGGAGGGAGTGTCGCAGTCAGCGTCGATGGTAGCCCAGGGCTCCATATGCGGCCAGCAACAGCCTGCGGACACAGGCCCCTTGGGCTTGCGCTCAGCCAGGCCGTCCGGATCTGAATGGCGGCCCGCCGCGGGCCGGTGGCATCTCCCCCGCTGATGGATTGCGCTGGAACGCGCCCTCCGCGTGCGGGATAATCCCGGCTTCCCCGCCCTGCCCCAGGCCATCCGGCCCGGCTCGGCGCGTCCCGGTTCCGGAGTCCCCATGCAATACATCTACACCATGAACGGCGTCAGCAAGGTCGTGCCGCCGAAGCGCCAGATCATCAAGGACATCTCGCTGTCGTTCTTCCCGGGCGCCAAGATCGGCCTGCTCGGTCTCAACGGCGCGGGCAAGTCGACGGTGCTGAGGATCATGGCCGGCGTCGATACCGATTTCGCCGGCGAGGCGCGTCCGCAGCCGGGCATCAAGGTCGGTTACCTGGCGCAGGAACCGCAACTCGACCCGGCGCACACCGTGCGCCAGGCCGTGGAAGTGGGCCTGGGAGAAATCATCAACGCGCAGGCCGCGCTCGATGCCGTCTACGCCGCTTACGCGGAAGAAGACGCCGACTTCGACAAGCTCGCCGCCGAGCAGCAGCGCCTGGAAGCGATCCTCGCCGCCGGTGACGCGCACACGCTGGAAAACCAGCTGGAAGTCGCTGCCGATGCGCTGCGCCTGCCGCCGTGGGAAGCCGTGATCGGCAACCTGTCGGGCGGCGAGAAGCGCCGCGTCGCGTTGTGCCAGCTTCTGCTGCAAAAGCCCGACATGCTGCTGCTCGACGAACCGACCAACCACCTCGACGCCGAATCGGTCGAATGGCTGGAACAGTTCCTCGCCCGCTACACCGGTACCGTGGTGGCCGTCACCCACGATCGCTACTTCCTCGACAACGCCGCCGAGTGGATCCTCGAACTCGACCGCGGCCGTGGCATTCCGTGGAAGGGCAACTACACCGACTGGCTGATGCAGAAGGAAGAGCGCCTCAAGCAGGAAGAGAACCAGGAAAAGGCGCGCCAGAAGGCGATCCACAAGGAACTGGAGTGGGCGCGCCAGAACGCCAAGGGCGGTCGCTCCAAGGGCAAGGCCCGTCTTGCGCGCATCGAGGAACTGCAGTCGGTCGACTACCAGCGCCGCAACGAGACCAATGAAATCTTCATCCCGCCGGGCGAGCGCCTGGGCAACAAGGTCATCGAGTTCAAGAACGTCAGCAAGAAGTTCGGCGACCGCCTGCTGATCGACGACCTCAGCTTCAGCGTGCCGCCGGGCGCGATCGTCGGCATCATCGGCCCCAACGGCGCCGGCAAGTCGACGCTGTTCAAGATGATCATCGGCAAGGAAGCACCGGACAGCGGCACGATCGAGACCGGGCAGACCGTGAAGCTGGCCTACGTCGACCAGAGCCGCGACGCGCTGACCGGCAACCACAACGTGTTCCAGGAAGTGTCCGGCGGCCTCGACATCCTCAACATCAACGGGATCGAGATCCAGTCGCGCGCCTACATCGGCCGCTTCAACTTCAAGGGCCAGGACCAGCAGAAGATGGTCGGCGCGTTGTCGGGCGGCGAACGCGGTCGCCTGCACATGGCCAAGACGCTGCTGCAGGGTGGCAACGTGCTGCTGCTCGACGAACCGTCCAACGACCTGGACATCGAAACCCTGCGTGCGCTGGAAGATGCGCTGCTGGAATTCCCGGGCAACACGTTCGTGATTTCGCACGATCGCTGGTTCCTGGACCGCATCGCCACGCACATCCTCGCCTTCGAGGGCGACTCGCACGTGGAGTTCTTCCAGGGCAACTATCGCGAGTACGAGGAAGACAAGAAGCGTCGCATGGGCGAGGAAGGCGCGAAGCCGCACCGCCTGCGGTTCAAGGCGCTGAAGTGACGCGAACCCGTTTCGGGTTCCTGATCGCAGCCTGCCTCACCACGGCAGGCTGCGATGGCGGTTTACGGTTTTCAGGACAAGTGCTGGACCCTGCCGGCACTCCAATGGGCAAGGTTCCTGTCTATTTCTTCAAAGGCGATCGCGCCGACGAGTACGACCCGCTGCTTTGGACCGACAAGCAGGGGCGCTTCGAGCTTCACCGGCTGGATTGCCCCTGCGATTTTCCGATCGAACTGGTGGCGATCCATCCCGATTTCGGCATAGGTCGATACACCACTACGCACGATGCGCTGGAACGCGAGGACGCCAAACCGATCGTCATACAGCTGACAGATCGGCCGAAGCCACCAGAGCCCACTCCCGCGACGGAACCGCCGAACTGTTCCAGTCCGGATACCAAGGACAAACCGTGACCGACTTCATTGCCGCACTGAAACAGCGCTGGACCCAGGCCGACTCCCTGGTCTGCGTGGGCCTCGACCCCGAGCCCTCGAAGTTTCCGGCGAAGTTCCGCGATGATTCCGACGCCGTGTTCGCCTTCTGCCGCGACATCGTCGACGCCACCGCGCCGTACGTGTGCGCGTTCAAGCCGCAGATCGCCCACTTCGCCGCGCTCGGCGCGGAGGACGCGCTGCAACGACTGATCGCTTACATCCACGCCTCGCATCCGGGCATCCCGGTGATCCTGGACAGCAAGCGAGGCGACATCGGCAGCACGGCCCAGCACTACGCGACGGAAGCCTTTGAGCGTTTTGCCGCCGATGCGGTGACCGCCAACCCCTACCTCGGCCGCGACTCGGTGCAGCCGTTCCTCGACCGCGCCGACCGGGGCGTGGTGATCCTGTGCCGCACCTCCAACCCCGGCGCCGGCGACCTGCAGGACCTCGTCGTAGACGGCCGTCCGCTCTACCAGCACGTCGCCGAGAAGGTCGCCCGCGACTGGAACGGCCATGGCAACTGCGCGCTGGTCGTCGGCGCGACCTGGCCCGCGCAGTTGAAAGAGGTGCGCGCGATCGTCGGCGAGGTGCCGTTCCTGGTGCCGGGCGTCGGCGCGCAGGGCGGCGACGTCGAAGCCGTGGTGTCGAATGCGAAAACCGCGGACGGCACCGGCCTGATCGTCAGCAGCTCACGCGCGGTGCTGTACGCCTCGACCGGCGACGACTATGCGCAGGCCGCCGCCGCTGAAGCGCGCCGCCTGCGCGACGAGATCAACCGCTACCGCTGACAGGGCTTCGCCATGGCGTGAGGCCGCCCGGCGGATGGAATCGTTCAGCGCCTGCTCCAGGCCCGCGCGAGTGCCAGCGGAAAGCGCAGCCAGATCGCCGCAAACACGGCCGCCCGCGTGCTTAAACCCCGCCGCGGCGCCTCGAACTTGCGGAAATAACGCCAAAGCCCGCGGTGCTTGTGCCACTCCACGAACCACGGGCGCGAGCGGCTCGACACGCCGCGCACGTGCAGAACGCGCACGGAATTGGCCACGGCGACCAGCGCGCCCGCCTCGCGCGCGCGCCGGCACAGGTCCAGGTCTTCGGCATGCAGGCGATAGCCCTCGTCGAAGCCGCCAATGCGTTCGAACAGCGCGCGCGGCATCAGCATCAGCGCACCGGACACCGCTTCGACGGGCTGCAACTCATTGTCATCGTCCGCGATGACATCCAACTTCGCCGTCGGCGAGGTGCCCTTCAGCACGTCCGCCAGCATGGCGGCAAAATCCGGATCATTACGGCGTGCCGCGCCGTCGCGCGCGCCCTGTTCGTCGACCAGGTCGGCGCCGAGCAGGCAATCGCCCCGCGTCGCAGCCAGGACCCGTAGCCGCGCGAGTGTGTCGGCATCGACCAGGCAATCGGGATTGACGAAGGCGAGCCAGTGCGCGCCGGCGCCCACGTCCCTGGCGCCCTGGTTGCAGGCGACGGCAAAGCCCGGGTTGTCGGGATTGGCGATGAACCGCACGCGCGCATCGCCGGTGGCGTGGCGCTGCACGATCTCCAGCGTGCCGTCCTCGGAACCATTGTCGATCACGCGGATCGCGACGACGCCGGCAGCTGCGCGCAACCGCTGCAGGCAGTCGTCGATGGTTTCCGCGCTGCGGTAGGTCACCACGATCGCCGCGATCGACTGCGCGGCACTGGATCCCGCATCGGAAGCGTTCGCCTCACTCATTCCTTCACCCTGAAATCTTCCCGCGGTGGAGAAGGCCGGTTCGCCGGCCCTCACCTGTCCTCGTGTCCCATGTGCGGTGAAGGATATTGGAAGAGATCGCGTTGCGCTTGCGGCGGTCCAAGACTTTCGAGCAGAGTGCTCAACTGCACCCGCGATGCACGCAGCGGATCCTGCATCAGGAAGCCGGCCAGTCGCGCATGCCAGTCAGGCCAGCGCACCGCCAGCGCGTCCATGTCGCCTTCGGCGGGCAGCCCTTCGTCGCGACGAGCCACGAAGGCCGTATCGCACAACACGTTGCGCCAGCCCAGGCCGGCCAGCCGCAACGACAGGTCGATCAGCGCGGCATACCAGGAACCGTAGCTGCTGGCATCGAGTCCGCCCGCGCGCCGACGCGCGCTGCCACGCAGGACCACGGCATGGCCGATCGCGGACGGCAACTCGGGATGGACCGCCGGCATCGCCGCCACCGCCCGCGCCAGGTGTTCCGGGTCTTCCGGCATCGGAGCGATCTCGCCGATGCGCGGCCAGGCCGCCGCCTCGCCGGAGTTGCACCATGGCGTGGCGGTGGCGATCGCGCCGTCGGCGGCGAGACTGGCGCTCATGCGCGTCAGCCAGCCGGGCAAAGGCACCGCATCGGCAGCCAGTACCGCCACGTCCGACTCGCCGCAGGCGGACAGCACCTGGTCCAGGTGCGCGACCTCGCCGAGGCTGCGCTGGCGGCGGGTGTAGTCGGCGCGCAACCGCGTGCGCTTCATCCAGCGCTCGATGATGGCGTAGCCGCGCGGCCCGACCTGGGCATCATCGGCCAGCCACACGCGCGTTTCCGGCGGAGTGCCGGCATCCAGTGCGGCCAGGCAGGCGTCGAGTCCATCGTCGTCGGGGCCGACCGGCACCACGACGATGGGCAACTCCGGGACTGCCGTCACTGCTGGCCCGGTGTCCTGGGCTTGGACTGCAACGGCTCCATCGCGCGGAAACGCCGGCTGTATTCGTCGGTGAGATCGCGCGCTTCCTGCGGGTTACGCACGATGGTCGGCGTGATCAGGATGATCACCTCGTTGCGCGATTGTCGCGAACGCTGCGTGCCGAACAGGCCGCCGATCACCGGAATGCGGCTGAGGCCGGGGAAGCCCGACGAACCGCGCTCGGCGCCGTCGCTGATCAGGCCCGCCAGCAGCACGGTATCGCCGCTCTGCACCGCGGCCTCGGTCTTGAGCTTGCGGGTGTCGATGCGCACGTTGCCGTTGGGATCGGCGCTGGCGGGAGGTCCTGGCGTGCTGACTTCCTGGACGATGTCGAGGAAGACCATGCCGTCCTTGGCCACGCGCGGCCGCACCTTGAGGATGGTGCCGGTGTCGAGGTACTGCACCTGGCTGTAGGTGGTTTCGGCGGCCGTGCTGGGATTGACGGTGACCGAGGAGATCGGAATGCGGCTACCCACGTTGAGCGTGGCTTCGGCGTTGTTGCGCACCACTACCGACGGCGTCTGCAGCAGTTGCAGGTCGGTGACCGCATCCAGCGCGCTGATCACCGCCGCGGCATTGCGGCCGAGGAACGTCCATGACAGACCGGCCGGATTGCCCGTGGCCGGCAGGATGCTGCCGGCCAGCGTGCTCCAGGTGTCGCGGCCGACCGCGCTGGGCAGGCCGGCATCGGTGACGGCGCGCTCGAAGTACCAGTTGACGCCGTAGCGCAGGTCGCCCTGCAGTTGCACTTCCACGACCTGCGCTTCGATGTGCACCTGCATCGGCATCACGTCGAGCCGTTCGATCACGTCCCTGATCGACTTCCACGCCGCCGGGCTGCTGCGCACGATGATCGAATTGGTTTCCTCCACGGCCGAGACGCCGACGCGATCGCCGTCGACATCGAAGGTGACGCTGGCGTCGCCGCCCTGGTCTGCGGGCAGCGACAAGGTACCCTCGCCCATGCCGCCGGAGGTTCCGTTGCCGCCGTAGTCGGTGCCCTGGTTGCCGATCGTGGCGGTGCTGCCGCCACCGGTGTTGTCCTGCAGTTCGACCGATTCCAGGCCCGGCATCAACGATGGTGCGCCGGCGGTCCCGCCGCTGCTGCGCCGACCGCTGCCGAACACGTCGGACAACCGCTCGGCCAGTTCACGCGCCTTGATGTACTTGAGTTCGTACGAAAACAGCTGCATGGCGCCGCCGGCGCTGTCGATGCGGTCCAGCCACTGCTGGATGCTGTCGAGGTAACTGGCCTGCGGCGTGATGACCAGCACCGCGTTGGCGCCTTCGAGCGGCATGAAACGGAACATGCCGGCGACCGGCGACTTGCTCTGCTCGCCGAACACTTTCTCCAGGTCGGTCACGACGGTGCTGGCCTTGCCCGACTGCAGCGGGAACACGCCGACCGACATGCCCGAGAGCCAGTCGACGTCGAAGATCTCGATCGTGCGCAGGTAGTTTTCCAGCTCGGCCTTGCTACCGCCGACGGTGATGACGTTGCGGGCATTGTCGGTGCCGACGATCGCGTTGGGACGCGCGTAGGGCTTGAGGATCTTCTCCATCTCGGTGGCCGAGACGTAACGCAGCGGCACCGTGCGCACCTCGAAGCCGCGCGCGTTCGACGCGGGGCCGGTACGCGGGGCGACGGTGCCCACCAGCGCCTGGTCGGCGGCCACGATGTTGTAGCGCCCGCCGCTGTACACCAGCCGGGCGTTGTTCCAGCCCAGCACCATCTCCAGCAAGCTCAGCGCATCGGCCGGGCTAACCGGCTTGGGCGTGGCCAGGGTCACCGTGCCCTGCACGCCCGGCGCGATGACGTAGTTCTGCCCGAGCATGTCGCCGAGGATCGCCTTGACCACGGCGTGCAGCGATTCGCCCTCGAAATTGAACGTGGCCTCGCCGGTGCTGCCGCCCAGGTTCGGCGGTGGCGACGAGGCCGCGCCGCGGTTGATGACCTGGCCGGTGCCGCGACGGATCTGCGGGCGGGCGTCGCCCTTGTCGGCCGGCAGCGTCTGCGTCTGCACGCCTCCGGGGCCGGTGGTGGTGGTCGCTGAACCGCCTGCCGTCGTGGAGGGCGCCTTCAGCGCTCCCGGATCGGCATCGCGCCGCACCTTGGGCGTCGGCACTCCGGCGCAGCCGGCGAGTATCACGCCGACCGTGACCGCCAGCAGCGTAGGAGTGAGGTGCGCGTGGACGCGGTGTCGAAGGTTCATACGGTCACTCTTATTGATTCTTGGCCGGCGGCTGAGGCTGCTGCTTTTGTTGCTGCTGCTGTTGCTGCTGCTGGCGCAACTGCGCGCGGCGCGCTTCGATGCGCTTGCGGATCGCTTCCATCTGCTGCTCGGTGGTTTGCGCTTGCGCACTGCTCCCGGGCTCTGCGACGACGGCCGGACCCTGCGGCCCCGGGCGCTCCGCCCCGTTCGTCGGCGCGGCTGCGGCGCGCGAGGCGGGAGATGCGGAGGGCGCGACGGGCTGCGGCTGCGGTTGCTGCGGCTGGCGCACGCTCTGACCCACCGGCGCGGCGCCGGGGTGCGCGATGGCCGTGGGCGGCTCGCCGCCGGTGCCATCGAACGTGCGCAGGTCCATCGAGCGCCTGCCTTCCGGGCCCTCGAACACCGCGTTGCGCGGGGTCAGCTCCGTCAACCGCCACGACGGTTGCGATTCGGGCGACTCACCAAGCTTTACGCGCAACGATTTGCTGCGGTCCGGTGACTGCAGGATGGCGAGCTTGAGCCCGGGCGTGATCAGCACGCTGCTCAGGACGAAATCGAAGGCCTGCGCCGACTCCGCACCGCCCTCGCCCTGCAGCGAGAAGGGCTTGGGCTTGCGATCGTCCGAGAACAGCGGACGCGCGCCGATCTGGTCGAACTGGGACAACGGACCGGCGGGGGTCGCGACGCTGGCGCGAGGTTGCGGCAACGGCGGCAACGGCGAAGTATCGACGTCCAGCGCACTGGCATGGCGGCCCATGCCGGCGATCGACAGCAGCCAGGCCAGCACGGCCCAGCCGGCCACCGCGGCCAGCAACCAGGTGCGGGGCGTGGCGGTATCAACGCGCACGGCGCACCTCCGAGGCGGGCGCAGCCGCCGACGCCGCCAGGTAGCCGTAAAGGTCGAAGCTGACGTCCAGGCCACCTTCGCGCTGCGCGGCGGTGGCACCCGTGCCGGGCGAGAAGAAGAAACGCTGCGCCAGCACGTTGAGGTTGCCGACGAACAACCGCGGCGTGCCGCTTTCGATCGAATGCAGCACCGCGGCCAGTTCCGGAGTACCGCAACGCAGTCTCACCTGCACCACGACCCGGGCGAAGCGGTCGCGGCGCGGCTCCGACATCGGCGAGCGGTTGGTGATCGCGCAACTGCGATTGCCGGGGCTGGCCTGGCTGACGATGGTTTCCAGGCGCTGCACCAGGGCGGCGGTGGCCAGTTCCGCACTCGCCTCGGGCAGGAATCCCGGATCGCGCGCCTGCCGCAGCCGCTGCGCCACCATCGGCGCCTGCTGCAGTTGCATGCGCTGGCGCACTTCGCGCTCCTGCATCGCCTGCACGCGCGTGTTGGCCTCGCGCAGCGGCACGGTCCACCACGGATGGACGAGCACGACGTACGCCACCGCCAGTACGCCCAGCAGCAGGGCCAGCGCCAGCCAGCGATCGCGATCAGCGGCTTGCGGCATCAGCGGGCTCCGTGCGTGCCGGCGCGGCGCCGACAAGTTCTGCGGTGAGGGTGAAGCGATCGCGGCCGCTGGCCGGATCGGGCTGCAGCGCACCGGTAAGCGCCGGCGAGCTCCACAGGCGCGAGCCCTGCAGGCGACCGATCAGCGCGGGCGCTTCCCGACTGAGGCCGATCAGGGTCAGGCGATCGTCCTCGATCGACAGCTTTTCGAGGTAGGTGGTATCCGGCAGGCGACGGGTCAGCTCATCGATCACCGCCACCGCCATGGGGCGCGCGGCGCGGGTGCGATCGAGGAATGCCTGGCCCTCGACCAGGTCGCTCAGGCGCTGGCGCTGTGTCGCGGCCAGCCTGGCCGCCTGGGCATTGCGCGCGATGCGTTGCTCCAGCTCATCGGCGGCCGCACGGCGGTTGTCGAGCAATTGCGCCATCGTCGCCGCCAGCGCCAGCAGCGCCACGGCGAGCAGGGCCAGGTTCCAGCGTTGCCACGGATCGCTCTGGCGGTGTCGCTGCGCAGGATCGAGCAGGTTCACGCCCAGCGGCGCGCCGTTGCCGGCGGCCACGTCGATGCCGGCCAGTCCGGGCGCCAGCGGGCCGAGCGCACCCAGCGCCGGATCGATCGCCATGCGCGGCACGGCCACCAGCTCGACATCGAGTTGCCCGTCGCTCTCGCGTTGCCCGAGCACGCGCGCGTCGTAGGCGACCGCGTCCATGGTGAAAGGTGTCTGCCGGTCGATCTCGAAACCGACCACGTCGCGCAGGCGATCGGCCGCCGCTGCCGGCAATACCAGGCGCCGGCGCAGTGCGGTCGCCGCCGGCAGGATCAGCCAGCGCGGCAAATCGGACAGCCGCGAACCCAGCAGGCGCGTGGCGGTGGCGTCGTCGAAGCTGCCGTCCGCGGGCACCACGGCCAGATCCTGCAGGTGGTCGCCCTGCTGCAGGCGCAGTTGCACTTCCTCGTTTCCGGTCTGCAGCAGCAGGCGGCCGCGGTCCAGGCCGAGCGCCAGGCGCAGGCGCGCGGGCAGCCACGCCGCCAGCGAGCGCCCCCACCAGGCCAGGAAACCGCCGGCGCCATAGCGCCAGCGCCCGACCTGCGGCAGGCGGTCAAGCAAACGCAATCCGCCGGGGCGGTCTGCCATTGAACTCATCTGGGTGGAGCTCCCTCTTCCCAGCGCAACGGGGTGTAGATCTTGCCCGGCGTGGAAGCCGAGCCAAGACGCACGACGGCGCGCAACAACGACTCGCGCCCGTCCGCGAGCTTCGCGCGACTGTCGATACTATAGGTTCCGCTGCGTTCTCCCACGAGCGACTCCCCTCCAGGTAGTCCCGGCGCCGGCAGGCCCGCCTCCGGGTTCCACCCTTGCCGCTGCGCGACCACATCCGACCCGTTCAACCCCAAAGCATCCAGCACTTCCGCCGAAGCGAACGCTGGATCGGGGCGCATGCGGCCGCTGTAGACCGTCACGAACGGTTCGACCTTGGCAAAAAGCTCCGGAGTGAACCCCAGCACCTGCTCCAGTTCGGCCACGCTTTCGAATTCCGCGTCCTTGGCCCCATAGGGACGCTCCGCTCCCTCGTAGTCCTGATCCTCAGCGCCACCGGCCGGTTGCGTCAACTGGTCGGGATCGCGCCAGTCGACGATGGCCGCCGCGAAACGGGCCGCCTGCTCCTGCCCGACCTGGCCTTCGCCGACGCGGACCAGCAGAGCCGTCAACAATGACGCGTCGGCCTGGTTGAGGTCGACCTTGCCATTCTCGTCTATCAATCGGACCTCGATCTCGGCACCCGCATAGGACCAGCGATTGGGGCTGCCATCGGGACGCCACTGCCGACGCGGATCCTGGTCCTCCACGCGGATCAATGCGTACTCCAGGCCCGCGCGCGCGGCGTTGGAAGCCACCAGGCCGCGCGACATCACCTGGCCTTGCAGGTTCTCAACGCGCGCGGCCAGGGCGAAGCCGCCCACCAGCGCCGTCATCAGCGCGATCAGCCACAGCACCAGCAACAACGCCGCGCCGCGTTGGCGTGAGTGGTTCCGCCCGTCCGGGTTCATTGCTGGGTCTCCTGAAACGGAGCGGCGATCGCGCCCACCGAAGCCGTCGACAACGGCAACGCCACCACCAGCGGTGGCCACTCACGCCCGTCGACATCGGTCATCGTCACTTCGATCAGCATCGGCAACTGGTCGGTGGCCTTCCAGTTGTCCTCCCAATCGCCCATGGCGCCGTCGTCTCCCATGGCGCGATAGCGGAACTGCGCCGATTTCAGTCCCTCGGCCAGCATCTCCGGCGGACGCGGATCGGGTTCCTCCACCGTCGCGCCGGCCAACACCATGGTCAGCGCCAGCGTCAGTCGGCCGTCGTCTTCGATGGCCAGCTCATGCAGGTAGGGGCCACCGCGACCGAGATAATCCGGAAGATCGGAGACGAAACGCATGCGCGTGGGCTCGCCGATGAAGCGTTGCGGCAGCCCGCTGCTGTTGTCGACCGCGAACGGGACCGGGCGTATCGCAGTGAGGCGCTTGCGCAGGAAGGTCTCGACCGAGCGCTCGCGCTCGTTGCGCTGCGCCATGGCCTCGCCGCGTGTCGCGGTGCGCGTGGCCGCCGACAGCGTGGCGAACGCCAGCGCCAGGCCGGCGGCCAGCAACACCGTGGCCAGCATCACTTCAATCAGGGTGAAGCCAAGGGGCCGCGAGTGGGAAGGCATGGACGTCATGGCAACGAGCCCCCCGTGTCGGCAGGTGCCGCGCGCAACGTGCGCAACTGCAGGCGCTGACGACCGTCCTCACCCCACTGCATCGTCATGACCAGTTCGAGCATGCGCGGCCCCTGCAGGTTGCGCGGCTGCGTGGAAGCAGGCGCCGTGGCATCGACCCAGGGCGAGATGGACAACGACCAGTGATAGCGGCCGCCGTCCACGTCGCCTTCGGTCCGGCCCGGCTGCAACTCCTCGCCGACACCGACCTGGTCGAGCAACGACTGCGCATACAGTGCGGCGCGTCCGGCATCGCCCGACCAGCGGACCTGTCGTGCCGCGCCGGACAACGTGCCCAGCAGCAGGCTCAGGCCCAGCGCCAGCAAGGCGAAGGCGATGATCACCTCGATCAGCGTGTAACCGCCCTGGCGTCGTCGTATGGAGGGAGTACGCGCGAGGATCATCGTGCGCCGACCTCGACGCGGTGCATCCGCACCTCACCGGTCAGCCAGGCGACGTCGATGTTCCAGGCTGTCTGCTTGGCCTGCAACTGCACGCGCCCGCCGGTGGATGCGCCATCGGCGAAGAACACGATCGCGCCCTCGCCTGCAGTCGGCTGCACCTCGCGCGCGCCGATGAAGCGCACGCCCAGCGATGGCGGGATCTCGCCGCGGCGATCGTTCGGCGCGGTCCAGGCGTGCGCGCGTGGATCGACTGTGAAGCGCTGGGGGCGTCCCGTCGTGATCGCCTGGGTCCGCGTGTAGCGAAGCTGCGCGGCGATCTGCTTGGCGTTGGAGCGAAGCTGCATGCCGGCGAAGCCGCCGCCCAGCGCCGCGGCCGCGAGCACGCCGAGCGCGGCGATCAATGCGATCACCAGCAGCATTTCCAGCAGCGATGTCCCCGCAACCCGAGACCGCATGACCGCCCTCCCGGTCATCCAACCGTTATTGGTACTTGATGTCGGCGTCGACGCTGGTGCCGCCAATCTTGCCGTCCTTGCCCAGGATCACCAGGTCAAACGCGCCGCTTTCGCCGGGCGTGCGGTACTCGATCGGATGGCCCCACGGATCCTTGAGCTCGGCTTCCTTGGCATACGGCCCGAGCCAGCCACTCGCGTCGGACGGCTGCGTGACCAGTTCCTGCAGGTTGGCCGGCAGGCGACCGGTGTCCATCTGGAAAGACTCGACCTTGCCCGCCAGCGTCTGCACCTGGGCCTTGGCGATGTTGTAGTCGCCGCGATCCTTGCCGCCGAGCACGCGACTGCCGACGAATGCCAGCACCGCGCCGATCAGCACGATCACGATGATGATCTCGATCAGGCTCATGCCGCGCTGGGCGGCGACGGAAGGGGAACGATTGATCGAACGGCGATTGCGCATGACGGGCTTCCTGTCGAAAAAACGATGTTTACCTGAATTCGGTGACCAATGGACTGACTGTGGCGGCTGGTGTTCAGTTCCATGACCGTGTGGGTGAATCGGTGCGGCGTGCTGTTTCGATCACAGCCGAGGTGATCCAACCAGGGCTTTATTGCCGCAACATTCCGCTGCCATCCATGGCGTCACGTTACCGGCTTCGGGTCGTCCTGCCCGGCCATCCATGGCCGGGCGTTCGGGCAGGCCGCGCGGCAGTGCCGCGCAAGCGCCCTGCCTCACCCTCACCCAATCGCATTGGTCAGGTCGTATAGCGGCGTCAGCACCGCCAGAACGACCATGCCGACCACGGCGGCCAACACGATCGTTACCACCGGCACCAACGCCGCCAGCATGCGATCCAGCGCCAGCGCCGTTTCCTGCTCGAAGGTCTCGGCGGTCTTGACCAGCATCGCGTCGAGCGCGCCGGACTCCTCGCCGACCTGGATCATCTGCAGCGCGAGCCGGGGGAAACGCTTGCCGCGGCTCAGCGCGCTCGACAGCGAGACACCGTTCTTGACCTCGTTCGCGGCGGCCTCGACATCGGCCGCCAGCACACGATTGCCCAGCACGTTGCGACCGATCCCGAGCGCCGACATCAGCGGCACGCCGTTTCGCACCAGCGTGCCGAGCGTACGCGCCAGGCGCGCGGTCTCCACTTTCGCGATCAACGGGCCGACAAAACGCCGTTGCAGCAACCACGCATCGAATCGGTCGCGGAACGCCGGGTCGCGGCGCTTGCGGTCGAACCACCATGCCGCCAGCGCGGGCACCACCAGCAGCAGGACCCACCAGTCGCGCACGAACAGCCCCACGCCCAGCACGATCTGGGTGAACAACGGCAGTTCGGCATCCAGGCTTTCGTACATCGCCGCGAACTGCGGCACCACGTAGCCGAGCAGGAACAGCAGGCTCAGCCCGACCATCACCAGCAGGATCGCCGGATAGATCAGCGCATTGACCACCTTGCCCTGCAAGGCGCGAGCGCGCTCCATGTAATCGGCCAGGCGCGCCAGCGTTTCCTGCAGGCTGCCGCCCGCCTCGCCGGCGCGCACCATGTTGATGTACAGACGCGAGAACGTGCCGTGCTGGCGCTCCATCGCCGCCGACAGCGAACTGCCGCCACGCACGGCGTCGCGCACGTCGGCGATGGTGCGGCGCGCCGTTTCGTCTTCCGGCAACTCCAGCAGGATGGTCAGCGCGCGGTCCAGCGGCTGCCCGGCTCCCAGAAGCGTCGCCAACTGCTGGGTGAACTGCACCAGCCGCGGCCCGGAGAATGCCTTGGCCTTGAACAATCCCTTCCAGAACGAGACCCCCGACACCTCGCTGGCCAGCTTGGCCTCGACTGGCAGATGCCCCTGATCCTGCAATCGCGCGACGACCTCGGCATTGCTGGCGGCCTCCATCTGGCCATCGAGCAGCTCGCCGCGGTTGTTGAGGGCTTTGTAGTGGTAGAGGGGCATCGGGTGACCGTGTTTGCGAACTATCGTTACTCGTCATTCCCCCGCCAGGCGGGAATCCAAGGACGTGGCTTTCGGCATCTGCACCGATGCGCGGTGAAGAGCCGGCTATGCGTCTTCCGTCACCCGCAGCACTTCCTCGATCGTCGTCTCGCCTGCCAGCGCCTTGGCGATACCGTCCTCGTACATCGTGCGCATGCCCGCGTCGCGCGCGAGCTGCTCGACCTCGCCCATGCCGGCGTGGCGCATCACCGCGCGGCGCAGCTCGTCGTTCATCACCAGGAATTCCATGATCGTGGTGCGGCCGAGGTAGCCGGTAGGCGCGATCGCCGAACCACGCGCGCGATAGAGGTAGATGTCGCCGTGCGGCTGATAGCGGCGCAACGCGAACTTCTCGATTTCCTCCGGGCTGGCGAGGTAACGCTCGGCATGCACCGGTTCGAGCCGGCGCACCAGGCGCTGGGCGAGGATGCCGTTGATGGTCGAGGTGAGCAGGTAGTCCTCCACGCCCATGTCCAGAAGGCGCGTGATGCCACCTGCGGCATTGTTGGTGTGCAGCGTCGACAGCACCAGGTGGCCGGTGAGCGCGGACTGGATCGCGATGCGCGCGGTCTCCAGGTCGCGCATCTCGCCGATCATGATGATGTCCGGGTCCTGGCGGACGATCGAACGCAGCGCATGGGCGAAATCCAGGCCGATCTGCGGCTTGGCCTGTATCTGGTTGATGCCTTCGATCTGGTACTCGACCGGATCCTCGACGGTGATGATCTTGACGTCGGGCGTGTTGAGCTTGCTCAGCGCGGTGTACAGCGTGGTCGTCTTGCCCGAACCGGTCGGGCCGGTCACCAGCAAGATGCCGTGCGGCTGTTCGAGGACCCTCTGGAATTGCGGCAGGAACTGGTCGGTGAAACCCAGCCGTTTGAAGTCGAACACCACCGTCTCGCGGTCGAGCAGGCGCATCACCACGCTTTCGCCGTGCGAGGTCGGCATGGTGCTCACGCGCAGGTCCAGCTCCTTGCCCTGGACGCGCAGCATGATGCGGCCGTCCTGCGGCAGGCGGCGCTCGGCGATGTTGAGCTTGGCCATGATCTTGATGCGGCTGATCACGGCGGCTGTGAGGTTGACCGGCGGGCTCTCGCCTTCGTTGAGCACGCCGTCGACGCGGTAGCGCACCTTCAGACGGTTCTCGAATGGCTCGATATGGATGTCCGACGCACGTAGTTCGACCGCGCGCTGGATGATCAGGTTGACCAGGCGGATCACCGGCGCCTCGGAAGCGAGGTCGCGCAGGTGTTCGACATCCTCCAGGTCGCCGCCGCCCTCGCCTTCCGCGGTTTCGATGATCGCGCCCATGGCGCTGCGGCCCTGGCCGTACCAGCGCTCGATCAGGTCGTCGATCTCCGAGCGCAGGGCCACCGCCGGACGCACCTCGCGCTGGGTTGCCAGGCGCAGGGCATCGAGCGTGTAGGCGTCCTGCGGGTCGGCCATCAGCACGTCGACCGCCCTGTCGCTCTCTCCGACGGGGCAGACCGCGAACTGCTTCATGAACTTCGGGGTCAGGGCCACGCCTTCGGGAGGCAGCTCAGGGGCGTCCTTGGCGCTCACCAGCGGCAGGTCCAGTACCGCCGCGGCGGCTTCGGCGTGGTCGCGCTCGGACACCAGGCCCAGCCGCGCCAGCAGCGTGAGCAGGTTGCCACCGGTTTCCTCCTGCAGGCGGCGCGCGCGGGCGAGGTCGGCATCCTTGAGCCGGCCCTTGGCGAGCAGTGCTGCGACGATGCGCTCGTCGGCGCTGCCCTCGACTCCGATGTCGTTGACGACTGCGTTCACATCGCCCTCCTGTTTGCGTCCGACTTTACCAGTTCGGTGATGAGGCTCCCCCGAATGCGCGCGACCCGCCCTCGCGGCATCCGTCCCGGCAGCAACGCGATTACGCCCATTCACCGGCCGTCCGGGGCCATTCGTCCGGTACCCACTTTCCCTTCACGGCCGAGTGCCCGGCGACATGGCTATGTTGATTGCACCTGGGGAGGGGAGCCCGTTCATGGCGGATAACGGCCTGCCGCGCCGCACGACCGAGCGTCGCGTGCATCGGGAGGAACGTCCCGAGCAACTGCTCTGGATCGCCCAGGCGCGCTGCCTGGCGGCGACCCTGGACCTGCTGTCGCAATCCATCGTGCTGCTGGTGCCGGACGCCACGCTCCGGGTCTGGCATGCCAATGCCGCCGCACGTGTGCAATTCACCGGAGAGGGACTGGTGAGGATGCGCGACAGCCGCCTGTTGTTCGCCGACCCGGCCCACGACCAGTATTTCGGCGCGGCGGTGCGTCGGGCGCGGTCGCTGGGGCCAGCACATCCACAGACGGTCGAACTCGTCGGCACCGACGGCCGGACGGCCGCGACTCTGCAGGTCCAGGTGCTGGATTTCGGCGTCAGCCCCGACCTGCCGGTATCGGAGGTGCTGCTGCTGGAAGTGCACGAGAAGGCGCCGGTCGAACGCGGCCTGCAGCGGCTGTGCAACGAGTACCTGCTGACCCGCAAGGAAGCCGAATGCGCGATCGGGCTCTACGCCATGGGCTCGCTCGACGAATTCGCGCGCTGCGCCGGCAAGTCGATCCATACCGTGCGCAGCCAGATCAAGGCGGCGATGCAGAAGACCTCGACGCACACACAGGCCGGCCTGGTCGCGCTGGTAGCCGCCCGTCTGGGCAGCTGATCCGCTCGTGGGGGTTCACCCACGTGGGTGATGACTCGCCCGAAACCGGCTCCTAGCGTTGTCCGAAACCGGCCCCTATGGGGTGCCGAGGGGATCACAGGGGGACATCATGAAGCGCTTCTCGACGCCCGGTCGCCGGGCTTTGCTTGTCTGCACCGCATTGCTCGCGCTGGCCAGCGGGCCCGCATTGGCCGACCCCTGTCCTCAAGCCAAGATCGACGGGTCCAAAAACGTCAGCTTGTTCGACTACACGCAGACCCAAAACGGCTGGGTCAGGACGACGCAGACTCTCGGCAGCAGCAATTCCAAACCGAGCACAGGCGGCACGTTCCAGTGGACCCGAGTCAGCGGCGCCCAGATCACGCTGACCAACGCCAATACGCCCACCGTGACGGTCACGGTCCCCGATGTGGGCCCGCTTGGCGAAAGCGCAGTGCTGCGACTGACCGTTACCGGACCCGGCGGCAATTGCTCCGGCTCCGACTTTGAAGAAGTCAACATCAACATCAAAGACACTGTCATTGCTCCCAATCAGGCGCCGCATGCCGTCGCTTCGGCCTCGCCGTCCTCCTCGACCGAGGGCCAACTGGTCACGCTCAATGGTGGCTCGTCCTCGGATCCCGACAACAATCCCCTGACCTACAGTTGGGCGCAGGTGGGAACGGGACCGGTGGTCGTCCTGGCCAATTCGAGCCAGGCGCAGGCGTCATTCCTTGCGCCCAACGTGGCGGCGACCACGACCCTGACCTTCCGCCTCACCGTTTCCGACGGAAGCCTACAGAACTCGGCGGACACGCTGGTCAACGTACAGTGGACCAACGACGCCCCGACAGCGGTCTTGAGCTGCCCACTCGACGTCAATGAGCGCGCCTCTGTCACCCTCAACGGCAATGCGTCGTCCGACAGTGACGGCGGCATAGTGTCCTACCGCTGGCAACAACTGGACGGCCTGCCGCTGGTCTCCGGCGTATCCGCCTGGAACACCGCCTCGGTTACCTTAAATACACCCTCGTTGGGTTTCCAGCAGACGGGCTTGGTGCGCTTCCAGCTGACCGTAACGGACACGAACAGCGCCTCCAGTTCCGCGACCTGTTGGGTCTTCATCCATGACATCACCCCGCCGATCATCTCCGGCGCGCAGGACAGGACCATCGAGGCGACGTCCGCCGCCGGCGCCACAGTGAACCTCGGCACGTCGGCCTTCGATGCCGTCGACGGCGACCTGAGCTTCCTGCTCGCGTGCACGCCTCCCTCGGGCCTGTTCCCCTTCGGCGCAACCAATGTCGGCTGCAGCGTGAAGGACTCGGCGCAGAACCCCGCCAGCGCCGCCTTCAAGGTCACGGTCGCCGACACCATCGCACCCGTCATCACCGCGCCGCTTTCAGTCGGCGTGGAGGCCACCGGGCCGGGCGGCGCCGCAGTGACGTTCGCGGCGACGACCACCGACGCCGTCGACGGCGCAGGCAATGCAACCTGTGTTCCGGCGTCCGGCAGCAACTTCGTGGTCGGCGATTCGACGGTGGCCTGCAACGCCACCGACAGCCACGGCAATGCTGCGACGCCGGTGAACATCGCCATCCACGTGCTGGATACGACGGCACCAACGCTGACGCTGCCATCGCCAATGACGCTGGAGGCCACCTCCACCGCCGGCGCCGTGGCCACGTTCTCCGTTAGCGCCAACGACATCGTTGACGGCAGCAACGCGCCGGCTACCTGCGATCGCAACTCCGGCGAGACGTTCGCGCTCGGCACGACCACGGTGAACTGCCAGGCCACCGACTCGCACAACAACAAGGGCACCGGCAGCTTCACCGTCACGGTGCAGGACAAGACCGCGCCGACGATCGACATGCACGATGACGTCACGGAGGAAGCGACCAGTGCACTGGGCGCGAGCGTGAACTTCCAGAGCCCGGCCACGCACGACATTGTCGAAGGCGTCGGCACGGCAACCTGCGCACCGGCGTCAGGCTCGCAGTTCGCCTTCGGTGACTCGACGGTGACCTGCTCCGCGAACGACGGTGCCGGCAACGCGGCCGCACCGGTCACCTTCACCGTCCACGTGGTCGATACGACCGCGCCGACCATCGCCACTCCCGGCGACGTCGGCCCCATCGAGGCGACGGGTGCCTACGGCGCCATGATCTTCTACAACAGCCCCGCGACCAGCGACGCCGTCGACGGGCCGGGCACCGCCAGTTGCCTGCCGGTCTCGCCTTCGATCTTCGGCCTCGGCAGCGACCTGGTGACCTGCACGGCGAAGGACGCGCACAACAACGCGGCCCTGCCGGTCACGTTCTCGGTCACCGTGGTCGACACGACGCCGCCGACGATCGAGCCGCACGCCGACATCGCCAACATCGAAGCCACCGGCCCTAACGGCGCTCCGGTCAGCTACACCAGCCCCGCCACCCACGACCTGGTCGACGGCGACGGCACCGCGAGTTGCGCGCCGGCGTCCGGCTCGACGTTCGTGCTAGGCACCACTCCGGTGACCTGCTCGGCAACGGACGCCCACAGCAACCCGGCCAGCCCCGTGACCTTCACGGTCACGGTGGTGGACAAGACCCCGCCGACGATCGATCCGCACGCCGACATTCCCGGCGTCGAAGCCACCGGCCCGAATGGTGCTCCGGTGGATTACGCCAGCCCTGCGACGCACGACATCGTCGATGGTGTCGGCGCGGCCACCTGCGCACCCACCTCGGGCTCGACGTTCGGCCTAGGCAACAACCTCGTGACCTGTAACGCGAAAGACGCCCACGGCAACATGGCCGATCCGGTGACCTTCACGATCACGGTAGTCGACACCACCGAGCCGACACTGTCCGTACCCACCGAAGTCGTCGAGGAAGCGACCTCGGCCGCGGGCGCCAGCGTGACCTTCGCCGCCACGGCGGTCGACCTGGTCTGGGGCAACGTTGACGTTTCGTGCGTGCCGCCCTCGGGCAGCACGTTCGCGATCACGTCGACGCCGGTGAACTGCTCGGCCACCGACGGATCGAATAACACCGGCCACGCCAGCTTCACCGTCACGGTGCGGGACACTATCGCGCCCGTCGTCACTCCGCCCGCTGACGTAACGACGGAAGCTACCAGCCCGCTCACCACGGTCACCCACGACGATGCGACCGCCACCGACGCCGTCGGCGTGGTCTTGATCACCAGCGATGCGCCGACACAATTCCCGGTCGGCATCACGACGATCACTTGGTCGGCCAAGGACGCCGCTGGTAACACAGGCACCGCCACGAGCACGGTGACCGTCACCGACACAACCGCTCCCGCGGTCTCGGTGCCCGCCACCATCGTGCGCGAGGCGACTTCGGCCAGCGGCGCGGTCGCGAGTTTCAGCGCCAGCGCAGTCGACCTCGTCGACGGTAATGTCGGCACCACCTGCGCACCCGCTTCGGGCAGCACATTCGCCCTGGGCTCGACGACGGTGACCTGCTCCGCCACCGACGGCCACAACAACACCGGCCACGCGAGCTTCACCGTCACCGTTGTCGACACGACCGAGCCCACGGTGTCCGTGCCCGCGAACATCCTCACCGAAGCGGCCTCGGCGGCCGGTTCCGTCGTGACCTTCACCGCGAGCGCCAGCGACCTGGTGTGGGGCGCCGTCACCACCACCTGCTCGCCGGCTTCCGGCAGCACGTTCGCGATCCAGGCGACGACCGTGACCTGCTCGGCCACCGATGGTTCCGGCAACACGGGCACGGCCAGCTTCACCGTGACCGTGCAGGACAAGACCGCCCCGCAGATCTACTACTCCGGTGACGTCAGCGCGTTCGCCGGAAGCAACTCGTCCGCGGTGGTGACCTACACCCAGCCGACCGCGTGGGACATCGTCGACGGCGCAGTTACGGTGAACTGCTCGCCGGCCTCGGGCAGCACGTTCCCGGTGGGCACCAACACCGTCGCCTGCAGTGCCACCGACAACCACGGCAACACGGCCTCGGGCTCGTTCAAGGTCAATGTCAGCTACGCCTGGAACGGATTCTTCCGCCCGGTCGACATGGCGCCGATGCTCAACAGCTCCAAGGCGGGTAGCGCGATACCGCTGAAGTTCGGCCTCGGCGGCAACCAGGGGATGGCGATCATGGCGGCGGGCTATCCGAAGTCGGCACCGATGACCTGCGGCGGCGCACTCGAGGATCCGCTGCTGGAGACCGTCACCGCCGGGCAGAGCAGCCTGCAATACGACGCCAGCGCCAACCAGTACATCTATGTCTGGAAGAGCGAGAAGTCGTGGGCCGGAACGTGCCGGCAGATCCAGGTGAAGCTCAGCGACGGCAGCGTGCATACCGCCAACTTCTCGTTCAAGTAAGCGCCGCGTCGCCAACAAAAAAGCCGGGCCTTCGGGCCCGGCTTTTTCATGCGCCGAATATCGCCTGGCGCGTCACATGATCACGCCACTCACCCCACCCACGCCCGCGCATTGCGGAACATGCGCATCCACGGCGAGTCATCGCTCCAATCGCGCGGTGCCCAGCTCAGGTTGACGCTGCGCAGCGTGCGCTCCGGGTGCGGCATCAGGATCGTCGCGCGGCCGTCGTCAGTGGTAAGGCCGGTGATGCCGTCGGGCGATCCGTTGGGATTGAGCGGATAGCGCGTGGCCGGCTGGCCGTTGCCGTCGACGTAGCGCAGCGAGACGTGCGCGGCGCTCTGGTCGAGCGTGCTGTCGAACTCGGCGCGGCCTTCGCCGTGCGCCACCGCCACCGGAATGCGCGAGCCGGCCATGTCGCGGAAGAACAGCGACGGCGACTCGACCACTTCCAGCAGACCCAATCGCGCTTCGAACTGCTCGCTGCGATTGCGCAGGAACTTCGGCCAGTGCGTGGCGCCGGGGATGATCGGCTTGAGCTGCGAGAGCATCTGGCAACCATTGCACACGCCCAGCGAGAAGCTGTCCGACCGCGCGAAGAACGCGGCGAACGCGTCGCGCAGCGCACTGCGCTCCAGCACCGAGGTCGCCCAGCCGCGGCCGGCGCCGAGCACGTCGCCGTAGCTGAAGCCGCCGCAGGCCGCCAGGCCCTTGAAGTCCGCCAGTGCGAAGCGTCCGCTGATCAGGTCGCTCATGTGCACGTCGAAGGCCTCGAAGCCGGCGCGGTCGAACGCCGCCGCCATCTCGATCTGGCCGTTGACGCCCTGTTCGCGCAGGATCGCCACCTTCGGTCGCACGCCGGTGTTGATGAACGGCGCGGCGATATCGTGCGCCGGATCGAAACCGAGCTTCGGCTTCACGCCCGGAGCATTGAAGTCGCGTGCGACAGCGCGCTCTTCGTCGGCGCACTCGGGGTTGTCGCGCAGCTTCTGCAGCGCGTGGCTGGTCGCCCACCAGGCATCGAACAGCTCGTCCCAGCGCCACTCGACCAGGGTGTTGCCCTCTTCGCGGACGCGTACGACCGGCGCCGTGGTCGGCCTGGCGATGCGCTGCGCGCAGTCGATCAGGCCGTGGCGGGCCACCAGGTCGGCGAACTCGGCACGGTCCTCGGTCGAGACCTGGACGATGGCGCCCAACTCCTCGTTGAACAGCGTGCGGAACGGATCATCCCCCCATCCATCGAGGTTGATGTCCAGGCCCAGGCGCGAGCAGAACGCCATTTCGCACAACGCAGCGAACGCGCCGCCGTCAGAGCGGTCGTGGTACGCCTGCAGCAGGCCGGCCTCGCGGGCATCGCGGATCAGTTCGAAGAAATCGCGCAGCCGCTGCGGGTCGTCGAGGTCGGGCACGCCACCGGCGAAGGCCGGCAGCGGGCTGTTGCCATTGGCCTCGGGGAAGCACTGCGCCAGCACCGAGCCGCCGAGGCGCTGCTTGCCGGCACCCAGGCCGATCAGCCACAGCTCGGATTCCTCCTCGCGCACGAGCAGCGGCGTGAGCTGGCGACGCACGTCCAGCACCGGCGCGAACGCGCTGACGATCAGCGAGACCGGCGACACCGACTTGTGCGCGGCGCCGTCGTTGTGCCACTGCGCCTGCATCGACAGCGAGTCCTTGCCGACCGGGATGCTCAGCTCCAGCTCCGGGCACAGTTCCATGCCCACGGCCTTGACCGCGTCGAACAACAGCGCGTCCTCGCCGGGGTGGCCGGCCGCTGCCATCCAGTTGGCCGACAGCTTGATGCGCGCCAGCGATTCCACCGGCGCGGCGCACAGGTTGGTGATCGCCTCGCCCACTGCCATGCGCGCAGCGGCGGCGGCATCGAGCAGCGCCAGCGGCGTGCGCTCGCCGATCGCCATGGCCTCGCCGACCACGCCGTCGAAGCCCGACAACGTGATCGCGCAATCGGCCAAGGGCAACTGCCACGGACCGATCATCTGGTCGCGCGCGGTGAGGCCGCCGACGGTGCGATCACCAATCGTGACCAGGAAGTTCTTGGACGCCACCGTCGGATGCGCCAGCACGCGCAGCGCGGCCTCGCGCAGATCCAGGTCGTGCCACTCCAGCTCCGGCCACGGCGCTGCAGGCGGATGGCGGGTATCGCGATGCATCTTCGGCGCCTTGCCGAACAACACGTCCATCGGCAGATCGATGGGCCAGTCGCGACCGGCTTCGCGGGCGTTGTCGACCGTCGCGCCGTAACCGACGACCAGATGTTCTTCGGCCGTCGCATGCCCCACCACCGCGAACGGGCAACGCTCGCGCTCGCAGATGGTGGCGAACTCGGCGATGCGGTCAGCGGGCACGCCGAGCACGTAGCGCTCCTGCGACTCGTTGCACCACAGTTGCATCGGCGACAGCGACGGGTCGTCGCTCGGCACCTTGGCCAGGTCGATGACGCCGCCCAGGCCGGAGTCGTGCAGCAACTCGGGAATGCCGTTCGACAATCCGCCGGCGCCGACGTCGTGCGCGGTGGCGATCGGATTGTCTGCGCCGCGCGCAACGCAGCGGTCGATGACTTCCTGGCAGCGGCGCTCCATCTCCGGGTTGTCGCGCTGCACGCTGGCGAAATCGAGGTCCTCGTGGCTATCGCCGGAGGCGACCGAACTGGCCGCGCCGCCGCCCAGGCCGATCAGCATTGCCGGACCGCCGAGCACCACCACCGCATCACCCGGCTTCATGCCGAGCTTCTTCACCTGCACGCGATCGATCGCGCCGAGGCCGCCGGCCAGCATGATCGGCTTGTCGTAGGCGCGCGCATGGGTGCCTTCGTCGAGCTCGAAACTGCGGAAGTAGCCGGTCAGGTTGGGACGGCCGAACTCGTTGTTGAACGCCGCCGCGCCGATCGGGCCATCGAGCATGATCTCCAGCGCCGGTGCCATGCGCGGGTTGAGCTTGCGCTCGGTCTCCCACGGTTGCGGCAGCGTCGGGATGCGCAGGTGCGACACGCTGAAGCCGCACAGGCCGGCCTTGGGACGGCCACCGCGGCCGGTCGCGCCCTCGTCGCGGATCTCGCCACCGTTGCCGGTGGATGCGCCGGGGAACGGCGCGATCGCGGTCGGATGATTGTGCGTCTCGACCTTGATCGCGAACGCCGAATCGACCTGCGCCTCGGCGCGATACGCACGGCTGCCGGGATCCGGACGGAAACGGCGGCTGGCGTAGCCTTCGACCACCGCGGCATTGTCGCTGTACGCCGAGAGCGTGTGCTCGGGCGTGGTCGCGTGCGTGTTCTTGATCATCTTGAACAACGACTGCGGCCCGCCGTTGTGCAGTTGCTCACGACCGTTGATGGTCCACGACGCGTTGAAGATCTTGTGGCGGCAGTGCTCGGAATTGGCCTGCGCGAACATCATCAGTTCGACGTCCGCCGGCTCGCGCCCAAGCGCGGCGTAGCGCTCGCGCAGGTAGGCGATCTCGTCGTCGGCCAGGGCCAGGCCGAGGCGGACATTGGCGTTTTCCAGATCGGCCAGCGGCACGCGCTCCAGACCGCCGCGCGCGGGCACGGCGAACAACGCCGCCGCATCGTCGCGCGCTTCCAGCAGCGACTGCGTCATCGGATCGTGCAGCACCTTGGCCAGCGTGCCCTGCGTCGCCGCATCGGTCGGCCAGCCGGTCAGGTCGTAACGCGTGCCGCGCTCGACGCGCTTCACCGGCAGTCCGGCCCCATGCAGCAGCTCGGTGGCCTTGCTGGCCCATGGCGACAGCGTGCCCAGGCGCGGAGTGACGTAGCGCGAAATGGCGTCGGCTTCGCGCGCGGCCTCGGCCGGTTCGGCCTGCAGAATGCGCCGCAAAGGTTCGACGTCCGGCGTCTGGCCCGGTTCGGGCTCGACCCAATAGACAGGCCATGCGCCGAGCAGGCGGACGGACGGATGGAGGGCTTGCAGGCGGGCTTGGAGCCGCTCGCGGCGGAACGGCGACAGGGCGGATGCGCCCTCGAGGACGATCATGTCCGGGGAACCGTGCAACGTCGGGCCGGCCATTGTAACGAACGACGGGCCGCGGCGCGTCCGGGGGGATCGGAACTGCCGTCGGGACGGCTCGCGGCCGCCCGGCAGGTCCGCCGCCGGCCAGGCCGGCGGCTTCTGGGCAAGCTTTGCGGGGCTTAGCGGCTGCCGGCCGCGCCGCCCGGAGGACCGGCCTGGGCGGCCTTGGCCGACTCGGCGGCCAGCTTGTCGAGCGTGGCGCGAAGCGCCGCCGGCGGGATGTAGCCGCCCAGCTGGGTGCCGTCGGCGGCCAGGATCATCGGCGTGCCGGTCAGACCTGCGCGCTGGCCGACGTCGTACTGCTGGTTGACGCTGGTCTTGCACGACCGGCTCTGCACCTGGTGGTCGGCCTTGGCGTCGGTCAGCGCCTTGCGGCGATCCGGCGCGCACCACACCGACACCATCTTCTTGTAGTCGTCGCTGCCCAGGCCCATGCGCGGGAACGCGAGGTACTGCACGGCAATGCCCTGGCGGTTGTACTCGGCGATTTCACTGTGGAACTTGCGGCAATAGCCGCATTCCACGTCGGTGAAGACGCTGACGGTGTACTTGGGATTGGCCGGCGCGAACACGATGCGCTCACTGACCGGAATGGTCTTCAGCAGCTCCTTGCGCATCGAGGCCAGCGCGCCCTCGCTGAGGTTCTTGCGCGCATCGACGTCGAACAGTGCGCCACCGGAACCCGGCAGGAACAGGTAGCGGCCGTCGTTGCTGACATAGACCACCTGGCCGGCCACGATGGCCTCCTGGAAGCCGGGAATCGGCGCCGCGCCCACCTTGTCTGCCTTGACCTGCGGGTTGAGCCTGGCGATGGCCTCCACCGCCCTCGCCTCCGGCGTGCCGGCCTTTGGCGCAGCGCTGGCAGGCGCCTTGGGGGCGCTGTTGGCGCTGCTCGCCATCGCACCTGGCGCTTTGGCCGGATCCGGGGCCTGGGCGCAGGCAGAGAGGCTGATGGCGCCAACGAGGGCGAAGAGAGTGCGCTTCATGTGGTGTCCTGACATCGGCCCGCTTGGGACCGCTGACGATGGGGGAGGTTCGCGGATTGTGGCATGACCGCCTGAACCGGCCAGTGCCGTCGGTCCCGGTCCTTGGCGCGTTGGTAAGTCCACCGTGATACGTGCGGCACCGGGGCGAGCGGCCGGGCTGCCTGTCGCTGCCTCCATGGCCGGGCGTTGGGCAGGCCGCGCGGCAGTGCCGCGGAGCGCGTCTTCGATTGCATCTTCGTCCATGGCGCGACTGAGCGTCTCTGGATCGCTTGGCCCGGCCATTAGCCGGGGCATTCGGTAAGCGTCAGGCAGTGCCGCACAAGCGACCTGCCTTATCCCCTGGGATGATGCTTTGCGTGCAGTTGCTTGAGCTGCTCGCGCGCCACCAGCGTGTAGATCTGGGTGGTCGATAGCGAGCTGTGGCCCAGCAGCATCTGCAGCGCGCGCAGGTCCGCGCCGTGGTTCAGCAGATGGGTGGCGAAACTGTGGCGCAGTCCGTGCGGACTGATCTTGTCCGGATCGACGCCGGCCACGGCGGCATAGCGTTTCACCAGCAGCCAGAACTGCTGCCGGGTCGGCGCTTCGCCGGTGGTCCCGATGAACAGCGGCGCCAGCGCGCGCTTGCCCGCCAGCAGCGGCCGCGCGTTGGCCAGATAACGCTCCAGCCAGTGCTGCGCCTCCTCTCCCAGCGGCACCAGGCGCTCCTTGCTGCCCTTGCCCATCACCCGCAGCACGCCTTGCCGCAGGTTGACCCCAGTCGATGGCAGGTTGACCAGTTCGCTCACGCGCAGGCCCGCGGCGTACATCAATTCGAGCATCGCGCGATCGCGCAGCCCCAGCGGCTGCGCGATATCCGGCGCCGCCAGCAGCGCCTCGATCTGGCTTTCCGCCAAGGCTTTCGGCAGCGAACGCGGCAGCTTGGGCGGCTCCAGCAGCGCCGTCGGGTCGTCGCTGCGGGTGCCCCGTCGCACGCACCAGGCATAGAACGCGCGCAATGCCGATAGCAGGCGCGCATTGCTGCGCGGCGAGTAGCCCTGCTTCGCGCGCCACGCCAGGTAATCGAACAACGCCGCGCGATCCGCCGCGACCAGGCCGCCGCCGCGCCCGTCTCGCCACCGCGCGAGCAGTTCGAGATCGCGCCGGTAACTGTCCAGCGTCTGCTGCGCCAGGCCGTTCTCGGCCCAGATCGCGTCGAGGAAGGCGTTGACAGCCGTCGCGTCGGCTTGCGGCAACGCCGGCAATGCCATGGCAACCGTACGTCGTTCGGCGGGGGTGTGCGGACTCATGCGGCAAGCTTATATGCTGATGCAATGACTGCCACCGATAGCGCCGCCGAGCCAACCGTATCCAAACCAGCCGCATTGGTCGGCTGGCGCATGCTTTCCTTGCTCTACGACTTTTTTCCGGCATTGGGGTTGTGGTTCGCAACGGGCGCCGCCGCCATGCTGATCCATGGCGGCGAACCCATCTACGGCGACACGCTCGCGGGTTGGCTGGAGCTATTCGCCCTGTGGTTGATTACAGGGCTCTACGCCACGCTGAGTTGGCGTCGCGGCGGGCAAACCCTGGGCATGCGGCCTTGGCGCTTGCGTGTGCTCCCGGCCAGCGCCGAAAAGCCGGCGTGGTCCCGGCTGTGGATTCGCTACACCATCGGGACGGCCTCGCTGCTGCTCGGCGGCCTGGGGTTCTGGTGGGCGTGGTGGGATCCCGATCGGTTGACGTGGCACGACCGCGCCAGCGGAACCCGGATGATGCGGGTACCCAAGAAGCATCCCGGCAACGTGTAGAGCCACACGCGCTGCGGCGCGCTCATTTGCACAGGCTTACCAGATCAGTCGTGGCGCGGCACGACCTTGCCAGCGGAACCCGAATGGTGCGGGTACCAAAACGGGCCCGGTAACGCGTAGTGCGAAGCGCGCTGAGGCGCGCCCATGTGACGTCCTCAGCCGGAGCGCCGTTTGAACAGCGCCGCCGATACGCCCAGCATGATCAGTGTCGGCAACAGATACGCCACGCGATAGTCGAACTTGAACACGCCGGCCAGGCGCACGAACTGCGTCTGCAGTAGCCAGAAGCTCAGCGCGAAGATGATGCCGATGAACAGGCGCTTGCCCATGCTGCCGCTGCGCAAGGTGCCGAACGCGAACGGAATCGCCGCCAGGCACAGCGCCAGCGCATTGATCGGATAGAACCAGCGCCCCCAGTAATGTTCCTGCAATTCGCTGGCGTCCAGATTGTTGCGCAGGCGGTAGTTGGTCGCGTCGTGCAACTGGCCGGCGGTGAGGTAGCGCGGCTTCTCCAGGCCCGCGGTCAATGCCACCGCATCGAGCTTGGAATTCCAGCGCTCCTCGCCCACGTGGGTCTCGTGCACGGAGCGGTCGGTGAAATGGATGCGCGTCACGTTGCGCAGCAGCCAGCCGCCGGGGCGATGCTCGGCCTGGCCCACGGTCGCGGTCGACTTCAGGCGTCCGTCGTCGCTGAATTCGTAAAGAAAGACGTCGCGCAGCTCCAACCAGCGGTCGCCGTCCTTCTCACGCTCCTGACCGCCGTTGGCGTTGAGGATCACGTTGCCCTCGCGCGCCCACAGCCCGGAGTACTGCGCGACGATCATGTTCTTGGACTTGGCCGACGCCTTGAGCGAGTCCGCGCGACGCTGCCCGGCGGGGCCGAGCGTCTCGCCATTGATGACCATCAGCCCGGTCAGCAGGGCGAGCGCGGCGGCCACGCTGAGACTCAGGCGTCGGCGCGACAGGCCCAGCGCGCGCAGCGCCGTCAGCTCTGAACTGGCCGCCAGCTGTCCCAGCGCCATCAGCGAGCCGATCACAGCAGCATGGGGGAACAGCGTGTAGGCGCGGCGCGGCACCGACAACGCCATCACCGTCACCGCCTGCAGCAGCCCGTAGTTGCCCTCGCCGACGTCGCTGAACTCGGTGACGAAACCGAGCATTACGTCCAGGCCGAGCAGCACGGCCCAGGTCAGCAGGACCGTGCCGAGCACGACCTTGCCGACATACAGGTCGTGGATTTTTGGCATCAGCCTCATAGCCATCCTTTCCGGCGGCGCAGGCGGCCGTCGGCGAAATACACCCACAGGCCGATCGCCAGGGTCGGCAACACCAGCCACCACAGGCCGAGCACGGCGGCGATCTTGCCGTCTTCCAGCCAGCCCTGGCCGGCCATCATCAGGTTCATGCCGATCAGGTAGGCCAGGAAGCCCATCAGCATGTGGCCGTAGCGCGCCTCCCGCGGCGAACTGCGCGCCAGCGGTATCGCCATCAGCGCGAACGCGAACGCCAGCAGCGGCGGGGCAATGCGGTAATGCAGCTGCGCGTTGGCCTCGGGCCGCGAATCGCCGAACAGCCGGGTCGTCGGCATCAGCTCGGGCGAATTCGGGTCGTACTTCCTCTCAATGGCCGGTAGCAGCACGTCGTTGCGGGCATAGCGCAGCAGGTTGTAGTCCAGCCCTGCCGCCCGCGGCCCCTCGACCTCGAAGCCCTTGTTGAGACTCAGGTAGCGATCGCCATTGGCATCGACGCTCAGTTGCCCGTCATCGGACGTGGTGACCACGCGCCGGTCCTCGGTCTGCCGATAGACAAACACCCGGCTGAACCGGCTGCCGTCGTTGGACATGCTGCCGATGTAGATCACGCCGCCCTGGCCGCTGCCGGCGGGCAGCTCGGTGAAGCGCCCGGGCTCCAGGCCCGCCACCAGCAGGTTGCGGTTGGCCTCGTTGATCATCTGCTTGGACACGCGTTCGGCCCATGGCGCCAGCCACAGTGAGCAGGCGGCCACCACCGCCACCAGCGGCAACACCACCAGCATCAGCGGCTTGAGCATCCGCCGGGGTCCGACGCCGATCGATGCCAGGACCGGCATCTCCGAGTCCCGGTACAGGCGGCCCATCCCCAGCATCAACCCCAGCATCAGCGCCAGCGGCAGGATGCGAGGCAGC
This sequence comes from Lysobacter niastensis, assembly GCF_031457115.1. Classification (GTDB taxonomy): domain Bacteria; phylum Pseudomonadota; class Gammaproteobacteria; order Xanthomonadales; family Xanthomonadaceae; genus Lysobacter_J; species Lysobacter_J niastensis_A. Next base: position 587,732 of record NZ_JAVDVY010000002.1, read on the forward strand.
CACTGCAGCAGCACCAGGCCGAACTGCATCAGCATCAACCCAGGCGGGACCCGCCCCCGGGTGATGTCCGTGAGCACGTCGACGAAGACGCCGCCCAGGCAGACGATCAGCAGCACGACCAGGGTCGCAAGGACACTCTGGGCGAGCTCGCTCAGCAGATAACGGTCCAGCTTGGGCATCAGGCTTCGGCTTCCGGGCGGGGTGCATTAAACTCGGGGGTTCGTCCCGAGGGCGTGAGTTGGCTGCGCCGGGCGCGGCCAGGGGGTGTTGCGCCCCTACTCAGCCGCCCGATTGTACGGAACTCTTCCTTTTTATCTGCCGGGAATCTGTTGGATGGCCCTCGAATTCGACCTGAACCGCGACACCCCCCATGCCGCGCAAACCGATTGCATCGTCGTTGGCGCCTTTGCCGACAACAGCCTGACGCCGACGGCGCAGGCCCTGGACGAGGTCAGCGGTGGCCGCCTGCGTACCCTGCTGGAGCGCGGCGACATCAGCGGCAAGACCGGCAAGATCGCCCTGCTGCACGACCTGCCGGGCGTCACGGCGCCGCGCCTGCTGGTGGTGGGCTTGGGCGATGCCGGCAAGTTCGGCGTGCCGCAGTACCTCAAGGCCGTCGGCGATGTCGCGCGTACGCTCAGGAGCGGGCCGATCGCCAATGCGCTGTTCACGTTGTCGGAAGTGCCGGTCGCCGGCCGCGACACGGCCTGGGCGATCCGCCAGGCCGTGATCGCCGCCGACCACGCCTGCTATCGCTACACCGCCACGCTGGGCGCCGCCGCCCGCAAGAAGGACGAGGCTGGCCTGCGCAAGCTGTCCATCCTCGGCGATGACAAGCTGGCCCAGGCACAAGGCCAGGCGATCGCCGCCGGCGTGCAGTTCGCCCGCGAGCTGGGCAACCTGCCGCCGAACATCTGCAACCCGGCTTACCTGGCGCAGCAGGCGCAGGAATTCGCCAGTCGCTTCCCGACCACCTCGTGCGAGGTGCTGGACGTGGCGCAGATGACCGAACTGGGCATGGGCTCGCTGCTCGCGGTCGGCCGCGGCTCGGCCAACCCGCCCAAGCTGATCGTGCTGAAGTACAGCAACGGTGGCGATGCCAAGCCCTACGTGCTGGTCGGCAAGGGCATCACCTTCGACACCGGCGGCATCAACCTCAAGACCCAGGGCGGGATCGAGGAGATGAAGTACGACATGTGCGGTGGCGCCACCGTCATGGGTACCTTCGTCGCCGCGGTTGGCATGCAGTTGCCGATCAACCTGGTGGTGGTGGTGCCGGCCGTGGAGAACATGCCCGACGCCGATGCCTACCGCCCCTCCGACGTACTGACCAGCATGTCCGGCAAGACCATCGAGGTCGGCAATACCGACGCCGAAGGCCGACTGATCCTGTGCGACGCGCTGACCTACTCGCAGCGCTTCGAGCCGCAGGCGCTGGTCAATGTCGCCACGCTCACCGGCGCCTGCATGATCGCGCTTGGCAAGTTCGCCTCCGGCCTGATGAGCAAGCACGACGACCTGGCGGCCGAGCTGCTGGATGCCGGCGAGAACGTCTTCGACCGTGCCTGGCGCCTGCCGCTGTGGGACGAGTACCAGACCCTGCTGGAATCCAGCTTCGCCGACGTCTACAACATCGGCGGCCGTTGGGCCGGCGCCATCACCGCAGGCTGCTTCCTCGCGCGCTTCACCGAGGGCCAGCGCTGGGCGCACCTGGATATCGCCGGCAGCGCCAGCGATGAAGGCAAGCGCGGCATGGCCACCGGACGTCCGGTCGGCCTGCTGAGCCAGTGGCTGCTGGATCGCGCGGCCTGAGTCCGGTGCCCCGCGCCGACTTCTATCTGATCCAGAAGGAGCGGTTCCGCGAGGAACCGCTGCTGCTCGTCTGCGAGCTCGCCCGCAAGGCGCACGACGCCAACCTGTGGACGCTGGTGCTGACCCGCGATGCCGAGCAGGCCGAGCAACTCGACGAGTTGCTGTGGGCGTTCGACGACGAGGCCTACATCCCGCACCAGATCGCTGGCGACCAGGAGGACGAGCTCACGCCCGTGCTGATCGCCTCGCCCGACGTCGATACGCCGATGCGTGCACTGGTCATCAACCTGCGCGACGAGCCGGTATCGGGAAGCTTCGACCGCGTGCTTGAAGTCGTGCCGGCCGACGATTCCGCACGCGGTCCGCTGCGCGAGCGCTGGAAGCAGTACCAGGCGCGTGGCCTGGAACTGAAGAAATACGACATGTAACCCTGATGTCGTCATTCCTGCGATAGCAGGAGTCCATTTTGCTGTTGCTCTCACGGCAAAGACAAAATGGATCCCGGCTTTTGCCGGGATGACGGACCAGCACTGAGTCCGGACCCCCCATGACCCACACCCTCGCCCCCAGCTACGACCCCAAGCAGTTCGAAGCCCGCCTCTACGAGGAGTGGGAGCGCAGCGGCGTATTCCAGCCCAGCGGCAAGGGCGAGCCCTACACCATCCTGCTGCCGCCGCCGAACGTCACCGGCACGCTGCACATGGGCCATGCGTTCCAGCACACGTTGCAGGACGCGCTGATCCGCTACCACCGCATGCGTGGCTACGACACGTTGTGGCAGATGGGCACCGACCACGCCGGCATCGCCACCGAGATGGTGGTGGCGCGCAACCTCGGGCGCGAGGGCATCACCCGCGACGAACTGGGTCGCGACGGCTTCATCGCCAAGGTCTGGGAGTGGAAGCAGCATTCCGGCGACACCATCGAGCGGCAGATGCGCCGCCTGGGCACGTCGGGCGACTGGACGCGCAGCGTCTTCACGATGGACCCGATGGCCGCACAGGCCGTGGTCGAGTCCTTCGTGCGCCTGCACGCACAGGGCCTGATCTATCGGGGCCAGCGCCTGGTCAACTGGGATCCGGTGCTGAAGACGGCGATCTCGGACCTGGAAGTGGTCAACGAGGAAGAAGACGGCTTTCTGTGGTCGATCAGCTACCCGCTGAGCGACGGCAGCGGCGAACTGGTCGTCGCCACCACGCGCCCGGAAACCATGCTAGGCGACGTCGCGGTGATGGTGCATCCGCAGGACGAGCGCTACACGCACTTGATCGGCAAGACCGTGGCGCTGCCCCTGAGCGGGCGCGAGATTCCGGTCATCGCCGACGACTACGTCGAGCGCGAGTTCGGCACCGGCGTGGTCAAGGTCACCCCGGCGCACGACTTCAACGATTACGCCGTCGGACAGCGCCATGGCTTGCCGCTGATCAACATCTTCACCCGGGTCGCGGCGGTGAACGACAACGCGCCTGAGAAATACCGCGGCCTGGACCGCTATGCGGCGCGCAAGGTCGTGCTCGCCGACCTGGAGGCTGAAGGCCGCCTGGTCGAGACCAAGCCGCACAAGTTGCAGGTGCCGCGCGGCGACCGCACCGGCCAGGTGATCGAGCCGTACCTGACCGACCAGTGGTTCGTGAAGATGGACGGTTTGGCCAAGCGCGGCCTGGAACTCGTCGAGAGCGGCGACGTGAAGCTCGTTCCTTCGAACTGGATCAACACCTACCGCCACTGGATGGAAAACATCCAGGACTGGTGCATCAGCCGTCAGCTCTGGTGGGGCCATCGCATCCCGGCGTGGTACGACGACGACGGCCACATCTACGTCGGCCGCAGCGAAGCCGAAGTGCGCGAGAAGCACGACCTCGGCCACGAAGTGGCGCTGTCGCAGGACAGCGATGTGCTGGAGACCTGGTTCTCGTCGCAGTTGTGGCCGTTCTCGACCATGGGCTGGCCCGACCAGCAGCGCATGGATGAGCGCGGCTATGACCGCTACCTGCCGTCGAGCGTGCTGGTCACGGGCTTCGACATCATCTTCTTCTGGGTCGCGCGCATGATCATGGCGACCGACCACTTCACCGGACGCGTGCCGTTCAACGACGTCTACATCACAGGTCTCGTCCGCGACAAGGACGGCCAGAAGATGTCCAAGTCCAAGGGCAACATCCTCGATCCGCTCGATCTGATCGACGGCATCTCGCTTGAGGACCTGTTGTCCAAGCGCACCACCGGCCTGATGCAGCCGAAGATGGCCGAGAAGATCGAGAAGGCCACGCGCAAGGAGTTCCCGGAGGGCATCCCGGCCTTCGGCGCCGACGCGCTGCGCTTCACCATCGCCGCGCTGGCCACGCACGGACGCGACATCCGGTTCGACCTCGGCCGCGCCGAAGGCTACAAGAACTTCTGCAACAAACTGTGGAACGCGACGCGCTTCGTACTGATGAACACCGAAGGTTTCGTCGCTCAAGGTGCTCCGGCACCGCGCACCGACGCCGAACGCTGGATCCTCGCACAGCTGGCGAAGACCACGGCCGAAGCGGCGCAGCATTTCGCTTCCTACCGCTTCGACCTGCTGGCGCAGTCGCTGTACGAGTTCGCGTGGAACGATTTCTGCGACTGGTTCGTCGAGCTGGCCAAGCCTGCCCTCAACGGCGACGACGCCGCGGCGGCCGACAGCACGCGCCACACGTTGTTGTACGTGCTCGAACGCCTGTTGTCGCTGTTGCACCCTCTGATCCCGTTCGTCACCGAGGAACTGTGGTTGGCCGTCTCGCCGCGCCTGGATCTGGCCGAGGCGACGCTGATGCTGCGCCCGTATCCGCTGGCCGGCGATTTCGCCGGGCAGGATTACGCTGCCGCCGAAACCGACATCGAATGGCTCAAGGCGATGGTCACCGCATTGCGCAAGATCCGCAGCGAACTCAATGTCACGCCGTCGAAGACCGTGCCGCTGCTGCTGGTCGATGCCAGCGCTGCCGATCGCGACCGCGCCGCACGCTTCGACTCGCAGCTGCGCTTCCTGACGCGCCTGGAGGCCATCGAAGTGCTGGCCGACGCACACGCCGCCCCGGCGGCCGCGACGGCGGTGGTCGGAGAGCTCAAGTTGCTGGTGCCGCTGGAAGGCCTGGTGGACCTGAGCGCCGAGCGCACGCGCCTGGACAAGGAACTCAAGCGCGTCGAAGGCGAGATCGCCAAGTGCCACAACAAGCTGGCCAGCGAGACGTTCGTCGCCAACGCTCCGCCTGCGGTGGTGGAGCAGGAGCGCAAGCGCCTGGCCGACTGGAACCTGCAGCGCGAAGCATTGGCCGCGCAGCGCGCGAAGCTGGGCTGAACCACTCGGTTGGCCCTCCCGCCTGCGGCGCCCGAAAGGGTGTCCGAAGGTGGGAGGGGTTTCAAAACCTCATTCGCCCTCGAACGCCTCGCGTGAGGACACTTCGACCGGCTTGCCGCTGCGCGAACGCGCTTCGAGTTCCTCCACATCGACGAACACGAGCTGGCATTGCCCCGGTTCGACCAGACGGATCGCCGCGCCGCGAAGTTTCACGTACACGGGTTTGCGGCTCTGCTTGCCGTTTCGCGTGAAGTACACGCCCTGATGCGAGCGCAGCACTACCGCATTGGCGCCTTGCGCGAGGCCGGCATTGGCCAGCTTCGTCATCGCCCGGCCGTAGTCCACGAGCGGCACGTTGATGTCGGCGGTGCTCTCGTTCACGCGTGAGCCGGCGTCGATCTCGACCGATCCCAGCTTCTCGTGGTCGCACCCCGGCGACTCCCACAAAACCGGTACGTCCATCGCTTCGGCGGCGTGCAGCGGCGCGGTCAAGGCGAACGCACACATCAGCCAGAGGGTCGGTGCCAAGCGCATGCAGGTTCCTTTTGCGGGATGGGCGGCGCGTTCGAGTGTCGCGCGCGCGGACATCGCGTGGCAATGGCCCTACTCGGGCGGCAGCAATTCGATCGCCATCACCAGCGCATCCTCGCGGCCGTCGCGTGCCGGGTAGTAGCGCGGGCGGCGTCCGATCTCGTTGAAGCCCTCGGAATAGTAGAGGGCGATCGCTCCGCCATTGGATGGCCGCACTTCGAGGAATACGCGCTCGGCATGGCGGCCGCGCGCGATGTGCAGCAGCGCGCGCAACAGGTGCCGGCCAAGGCCGCGACCCTGCACGCCCGGGTCGACGCAGACATTGAGCACATGGGCCTCGCCGGCGGCGATGCTCATCAGGAAGTAGCCGACGATGCGGCCGTCCTGCAGCAGCACCCAGGCCGGATAGTCGGCGCGCAGGCAGTCGCGGAAGATGCCCACCGACCAGGGGAACTCGTAAGAGCGCACTTCGACCGCATGCACCGCGTCGAGGTCTTCCTCGCGCATCGGCCGCAGCGCCGTCGGCGCCGCCAGCGGACGAGAATCGGCCGCCAGGGCGCTCATTCTCCCTCCAGCGGCCGGCGCAGCCGGCGCAGTTGCGGCCACAGCGCACGCTTGGCTACGGCGTTGCCGCGCAGCGCCGACGGATCGGGCAACAGCGCCGACACGGCGACATCGCCGGCGGCGCGGTTGGCGGCGCGCAGGATCGCCTGCATGAGGCGCTCCTGCGCCGTGGCCGCAGGAGCGCGCGGCGCCGAGACCTGACGCGGCCGCTCTGTACGCTCGGGCGTCGCCGGCTTCAGCAGCGCCGCGGCCTCGTGGATCGGAGTCGTGGCCTCCGCCGAAGGAGCGTCCGCTGCCGCCAAGGTCCAGACCTGGTGCCCCATGGCCTGCAACCATTGCGTCTGCTCGGCGCTCCACGGCGTGCTCATGGCACGATCCCGTTGGCAGGGCTGCGGCGCAGGCGGCGGTAGGCGGCATGGAGCGGCCCCGACAGCGCATATGCCACGCCGATGGTCAGCAGCACGCTGGGCGGGTCGATCGCGATGGCGACCACCGTCGCCAACACCACGATGATCGCCAGGAACGGGACGCGATCGTGGCGCGGGCCAGCGCCCTTGAAGCTGAAGTAGCGGATCCGGCTGACCATCAACAGGCCTGCCGTCACCGTCACGGCGAGTGCGGCATAGCGCAAGTGCTCGCCGGTGTAGCCCAGGTCGTGGCAGGTCCAGACGAAAGCGGCCACCATGCCGGCCGCAGCCGGGCTGGCCAGGCCGATGAACCAGCGCTTGTCGACCTGCCCGACCTGCGAGTTGAACCGCGCCAGCCGTAGCGCGGCGCAAGCGGCGTACAGGAATGCGGCGATCCAGCCGATCTTGCCCGGTATCGGGCCGTCGAGTTTCATCGACGACAGGGCCCAGTGATAGGTCACCAACGCCGGCGCCAGGCCGAAGCTGATCAGGTCGGCGAGCGAGTCGTACTGCATGCCGAACTCGCTCTGGGTGTTGGTCAGGCGCGCGACGCGGCCGTCCACGCCGTCCAGGATGGCGGCGATGAACACGGCGATGCAGGCGTCGTCGAAACGGCCCTGGGTGGCGGCGATGATCGCGTAGAAGCCGGCGAACAGGCCGCCGGTGGTGAACAGGTTGGGCAGCAGATAGATGCCGCGCCCCCGCGGTCGGGGCGTTTGTTGCGTCTGGTCCATCTTTACAGTTTAACGGCTTGCCTCGCCGACGCGGCGGTGCTGCAATCGGATCTCGGTGTCCCTCCCATCCGGAGCTGCTCCATGTCCCGTCCTCGTGCTTCGCAATCGCGCGCGCTGCCCCTGCTGGCCGCCGCCCTGCTCGCCGTCGCGTGCCCGGCGATCGCCGGCGAGGTCTACCAGTGGAAGGACGCCAAGGGGGTCACCCACTACTCGGACTCGCCGCCTCCCAACAAAGCCGATTACCGCAACCGTTCCGTGCGAAGCGATGCGCCCGCGCCACCGGAGGCGGCCGCCGCAGCCAAGCCGGCCGATTCCAGGCCGGCCGACAGCTCGCAGTGCGTGATGGCGCGACAGAACCTGGACCGCCTCAAGAGCAACGCTCCGGTGGGCCTGGATGCCAACAACGACGGCAAGCCCGACGCCGAAATGGACGCCGGACAGCGCGCCGCCCAGGTCCAGCTGGCCGAGGCCGGCATCAAGGCCTGGTGCACCCCGACGGTCGCCGTCAAGCCGTAACCGCATGCGGCTGACCTGGGCCATCGTCGCCGGTATCGCCCTGGGTGGCGGGCTGGCGTGGTGGTCGACGCGGGACACCGCCGAGGACACCCAGCGCAAGCAACTGCGAGCCGCCGCCGCGCGCGCCGCCCAGGCGGAGGACGCGCGGCCGTCGCTGTACCGCTGGCGCGATGCGCAGGGCCGCCTGCACGTGGCCGAACAGCCGCCCAAGACCGGCCGCTACGAGCGCATCGACCGCGAGCCCCGCCCCGGCGTCGAGATCGACGGCGGCCACCTCTGACCGCGTGAGTTCGCGCCGGCGCCCCCGGCACGGCAAAATGGCCGCTTCCCTACGCCCCGAAGTGCCGCCGATGCGCCTGTCGCAGTTCCATCTCCACACCAGCAAGGAAACCCCCGCCGAAGCCGAGATCGTCAGCCACAAGCTGATGCTGAAGGCCGGCATGATCCGCAAGCTCGCCGCCGGCCTCTACACCTGGTCGCCGCTGGGCCTGCGGGTGCTGCGCAAGGTCGAACGCGCGGTGCGCGAGGAGATGAACGCTGCCGGCGCCATCGAGGTGCTGATGCCCTCGGTACAGCCGAAGGAACTGTGGGAGGAGACCGGACGCTGGGAGAAGTTCGGCGGCCAGTTGCTGAAGATCCAGGACCGCAAGGAAGCCTGGTACTGCTATGGCCCCACGCACGAGGAAGTCATCACCGACTTCGCCCGCAACGAGCTGGCCAGCTACAAGCAGTTGCCGGTCAACTTCTATCAGATCCAGACCAAGTTCCGCGACGAGATCCGCCCGCGTTTCGGCGTGATGCGCGCGCGCGAATTCCTGATGAAGGACTCCTACTCGTTCCACCTCACCGACGAGGACCTTGGACTCGAGTACCGCAACATGTACGACACCTACGGCCGAATCTTCACCCGCCTGGGCCTGAAGTTCCGCGCCGTGGCGGCCGATTCGGGCGCGATCGGCGGCGCGGTTTCGCATGAGTTCCACGTGCTGGCCGATTCGGGCGAGGACGCGATCGCCTTCTCCAGTGGTTCGGATTACGCCGCCAACATCGAACTGGCCGAAGCGGTCTCGCCAGGCGCGCGTCCGGCTGCGCAGGAAGGGATGCGCAAGATCGATACACCGACGCAGAAGACCTGCGAGGACGTCGCCGCGCTGATGGGCATCGCGCTGCAGCGCACGGTCAAATCGGTGGCGCTGATGGGCGTGGATACCGAAGGCGGCAAGACTGATGAAGGCAGTCAGTTCGTGCTGGCGCTGGTGCGCGGCGACCATGTCGTCAACGAGATCAAGTTGTCCAAGCTGGCCGGCCTGGGCGAGTATCGACTGGCGACCGAAGAGGAAATCGACCAGCACCTGGGCAGCGAGCCCGGATTCCTGGGCCCGGTCGCTCCGAAGAAGGCGATCCGCGTTGTCGCCGATCGCAGCGTCGCGGCGATGGCCGACTTCGTGGTCGGTGCCAACGAGAAGGGGTTCCATCTTGCTGGCGTCAACTGGGGCCGCGACCTGCCCGAACCGCACGACGTCGCCGACATCCGCAACGTGGTCGAAGGCGATGCCTCGCCGGATGGCCATGGCACGCTGGGCATCGCCCGCGGCATCGAGGTCGGCCATGTGTTCCAGCTCGGCCGCAAGTACGCCGAGGCGATGAAGCTGACCGTGCTCGATGCAAACGGCAAGGCGGCCACGCCGGCGATGGGCTGCTACGGCATCGGTGTCTCGCGGATAGTGGCAGCGGCGATCGAGCAGAACCACGACGACAACGGCATCGCCTGGCCCGAAGCGATGGCGCCGTGGAACGCCGTGGTGTGCGTGATCAACCCGAAGAACGATGCCGCCGTGGCCGAAGCCGCGTTGGCGCTGTATGCGGAACTCAACGCGGCCGGCGTGGAAACCGCGCTCGACGACCGCGGCCTGCGCCCAGGGGCGATGTTCGCGGATATCGAGCTGATCGGCATCCCACACCGCATCGTGGTATCGGAGCGCGGACTGGCGGCTGGGAGTTTCGAATATCGCCATCGCCTGGCCAGCGAAGCCGAGAATCTCGACCGCGCCGCGGTATTCGCCCGGCTCGCGCCAAAACCGTGACGGCGGACATCGAAGTATTTACTCCGGGATTTACGGGAATATAGGGCCGGATTATGATCCGGCGGTCGGCCACGGATCGGCCCATAATCCTTGCCATATTCCCGGAGGTTTCATGTCGATCGATCTCAACTCGCTGTCCCCGAAAGAGCTCGACTCGCTGATCAGCCAGGCGAAGAAGCGCAAGACCACGCTGAGCAAGCGCAAGCCGGTCGCCGTGGTGCGCAACAAGCTGACCCAGCTGGCCAAGGCCGAGGGCTACAGCATCGCCGAATTGTTCGGGGGTGGCGGCCGCGCGGCCAAGGCCCCGGCGGCTGCCAGGAGCGCGGGGCGCAAGCCGGGCAAGGCGCTGGGCAAGGTCGCCGCGAAGTACCGCAACCCGGCCAACCCCGGCGAAACCTGGACCGGCCGCGGCAAGCAGCCGCGCTGGCTGGCGGCCCATACCGCCGCCGGGCGCAAGCTCGAGGATTTCCTGATCAAGTGACGGGATTGCTCCAGTGCTCCAGTAAAGAGTCAAAACGCCGGCCTTGGGCCGGCGTTTTTTCTGGGACCAAGTTTTGTTTTATCTCTGGCTTGAACAGCCGTCGCACATGGGACGTGCGCCGTTTTTCGACCGAACCATGGATGGCGAGTCGAAAAATCCCCTTTCCCTTTCCGGTCTCGGGTTGATTTGTCGACGGGCCGTTTCTTTTGATTACTTTCTTTGGCCAGCAATGAACAGTGACCCAGCACCGGCAGCGGACCAAAGCTGGCCGTTAACTCCAAATGCACGAGCAACGGCAAAAGTGGATCCCAGCTTTCTCTGGATGACGGCCTTGGCCATCGGAACGATGGCGCGAGGGCGAGCCGAAAAATCTCCGGAACGCGCACAGCCGCAGCCTACTCAACACCCCGCCTAAAGATTCCGTCGCGCCGGCAACAGCAGATTGCCCAGCAGCAATCCCGCGATCAGCGCCAGCAGGATGTTCAGCACCGCCAGCAACGCGTCCTGCCCCGCATCGACATCCTGTTGCTGGATCAAGGTCAACAAACCGCGCAGGCTGACGCTGCCCGGCACCAGCATGATGATGCCGGGCACACGGATGATCGCGCCCGGACGATGCCACCAACGCGCATAGGCATTGCCGGCCGCGGTCACCACCAGCGCGGCGAGGAAGATGCCGGCGGGGCTGCCAAATGCCTGTCCGCCGAAGCGCGAAATCAGGTACCCCCCCGCAGCGGCGGCCATCACTTTCGGATAGTCGCGCCGATGCGCGCGGAACAGCACGGCGAAAGCGAACGCGGCGATCGCCAGCGACACCCATTCCACCCACTGGTCCTGCGGCCTGGATGCGCGCACCTGCGGATGCAGGCCGATCAGGTCGGCGACGTACAGCGTGATCGCGGTACCGATCGCCATCTTGAGCACGGTCGTGACCGCGCCGGCAAAACGTGCGGTGCCGGACACCAGGTGCTGGCTGGTCAACTCGTTCATCGCGTTGGTCAACGACAGGCCCGGCAGCAGCACGATCAGCGATGCGATGATCACCGTGTTCTGGTTGAGCGGCGCGACCAGGGATGCGACCAGCAACGTCACGCTGGCCGCGATCATGGCGGTGACCGCCTCGAGTGCCTCCTTGACGGTGGGCCGCGACTCGGACAACTGCACGAACAGCCCGATCAGCAGCCCGTTGAGGCCGGCCACGCCGATATCGAGCCAGGGCAACCGCAACACGCCGGCGATGCCCGTCGCCGCCAGTCCGAAGCCCAGGACCTGCATGGCACGGTGGCGCCGCGATGGCGGCCGATCCAGCGCGTTCATCTGCGCATGCGCCTCGGCCAGGCCCAGCTGCCCGGCCATCACGTCCTCGGCGATGCGATCGGTTTCGGCCAGCCGGTAGAGATCGGTCTCCCCGGGCGGTAGCCGGATCACGCGCGTGGTGTCGCTGTCGCCGAGGGGCCGCTTCGGATCGCTGAAGGTCAGGATCATCCCCGTCGGATTGGACCAGGGTTCGCATTCCAGCTTCAGCCGATGCGCGACCGCGGTCACCGCGCCTTCAAGGCGTTGCGCGGTCGTGCCGTACGCGTGCAGGCGCTCGGCCAACTCGACGACGAAGTTGATCCTGTCGGCGTAACTGACGGAACTCAGGGGTGCGGGGCTTTGCATGGCGCGAAGCATCGCACGCGCGCACATGGCCATGACAGGTGGCGCGGCGCGATCCCCGCGGCACCCACGCGATGCTCACGAAGCAGGGGCGAGCCTGTATCCTGCATCCCGAGGCCCCGATGACCGTTACCTCAGCGACTACGCCACCGCAGATCGCCCTCGACGGCCAACCGCCGTCGCGGTTGCGATTGAGCGGAAGCTGGACCCTCGAGCACGCCCTCGCCATCGGCGATCTGCTGGCGAGTGCGCCGCGCGAAGCGGCCATCATCGACGCGACCGGCGTCGATCGCCTGGATACGGCTGCCGTATTGCAGTTGCTGCGCTTCGCCAGGCGCCGCGAACTCGATTTCACCGACTTCACCTTCCACGACTCGCACCGCGCCCTGGTGGAAGCGATCGAGGACGTCGCCGACGACCGGCCCAAAGGGCGGCGTGAATATGGCGTGTCGGCCGCACTGGCCCGCCTGGGCTACGCCGTCAAGGACGACTGGAACGAGGCGCGGGCGCTGATCGGCTTCTTCGGCGAGGTGCTGATGAAGCTGATCCGGATGTTCCGCGAGCCGACCCGGTTCCGTCCGACCGCGACGGTCTTCCACATGGAGCAGGTAGGCCTCGATGCGGTGCCGCTGGTGGCGCTGCTGTGCTTCCTGGTCGGCGCGGTGGTGGCCTTCCTGGGCTCCAACATCCTTCGCGACTTCGGCGCCACGATCTACGTCGTGGAACTGGTCAGCATCGCCTTCCTGCGCGAGTTCGGCGGCCTGCTGACCGCGATCATCCTGGCCGGACGCACCGCCAGCGCGTTCACCGCGCAGATCGGCGCGATGGTGAGCCGCGAGGAGGTCGATGCGATCCGCACGCTCGGCATGGACCCGATCGACCTGCTGGTGATCCCGCGCGTGCTGGCGCTGCTGATCATGCTGCCGCTGCTGACCTTCGTGGCCATGGTCTTCGGCCTGCTCGGCGGCCTGGTGGTCGGCGCCTACGGCCTGGACATCCCGCCCCAGCAATACCTGGCACGCATGCACGACACGATGGAACTGCGCCACTTCCTGGTCGGCCTCGCCAAGGCGCCGTTCTTCGCGCTGGTCATAAGCCTGATCGGCTGCCTGGAAGGCCTGCAGGTGGAAGGCACCGCGCAATCGGTCGGCGAGCGCACCACGTCGAGCGTGGTGCAGGCCATCTCGATCGTGATCGCGATCGACGCATTCGCGGCGATCTGGTTCATGGAGATGGGCTTCTGATGGCCGCGCAGCTTTCCCCCGCCAACGAGCCCGCAGCCCCGATCGTGCGCGTGCGCGGCCTTACCAACCGCTTCGGCGAGCAGGTCGTGCACGAAGACCTCGACCTGGATGTGCGGCCCGGCGAGATCCTCGGCGTGGTGGGCGGGTCCGGCTCGGGCAAGTCGGTGCTGATGCGTTCGATCCTGGCCCTGCGCACGCCCGATGCGGGAGAGATCGAAGTATTGGGCCTGGATGCGCGCAGCGACGATCCGGAGCTGCGGCGCATGATCGAGCGCAACACCGGCGTGCTGTTCCAGGACGGCGCCCTGTTCTCCTCGCTGACCGTCGGCGAGAACGTGCAGGTCCCCCTCAAGGAGTACCACGCCGATCTGCCCGACAGCTGGCGCTACGAACTGGCGCTGCTGAAGGTGAAACTGGCGGGGCTTCCCGCCGATGCGATCAACAAGCTGCCCTCGCAACTGTCCGGAGGCATGCGCAAGCGCGCCGGCCTGGCGCGTGCGCTGGCGCTGGATCCACCGCTGCTGTTCCTGGACGAGCCCACCGCCGGGCTCGACCCGATCGGCGCGGCCGCCTTCGACCGCCTTATCCGCACGCTGCAGCAGGCACTGGGTCTGACGGTGTTCCTGATCACGCACGATCTGGACACCCTGTACGCTATCTGCGACCGCATCGCCGTGCTGGCCGACCGCAAGGTCATCGCCTGCGCGCCGCTGCACGAGGTCGAACAGATCGATCACCCGTGGATACAGGAGTACTTCCACGGACCACGCGCGCGAGCCGCGCGCGACGCTCGCGAGGGCAGCTGACATGGAAACCAAGGCCAATTACGTCCTCATCGGTGCGTTCACGCTGATCGTGACGCTGTTGCTGCTGCTGTTCGCGCTGTGGGCCGCCAAGTATTCGTCTGAAAAGGAATGGCGCCAGTACGCGGTGATCTTCAACGAGCCGGTCACCGGCCTGTCGGAAGGCAGCTCGGTCCAGTACAACGGCATCTCGGTCGGAACCGTGGAGACCCTTCGCCTGGCACCCGACGACCCGCGTCGCGTGCTGGCCCAGTTGCGCCTGCAGGCCAACACGCCGGTCAAGGCCGACACCCGCGCCAAGATCTCGATCCCGAGCATCACCGCCACGCCGATCATCCAGCTCACCGGCGGCAGCCCGGGCAGTCCGGCCCTGTCCGATGTCGATCGTCGCGAGATCCCGGTGATCCAGACCGAGGCTTCCGCCCTGCAGAACATCGCCGACACCGCCAACCGCCTGGTCGCGCGCATGGACCAGGTGCTCAGCGACGAGAACGTCCGGCACGTGTCCGCCACGCTGGAGAACATTGAGGCGCTGACTGGCTCGATTGCGGCCCAGCGCGAGGACCTGCGCGCGTTGATCGCCAATGCGCGCCAGTCGAGCGAGCAACTCAGCAAGACGCTGACCACGACCAATCGCGCCATCGAGGACGTCGATCGCGAACTGGTCGACAAGCTGCCCGGCCTCATCGCCAAGCTCGACAGCACGCTCGGCAAGCTCGATTCGACCGCCGATGGCGCCAATGGCATCCTCACCGACAACCGCGCCGCCATCCGCAACTTCACTACCGATGGCCTGGGCCAACTCGGCCCGACCCTTACCGAGTTGCGCGCCCTCGTGCACGACCTGCGCAGGATCAGCGACCGCCTCGACAACAACCCCACCCGCTACCTGCTCGGACGCGACACGCCCAAGGAGTTCGAACCGCAATGATGCTGCGATCGTCCACATCCGGTATCCGACGCACGTTGCGCGTGCTGCGCCTGGGTTTCGGCGTAGCGCTGGTGGCGCTGGCCTGCGGCTGCACCTCGCTGCTGATCAGCGACAAGCCACGCGACCCGAGCACGATCTATGCGCCCGACCCCCGCGTGCAGGCCGATCCCGCCTGGCCAACGGTGCCCTGGCAACTGATGATCGCCTCGCCCACCGCGCCACGGCCGATAGACAGCCTGCGCATCGCCGTCAGGCCCAGTCCCAACGAAATGCAGATCTACAAGGGCGCGCGCTGGGCCAAGTCGCCCACGACAATGCTCGAGGATGCCCTGCTGCGCACGCTCGAGGACTCGGGCCGGATCGCGGCCGTGGCCCGCCAGGGCAGCGGGATCGATCCCGACTACAAGCTGGTGCTCGATCTGCGCCGCTTCGAATCCGACTACGCACAGGCTTCCGTACCGGCGGCCACGATCGAAGTGTCGGCCAAACTGATGGATGCCCGGTCCCAGAAAGTGGTCGCCTCGCGTACCTTCCTGGAGGCCACGCCGGCCGCCAGCACGGGGGTACCGGATGTGGTGGCGGCGTTCGAGCAGTCGCTGGCCTCGATCACCCGCGGCCTGGCCGGCTGGACGCTGACCAACGGCGCGAGTCCGGCGGGCGCCCCCGCCCGTTAGCAGGACCCGCAATTCCCGGGCACTAACCGGGCAGGATCCGGCGGAATGTCAGGTTGATGCGTTCACCCACCGGCTTGACCGTGCGCGGCAGGCAGTGGCGGTAAAAACGCTGGGTATCCCCCGCCATTACCAGCAGCGAGCCGTGCGGGAGCTCCAATGACAGCCTCCGTTCCGGCTGCTGGCGGTGCCGGAAGGCGAAGCGCCGCGCCGCGCCCAGGCTGATCGAGGCGATGACCGGTTGTGCCCCCAGCTCGGGTTCGGCGTCGCTGTGCCAGCCCATCGCATCGCGGCCGTCGCGGTAGAGGTTGGCCAGCACGCTGTTGAAGCCCTGCCCCAGCGCCTGCACCAGACGAAGGCGTACCGGCCGGAGGGCATCGGGCCATGGCCGGGGTTCGAAACGGACGCCCGAGTAGCGGTAGCTGGCCTCCGGATCGCCGATCCAGCAGCTCAGCCGGGGGGAGTCGACCTCGCGGCCGAACAGCCGGATGCGATGGACCTCCCACGCGACCTGCTCCCGCAGTGCGATGAACAGCGCGTCGGCCTCGTCCACCCCCAGCCAGTGGGGGTCGAAAGCAAGTTCGGCATCGGCCAATGGCAACGCGGACAGGGCCATGGGGGCACGCTAGCACGCGGATTTGCCGCACCTGCCGCAAACCCGCGACAATCCCATCTTGTAGTCAGTCAGCCGCAAGCGGAGTCGCCACATGAGCCAGCAGGACAGCGCGATCGAACGCGACGTCATGGAATACGACGTCGTCACCGTCGGTGCCGGTCCCGCCGGCTTGTCGTTCGCCATCCGGCTCAAGCAACTGAATCCGGAGATCTCGGTCTGCGTGATCGAGAAGGCCTCGACGATTGGCGCCCATATCCTTTCGGGCGCGGTGATCGAGCCCGGCCCGCTGGACGCACTGCTGCCGGGCTGGCGCGACAATCCGCCGCCGATCTGTGTGCCGGCAAAGGATGACGAGTTCTGGCTGCTCACCCATTCGGGCCACCGCCGCCTGCCGATCCCTCCGGGTATGCACAACGAAGGCAACTTCATCGTCAGCCTGGGCGCAATGTGCGCATGGCTGGCGCCACAGGCCGAGGCGCTTGGCGTGGAGATCTATCCGGGCTTTGCCGCGTCCGAGACGCTGCACGACGAGACCGGCAAGGTCGTCGGCGTGCGCATCGGCGACATGGGCGTGGCCAAGGACGGATCCCACAAGCCCGGCTACACCCCGGGCATCGACATCCGCGCCAAGGTCACCGTGCTCGCCGAGGGCGCACGCGGCCACCTGACCAAGCGCCTGGTCAAGCAATTCAAGCTCGATGCCGACAGCGACCCGCAGGGCTACTCGATCGGCATCAAGGAGCTGTGGCAGGTGCCCGAGGACCGGGTGCAGCCCGGCAAGATCGTGCACAGCTTCGGCTGGCCCGCGGACAGCCAGGTGTACGCCGGCGGCTTCGTGTATCACCTCGACAAGGGCCGCGTCGCCCTGGGCTATGTCAGCGGCCTGGATTACAAGGATCCGGATTACAAGCCGTGGGAAGCCTTCCAGCAGTGGAAGAACCACCCGCTCAACAAGCCGCTGCTCGAAGGCGGCAGCATCCTCTCGGCCGGCGCACGCGCCATCGTCACCGGCGGCTGGCAGTCGCTGCCCAAGGTCGAGATGCCCGGCGCACTGCTGATCGGCGACACAGCCGGCCTGCTCAACGTGCCCAAGATCAAGGGCACGCATCAGGCGATCCGCTCGGGCATGCTCGCCGCCGAACACCTGGTCGCCTCGCAGTTGGCGCCCGAGGGCTTCGACGCCAGGCTGCGCGCCTCCGATGCGATGGCCGAGTTGAAGAAGGTCCGCAACATCAAGCCCGGTTTCAAGCGCGGGCTGTGGTTCGGCATGCTCAACGCCGCATGGGAAACCATCACCGCCGGCCTGTCGCCGTGGACGCTGAAGAACAAGGCGGACTGGTCGACGTTGAACAAGGCCGGCGAGTACGAGCAACCCAAGCGCGACTATCTCGTTCGGACCTTGGCCCCACGCGATCGTCTGCAAGGCGTGTATTTCGCCGCAACCGAGCACGATGAGGACCAGCCCGTGCACCTGAGGGTGCGCGACACCTCGATCTGCGTGACCCGCTGCGCCGAGGAGTACGACAACCCCTGCACGCGCTTCTGCCCTGCCGCCGTCTACGAAATTGTCGCCGACGAATCGGGCAAGCGGCTGCAGATCAACGCGGCCAACTGCGTGCATTGCAAGACCTGCGACATCAAGGACCCGTACGAGATCATCGACTGGGTGACGCCGGAGGGTGGGTCGGGACCGAACTACCAGAACCTTTGACAGTCCTTACCTTCGTTAAAGCGTCACTCTGAATGGCCAGATCACTTGGCAACGTAATCACGGCCGCGCGCGGTGCCATCGACCGGCACGGCGGGGGCTGGTCCGGAACCTGTGCAGTCTTGCGAAGGAGCTACAAGGTCTTTCGTGCGTTGGGCTTGCGGGGCCTCCTGCGACGCGTCGGCGGGGCGGCCATCCGTACATCGGCGCCGCCTGCGCCTTTGCCGGATGTTGCCTTTCCGCGACCGGCTCCGATCGAACAGGTCACGCTGAAGACCGGGGTGATGGCCCACGTCTTCTATCCCGACCTCATCGAAGAATTCGCCGAGTATCTGCAGCACATTCCCGTCCCCTTCGTGCTGATGGTCTCCGTCATGGATCAGGATGCCAGGGACAAGGCGGAAGCGCGGTTCTCGCGGCTCAGCCAGGTTTCTGCCCTGCACATCCGCATCGTTCCCAACCGTGGACGCGATATCGCGCCGATGCTGGTGACATTCCGCGACGAAATCCTGGCGCTGGACCTGGTCTGTCATATCCACACCAAGAAATCGCTCTATACCGGCAATGAACAGGAGAACTGGCGCCGCTATCTGCTGCAGTCCCTGCTCGGCACGCCAAGTCGCGTTGGCTGGATCATCGGATTATTCCAAGCCATGCCGGAGTTGGGCATGGTCTATCCTGAAAGCTTCCGGTCGGTCTCCCTTGCGGCGCATACATGGCTCAGCAATGCAGAGCGCGCGCGAGAGATCGGGGATCGCCTCGGCATTGCCATCAACCCCAGCGAATATCTGGACTTCGCGGCCGGCTCCATGTTCTGGGCTCGGGTCGATGGCATTCGACCGCTTTTCGAACTCGGCCTGACGCTTTCGAGCTTCCCCGAAGAAGCCGGACAGAACGACGGCACCTTGCAACATGCCATCGAGCGCATGCTGGCGCAGATGGTCAGGCATCGGAAGATGTTGCTCGGCATCCTCCCCGCAAACGGCGACCTTGAGCCTCGCACCGAAGGCGCGAGGAATTGGCACGCCTATTTCGATACTCCGGTCGGCGAGCAGATAGTCGCGCGCTCAATAGATGCTGATGTGGTTTCGTTCGATGTTTTCGACACGCTGGTCGTGCGCCCCTTCCTGACACCTGCCGGATCGCTCGCGTATCTGGAGCATCGCGTAAGGCAGCGCTTTGGAGTCGACGGTTTCGCGTTGCTGCGCACGCGAGCCGAATCGCGGGCCAGAGCACGCGCTGGCGTCGACGTCAGCCTGGCGACCATCTACGCAACGCTTGCCGAACTCCCGGAAGCCAAGGAACTGGACGCTGCCGCTCTCCAACAAATGGAACTTGACCTGGAGCGGAACCAGCTCCGTGCCAGGGCGGCAATCAGCGAATGTGCCGCGCGCGCAGCCCGCGAAGGGAAACGAGTCGTCGCCGTCTCCGACATGTATCTGAGCGAAGCGACCTTGCGGGATCTGCTCCCCACCTCCGTAAGCGAGGCGATGGAGCGGATTTACGTCTCGTGCGACACCGGCTGGCGCAAGGATACTGGCGAAGCCTGGAAGCAGCTGCCGGCCAACCTCGGCGAGCACACCGGGGCGTGGCTCCATGTAGGCGACAACGAGCACTCGGACAAACAGATCCCGCACGATCTCGGGTTTCTGCCCCCCGTCCATGTACTACGACCGTCTTCGCTTCTGGAAGTAGTTCCGGCATTGCGGCTCCTGCGGCCGACAGCGGAACAAGCGGCACGGTGGCCCGAGCAGCTGTGGCTTGGCCTGCTGGCCAACCGTTTCAGCCAGTTGGCGGACCTGGCTCCGGATGCTTTCAGCGACACCATCCGACTGGATGAACCCGAGATGCTGGGATATGCCGTCTTTGGACCGCTGATCCTGGATTACCTGACCTGGACAACCCGACTGGCCTTGGAGCAGGGAGCCGAAAAGATCCTGTTCCTGAGCCGTGAAGGCTATTTGCTACACCAGGCCTTCAAGGCATTGCAGCCATATATTCCTGCGGCAGCTTCTTTGGAAGGGACGTATCTGTTGGCCTCTCGTCGCGCGGTCGGCACGGCGACGCTGCGCAGCATCGATGATGTGGACCACATCCTGGGTGGAACCTTCACCGGCTCATTGCACCAACTCGTAAGCGCACGAATGGGACAGCAGATCGCCGAAGCGGTGACGGTCGTCCTCGGAGAGGAAGCCGCGCGAACGGAAGTCTTCCTGCCGGAAATGAGAGCGGCAGTCATCGGAATGCTTCGGCCTGCCGCAAGTCGCATCCTCGGCCTTGCGAACATCGAACGCGAGGCCTATCTCGCGTACTGGTCAAGCCAGGTCGGCCAGTCGCGCGTGATCCTGTCTGATGTTGGATACGCAGGCACCATCCAGACCCACCTGGCACGACTGACTGGGCTCACCTTGTCTGGCGCCTACTTCGCCCTCAACGCGCAAGCCGGTCAGACAGGCTTGCATGGGGGGCAGGCCCGTGCGCGGTTCCATGACCAACGGCATCAGCCTGGCGAGTCGTGCGCTGTATTGCGTTACGACCTTCTGCTGGAATCCATACTGACCGCGCCAACAGCGCAGTTCTCTCACTTCAAGGCCGACAGCGACGGATTGCGACCACATTATGTGGGTGAAGGGCGACGCTCTTTCGCCCATGTATCACGGGTCCACAAGGGCGTCGAAGCCTTCATCCGGGATGTCGGCAACGTGGTGGGATCGGACGCATTGCATATGGAGTTCGATCCGGCGCTGGTGCAGCAGCCGCTGCATTGCCTGGGAGCCGGCCAATGGCGTGCCGGCGCCTGGTACCACGATCTGCTTGTGGACGATCACTACACCGGGCGCGGAGCCGTTGCGATCGAACGAACCGCTCCCGGTTAGCCCGCGCCCCATCCATTGAGCCCAGCGGCGGCCTTAAGCGAATGGCACGCCAGTTTTGGCGCGCAATTCGTCTTCGCTGACGTCCGGCGCGAGTTCGACCAGCTTGAGACCGCCGTCGGTCACGTCCATCACCGCCAACTCCGTGATGATCCGGTTGACGACACCGACGCCGGTGAGCGGCAACGTGCATTCGGGAAGGATCTTGTGCTCGCCGCTCTTGGCGGTGTGCTCCATCAGCACGACCACGCGCTTGACGCCGGCGACCAGATCCATCGCGCCGCCCATGCCCTTGACCATCTTGCCGGGCACCATCCAGTTGGCGAGGTCGCCCCGCTCGGTCACCTGCATCGCGCCGAGGATGGCCAGGTCGATATGGCCGCCGCGGATCATCGCGAAGGAATCGTGGCTACCGAAGTAGCTCGCACCGGCCCGCGCCGTGACGGTCTGCTTGCCGGCATTGATCAGGTCGGCGTCGACGTCGGCTTCGGTCGGGAACGGGCCGATACCGAGCAGGCCGTTCTCCGACTGGAGCCAGACGTCCATCCCATCCGGAATGAAGTTGGCCACCAGCGTCGGCAGGCCGATGCCGAGGTTCACGTAGGCGCCGTCGGTGAGTTCGCGGGCGGCGCGCTGCGCCATCTGGTCGCGGGTCCAAGCCATGGTGTCGGGTCCTGTAGTCGTGTGGTCAGCCGGCGCGCACGGTGCGCTGCTCGATGCGCTTTTCGGGCGCCGGGTTGTGGACGATGCGATCCACGTAGATGCCCGGAAGGTGCACGTGATCCGGATCGATGTCGCCGACCTCGACGAGCTGCTCGACTTCGGCGATGCACACCGCACCCGCCATCGCGCAGGCCGGATTGAAGTTGCGCGCCGTCTTGCGGAACACGAGGTTGCCGGCCTGGTCGGCCTTCCACGCCTTCACCAGCGACACATCGGCCTTGAGCGCGGTTTCCAGCACGTAGTGGTGGCCGTCGAACTCGCGCGTCTCCTTGCCGTCGGCGACGATGGTGCCGAAGCCGGTGCGGGTGAAGAACGCCGGGATCCCGGCGCCGCCGGCCCGCAGGCGCTCGGCCAGCGTGCCCTGCGGGTTGAACTCCAGCTCGAGTTCGCCGGACAGGTACTGGCGTTCGAATTCCTTGTTCTCGCCCACGTAGGACGAAATCATCTTGCGGATCTGGCGCGTCCCCAGCAGTAGGCCGAGGCCGAAACCGTCGACGCCGGCGTTGTTGGAAATGGCGGTCAGCCCCTTCACCCCGGAATCCCGCAGCGCCTCGATCAGCGCCTCGGGGATGCCGCACAGGCCGAAACCGCCCACCGCGAGCGTCTGGCCGTCGGCCACCACGCCCTTCAGTGCGTCGGCGGCGCTGGGGAATAACTTTGTCTTGGCGCGCGTCGCGGCCTCGGCCATGGTCGGCTCCGTCGGGAGATCGTTGCGAGACGGGCAGTTTACTCCGTCGCAATGACGCGCCGCACCGTACTTTCGGGCATGGTGACGTGGTCGACTGCATGAACCGCCGGCAGCCCCTAGACTCCCGACATGCCTCGCCTCGCTCTAGCCACCGCGATCGCCGCCGCAGGCCTGGACGACGATCTTTCCCCACTCCTCGATGCCTGCACCCGCGCCGGCATCGATACCCAGGTGCGTGCCTGGGACGATCCGAGCGTCGCATGGGGCCGTTTCGACGCGGTGCTATTGCGCTCGACCTGGGACTACACCGACCGGCTACGCGAATTCCTGGACTGGTGCGCGCTCGTGTCGACGCAGACGCGCCTGATCAACCCGCTGCCCGTCGTGCTCTGGAACACCGACAAGCATTATCTGGCCGATCTGGCCGCACACGGCGTCGACGTGGTGGCGACCGGCTTCGTCGAACCCGACATGGAGCCCCTGCCCGCGCTGCAGGCCTTCCTCGCCGCGCATGCGCAGGTCGTGGAGTTCGTGGTCAAGCCTGCGGTGGGTGCGGGCTCGCGCGATGCCCAGCGCTATGCGCGCGAACAGGAGTTCGCCGCCGCCAACCACATTGCACGCCTTTTGGACGCCGACCGCAGCGTGATGCTGCAGCCTTATATGGCGTCGGTCGACCAAGATGGCGAAACCGCCCTGATGTACTTCGCTGGCACGTTCAGCCACGCGATCCGCAAGGGCCCACTGCTGCGGCGCGACGAGGGCCCCACTCCGCATCTGTTTGCAGCAGAGGCCATTACGCCACGCACGCCGGGCGAGGAAGAACTGACTCTCGCTGCGCGCGTGCTTGCGGCCACCGCGGCGTGCCTGCAACTCGATCGACCACTTCCTTACGCCCGCGTCGACCTGATCCGCGAAAGCGACGGCAGCCCGCGCCTGCTGGAGCTCGAGTTGTGCGAGCCGTCGTTGTTCCTGGTTCACGCCGAAGGCAGCGCCGATCGTCTTGCGGCGCTGCTGGCGGATGCGCTCGCCGCGAACACATCCGCCGCCTGATTCGTCAGTGCACCGTCAGTAGCGAGCGCCCGTCAGGAGCGCCCGTACACGTCCTCGAGACGGACGATATCGTCCTCGCCCAGGTAACTGCCCGACTGCACCTCGATCAGCTCGACCGGCTCCGTGCCTCGGTTGCGCAGCCGATGCACGCTGCCCAGCGGAATGTAGGTGCTTTCATTCTCGTGCAGGTCGAACACCCTGTCGTCGCAGGTGACCTCCGCGACTCCCGAGACGACGATCCAGTGCTCGGCACGATGCGCGTGCCTCTGCAGGCTCAACGCCGCACCCGGCTTGACCACGATCTTCTTGACCTGGAAACGCGGCCCGACACCGATGGAGTCGTAACTTCCCCAAGGCCGGTAGACCTTGCGATGAAACAGGTGCTCGGTGCGTCCGGCCGCCTTGAGCCGGTCGACCACCGCCTTGACGTCCTGCACGCGGTCCTTGCGCGCGACCAGCGTGGCATCGGCAGTATCGACGATAACCAGGTCCTCGACTCCGATGGTGGCGATCATGCGCCGATCCGAGGCGCGCACCAGGCTGTCGCGCGTATCGACCGCGATCACATCGCCTTCGTAACGATTGCCGTCATCGTCGCGCTCGGCCACCGACCACAGCGACGACCACGAACCGATATCGCTCCAACCACAACTGACAGGAACGACCGCCGCGCGTTGAGTCTTCTCCATGACGGCATAGTCGATCGAGTCGCTGGGACTGGCCGCGAACGCTTCGCGATCGATGCGCATGAAGTCGAGGTCCGCCTTGGCCGAGGCATACGACGCCTGCGCCGCCTGCAGGATGGCGGGCGCGTACTTCGCCAGTTCGTCCAGGTAACGCCGCGCCTGGAACAGGAACATGCCCGAGTTCCATGCGTAGGTGCCCTCCGCCACGTAATGCTCGGCCGCGGCGACGTCGGGCTTCTCGACGAAACGCTGCACGCGGTAGCCGCCATCGCCCAGTCCGTCGCCGCGCAGGATGTAGCCGTAGCCGGTCTCGGCGTAGTCGGGGGTGATACCGAAGGTCACCAACCAGCCTTCCACCGCCAGTTTCGTCGCCGACCTCACGGCCGCACGGAACGCCGCTTCGTCCGCGATCAGGTGGTCGGCCGGCATCACCAGCAACGTGGCCTGTGGGTCGTTGGCCAACACGTGCAGCGCCGCCAACGCAATCGCCGGCGCTGTGCTGCGGGCCACCGGCTCCAGCAGGATTCCGCCGCTGGCGATCCCAATCGCCTGCAATTGCTCGCCGACCATGAAGCGGTGTTCTTCGCTGCATACCGTGACCGGCACCTGCGCCGAGGGCAACTTGCTGGCGCGCAGCACGGTCTCCTGATACAGCGAGTGGTCGCCCATCAGCTTCAGGAACTGCTTGGGCTGGTTCTGTCGCGACAGCGGCCAGAGCCGGGTGCCGCTACCGCCGCTGAGTATGACCGGGTGAAGCATCTGGACTCCGCTTGGGGATTGCGGGCGCAAGGGTACCGGATTGCCCTGGTTTCCACCCAAAAGTACGCCCGCGAGGGGCAATTCAGCTTGCCAATGCCCCTGCGTAGGGAGCGCCTCTCGGCTAGAATTGGCGGTTCTCGGCCTTGTCGGCCGCGCAACCCCACACGGCATCCCATAGGAACTCCCGAACGATGAAGATCCTCGTCGGTTACAAGCGCGTGGTGGACTTCAATGTCCGCATCCAGGTCAAGCCGGACGGCTCCGGCGTGGTCACCGACGGTGTCAAGCTGTCGCCCAACCCGTTTGACGAAATCGCCCTGGAAGAGGCTCTGCGCCTGCGCGACAAGGGCATCGCCACCGAGGTCGTAGTCGCCACGATCGCGCCGGCCGACGCCCAGGCCCACCTGCGCAATGGCCTGGCCATGGGCGCCAACCGCGCCATCCATGTCGTGTCCGACCAGCCGATCCAGCCGCTGACTGCCGCCCGCACGCTGCTCAAGCTGATCGAGAAGGAGCAGCCGGACCTGGTCATCCTGGGCAAGCAGGCCATCGACGACGACGCCAATCAGACCGGCCAGATGCTGGCGACGCTGTGGGGCCGTCCGCAGGCCACGTTCGCGTCCAAGCTCGAGGTCGCCGACGGCAAGGCCACCGTCACCCGCGAGGTCGACGCCGGACTGGAGACGCTGGAAGTCGACCTGCCGGCCGTGGTCACCACCGACCTGCGCCTCAACGAACCGCGCTTCATCAAGCTGCCGGACATCATGAAAGCCAAGAGCAAGCCGCTGGAGACCATCGCCTTTGCCGACCTTGGCGTCGACACCGGCGACACGCTCAAGAACACGCATTACGCGGCGCCGGCCAAGCGCAGCAAGGGCGTGATGGTGAAGGACGCGGCCGAACTGGTCGCCGCACTCAAGGCAAAGGGGCTGCTGTGATGAGCAAGGTACTGATCGTTGCCGAACACCTGGACGGCAAGCTCAACGCGTCCACCGCCAAGTGCGTGTCCGCTGCGCAGGCACTCAAGCCCGAGTCCATCGACATTGTCGTTCTGGCCGCCGATCCGGCTGCGATCGCCGCCGAAGCGGCGCAGATCGCCGGCGTGGCGAAGGTGCGGACCGTTGCCAATCCGGCCAACGCCAACGCCATTGCGCAAGTACTGGCACCGCAGGTCGCCAAGCTGGCCGCCGGCTACAGCCATGTGTTCGGCCCCAGCACCACGTTCGGCAAGGACCTGATGCCCTGCGTGGCCGCGCTGCTCGGCGTGGCCCAGGTGTCGGACGTGATGACCGTGGAAGGCAGCCACACGTTCAAGCGCCCGATCTACGCCGGCAACGCCATCATCACCGTCGAAGCGCCGGCCGATCATGCTGTGGTCGCCACCGTGCGCACGGCTTCGTGGCCGGAAGCGGCAAAGGGCGGCAGCGCCGCCGTGGAAGCCGTGTCGGTCGATGCCGCGCTGCCGTCGCACACTCGCTATGTGGAACTGGCCGCCGGCAAGTCCGACCGCCCCGACCTGCAGAGCGCCAGGCGCGTCGTCTCCGGCGGTCGCGGTGTCGGCTCGGCGGAGAACTTCAAGGTCATCTACGCGCTCGCCGACAAACTCGGTGCGGCGGTTGGCGCCTCGCGCGCCGCGGTGGATGCCGGCTACGTACCGAACGAGCTGCAGGTCGGACAGACCGGCAAGATCATCGCTCCGGAGCTGTACATCGCCGTCGGCATTTCCGGCGCGATCCAGCATCTGACCGGCATCAAGGACGCCGGTACGATCGTAGCGATCAACAAGGACGGGGATGCGCCGATTTTCGAGATTGCGGATATCGGGCTGGTGGGGGATTTGTTCGCTCTGCTGCCGGAACTGGAGAAGGCACTGGCCTGACGGGTACGCAAAGTTGTGGTGGGCATGGCCCACCATCGCCCCCTCGAAGGGCTTGATAGAGTTCAGCAGCGATTGGCCAGATAGGGCTGGGGGAGTGCAGATAATGGAACACGGTGACCACCCGCGTCCCGAAAGCGTGGCACTGTGCGTCGACCTCGACGGCACATTGTTGAAGTCTGACGTGTTGTACGAATCCCTGCTGGTGCTCCTGAGTGCGAATCCGCTCTACCTGATCCTGCTCCCGTTATGGCTGTTCAAGGGCAAGGCCGCGCTCAAGCACGAAATCGCATCGCGCGTCGAACTCGACCCGGCAACGCTGCCCTACGACGAACGGCTGGTCGCCCTGCTGAAGGAAACGCCGGTGCGCCCGCGTGTCCTGTGCACAGCGACCAACGCCAAGTTCGCGCATAGCATCGCGGAGCACCTGGGCGTGTTCGACCAGGTGTTGGCGAGCGACGACCGACTCAATCTCTCGGGGGCTCGCAAGGCTTCCGCCCTGGTTGATCGCTTCGGCGAGCGCGGCTTCGATTACGCAGGCAACGAAACCGTCGACCTGGACGTCTGGTCGCGCGCCCGCGGGGCATGGGTGATCAATGGCTCTAGCTCGCTCGCGCAGAGCGCGTCGGAAGTTACCCAGGTCGACCGACACCTGCCCGCGGCACGCGGCGGACTGAAGACCTGGATCAAGGCCATCCGCATCCACCAGTGGTTGAAGAACCTGCTGGTGTTCGTGCCGCTGCTGGCGTCTCATCGCTTCCTCGACGTCGGCGCCCTCACCTCTTCGGTCGTGGCGTTCCTGGCATTCGGGGTCTGCGCGTCCGGCGTCTACTTGCTCAACGACCTGCTCGATCTGCCTTCGGACCGTCACCATCCGCGCAAGCGCCTGCGTCCGTTCGCTGCCGGCACGCTGCCGCTGCTGCACGGGCTGTTAGCCGCGCCTGCGCTGACACTGGCGGGCTTTTTGCTGGCTTGGCTGGTGGGGCCACTGTTCGCGCTCGTGCTGGCCGGTTACTACCTGATGACGCTGGGATACTCGCTGCGTCTCAAGCGCGTGGTGATGGTCGACGTGGTCATGCTGGCAGGCCTTTACACGATCCGGATCATCGGAGGCGCCGCGGCAATCCACTCGGGCCTGTCGTTCTGGCTGCTCGCGTTCTCGATGTTCATCTTCCTCAGCCTCGCCATGCTCAAGCGCTACACTGAACTGGCGGCGATGCTCGCCAGCGGCCGTGACAAAGCGAGCGGTCGCGGCTATGAGGTGGACGACCTGCCACTGATCCAATCCTTGGGTGCGGCAAGCGGCTACTGCGCGGTGCTGGTGTTCTCGCTGTACATCAACAGCCCGGAGAGCCTGGAGCTCTACCGTCATCCGCAGGTGCTGTGGCTGATCTGCCCGATGCTGCTGTATTGGATCAGCCGTGCCTGGATCAAGTCGCACCGCGGCTTGATGAACGACGATCCGGTGGTGTTCGCTGTCACCGACCGTGTGAGCCAGATCTTGATCGTCCTGTGCGGCCTGCTGGTCCTCGGAGCCATCTGATGGCGTCGGGCACATCCTGGGGCAGGTATCCCGCCGTTCCAGGCCAGCGCGGCCTCGACCTGTTCGATCGCCACGCGCCGCTGCCCGCTTTCGAAGGCACCGCGCTGCCTTACGGAAACGGCCGCAGCTATGGCGACAGCTGCCTCAATCCAGGCGGCACGATTTTGCGCACGCGCAGGCTGGATCGCTTCATCGAATTCGATCCAGCCACCGGCGTGCTGCGCTGCGAGGCGGGCACCACGCTCTCGGAGATCATCGACCTGACCCTGCCGCAGGGCTGGTTCCTGCCGGTCACACCCGGCACGCGATACGTCACGGTGGGCGGTGCCATCGCCAACGACGTGCATGGAAAGAACCACCACTGTGCTGGCACGTTCGGCCACCACGTACTGGCGATGGAACTGCTGCGCAGCGACGGCCAACGGCACTTGCTTGCACCGGGCGCCCCGTTGTTCGAGGCGACTGTCGCCGGCCTGGGACTGACAGGGGTGATCACCTGGGCCAGCCTGCAGTTGCGTCGCGTGCCGGGCCCGTGGATGGAAGTCGAGTCGATCCGTTTCGACAACCTCGACGAGTTTTTCCACTGGTCGAAGCAGTCTGCCCCGTTGTACGAGTACACCGTCGCCTGGATCGACTGCATTGCACGCGGCAAGGCGCTCGGGCGCGGCCACTTCCTGCGCGCGGACCATGCTGCCGGCGACCATCGTCCGGTGCCGAAGCCCTCGCACCTGGTCATGCCCTTCGTTCCGCCGGTGTCGCTGGTGAACAAGCTGAGCCTGCGACCGTTCAACTGGCTCTACTATCATCGCCAACGGCAGACGCACCGCCGCGACTTCACGCACTACGCGCCGTATTTCTATCCGCTCGACGGCGTCGCGAACTGGAACCGCATGTACGGCCCGCGCGGCTTCCTCCAGCACCAGTGCGCGCTGCCGCCGGCGACCGCGCGCACGGCAGTCGCGGAAATACTCGTTGAGATCGCACGCAGCGGTACCGGTTCGTTCCTCGCCGTGCTGAAAGAGTTTGGTGGCCGCCCGTCGCCCGGCATGCTGTCCTTCGCCAGACCCGGCACCACGCTGGCGCTGGACTTCCCGAATGATGGGGAGGGAACCTTCCGGTTGCTCAACCGTCTCGACCGCGTTGTCGCGCAGGCGGGTGGCGCGATCTATCCGGCCAAGGACGCACGCATGTCGGGCGAGCTGTTCCGCCAAGCATTCCCGCGGTGGGAGGAATTCTCCCGCCTCGCCGACCCACGATTCTCGTCCGGCTTCTGGCGCCGGGTAATGGAGTAACGCATGCAGCGAGTCCTTGTCATCGGCGCGACATCGGCGATCGCCGAGGCTACCGCGCGGGTCTATGCCGCGCGCGGTGCCGCGTTGCACCTTGTCGGGCGCAATGACGCGCGCCTGGAACAGATCGCCGCAGACCTCCGGGTTCGCGGCGCGGCTGCCGCTAGCGTTGGCACGCTCAACGTCAATGACGACGCTGCGCATGCCGCTGCGCTCGATCACGCCTGGTCCGAGCTGGGTGGCGTGGACATCGTGTTGATCGCACACGGCACCCTGCCCGATCAGGCCCGCTGCGAGGCCTCTGTCGCCTACGCCCTGCACGAGTTCACCACCAACGGCACGTCCACGATCGCCCTGGCCATAGCCATCGCACCACGCCTCGAGCGCGGGGGCACGCTGGCTGTGATCTCCTCCGTCGCCGGCGACCGGGGCCGCGCCAGCAACTACCTGTACGGTAGCGCAAAGGCCGCGGTGACCACGTTCATCAGCGGCCTGCGCCAGGCCCAGAACGGCCGCGGGGTGAACGTCCTCACGGTGAAGCCAGGCTTCGTGGATACTCCCATGACCGCGGCGTTCAAAAAGGGGGCGCTGTGGGCAAAGCCCGACGCGGTGGCCAGGGGCATCGCGTCGGCCATCGACCGTGGCCGCTCCGTGGCGTATCTGCCTTGGTTCTGGTCTTGGATCATGCTAGTCATCCGACATATCCCCGAGACGATATTCCGCCGTTTGAAGCTTTAATCACGGAGCCGACATGGAACACATCAACACCAGCCTCGACCGCTTGTACCGCCATCGCTTCTCGGACAGTGAAGTTGCAAGCAAGAAGCGCATCTGGCAGGTGTTGTGTCGGCAGTACTTCAGCAAGTTCGTTCCGGCGGACGCGCGCGTTGTCGACCTCGGCGCGGGCTACTGCGAATTCATCAACCACATAGATGCAACCGACAAGATCGCAATCGACCTGAATCCGGACACGATGCGGTTTGCCGCGCCTGGCGTTCGGGTGATCAACGAATCCTGCACGAACGTCGCGTCCGTTCCCAGCGACAGTGTCGACGCCGTATTCATGAGCAACTTCCTCGAACACCTGCCGTCCAAGCAACTCGTCCTGGATACGCTGCGCGAAACCGCCCGCATGCTGCGCCCGGGCGGACGCGCGATCATCCTCCAGCCCAACATCCGCTTCCTGCCGGGCGAGTACTGGGACTACTTCGACCACCACACGCCCCTGACCGACCGCAGCCTCGTCGAAGCTGTCGTCCTCGCCGGACTGGAACCCGAGGAGGTGGTGCCTCGCTTTCTTCCCTACACCACCAAGAGCCGGCTGCCACAGGCTCCCTGGCTCGTCTCGCTCTACCTGCGCATCCCGCTGGTATGGCGCGTGCTGGGAAAACAGGCCCTCGTCGTGGCGCGCAAGCCACGATAACCACGACTCGCGTACGCGCAACCCACCAAGCCCCCATGACCCACAAGAACGACAAGATCGTGCTGACCGGCGCCGCTGGCCTGGTCGGCCAGAACCTGATCGTCGAGATGAAGGAGCGCGGCCACACGCACCTCGTCGCCATCGACAAGCACGCCCACAACCTGGAGATCCTCAAGCGCCTACATCCGGACGTTGAGACGATCCACGCCGACCTGGCCGAGCCTGGCGACTGGGAGGCCTCCTTCGCCGGTGCGGCCTGCGTCGTCCAGCTGCACGCGCAGATCACCGGCAAAACCCGTTCCCTGTTCGACCGCAACAACATCGACGCTACCCGACTGGTGCTCGCGGCCTGCAAGCACCATCAGGTGCCCTACCTTGTCCACATCAGCTCGTCAGTGGTGAACTCGATCGCGACCGACGACTACACCGATACCAAGAAGATCCAGGAAGCGATGGTGGTGGAAAGCGGACTGCGTCACTGCGTGCTACGTCCTACCCTCATGTTCGGTTGGTTCGATCCCAAGCACCTGGGCTGGCTGTCGCGCTTCATGGCGCGCACGCCGGTTTTTCCGATCCCGGGCGATGGCAAGTTCATGCGTCAGCCATTGTACGAACGCGACTTCTGCCGCTGCATCGTCAAGTGCATCGAAAAAGAACCCGAAGGCGAGGTGTACGACATCGTGGGCGACACGCGGATCGACTACGTGGACATCATCAAGACGATCAAGCGCGTAAAGGGCCATCGCACCCTGATCGTGCACATCCCGATCGGATTCTTCGCCTTCCTGCTTCGCGTGTTTGGGCTGTTCAGCAGAAAGCCCCCTTTCACCGCCGACCAGCTCAAGGCGCTATCGGCCGGAGACGACTTCAAGGGGGTGGACACCGCTGCGGTGTTCGGCGTAAAGCAGCATGCATTCGAGGCTGCTGTGCGTGAAAGTTATTGCGATCCCACCTACGGCCACATCGTGCTCAAGCGCTGAATCTTCATCCAGGCAGTCCATGACCAATTACAGTAAGAATTTCGCCATCGTCGGCGCCGGCCCAATGGGCTTGATGGCCGCCCTGCACCTGCTGGAACGGGGGCATAGCGTCGACATCTTCGAACGCGACGACCGCATTGGTGGCATGTCGGCCAGCTTCGATTTCGACGGGCTCAAGATCGAGCGCTACTACCACTTCGTCTGCAAGACCGATTACCCACTGTTCACGCTGATGCAGTCCCTCGGTATCCACGACAAACTCAAGTGGACCGACACGCGAATGGGCTACTTCTACCAAGGAAAGCTCTACAAGTGGGGCACGCCGTTCGCCCTACTCTCCTTCCCGAAGCTGGACCTGGTCAGCAAGCTCCGCTACGCCGTGCACGTGATGACCACCAAGCGCATCCGCGACTGGACCGCGCTGGACAAGGAGAATGCCACCACGTGGCTACGCAAGTGGCTCGGGCAACGCGGCTACGAAGTACTTTGGAAACGCACCTTCCACCTCAAGTTCTTCGAGTATACGGACAACCTTTCCGCGTCCTGGATCGGTACGCGCATAAAGCGAATAGCCCTGTCCCGCCGCAATCTGTTCAACGAGAGCCTGGGTTATATCGAGGGGGGTTCGGAAACGCTGCTCGAGGCGATGGAACAGCGAATCCGACAACTCGGCGGCCGCATCCATCTGCGCGCAGGCATCGACCGGGTGGTCGTCAAGAACGGGCGCGTCACCGGCGTGCTCGCCGGCGGAGAGACGCGGTCGATGGACGCGGTCCTGTCGACGGCGCCCATCCAATACGTGCCGGCAATGGTTCCCGACCTTCCGGCCGCGTTCGCTCAGCAAGTGCGCGCAGTGGAGAACATCCCCGTGGCATGCGTGATCCTCAAGCTGAAGCACGCTCTGACCGGGAACTTCTGGATGAATATCAGCGATGAGAACATCGCGATCCCCGGTGTCATCGAGTATTCCAATCTCAATCCAGGCACTAATGACGGCGAGCATGTTCTCTATGCGCCGTTCTACATGCCAAAGACGCATCCAAAATGGTCGAACACCAACCAGCAGCTGATCGATGAGGTGATTGGCTATCTCGGCAGGCTCAACCCGGAGTTCTCCCGCGAATGGGTGCTTGCCAGCCACTGCCACCGATACGATTTCGCCCAGACGATCTGTCCGCCAGGGTTCCAGGCGATGTTGCCGCCGATGCGCACACCGGTCGAAGGATTCTTTATGGCCGACACGGCGTACTACTATCCGGAGGACAGGTCCATTTCGGAAAGCGTCGAAGTCGGATATAAACTGGCGCTGGAAGCCCTGCAGCCGTGATCAGCACACGATTCATCCGGTTTCTTGCCGCCGGCGGCGTTGCCGCCGTGTTCAACTTCGGGTCCCGCATCGCGCTCAGCCAAGTCATGCCTTACGTGCCTGCCATCGCGGGGGCGTACTGCATCGGAATGACGACGGCCTTTATGCTCAATCGCCTTTTCGTCTTCGACGACTCGGGAGGTTCGATGGGGCACCAGGCAACGTGGTTCGTGCTCGTGAACCTGGCCGCCGTGGTGCAGACTATCGCGATGAGCGTGCTGTTCGCACGCTGGGTGTTCCCGGCCGTCGGCATGAGCTTCCATCCGGAGACGGTCGCGCACGCGCTTGGTGTCGCAGTGCCGGTCTTCACCAGCTACCTGGGCCACAAGCACATTTCCTTCCGATCGCGCGGCTGACATGGGCGGCTTATCCGCTCAGTCGTAGACCTCGCATCCCGCGACCAGGCTGCGGCGCCTGCCGGTCGCGTAGACCTCGGTGACCCGCTCCAGCGACGCGCGCTTGGCGACATCTTTCTTCAGCGTGCTCGGGCAGAGGACCAATGCCCCGACCTGAGTAGGACCAAATGCAGCGCGGGTGTCCACAACCTTGGCTATCACGTCAGAGGACAGCCAATCCGGAAGCATCACTGCCTTGCGCTCGGCGTAATAAGGAACGTCGGACGCCCAATCCAGACCAATGATCAGGACGGCCGATTCCGGTGCCGTGTTCGCACGCAGATGGCGGGCCAACTGAAGCGTGCGGCCGTTGGCCATGTCCTGGCGAATCATGGGGGCGAAATGCGATCCGACCCTGCCCCAGGAGAACGCGATCACCACCAGGACCGCCATCAGCGGCACGTAGCGTGCCCCGGGTAGCCGCTGCATCAACGACCAGATCGCTACGCCCACCAGCGTGGTGGCGCAGGCCATGTTCGCGTACTGGTAGTAGTCGTGCACGAAGTGCAGGTTGGTGAACACCAGAAAAGGCGCCAGATAGCCTGCCAGCAGGATCACTGCGGCGGCGCGGGTCGTGCGCGATGTCAGCGCTACCGCGACCGCGGTCAGGAATACCGCCGCCGACCCCAACCCATCCAACAGCGAACGCCCGAACACTACATCGATCCAGAATTTAGGATCCATCCGCTGGGCCAGCGTTCCATAGTTCCATGCGCCCAGCGCGGACGAGGTCAATTCCTCACCCCACATCGTCTGCATCTTCAGACCGTCGGTCACATGCAGCCAAAGCTTCAGGCACACCAGCGAGAACAGGACGGCGACACCCGCCACTGCGGTGACGCGGAGATTCCGCGCGTAGCCGGCCTCTTTTCGGCCGCTGTACCAAAGCCACAGCAGGCCGCAGAACACTACGAACGCGAATCCGAAGAACGTGGTCACCTTGACCAGGGCTGCCAGCACGGCCGATACCGTGGCGAAGACAGCCCAGCCCATCCGGAACGAGCGCAGGTATTCGGCCATCGACCAGACGAATGCAAGACTAAAGAACAGCGCGGTCGATTCGATCATGACCGCGCGGCTCCAGAACAGCATTAGCGGCGAACACAGCAGCATCGCCGCGCACGCCAAGGCCAACGGGCGTTCCCGCGTGAGCGCCATCGCGGTACGGTAGATCAACACCGCCGAACCGGCGAAGAAGCCCAGACTGACGATGCGTCCGGAATGATCGACACTCAGTTGCAGTACATGGCTCAGGCCGGCAACCAGCCACTGGTACATCGGCAGCTCAAACGGGATCGACCAGGGGAACCCAATCACCGGCGTCTGGTAAGCCAGCATCGGGCCGCCACGCAGCAGCCAGTAGGCCGACACCGCGGTCTGTGTCTGCCGAAAGGCGAAGGAGTCGAGTATCGGCTGCGACCAACTCATGGCCGTGAGGTAGCCCGCCATGACCATGCCATAAGCCAGCAGCACCAGACCCGCGATTATCCCCACCCGCCCCTTCATTGAAGCTGCACCTCACGGCCTTTGTCGCAAACATATGTACTGCCGGAGTCGGAAAACACCACGACCAGCCGGTACTTGCCGGGCGCCAGAGGGCCCAAGTCCATCGCCTGCTGGAAACCCGGGAGCGACCGATAATCCTCACCACGCGCGGCCATCACGTCCGGACGGGCCGACCACGCGACGATCTCCCGGGACCAGGTTTGAGCGCCATCCGCGCCGACCAGGCGCAATGACGCCTGGATGTCGGATCCGTGGGAGTACTCCGAATGTAGCCAGCCTCCAATCACTACCGTCTGGCGAACCGTTTGCAGCGGAACGTCCCCGAAGGCGACACCATCGACGGCCTCGATATTGCAGCTGCCCGGAGCTGGCTCCAAGGGCGCGGCCAGATCGGCTGAGGCCAGTGCGGCCACCGCGGTGGAGACTTCCGGCACTTGGATCGCCGGTTCGTTGCACGCGACCAATGCCATGGCCACGGCAACTGCCGTCGCCGCCGGCGGCAAGAAGGATCGAAAACTCATGTTACCCCAGGGTCTCTAGCCGGATGCTCGGCAACTTGCGCAGGTCGTTCCGGCATGGCACATCTTCATGCGTGCTCGTTCGACTTCGTGATTCAGCTGAAAGCTAGGGCCGGCAGTTTTGCCGCCGGCCTATGGAGATTACTT
The DNA here is from genome assembly GCF_031457115.1 of Lysobacter niastensis. Taxonomy (GTDB): domain Bacteria; phylum Pseudomonadota; class Gammaproteobacteria; order Xanthomonadales; family Xanthomonadaceae; genus Lysobacter_J; species Lysobacter_J niastensis_A. The sequence continues at coordinate 623,640 of NZ_JAVDVY010000002.1, forward strand.
GCTCTTGACGTTCAGGAAGCCAACACTGAACCAGTCGCAGGTGGTGGAGTCGTTGCCCTGGTTGACGACAAGCTTGAGCGTCTTTGCAGCGCTCGTATCCACCGCGACCGATTCCACGTAGTTGCGGTCGACCGTAACTTTGCCCGTCTGGCCGTTGTCTAGCGCCCAAGTGAAAGCCACAACACCCGCTTCTGGTCGATCGTAGCAGTCCTTGCTCACACCGAGGTCGCTAATGAAGGGAGACAAGGTGACCGAGGACAGGCCTTTCACGTTGAACTCAGCCGAAGCGTCCTTGTCCATCGTGGGATGCATGAAGTAGCGGGATGTCGGCAATACATCGATCTTGTTGAGCGCATCCACGGTGGACAACAGCCTCGGCTGCATGATCTCCAGGCCCGCCTTGAGGTCCGCAGGGGCCGTCGGATCAACCTTTGCAGAGACAACGGGGGGGGTGCTGGCCGCGGCGGTTTCCGCCGGTGCGGCTACGGGGGCGGCCTCGGGTTGCTGCTGGTTGCAACCAGCCAGAATAGCGGCAACGGAAAACAGCCCGGAGGCCAAGAGGTGGTTCTTCATTACCAGTCCTTCAAACAATGTGAGTGGAGCATCAAACAAGGGGTGGCGCGCCAAATAGCGCGCGATACTAATTAGTTTGGAGCCAACGCGCCATCCGCGCGATTCCCTGATCGAACTCGACGACAGGCTGCCAATCCAGCTCGCGCCGAGCACTGCCGATGTCAAGGATGCTCACCGGCACGTCGAAGGCACGCCCGGGCTTGTACGCACGCACCGCCGTGCGCCCGGTGACGCGCTCTATTGCGTCAAGTACCTCATTCAGGCTCAGGCCCGCGCCCGATCCGATGTTAAGCACCGAGCCGGGCGCGCGATCAATGCAGCGCAGCATCGCGGAGACGACGTCCGAGATATGGATGTAATCCCGGACAACGGATCCATCGCCCCAGATCTCGACGCTCTCGTCATGCAGCACCTTGCCGAGAAATACCGCGACGGCGCCTTGGCTGGCATTAATTCGCTGGCGCTCACCGTAGGGATTGGATAAGCGCAGAACCGTGTAATCCAGTCCATGCAGGTGCCGGAACAGCTCGAGATACTTCTCGATCGCCAGCTTGGTGATTCCATAAGAGCAGATAGGGGTCGTTGGATGACCCTCTTCGATCGGCACATGCTGGGGCGTGCCATAAACGGTGCCCCCCGACGAGAGAAACACAACCTTGCGTACACCGGCCTCCACGGCGTGACCCAACATGCGCACCGTCGCGACCAGGTTGCTTTCCAGATCGAAGACGGGATCCGCATTCGACGACTTTGGCAACGTTGTGGAGATCAGGTGATAGCACACATCGCAGCCGCGAATCGCATCCGCCATCTCCCCCGAGTTCGCGAAGTCGCCCTCGATTATCTCGACCAGTGGATGGTCAGCCAGGTTGTCACGGGACATTTGCGGCCGATCGAACACTCTGACCTGATGCCCCTGCGATACCAGTCCATCAACCAGGTGCGAGCCGATAAAGCCCGCTCCGCCCAATACCAGGCAACGCATCTTCTTGGATTCTCGATGAGTCATTTTGCAGAGAATATTAGCCAATTGGCATCGGCGCTGCCATTGTTACCGACAAGTGTGATTTCCGTCATTGCCGCAAAAAATCGCTTTTCACGGCAACGTGCAGACCACGCCAAGGCACTCATTCCGGGGAAACTACGTCGACAAAACTCAGACAAAAACTTACCGCCCTCATGCTCTTTGTCGAGGCTTCAGCACTACGATGTCCTGGAAATCGTGAAGTGCTCCCTCACGATAATCGACGATCTCGAACCACTTCGACCAATGAGTGCGCACGTAGTCTTCAGGCACAAAAGTTATGCCGTACTCGAAAGGTTCCGATACCGCCTTGCCTTCGGCTAGTACGCCGTCTTCCCCGAGAGTAGTCAGGTGGCCGTGCTGAAGAATGAAGGCATGCTGGCCCTGGGCAAACCTCTCCCTTGCCGCCTGAAAACGCCCTTCGTCCACTTCGATCATCGCGCGGATCCGTGGCTCGTTGACCGCACGAGTCAGCGCGCGCGCGCCATGCACGGTCAGCAGCAATACGCCGTCAGGGCGGCACACCGTAGCCAGCGCTTCCAGAAACTGGTCCTGGCTTCGCTCAGTGAGGTGGGTAAATATGGAAATGGAAATTATCAACTCAAATTCGCCGGCGTCGAACGGAATCGGCGGCACCACGGTCGACAACTTCGCCTCCATGTAGTCCAGCGCGGCGGAGCACCACTCGACATGACGACGATCAATGTCGCAGCCCACGATTCGTCCCGTGTGGCCTTTGAACATCCGCGCCAAACGCCCGCATCCACAACCGAAATCGAGAACACTGGAATAATCTTGCAGGGGCTTCGGTGCCGCCTCTGAAAGTGCAACCCAGAAATCCGCGCCGTGCGCTGCAAAATCGACTTCGCTGGTCAGCCCGGTCGTATTCTGCATCAGTTCAGCAGGCGGGAAAGGACCGATGTATTTGCGAAGTTCGCTCCCCGGTAGAGCGCCGATCCGATTCAGCTGTGCCCACTCGGCAACCGACAATTGACAGCCCAAAGAGTAATCCATCGTGACCCCCGCCCCTAAATTAGTTCAGTTAGTCTGCCGCGAGTTTCATCGCGTAATTCCAGCCACATTGGTCAACACATTGCGCGCTCCCCGCTCGGAAACCACGAACGGCAGTAACCGCTCCAGTGCATGCAGCATGGAACCGTCATATGGAAGCGGTTCGGACGGATAGTCCCCCCATTCCAAGCCTAGATCAAAAAGCGGCCGTAGGGCATCCACCCGGGCCCAGAACATGGTACCAATGGGGAACACGAACTGACGTGGCAGCGTATCGGTCAAACCCAGACGGCGCGCAAGGGTCCTCGCGTGCGAGAGATTGCTGCCCCACCCCACCGCGTGCGGGTCATCGGGAAATACCATCCCGATTGTGGCGTCGGCGGCCATCCGCCCCAAGATGATGTCGGCCATGGGAGCCTTGCCGCCAAGCAGATTCTCAAACAAGAACCCGCGCCACTGTTCCGCCATGGATGCATCAGCCACATCCGCGGTTTTCTTCGTATGCAGGTGACCGACGAAGTCGTAGTCGTTCATGATCATCGGCCCGAATCCCGTCAGGAACGGACCGATATCTCGGCCCCGATTAGGCACGATCTCGATCACGTACTTGGCTGCATATCGCTGCAACTCATTAGCGACGTGGTCACGCGCCCCTTCGTTGGGCACACTGATCAACAGATCAGGGCGCACGCGATTGACGCCGAGTCGCTTAAGCATTTCAGTCAACAACTCGGGGTAGTAAACATGCAGGTGCAACGCTACACGGGCGTTGCTGGGAAGCGCCTGCGCTGGTTCCTCTGCAGTGATTACGTCGAGCTGCCACTGGCCCGACGGTCGGCCGGCCCGCAGATAATGCACCAGAGGGTCACTGGTCAATACGTCGGCATGATGCTCGCTGAATACCCCAGGGTGGAAGCCCGGGAAAGGCTTGCGCGGCAGGATGCCAGACGACCATGGACGCAGGTAGTCCCAGCGAATGGCTTCGACGTCAAATTCGCCATCCCTGGCCACGACATAGTCTTCATGCATGAGGGCAGACTTGTGAATCTCGCGGGCATTTTCCTGCTCGCGGGCGACTCGCGCGCGGGCCTCCCCTGCGATTCCATCCAATGCCTGTATGTACGATTCCATGTCAAACGTGTCGCTGGCGATTTCCTGCAGCCGCGTACCGATGTTGCGCCGCAACTCCTCCGAATTGGCGAAGGCGACAACTTTGGCAGCCATGTCCACCGTATCCAGATACTCGGCTACGCAGTGCTCCCGCATGCCGTTATCGGCCAATATCTCGGCAATGCCCGTCGTCTGATCAAAGCACAACACTGGGACGGCATGAGTCATCGCGTCGATGGCGACGTTAGGCAACGGATCCAGGCGCGAAGTCAGCAACAGCAGATCGCACGAAGCGTATACCTCGTCAATCTCGCGCGTGTCGCCCATGAAATCGATATGACCTTCCAGCCCGGAACGACGGATCTGGTCGGCCAGGTAAATCGAATAAGCCATGTCCTGTTCCGGATCATAGCCCTTGCCCACCCAGACAAACCGACACTGACGCGCCGCCTGCGCCTTCATGACCTGCGCGGCACACTCGATGAAATACTCGACACCCTTGCGGATATGGACCGAGCCTATGCCAACGACGAGCAGGAAATCGCCCGACTCGGCCTCGGGCCTCATGAATTTCCGGACGCGTGTGAGCTCGTCAGTGCGCTCAGCGGGGTCCACAGACGAATCCGTGAATACCGAGCAGCGTCCCTGCGGCAGGATGTGGCAGCGCTTCTCAGCGAGCTCGGAATGGTTCGCCAACGCGTCCGCGTGCGTAAGGCGAGTGGAGAACACCACCTCGTCCGCCCAGAAGAAGGCATTCCTGAACGCCGACCGTGGGCGCGTGTAGGTTGCGAACTCGTGGATCAGCGTAACCGTAGGAACGGAACGGCGCGCCAGCGGCTCCAGCGCCATCACCGATTCGATGCTATTGACTATCGCAAAAGCAAACGAGTGGCCTTCAACCAGTTGCGCTATTGCGTCGGCAACGATCGGAGCACTGTGCCGCAGCTTGACAGGCCCGGCCACAACGACAGATTCCTCACGGAATACCGGCTCCAACGGACCTTCGCCAAGCAGCAAGGTCACGACATTGTACTTGTCGCGCAAACCACGCACGACATTCAGGCTCAGGATCGGGGCTCCCGTCAGCGACGCTTCGTGGCTGACGACCAGGACCGTCGGCCTGTCAGGGTTCGGAACGGCGCCGCCCTCTACACGCGCGAGCTTAGGCCTGACCGCAATGCGCCCCTCGGCTCTACCGTGCTCGATGAAGTGCTGGTAGGGATCGACACCCGAATGCAAGACATCTGGGTACTGCTGCAGGTAAAACGCCTCGTCGAACTCAGGCTCATACCACCCCGTGCGCTGCGCCACCTGCATGGCCTTGCCGATGGCGGGACGAACTCCACCTGCATGACGGACAACCGCGATCGCCGTGGTCCACAGCTTGTGAAACTCGTGGAGCGTCCGCTTCCAAGTCGGCTCCGGGCCGGGCAGTCGCCCTTCAGGCTTCCCGAAAAGACGGTAATGCTCCCGTGGATCCATCCCACTGCGGGCAACGTCCGGATAGCGCTCCAGGTACCAACGCGCGTTAAAACGCCTTGGCGAGTTACGGTCAATCATTTACTTAGCCTTTTCCTTGTTCGGCATCGGAATGCCGGCCCGCTTCCTTTTTAGTAAACCCTCGCAGAGCAGCCGTCCAGCGCCAACTCCTCGAACCCAGTATGACCTGTAGCTCTCGGGACAGGTCGGCCGCACGCGTCCGCAGCGTTTCAAGTTCGCGATTCGCTTCGTCCAAGCGGGCGGACGATTCCGTGCTGCTGACAACAGCCTGATTGAGCACGGCAAGCTCGCCCTGAATTGTCGCAAGCTGCAATCCAAGCTCGGACAGTTGCGACTTGGTCGAATTGAGTTGACCTGCCTGGTCGGCCAGCGACTTTGCCTCTCCTTCTCGCGAAGCAAGATGCACTCTCAGTTGCGCAGTCTCGGTACGGCTGGCAAGCAATTCGCGATTGCAATTCTCCAGTTGCTCCTGCGCCGAGTGCAACTCCGAAATTCTCTGCGCCAGCTCATTGGTAACCTGCTCTGTGCGTGCCGACTGCGTCTTGGCGTAGGCGTCCGCCTGACCGAGCTGGTTACTGGCATTTGCGTACATTGCCTGCAACTCTTCAACCTGCCTCTCCAGGAGACGATGAGATCCGTCTCCGGGTGCGCCTTCAGCGCGCGCGGCTAGATGCACCTCTAGCCGCGCAGCATCGGCGCGGCTGGCAAGCAACTCACGATTGCAGTTCTCCAGCCGCTCCTGCGCCGAATGCAACTCCGAGATCCTCTGTGCCAGTTCATTGGCAAGCTGCTCGGTGCGTGCCAACTGCGTCTTGGCGTAGGCATCCGCCTGGCCGAGCTGGTTATTGGCGTTTGCGTACATTGCCTGCAACTCTGCAAGCTGCTTCTCCAAGATGCGACGCGCTCCTTCGCCGCCCCCCTCCGGACGCGCCTCATCGTCCTGGGAAGTCAGTTGCGCCAGATGCTGATGCAGTTCGGCCAACTCCACATTGCGTTGTGCCAGCTCATGTGAAACATGGTCCATCTGCGCCATTTGCATACGGGCGTATGCGTCTGCACGCCCGAGTTGGCTATTGGCTTCGGCAAGCATCGCCTGCGCTGTGGCGAGCTGGTCTTCGAGCGACTGACGAAGCTGTTCATCGACGACTCGCTCGACGACAGCGTCGTCTTCACGGGCGAACTGATCAATTCTCGCTGCCAGACTTTCAAAAAGACGCAGCGCCACCGCCTTATCCGTCGGATCTGAGCGATGTGCCAGTTCCAAGACGCTTTCGGGGATTCGCTCTCCGACGAGCAGGACACCCAAACCGTGGGCATGCTGGAACTCGAAACTCGGGTACTGCTGCGTCAACTCCTCCCAGAGCTTCCAGACACCGAAGTTGCGCTCCTTCACCATGGTGTCATGGAACAGAACTATCCCTTTGTCGGAAAGCTTGGGACGCCATGTGTCGAAATCGTGCCGGACAGCTTCATACGTGTGCAAACCATCGATGTGCAGAAGGTCGACACTTCCATCGGAAAAATAAGCGAGTGCGTCGTCGAACGTCATGCGCAGCAGCTGCGAGAATCCGACGTAGTGCGGGTCATGCATTCCGCGCAACTGATCGTAGATCTCGTTGCCGTAAGTACCGGCGTGCTCGTCACCTTCCCAGGTATCAACCGCGAAACACTTGGTCGCCAGGTCGTTTTCTTTGACTGCTTGGCAGAACCCCAGGAACGACGTCCCGCAATGAGTCCCAAGTTCAACGAACACTTGCGGCTTATGTTCCTCGATGATCCAGCCGGCAAACGGCAAATGGCCCGTCCAGGCACTAGGAGGCAGGTGGCGCGGCCTCATGAACATCGTTTTGTTCAATTGAAACTGGTTCATTTATCAACTCGAATAAGGCTGTTGTACTCAGCGACTGCGATCTTGATCGACCAGACACGCAGCATTTGCTTGGGCGATGAAGGCGTCGATGTCTGATGAACAGAGCAGCGGGGTATGGTCGCGGATCGCTTCTATAGGCCAATCCCACCACCGGATGCGCAACAACTGCTCCACTTGGGGTGGGGAGAACCGCAAGCGCTTGACCTCGGCGGGGTTACCGGCCACGACGGCATAGGCAGGGACCGGTTTCGTGACGACCGCGCCGGCGCCAATGCAGGCACCATCTCCGATTACCACGCCAGAAAGGATCCGGGCGCCGTGACCGATCCATACATCGTTACCTATCACCGTTGGACCCTTAGTGGCCGGGTGCCCGTCCAGTCCGGCAAGGGGATCCCCAAATGCGATTCGCAGCGGATATGTCGTGACCCAGTCGGGCCTGTGTTCGCCGCCGCCGAAGATCAAAACGTCGTCCGCTATCGAGCAGAAAGAGCCTATGCGGACAGACTCTTCCTCCAGCCAGAGCTTGAACGTGGCGTTGCCATAGGTGTAACGACCAATGGACACCCTCGGATCGTCACTCACCAGCGGAGGAATATTGCATTCGCTCATTGCGCACCACCCACCCGCCGCATCGAAACCGCCTCGAACGGGATGCCTACGAGCCCGTACCGCAACGTCGGCGAGGACACCTTGATCAGGACCGCGTCATGCAGCCATTCGTGTTGGGTATGGTTCAACGGATCCCCGTCGGCGATGGATACCGTCATCGAATAGTCGCCGTTCGGAAGTAATGGAAGACTGAAAACGAAGGTGGCCTCCAACTCGTCCCCGGCCATTGCCTCCATTGGCGGCTGGACATAGGTGAACGTATGCTCGCCAAATAAGGATTGACCCAGTCGATCCTTTACGAAAAAACCGATGATTGGGCTTTCCAGTCGCTCATTGGCCTGCGCGCGAATCCTCAGCACGACACGATCGCCACCGGCAAATGAAGTTAGCAACTGGCCATCTTCACCCGACAGCTCAACCGAACGAATACTGGCTTTACCAGTATTCCAGCCTTCAGAGTTGGAGATGTTGTCGAAGAGGTACACCCTTGTTGAGTCATCGACCTTCAGGGGTTGATCCTTCGACACAGTCGGAAGGTCGCGCCCCCCGGCCGAGCGAGACCTGATCGCATCGCCGTAGATCTCTTGCTGGCAGAACTCCAGGTATGCATTGCTCGTATCCTGGGCAGTCCCATGCATGCGGACACGCCCTTTGTCCAACCAAATTGCGGATTGGCAGAAGTTGAGGACTGTGGATGTGTCATGACTTACAAAGAGCAGCGTGCCGCGCTCCCGGAAAGCTCGCAGGAAACGCATGCACTTCTGCACAAAGATCGCATCGCCCACGGCTAACGCCTCATCGATCACGAGGATGTCCGCCTCGACGTGGGCGATGACGGCAAACGCCAGACGGACATACATGCCGCTGGAGTAAGCCTTGACTGGCTGGTCCAGAAAGTCGCCAATGTCGGCGAACGCGACGATGTCGTCGTACTTCGCATCTATCTCTGCTTTGGTGAGCCCGAGGATAGACGCACTCATGTAGACGTTTTCGCGCCCGGTGAACTCGGGATTGAAACCAGCGCCTAACTCCAGCAAAGCCGCAATCCGGCCGTGCACCTCAATTTCGCCCGTGGTCGGCTCAAGTGTTCCACAGATGGTTTGCAGCAAGGTGGACTTACCCGAGCCATTCCGCCCGATGATGCCCACGGTATCGCCCCGCTTCACTTCGAAAGAGACGTCGTTGAGCGCCCAGAACTCGCGAAAGTAGTTATGAGCGTTCGTGCCAACGTGCCGTTTCAGCCGCGGCATCAGCGCTTGCTTGATTCGATCGAAAGGCTGCTCGTAGATCTGGAAGCATTTCGATACGTGGCTCACCCGGATGGCGATGTCACCCTTCGATGCGGCCGGGATTTCTGCCTTGTCGACGGCGATCCACTGTTCAGATGACATCCGCAAAACCTCTTCTCATCTTCTGGAAGATCCAGAATCCAAACCAAGCGACCAGCAAGCTGACGGCGAAGTACGTGGCCAGCCCCTTCCAGTCAGGGGAATTCCCCCAGATCAAGACGGCGCGCGACTGCTCGATGACAAAAGTCAGCGGGTTCAGATAAATCCACTTGCGGAACTCCTCTGGCAGCGCCGTGACCGGGTAGAAGATCGGAGACAGGAATAGAAGGATCGTGGTGAAGATGCCGGTGATCTGCCCTATGTCCCGAACAAACACCCCGGCCGCGGCAAGCATCCATGCTGCGCCCATGGTCGCCAGAACCAAGGGAACAATCACGATCGGGAAGTAGATGGCCTGCCAAGGAACTTCGCCCCTTAACAGCAACTGCGCGGCGAGCAGCACGACGAGGCTGATCAGAGCGTGGAAGCCTGCAGTACCCATTGCGACCCAAGGCAGGGTCTCCAATGGAAAGACGACGCGCTTTACGTAACTGACATTGGCCAGAATCAATCCGGGAGCGCGATTGACGCACTCTGCAAGTATCCCGTGAACCAGGAGACCGACGAATAAAATGATGGCAAAGTCGGTCTTGCTTTCACTGCTCCCGCCCCAGCGCGCATTGAACACGGTCGAAAAGACGAACGTGTACACGGCAAGCATCAGCAAGGGATTGAAAAACGACCACGCCAAGCCCAGCATCGAGCCGCGGTAGCGGCTGATGACTTCGCGCTTTGTGAGCTGGTAAATCAGGCTCCGGTTGACCCACAGACTCCTGATTGCTGCGCCTGGCGACCTTGCAATAGGGGCAAACATGCTAACCATGCCTACTCCCGTCCCGCGAGAGCGCTCGAAATGTCGGCACGCAGGTCACGCTCGTCTTCAACGCCGACACTGAAGCGCACGAGATTGTCACCGACACCGAGCGCGGCCCGTCGATCCGCGGGGATTGACGCGTGAGTCATGATCGCCGGATGGTTGACCAAGCTCTCGACGCCGCCCAGCGATTCGGCAAGCGCGAACAGCTCGGTACGTTCGCACAGGCGCTTGGCCGCTTCTAGGCCACCCTTGACGTAGACGCTTACCATGCCGCCGAAGCCATCCATCTGCCGCTTCGCCAGCTCATGCTGCGGATGCGACTTCAGCCCCGGATAGATCACCTTCTCGATCGCCGGATGGGTCTGCAGCCATTCGGCCAGCGCCTGAGCATTCTCGCAATGCGCCTTCATGCGCAGATGCAGGGTCTTCAGGCCACGCAGCGCCAGGAAGCTGTCGAACGGCCCCTGCACTCCGCCGATGGCGTTCTGCAGGAAGCCCATCTTTTCGGCGAGCTCGGCGTCGTCGCCGACCACGGCCATGCCGCCGACGATGTCGGAGTGGCCGTTGAGGTACTTGGTTGCCGAGTGCATGACGATGTGCGCGCCCAGCTCAAGCGGACGCTGCAGGATCGGCGAGCTGAAGGTGTTGTCGACCACCACGATCAGTCCGCGCTTGCGCGCGATCGCGGCGATCTGGGCGATGTCGACCAGTTTGAGCAGAGGGTTGGTCGGAGTCTCGATCCAGACCATCTTCGTCTCGGGCCGGATCGCGGCCTCGAAGGCCGCGGCGTCGCTCAGGTCGACCCAGCTGAAATCCAGACCGGCAGAGCGGCGGCGCACGCGCTCGAACAGGCGGTAGGTGCCGCCGTAGACATCGTCCATCGCGATGACATGGCTGCCGGAGTCCAGCAGCTCGAGGATGGTCGAGGTTGCCGCCAGGCCTGAAGCGAAGGCGAAGCCGCGCGACCCGCCTTCCAGCCCGGCGACGCAGCGCTCGTAGGCGAAACGGGTCGGGTTATGGCTGCGCGAATACTCGAACCCCTGATGCACGCCCGGACTGGACTGTGCGTAGGTCGAGGTCGCGTAGATTGGCGTCATCACCGCCCCGGTGGTCGGGTCCGGCGATTGCCCGGCGTGGATGGCGAGGGTGCCCAGGCCCGGCTTCCGCGCCCCTTTGTCGGCGTGTCGTTCAGTCATTGCGTTCGTCCAATTCCGCTAGCATGGGCAGCCGCCGATTCTAGCATCGCCCATGACCACTCCCCGGCGCCTTCCCGGTGACTTCAGTCGCAGTGCAGCCTATCCGCTATTCGCGTTCGATCCGGCTCAGGACCGCGCCTGGGTGCTGCATTTTCGGCCCGAGGATTACCGCCGCGCCAGCTTCCTCGACCAACGCGCGCTGCATCACCGCGATATCCCGGGATGGGTGGTCTCCCGGGCCGAGCTGGCCGCCGGGCTCGACTTGCCGCCCGCACCGGATCGCCTCCACTGGCTGTTCCATATCGGCCACTGCGGTTCGACCCTGGCCAGCCGTCTTATGGACCTGCTGCCGGGCGTGCTGGGGGTACGCGAGCCGCTGCCTTTGCTGACTTTGGCGGGTTCGCGCGGCGACATCGCGACACAGTCCTGGCGAGACATCGTCCTGCACCTGCTGACGCGCGGTTTCGACGACACCCGTGCCGTGATCGTCAAACCCACCAGCCTGGTCACCACCTTGGCGGGCGAGTTGCTGCACGGGTCGGGCAAGGGCTGCCTGCTGTGGGTTGATCTGCAGACCTGGCTGGCCACGATGCTGCGCGAGAAGGACCTGACCGACGCGGTGTTCGACAACGAGGACTGGCGTCTGGCGGGTTCCGGGCTGGATCGGGACCCGCTCTCCGATGGGCCTCGATTGAGCCGCGTCTGGCTGGCGGAGCAGATGCGCTGGCAACAGCTGATGACCGATCCCGCCCTGGCACCACGCCTGATGGACCTGGACTTCGCGAGCCTGCTCGCCGACCCGGCCGCCGTCAGTGCCAGGTTGGCAGCTCATTACGGACTGGAGGTCCCGGCCGACTGGGCCCGGCGCATCGAAGACTCGGGACTGCTCACCCGCTACGCCAAGGACGATGCGCAACAGTTCGATGCGCAGACCCGCGAGCGCGAGCTGGCGGCCGCCGCCGACCGTCACGCGAGCGCCATCGCCGAGGGGCTGCGCTGGGCCGAGGCCGCCATCGATCGCTTGGATCTGCCGGTATTGGCGGGAAGACTTCGTCGCGGTTCCCGCCCCACGTCGGATTGAGCCGACGGTTCAGTCTTCTATGCGAGGAACGTCGTCATCGCATAGCGGGTGCCGCGCTCGACCGGCAATACTTCGTGCAGGATCGAGCACGAGAACACCAGTGCGGCCCCCGTGGGCGGAGAAAACCGGTGCGGGCCGAATTCCGGATAACGGAACTCTCCGCCGACGTATTCGCCCTGGTTGAGGTTGACCGAGAGCGCGAAGCGCCGGTGGGCGACGTCCGGGGTCTCGTTGTCGCGATGTGGGCGGAAGTAACCGGCGCTTTCCGGATAGGCGAGCAGCTTGAGTGGATCGCGCCGGCTCACGTCGAAATTGAACACCCGCGAGATCTCGGGCAGCGCGCGCCTCATCAGGCGCTCATGCATGCGCGCTTCGATCGCGGGATCGCGGGGAAAGGTCTCGCGCCGCTGCTTGATCGACGGGTCGACCTGCAACTTCTGCTCTCCACCTTCCAGCACAAGCACCGCCGACACGTCACCACCGGCACAGTCCACTTCGAAGTGGCGGATCAGGGCCGCGCACAGGTCGGGCTCGAACACATCCGGAATCTGCAGCACGGGCGCCACCTGCAGGGTCTGCATGGCGTCCATGGCAGCGACGGCGACCGGTTGCAGCAGTGCTCCAGACAACGGCAGCGCATGACGCTCCTGCAGTCGCAGGTTCGCATCCGCTCGCCACAGCACGCCAGAGCCTAGCGCGGCGCACCAGCGCGGGTCGGCAGCGAAGGACTGCCAAGGCGAAGGCGCTCCGGACGGCGCCGAAGCACCGACGCAAAGGGCCGTCACGCCAGGCGGCGGTTCGGGCAGGCCCGTGGCGGCAACCTCAGTCGATGGCGTGGCCAGCCACAGCGGCGCACCGGCGAACTCGGCATGCAGGGTCATGCTCTCGCCGCTGCCTGCGCGCAGCCGGACATTGGGCAGGCGATCGCCCGGCAACCAATGTTCGGCCACGGAGGCGTTCATCACTGCACGCGCCGACGCAGGTAATTCAGCAGGTCGATGCGGGTGATCAGGCCGATGAAGCGCTCCCCTTCGACGACGATGGCGACGTGTCCTCGATCGAACACCGGCAACAGCGACTCGATCGGCGAGCTCACGTCGATCTTGTCGAGCTTGCTGACCATCGCGGTGGACACCGGATCGCGGAAGCGGGCTTCGTCGCCATACACGTGCAGCAGCACGTCGCTCTCGTCGACGATGCCGACGATGGCGTCGCCATCCATCACCGGCAGCTGCGACACGTCGTACAGCTTCATGCGCTGGTAGGCGGTGACCAGCAGGTCGTTCGGGGCCACCACGATCGTGTCGCGCTGCGAGTAGGGGCGCAGGATCAGGTCGCGCAGGTCGCCGGTCGACTTGCGCTCCAGGAAGCCGTTGTCCAGCATCCAGTAGTCGTTGTACATCTTCGAGATGTACTTGTTGCCGGTGTCGGGAACCAGCGTCAGCACCTTCTTCGGCGTGGTCTGCTCTCGACAATATTTCAGCGCCGCGGCCAGCAGCGTGCCGGTCGAGGAACCGCCGAGGATGCCTTCCTTCTCCAGGAGCTCGCGCGCGGTAAGGAAACTTTCCTTGTCGCTGATCGCATAGGCCTTTTTGACGCGGGTGAAGTCGGAGATCGGCGGGAGGAAATCCTCGCCGATGCCCTCGACCATCCAGCTCGCCGACTTATCCGACAGCGTGCCGCGATTGATGTATTCCTCGAGGATCGAGCCGACGGGATCGGCCAGGACCAGCTCGGTGTGCGGGGACTTCGATGCAAAGCAGCGCGACAAGCCGGTCATGGTGCCGGAGCTGCCACAGCCGAAAACGATCGCATCGATCCCGCCCGCTTCGGCCATCTGCTGCAGAATTTCCGGACCGGTGCCGAACTCGTGTGCGGCCGGGTTGTCGGGGTTGCCGAACTGATTGATGAAGTAAGCACCCGGGGTTTCGCGGGCGATGCGGTCGGCCATGTCCTGGTAGTAGTCGGGATGGCCCTTGGCCACGTCCGAACGCGTCAGCACCACCTGCGCGCCCATCGCCTTGAGGTTGAAGATCTTCTCGCGGCTCATCTTGTCGGGCACGACCAGCAGCAGCTTGTAGCCTTTTTGCTGTGCAACCAGCGCCAGGCCAATGCCGGTGTTGCCGGCGGTGCCTTCGACCAGGGTGTCGCCCGGCTTGATTTTGCCCGCCTTCTCGGCGGCCTCGATCATCGACAGACCGATGCGGTCCTTGATCGAGCCACCCGGGTTCTGCGATTCAAGCTTGAGGTAGAGCTCGCAGACGCCAGTATCCAGGCGCTGTGCCTTGATGATCGGCGTGGCGCCGATCAGTTCGAGTACGGAATTGTGGATGGCCATGCGGTTGCGCGGGTTCCGGAAGCCGCGGTTCCGCGGCGGGACCCGGCCATTCTAGCCGGACGGGCCATTCCGTCTGCCGCCGTTGCGGCGGCGGCCATCGTCGCGCGGGGGTTCCCAGGCAACGCGGGCAGCGGCAGCCGACGAGGAGGCTGCCGCTGCCCGCGGCGGGAAAATGGTCAATGCGGTGTTGCGTCGTACAGCCGGACCAGGCGGTCCTTGGCAGCCAGCTTCTCGCGCTTCATCTGTCCCAGAGTGATGTCGTCGATCGGCAATACGCCGAGTTCGGCATCCATCACCTTCTTGTCGAGATCCTTGTGGCGCTGGTAGAGCTGCTTGAATTCCGGATTGGACTTGATCAGCGCGTCGATCTCTGGCTGCGGTCGTTCTTCGAACATGAAAGCCTCCTTCAGGACAAATGCAAACGCCCCGGCCAAGGCCGAGGCGTTGCGGGGAAAGTCGTCAGGGGCGCCAAGGTCAGCAGGCCTGGATTACGCAGGCCCGCGGCGATCCAGCGATCGGCGTCGGGCTCCTGCGAAATCTGAATCTGCGTCATCGACCTGGCTCATCGCCAAGCGGAAATCAGGCCGCTTGGGTATTCGACCCTACTCCTCCCCGTGGGGGCCGGCAAGGCCGTCGAAAGGCGCGGCGACGAGCGGCGTTAGCACATCGCTATGGCGCGAGGCGGCTCTTCGGCGTTGCGACTGGCTTTGATGCAACATTTTGAATTTATTCGTTATTTTGAGCCGACAACGGCTTCGACGCGATCACCCTTCCCGCTGCGTCCTGAAACCTGAATTCGGGAACTCGCCACGCCACCGGCGACGAGCGCATCGCGCACGGCTTCGGCGCGACGCTGTGCGAGCTTGGCATCGGCCGCCTGCGCCTCGACCTTCACCGAACCGGCCTGAGTGGCCTGCACATAGGCGGCCAGCGTGGCGACCGTGCTGCCGGCGCTATCGCTCAGGGCGGTCTTGCCGGAGGCGAATGAATTCTTTGCCAGCGTGAACACCTCGCCACGTCCATCGCGCTTGGACGGCGGCAACTTCCCGCCGGTCATCAGCTCGGCTTCCTGGCGCGCCAGGGCGGCCTCACGCTCGCGGGCGGCGTTCAAACGCGCGGTCTGTGCACCGGCCACTCCCTTCAGCGCGGTTTCGACATCGGCCATCGCCACGGCATCGGCTTCCGATTGCAGGCGCAGGCGTTCGGCTTCTTCGGCCTGCATCTGGGCCTGCAAGCGCAGGCGCTCGCTTTCGGCACGGGCCACCTCGGCGTCGCGGCGGCTGGCTTCGATCAGCAGTTCGCTGCGTTCGCGGTCGAGACGGTCGACCTCGCGCTGGGCAGACTGGCTGCGGGCGCTGATCTCGGCGATCTGCACGCGGCGCTCGGCCAGGTAGAGGGCGGGAGCGCGTTCGCGCCTGCCGGCCTGCGCCAGCGCATCGATGGCCTGCCGCGCCTGCAGGCGTTCGTACGAAGCGAACGTGTTGAGCTGCGGGTCGGCCTCCACCGCGGACAGCCGTTGGCTGAGGCGGGCTACATCGACGTCGTCGGCCGCCTGCGCCGCGAAGGCGGCGACCAACAGCAGCGCCGGCAGGATCTTGCGGAAGCTCATCGATCGTCTCCGGTCTGCAGGCGCTGACGCAGCTCGGCGACTTCGCTGCGGCGGTGGTTGAGTTCGGCGGTGACCAGGGCATCGCGGCTCTTGGCGTAGGCCAGGTCGGCATCGGCGGCAGCGGCCAGGGCCAGGCGGCGCGCATCGTCCTCGCGACCGTCCGCCATGGCGGCCTGCGCCTGTCCAAGCTCACTGCGGGCGGCGCCGATCTCCGGGGCAGCATACTGGTCCGCATCGGCGCCGTCGGCGCGCGTGACCGCCTGTTGCGCAGTCGCGAGCTCCCCGGTGGGGGGTGGCATCGATGCGCATCCGGCCGAGGCCAAAGCGAGAACCAGGGCCAGCAGCAGCAATCGGATTTGTGCGAAGCTTGTACGCATAGGGGTGCCGTGACGTTTGGGGTAGCGCGCGGCCATTGTCGGAAGCCTGCGGCGCGCTTGCAACGGTACGCCGCCGTAATTGAGGGTCGGATACATGGACATCGGCTATTTCCTGAAGCTGATGACGGACAAGAACGCTTCGGACATGTTCCTGACTACCGGCGCGCCCGTCTATATCAAGGTCGAGGGCAAACTGCACCCGTTGGGCAACACCGGCCTGCCGCCGGGCATGGTCAAGAAGATTGCCTACTCCCTGATGGACGAGGGCCAGGTGCCGATCTTCGAGCGCGAGCTGGAGTTGAACATGGCGCTGGCCCTGCAGGAGGCCGGACGCTTCCGCATCAACGTGTTCAAGCAGCGTGGCGAAGTCGGCATGGTCATCCGCGCGATCCGCAGCGCGATCCCCTCGATCGAGGAGCTGCAGCTGCCGCAGGTGCTGAAGGACATCATCATGGCCCCGCGCGGCCTGGTGCTGATCGTCGGCTCGACCGGTTCGGGCAAGTCGACCACGCTGGCCTCGATGATCGACCACCGCAACAGCAATACATCGGGCCATATCCTCACGATCGAGGACCCGATCGAATACCTGCACAAGCACAAGAAATCGATCGTCAACCAGCGCGAGGTCGGGCTGGACACCCACGCCTTCCACAACGCGCTGAAGAATGCGATGCGTGAGGCGCCGGACGTCATCCTGATCGGCGAAATCCTGGACGCGACCACGATGGAGGCGGCGATCGCCTTCGCCGAAACCGGTCACCTGTGCCTGGCGACGCTGCACTCCAACAACGCCGACCAGACGCTGGAACGCATCCTCAACTTCTTCAACGAGTCGGCGCACAAGAACGTACTGATGAACCTCGCGCTGAACCTGCGCGCGGTGATCTCGCAGCGACTGGTCGTGGGTGTCGATGGTCGCCGCCTGCCCGCGACCGAGGTGCTGATCAACACGCCGATGATCCGCGACCTCATGCGCCGCGGCCAGGTCCACGAGATCAAGCAGGCGATGGAAGAATCGCTGGAAGACGGCATGGAGAGCTTCGACCAGTGCCTGTTCCGCCTGCACAAGACCGGCAAGATCGAGATGGAGGAGGCACTGCGCGCCGCCGACTCGCGCGACGGCCTGGCCCTGAAGTTCCGCCTCTCGGAAGGCAGCAGCGGCGAACACGACCCTTACGCCGACGTGTTCACCGAGGACGACGCGCACGCGCATTGAGCCGTGCGCCTGGCGCTGCCGGTCTATTCCGGCGGCGCGTCCGGCTGCCGCTCCGGGCCTGCGGCCCCGAAGGCTGGTAGCGCCTGGCAGGCTTCATCGATGCGAAGCAGCGTGGGATACGCCGCCATGTCGACATGGAATCGGCGGGCGTTGTAGATCTGCGGCACCAGGCAGCAGTCGGCCATGCCCGGCGTATCGCCGAAGCAGTAACGGCCGGTCGTCGGATCGTCGACCAGCATCGCTTCGAGCGCCGCGAACCCTTCTTCGATCCAGTGACGCACCCAGCCGTCGCGGCCGGGCTGCGGCACGCCCCAACTGCGCTCGAAGTACTGCAGCACGCGCAGGTTGTTGAGCGGATGGATGTCGCAGGCGATCGCCAGCGCGATCGAGCGCACGCGCTGGCGGTCTTGCGCCGCTTGCGGCAACAGCGAATGGCCTGGGAAGGCCTCGTCGAGGTATTCCAGGGCCGCCAGCGACTGTCGGATCAGCAGATCGCCGTGCTTCAGCACCGGGACAAGACCTTGCGGATTGGCCCGGCGGAACGACTCGCCGTGCTGCTCGCCACCACCCCGGAGCAGGTGCACCGGCAACGTCTCGTAGGCCAGGCCTTTCAGGTTGAGGCCGATGCGCACGCGATACGCCGCGCTCGAGCGCCAGTACGAATACAGCTGCAGTTGCCCGCCCATGCTCCGCGCTCCCGATCCGTGTGACCCGGGCCCGCCTCTCGCGGGCCTTGGTGCTTGTCAGCTCAGTTTGCCGTATGCCGCTCGATGCGCTGCTCGATGGCGCCGAAGATGCTGCGACCCTCCTGGTCGAGCATCTCGATACGCACCGTGTCGCCGTACTTCATGAACGGTGTCAGCGGCTTGCCGTGCTCGAGCGTCTCGACCGTGCGCTTCTCGGCGAAGCACGACGCGCCAAGTGAAGTGTCCTCGTTGGCCACGGTGCCCGAACCGACGATCGTGCCCGCCGACAGCGGACGCGTCTTGGCCGCGTGCGCGACGAGCTGGGCGAAGTTGAACTGCATGTCCACGCCCGCTTCGGGCGCGCCGAACCATTCGCCGTTGATGTGGGTGAGCAGCGGCCGGTGCACCTTGCTGTCGTTCCAGACGTCTCCGAGTTCGTCCGGTGTGACGAACACCGGGCTCAGCGCCGAGCGCGGCTTGGACTGCAGGAAGCCGAAGCCCTTGGCCAGCTCGCCCGGAATCAGGTTGCGCAGTGACACGTCGTTGACCAGGCCCACCAGTTGAATGTGCGAGGCGGCCTGTTCCGGCGTGGCCGCCATCGGCACGTCGTCGGTCACGATCACGACTTCGGCTTCCAGGTCGATGCCGTAGTCCTCGCTCGGCACGCGAACGGGGTCGCGCGGCCCGTAGAAGCCGGCACTGACTGCCTGGTACATCAGCGGATCGACGTAGAAGCTTTCCGGCACGTCGGCGCCGCGCGCGCGGCGCACGCGCTCGACGTGCGGCAGATAGGCCGAGCCATCGACGAATTCATAGGCGCGCGGCAGCGGCGCGGCGAGGGCGTTCATGTCCAGATCGAAAGCGCCATCGGCGGTGCCGGCGTTGAGCGCATCGGACAGTGCGTTCAGGCGTGGCGCCGTATTGGACCAGTCTTCGAGCGCACGCTGCAGCGTGTCGGCGATGCCGGTGGCGCGCACGGCGCGGGTCAGGTCGCGCGAGACGACGATCAGCGTGCCGTCGCGGCCGCCTTCCTTCAACGATCCAAGCTTCATCGGTGGTCCGTGGCTCTTGCCCGAGTGAGATGGTTGCAATTGTAACTGCTTGCCGGCCTGCGTTTCTTTGCTTCGCTTGACGCAGGTCGACCGCGCACGATATCGCGCTCGGCGTGGTGGCGGGATGGTGAGCGAACGCACAGCCGCGACATCCATACGCGGACACGTAGCGAGCGGCCTGCGTCGAGACAAAACGTGCACTTCCCAGCCGCGGCGCGTCATCACCTAGACCGGCTTTGGCGCAGTGGCGGGCCGACAACAAAAAACCCGCCTTGCGGCGGGTTTCTTGTTTTGTCTGGCAGCCCCGGATGGATTCGAACCACCGAATGCCTGAGTCAGAGTCAGGTGCCTTACCGCTTGGCGACGGGGCTATGGAACAAATTGTAACCCGAAAATTATTAGCGCTTCGAGAACTGCGTAGCGCGGCGGGCCTTGTGCAGACCGACCTTCTTACGCTCGACTTCACGCGCGTCGCGGGTCATGAAGCCGGCCTTGCGCAGCTCGGACTTCAGCGACTCGTCGTACTCGACCAGCGCACGGGCGATGCCCAGGCGGATCGCACCGGCCTGGCCGGTGATGCCGCCGCCGGCGACCGTGACGTTGACGTCGAACTTGTCGCTCGACTGGGTCAGCTCCAGCGGCTGGCGCACGATCATGCGGGCCGTTTCGCGACCGAAGAAGTCTTCGATCGAACGCTGGTTGATGGTGATCTTGCCCTCGCCCTTGCGCAGGAACACGCGGGCGGTGGAGGACTTGCGGCGGCCGGTGCCGTAATTCTGCTGGATAGCCATGTTCGTACCTTAGATGTCCAGCGGCTGCGGCTGCTGGGCGGTGTGCGGATGCTCGGAGCCCTTGTAGACCTTGAGCTTGCGATACATGGCACGGCCGAGCGGATTCTTCGGCAGCATGCCCTTCACGCCGATTTCGATGACGCGCTCCGGATGGCGCTCGAGCGCCTGACCGAGGGTCTCGCTCTTCAGGTTGCCGACGTAACCGGTGAACCGGTGGTACATCTTGTCCTGGAGCTTGTTGCCCGTAACCGCGATCTTCTCGGCGTTGATCACCACGAGGTAATCGCCGGTATCGACATGGGGGGTATAGACAGGCTTGTGCTTGCCGCGCAGACGACGCGCGAGTTCGGAGCACAAGCGGCCGAGCGTTTTGCCCGACGCATCGACGACGTACCAGTCGCGCTGGACGGTCTCGTTCTTGGCGGTGAAAGTCTTCATGACAACTCTTTATAGGGGTGCGTGGTCGGGCTGATTCCGTATCCATCCCGACAGGGACGTCCGACGGAAATTCGCCTCGCGTTGTGAAGGTGGAACGAAAGAGGCGGAATGATAGCGGCCCCCGGGGGACACCGCAAGTCAGGGCAGGCCGATGCTAGGATCCCGCCATGCCCGCAGCCCCCCTGCCCTCCGCCGACCCGCTGGTGGTGCTGGCCGACCGCTGCGTCCAGTGCGGGTTGTGCCTGCCCGCCTGCCCCACCTACGGCCTGGACCGGCTGGAAGCTGAATCCCCGCGTGGACGGATCGCGCTCGCCCGGGCCTGGGCCCTGGATACCATCGAGGCCACCCGGCCCGGCGATGCCCATCTGGACCACTGCCTGGGCTGCCGCAGTTGCGAGGCGGTCTGCCCGGCCGGCGTCGAGTATGGGGCCCTGCTGGTCGCCGCCCGCGAGCAGCAGCGCGCGCGGCGGACGCCGGAATGGCGTACGCGGGCCATCGAGCATCTCGTCGCTCGCCCTCGGCTGCTCTCCCTCGTTCTGCACTTCTATGGTCTGGCCTACCGGTGGCTTCCTGCATCGTGGCGGCCACTGCCGCCCGCGCCCCACCGGCCGTCAACGTCCCGCCCCGCGTCGCTACCTGGCGACAGCCAGGTCGCGATTTTCGTCGGTTGTGTCGCCGACACTTACGAGGCCAGCCTGCGCACGGCGCTCGCCCGCTGCCTGTCGGAACTCCATATCTCCGTCTCCGAGCCTCCAGGCCAGACCTGCTGTGGCACCTTGCACGCCCATGGCGGTAACGCCCGGCAGGCGGAGCAGCTCGCCGCGCGCAATCGGGGCGCCTTCACCGGTGCCGACACCGTGCTCACCCTGGCCAGTGGCTGCCATGACGCGGTCGCGCAGGCCTTGGACGGGACCAGAACGCGCACCATCGACGCGATCGACTACCTCGCCGAACGCGCGCCGTCACTGCACCTGCGCCGCTGCGAGGAGCGGATCGCCCTGCACCTTCCCTGCACCCAGCGCAACGTGGTCCGTTCGACGCCGGCATTGCGCCGCCTGCTGGCGCAGGTGCCCGGCCTTACTGTGATCGAACTCGACGCGGGTTACGGTTGCTGCGGCGCCGCCGGGATGCAGATGCTCGACGATCCGGAGCGCGCGAACCGTTTTCGCGAGCCATTGCTGCAGCAATTGATCCAGAGCAAGGCGACGCGCCTGCTCAGTGCCAATATCGGCTGCCGACTCCACTTCGCCCAAGCGTCCGCCGTGCCGGTGCAGCACCCGATCGAATTCCTGGCCGAACTGCTGCAACCGACAGTTCCGGATCCGGAACCTTCACCGTCCACTCCTCATCGCCCCGCTTAAACTGCCGCCATGATCGCCCGCGACCTGACTCCGATAGACCGTTTCCTTGCCGACACCCAGCGCGCTCTCGACACCGTGTTCGGCGCACCGGGAGCGATCCGCGCCAATCCGGCCGCGGACATCGCGCAGATCGAACTGGACGAGACCGAACGCCTGCACGCCGCGGGACTGATGCGCATCAATCACGTCGGCGAAGTCTGCGCACAGGCGCTGTACTGCGGGCAGGCCGCCGTCGCGCGCGACGAGGTCACGCGGCAGCACCTGCTGGAAGCGGCCCAGGAAGAGACCGACCACCTGGCCTGGTGCGCGGACCGGCTGCGTGAGCTGGACAGCCGCCCGAGCCTGCTCAATCCGCTGTGGTACGCCGGCAGTTTCGCGATCGGCGCGCTGGCGGGTTTGCGCGGCGACGGCTGGAACCTCGGCTTCGTGGTCGAGACCGAGCGCCAGGTCGAGGCGCATATCGACGAACATCTGGATTCACTGCCGGCCGCCGATGCGCGCAGCCGCGCAATCCTGGAGGTGATGAAGGCCGATGAGGCGCGCCATGCGGACAATGCCGAAGCCGCGGGCGCGCGCGTGCTGCCCCCACCGGTGCCGGGCCTGATGGCGATGGCGTCGAACCTGATGAAGGCGGTCGCATACCGGCTGTAGGGCCGGCCTTGGCCCGCCGCGATCCGGAGAGGCAATAAAAAAGGCCGGCAATGCCGGCCTTTTTTGCGATGCGGTCGAAACTCAGTCGGACAGGTTGCGGCCGTGGTAGAGCTCTTCGATCTCGCGCTTCAGGCGCGCCTCGATCTTCATGCGATCCTTGAACGAGAGGTTCTTGGCCTTCTCCTCGAACAAGTAGGTGTCGAGGTCGAACTCCTTCAGGTGCATCTTCGAATGGAAGATGTTTTCCTGGTAGACGTTGACGTCGATCATCTCGTAGCGCGACTTGATGTTCTTGGCCAGGTAGTCCTGGATCGAGTTGATCTTGTGGTCGATGTAGTGCTTCTTGCCCTTGATGTCGCGGGTGAAACCGCGCACGCGGTAGTCCATCACCACGATGTCGGACTCGAAGCTCTCGATCAGGTAGTTCAGGGCCTTCAGCGGCGAGATCACGCCGCAGGTCGCCACGTCGATGTCGGCGCGGAAGGTCGCGATGCCGTTGTCGGGGTGGGTCTCCGGATACGTGTGCACCGTGATGTGCGACTTGTCCATGTGCGCGACCACGGCGTCGGAGATGATCTCCCTGCCTGCGTCCTTCTTGTCGATCACCGGCTCCTCGGAGATGAGGATGGTCACCGAGGCGCCCTGCGGGTCGTAGTCCTGGCGGGCGATGTTCAGGATGTTGGCGCCGATGATCTCCGCCACGTCCGTCAGGATCTGGGTCAAGCGGTCGGCGTTGTAAGCCTCGTCGATGTACTCGATGTAGCGACGGCGCTCGTCCTCGGACGCGGCGAAGCACACGTCGTAGATATTGAACGAGAGGGCCTTGGTGAGGTTGTTGAAACCTTGCAACCTCAGGCGAGGCAACGGCTTGACCACGGCAGTGAGATCCCGGTAGGGCGGCGAGGGCCGCGATTATGAGGCAATTACCCCCCTGGGGGAACGCAGTTCGTCGCGTGGCGGCCGAACCGCCCCGATCTGAACGGAGAAGACCATCGGGAGGCGGCCCAGCCCGGAAAGGTGACGCTGAAGGTCGGGAATTTGCCCATTGCGTTAGTTCGCCCTAAGCTCACCTGAATCACACATTCTTCACGACACCATGTCCGCCAACCCGGTTACCCCTCTGCCCGCAATGCGCCGTGCCGCCAGCCCGCTGATGCCGGATGGCCCCACGATCGAGCGTTTCCTCGCCCACTGCCATCGCCGCCGCTACCCGTCGCGCACCGACGTGTTCCGCCCCGGCGACCCGGCCAGCACCCTCTACTATGTGATTTCCGGCTCAGTCAGCATCATCGCCGAGGAAGAGGACGGCCGTGAGCTGGTCCTGGGCTACTTCGGGCCCGGCGAATTCGTCGGCGAACTGGGCCTGTTCATCAACAGCGACCACCGCGAGGTGATCCTGCGCACGCGCACCGCCTGCGAGATGGCCGAAATCGGCCACGAGCGTCTCTACGACCTGCTGCTGACCCGCCTGTCGCTGGACGCGCCCAAGCTGCTGTACGCCATCGCCGCGCAGATCTCGCGTCGCCTGCTCGACACCAGTCGCAAGGCCGGCCGCCTGGCCTTCCTCGACGTGACCGACCGCATCGTCCGCGCCCTGCACGATCTGGCCAAGGAACCGGAGGCGATGAGCCATCCGCAGGGCACGCAGTTGCGCGTGTCCCGCCAGGAACTCTCGCGCCTGGTCGGCTGCTCGCGCGAAATGGCAGGCCGCGTGCTCAAGAAGCTGCAGGCGGACGGCAAGCTGCACGCCCGCGGCAAGACCGTCGTCCTCTACGGCACCCGCGGCTGAGCCATGGGACGCGCCGCCAGCTCCTCCGACACCACGCTACGCGTGCGAACGGCGGAGCTGGGGGATGCCAGCGACGTCGCCCGGCTGCTGACCGATCTGGGATATCCCAGCAATCGCGAGGAGGCCGTCGAGCGCATCTCCATCGTCCGCCATGATCCTCGCCAGCACCTGCTGCTGGCCGAGATCGACGGAAACGTCTGCGGCCTGATCGCGACCTACACCCGCTACGCGTTCAGCCGCGGCTCGGAAGTCACCCAGATCACCGCCCTCGTCGTCGCCCCGGCCTGCCAGCGCCAGGGCATCGGCAAGCGTCTGCTGCGAGAGGTCGAGGCCCGCGCCCGTCGGGCCGGCGTCACCTGCCTGGATGTCACCAGCAATGCCCTGCGCGTCGAAGCCCATGACTTCTATCGCGGCTGTGGCTACAGCGACAGTTCGCTTCGATTCGTCAAAATGCTCGGAGACTGATCACGGGCGAGGACGCTGCACGGATTGCACGAAGTGCATTCTCGTAACGGATCGAGCGCGTGTGACGCAGGCCTGGGCCGAGGCCCGCCCTAGGCGTCGCTGGTCACCGGTTCGCCGCCGCGGCCCTTGACGCCCCAGTTGAGGATCGGCGTGCCTTCCGGCAACACGCGCTGGAACATCGCCACGCAGCTGCGCTTGGGATTGACCACCACCGGACTGCGCGCGGCCTTCAGCAACGGCAGGTCGGCGCTGCTGTCCGAATAGGCGACCGCGATCTGGTCGTAGCCGGCGTCCCAGATCATGCGCATCTTGTTCTCGTGATGGCAGTGCTGGGTGGTGATCATGCCGCCGAGGAATGGACCGCCCTGGCTGCCGATGACCGGCAGGTCCTCGTGGGCAACGAAGTCGAGGATCGCGCGGGCCAGTTCGGGCGAGGCCCCCGTGGCGATGATGACGCGGTCGCCGGCATCGCGATGGCGCTGCAGCACCTTCAGCGCGATCGGCAACAGCCGACGGCGGATCTGCTCGGCATGGAGCTTCACGTACTGGTCGATCAGCCGGTCCATGTCGCGGCGCCGGTGGGTGCCGACCGTGCCGATCCACAGGTAGCCCGAAATCGCCCAACGTCGCGTCGGCAGCCACGCGATCATCGGCAGCAGCACGGTCGACAGCGCGATCGCGGCCACCTGCCGCAGCCAATGGCGCTGGATCAGCCACAGCACCAGGTGGCTGCCGGAATCGCCGTTGTAGAGGGTGTGGTCGAAATCGAACACCACCAGTGGCCGATAGGGCCGCGAGCCGTCGAGCGGCGCGTTCCAGTGCCGCTCGCTCATGCCGCGAACAACCGGCGCAGCGCCGCGCCCGGGTCGGGCTCGCGCATGAACGATTCGCCGATCAGGAACGTCTCGACCCCGGCCTCGCGCATCTTCGCCACGTCGGCGCCGGTGGCGATGCCGCTCTCGGTGACCAGCGTGCGATCGCGCGGCACCGCGTCCTTCAGCGCCAGCGTGGTGTCCAGCGACACCTCGAAGCTGCGCAGGTTGCGGTTGTTGACGCCGATCAGCTCGCAATCGGTCTGCAGCGCGCGCTCCAGCTCGTCGATGTCATGCACCTCGACCAGCACGTCCATGCCCAGCTCCATCGCCAGGTTGGCCATCTCCACCATCGGGCCGTCCTCGAGTGCGGCGACGATCAGCAGGATGCAGTCGGCCCCGATCACGCGTGCCTCGTACACCTGGTAGGGATCGATGGTGAAGTCCTTGCGCAGCACCGGCAGCGAACAGGCCGCGCGCGCCTCGCCCAGGTACAGGTTGCTGCCCTGGAAGAAATCGACGTCGGTCAATACCGACAGGCAAGCGGCACCGCCGGCCTCGTAGCTGCGCGCAATCTGCGCCGGGTTGAAATCCTTGCGGATCAGGCCCTTCGACGGGCTGGCTTTCTTGACCTCGGCAATGACCGCGGCCTCGCCGGCGGCGTGCTTGCGGCGGATCGCCTCGATGAAACCGCGCGTCGGCGGCTGCTGCAACGCACGCGCACGCAGTTCGTCGAGGGGACGCACGCGGCTGCGCTGTTCGATCTCCTCGGCCTTGCGGGCGAGGATGCGGTTGAGGATGTCGCTCATGCTCAGGTACTGGTAGGTTCTTCGTCGGCACGCCTTTGATCGGCGCGCTCTTGTGTGATGTGCTGTTGTCCGATGCGCTTTCCGTAGGCCCGTTCGACCTTGGCCACGCGCAATTCGTAATGCTGGTACCAATGGGTGCGACCGTAGGCGCGCGTGGCGGCGTGCTCGGCGTGCTGGCGCCAGGCGGCGATGGCCGCCTCGCTTTCCCAGTACGAGACGGTAATGCCGAAACCGTCCTCGCCGCGCGTGGACTCCACGCCGAGGAAGCCCGGCTGCTGCGACGCCAGGTCCACCATGTGCTGCGCGGCCTGCCCGTAGCCGGCATCGTCCTCGCCGTTGCGTCGCGAGGAAAAGATCACGGCGTAATAAGGCGGCTGCGGCAACTTCGCGAAGGCGTCGTCCATTTCAGGCCTCCACGGCGGCGAGCCGTCGCGACAGTGCGACGAACTCCTCCATCTTCGCCAGCGCGGCACCGGATGCCAGCGCGGCGCGCGCCCGCTCGATGCCCTCGGCGATGCTGTCGGCGACACCGGCCACGTAGATCGCCGCACCGGCGTTGAGCGCGACGATCTCGCGCGGCAGGCCGGGCTGGTTGCCCAGCGCCTGCACCACCAGCGCCTTCGACTCGACCGCGTCGTTGACGCGCAGGTTGCGGCTGGCGGCCATGGCGATGCCGAAGTCCTCCGGATGCACTTCGTATTCGCGCACCACGCCGTCGCGCAGCTCGCCGACCAGGCTGCCGGCGCCCAGCGACAATTCGTCCATGCCATCGCGGCCCCAGACCACCAGCGCGCGCTGCGCGCCCAGTTCCTGCAGCACGCGCACCTGGATGCCGACCAGATCGGGATGGAACACGCCCATCAGGATGCTCGGCGCGTCGGCCGGATTGGTCAGTGGCCCGAGGATGTTGAAGATCGTGCGCACGGCCATTTCGCGGCGCACCGGCGCGACCACTTTCATCGCCGGATGGTGCACCGGTGCGAACATGAAACCGATGCCGCACTCGTCGATGCAGCGCGCGACCTGCTCCGGCTCCAGCTCGATCGCCGCGCCCAGCGCCTCCAGCACGTCGGCACTGCCGGACTTGGACGACACGCTGCGGTTGCCATGCTTGGCGACCTTGGCGCCCGCCGCGGCCACCACGAACATGCTGGCGGTGGAGATGTTGAAGGTATGCGCGCCGTCGCCGCCGGTGCCGACGATGTCGACCAGGTTCGTGCGGTCGGCCACCACCACCGGCCGCGCGAATTCGCGCAGCACCGTGGCGGCGCCGGCGATCTCGCCGACGGTTTCCTTTTTCACGCGCAGGCCGGTGAGGATCGCCGCGGTCATCGTCGGCGACACCTCGCCGCGCATGATCATGCGCATCAGCTCGACCATCTCGTCGTGGAAGATCTCGCGATGCTCGATCGTGCGCTGCAGGGCTTCTTGGGGGGTGATGGGCATGGCCGTCAGCGTTCCAGGAAATTCTTCAGCAGCGCGTGGCCGTGCTCGGTCAGGATCGACTCGGGGTGGAACTGCACGCCCTCTACCGGATGCTCGCGGTGGCGCAGGCCCATGATCTCATCGAAGGTGCCGTCCTCATTGTCGGTCCAGGCGGTGATCTCCAGGCAATCGGGCAGCGTCTCGCGCGAGACCACGAGCGAGTGGTAGCGCGTGGCCTCGTAGGCGTCCGGCAGGCCTGCGAACACACCCTTGCCTTCGTGGCGGATGCGCGAGGTCTTGCCGTGCATGATGGTCTTGGCGCGGACGACGTCGCCGCCGTACGCCTGGCCCAGGCTCTGGTGACCCAGGCACACGCCGAAAGTGGGGATGCGCTCGCCCAGCTGCCGGATGACATCCACCGACACGCCCGCCTCATGCGGCGTGCAGGGACCGGGCGAAATCACGATGCGCTCGGGCGCCAGCGCCTCGATCTGTGCCAGCGACAGCTCGTCGTTGCGGACCACCTTCACTTCCGCCCCCAGTGCCTGCAGGTACTGCACGAGGTTGTAGGTAAAGGAGTCGTAGTTGTCGATCATGAGGACCATAAGTGATCCTAAACTATTGATTTACTAGGCATTTATTTCCTATCCGCTGGGCTAATATACGGATTCATATACCAACAGGATTTGGGGCGACGCCTTCCCTGTTCGGAGGCTTTCATTTTGCCCTAGGCGCCCGGTGAGAAGTTCGCCCTTCTTCCGCCGAAACCGAGCAGTTTGATCCTTGGTCGGTTTTGCCGTCCGGCTTAGGTCTTCACGGGTCCCGCAGCCGGGAGTGGGAACGGCAAGCCGGGAGTTGCCGGATCGATCAGCTTTCCTGCATCGAATCCGTCTTTGGTTAAGACGGGATAGCAGTCGATAAGGCCCTTCTGCCGCAAGCCATCAACGTATTTGGCCATGCTCTTGTGGTCTTCCGTCAGGATGACCCTCGCGCCAGCCCGCTTTGCCTGTGCCAGGATCTTTACATCTGCCACGAGGCATACGCGGTCGTTCTCGGCGTCCTTAGGGAACAACTCCTCCGCAAGGCGCGCCGCTTCCTGTCCGTCATCGAAATTAAAGGGGAGGACTCGGAAATTATGTAGGCCAAGCTGGCTCAACGGTTGCCTACGCTCAAACTCAGCAACGACAAGAGTGGAGAGCAGCAACGGCAAATTAAGGCGGATCGCTTCGCGAAAGTAGGCCTTCGCGACCGCATGGTGTTCCCGCTCCGGGTCGGCGTACGCTATAAGAAAACTGGTATCGAGCACTACAGGGCGTGTGGTCACTCCCTACCCCCTCGAATCTTCCTAACCCAATCGGCCGCGTCCCCAACGTCTTTCCATGCGACTCGACCGGCCTCTATCGCCTCGTTGTACTCGTCGTCATCAATGCGCGGATCGTAGTCGGCAAAACCCAGGAACCGGGCGCCCCTCTTTTCCCCGGTCACCAGATCCTCCTCAAGCTCTACGCGCATCACCACCGTGTGATAGACGGGATTAAGTTCCTGCTCGCGGATTTGATCGCGCGTGGCATCGATCTTCATGCTGGAGCCATCTTCGAGGCGCAAGTGAATATTCGCCGCTGTTGCCCCACCGAAGTCCTCAACGACACCCGTCAGATACCGTTCGACCAAAACCCAATTCGACTGAAGCTCACGAGTAAAAAACGTGTTGGCGTTAATCGCGACAACTCGGACATTCGCAACGTCGGAAATGCGAAAGGTGCGGGTCGGCCTCTTCATCGCCTCCACTCGCCACTTCTCGGCGACGGATGCCCGCTTCGGATCAATACCATCTAGGCGTCCGTTTGCTAGGCGCTCAATGTCGTGCCATATAGATAGCCCTTCCGACAACTCTTCATGGGACTGAAGTGCCAGCGAGCCCGTCACCACGGAGACAATCAGATCCGAGGTGTCTATCTCCTTATCGTCACCGCGAATGAACGTCGCAACGTCTTTGACAAACTCTTTCAGCAAGCCAAGCGGGACCGCCTCCGGGGTCACCTCGTGACCTTCGGCCCGGTCGGACACAGAGAACAGTAGCTTTGCCATGACAGATCAGCCTAGCCGTCGGAGAGCGGCGGCACAACAAGGACCCGGAAGCCTGCGCCCGGCCGGTCTCCTAAACTGCGACGGCGGGTTAGGATTCACCCCACAACTTGGTTGCTCATGGGGGAGCTATGTTTCGCAGGGTTCTGGTTGCATCCGTTCTGTCCGCTCTGACGGGGGTTGTCACAGCCGCTACCCCGAACGCCAAGCCGGCCACCAAACCGAAGGTTCCGGCAATCCAATCCTCCCCAAGCCTTGACGTTCTCGGTCTCAGGCTGGGGGCGGAGTTCACGTTGCCAGAGTGCCCAATTGACCCTGCCCTGAGCCGCTATGTCGGCCCCAGGTACAAGTATGCCCATGAAATGACAGGCTCGATGCCGTGTTTCCAGCAAGGCTACGCGCCTAAGCCGGGTTTCGTATTGGACAAGAGTTACGCGTCTCTCGAAGTCATGATTGATCCTCTTCCTGCTGGGCTTCGACAGGATTCCATCGATGTGAAGGTTATCGATGGGCGCATTGAGAACGTGTCAGCGGGAACCTACGGCCTGAAGTCCCAAGAAGGCCTACTAGAGTTACTTACTGAAAAGTACGGCAGTCCCACGACCCTCAATCATTCCAAGGTTCAAAACCGCATGGGGGCCGAGTTTAATCAAGTCGACGCCACGTGGAAGTTCAGTGACCTGACTATTACGTTCGTAGGCATGGGATCAACCATTGATTGGGGAATCATCGAGATTTCCACGCCAAAAGCTAATGCGGTTGCGGAAGCCAAGCGCGAGGAGGCGAAGGCCGCAGCACCTAAACTTTAATAACGGCCCGCATGCATCGCGTCAGCGCGCCCATCACCGCGTCGACGCGAGCGCCCCTTTGGGGCCGGTAGCGGTCACTGAGGGCCCAAGGACGACCGGCTCGCCTCAATGGCCGCTATCGGCCAGAAGCGGACATTGGCCAACGCCTGAATTAAGCCGAGCCGCGAAGCGGCTTCGGCTTGAATGAATTGTTAGCGGGCATAGGTCCGCCAGTGCAGAACTCTCTTGCCGGACTTGCTGATGCCAACGAAGGCGTAATCCGCAGCGTCAGCCGGGCACTGAAAGAATAAATAGGAGGTCGCCAGCTCTTGTTCGCTCGGCCACCAGCGGCGCCGGATATAGGCTTGAACGGTACCTGCGTATCCAACTGGCTTGCAATCCTCGGGAAGCGCAATCGAGCTGCGGTCAGGAACAGAGAACGACAACTCACTCACGTTTGAGTCGATGTTATGGGTCTCGCGGATGTCTGTGGCGCTACTGGGCAGCCACTTGGGAATCCAACCCTTCTCCAGATATCCGCTGCTGATCACTTCCTGCGCTGTGGCATAGGACGCGTCCATGGTTTCCAAAAAGCAGCCCGCTATTGCCAGCGATACCAGAGACGTGAGCGCAATCTGGAAGAATCTTGGCATGCCCGCTAACGCCTGAATTAAGCCGAGCCGCGAAGCGGCTTCGGCTTGAATGAATTGTTAGGCGCCGCCGTGGAGCCTTGGCAAACGCCCATTGGATTGTTGGCTGAGAATCCGGGCGGAAGCTGGCCTATGGGAGTGAAGTGGATGACCTCGCTGCCTGCGGAGGAGCCAGGAGCGGCGCTCCAGTAACGAAGATACGCGTAGCCATCCTTGATGCCGGAAAACTCGGCGCTCCAGTAGCTGTTCTTGGCTCCGCCGCCTTGGCAGATCTCCTTGAGGAAAGTGTCACCGGAAATCTGCACCGGCTTGTCGCAGCCGGACAGGCTTCCAACCAGGCAGATTGCGAGCATGGCCGCGATGCGTGTCATAGCGCCTAACGCCTGAATTAAGCCGAGCCGCGAAGCGGCTTCGGCTTGAATGAATTGTTAGCCGTGCTAATGCAAACGCGGCCGCCACCGTACTCGTTCTTTGGGCGTGTCGGAATCCGACAAAGCAAGTTGAACGGTTCGTCCTCACGCTGGTAGGTGACCAGCATTGTGCCTGCTATATCTCTCCCGCCG
Organism: Lysobacter niastensis; assembly: GCF_031457115.1. Lineage (GTDB taxonomy): Bacteria > Pseudomonadota > Gammaproteobacteria > Xanthomonadales > Xanthomonadaceae > Lysobacter_J > Lysobacter_J niastensis_A. Next base: position 655,727 of record NZ_JAVDVY010000002.1, read on the forward strand.
TACCTGAAGCAGATGACAGTGCTGCTCATGGCATCAGCGGACCTGTACAAGTAGGCTTTGCGAGTTACAGCAGGGATATGGAAAACGCCTTCCGAGTCAGTTGTGGCGACAACTGGCAAACCCTTGCATGAGTCACTGCCGGCGGGCAACTCGCCAGCCAGAACGCTGATGCCTTGTTGGGGCGCGCCGCTGACACTGAACTTCCCATTGATCTCAGGACTTAACTGGAAGATCTGAGGAGTACAGCCAGCCAATGCACTGACAAGAGCAACCACAAGTAGCCTTTGAAGATCGCGAGACTTTGGGTGCACGGCTAACTACCTAATAGACGGACCCGTGGGTCCGGTTATACGTCTGACGCCACACCCCAGCGAATGGGCTGTAACCCCCTGATTCGGCTTGAGCTTATGCAAGCTGGGTCCGGCTAACAAGCCGGCGTATAACCGGACCCAGCGGGTCGGATCGGATGAAACACTCAAGGGCCGCTTTGGGTCGGAAGCGGCCATTCGTTTCCATCCGCGATGGCTGATATCCACAAGAGGCTGTAGCTGGCAGTAGAAGCCGGAAACCCTGGTCTACAAGCCCATCGAAGTAATCCGCTGGTCGGGGAGCTCTTCGCTGGAACACTCATCGGAGGGCTCTTCTACGCCAAGAAAGCGCAAGGTTTCGGCTGGGAGTACAGCCTGCACGGCCCGTAACCGTAGCGTAGACGAAAGTACGAGCTCACCGATCTCCTCGGTTCCGCAGTCCGTGGCGCTGCCCATGAGCTCAAGGAGTGTTTCGCCATGCGGCAAATGCGGACTATTGAATAGTGTCCCCGCGACGAGGGCGAAACGTTCGCCAGGAGACAGCATGGATAATGGCAGTTCCAACAGTGAGATCGCCTTGCAATTGATTGCAGCCCTGAAGGCCTCCCACAACTTTCCCCCATCACCGAATGGCGGCATCGCCTCTATAGGCCGATTGATCGCCCTTGCCACAGCGTAGAGCATGACCGCTTGAACTTGAGCCCCCCCTTGGCATCCCAGTTCCCGTAACCGCCACGCCTCGCGAGCGGCCTCCAGGTCAATTTGGCTTGGCAGATTTCGTGACTTCATGGGCGTTGAGCTTTGCGATGATCGCGCCCCATGCTCCGTTGTCTGAAGGCATGGGAATGGACGTCGACTGAGTACGAGGGGCTGTTAGGTCTAGTGCCGTTTCAATCGCGCGGAGGGCAATCCCCGGAGCTTCGTGCTCCAGGAGTCCTCCCAAGCGCTCAACGGCTCGGAGTCGAAGTCCTGCAAGGGTTTGCGCGGTCTCCTGCTGTGCTGCCAATAGCATGGCATCCACATAGTCCCGAAGCTCAGGACGGCTTACCCACTCGCTTACTGTCTGCGGGGTCACCCCTACCGTTTTCGCGACCTGTCTGTGGGTATGACCTGCGGCAATTAGCTGGCCCGCGTGGCGCTGCTTCGGACTGAGGTCGCTCACCTTCGGAAACCTTCAGATAGGTTCAATCCGGCGCTTGGCAGTGACGGGAAGGCAGGCTGTTGCATTCGCACGGCATGTGCGCTCATGCCAAAGCTCACTGGTGCATCGTCCTTGGCGGCCCGATAGGTAAAGCCTTGGCGCTGGAGTGCACTACGGCGGTCATTCCATGCCTCGGCTTGACCATCCCGGCGGGCTTGTGCCAAGAGCCTGTCAAGGTTTTCTGCGTTCACCGCGTACGCACGAGAGTCCCCCGCCGCTGCGTCTCGTGACAAGGCCATAGCCCTGAGTGACTTCACGGCCGTTGCAGGTTCAAAAACTCGCTTTCCCTGACCTTTTGGTGCCGCCCTGAGTATTTCCTGAAAGCCCGGCCCCTTCTTGTTGAGATAGGTTCGAGCACCGCGCAGAGGTGACCTGAGAGGTTTGATATCGATGGGCATGGGCTGCTCCACACTGTTTCAGACAGCTTAAAGTGCTCTCCTACTACCTAACGTTTTTCCGTGAAGGACTTCGGCCGGTGCTCAACAAGCCATAGCCGGATCATCTCTCGCTGTCGTTCGCGGTCTTCCTTGGAGATCGACTCAGGTTTGCTCACCGCCGTCGACTTTTGCAATTGATTGCAGCCCCTCGCCCGTTCACCGCTCAAGGCAGGTTCTGTGAGTGAAAGGGGCGCGGTACTCGGATCTGGTGGAGCAACCCGCAATAGCAATTCGTCCCGCTTGGACGCCTCTAGCGCCTCCCTCGCGGCATAACGCCTTTCCCGCTCTCGCTTGGCCTCCTCCCACAGGGCCTTGAACTTGCTTCGGGCGGCCGGCCTACTTTCCGCCTTCCATTGGTCCTCGTAGAACAGGGGGAGCCAATCAAGGCGATTAAGCGTGTAATAAGAACTCGACCGTTCCATGCGCCTGCGATACTCCCGCTCCAGGAGTTCAGCTGCGCCCTCCGGAAATCGAAAGCCCAGCACAGGGTCAGGGTCGCCTCCCGCAGCTTCCACGATGCGGGAGATTGGCCAGTTCCGTTCAAGCTGTTTGCAAATCCGCTTATATGGAACGCCTAGGAGCTTCGCGAAACCCCTTCGGGAATAGCGATTCCCGCTCCAATCAATCCACTTGGCGATTCTGCGATTCCGATTCTGCTCTGCTATCGAAGCCCACCGAAGGTTCCCTGGTTCATAACCCTTTCGTAGGTCTACCCGGTCAGCGGTGTAGTCGCGAGTCCTCCGCCCCCGTGGTCGCGGGCCAAGGTGTAGCAGCCAGTTGCGGAAGTCGCCTAAGGCGGCCTTGTCGAATGAAACACCGTCTTGGCGGCTGTACATCGCCCGCTTCCACGAGCTGAACTCACTAGCATACCTTTGGTAAAGCTTGCCTTTTGGCAAGGTCTCCACGTCGCGTTGCAGTTCAGCGTACCGCTTCGCGTAGATATCAGCCTTGAGACTTGCCTTGACCTGTGCGGACTCCTGCACCGCTGCCTTGAAGCAAGCTGGCTCCTTTGATGGCGCGCGATTCTTTTCCTTCCATTGGACATCCCCTGTCGTGCTAGGTGCCGATCCCAGGCTTTGATTCAATAGGGTATGCAGGCCTTGCGCGCCCATTTTATGGCTCTCCAGCATGTTTTTTTTGCTAAGCGCTATCGTTGGGACTGCCGCCATACCTTGTCGCCATGTCGCCATCTGGAGACAGGCTTGTCGCCTTGGTGGAGACATTTTTCAGTGCCGCTCTCGGCTCTTGGCCAAGGCCTGCCCGCAGTCCCGGGCGAGGTTGCAACTCTGGCTACGGACCGGGTGAGCCATTAGCTCGCAGCTGATTTGCCTCTGCGTCCTTGGCCTTCATGGCCTCTAGGTGCTCGCGGATAGTTTCCGAATACCAATAGGGCCGCCCGCGCTTCCCCTTGTCACCCATTGAGATGTCATAGCCGTCCGGCTTTGGAAGCAGACCAAACTTGGATCGCTTTCGGATCGTGGCATGGGACGCGTTGTAGATCGCCTGAAGGTTTTTGATCCTGAGCAACTGCGACACGGTAAGCGGAGCCGATGGCGGCACTGCCTTGTAAGCATCTGGATTGTACGTACGCATCCGCTTCGACTTCTCGGAATCTGGCGAGCACTGGGCTGCCATGGCTTCTACTTTGAACGTCACGGCCATTTTCCTGTCTCCTGGAAAAGCAAAAAGCCCGCAACGTCGTGGCCTGAATTCAGGCTCCACTCCATTGCGGGCTTAGTTGTCAGCGGCCGAGGTCGCCGCATGAAAAGGAATGCTACTGCTTGAAAGACCTGCTAACAAGCTGTTTCAGGCAACCTTTTTTGCCTCACCGATAGACACCACGTTGGCTCCGCCAGAAAGCAGAAGATTCTCCCAAAAATACATGAGTTCTCTGCGATCTTCCCAATACTCTGCATGGTTGTAGCTCGCCGCCACCTTGTTGCGCTCCGCATGCGCCAACTGCTTTTCTATTGCCGCATGGTTGAAGTTGGCTTCATGCAGTGCAGTTGAGGCAGTCCCCCTAAAACCATGGCCAGTCAATCGTCCACCCCACCCCATCTTCCCCAGGGCTCGGTTGATCGTTGTTGCTGACATGACCTTCCCAGCGGTGCGCTGGTTGGGGAAAAGATGCGGAGAATCGCCCGAAAGCACGAATTGCCGTGCAATCAATTGCAAGGCACGAGGAGGAAGTGGCACGTAATGGGAGATCCCCATTTTCATTTTGTGCCCAGGGATCCTCCACACCGGACCGAGATCGGCTACCCCCTCCAGATCAAACTCCACCTTGTCGGCGTTTCGGAGTTCTGCAGTCCGCACCCATAGGAGCGCCAACAACTCCACCGCGATCTTCACCGACTCCGTTAACTTAGGATCCTCGGGATGATTCAGTGCGCGCAGGTCTGCCATGAATTTGGGCAGGTCTGCGCGGGCCAGGTGCTTGTGGTGCTGAACCTTGGGCCGTTTGATCAGCCCCTTCAGTACCTGCGCGGGGTTGCGGTCTTCATCTACCCGGCCCTCCGCTGCCGCGAAATTGAAGATCGCCCCGCACCACTGGCGAATCAGAATTGCCACAGTGGCCGCACCCCGCTTCCGCACTCGTTTGGAGCCCGGCACACTTTTCCGGGAGGCAACCTCCTTCAAAAGGGGCCGCAAGTGCGCGGCTCTGATGTCCCTAATTGGCATCGCCCCTACTGCAGGAAACAAGTCACGCCCAAGGACGGTCTCGACCTGCTTTAAGTAATAGGCGGACCAGTGCGGCTTGTTCAACATCACCCATTCGCGGGCGACCGCTTCAAAGGTGTTCGTAGCGGCTTCTTTCTTAGCCTTCTTGGCCGCCTTCGATTGCTGTACTGGATTGATGCCCTTTAACACCAGCGCGCGGGCTTCCGCATGGGTCTTGCGGGCATCGGCCAATGACACGTCTGGGTAGACCCCAAGCCCCTTCAGCGTCTGCTTCCCCTCCAGCACGAAACGGTAGCGCCAGTACTTCTTTCCGTTGGGATAGACCCAAAGGACAAGGCCCGCTCCGAGATTCCGCGTGTAGGGCTTCTCCCTAGGCTTCAGAGCCTTAATGGCTTTGTCTGTTAGCGGGGTGGCGACGTGGGTCACGGCAAGCCTCCATAAGCGAGACGGGCCCCTTCAGGATATACCTGGTTGTATACCGACGCGACTCAAGCAACCCCTGATATACGACACCATTCCCTATCAATCCAAGACGATAATTCCCCTGGATTTAAAGGCATTTCCGCCGATTCCTAGATATCCCCTTTCTGCATATGTTGATGATCGATCATCAACAGCATGCCGCGCTCTAACCCTTGTATGTCAGCGATTCCGGGAGGGACGGAGGCGGCAATGCCGCTTCGACGCCCCTGATTCAAACGCATCCGGCCGCGCCCGGCCCCCAAGATGATACCGGCGACGCGCCGACGGCGGACACCAGAGGCTTGCAGGGCCCTGCAGTCGTCGAAGATTCGAGGCGCGAGTCGACGTCCGGGGCTCATTCCGGGGATGCGCAGCGACGGAGGAGGCAAAACCGCAAGCCGTTCAGCTGGCGGACGGCTCCGCGGCATCCCGAACAAGGCGGAACCAGGCCTGTGGGTTCTTCGACGATCGCGGTGCGACGTCACTCACGCCAGCGGCAGCACCACCCGTACGCGCAGCCCCGGCGCGCGGTCGAGCAGCAGGACGTGGCCGCCGTGGCGGTGCACGATGGCCCGCACCAGGCTCAGGCCGAGACCGACACCCGCCGATCCACGGTGTGCCTCCAGGCGCTGGAAGCGGTCGAACACGCGTTCACGGTCCGCCTCGGGAATGCCCGGGCCGCGATCGTCGATGTGCAATACGGCCTCGCCGGCCACCGCCTGCAACGTCACGTCGACCTCGCTGCCGGCCGGTGCGTACTTGATCGCGTTGTCCAACAGATTCACCAGCAACTGGAACAACTGGTCTCCATCGCCATGCACCTGGCATGGCTGCAGTTGTGCGCGCAGGTCGATCATGCGATCCGCGGCGCTGGGCAGGTAAAGATCGACTGCGTCGCCGACCAGCGATGCCAGGTCCAGCGCCGGCTCGCCTTGCGCCGGCGCCTGGGCTTCGATGCGCGCCAGGCGCAGCAGCGCGCCGAAGGATTGCAGCAGCTGGTCGGTTTCCGCCACGGCCGCATCCAGCTCGACGTCGCGTCCGGCAGCGTCGGGTCGTCGCCGCAGCTCCTCCAGCCGATTGCGCAGGCGCGTCAGCGGCGTGCGCAGGTCGTGGGCGATGTGGTCGGTGGCATGGCGTACGCCGCCGAGCAGGTCCTCGATGCGATCGAGCATGCCGTTGAAGCGGCGTGCGAGCCGGTCGAAGGCATCGTCGCTTCCGTCCAGCGGCACACGCAGCGCCAGTTCGCCGCCGCCCACGCGCTCGGCGGTCGCGTCCAGGCTGCTCAGGCGATGCGACACCCAGCGCGAGGTCAGCCAGCCGATCAGCGCGCCCAGCGTGGCCGCGACCACCAGCGCGACCAGCGCGGTGCGCTGCATCAGCGCGAGGAAGCGCTCCTGCGAGCGCAGGCGCAAGCCGGTCAGCAGCGTGCTGCCATCAGCCAACGGCTGCAGGTGCGCGACCACGCGCGGGTCGTTGCCGTTCCGACGCGGCCCGGCCCGCGCGTCCTCCGTGAACTCGATCCAGCGCGCGCCGGGACGGTGCGACGGCAGCGCCGGATAGGTGCCCACGATCACCGCCCCATCCGGCTTGGCCAGCATGTAGACCGCATCGGGATCTTCTGGCGCATCGACGCGACGGCGCAGTTCCTCGACCAGTTCGGCGCGGCCGTTCTCGCGATACAGGTCCACCAGGCCGGCCGAATCGGTGCGCACCAGTTCGCGCGCATCCTGCAGCAGCAGCGTCGAGACGGCGTAGTACACGCCCGCGCCGAGCAGCACGAAGGCCAGCAGCAGCGAAGCCATCACCGCCAGCGCCAGGCGCGTGCTGGTCGAGCGCGGCGTCAGCTTCATTCGCCGAGCCGGTAACCGGCGCCGCGCACGGTGTGCAGCAGCGGCCGCGGAAATCCGTGATCGATCTTCTGCCGCAGCCGGCTGATGTGCACGTCGATGACGTTGGTCTGCGGGTCGAAGTGATAATCCCAGACCGCCTCCAGCAACATGGTCCGGGTGACTACGCGTTCGGCCTGGCGCATCAGGTATTCGAGCAATCGGAACTCGCGCGGCTGCAGCTCGATGCGCTTGTCGCCGCGACGCGCTTCTCGGCTGAGCAGGTCCAGTTCCAGGTCGCCGACCCGCAGGCGCGTGGGTTCGCGTTCGTCGCCTGCCCGGGCCCGGCGCACGATGCCGTCCAGGCGCGCACTGAGTTCGGAGTACGCGAACGGCTTGACCAGGTAGTCGTCGGCGCCGGCACGCAGGCCCTCCACGCGATGGTCGACCTCGCCCAGCGCCGTCAGCAGCATCAACGGCGTGCGATTGCCCGCGCCACGCAGCGTCTGCAACACCACCAGGCCGTCGAGGCCGGGCAGCATGCGATCGAGCACGATCGCGTCGAAGCTTTCGGTGGTGGCCAGGAACAGGCCCTGCTTGCCGTCGCCGGCATGATCGACCGTGTGCCCGTCCTCGCGCAGACCCTTGACGATGAAGGCCGCGGTGTGGGGATCGTCTTCGACCAGCAGGACGCGCATGTCAGCTCCCTTCTGCAAAAAAGGATACCCCGCCGAAGGGGTGGCTCGGCGGGGTATCCGCCCGCTCGCATGCGGGCTCCGGGGAGAGGGAGGAATCGACGTTTCGGGGCGGTTCGTCGGCTCCTGGGGATCGTTCTCTCAGAGCCGGCCCTATTGAGCCGGCCCTTCCAATCAGTTCTCCCGGGTCAGGACTTCTTGCTCTCCGAAGACATCGAAGCCTTGCTTTCGGCCTTCTTGGCTTCGGCCTTCTTGGTCTTGTCCTGGTGCTGGTGCTTGGCGACGGTGGTCTTGGCCGGCGGGTTCGGGGCCGACGTGTTGGTGGCCGGTGGCGCCGCCAGCGCGGAACCGGCGAGCGCGCTGAGGGCGACGGCGAACAGGGTCTTGCGAATGTTCATGGTGGGCTCCAGATGACGAGATGACTTTGGTTGCCGGTGGGGCGCATCCCCATCGCAGAGACAGATTGGACTCGCTGCCCTCACCGGAGCCTTTCCGCGTCATGAACAATCGGTAATGTCGCCGGCGCATTTCGCCAACGCGTTTCGTCAAAAAAGAAGCGCCACCCGAAGGTGGCGCCCTGTGAGTCAATCGAACGGTGGGCCAGCTCAAGCAGCGCCGCTACCGCTTCCGCTACTGCTGCCCCGCCGCAACGGCACGGGCGCCGTGGCGATGCGGCTCTTGAGATCGGACATCGTGCCCGGCAGCACCACCAGGTAAGTGATCATCTGCTCGGCCAGTTCCAGCAGCAGCTCGGCGGTGACCTTGTCGATCGCCGCTTCGTCCTCGAACTGGCGACCAAACGTTCCGCCGGGCGCGAGCAACTGGGCAACATCCTGCAGCGGCCGCGCCAGGTCGACGTCCTGGGCCAGCGCTTCGAGCCTGCGCGGCAGCGCCATGTCGCGTTTGTCGTCGCCCAGCAGCCGGTTGGCCAGCCCTGCGATCACGTGCCGGACCGTCAGCGCGGCAGCGCCCCACTCGGCCCGGTTGTAGAGCTTCAGCGCCGAGTCGTAACTGCGCGCCAGCGGCGCCGACAACGGCTGCAGGTATTCGACGCCAGGCATCGGCTCACGGCCGCCGGACTTGGGATAGCAGTACAGCCCGCCTTCCTTGCGCGTGCCGTCCGACTGCAGCAACTGCACGAACAGAATCTCTTCCTCGCAGCGCGCGCAGGTCAGCTCGCTGGCGGCGACCTGCCGACCGTGCTCCTGCCAGGTGCCGGTCTCGAACACCGCCTCCTTCAGGCAGAACGGGCAGACCATTTCCACGGTGCGCGGAAACGTGTTCGAAAACCGGGACTGGACGTGTTCGTCTTTGACGAGTTGCATCGCCGTTTCCTCCCCACTGGACTCGCTATTGCCTTTCCCCACCGAGGGTCCATGCACTCTGTGGATACCCCGCCACTTGTGAATGAAACGTTGCGGCAGACCGGCTCAGGCCAACGAGGATGGCGTCCGGAGGCCGCGACGATAAGCGTTTGCACGTCGATTCGTGACGGTTGTCGCCCTTCATTCGGCGATACGGCTCGCTGGTCGGCTCCAGCGATCCGCTGGTCGGTCGACGTCCGGACATGGCCGCGAATCGACGCGAGGGGCGATCAAAGCCCCTTGGCGGCCTCGGCCACGGCGCGGAACAGGGCGCGACCCTTGTTCATCGTCTCCTCCCATTCCTTCACTGGATCGGAGTCGTAGACCACGCCCGCGCCGGCCTGCACGTAGAGGCGGCCGTCCTGGATGACGGCGGTGCGGATGGCGATGGCGGTGTCGGCATCGCCGTTCCAGCCGAGGTAACCGATGCTCCCGGCGTAGACGTTGCGGCGTATTGGCTCAAGCTCGCGGATCACTTCCAGCGCGCGGATCTTCGGCGCGCCGCTGACGGTGCCGGCGGGGAACGTCGCGCGCAGCACGTCGGCGTAGCTCAGGCCCGGCTTCAACGTGCCGGTGACCTCGCTGACGATGTGCATGACGTGGCTGTAGCGCTCGATGACGAACTGCTCGCCCACCTCCACCGTGCCGGGCTCGGACACGCGGCCGACATCGTTGCGGCCGAGGTCGATCAGCATCAGGTGCTCGGCCCGCTCCTTCGGATCGGCCAGCAGTTCGGCTTCGAGTGCGGCGTCTTCTTCAGGCGTTGCGCCGCGCGGGCGCGTGCCGGCGATGGGGCGCACGGTGACGCGGCCGTCCTCCAGTCGCACCAGGATCTCCGGCGAGCTGCCCACGACCTGTGTGCCGCCGACGTCGAGGAAGTACATGTAGGGCGACGGGTTGAGTGCCCGCAATGCGCGATAGACATCGACCGGGCGCGCCTGGAACGGCACCGACAGGCGCTGGCTCAGCACCACCTGGAAGATGTCGCCGGCACGGATGTAGTCCTTGGACTTTTCCACCGCGGCGATGAAGCCCTCGCGGGTGAAGCCGGAGACGAAATCGGACTCGTCCAGCACGCGCCCTTCGAGGGTCTCCGGATATCCCGGCCCGCCCTGGCGCAGGCGATGCACCAGTTCGTCCAGGCGCCGGTTGGCGCGCGCCAGTGCGCGCGGCTCGCGCGGATCGGCGTGCACGATCAGGTACAGGCGACCCTTGAGGTTGTCGAACACCGCCAGCTCGTCGCTCTGCATCAGCAGGATGTCGGGCGTGCCGAGCTCGTCGGGCTTGTGCGTGCCGTCGGGCTGCGCGCCGGCCAGGCGCGGTTCGATGTACTGGATGCATTCGAAGCCGAACCAGCCGACCAGTCCACCGGTGAACCCCGGCAGGCCCGGGATCTTCGGCACGCTGTGCGCGGCGCGCAGGCGCTCGACTTCGGCGAAGGGATCCTCGACGACGCGGCTTTCGATCAGCTCGCCGTCCTCGGTCACGAACAGCGTATGGCCGGCAAAGGCATACACCCGCCGCGCCGGCAAGCCGATGATCGAGTAGCGCCCGAAGCGCTCGCCGCCTTCGACCGATTCGAACAGGTAGGTGTGCGGGCCGTCGGCGAGTTTCAGATAGACCGACAGGGGCGTGTCGAGATCGGACGGGACCTCGCGCACGACGGGAATGTGGGTATGGCCTTCAGCGGCCTGCTGCTGGAACAGTTCGGGGGAGGTCACGCGGGCTTTCCTTGGGATGCGGATGGGAACGGACGGTGGTCGTCAAAGGCGCCATCGCCAGGCCGTTCGGGCATCAAGGAAGTGCGGGGTCGCGGGGGATGTCATGGGCCTACTGTAGCGGCTCGGTGCGGGCGAGGCGAAGCGCCCAGGGCAGGAACGTGGCCATGTCACACGGTCGTCATCGTCCATCCGGAAGATGGGAGGCCATAGCAGGGACGACAGGCGGAGGCGGGATTGCCTCCAATCTTCAGCGGCAAGCCAGTGATGGCTTGCCGCTTTGCTTTTTTGGCAAGTCGGTATCAAAGCGGCACAGTGCGCACTTGGAATCGCGACGCACGCAACAGCGATTCGGACAGCCAAACCCTCAGCGCAGATCCGTATCCGCCACCACCACGCCGTCCTCGTCGGCGCACAGCCAGTCGCCGGGCCGGATGCGCACGCCGCCGAACTCCACGTCGACATCGCGCTCGCCCGCACCGAGCTTGTCGGTCTTGCGAGGGCAGGTGCCCAGCGCCTTGACGCCCAGCTCGAGCGCGCCGATCTCGCCACAGTCGCGGATCACGCCGAACACGATCACGCCGGCCCAGCCGTTCTCGGTCGCCTTGGCCGCCAGCAGGTCGCCCAGCATCGCGCGCCGGGTGGAGCCGCCACCGTCGATCACCAGCACGCGGCCCTGCCCCGGCTCGTCCACCGCTTCGCGCACACGCGAGTTGTCCTCGAATGCGCGGATCGTGCTGACCAGGCCGTTGAAGGACAGGCGCCCGCCGTAATCGCGCAACGGCAGGTCGAGCACACGCACCTGTGCATCATGCAGATCGCACAGGTCGCAGGTATTCACCCCCGCACCGCGGCCACCGCCGCCTTCATCTTGCCGATCACGTCGGCGTAGTCGGGAGCATTGAAGATCGCCGAGCCCGCGACGAACGTGTCGGCACCGGCCGCTGCGATCTCGCCGATGTTGTCGGCCTTGACGCCGCCGTCGATCTCAAGACGGATGGCCTTGCCGCTGCGGTCGATCATCTGGCGCACGCGGCGCAGCTTGTCGAGCGCGGAAGGAATGAAACTCTGCCCGCCGAATCCCGGATTGACCGACATCAGCAGCACCAGGTCCAGGTCTTCCAGTACCCACTCCAGCACGTCAACCGGGGTCGCCGGATTGAGCACCAGGCCGGCCTGGCAGCCATGCGACTTGATCAGCTGCACGGTGCGGTGCACGTGCGCGCTGGCCTCGGGATGGAAGCTGATCAGGCTGGCGCCGGCCTTGGCGAAGTCCGGGACGATGCGATCGACCGGCTCCACCATCAGGTGCACGTCGATCGGTGCCGTCACGCCGTGCTTGCGCAAGGCCTCGCAGACCATCGGGCCGATGGTCAGGTTGGGCACGTAGTGGTTGTCCATCACGTCGAAGTGGACCCAGTCGGCGCCGGACTTCAGGACGTGGTCGACCTCCTCGCCCAGCTTGGCGAAGTTGGCCGACAGGATGGACGGGGCGATGACGGTGGATTGCATGGTGCGGGGGCTCACTTGTTGCGCAGGGCTTTGATGCGGTCGTAAGCGCTGTTGATCTCGCGCGCCTTGGCTTCGGCTTGCTGGCGCAGCTCTGTGGCGGCGCCGGACAGCTTGTCGGGGTGGTACTGCGAGATCAGCCGGCGGTAGGCCTGGTCGATCTCGGCGTCGCTGGCGTCGGAGGTCAGGCCCAGCGTGGCATAGGGGTTGTCGCGGCGCAGTTTGAACCAGTCGATGTCGAAGGCATGGCCGATCAGCAGCCCCACCAGGGCGCCGAACAAGGGGTTGCCGCGCATCAGGGCGGCGCCGGCAAAGAACCCCAGCAGCTTGCCGTACCAGCGTTTCATCGTCCTTCCCACTGCCGCAACGGCCGCGTTCACATGTCCGGCGACAGTGTACCTGCACGTCGCGCCCGCCCGGCGTACACTGGCCGGCCCTGTCGCGCGTGCGCGCCAGCCCAGGCGCGCCACGGTGGGGAGTTCCGTGCACACCTCGAGGGTTCTGCGTTGTCCACGACTCTGCTCCAGTCCGACCTGCCCGGTCTGTCCCTGCGCCATCGCGGCAAGGTCCGCGACGTCTTCGACATCCCGGCCGAGCGCCTGCCCGCCAGCGCCGGCGATTGCCTGCTGATGGTCGCCACCGATCGTCTCTCCGCATTCGACGTGGTGCTGCCCGACCCGATCCCCGGCAAGGGCGAGATGCTCTGCCAGATCAGCAACTTCTGGTTCGGCAAGACCGACCACATCGTCCGCAACCACCTGACCGGCATCGACGTGGCCTCGGTGCTGTCCGACGGCGTCGACGCCGGGCTCTATGCCAGGCGCGCCGTGGTCACCAAGCGCCTGAAGCCGGTGCCGATCGAATGCATCGCCCGCGGCTACCTGATCGGCAGCGGTTGGAAGGACTACCAGCGCACCGGCCGGGTCAGCGGCATCGCCCTGCCCGACAGCCTGCGCCAGGCCGAGCAGTTGCCCGAGCCGATCTTCACGCCGTCGACGAAGGCCGCCGTCGGCGACCACGACGAGAACATCGACTTCGACACCGCCGTGCACACGGTCGGCGCCGACCTCGCCGAGCAGGTGCGCGACGCCACGCTGCGCCTGTACAAGTTCGCCCGCGATTACGCCGCCGAACGCGGCATCATCCTGGCCGACACCAAGTTCGAGTTCGGCCTGGACGCCGACGGTCGCCTGTTCGTGATGGACGAGATGCTGACGCCCGACTCCTCGCGCTACTGGCCGGCCGACCAGTACGAAGTCGGCACCAGCCCGCCGAGCTACGACAAGCAGTTCGTTCGCGACTACCTGGAGACGCTGGCCTGGGACAAGACGCCGCCGGGTCCGAAGCTTCCCGCCGAAGTGATCGAGCGCACGCGCGCCAAGTACGCCGAGGCGCTGCAGAAGCTGGCCGGCATTTCGGTGGACTGAGCATGCCCCGCGGCCTGCTGTTCCTGGCCGGGGCGATCGCCGCCGAGGTGGTCGCCACCAGCGCGCTGAAGGCCTCGGAAGGATTCACCCGGCTGTGGCCTTCGTTGGTCGTCGCACTCGGCTACGGCGTGGCCTTCTACCTGCTGTCGCTGACACTGCGGACCATTCCGGTCGGCATCGCCTATGCCATCTGGTCGGGCATCGGCGTGGTGCTGATCGCGCTGATCGGCTGGGCGGTGCTCAAGCAGCCACTCGATGCACCGGCGCTGCTCGGCATCGCCCTGATCGTGGCCGGCGTGCTGGTGATCCAGTTGTTCTCGAAGGCTTCGGCGCACTGAGCCCAGCCCCACGTTGTGACGTTACCGGCCCTGTCGGGCAGGTGCCTGCCTGGCCGGCCGGACCTTTTGCACCCTGGAGGCTGGAGCGCGCACCCGCGCGGGTGCTCGCGTCGAGCTTTCGAGGCTGGCGCTCGAGCCCCCGGAGCTCGGAGCGTGGAGGCTGGAGGTCGACGCCCGAACCTGCGAAGGTCGAAGCCCGAACCTGCGAAGGTCGACGCTCGCACCCCTTCAGGTGGACGCCTCGACCGGCGAAGGTCGGCCCTTGCACCCCTGCAGCTCGAACGACGGCGCTTTCGGGTCGAAGCGCAGGGCTTTCTAGGTCGACGCTCGGACCCCGGCAGGTCGGAGCGTCGGGCCTCCAAGGTGGACGGTTCGAGCCATCGGGGTTCGCGCGCGGACCGGTGAAGTCGGCGCGGAATCTCATGAGCAACGCAACGCCGACAGGCAGGAACGGGGCGCAGCCGGTTCGTACGAACGGCGATAAAGTAGGCCCAGCCATCCCGCCTTCCGCCTTCCGCCTTCCGCTTTCGGAGCCCGCCATGAACTCCTTCGCCGATTCGTCGCAGCGTCCGATCGATCGCTGGTTCGCCCACTACTCCGGCGACCATCGCAACGCCACCAACCAGCTGATCCACGTGATCTGCGTGCCGGCGATCCTGTGGAGCGTGATCGCGCTGCTGTGGTGCATCCCGGCGCCGGGCACGTGGTTCCGCGCCGGCTTCTGGGCCGGCATGGCGATGCTGGCCACCGCGCTGTTCTACTACCGCGCCTCGCGCAAGCTGGGCCTGGGCATGGTCGTCGTCTTCATGCTGATGGGCCTGCTGACACGCTGGCTGCACGACAGCTACGGCACGCGCACGCTGCTGGCGCTGGGCATCGGCGTGTTCGTCGTCGCGTGGATCGGACAGTTCATCGGCCACAGCAAGCTGTACGAGGGCAAGCGCCCCAGCTTCTTCACCGACCTCACCTACCTGTTGATCGGACCGGCCTGGGTGCTGGCCAAGCTGTACCGGAAGCTGGGCTGGTCTTACTGACGCACCACGAAGACCGGTCACGAAGACCGGTCGTGCGGAACAAGTTTCGGCAGCAGGCTCACCAGCACGGCCGCTGCGATACCCAGCAGCGTCTCGACCATGCGCACGAAGGCATAGAACCAGGGCTGATC
Source organism: Lysobacter niastensis (assembly GCF_031457115.1). Lineage (GTDB taxonomy): Bacteria > Pseudomonadota > Gammaproteobacteria > Xanthomonadales > Xanthomonadaceae > Lysobacter_J > Lysobacter_J niastensis_A. The sequence goes on from NZ_JAVDVY010000002.1 coordinate 670,859, forward strand.
GCCATGGTCGAGCAGGACGACGCCGCAGATATACCCGGCCACCTTGGCCGCGTGCCGGAGCCTGAGCAGATCGCTCAGCAGCATGGCGCTCAGGATGCCGAACAGCAGCGTCCACACGTTGGTCGGCAGCACGGAATTGATGGAAGCGCCCATCAGCGTCCCCAGCACCGTGGCGGCCAGCCGCGGCACCGCGAGCTTGCGCGATTGCGCGGGCACCAGGTCGGTGACCAGGACGGCCGAGATCATGGCGTAGATCGGATACTGCAGCGACATCAGCTCGGCGACTGCCACAGACAGCCCCGACGCCAGCGCGGCGCGAAGGGCCAGCTGGAGGTCGAAGAGCTTGATCGGCCAGGGCTTCATGAGGCCTCCACCCGGACCGCCCGGAGCGGGCCACTCCTCAGAGCGATGGCGGGTCGTAATAGATCATGAAGCGCAGATCGCTCAGCTCCGATCCGGTGGGGTCATCCTGCTGCACGTTCGCATAGCGCACCCGCACCAACAGCCCCTTCAACACACCCTCGGGCGGCGCGAACTGCAGGTTGAGGTCGTACTCCTCCTTGGCGAACTGGGTCGGATCGTCGGGGCTCGAACCGTCGACATACAGCCCATACACGCTCAGCCCCTTGAGCGACTTGAAGTTGTAGCTGGCGCGCGCAAGCCAGGCATCCTCGCCATCGCGGTTGAAATCCTCGACCTGCACGCTGGTGTAGCCCGGATAGCCGCTCCACGGGTTCTGCATGTTGGCGTCGCCGTCGGTGCTGGTATAGGCCAACGTGAACAATCCGCCGCCAGCCTCGAGCTCGCCCTTGCCGCCCCACTGGTGGGACGAGAAGCTGGTTCCCTTCAGCAGGTCGTCGCCGGTGCTGTCCTGATCGGAATACTGCAACGAGAACTTCAGCTTCTTCTTCTCGGCCAGCGGTATGTCGTATTTGGCCTCGGTGTAGAAGATGTTGATGATGTCGTTGCTGTAATAGTCGATCGCACCGAGCGAGAAGGGTCCCTTCTTGTAGTTGGCGCCGGCGGCATAGACGCCGCGCTCGACCGAAGCGCCGGCGTCCACCGACATCGATACGAATTCGTCGGAGTTGCGTTCCTTGATCTCGTCGAAGTAGCCCGCGCCGACGCGCCATTCGGACCCGCCTTCATCGCCGCCGTACAGTCCCTGCACGGTGATGGCCTCGAAGGTGTTGGGCGTCATGCGCACGTCGTTGCGATTGATGTACGGCGTATCGATGCTCAGACGCCCGAAGTTCAGGTGGGTGTCCTCGTTGAACAGGAACTCGCCGTACAACTGGCCGAGCACCGTGTAGCCCTTCTGGCCCGGCTCAAGCAGCAGGGCGCCGTCCTCGTCCACGTCGCCATGCAGGCGCTGCGAGGTGTATCCGGTCGCGCCAAAGGCGAAGCGCTCGCGGAAATAGCCGGTCTTGAATCCGGCCGATCCACCAATGGCCCACGACTCGCTCTTGGTGTCGTCGAACTTGTCCCGGTCCAGGTAAAAGGTGCGGAACTGGACATCCCACGCGGTGTCCGCCCACGCCTTGCGCCGCGTCTCGCGTACCCATTCGCGGTGGTCGCGCACGCCGAAGGACTCGTCCAGCGGCGTCTGGCCCTGTTCGACGGAACTCTCCTCCGCGTCCCGTTCCTGCTGGTCCCGTTCCGGGGTCGCCGACTGGGCCGCCGCATCGCCCACGGCCATCAGGCCGGCCAGGCACAAGGCGGTGGCGAGGAGGGCGACAGGGGGAGCCTGTCGCATGACGGTTTTCGTAGTGGCGTACTGGTTCATGGGTCATCCATCCACTTGGCGAGTCTCCACGCGAACGGCGTGGCGACTCGCGTTGCAGTAACGTGCGCCGTTTCCTTTGGCGCCCTATTGCGACAGCAGCATCGCGAAGTAGCCGAACACCGTGTACAGCACGCCGGACACCGCATAGCCCACCGGGAAGCCGACCCACGGCACGCTGGTGCCGGTTTCCTTGGCCGCCTCGCGCGCCGGACCGGAGTGCGAACGCGAACCGGCGACGCCGCCCATCAGCACGGCCGGATTGATCTTGAAGACGTACAGTCCGATCGCCCAGGTGATGAACGGCGGGATCGTGCTGGCGACGAAGCCGGCGACGAAGATCTTCACCGCGATCGCGCCCGTCAGTTGTTCGAGCAGGGTCGCGCCGGCGTTGATGCCGACGATGGCGATGAACGTCACCAGGCCCAGGTCCTCTAGGATGTTGCGCGCCGCATTCGGCGTGCTGCCGAAGAACCGCAGCCGCGACACCAGCGACGAGACGAGGATGCCCGACAGCAGCAGGCCACCGGCATTGCCCAGGCCAACCGAGAAGTCGCCCACCGGCACGGTGATCTTGCCGATCAACAGGCCCAGCACCATGCCTGCCGACAGAGTCAGCAGGTCGGTCGACGTGCTCGGGCGGGCGATCCGGCCCAGCTTCGCCGCGACCTTGTCGATCGTGCCCTTGAGGCCGGCCACGTACATCACGTCCCAGCGCTTGAGCTCGGTCTCGGTGCCGAGCGGAATCGGCTCGCCCATGCGCTCGATGCGCGTGATCTGCAGGTGTCCGGCGAAGTCCTCCTTCGCGAACGACTTGAGCACCTTGCCGTCGGCTTCCTTCTCGGTCACCAGGATCTCGGCCTGGTCGAGCGGAATGTTCAGCACCTTGGCATCCGGCACCTCCGCGCCGATCAGGCCCAGGTTGGCGGTCAGTTCTTCCAGATGCCCGCCCAGTGCGATCACATCGCCCTTCTGCAGCACCAGGTCGGGTGAGGCGCCGAGCGCCTCGTCGCCTCGCACCACGTTGACGATGCGGTATTGGGGATAGCCCTGCCGGAAGTCGTGGATGCTCTTGCCGGCGACCGCGGCGTTGTCGAGCCGATAGGCGCGCAGCCCGCCGGCGCGATAGCCGGTGACGGCGGCGTCGTCGACGTTCTTGACGCCGTGCTCGGCCTCGTACTGGGCGGCCGCCGCCTTCGCATCGATGCCCCACCAGCGCGGCAGGTACTTGCAGATCAGGATGATGCCGACCGTGCCCCAGATGTAGGTCACGCCATAACCCAGCGCGATCATGGCGGTCACCTGCTCGGCGGTCGTGCCGGCGGGAAGCTTGTAGGCGCCCTGTTCGACCGCCATTTCCGCGGTGCCGATGGCCGCCGACATGGTCTGCGAACCGGCCAGCACGCCGCCGGCCGCGCCGGCCGGAAGCTCCAGGATCTTGCTCATGAGCACCACCAGGCCCAGGCCGAGGAAGGCGCAGACCACGGCGAGGATGGTGAAGGTGATGCCGTCCTTCTTGAGGCTGTTGAAGAACGCGGGACCGACGCGCAGGCCGACCCCGTACATGAACAGGTAATAGAAGAGCGACTTGGCGAAGTTGTCGAGCTGCAGCTTGACGCCGTACGTCGACGCCCATGTCGCCAGCGCCGCGCCGACCACCACCGCCGCCGCGACCATGCCCAAGCCGTAGCCCTTGACTGCGAACTTGCCGACCCATACCGCCATGCCTACCGTGAAGAACAGCAGGATGTATGGGTTGTCTGCGAGAAACTGGAAGAACGCTTGCATGGCGGTTGCTCCCGGGATGGGCGAAGGTCAGTCGGTCAACGATCGGATCCGGCCTTGAGGCCGGCGAGTGCGGAGGGCTTGATCAGCTTCAGCCCCTGCGCGGCGTGGTAGCCGTGGATTTCCTTGACGTCCAGCTTGCGCATGTAGGCGATGGTGTCGGCCTGTATCACCTGGCCTGGCACCATGATCGGGAAGCCCGGCGGATACGGGATGACGAAGTTCGCCGAAACCATCTCGGGACCGTCCTTGAGGCGCTTGTCGATTTCGTCGCTGGCGAGCCTGATGAACTCGCAGTTCGACTCGTCGTAGGCCATGAAGAACGCCGGCCGCATGTGACCCTCGTTGCTGCGGCTCTTCGCGTTGTCGCGGAACGCGTCGTGGAAACGGCTGAAGTTCGGCAGGTCAGGCACATCGGTCATCAGCGACTTGACCCGCGCCTTGAACACGTTCTGTCCACCGGCTCCCTCCTGCGCCAGTCGCGAGTCGATCTCGCGCGAGAGGTCGGCCAACGCCTTGATCAGCAGCGCCGCATCGCTGTGCGTGTTGTTGATGTTGGTCTGGACCAGGATGGAGTTGCGCGAGGTCTTGTTGATCTGGATGTCGAAGCGCTCGGCAAGTATTCCCTTGAACTGGGTACCGTCGAAGCCGGCCGCGCCGCAGACCAGCGTCAGGCGGGTCGGATCGAGCGCGAACTCGTCCTCGTCCCAGGCCTTCAGGGTGTCGGACCAGTTCGCGTTCGGCGGGCCGTAATCCTTGATTCCAGACGAGCGGAACTCGGCCGGGATCATTTCCTCAGGGCTCGCGACGCGGAAGTACTTGGAGATCAGCGGATGCGTGTTGATCGCGCGGCGCAGGCGCACCGCCAGGTCGGTCATGCGCATCGTCATCGCATAGCCTTCCAGTTCCATCTGCCGGCGCGCCAGGTCGAGCGATGCGATCAGCTGCAGGTTGGGCGAGGTCGAGGTGTGGGCAAAGAAAGCCTCCTCGAACGGGCCTTCGACCTGATGGAAGTCCTCGTCCCACACCAGCATCATCGAGCCCTGGCGGAACGCCGACATCGACTTGTGGGTGGAGTTGGTCTGGTAGACGCGGATGCGCACCTTGTCCGGGTCCGGCAGCAGGCGCGCGTCGAGCAGCGACTTGTCGCCCGGGTCGAGCTTGGGATGTTCCTTGGCCCAGGCCGCGTACTCGTCGCGATACTCCTTGGAGCGGAAGCGCTCGGTCAGCGCCGCGGCCGCGCCCATCGCGGTGCGGCGACGGTGGAACGGATTGAAACGCGCAAAGCCGAACCACGCCTCGTCCCACAGGAAGACCAGGTCGGGCTTGATCGCCAGGCACTCTTCCATCACCCGGCGCGGGTTGTACATGTGGCCGTCGAAGGTGCAGTTGGTCAGGTCGATGACCTTGACCCGGTCGAGCTGGCCCTCGGCCATGCAGTCCAGCAGCGCCTGCTTGATCGTGCGCAGCGGCACCGCGCCGTACATCGAGAACTCGGTCAGCGGGAACGCTTCGACGTAGTACGGTTGCGCGCCACTTAGCACCATCCCGTAATGGTGCGACTTGTGGCAATTGCGGTCGACGATGACGATGTCGCCTGGCTTGCATATCGCCTGCACGACGATCTTGTTGGAGGTCGAGGTGCCGTTAGTGCCCAGGTACGCGCGCTTGGCGCCGAACGCGCGCGCAGTGAGGTCCTGCATCTTCTTGATGTTGCCGGTGGGCTCCAGCAGGCTGTCGAGGCCGCCGGTGGTGGCCGAGGATTCGGCGAACAGGATGTTGGTGCCGTAGAACTGGCCCATGTCGCGGATCCAGTTGGACGGGAACACCGACTTGCCGCGCGCGATCGGCAGCGCGTGGAACGTGCCGATCGGGCGCAGTGCGTATTTCTTGAGGTTGTCGAAGTACGGCGTGTCGAATCGGTCCTTGACGCCGTCGAGGATCGACAGGTGCAGCTCCATCGGCTCCTCGACATGGTGGAACAGGCGCCGGATCGGCGCCGCCTCGTCGCTGCCGGCCAGGCTTTCGGGCGCGCGGTCGGACAGCAGGTAGATGTCCAGCTCCGGGCGGTAGGTATGGATGCCGCGCGCCAGCGTGGTCGCCATTTCGCCCGGCACCACCGAGTCGGGATCGACCTTGATGTGGCGCTCCAGGTACGCGTGCAGGCCCGGAACGTCATGCCGCGTCGCGTACTGGAACCCGTCGATGATCACGACCGCCTGCAGGTCGTCGTTGACCATCATCGCCAGCGCCGCGTCCTCGAAGCTGCCCACGTGGACCACGCTGTAGTGGAACTGGTCGTCGGGACGACGCATGCGCGCCATTTCGTCGCGCGAGCGCATCCACGTCGACGCAGGCGAGGGCGTGACCACCAGCACCTCGAAGTACGGCTTGCCAATCCCACCCTCCATGACGTCCGGGGGCAGCACATCCAGCGTCCGGCCTTCGCCTTCCGCCGACACATCCCATACGAATTCGTCGCGGCGGAAATCGCCGGAAAGCAGTGCTCCGGAGACCTTCTGCACCAGTCGCGCCGACGTCGATGCATCGTTGGCCTCCAGCGCGTCGGAGATGGCGCCGAGCAGGCGCGGGCCGGGATAGGCCCAGCAGTGCTCCAGCTGCATGATCGTGTCCAGCAACTTCGCCGCATCCGCGCGCAGGTTCGATCCCTGCGTGGCCTTGTCGCTGAGGTTGGCCCAGGTCCGCGCGATGGCGTTGAGGTGGCGCCACTTGTCGGTGCGTGTTGCGGAGACCGACAGCACGGCGGTGAGGGACTCGGCTTGCTGCTTGGGGGCGCCCGTGTTCATTTACATGATCCTCATGTGAAAACTGGATTCAGCACGCTCCCCAGGCGGCCTTACCCCGACGTTCAAACAACGGCGCACAGCGGTGGCACCGGCCGTGCCAAATTCATCCCGCTTGCTGGGGGCACCCAAAAGGTGTCGTGGGGCCGCGGAGGCCGGCCGAAGTCAACGCGTCGCGGCCGTAGTTCCGGGTCGAGGGCCTTCATGTTCAAAGGGAACTGCAACCCCTTCGTAGATGGCATCCATCGATCGGCGGCTGCCATGACCACTTCGGGGAAACCCGACGCTCCGCCATCTGCCCGAAGCGATGCGTGAGGCTCGGGTTTTACGTTCGTTTGCCCGGGCAAATCCGCGCAGGGCTCCCTGAATGATTCATGCGAGGCGCCTGGGAACCTCGTGCAACGCAGCAGCCTTGCGTGGAGGTGGATCGCGCGTCGTCCGCACGCCACACTTGCGCCTGATAAGCACGTACCACGTCTTGCCCGGACAGCGCGGCTGCCCGGCGACAGGCGGGATGCGCGTGCCACCCACTCTTGCAAGCCCCTCGCCCATGCCCACCCGCGACATCGTCCTGGTCCTGATCATCGTCATCGCCTGGGCCGGCAACTTCCTGACCTCCGCGCTGGCAATGCGTGAGATACCGCCGTTCCTGTTTACCGGCTTGCGGTTCGCGCTGCTGGCGCTGCCGCTGGTGTTCGTGGTCAAGCGCCCCGCTCCCGGGCAATGGCCACGACTGATCGGGTTGTGCCTGCTGATCGGCGTGCTGCATTTCGGGCTCAGCTTCACCGCGCTGAAGATGGCGGGCGACCTGTCGTCACCGGCGATCGTCATGCAGAGCTACGTGCCGATGACCACATTGCTGGCGTGGTGGTGGCTGGGCGAGCGCTTCGCCTGGCGCACCGTGCTGGCCATCGCGGTGAGTTTTGCCGGCGTGCTGGTGCTGGGGTTCGATCCGCTGGTGCTGGACCGGCCGATGGCGCTGGTGCTGATGCTGATCTCGGCCGCGTTCCTGGCGGTGGGCACCGTGCTGATGAAGGGCCTGCGCGGCCTGGATGTCTACAGCGTGCAGGGCTGGACGGCATTGTTCAGCGTGCTGCCGCTGCTGGCGATCAGCGCGATCCTCGAGCCCGGCGCGATGGCGCAACTGCCCTCGGTGAGCTGGGTCGCATGGGGCGGCGCGCTGTACGCGGCGTTCGTCTCTTCGCTGCTCGGCCATGGGCTGTACTACGTGCTGGTGCAACGGCATCCGGTGGCGCAGGTGACGCCGTGGCTGCTGCTGGTGCCGGTGCTGGCGATGGGCCTTGGCATCGCGTTCTGGGGCGATCGCCCCGGCCCGCGCCTGCTGCTGGGCGGCGCCATGGTGCTGGGAGGCGTGCTGATCATCGCGTTGCGCGCATTGAGCAAGGCCCGCACGGCGCCACCGGCCGAAGACCTGTAGGACGGGCTCAAGGCGCCGCGCAGATCCGGGATCTGTCGAGAACCTGTCGAACGCTCACGTGACGGGCCAAGGCCCGCCCAACTCCTCGCGCGGCAAGAACATGTCGGCTCGTGGACGGAACGGCCGCGGCGCATATCCGAAATCGCGCTGCGCAGGCGACAGGTCGAACACCAGGTCGCTGCGCATGCGTCGTACCGCGGCCTCGCCCAGACCGGTGGCGCGGCCCGCAACTTGCGCCGCAAACAAGGCCAGACTGAACAACGGCGACGGCAGCTCGACCAGTTTCGCTGCCGGGTGCAGCGACGCCAGCACGCGCGCGACCATGTCGCGGTAGGTCAACGTCTCGCCGCCCGGCAGCGCGTAGGCCTGTCCATGCGCGGCGGCATTGCCGACGCACGCGAATGCTGCTGCCGCCAGATCGTCGACATGCACCGGCTGGCGCAGTCCGTCCGCATGGCGAGGCAGCGGAAAGCGGCCCCAGCGGCTGGCCAGCTGCGCGATGCGCGTGAGCGTGGTATCGCGTCCGGCACCGTAGACCAGCGTCGGGCGCAGCACCGTCGCGGCCGCGCCACGCAAGGCCGCCTTTTCGAACAGTCCGGCTTCGCCCTCGCGCAGGCGCCGCGCGACATCGCGCTCGGCGGCATCGGCCGAGCCGCGCTTGGTGTCGACGCTGGTGGAGCCGAACGCGACCACGCGGGGACAATCGATCGCCGACTGCCGGTACCAGCCGGCGAAGGCGTCGAGCGGACCGCAACTGAAGATGGCATCGACGTGCCCGGGAATACCTTCGGCATGCCCCAGGCCACCCTGAAGCCAATGCAGTCCGGGCCGGTCGGACTGCATCTGGCGCGACACCGCGGTGATGCGCCAGCCGTCGCGGCTCAGCAGACCGAGCAGCGGATGGCCGATCTGGCCGCTGCCGCCGAATACCAGTGCATGCCGCATCAGTTTCCTCCGACTCGTGCCGGCATGGTCGCGCGCAGCCATGCGTAGCCCACGATGGCCGACACCACCGACGCGACGAGCACGCCGAGCACGGCTTCCTCGTAATGCGCCGGCACCTGATAGGCCAGCGAGGCAATGAACAGGCTCATCGTGAAGCCGATGCCGCACATCAGCCCCAGGCCCAGCATGGCGCTCACGCCCATGCCGGTCGGGAAGCGCGTCCAGCCCAGCGCGCGCATCAGCAAGGCGGCACCGACGATGCCGACCGGCTTGCCGATCACCAGGCCGATCACCACGCCCATCGGCAGTGGCGTGAGCATGTCGCCCAGGCTCAATCCGGCCAGCGCGAGGCCGGCGTTGGCGAACGCGAACAACGGCAGGATCGCGTAGGCCACCCACGGGTGCAGCGCGTGCTCCAGCGACTCCAGTGGCGAATGTTCGTGCTCATCCGCGATGGCGTTGTGGCGATCGACATGGGGAATCATCAGGCCGGTGGCCACGCCGGCCAGCGTCGCGTGCACGCCGGACTTGAGCACGCACACCCACAACACCACGCCCAACACGATGTAGGGCGCCAGGCGCTTCACGCCCAGCCGGTTGAGCAGCACCATGCCCGCGATCGCCGCCCCCGCCCACGCCAGCGCCGTCATCGACAGGCCGTGCGAATAGAACAGCGCGATGATCAGGATTGCGATCAGGTCGTCGACCACGGCGATCGTCGACAGCAGCAGCTTCATGCCGCTGGGCACGCGCGAGCCGAGCAGCGCCAGCACGCCGAGCGCGAAGGCGATGTCGGTCGCGGTGGGCACCGCCCAGCCGCGCATCGCCTCTCCATTGCCGCGATTGAACGCGACGAACAGCAGCGCCGGTACGACCACGCCCGCGAAGGCGCAGACCATCGGAAGAATGAGCTGGTCGCGACTGGACAACTGCCCGCTCAGCGTCTCGCGCTTGATCTCCAGCGCCACCAGCAGGAAGAACACCGCCATCAGGCCGTCGTTGATCCACAGCAACAGCGGCTTGGCGATCTCCAGGTCGCCGAAGCGCACGTGCACGGGCAATCCCCGGAACGCTTCGTAGGCCTGCGACAACGGCGAGTTGGCCGCGACCATGGCCAGCGCCGCCGCGGCGATCAGCATGATGCCGCCGGCGGCTTCGAGGCGGAAAAACTCGCTCAGGGATTGCAGCGCGCGCCGCGAAAATGCGGGCGAAGCCGTCCCGGTCCGGTCTGCTTTGTCCATCGGGCGAGTATACCGACCGTCGTTTCGGACCCGCCTTGCTGGTGATGTCGTCAGCGCTGGAGCATCAACAGCTCGAACACGATCCACACCAGCAACGCGAGCAGCATCACCGCGCCTTCCTTCCTGCTGATGCGCAGGTCGCCGCGCAGCATCGGGATCATCATCAGCGCGAATACGCCGGCGGCCGGCAGCTCGTAACGCACGAACGAGGCAGGGATCGGCAACGCGCCGTGGATCACCGCCATGCCGCCGACGATCACCAGCAGGTTGAACAGGCTCGACCCGATCACGTGGCCGACCACCATGTCACCGCGGCCGCGCCGCGCCGCCGCCACGGCGGCCGCCATCTCGGGCAACGCGGTGCCGATCGCCACCGGCAGCAGGCCGGTGACCAGCGGCGTCATGCCCAGCGCCTGGCCGATGTCGGGAGCACTGCCCACGACCAGTTTGGAGCCGAAGTACAGCAATACCGCCGCGATCACGAAACGCAGCACGTTGAGCGTGAGATCGGTTCGAGTCTCGGCGAACGCGGCGATCGCGCCCTGCACTTCCGGAGACTCGCGGCGCGTACGCGCCATGGCGAAGGCGACGACCGCCACGAAGGCCACGATCAGGCCGACACCTTCGATGCGCGTCAGCCGGCCATCCAGCCCCAGCACGATCAGCGCCAGCGTGCCGGCCAGCAACACGAGCAGCAGCGGTGACAGCGCGCGCCAGCGCACCAGCAGCGGCGCCGCCACGGCGGCCGCGCCCAGCGTCAGGCCGAAGTTGACCACGTTGCTGCCGACTGCGTTGCCCAGCGCCAGCGCGCCTTGCCCGCGCATGATCGCCTGGAGATTGACCGCCAGTTCCGGAAGCGACGTACCGAACGCGACCAGCAACAGGCCGGCCACGAACGGCGATGCGCCGATCCGCAGCGCAAGACCGGATGCGCCCTTGACGATGGAGTCGCCTCCCAGTGCCAGCAGCACCAGGCCAAACACGAACAAACCGACGGCCTCTAGCATCGTGATCCCTCCCTGCGGTCCGGCGATTCTATGCGCCCGCCGGCGCAGCCTGTCCAGCAGCAGTGCGCGGTTTCGATATCGTTTGCGATCCCGCGCTTCAAGAGCAGCCTTCGACGTAGTCGACCTGCGGCGGCAACCCGATGCGCCAGGACGTGACCCGACCGGCCGCATCGGTCTCGAACAGCAGCACGCCGGCGCCCGCATCCGGCGCACCGATGCGCAGGTAGTGGCCGCCTTCGACGTACTTGTGCTTTTGCTCCTGCACGCGACCGGCGTAACGTCGGCCGATCTCCTGCGCGCTCATGCCGACCTTTCCGCCTCCGGGCCCCTCGATATCCGGCGCGTCGACATCGATCCGCGCGAACTTGCCGCCTTCGAACATGAAGGCGATGCGGTATCCCGACGCCCCGCGCGGTTGCGGCACCAACTGGTAGCAGCCGCCCGCCTCGGCCGGCCTGGCATCGCCGAGATCGGCGCCCCAGGCCATGCGCACCTGCTCCTCGTTGCTGCCAAAGCGCGCCGGCCCGAAGCCACCGAACCCGATGGCGTCCGGTGCAGGCATCGAGGCCATGGCGGTGGTGGGGGTCGGCGCGGTCGCGGGCGGCACGTCGACCGTTGGCTGATCACTCCCGGCCGGCGGCGCGGGCACCACGGCGGGTTCGGGGGACCGCTCGCCGCAGGCCGCGATCATCAGCACGAGCGGCAGCAGCAGGCTGGGCCTCATCCGGCCATCTCCTCGTCGTAATCCGATGGAGCCTAACCGCGCGCGGTGAACGCGATGCATACGCCATCAACGCAGAACGGGCCTTTCGGCCCGCTCGTTTCATGCGCTTCGGCTGATCGGTCGGGCGTCAGCCCTTGGGCGCGGCGTAATGCTTCTTCAGTCCCGCCCAGCAAGCCTGGTATTCGCGCTGGCGATGCGCGGCTTCCAGCGCCTGGCGCGTCGGCCGGATCACCGCGCGCGTCTCGAACATGAAGGCCATCGTGTCGCCAATGACGTCCGGCCTGGCGAGGTCGGCCGCACTGGCCTTCTCGAAGGTCGCCGAGTCCGGGCCGTGTCCGGTCATCGAGTTGTGCAGCGACGCACCGCCCGGGGAGAAGCCCTCGGCCTTGGCATCGTAGGCGCCGTGCACCAGGCCCATGAACTCGCTGGCGATGTTGCGGTGGAACCACGGCGGGCGGAACGTGTCCTGCGCCACCAGCCAGCGCGGCGGGAAGATCACGAAATCCATGTTGCTGGTGCCCGGCGTGTCGCTGGGCGAATGCAGCACCAGGAAGATGCTCGGATCGGGATGGTCGTAACTGATCGAACCGATCGTATTGAAGCGGCGCAGGTCGTACAGGTACGGCGCGTAGTTGCCGTGCCAGCCGACCACGTCCAGCGGCGAATGGCCGATGTCGGCGCGCCACAGATGGCCCTGGAACTTGCCGATCAGTTCGAACTCGCCTTCGACATCCTCGAAGGCCGCATTCGGCGTGAGGAAGTCGCGCGGATTGGCCAGGCCGTTGCTGCCGATCGGACCGAGATCGGGCAGGCGCAACATCGCGCCGAAGTTCTCGCAGACATAGCCGCGTGCCCCGCCGTCGGGCAGCGACACCGCGAAGCGGACACCGCGCGGGATCGCCGCGATCTGCTGCGGCTCGACTTCCAGCACGCCCAGTTCGGTGGCGATGTGCAGCCGACCCTGCTGCGGCACGATCAGCAGCTCGCCGTCGGCGTCGTAGAAGTAGCGCCCCTGCATGTCGCGGTTGGCGGCGTAGAGATGGATGGCGACGCCGTTCTGCGCGGCCGGCGAACCGTTGCCGGCCATCGTGAAAAGGCCATCGACGAAATCGACCGGCGAGGTCGGCATCGGCAACGGATTCCAGCGCAACTGGTCGGGCGTGACCGGGCCATCGCCGAAATCGTTGTGGAAGCTCGGCCCTGAAGCCGGCACGTAAGGCTCGAACGTTCCGTGCATCGCCGCCGGACGGATCCGGTACAGCCAGCTGCGGTGGTTGGCGTGGCGCGGTGCCGTGAACGCCGTGCCCGACAGTTGTTCGGCGTACAGGCCGTGGGCGACGCGCTGCGGCGAGTTGCGCCCGATCGGCAGCGTGCCGGGAACCGCCTCGGTAGCGAACTCGTTGCCGAAGCCGGATTGGTAGCCAGTGCTGAGGATCATGCAGACATCGCTCTTAAAGCCCCTCTCCCATCGGGAGAGGGGTTGGGATGAGGGGCCGGCGGCCGACGGCGTTCCAGATCGCCTCGATGACCGCATCGGTCTTAAGCAGTACATCGTTGTTCCAGAGACGAAGCACCTTGTAACCCTTGGCCTCAAGAAACCGCGTGCGGACTGCATCGGAGTTTTGTGTGTGTTGTGACCCGTCGAGTTCGATCACCAGCCCGGCGTCAAGGCAACAGAAATCCACGACATAGGGTGGCAGCGGATGCTGACGGCGGAACTTCATGCCTGCCAGTTGCCCGTCTCGGAGATGGCGCCAGATCTTTCGCTCGGCGTCGGTCATCTCCTTTCTCAAGGATCGCGCCGCTTCCAGCGTATTGGTGGGCAGCCTTGCCCTCTGACGGTATCCCATGCTCCACCCCTCACCCCAACCCCTCTCCCGGAGGGAGAGGGGCTCAATCCTGATTACAGCACGCCGCGCCGCATCTGGTCGCGCTCGATGCTCTCGAACAGCGCCTGGAAGTTGCCTTCGCCGAAACCTTCGTTGCCCTTGCGCTGGATGATCTCGAAGAAGATCGGGCCGATCGCGTTCTGGGTGAATATCTGCAGCAGCTTGCGCTTGTGCGTTTCCGGATCGGCGTCGATCAGGATCTTGTTCTTCGCCAGGCGCGCGACGTCCTCGCCGTGGTCGGGCACGCGCTGGTCGATCACGTCGAAATAGGTGTCGGGCGTGTCGAGGAACTCGACGCCCTGCGCGCGCATGGCCTCGACGGTCTCGTAGATGTTGTCGGTGAAGCAGGCGATGTGCTGGATGCCCTCGCCCTGGTACGCGTCGAGGTATTCGTTGATCTGCGACTTGGGATCGCTGGACTCGTTGAGCGGAATGCGCACGATGCCGTCCGGCGCGGTCATCGCCTTGGACACCAGACCGGTCTTGGCGCCCTTGATGTCGAAGTAGCGGATCTCGCGGAAGTTGAACAAGCGCTCGTAGTAGTCCGACCACTTCTGCATGTTGCCGAAGTAGAGGTTGTGCGTGAGATGGTCGATGAAGGTCAGGCCGAACCCGGTCGGGTTCTGGTCCGCGCCCTGCACCGGCAAATAGTCGGCGTCGTACATGGAGCCGGCGCTGCCGTAACGGTCGACCAGGTACAGCATGCAGTCGCCGATGCCCTTCACCACCGGAGCGTCGACGGCGCGGCTATCGGCCTTGTCGGTGATCGCCTCGCCGCCGTTGTTGACGACGGTGTCGAACACCACGCCGGCCGGCTTCTTGAAGCGGATCGCGAAGCCGCAGGCACTGGGGCCGTGTTTGGCAGCAAAATCGGCGGCGAAGCTGTCCGGGTCCTCGTTGACCAGGAAGTTCACGCCGCCCTGGCGGTATACGGTGATCGGACGGGTCTTGTGGTGCAGGGCGGCGGTGAAGCCCATCTTGCGGAAGTAGTTGTGCAGCAATTCGCCCTGGCCCGCCGGCGCGGCGAATTCGACGAACTCGAAGCCGTCGATCCCCAGCGGGTTCTCGAACGTGGTGACTTGCATGCCGAGGTTGGGCTGCGCATTCATGGCATTGTTCTCAGGTGGCGGCAGCGTCCGCTGGGGACGGCCTTGGAATCGGTAACGGTCGTTATAGTTTCAATTGAAACCATAATCAAGGGTCTTTGCGACATGAATCAGCTCCGCCCAGGCCATGCCGAACTCGACCTGGAGCATTTCCTGCCCTACCGCCTGTCGGTATTGAGCAACCGGCTCAGCAGCATGATCGCCCGCATCTATACGGAGCGATTCGCCCTGAGCATCACCGAGTGGCGGGTGATGGCCGTGCTGGGCCGCTACCCGGACCTGTCCGCCAACGAGGTCGCGCAGCGCACGGCCATGGACAAGGTGGCGGTCAGCCGCGCGGTGGCGCGCCTGCTCGATGCCGGGCGCCTGATGCGCGAGATCCACGGCGACGACCGTCGCCGTTCGGTGCTGCGCCTGTCGGAGGGCGGCTACAAGATTTACGACGAAGTGGCCCCGATGGCGTTGGCGTTCGAGCGGCGCGTGCTCGACGGCATCGACGAGAACGAGCGGGCCCTGCTGTTCCGCCTGCTCGACCGGCTGGACGAGTTGGAGCTGCGCGCCGAACTGGAGTCGCCCGACTCGCCGTAGGCGACCTTGGCCCGCCACTGCGGTCGCGGGGATGACGATCCGGCAAAAAAACGGCGGCCCGCAGGCCGCCGTTTTTGTTCGTCATTCCAGCGAAAGCCGGAAATCCATTTTTGCCTTTGCCCTGGCTCCAACGGGGCCAAGGGGCTGCGAGATGGATCCCCGCCTTCGCGGGGATGACGCATCGGCAAAGTCGCTCGCGCTCGTGCGCGAGCGGGCCGAAACGTTACTTCACGCCATGCATCAGTTTCTGGATCAGCGGGGCGATCAGGAACAACAGCACGCCGGCGCCGAGCAGCAGCCAGAATCCGAAGGTGTAACCGTCGAGCGCTGAGGCCGCGGTCATGCCGGTTTCGCCGCTGACGTAGCCGGCAAAGATGCCCGACAGGTTGTTGCCGATGCCGGTCGACAGGAACCAGCCACCCATGCCGAAACCGACCAGGCGCAGCGGCGCGAGCTTGGTCACCATCGACAGACCGATCGGGGACAGGCACAGCTCGCCGATCGACTGGATCACGTAGACCATGAAGAGGGTCCAGAACGGGATCTTGCTGTCGGCGCCGAGCAGGCTGGTCAGCGCGAACATCAGCAGCAGGAAGGCCAGGCCGTTGAAGATCAGGCCCAGGCCGAACTTGCGCGGGATCGACGGATTCGCCTTGCCAAGGCGGACCCACAGCCACGCCAGGATCGGCGCGAAGGCGATGATCGCCACCGAGTTCACGGACTGGAACCACGCGACCGGGAACGTCCAGTCGCCGAAGGTGCGGTCGACGATCTTGTCGGCGAGGAAGTTGAACGAGCTGCCCGCCTGTTCGAAGAACATCCAGAAAAGGATGTTGAACACGAAGATGATCAGCATCGCGATCGCGCGGTCGCGCTGGACGGCGCCTTCGCGGACGCCTTCCACCAGGATCAGCACACACAGGGCGATGAACATCGGGGTCAGCACCCACCAGTTAAGCGTCTCGGCGTCGATGGTCAGCAGGTAGAAGATCGCCGGGATCGCAGCCAGCGCGCCGATCAGCGTGGCCAGCACGCGGCCCTTATGCTCGCCGCCCACGTTGGGACGACCGATGCCTCCGAGCTCGCGACGGCCGAACCAGAACCACACCAGGCTGATCAGCATGCCGACGCCGGCGGTCATGAACACCACCTTGTAGGACGGCATTTCCGGCGTTCCGAACACCTGTTCGGCCAGCCAGCCGGTGAGCAGCGGCGCGACCATCGCGCCGAGGTTGATGCCCATGTAGAAGATGGTGAAGCCCGAGTCGCGGCGCTCGTCGCCTACCGGATAAAGCTTGCCCACCATCGTCGAGATGTTCGGCTTGAACAGGCCGTTGCCCGCGATCACCGTGGACAGGCCCAGCTTGAACATCGTCTGGTCGGGCATGGCGATCAGGAACAGGCCCACCGCCATGATCACCGCGCCCAGCAGGATCGAGCGTTGGTACCCCAGGACCCGGTCGGCCACATAGCCGCCGAAGATCGCCGCGGCGTAGACCAGCGCCAGGTACGCGCCGTACAACTTGTTGGCGGGCTGCTCGCCCGTGCCGGAACCGTCATAGAACTGCGCGACGATGTACAGGGCCAGTGCCCAGCGGATGCCGTAGAACGCGAAGCGCTCCCAGAACTCCGTCATGAAGAGCATCCAAAGCGGCTTGGGATGCCCCATGACCTGCTTGAATTCCGGAATCGGCGCGGGCTGGCCGTGCATAGGTGTCGCGGTTCCGCTCATGCGGTGTCCCCTGGTGGTTCGAATACTGAATGGAAAGCCCACGCCTGCGGCACGGGACCCGGGAGATTTACCGGGTGATCACCGTCACGTCAAACTTGTGTGAAGGCCGATCCATGTTGCTGCGTCGCAGCATTTGCCGGGTCGGGCGCCGGCCTCCCTGTTCAGGTGCGCGTGCCCGCGGCTGCCAACGCTCGGCCCAACAACTCAGGGAAACGGGCATGCGCGCCTGCCAGCCGCTGCTGCGCCTCTTCCAGCGAACACCAGCGCAGTTGCGCATGCTCCTGGCGAGCTTCGGGCTCGCCTTGCCATCGGGTCACCCGATACAAGCGCAATCGCCACGGCTCCGGCGCCTCGCCATCGATGCAGTCCATGTACTGCAGCTGCGTGGCGACGATGCCCAGCTCCTCGTCCAGCTCGCGCAGCAGCGCCTGTTCGGCGCTCTCGCCCGCTTCGACATGGCCGCCGAACACGTCCCACGCGCCCGCCAGCCAGTCGCAATCGTCGCTACGTTGGCCGAGCAGCACCCGGCCCTCCTTCACGACGAACGCGCCGACACAGTCGTGCACGCGCGCCGTCATGGCATCACCCCGGCGTGGCGCCGTAGTCGCCGCCGGTGCCGATGCTGGTGCGCACCTCGAACAGCTCCGGGAAGAAGGTCAGTTCCAGTGCCTGCTTGAGGAAGCCCACGCCGCTGGAGCCGCCGGTGCCGCGCTTGAAGCCGATGATGCGCATCACCGTGCGCATGTGGCGGAAGCGCCACAGCTGGAACTGGCTTTCCAGGTCGACCAGGTCCTCGCACAGGTGGTAGGCCTCCCAGTGCGCATCGGTGTCCTCGTAGATGCGGCCGAACACCGGCAGCAGCGCCGGGTCGGACACGTGCGCCTGCGACCAGTCGCGCTGGACGTGCTGCGCCGGCACCGCGTGGCCGTGACGGGCCAGGTAGCGCAGCACCTCGTCGTACAGGCCGGGCGCTTCCAGCACTTCGCGCAGGCTCGCCTCGGCGGCCGCATCGTGCGAGAACACCTTGAGCATCGCCGCGTTCTTGTTGCCCAGCAGGAACTCGATGGTGCGGTACTGCAGCGACTGGAAACCCGAGGACGGCCCGAGGATCTCGCGGAACTCCATGTATTCCGACGGCGTCAGCGTCTCCAGCACGGACCACATCTCGGTGAGCTGGCGCAGGATGTTCTTGCAGCGCGCGAAGATCTTCTGGCACTCGCCGAGGCGGTCCTCGCGCAGGTGCACGACCGCCGCCTTGAGCTCGTGGATCATCAGCTTCATCCACAGCTCGGAAACCTGGTGCTGAACGATGAACAGCATCTCGTCGTGGTGCGGCGGGTTCGACAGGCGCTGTTGCGCGGACAGCAGCGTGTCCAGCTGCAGGTATCCGGAATAGGTCATCCGGCCGGTCAGGTCGGTGTGGATACCGGTTTCGAGCTCGCGCTCGTTCTTCTCGACGGTCATCGGTCTTGCGCGAAGGCGCGGGCGGGCATTGCGGCGGGGCACAAAGATTAACGCATCGGGCCGGCCCCAGCCCCCGGGGCGTCACCCGGATGTCATGCGCGGCGGGCAGGATTGCGGCACCATCTTGCCCGCGCCCGACGTCCGTCCCGCGCGATCTTCAGGGGAAAGGAAAGCCATGAAGCCAGTCCTGCGTCGCGCGGCGTTGGTCGCCGTGCTGTTGCCCGCAACACTGCTCGCAACGGAGGCCGCGCATGCGCAGGCCTGCATCAGTCTCAACGCCGTGGATGTCGCCGCCGTCGAGAACTTCGACACGCTGGCCACCAGCGGCACCGCCAACGCGCTGGCCCTGACGGGCTGGCAGCTGACCGAAAGCGGCGGCGGCGCCCGCGACAACGAGCTCTACGCCGCCGACACCGGCAGCGGCAATACCGGCGACACGATCAGCTACGGCAGCAGCGGCAGCGGCGAGCGCGCCCTCGGCGGACTACGCAGCGGTTCGCTGATCCCGATCTTCGGCGCCTGCTACACCAACAACACCGGCGCGCCCGTCACCGCGCTGGACATCGCCTACAACGGCGAGCAATGGCGCACCGGCACCATTTCGCGCAGCGACCGGCTCGACTTCCAGTACAGCCTCGACGCAATCAGCCTGGTGTCCGGCACCTGGATCGACGCCGACGCGCTCGATTTCGCGTCCACGCCGCGCGCCGTCACTGGGGCACTCGATGGCAACGCAGCCGGAAACCGCGCCGCGCTGGCCGCGAACATCGGCCAGCTGTCGATTCCGGCCGGCGCCACCGTGTGGATCCGCTGGACCGACCTGGATGCCAGCGGCGCCGACGACGGTCTGGCCGTCGACGACGTCCAGTTGACGGCACGAGGCGCCGGCGGCGGCCTGCCGGTGTTGTCCGTCGACGACGCCAGCGTCTCGGAAGGCGACGGCGGCACCACTTCGCTGCACTTCACGCTGAGCCTGTCGCGCGCGGCCGGTCCCGATGGCGTCAGCGTGCGCGTGACCACGGCCGATGGCACCGCCTCGGTAGCCGGTGGCGACTTCGACGCGCTCGACATGACCGCGCGGGTCGCGCCAGGCCAGAGCCAGGCCGACGTGTTCGTCATCGTGCGTGGCGACACCGTGCCCGAAGGCGACGAGACGCTGACGCTTCAGCTCGGCGACGCCACCGGTGCGACCGTGGCCGATGCGCTGGGCTTGGGCACGATCGTCAACGACGACTTCGTGGTCACCGCCATCCACGACATCCAGGGCAACGCAGCGGCCTCGCCGTACGCGAACGAGTTCGTCACCACCACCGGCATCGTCACCGGGCGCAAGAGCAGCGGCTTCTTCCTGCAGGCCAGCGACACGCAAGCCGATGCCGACCCGGCGACCTCCGAAGCGGTGTTCGTCTTCACCGGTGGCACGCCTCCGGCCGCTGCAGCGGTTGGCAATCTCGTGCGCGTGCGCGGCACGGTGGTCGAGTTCGTGCCGCCGCAGGACCCGGGGCAGGCACCGCTGACCGAGATCGGCGGCTCGCCGACGGTGACCGCGTTGTCGACCGGCAACGCCCTGCCCGCGCCGATTCCGCTGGATGCGACTTTCCCCGACCCGAACGGAGCGCTCGATCAGCTCGAACGCGTCGAAGGCATGCGCGTGACCGTGGCCAGTTTCACCGTCACCGCTCCCACCAGCGGCACCAAGAGCGGTAACCTGGAGGTCAACGCCAATGCGACCAGCAACGGCAACTTCCACGGCGTCGTCAGTGGCGTGGCGCGGCCGTTCCGCGAACCCGGCATCCAGGCGCCGGACATGCCTCCGGGCGGTGCAGTTACTCCACCGATCCCGCGCTGGGACTTCAACCCCGAGCTGATCAGCGTCGACAGCGATGCGCTCGGCGGCTCGGGCTACACGCTCAACCTGCCCGCCGGCACGGTGATCGATAACCTCACCGGCCCGCTCGACTTCGGCTTCCGCCGCTACACGCTGCTGCGCGACCCGGCGGTTCCGATCGCGCTGTCGCCGCTGCCGTTGCCGCGCGCCGCACGACTTCCGCGAGAGGACGAAGTCACAGTCGCCGCCTACAACCTCGAACGCTTCTTCGACACCGTCAACGACCCGGCCGTCAGCGAAACCGTGCTGACGCCGGCCGCGTTCGAGCGCCGCCTGGCCAAGGCCTCGCTCGGCATCCGCGAGTACCTGCACTCGCCGGACATCGTCGCCGTGGTGGAGATGGAAAACCTGTCGACGCTGCAGACGCTCGCTCAGCGCATCGGCAGCGATGCACTCGCGGCGGGACAACCGGATCCGCAGTACGTCGCCTACCTGCAGGAAGGCAACGACATCGGCGGCATCGATGTCGGTTTCCTGGTCAAGAACGCCGAAGTGGCGACGGGCATTGCCCGCATGGAAGTGGTCGCGGTCACGCAGATCGGCAAGGACCTGCAGTGGCAGCAGCCCGACGGCACGCTGGCCACGCTCAACGACCGTCCGCCGCTGCTGCTGGAAGCCGTGGCGCACTACGCCGACGGCCGTGCCTGGCCGCTCAGCGTGATGGCGGTGCACCAGCGCTCGCTCAACGATGCCGAACTCGACGATGCCACCGGCCAGCGCGTGCGCCTGAAGCGCCAGCGCCAGGCCGAGTACCTCGCCACGGTGATCGATGAACGCCAGAAGGTTTCGCCGCAGACGCGCCTGGTGGTGCTGGGCGACTTCAACGCATTCGCCTTCAACGACGGCCTGGTCGATGCGATGAACGTCGTCAGCGGCACCCCGACGCCGGACGACCAGACCGTGGTGCCGGGCGACGGCGTCGATCTGCTCGAAACCGACCCGGTCAACCTGGGCGAACTCGCGCCGCCGCAGGAGCGCTACTCGTTCGTCTTCGACGGCAACGCGCAGACGCTCGACCACGTGCTGGTCAACGAGGAACTGGTGCTCAACACCACCGTCGCCGAAATCGACCACGCGCGCATCAACGCCGACTTCCCCGAGACCGACCGCAACGGCACGCTGACGCGACTGGCCGACCACGACCCGGTGGTGGCCTACTTCGCTCCGCGTGCACGTGCCGATCTGGCCGTCGCCGCGCAGGCCGGCACCGCCACGGTGCGGATCGACCAGCCGCTGCAATTCGCCGCGACGCTGGCCAATCACGGTCCGGACGCCGCGGACCACCCGGGCATCGGTTTCGCGCTCGATGCGCAGCTGCCGACGATGACCGTGGCCGCACCGTCGAGCTGGACCTGCGACGCCGCGCAGGTCGGCAACGGCACGACCTCGGTCGCCTGCAGCGCCAGCACCCTCGCCCACGATGCGTCGGCGGCGTTTACCGTGCAGGCCGTCGTGCCGCCTGCGCTGGTCAATGGCGCCGTGACGCTGGCGGTGGCGACTCAGGCCCAGTCGCTGGATCCGGCCCCGGGCAACAACCAGGCCAATGCCACGATCGGCGTCACCGGCCAGGCCGACCTGGCGGTGACCCTCGCCGGTCCGGCCAAGAAGCTGCATTACGGCCTGGTCGAGGCATTCCCGGTGACGCTGCGCAACGCCGGTCCCGACGCAGCCTGGCAGCCGGTCGTAACGTTGATCGGCGACGCGCCGGCGGCGAACGTCGCCATCGATGCACCTGCCGGCTGGGCCTGCGCGGTGAACGGCGACGCCGTCCGCTTCGAGGCTGCCTGCCGGCTCGACGGGCCGCTGGCCAGCGGTGTCAGCGCGGGCTTCGACGCCAGCATCCGCATTCCAGCGCGTCCCGACAGCACCCGGTTCCTGACGCTGCGGGCGACGACCGCCGCGGCCACGCCCGATGCCGCGGCCGCCGACAACTCGGCCGGTTATGCAAACAGGGTCGTCGGCGTGCCCTGATCGGCAACTCCAGACCCCTACCTGACAGAGCGCGGCTTCGGCCGCGCTCTTTTTTTTGACCGTACGCCGCCGCTTTGCCGCAGCGCGCAACGGGACATTTACGCCCCGCGGGTATCATCTTCGGTTCGTCTGACCGCCAGGATTTCCACGCGATGAGCGTCGCTGCAACGTTCGAAATCGAGTACCTGCAATACCTCGGCCCCGACGGCAAGCCGGTCGCCGAGCTGCCGCCGGCCTTCCGCGATGCCAAGGCGCTGCTGCCGCTGTTCAAGCAGATGCTGTTCGTGCGCACCTTCGACACCAAGGCCATCGCGCTGCAACGCACCGGCAAGCTGGGCACCTATGCCAGTTGCCTCGGCCACGAGGCCACCCACGTCGGCATCGGCGGCTCGATGCAGCCCGATGACGTGTTCGCACCCAGCTACCGCGAGTACGGCGCGCAGTTCATGCGCGGCGTGAAGCCACGCGAGGTGCTGCTGTACTGGGGCGGCGACGAACGCGGCAACGATTTCTCCGGACCGAAGCACGACTACTCCTGGTGCGTTCCGATCTCCACGCAGTGCCTGCACGCCGCCGGCGCCGCGCTCAACTTCAAGCTGCGCAAGCTGCCGCAGCTGGCCGTAGCCTGCTGCGGCGACGGCGGCTCATCGAAGACCGACTTCTACGCCGCGCTCAATTCCGCCGGCGCCTACCAGCTGCCGCTGGTGTTGTGCGTGATCAACAACGGTTGGGCGATCTCGGTGCCTCGCTCTGCCCAGACCGGCGCCAAGACGCTGGCGCAGAAAGGTTTGGCCGGCGGCCTGCACTGCCTGCAGGTCGACGGCAATGACCTGATCGCCGTGCTCGAAGGCATGCGCCGCGCCTCCGAGCGCGCTCGCAACGGCGAAGGCGGCAGCGTGATCGAATTCCTGACCTACCGCCTGCACGACCACACCACCGCCGACGACGCCCGCCGTTACCGCAACGAGGACGAAGTGAAAGCCGCCTGGACGCGCGAGCCGATCATGCGCCTGCGCAACTACCTGACCGCGCAGGGCGTGTGGAGCGAAGCGGAAGAAAAGGCGTGGGCCGAGGAATGCGGCAAGCGCGTCGACGAGGAAATCAACGCCTACCTCGAAACGCCGGTGCAGCCGGTCGAGGCGATGTTCGATTACCTCTATGCGGATCCGCCGCCGGACTTGCTGGCGCAACGCGCGTTCGCGCTCGCCCTGGAGGGCCGCCGATGAACGCCGAGAACGCAACCAAGGCCGACGCCGGCAAGAACACCGCCGCGCCGGCCGCGATCACCCTGATCGAGGCCATCACCCAGGCGCTCGCCTACGAGATGCGCGCCGACGACACCGTGCTGGTGCTCGGCGAGGATGTGGGCGTCAACGGCGGCGTGTTCCGCGCCACGGCCGGCCTGCAGCAGCAGTTCGGTCCGGAACGCGTCCTCGACACGCCGCTGGACGAGACCACCATCGCCGGCCTCACCGTCGGTCTTGCTTCGCAGGGCATGAAGCCGGTGGCCGAATCGCAGTTCGACGGCTTCGTGTATCCGATGGTCGACCACATCATCTGCCACGCCGCGCGCTTTCGGTACCGTACGCGCGGCCGCCTGACCTGCCCGATGGTGCTGCGCGTGCCGTGGGGCGGTGGCATCCGCGCGCCGGAACACCACAGCGAGGCCAACGAGGCGATCTTCACCAACGTGCCCGGCCTGCGCGTGGTGATGCCGTCCTCGCCGGCGCGCGCCTACGGCCTGCTGCTCGCCGCGATCCGCGACCCGGATCCGGTGATCTTCATGGAACCCAAGCGCATCTATCGCCAGTACAAGGAAGTGGTGCCCGACGACGGCGAAGCGCTGCCGCTGGACGTGTGCTACGTGCTGCGAGATGGCACCGACGTGACCCTCGTGACCTGGGGCGCACAGGTGAAAGAAACGCTGGAAGCGGCCGAGAAGCTGGCCGGCGAAGGCATCAGCGCCGAAGTCATCGACGTCGCCACGCTGCGCCCGCTCGACTTCGCCACGATTGCCGAATCGGTCAGCCGTACCGGCCGCTGCGTGATCGTGCACGAAGCGCCGAAAACCGCGGGCTTCGGCGCCGAGGTCGCCGCACGCCTGGCCGAGGAGTCGATGTACGACCTGCTCGCACCGGTCGAACGCGTCACCGGCTATGACACGCACATCCCGCTGTTCCGCCTGGAGATGAAGTACTTGCCCAGCGTCGATCGCATCGTCGCCGCAGCCAAGCGGACGCTGGCGGCGGGCTGAGGCATGCGCCGCGCCCGCGTCGTTGTTTCGCACCGCGCCCCGGATCGCCCGGCGATCCAGGTGGCGCGTGGCGAGGCGGTGACGCTGGGCGATCGCGACCGCGACTGGCCGCAGTTCGTGTGGACCACGATTGCCGAGGGCCACGGCGGCTGGATGCCCGCGGCGATCTTCGACGCGGACCATGGCCCTGCCATGGCGCTTTCGGACTACGACACGCGCGAGCTCGACGCCGACTCCGACGAGATCCTGGTCCTGCACTACGAGCTTGCGCAGTGGTGGTGGGCCGAGAATTCCAAGGGACTGCAGGGCTGGATTCCGGCGCGTGCGCTGGAATTCCTCGAAGTCGACGACCCGTAGGGCAGGCCTCGGCCCGCCGCTTCTGCCACCTTTGCAAACGCATTCCAGACACCGGCTTTCCACCATCACCCGGCGGGCCATGGCCCGCCCTACAAGAGAAGCGTTATGAGCCAAACCAAGACCTTCCTGCTTCCCGACCTCGGCGAGGGCCTGCCTGACGCGACGATCGTCGAGTGGTTCGTGAAGGTGGGCGACACGATCCGGCTGGACGACAACCTGGTGTCGATGGAGACCGCCAAGGCCGTGGTCGAAGTGCCGTCGCCGGTGTCGGGCAAGGTACTCAAGCTCGCTGGCGGTCCGGGCGACGTGATCGTCACCGGCAAGATGCTGGCCGAGTTCGAGGTCGACCCCTCGATGCCGCAGCGCGCCGAAGGCCAGGACACCGGCCACCATCACGGCGCCGGCAGCCACGTGCCCAGCGACGGCGACAAGGTCATCGCTTCCGACGACGGCGGCACCATCAGCGCCGCCGGCACGCCCCAGCCGCAGGCCGACAAGCGCGATGACGCCGGCACCGTGGTCGGTGCGATGCAGACCTCCGATGCCGTGCGCAGCGAGCAGGCGGTCGCCGTCGGCGGCGTCAAGGCGATGCCGGCGGTGCGCGCACTGGCGCGCAAGCTCGGCGTCGACCTCACCCGCGTGCGCGCCACCGGTGGCGAAGGCGTGGTGACGATGGACGACGTCAAGCGTGCGGCGGCCGATGGTTCGGCCAAGGCCGGCGCCGCGCCGGTCGCGCGTGCCGCCGACCGCGCCGGCGCCGCTCCCGCGCCTGCGGCCGCACCGGCGGCGCGCAGCACGCTGTCGCAAGCCGGCAAGCCGATGCGCACGCAGCCGCCGGGCGTGAGCGCCAGCGGCCAGCCCGAGCAACTCAAGGGCGTGCGCCGCAACATGGCGCGCGTGATGGCCGATGCGCACAGCAAGGTCGTGCCGACCACGCTGGTCGACGACGCCGACCTGCACGCCTGGATCGGAAAGCAGGACATCACCGCGCGCCTGGTGCGCGCGATCGTCACCGCCTGCAAGACCGTCCCGGCGCTCAATGCCTGGTTCGACGGCGATAACCTCAGCCGCACCCTGCATCCGCAGGTCGATATCGGCATCGCGGTCGACACCGAGGATGGCCTGTTCGTGCCGGCGCTGCGCAACGCCGACATGCTCGACGGCACCGGCATCCGCACCGCGATCCAGCGTCTGCGCACGCAGGTCGAGGACCGTTCGATCCCGGCCAGCGAACTGAGCGGCTACACGATCTCGCTGTCCAACTTCGGCATGTTCGCCGGCCGCTATGCGACGCCGGTGGTGGTGCCGCCTTGCGTGGCCATCATCGGCGCCGGCAAGCTCAGCCATGACGTGGTCGCGGTGATCGGTGGCATCGAGGTGCATCGCCGCATGCCGATCTCGCTGACGTTCGACCACCGCGCCTGCACTGGCGGCGAAGCGGCGCGTTTCCTCAAGGCGTTGCTGGACGACATGTCGTTGCCGAACTGAGAGTCCGCGACGCTTCGAAAGCCCAACGGCGGGCCCATGGCCCGCCCCATGGAGAACCCTCATGGCACATCGCAGTCGCCTTGCCGGTTTCATCATCGATTGCCAGACCGATGACCTCGACGCCGCCGCCTCGTTCTGGAGCAGGGCGCTGGGCATGACAGTCGCCGATCCCGACGCCGGCGACGAGCCGGGCACCTACGTGAATTTCGGCGAAACACCGGCCGAGCTGGCCATCGAAGTGCAGAAGGTCGATCACCCCTCGCGCGTGCACCTGGACATCGAAGCCGACGACATCGAGGCCGAGGTGGCGCGCCTGGAGACACTGGGCGCGAAGAAGATCGAGTTCATCAAACGCTGGTGGGTAATGGAAGCGCCGACCGGCCAGCGCTTCTGCGTCATCCGCATGCGTCATCCCGAGCGCGGCAGTACGCCCAACCATTGGGATTGATCGAGCGGCGATGCCGCTTACGCATCATCGAGTCGATGAGGCTCGACAACAGCGCGAACAAACGCGCGCTCAGCCGCGCCAGGTGTCGTCAGCCACGATCCGGTTGCGACCGGTCGCCTTGGCGCGATACAGCGCCTGGTCGGCGCGATCGAACACGCGTTCGGACCAGTCGCGGGTGGGCTCGCCCGCCGCCAGTCCAATCGACACGGTCAGTGGAAACGGCAACGCGGCGCGCGCGATGTGCTGGCGGATGCGCTCGGCTACCTGCGTCGCGCTGGCCAGGCGGGTGTCGGGCAACAGGATCAGGAATTCTTCGCCGCCGTAGCGCACCGCGACGTCGTCGTGCCGGATCGACCCGGCCACGGCATCGGCGACCGCTCGCAGCGCGCGATCGCCGAGCAGGTGCCCATGGCGGTCGTTGACCTGCTTGAAGTGATCGACGTCGAGCAGCATCAGCGTGTAGGGCGCGTGCTGCAGCTTGGCCATCGCCGCCGGGTTCTCGCGCAGTTGTGACAGCGCGGCACGATTGAGCAGGCCGGTCAGCGCATCGTGCGTGGCGCTGTGTTCGAGCTGGTCGTTGCGCCGTTGCAGGTCGGCGCGCGCGTCTTCCAGGCGCTTGGCCAACGCCTCGCGTTCCGACAACAGCCGACGCTGTTCCAGGGCGTAACGGCGCAGCTCGAGCAGGTGCTGGGTCTGGCGCGCCAGCACTTCCAGGCCTTCGCGCTGGCCCTGACGCAGGCGGCGCGGCCGCACGTCCATGACGCACACGGTGCCGAGCGCATGGCCATCGGGACTCAGTAGCGGTACGCCGGCGTAGAAGCGCAGCGGTTGTCCGTCGATCCGCATCGAAGTCCGCGGATACAGCGATTGCGCCTCCAGGTCGTGGATGACCAGCGCATGTCCCGGCTGGCGGATGGCGCGATCGCAGATGGCCTCGCTGCGCGGCGTCTGCCGCACATCCAGGCCGATCTGCGCCTTGAACCACTGGCGGTCGTGATCGACCAGCGAAATCGCCGCGGCCGGCGCGTCGCACAGGCTCATCGCAAGCCGGACGATGTCGTCGTACGCCTGCTCGGGCACGGTGTCGACCACGGCATAGGCGTCGAGCGCGGCCTGGCGGCTGACTTCATCCGGCAGTGGCAGGGACAGTACGGCGGACATCGGACAGGGGGACTTCAGGGGGCGTCAGGCTATCCTTCCCTCGAGCCTGAACATGTGACCCTCCGCACAGGGGGACCATACGCTGCGAGGCGGCAACGCCTGCGGGGCTTGCGGTTCAGCCAAAAAGGGTTCGGCTGGCTATTCAGGCAACGGATGAACCGGAGGGGCGCCGGAAGGCCCGCGTCAGGTCCAGCCGGTTCAAGCGTCCTCGGCGGCGAACTGGGCCAGTGCCTCCACCACCTCGGTGAGCTCCACGCCCTCGTGCAGATGGCCGATCAGATCCTCGCCCAGGTGCACCGCCGCGTTTCCGGCGTGATGCAGCGCCGCGCCGCCTTCCTGCTTCAGGCGACCGATGAGTTGGCCAGCCGTGCGTGCCGAGTCGTGACCGACGCTCTGCAACAGCAGGCGATCGCCATCGACGAGCTTGAAGTAGAAGCGCCCGTCGCTTTCGCGATACTGCTTGAAGTTCGGCAGCGCAGTCTTCGCCGCTTTCCTGGCACCACCGGCAGTCACCTGCGACAGATCGCGCAGGCCAACCGCCGTGCGCAGTGCTTGCAGCGTCGGGACGGCGTAACGCTCGCGCAGGCGCTTGGCGCCGTCGCGCAACACCGCCTCGATATCGGCAGGACGTGCGATCAGCGCTTCGTACTTCTCGCGCTGCGGCGCG
Organism: Lysobacter niastensis; assembly: GCF_031457115.1. Taxonomy (GTDB): domain Bacteria; phylum Pseudomonadota; class Gammaproteobacteria; order Xanthomonadales; family Xanthomonadaceae; genus Lysobacter_J; species Lysobacter_J niastensis_A. Next base: position 699,599 of record NZ_JAVDVY010000002.1, read on the forward strand.
ATCTCGGCATCGATGCGCTCGAACAGCGCTTGCTTGGCCTCGCCCCAAGCGATGCCGTCGGCAAACGCGCGGCGCATCGCTTCGGTTTCCTGCTTCGACGCGAAGGCCTGGTAGAGCTGGAACACGTTGGAGTTGTCGGCATCCTTCGTCTCGCCCGGCGCGCGCGAATCGGTGACGATCGAATAGATCAGCTTCTTCAGCGTTTCGCGCGGCGCGAACAGCGGGATCGTGTTGTCGTAGCTCTTGCTCATCTTGCGGCCGTCCAGGCCGGGCAAGGTCGCCACGTTCTCCTCGATCGCCGCCTCGGGCAGCGCGAAGTGTTCCCCATACAGATGGTTGAAGCGCTGGCCGAAATCGCGCGCCATCTCGATGTGCTGGATCTGGTCGCGACCGACCGGCACCTGGTTGGCGTTGAACAGCAGGATGTCGGCCGCCATCAGCACCGGGTACATGAAAAGTCCCGCGGTGATGCCGGCGTCGTCGTCCTCGCCGTCGATCCGGTTCTTGTCGACGGCGGCCTTGTAGGCGTGGGCGCGGTTGAGGATGCCCTTGCCGGCGACGCAGGTCAGCAGCCACGTCAGTTCGTTGGTCTCGGGGATGTCGCTCTGCCGATAGAACCACACCTTGTCCGGCTCCAGTCCGCAGGCCAGCCAGGTCGCGGCGATCTCGAGCGTGGAGCGCTGCACGCGCGCCGGGTCCTGCACCTTGATCAGGGCGTGGTAGTCGGCCAGGAAGTAGAAACTCTCCACGCCGGGCGCGTGGCTGGCGGCCACGGCGGGGCGGATCGCGCCGACGTAGTTGCCCAGGTGCGGGGTGCCCGAGGTGGTGATGCCGGTAAGGACGCGGGTAAGGCTCATCGAACGCTGACGCTTGGGAAAACGGCCTCACAGTGTACCCAACCCCGCGACCGGCCCCGGCACGTTCAACCCGGCGACCCCTCCGGAGACGCCGTCATGTTGCGCACCCTTTTCGTCCTCCTCGCCGCGCTGGCCGCCGTGGCCTGTGTCCCGCTGGAAGCCCGCCCGCTGGTCGAGATGGCCGTCGTCGATCGCGATACCGGCCAATGGCTCGATCCGGTCCGGCATGCAGGCCAGCGCTGGATCGCCGGTACGCCCGGCCATCGCTACTCGGTCCGCCTGACCAACACCACCGGCCGCCGCGTGCTGGTCGTGTTGTCGGTCGATGGCGTCAATGCGGTGACCGGACAGACCGCGCATCCCGAGCAGACCGGTTATGTGCTCGGCCCCTGGCAGAGCAGTGAGATCCAGGGATGGCGCAAGTCGCTGGACGAGGTCGCGCAGTTCGTGTTCACCGACCTGCCCGACAGTTACGCCGCACGCACCGGACGCCCCGACGATGTCGGCGTGATCGGCGTGGCGGTGTTCGAGGAGGCACGGCGGTGGTACGACGAGTACCCGGTTCCCATCGCTCGCGAATCCATGGGACGCGAGGACGGCACGCGCAGCGAGCGCAACGCAGCCAAATCGGCCTCCCCTGCGGCGGAGTCTCGATCAGCGGACTCCGAGGCGGCGGCACAGTCGATAGGCACTGGCCACGGCGCGCGCGAATGGTCGCAGGCCTCGCGCACCGGCTTCGAACGGGCATCGCGTGCGCCTGTCCAGATCAGCGAACTGCGTTACGACGACCACGATGCGCTCGTCGCGCGCGGCGTGTTGCGCCCCTATCCGCGGTATCGCTGGCGCGATCGCCCGCATGCCTTCCCCGAGGGATTCGTCGCCGACCCACCCGGCGACTACTGACGTCGCATGGGCGGACCGCATACGGCGACGGGCCGGTCGCATTGACCGGCCCGTCGGTTACCGCCCGCGAAGCGCGTCCCGGTCGGCCCCTGCCGACCCCATGCCGGCGCGCTGCGCAGGCAAGGACGATTCAGTGCAGGCTCTTCTCGAAGTCGCGCACTTCGCGCTCTGCGCGTTCGCGCTCCCATCCATAGCGTTCCTGAAGGCGACCGGCGAGGTATTCGGCATTGCCCTGCGCCACATCGATGTCGTCGTCCGTCAGATCGCCCCACTTGGCATGCATCTGACCCTTCAGCTGGTGCCACTTGCCCGCAATCATGTCTTTGTTCATCTGATACATCCTCACTCTCTGGCGCGACTCATCGATGTCGCACCGGGAATGATTGCGTCTCGCGCATTCGTGGAAGGTCAGCATGATGTTAGGCGCGCCTTGATCAGCGTGAATGCACGGCGGCGCGGGTGAACAATTCAGCGTTTTTTCATCGTCGCAATCAGTTCACTGATGTTGAAGCAATGCAGCTCGACAAGCAGGAAAGACAAAAAGAAAAGCCGGAGAAACTCCGGCTTTTTCTTTTATCAGGCTGTCGGCCGCGTCAGTTGTCCTTGTCCGCTGCATCCTCGACCTTCTCGCCGGCCTTCTGTACGTCCTTTCCTGCGCCGGCCATGGTATTGCAGGCGGAGAGGACGCTCAGCGAGAACAGTACCAACAGCATCAAAGCAATCGAACGCTTCATGGATCGTCTCCTTGGACGGTGGCGGGGACGCGACCCGACGGGCCGTATCCGCCATGCCATCACACCGCCTGCTGTGTGAAATCGGCGTGCACCGCCAGGCACCCCGCTGGCTGGGGTTCAGTTCTTGGCGCCGCTCTCCATCTTCTCGCCGACCTTCTGCACGTCCTTGCCGAAGCCCTCGACGGTGTTGCAGGCGGACAGGCCGCCGATCGTGACAAGGGCCAGCAGCAGCAGGGCAATGGTTCGCTTCATGGGGTTCTCCGGTAAGTATTGAAGGGTTTGGCGAAGGGGGGCGCCGGCTCTGGAGCCCCCTGTCGCCGCCTGGGCAAAAGGGTGGCCGATCCCGGCCGGGCGCGCCAGTCGGGCAAGCCCGAGCCCGGGCCATGTCAGCCGGGATTCAGTGCCAGTTGTGCTGTCAGTCACGCATCAGCGTGGACTTGCCGAACAGGCTCTCGACCAGGTCCACCGCCAGCCTGGCGGTGCGGTTGCGCTTGTCGAGCACCGGATTGAGCTCGACGATGTCGAGCGAGCCCATGCGCCCGCTGTCGGCGATCATCTCCATCACCAGCTGCGCCTCGCGGTAGTTGGGGCCGCCCGGCACCGTGGTGCCGACGCCCGGTGCGATGCTCGGGTCGAGGAAGTCCACATCGAAGCTGACGTGCAGGTGGGTGTTCTCGTCGACGCCTTCCAACGCCTCCTCCATCGCCCCCTTCATGCCGACCTCGTCGATGTAGCGCATGTCGTAGACGTCCAGGCCGTACTCCTTGACCAGCCGCTTCTCGCCCTCGTCGACCGAGCGGATGCCGATCTGGCGGATCTGGTCCGGGCGGATCGCCGGGGCGTCTCCCCCCAGATGGGTCAAGGCCTGCGGTCCGAGACCGCACAGGCAGGCCACCGGCATGCCGTGGACGTTACCGGAAGGCGTCACCTGGCTGGTGTTGAAGTCGGCATGCGCATCGAGCCACAGCACGCGCAGTTGCTTGCCACTTTCGCGGCAATGCCGGGCGACGGCGGTGATCGAGCCCAGGCCGAGGCAGTGGTCGCCGCCCAGCAGGATGGGCAAGCGGCCTTCGCGCAGTTCGGCGGTGATGGCTTCCATCACCAAACGGTTCCATTCGACCACTTCCGGCAGGTGCCGATAGCCCGCGACCGGCTTTTGCCACGGGTTGCGCGGACCATCGAGGTTGCCGCGATCGGCCACGTCGACGCCACGCTTGGCCAGGGCTTCGCCGAGACCGGCAATGCGCAGCGCCTCCGGTCCGAGCCGCGCGCCGCGGTGACCGGCACCGACATCGGTCGGCGCTCCGATCAGCGAAACCGGGGGATTGATGCGGGTCATGCGGATTCCTCGAGTGGTACGGCAGTCGGGACCGAAATACCGACTTAGGTGGCTGAATATGCTTGCCTTTCTCATCAGGGGTGGAGTTGCGCCCCCAAAGTATCCCCCGTTGCGTCCCTGGCGTGCGGCGATGGGGCATCGACATGGCTCAAGTTTACCTGCGCGGTCGCCGCCGGGATGCGGCCGGCCATCGATAGCCACAGCGCCATATCATCCGCGCGACGCAGGCCCTCTCAGTCGCCCGCCGATTTGAAATGAGAGCGGTCTGCTTCGAATAGGACGTGTGGATCTCGAAGATTCAAGCCTTGGTCTAACCCGGACGCCATGACACCTGGCGATCAGAGAGGTCGGTCGATTCCCCACTCGGCCCTACGCCAAGGGGCCGGACTCCGCTCCCGATAGCGACGGCAACAGGCGGTGATTTCACTTCGCCCAGCATTCCCCGATGGCAGCCTTACCCACTGCCGCATCCCGGTATTCCCGTCATGTCCGCCGCCCCCACCCATGTAAACGAGCACGCGCAATCGTCGCCGTTTTCGCGCCGACCGATCCTCACCGGCATCGCGGTCGGCATCGCGGTCGGCGTCGTTTCACTGCTGCCGCATGCATTTCTTACCGCCGAGGCATCGCTGGCCTTCGCCGCGATCCTGATCGCCCTCATCGCCGGCCGCCATCCCGCAGTGGTACGTGCCCCGGTGGCGCGCGTACATCGATTCGATTCGTGCAGCTTGGTGAGGAGCTGGTCATGAAGCGGGTCGCAACCTCTTATTTCGCGCTGGCTCTCACACTGGGGAGCGTAGCTTGCCAACGGCAGGAAACTCAGCCGCCCGCACCCAGCCGGCCTGCTGCGACCACGCAATCCGACAGGAAGGCCGCACCGGAACTGGCCCCGGAACAGATCACGCAACGCACCATACATCGCCGCGCTGTCGAGGCCGTCAACTGGGGGATGCCGGCGGTCAATTTCGACCTCATGTACCAGGCGATGGTCAAGGTGGGGGGGCGCGACAACCAGATCGTCTATTGGTCACGCCTTCCCGACTGGAAGAACCAGACCCTCACTCCCAATCCCGATTCCATCTACCTGATGCCCTTTTTCAACACGAAGGACGTCGGGCCGGTCGTGCTCGAGATTCCCCCCGCGGATGAAGGATCGATCACGGGATCGATCATGGATTGCTGGCAAACGGCGCTGGAAGATGTCGGACCCGCCGGCGTGGACAAGGGCAAGGGTGGCAAGTACCTGATCCTGCCGCCGCACCACAAAGACCCGGTGCCGGCCGGCTACATCGCGCTGGCCTCCGGCAACTATCAGGGCTACGCGCTATTGCGTTCGATCCTAGAAAGCGGCAGCGAAGAGGATGTCGCCAAGGCCGTGGCCTATGCGAAGCGCATCAAGCTGTATCCCCTGTCGCAAGCGGCGAACCCACCGGGCACGACCTTCGTCGATGCGATCGATGCCGTCTTCGACGCCACGATTCCGTACGACCGGCGTTTCTTCACGTCGCTGGATCGCATGATCCAGACCGAACCGTTCCTGGAGCGCGACAAGGCCATGATCGATCCATTGCGGTCGATCGGCATCCACAAGGGAATACCCTTCACGCCCGATGCGCAGTTGCAGGCCACCTTCGATGCCGCTGCGAAAGAGGCGCATGACTGGATCGAAGCGCGATACGTGACGCTGTTTTCGCAGCCGTATTACGAGGGCGCGCAATGGGCGGTTCCCGTGCAGCCGGAACTGTCCAAGGGCCTGCAGAGCAACTACGCCGACCCGGACAGCTATCCGATCGATCCCCGCGGTGTCACCTATGCCTATGCGTTCTTCAGCGCGAAGCATTTCGGCGCCGGCCAGTACTACCTGATGACCATCAAGGACAAACAGGGGCGTTTCCTCGACGGCGGCAAGACCTATCGCCTGAGTGTTCCGGCGAATGCACCGGTCACGCAGTACTGGTCGGCCACCGCTTACGACCGCGCGACGCATGCGCTGATCCGCGATCTTCCTTGGTCGAGCCGCTCGTCGCAGACGCCGGGATCGAAGAAGAACGCGGATGGTTCCGTCGATGTGTACTTCGGTCCGAAGGCGCCCGCCGTGGGCGAAGCAAACTGGGTTCCGACGAAGCCGAACGGACAATTCGAAGTCCTGGCCCGCTTCTACGGTCCAGAGAAGCCGCTGTACGACAAGACCTGGAAACTGCCGGACATCGAGGAAGTGCCATGAAGCTAATGGCTCTTGCCATAGTCGTGCTGGTTTCGACTGTTGCCTGTACACAACAAGCCGACGCGCCCAAGCCGACCGCTGTTGCACCTCAAAGCTCCGCTCGCGACCAGGCGCCACGAACGACCGGTCCGCAAGCGATCGAGACCCGCATCGGCCCGCTCGAGTTCACCCACGACTTCGCCAACGGCTATCCGACCGACGCCACCGTCGAGAAGCTCTATGACGAGCGCGATTTCCAACGCGCCTGCCAGGCCTATCTCTGGTCCCTTCCGGCAGTCTCGTTTGCATCGTGGCAGCGCGGCATCACCCAAGGGCTCGGGGCCGGGAACGGACAGATCGTCGCGATCCTGTCCTACGAGGCCAGGCGCGGCATCCTGACCGCCAACGCAACGACGCCGTACTACCTGGGGTTTGCCGATCTCTCCTCTGGGCCGTTGGTGATGCAGATGCCGGCCAGCGGCGTGCAAGGCGGCATTTCAGACGCCTGGCAGAACAACATTCCGGATTCGGAAGCACCCGCGAAGTATCTGCTGCTGGGGCCGGGCCAGAAGGCGCCGGCAGACGTCGTCGGCTACGCCGTGCGTCACTCGCCGACGTTCAACATCTTCCTCGGCGTGCGACTGACCGACACCGATCCGGAGCGTGCGAAGCAGGCCCTGGCGCAGTTGCAGGTGTATCCCTATGCGCAACGCGGCAATCCGCCGAAGATGGAGATCCTGGATTCGGGAACGAAGGCATGGAGCGGTCTGCCGCCGCGCGGCATGGAGTACTGGCAGCGGCTCGATGAGGTGATCCAGCGTGAGCCGCTCGAGCCGCGCGACATCTTCTTCCAAGCGATGTTGCGGCCGCTCGGCCTGGAAAAGGGCAAGCCCTTCAAGCCGGATGCGCGGCAGACGAAGATATTGACCGACGCCGCGCTGGTCGGCGAGGCCATGGCAAAAGCCAACACCGCGGACCGCCGCTTCGCGGGAGTGAAATATCGCCCCGATGCGCACTGGGACTTCGCACTGCAGTTGGACGCCGACAATCCCGCCGCCTACTGGAACCTGCTCGACGAACGCGCCTCCTGGTTCTACGAGGCCGTCGGCGCCGGGCCGGCGATGGCACCCAAGCGCCCCGGTCCGTCGTCGGCGTACCTGAGCGCGTACAAGGACAAAGCCGGCAAGTGGCTGGATGGCGGCACCTCGTATCGGCTGCGCGTTCCGCCCAATGCCCCGATCAAACTGTTCTGGTCGGTCACCCTGTACGACCTCGACACGCGCGCACTCATCCTCAACGAGCAGAAGATCGCGGACCGCTCGTCGCGCATGGACCTGCGCAGGAACGTAGACGGCTCGGTGGACATCCATGTCGGGCCGAAGGCACCGGCCGGCTTCGAGCAGAACTGGATTCCCACCGTACCTGGCAGGAACTGGTTCGCGTATTTCCGGTTCTACCAGCCGACCGAGGCCTACTTCGATCGGTCCTGGCCGTTGCCGGACTTCGAACAGATCTAGGCCGAGAGGGAGTCATCGGAAAGCCTTCGCCGCTGTGTCTGATCGCATAACCAGTTCCTCAAGATCCAGCCGGTGATTCCCTTTGTCGGGGAGCACGGCAAGTTCCTCCTGCGTCCGATCCTGCCGCTGCTTTCGAACGAATTTCCGCTCGACAAGAGCGGCGTCGGGGACCTGTTCGTGCAGGGGTACTACACCGGTGCTGCCATCGAGTTAGGATTCGGGCCGGCCGTCGTCTTCGATACGACGGCAGTCTCGGATCAGGCAAGAGGTCCATCGGTCCCGACATCGTCCTGCTGTGCACAAGATCGGCGGCCAGGGCCAGCAGCCGAGTGCGGCCGGGGACCGGCTTCTGGTGCCCCCCGTTATGGCCCCAATGACGGCCCGCACCGGACTGGATGCAACGGGACGGACTTGGCGTAGCTCGACCTCATGCGCAGTAAGTAGCGCCGGAAGAAAGTCCTCGGAGCCTTGCAGGATCGCTTGCGCAGGCGTGCCGGGGATGTGCTCGCCGCTGGCTAGCGTCGGTGCCACCGCCAGCAGCAGGTGCCCTGTGTCCCGGGCGAGGTTGGCCCGCTCCCGTGTCGAACTGTCGAGACCCAAGAGGGTGGCCGCTCGAGTTTGGCATGCTCGTATAAGGCGCCCAGGGAAAGGCCTTGGAATCGGTTGGTGTCTGATTCGCGCTTTGGCATGGCGCCACCTTGAGTGACTAGCGTCGCTCGGTCTGAGAATGCGCCTTTCCCAAGGAGGGTGCGATCAGGACTTTTTTTTCGCGTAATTGCCTGTCGCAACGAAAAAGGCCGGCGGGGTTTCCCCCGCCGGCCTGAAGCACATCGATTGCTGTTGCTATGCAGCGATTTTCAGGGAATGGCTGCCTTGGCGGCGCAGCGCTGGATGCTGGCCTTGTCCTTGTTGCTGATCAAGCCCTTGCGCAACGTGCTGGTGTACTGGGTTACGCACGCGGTAAAGCCCTCATGGGTCACCGCCGCCGCTTCGCACTTCGCCACTTCATCCATGATCGAACAGCCATTCGGGAACAGAGCATTGGCCACGCCCGAGTTGCAGCTGTCGATCACCACGTTGCCGCCGCGGATCCTCGTGTCGGGGCAAGCGTCCCCTTCGTCATCTGGCACGCCGTCCAGGTCGCCGTCCGGGTACCAGCCCATGTCACGCATCTGGGCCAGGGTCAGGTCTTGCGGTACGTCCACGCTGTGGGTCAGGTCGGCGCTGATCGACGGTTCCATCAGCTGGTTCCGGGTCGCAGTGGTATCCCAATGCGACACGCTCGATCCTCCTGCAAAGATCGCGGGCGTATACATCAGTGCGCGGTCTTGTGCGTCGGCGCCGGCACGGACGTTTGTGTCCACGCCCAGCGTGGCGTTGACCGTGTTGCCCGCCAATGCCGCCTTGATCACGTTACCCGAAGCCAGGGAAATGCGTACGGAGGGGATGGTGATGGTTGCATCGGCGCCACCCAATCCGGTCACCGGGGCGGCAACGTTGTCAGCGACAAGGACACCGATGGCGCCAGCGTTCTGGGCGTTCTTCACCTTGATCGTGAAAGTGCAGACGCCGCGATCGACCAGGGCGATCTTGCCGGCCACGACATTGCTGATCGGCGCGCAGCCGTCGGTCAATCCCCCGCCGCCCGAATCCACGCCCAGTACGACATCTCCCGCCAGGCCGGACGCACTCAGGGCCGGCCCAAAGTCAGCGGTTCCCACGGCGTAAGTCCCGGCAATGGCGGCAGGGCTGTTGACGAGCAACCGCGGCGTGCCGCTGAGCACTTCGGGCACGGATGCCGTGACGTGGGTCCCGTTCCAGACCAGTTTGTTAACGCCGACGGCCGAGGCGACCCGTTCGGCATTGGTCATCTGGTACCAGGTCTTGGCCGTGCTGTTATCGAGCAGGAAATGGTCGGCCGCGCTGAGGACTCCGGCAAATGGAACGCCCGTCGAACCGTTGGTAAAGGTCTGGAAGCCGAGGCCGTGGCCCATTTCATGCAGGAGGGTGACAACGAAGTCGATGTTCGCCCCGTGGTTTCCGTCCAGGCCCAGGTAAAAGAAAGTACCGGTCAGGCAGCCCACGTTGCCCAGATTGGAATTGAAGTTGGCGTTGATATCGGCAATGGTGGGATCCAGATCAGCTCCGTAGAGGCGATTGGCTAGCGCCGAGCCGTACCAGCTATCCTGAAAGGGCATGCCCGGAGCTTGGCCATATACGGAAGTGGCGCCGGCGCTGCCGAGGACGGCGCCGGTGGCGGTGCAAGTCAGCGGGGTAAAGCGGGCGTTGATCGTGATGGGCACGGCGCTGTCCAACGTCGAGCCCCAAATATTCGCGGCATGCGAGAAAGCGATCAGGCGCTGCTGCCCAAGCGTGGTTCCGGTATTTCCGCCCACCGGCGCGGCGGGCGTGGGGTCATTGAAGCCGACACCTGGCGCGTTAGTGTTATTGATCACGATGGTTGCGTCGGCTGAAGCCGCGAGCGGCAGCAGCGCGCAGGCAATACCGAGGGCCAGCACTGAAAGGGAGTTGCGGGTCGAGGCGCGCATATCATTTCTCCTCCAGCGAGACGGCGGGAGCGGCGTGGGTGGTTGGCTGTCCCTCGTTTTCATAGCTGATAATCAACTTGCCGTCCGGGCCGATCGTTGCGACCACGTCCTCGGCAAAGTAGCCGTCCGTATCCACCGCCTGCAGGATTCCATCGGCCCGCTTGATGACCTTGGGCATGCGCTTGGGGTGTGCTTTACGCTCTGCCGCGGCTGCGCGCGCTTCCGCTGCCCGCTCCGCGGCCGTGGCCTCGCGCAACTTGCCGGTCGTGGGATCGATGTGGGCGCGAAGGCCGCTTTGCGAATCAGAGACTGTCGCAGGTTCATCGGCTACTGCAGGTTTATCGCCTGCCACAGGTTCATCGGCGACGGCTACCCCGGCAAACAGCGCAAGAACTATTGCCGCCGAGCAGGCCCCGGCTTTGATGGTCTTCTTCATTGAATGAATCCCTTGGATGGGGCCGGCGAGCCGGCGCCCGTGGACACACCGATTTAAGAAATCGGACTGGAAACCGTCGAGGCACTCTGCCCCTTGTTTTTGCCCGCCTATTCGCTCGACATCGAGATGCAGCTGTAGATGCAGATCGTCCCGAAGGTCAGGTCGCCTTCGTCTCCCTCGTCGGTCGGGCATTCGGACTTCTTGAGGAAGCAGATCGAGTCGCCGGAGAGCCTGTAGAAGGGGCAATCCGCGAATTCCCCGTGTCGCCACCGCCGTCGTCCGCGCGCCGGGCCGTCGTCACTCGCTTGTCTGTCACCCGGATGTCGTTCCGCCCGGTCCCCGCCTGCCGCGCGCGGGCGTCGCTGGCCAGTTGCTGCAATTCGGCCTTGCGCTCCGGGGACGGGCTGTCCGGGGCCTTCGCCGCGTCGGCCTTGTAGGGCTGGGCACGCTGCACCATCGCATCCAGCTGGGCATCCGCATTGACCTCGGGCGGCGCGGACGTCGCGCACCCAATGCCAGCGTCGCCGTGCCGATGCATGATGGATTCCTCGCTAAGCGCGGCGCGCCAGACGTCTGGAACAGAACAACGGCGCGCGACGGCGCTTTAGGACAGTGGTAGGCGTGCACGGCCGCTTTTTATCTGCCCGCCTCGGAAACCGGGGTCAGAGTGCACTTTTCCGTTCTAGCCGATGGATCGTCGCCGCACTAATCCCACGTAGTGGATGGACGCATATTCGTTGGCGATCAGCCGAGCTGCTCGCCGCACCGCGCGCAGATTCAGAACGGCAGCATGGGCCATCTCCCCTCGCGCGCGAAGGGATTCTGGCTCCCTGACGGCACGCGCGATCGCGTGCTCCATTACCTCGGCCGCAGGGCCGCTGCCGGTAAGAGGCAATAGCTCAAAATAACTTTGAAGACCCCAAAAAAAAGCATGCATTGCGGACAACTCTTTGTTATCCAGGGCTGATCGAACAGCGCCGAGGAGCGCCGTACGTTCGGTGTCTTCTTCGACACGACGATGGCTCAGCCGGCGCAATACTTCCTTCATCGACTCGCCATCGGAGATGGCCCGACCCACCATCTCCAATCTATCAATCTGGCTTGAGTGCACTAGCTTGAACGCTTCATACAATCGATCAGGGGGAGCGCCAAGCCCTCGCGACTTGACGAGCAATGCGGCTTCATCCAACAGGCTGATCACTGAGTCGAGCACGGCTGCTGCACCGCTGGTGGTATCTGCCCTAACGGCGGCCAGGCGGTCCGCCGGTCAGCAACCGAAGCCGCTGCATAGCGATCTGTGCGGACGCATCGGGCCGCAGCCACTGCAATGCCCGGCATGCGTGCGGCCGACGACAAGATGCTTGCGCGGACGCATAAAGCACGCGACTTACCCCGATCGGGTGACTCCATGCTTCGCCAGCATTTCCGCAATCTCTTCTTCGGCCAGGGGCCACAAGCCGCCCGCCCGCTCCAAAACGCGGTCCGTGTGCGGTTGCAAGTAAAGCCAGGCATCGCAAGGCGGGACGGTGTTGAGAATCGCCCGAATCGTGCCGTCCAATGCTTCGAGGTCGCCGGCTAGGGTGATGCCGATCGTTTTTCGCACGCGCTGAGATTTACTCGCGAACATCCTGCGCCTTCTAGCAGCAACTGCCTCAACTCGTTGTGAACCCCTGCGATCGTTACGCCCGCGTCGACGGGCGCCGTCCCGGACGTCATCCGGGCTTCCCGGGGTGCGCGTAGGATTCGCCCGCCTTGGGTAGAAAGGCGCACTCGGCGGCCCACTCCGGCGCGCGGAATAGCTCCTGAAGTAGACGGTGGGGGAACCACCATCGACCGCCAGCCAGGTCGCCGCCCGGCTGGCGGTTTTTTATGTGTTCCCTTCGGGAAGAGATCATTCTCAACCGGGGCGAAATCGGGCGCCTAAGGTGGGCACCATGCCGAGCCGCGATGCTACCAACCGCTTCCAGGGCATGCCCCCGAGCGACCTGTATTCGGCTTGCCAGTGCCGGGCCGCCACGCTTCTTGGCGTCGACACTGGCCGCACGACGAAGGAGCGCGTCAACTTGGCCACCGACACGGCCCATCTGCTGCTGGCCGTGGCTCCGCGGCTGGCCAGCGGCGAGCACGTCCCGGGGACGCCTTCCCAGGCAATCCTCCAAGGCTCCGAGGATTTCCTCCCGGCCTTCCTTACCGCCCACGAAATCGGACGTTGGTGGCCGCTTCGGACTTGGCCTATGGCCGTGACGCCGAGGTGTGGCGCCGTGACGGAAAGCTCAATAACGAGCGCGCCTATGACTGTGCCATGGACAGCGAAGAAGGGCTTGCACTCGTGCTGGCACACCTCGGAGAGGTCTTCATATCCAAAAACAGTCCGAAACGAAGGTGATGCTTCGGCGCCCAGAATGCCAAGATCAATGTTTCGCAAATGAGCGGATCACGCGCTCCGGCCGCATCTGCTCGAGCCATTTCATTTCGGCCAGCCAGGCGAACTCACGCGGAAACGCCAGCCACAGCAGCGTCTTCCATTCTTTGCGATCGACTCCACGAAACGCCTCGCCGCTATAAACAGCGAAGCCGAGGGTCCCGATCTTCCGATGCTGCGCTCGGTGGAAGCCAGCTTGAAGCGCCTCAACACTGATCGTGTCGACCTGCTCTGGGTCCATATGCCCGACGGCGTGACGCCGATCGATGAGATCGCCCGCGCGCTCGACGATCTGGTGCGCAGTGGCAAAATCCTCTACGCCGGACTTTCCGACTTCCCAGCATGGCGCGTCGCTGCCGCAGCCACGCTAGCCGAAGTTCGCGGCTGGTCGCCGGTCGCAGCAGTGCAGGTGGAGTACAGCCTGGTCGAACGTTTCGGCCGAGCGGGAACTACTGTCTATGTCGGCAGGCTTCAACTCGGCGCCGTGGCCTGGTCGCCACTGGGTGGCGGCTTGCTGACCGGGAAGTATCGCCGCGGCGAGACTGGCCGAGCGCAAGGCTTGGGCGTAGTCATTCACGGCGAGAGTGACTCACGCAAGACCGCGACGGTCGATGCGGTCCTCGCCATCGCCGACGAGATCGGTGTATCGCCCGGACAGGTGGCGAACGCCTGGGTGCTCGCCAAGGGCATCCTGCCAATCATCGGGCCGCGGACGCACGAACAACTCGTCGACAACCTCGCTTCGCACGACGTGAAGCTGACGATGGAGCAGATCCAACACCTCGATCAGGTGAGCGCCATCAAGCTCGGATTCCCGCACGACGTCGTCGCTGAGACGGCACCAGCACTCGCAGGCGGAAAGTTGGACTTGATCGACCGGCCCCGGAACGCCGTCCGCTAGGGTTCAAGAAGCCACTTCCCACTGCGGACTTATAGTCCGCTTTGGGTCGGAGGCAGCCGTCCGCCAGGCCAACGGCGCCGGCAGCCAGTTCGGGTGACGCATCATTCAGGCGAGCCGCCGACGCAGCAGCCTCCACGACGTCAGCAGCCCCGGCCCTGGATCGTCAATGCGGAAGACGTGGTAGTAGCAGCGGGTCCATTGGCCCAGGGTCGTCAGCAGCGGACTGCGGGCAGCCGGATCCTGCGCAAGCACCGACTTGATATCCGACACCAGGTTCGCGCAACTCTTGCCCACCGGGTAATTGCGGGACGCCGGTGCGACCGGCAGGCCGAGCGAGTCCTCGTAGGCCATCTTGCAGACATTGACGCCGCAACGCGTGGCGAATTCCACGTACCACCATGCCCGCGTGTTGACCTCGAGCAGCCGGAACTCCCCGTCCCTGGCGTCGCGCTTGAATTCCGCGCTGAAGATGCCCCGGTACTGCAGCTTTTCAAGGAGCATGGTCAGGCTTTCCAGCGCGCTTCCCACTTCGGACAGTGGAATGCTCCAGGAGTAGGTGGTGTTGCCGAAATCGGGCGGGTATAGCCGCTCGCGACGACGGGCAAACAGGCCCGGCAACGCGCCATCCCCGTCGCGGAAGCCATCGATCAGGTAATGATCGGCCCCGCTGCCGGGCACGTATTCCTGCGCAATCAGCTTGAACCCTTTCTCATCCAGTTGGTGCCAAGCCTCCATGAACTTCGACCGATCCTTCGCCCAAACGCCTTTCTCCCCGACGACGCGGCTAAACGATTGCGAGTTGGCTGGCTTGATGAAGACCCGGCCGAGTTCGGCGAACGGGATCGCGGCGATATCGTCGAACGACTTTATGGTGAAAGTGCGCGGATGCGGAATGCCGGTCTGTGCCAGGAACTCGCCAAATCGCGCCTTGTCCTGCAGTATCTGCAGTGACTCGCGGCTGCTGGATGACACCTTGTAGCGTTCGGATAGGGCACTGTTCGGAATCTGCGACAGCCACAGTGCTGCATCGTCCGCCCCGGGAATCAGGACGGCCTTCGCCAGCGGCATGTCCTCCAGGATTCGCAGCGCCTCATGGCCTATCGACCCGTTCCACGGTACCGGGCCCGGCGTCGGTCGGTACCAGCGCGACCGCGTCGAGACGTCATCGGATGGGCATGCGGAGTACGCCGGAATACCGGCTTCCGCCAACGAGCGCAGCGTGCCCAGTCCCGTGTAACCACTCCCGACTGCGATCGCCGGAGTCATATCGACATTGCCGCGCTTTGCCATGCTCGCAGCCCCGTTTCTGTGATTTGAGAAATCGAACGCTTACGCAAGCAACTCGTCGTTGCTTCGTGATGACAGTTCGCCCTGTCGGGTTATGCGCGAACAACGTCTAAGGCGTTCGGCCTTGCTTGCATCTATCGGTTTTCAGCGCGATCCGAGTACAGCGCACGCTCCGGCTTTTCGGCCTAGTCAGTTGCCTGGTTCGGGCGGCTGCGGGATGACCCTCGTCGCCAGGCATTCCACATTGGACTCTTGATGAGGACCTACCACTGCTGCCAAGAGCGACGGTCAGGGTAGGCTTTGCAGGGTTATTCGCACGCCGTGGCGATGTGCACGGGGCGCTAATCGCCTTAACGATTCAGTCGTACATCCTGTGTGTGCGGTGCAGAGGAAAGAAGGCCGCACCGATCTAAACAGGGATATTTGTGTCGATACCCATCGGACGACCGAGTACACCTGGACTCACTGCTTCAGGGCGCTGATCAGGTCAGTACGGATCGCGATCGGATCGATCTGCACTCCCAAGACTGTCAGGCACGACTCGCAACAGAACGCGATGGTCTTCCATTGCTTTCCCATTGGGACGCTTGCCTGGATGATGCTGATCTTTGCCGTGAGTACCGGCTGTTCACACTTCGGACACTTGCCGTGCATGGCACTCTCCTTGGGGGACCGTGGGGCCATGCTACGCCCCCGCCTCGTGCTGCCCTCGACAGTCGCAGCCGCGGCCGGTGCAACCGTCCGCTTCCGGCCGGATCGCTGGCGTCGCCCGGGCTGTACTGATTCTTTCGCGTAATGAGACGAAACTTTCACCGGCTCTGGCGCAGCATGCGTCCCTCGCCAAAAGTGGTTATGGAGTCGATGCATGGCTACCAGGAAGTCCAAGAGCGCTCCCTCCAAGTCAACGCGTACTCCGGTGCGCTCCGCATCGAAGGATCTGCGCGGCGCAGCTGACGAGCTGCATCAGCAGTCCGGCGGCACGCATCCGCCGTTGACGACCCAGCAAGGAATCCCGGTCGCAGACAATCAGAACTCCCTTCGCGCCACGCCACGCGGGCCGACCTTGCTCGAAGACTTCATCCTTCGCGAGAAGATCACCCACTTCGATCATGAGCGGATTCCCGAAAGGATCGTTCACGCGCGCGGCTCGGCGGCGCACGGCTATTTCGAACTTACCAAGTCGCTCAAGAAGTACACGACGGCCCGCGTGCTGTCTGAAGTCGGCGAGCGCACGCCTGTCTTCTGCCGGTTCTCGACGGTGGCCGGCGGTGCCGGTTCGGTCGACACTCCGCGTGACGTTCGTGGTTTTGCGGTGAAGTTCTATACCCAGGATGGAAACTGGGACCTCGTGGGCAACAACATCCCCGTCTTCTTCATCCAGGATGCCATCAAGTTTCCCGATGTCGTCCACTCGGTGAAGATGGAGCCGGACCGGGGCTTCCCCCAGTCGGCCAGTGCGCACGATACCTTCTGGGATTTCATATCGCTGACACCCGAAGCGCTGCACATGATCATGTGGGCGATGTCGGACCGGACGCTTCCACGTTCGCTGCGCATGATCGAAGGTTTTGGGGTCCACAGCTTCCGCCTGATCAACGACCGTGGCCACAGCACTTTCGTGAAGTTTCATTGGCGTCCGCGTCTCGGGCTTCAGTCGACGCTCTGGGACGAGGCGGTGAAACTGGCCGGCGCCGATCCCGACTTCCACAGGCGCGACTTGTTCAATGCGATCCAGAGCGGCGCTTTTCCGGAATGGGATCTGGCGGTGCAATTGTTCACACAGGAACAAGCCGACGCGCTGCCGTTCGATCACCTGGATGCCACCAAGCTCATTCCCGAAGAGATGGTGCCGCTGACGGTCATTGGACGCATGGTGCTGGATCGCTGGCCGGACAACTTCTTCGCAGAGACCGAGCAGGTCGCTTACTGTCCCGCCAACATCGTACCCGGCATCGATTTCAGCAACGATCCGCTTTTGCAGGGCCGGCTGTTTTCATACCTGGATACGCAGCTGATCCGCCTGGGTGGACCGAACTTTCATCAGATACCGGTCAACGCGCCCAAATGTCCGTTCGCCAACCTGCAGCGCGACGGCCACATGCAGATGCAGATCCCGCGCGGACGCGTCAACTACGATCCCAGCAGCCTGCAGCAGGACTCACCGCGCGAAACCGCCCGCGGCTTCGGCAGTACCGCGGAGCCGGCCGAGGAAGGAACGAAGGGACGCATCCGGGCCGAGAGTTTTGCCGATCACTACACGCAGCCGCGCCTGTTCTATCGGAGCCAGAGCGCGCCCGAGCAGGCCCATCTCGCCTCGGCCCTGGTGTTTGAGCTATCCAAAGTCGAAACCGCGCACGTGCGGGAAGCGATGGTGGGGCACTTGCGGCACATCGATGCCGACCTGGCCAAACGCGTGGCCGATGGCCTCGGCATGGAGGGGATGCCCCCCGCTCCTCCTGCCGCGGTGAAGCCGCAAGACATGTCGCCTTCGCCGGCCCTGCAGATCATCGGCAAGATGAAAGCCACGCTGGAAGGCCGCGCCGTGGGCATCCTCGTGCACGACGGTTCCGACGCCGGCACGGTGCGGGCTTTGCGCAAGGCCATCGAAGGTGCCGGCGCAACCGTCAAGATCGTGGCGCTAAAGCTGGGCGGCGCGACGTTGAGCGATGGTAAACGCCTACCCGCCGACGGTCAGCTCGCCGGTACGCCTTCGATCGTCTTCGATGCCGTAGCCCTGGTGCTGTCGGCCGCCGGCGGTGCGCGCCTGGCCAAGGAAGCGGCCGCCATCGACTTCGTCCGCGATGCCTTCGGGCATCTCAAGGCGATCGCCGCCGATGACGGAGCGCAGGCGGTGACAGAGATGGCGGGGGTTGAGAAGGATGACGGCGTCGTGGCCGCCTCCGACACCGTTGCATTCCTGAAGGCCGCCGCGAAGAGGCAATGGGATCGTGAACCCAGGGTGCGGACGCTCGCGTGACTTGGACCGCCCGAATCGTCGGATGGCGTGTTCGTCGCTGCCAGTAGGCTGCGGGGCTTACCTCAAAAGTGCCTTGCGCACTCGCAGCGCCAACGCGGTGGTGATGAACCCGGCCGGAGCGGCAATGACGAGGTTCGCGAGCGGGGTGAGCAGGAGCTCCAAGCCGCGGTCGAGCTGGTGGGCGATACGAAGGCCGCCCCCCGTGGGCGGGTCGAACTGCGAAGCGTGCAGTCGTAATGCAGCGCAGATACGGAAACGATGACCAGACCAGAAGGCCCAGCACGAACGCGCTGAAGCCGCCTTGCGCCCAGGCGGCGATATGCAGGTGCAAAGCGACACCGAGTAACGGGACGATCACGCCCAGTACTGCAATCAGCCTCGCCTTGCTCGTCGTCATGCCCCTCCGGATGCTTCGATCGATTGAACCTGGCCCCATGCTCGCACGCGTGGTACGGAACCCGGTCCCAGCGTGCAGACGAGGTCCAATGAAGTGCACCGATGCCTGACCATCGGCACTCGTCGCCCCGCACACATTCGCTACCGTTGCCGTCAGCTCTGCCAAGGAACGACACATGCGAACCCGATCCCGGAAGGTCCTGATCATTTCGTTGTTCGCCGTCGCCGCGGCCGCGGCTCTCGGCTTCTGGTGGATGCGTCCGGAAACGAACAAACCCGTCGACCCGCGCATGGCCTGCCACGTCGCCGCCTACCGGCTCGACGACGGCCGCCTGGTTGATATCGCGCCGCTCACCGACGATGGCCTGCGCTGGCGCGCGATGGACGGCCGCACCGGCAAGCTGCAGCAGGACCAGGCCGGCAAGTGGAGCGGCACCGTCGGCTGGAGCGACCGCCCCGACCCCACCGACGTGCAACTGGGCACCTGCGAGCAATCGGCGATGACGTTCGAAGGCCACCGCGGCCAGCGCCTGTCGTTTGCGGCAACCGAAACGCGCTTCCGCGGCCACGGCGAAACCCTCGCCGGCAAGCTCGTGATGCCGCCGGGTGACGGCCCGGTGCCGATCGCGGTGCTGGTGCACGGCTCGGAGGCGTACTCGGCGCGCACGTTCAACTACTTCCAGCGCCTGCTCCCGGCCAACGGCATCGGCGTGTTCGTCTACGACAAGCGCGGCACCGGCGACAGCACGGGCAAGTACAGCCAGGACTTCCACTTGCTCGCCGACGACGCCGTCGCCGCATTGAAGGAAGCGCGCCGCCTGGCCGGCGCGCGCGCCGGCCGCGTCGGCTTCAGCGGCGGCAGCCAGGCTGGCTGGATCATCCCGCTGGCCGCGAACCGGAGCGATGCCGACTTCGCCGCCGTCGCCTACGGCCTGGCCGATACCCCACTCGCCGAAGACCGCGACCAGGTGCAGCTCGACCTCATCGCCGCGGGCCGCGGCCCCGACGTGCTGGCCAAGGCGCGCGAAGTCACCGACGCCACCGCCGCGGTGATGGTTGCCCGCTTCAAGGGCGGCTACGAGCGCCTCGACGCGGTGAAGGCCAAGTACGCCCACGAGCCCTGGTGGAAGGACATGAAGGGCGAATACACCGGCGACCTCGTCCGCTACCCGCCCATCGCCCTGCGCCTGTTCGGCCCGCTGCACGACGAAGGCACCTCATGGGAGTACCAACCGATGCCCGTGCTGCAGTCGGTGAAGCAACCGCTGCTGTGGATCATCGCCGGCGCCGACCGCGAAGCCCCACCGGAGGAGACACGGCGGCGGTTGATGGCGGTGGCGCGAGGGAAGGCGAACGCCACCGTGGTGGAGTTCCCGGGGACGGACCACGGGATCATCAAGTTCGACGTGGCGGCTGATGGGCAGCGGGTGGAGACGCGGGTCGCGGAGGGGTACTTCCAGATGCTTGTTGATTGGCTTCGGGAGGGCCAGTTGGGCAGCGGGCCGTATGGGGATGCCGTGGTGATGGCGCGGGCGCGAGGCAGTTGAATGACGCGCAGAGAGCGTGACCGCTTCCGGCCAGAAGCGGACGTCCGGTCCCGGGCCCCACCATTCGCCAGGAACCCAGCAGGAAGTCCCCGTCCGCCCCTCGCGCTGCTAGCGCACAGCGAAATCGATGGTGGCATCCCCCGGCGGGAATTCTTTATGCGGGGCTTTTGGTGGATTACAGCGATGACTTGGAATGCTGTGAAACCGGTCGGCAGTCGGCACCGCAATGCCGACATAAGCAATTGATTTAATTACCTTGCATATCCATGCAATTGCTCTTGTACCCCCAGAAATATCCCCGCGTTTCACCTATTGCGGACCGGTGGGCGATCTAACGGACCGGTGGGCGATCTATATGGCTCCAGTTTAGACCGCCGCCGGCGCCACCTGTTCGCCGCTGGCGCGTGGGCCTCGTTATGCTGTCCCTTGCTCCGGGGGGAGAGCCACCATGTCGAAAGCCTATTTCAGGGGGTCGCTTCCGTTGCGGCCCTGTGGCCATTGCTATCCGCGCTCTGTACCTGGTGCCCGGGTCTCGCGAGCGCCCATCTGCGGGGCCATTTAGTTCCGGTGTCAGGCACAACTAGGGGAAGGTAGGGACATGAGAAAGGCAACCCGTCTGGGTCTGAGCGTCGTCTTGCTCGCCATCGCAACTTCGGTTTTCGCCGCAACAGAGTACGAGATTGAGGTCTCGCATAACGATGAACTGTTCATCATCAACGGCGAGAAGTACGAGGCAAAGACTTACTGCTTCAACATGGAGGAAGGGGATCGCGTGATCTTTCTTGAAGGCAGTCCTTACGGAGCTTGTGCATCGGGGAAATTGCTCAACATGCGTACCCACAAAGTCTGCGATGTCTGGTGCGACTGAGGCCAATAGAATCTCCTAGGGAGGAGAAGAATATGAGAGCAGCAGCAATACTACTTCTTCTGGCTGTATCCGCCGGCGCGCAAGCAAAGGAGCCGACTGCCATGGGACAAGGTCAGTACATGCTCACAGATCAAAACTTCACGATCTTCGGTAGCGCTGACAAGATCGTTGCAAAGTTGGCCAAGCAAGCACAAGAGTTCTGCCAAGAGAAGACAGGCCAGGAGGCTTATCTCCTTGGAAGCGATGGCGCCGAAGCTGTTCCTGGACAGATTAACAATAGCGGCAAGCTGCAGCGTCCGGCGCAAGGGGCTACAGGCACTATCTACTTCCGCTGTAATCAACCTGAGTCTAAGACTGCCTCCGTCGAAAAAAGCGATATCTACACCGAGCTTCCCAAGCTCAAGGCTTTACTCGATTCAGGAGCGATCACTCAAGAAGAGTATGACGCACAGAAGCAGAAACTCCTGACTCAGTAAAAGCACAAACCTCAAGCCGAGCGCTTCGCGGCTCGGCTTAGTTCAGGCGTTAGCAGCTCATATTGAGGCCATCGTGCGGACGAACTACGTACTCATCGATTACGAGAATGTGCAGCCGGATACCCTCTCCGTGCTTGAAAAGGAGCACTTCAAAGTCATCGTCTTTGTCGGCGCCAGTCAGGCCAAGGTAAATTTCGATGTTGCAGCGTCGCTTCAACGCCTGGGCCCCAATGCGAGCTACGTCAAAATTTCCGGGAACGGATCAAACGCACTCGACTTTCACGTTGCTTACTACATGGGCCAACTTGCGGCATCGGACCCAGACGCGTACTTCCACATCATCTCCAAAGACACCGGGTTCGACCCGCTCATCGCTCACCTAAGAGCCAAGAAAATTCTCGCCTGCCGCTCTCGCGCGGTCAGTGATATGCCAATTGTCAAAGCGGCGAACTCCAAGAGTCCATCCGAGAAACTGGCTGTTGTTGTCTCCAACCTAAAGCAACGAGGTGCAGCCAAGCCCAGGACGGTCAAGACGCTCTCGAGCACAATAAGCTCTTTATTCCAAAAGGCGCTCCAAGAAGATGAGTTGGCTGCACTTCTCAAGCTCATGGAGAAGCATGGTCTCGTTGCGATATCCGGCACAAAGGTCGCGTATTCGCTACCCGAGTAGCGCTGCCAACAAATCATTCAACCCGACGCCGTGCCGCTGGCTCGGCTTAGTTCATCGGAGAGTTCAGTGAAGAATAGCGATCTTCAGTACGTCGGCTTTTGGCCACCACGGCCGCGCTACTTAGCCACTATTCTTGGATAGCTTCAGCAGTGTTCTTGGCATCAATCCCCCTTTGCGGCTTTCTTTTGCTCAGGGTCGCGGTGCTCGGGCGGCACGAATCGTTCGAAGACTTGTAATGCCGTAACGCCTAGCACTCAACGGAAGCAACTGATGAATATTCGATCGATGCACTCTCCTCTTGCAGCGTGCTTGTTGCCCTTGGCTCTATCGGCATGCGCATCCTACGGGGACACTGTGATGAACCCCTGGCTAGGGGCCAGCAAAAACGAACTGGTTTCGGTATGGGGATATCCGACCGCATCCATAGACATCGTGCAGGTCAACGATCAGATAAAGGTCTACACATACAGATATGCCACAAGCGACGCCATGACAGGGGCACCAACCACCTGTCGCATATCCTTTACGCTTCGCTCTGACTACGTGGAACGCTGGGACCTCAATGGTGGCGGCTGCCCTAGAAATGAGCGAGGGGAGCAGGAGTCTAGAACGGCTCTGCAGCAAGCCGGTGAGATTCGCCAACGGCAGTCTTATGTTGAACAGCAGCGCCCTAACCCAACGAACAACGTCATTTATAGTTGCCCGACCGCCAATGGCGGGACGGAGTTCACTGAGATTCCGGGCACGGGCTGCACGGTTGTCGGCTATACGTCCGAGAAATAGCGAAGCCGCTTACCTAACGGTTATAAGCCCGCTACGGCGGGCTTACTTTTGTTCTCACACAGTGCGCGGCACTACTCAGAAGTCAGACGCCACGTCTAGGGCGCCTGCCTGATCACTCATAGTGAGTGATCTGCGAATACACGACGCACAAAAATGCCCGCCGGAGCGGTCTTGTCAGAACGGTTGAATGCATCAGCGAGGCATGAGAGACACGCGGTCCACGCGTCGCCGCTGATCGCTAAATGGTCCAACTGGTCAGGCTTGACCCCAGGAAGTCACGGTAGTCCACCCTGGCTGATTTGGTAAGGCCAGCATAGCCCGCCCACGGGCAGCAGCATGACTCGGCTAATGGCCTGACACTGCCGAAATGAACTGCTCCGTAGATAGCGGGCAAACTGCGAACCATCCCTTCGCCCAAGGCCAGGGAAAGCTGAGCTTGGGGTGGGCCGTGGCCAAATAAAACAGTTGCCCTCTGAAGTCGAAGAATACGTGAACCTTCGATTGCTTCCATCGCTCGATGAACCGCGTGCTACTACCGCCCCAGCGCATGAGGTAAAACGTGCGCCCGTGATGGTCAACAGGGAGGCCGTAGTTGAGGGAGAGTGCGAAATGCGTTCCTCGTAAGCTACGCTCATCGTGTAGATGCAGCAGCCAGAACATTCGCCGCCCTCGCGCATAGAAGCGCTCTCTGGCTAACCGCTCTTCCTCGACGATAGGTGAGTGCTGCAATTCGACTACGGTTGGGCTGCCGCTCTGCTCGCAAAAAATGTCAGCGCGATGCTTCTCATTGGTTGCGTGGTCGATAAGGGACACCTCCCGCCAAGCGGGCTCGAACCTCTCTTTCCAACCAAAGTGCCATTCGCCCTCAGGCTCGCTCCACGGGTCGCAATCGTTTGCCTTATGTCTCCAATGCCAAACGCTTAGCGAGGGGAGCACGGCTACGACTTCTGAGTCGCAGTGGGGGCATATGGCGCGCTCACCCGCGCATAGGGGTTGCCGCTTCACTCCATCGGCGAGGGCAAAGAGCATTGCTTAGAAGAAACCCCTAGCGAAAGGCGGCTACGTTCACCGTCGCGATGGCTCCCGCCATCTCATCGAGAGTGGCGAGACCAGCGTCAAAAGAAACTACTTCTCCGTAGACCATGCTCTGGTGGAACTGGCGGAAACGCTCGCCGTATGAAGAGTCTTCTCGCAACGCTGCAATCACCCTTAGCGTCTCCGCATGAGGATCTTCAGCATAGCTGCGATACCTTCCCCCAAAAGCGATGGCATCTGCCACCATGATCTTGGGGATCATTGCATTTACTTCTGGATGGTTGTAGTGCGGTCTGATTACATGCAGATCGTAGACATGCCGCAGGAGCGTGTCGTCCCGACCGTCGCCTCTTGAGCGCTCTTCGCCAATCCGTCGAGTCAGTGCAACGAATTTTTCGGCCGCCGTTTGGGCGATTGTGGCGCATGGAATTGCCGCAACTTCCGGTTCACGCCCAAGTGCCTCAGCCACAAATGAACTCACCGGAAGCACAACTGCCGGCAGCCTCAGCTCAGAAACCGTCAACTCAATCTGAATCCCTGCACGCAGCCCTTTCGACGCATCGAGAGCGGAGGGATAGGGGAGCCGATACTGCGTGAACTTGCTCGCGTTTCGCGAAAGCAAGAACTCCTCTGAATTTGGATCAAACTGGAAGCCGGCCCCGACCAGTCGCTCAGTAACCCGCTCGCGAATGGAGCGCAGTTCGGAGCGCGAAAGCACCTTGTCTGAAATGATCTTAAGGTCGATGTCCTCAGACATTCTCCTTATTAAGCGGTGCGCCCTGCCCAGGGCAGTTCCGCCACTGAATACCAATTGGACACCCTCAAGCTCCAACCCAACTATCGCCGCCAGGGCCTTTGCAACCCAATAGTCCTTTTCTACTAGCGAAGGATCAGGAAGCCCAAAGTACTCTTGGACTTCGGCAAGGGTCTCCGCATCAAGATCAGCGACCAAGCACTAGCTCACTCGTGCCATAGCGAAGCTGCCTAGAGAATCGGCCTTTGATGTTAACAACCGCGTTCACCGGAATTTGTGTTGAACGACCTTCGTTATATGCTCGTTCCGCATCAGTCGGCTCCCACTTAACACCCAATTTATTCAGCGCTTGGCGTGCGACGCCATTGAATCCGTTTGGGCTGGCGAGCATTGCTCTGCCTGAAATCTTTGAGATCTTCGCTCGTGCGTAGACTCCGTATCCCAGTCGCACCAAGCGACGCTCTCGGGTGAGTTCGCGCAAGACCCGTAGGACTTGATCGTTGCCCCCGAGATCACGGAATTCCTTCGGCAGAAATACGTCGCTCTTCTTACGAGCGATTCGCTGCTCAACCTTCGTTCGCAGTGTCGTGGCCATGACTTGGCTCCAACGGCTAAAGACTCGGACGCAATCTTATGCAAAAACACGACAAATTGCTATGCAAAAACACGACATAGCTCGAATGCAAAAATACGACACTATATTTCTATAACATACTGTTTATTAAGATTTTTTATACATTTGTTCATAAAACTTAACTGAGACTCGTCGCAAGGACCATTGAGACCGCTACTTAAGGCTCGACGCGCGGGAGCTGCCCCCTCCCCCGTTGCCATGGCCAGCGCTGGCGCCGACCTGGACTTCGTCTCCCTTCAACGCGGCAAGGATCTAGGGGCTTCAGGTAAGCTGGTTAAGGGGCTGGTCAAGGGGAATGCCATGCGTGCCTTGAAGTTGGGATGCTGCCTCGTTGTAGCTGCATGCGGGTCACAGGCGGATCAGCCGGTTCGCGTTGAGTATGCAAGTTATGAAGACTGTGTCCTCTCGAAGCTGGGCAGGGGGCAGAGCACTGCTGCGTCTAAGGCAATCATTGAGGCTTGTCGGGTTAAGTTCCAATCGAAGCGAACTGAGTTCAAGCCAGCGACCGAGGCAGCGATTTCGCCACCAATCAGGAAGTCGGGTGAGCCTGAGATAGCCGAATCAGACGACTACTACCACGATGGACAGCCAATCAGCCGCACTTTTGAAGGCTACGAATGCACCGATGATTGTTCTGGGCATCAGGCGGGCTGGGACTGGGCAAAGCGGAAGGGAATCACCGATCCCGAGGATTGCAGGGGCACCTCGCGATCCTTCTTGGAGGGGTGCCAAGCATTCGCAAAGAGCAGTGAGTAATCACCCGCCAGTTCGCACCGAAGTGTACAGAGTGGCTCTCATGGCCCGCCCCAGTATGCGATTGATCGGGCAATAGAGCCCCAGACCAGGCCGTCCCGATGACGCCTGTAGACGGTTGATAGTGGTCGTCGATTTTCGGAAGATGCCGCATAGGGGAAGGGGGACAACCAAATGCGATCTGCGTTGCTTGCTGTATTGCTGGCGGTGCCATCGGTTTGCCCGGCGGCTGATTGGGTGCTATCGGGCATGACGGATGATGCGATTTGGCAGATTGATGCCTCGTCGGTACGCCGCCAGTCGATCTATGTTCACGTCCATGCTTGGATCCAGATGACGTACGCCAAGTCTGCAAAGTCGGCTGGGCACGTCGAAAAATATCGTAGGAAGTACCCAGGTCACGCCAATGGACGTTGGGGTACTTTGAACGACTCCACTCGGGTAGAAATTCTTCCTGAGTGCCCTGGACGCGCTCGCGCAAGTAGGCGTAACAATCAATGCCGCCGCTCAGCACACGCGCTCGCAAGCTAGATTCAGTTGCGCCAAGTTCCTTGGCCTTGGCGCTCCACTCGATAAAGCTGGCTCCCATCACACGACCCTATGTGTGCCCCCAAATATAGAAGCCGCGCCAGCGCCGCAGGGTAACGGCGTTTTTGCCCCGTCGGGCTAGGCGCGGCTGTTCGGTCACTTCGCCTTGCGTTTGATCGGAATGATCTCAGCTCCCATCCGCAAGCCGTCGAGATAATCCGCCCATGCCTGCATCATCTTCAGGCGATCGGCCATGTACTGGGCGCGGTTGTAGGCGGCCCGAACCTTGTTGCGTTCAGCGTGGGCTAGCTGGCGTTCGATCACATCGGGTTGCCATCCAAGCTCATTGAGACGCGTGCTAGCCATCGCGCGGAAGCCGTGACCGGTCATGGTGTCCTTGTCATAGCCCAGCGACCGTAGCGCGGCGTTCACGGTGTTCTCGCTCATTGGCGCGTTCGCCGTACGCAAACTCGGGAAGCAATATCGGCCGCGTCCAGTCAGCGGCTCAAGCTCTCGCAGAATCGCTACGGCCTGCAACGACAACGGGACGACGTGAGCCTCTCGCATCTTCATCCGCTGCGCTGGGATACGCCATTCGGCCGCGCCCAAGTCAAGCTCGGCCCACTCCATCGCCCGTAGTTCGCCAGGCCGCACAAATAGCAGGGGCGCAAGTCGCAGCGCGCAGCGCGTGACATGCCGACCGCCGTAGCCATCAATGGCCCGCAGTAGCATCCCCATCTTCGCCGGATCGGTTATCGCAGCACGCGACGTGCGCACTATGGGAGCCAGCGCCCCGCGCAGATCGGCGGACGGATCACGGGTCGCCGTGCCGTGAGCGATGGCGTACCGGAATACCTGCCCGCACTTCTCTTTCGTGCGGTGGGCGGTTTCGTGCGCCCCTCTGGCCTCAATGCGTTTCAGTGCGCCCAATAACTCGGGGGGATCAATCTCGGCGATAGGACGCGACCCCAGCCACGGCAGGACCTGATCCAGCAACCATTGCGACTTGGCGAACGTCGCCGGGGCCAGCTTCCTTTTCTGCGTTGCCATCCATTCGCGGGAGATGGCCTCAAAGCTATTGACCGCCGCCATGCGGGCCGCGACCTTGCGCGCTCGTTTCACGTTGGCGGGGTCCAGGCCGTCGCGCCTCTCCCTCCGCGCCGCGTCGCGTCGCTGGCGTGCTTCGGATAGCGAAACCTCGGGGTACACCCCGAATGCCAACACGCGCTCTTTGCCGCCGTGGCGGTACTTCATACGCCAGTAGCGCGAACCATTGGCGCGCACGTCGAGATACAAGCCGCCGCCGTCAAAGTGCTTCCCCGGCTTGGCCGACTTGATCGCCAGCGCAGTGAGCTTCCCGGTATCCGCCGCCATTTCCCCAGCCCCCGGGATTTGTACCCCCACACGGGGCCATGTACCCCAACGATACCCCCACGCCCGACAGGCTTCAATGGGATGCCCAGGAACGTTATGAAACAAAAAACCCCGCGTTTTGCAGGGTTTCGTGTCATCGCCGGGATGTACTGGAACCGTCTGAAACCGGTCTATGGTGCCGGCAGTCAGAATCGAACTGACGACCTACCGCTTACAAGGCGGTTGCTCTACCAACTGAGCTATGCCGGCGAGAGGGACATTCTAGCTTGCGCGCGGGTCCGGGCGGGTACCTATCGCACCGACGCGCACTGGATGTCATTTCGCTGCGCGGCGCCAGCTGCCTTCTGCGCGCCTGCTGCGTCGAAGTCGCTGCCTGCAGCGACGTCGATCCAGGAAACGACCCGCGCATCGCCCAACGGCTCGGCGCGTGCGGGGAAACCGGCAGCGGTCAATGCCTCGGCACGTCGCCGCGCGGTGTCCTCGGACTTGTAGCGACCCAACGCGATCGAGTTGGCTTCGGCCCCATCGCGCACCACGAACAGATCGTTGAAGCCCGCCGCAGTGACCCGTTGTGCCATGGCCTGGGCATCGGCCGGTGAAGCCTGGGGCGGCAGGTACACTCGCCAGCCCTTTCCAGGAACCGCCGGGCGTTGCTCGCGCACCGCGCTGCGGACGACCAGCGGTTTCAGGCGCGCGCGGGCTGCGTTCGTCGCCGCGGTGTCTGAAAACGGTCCGAAGCTGAAGCACTGCAGCGTCGTTGCCACCGGAGCCGGGGGTTGCGGCGGCGGAGCGGGCTCGACCGCCGCTGCACTCGGTTCGTGCACAGTGGCCACCGGCGGCCGGCCGGCCTCGCGCAGCAGTTGCAGTCGCGCGACTCCCAGCGGCGGTTCCTCTGCCGCCGGTGCCGGCGCCTGCGAATGCAGCGCCCACCAGGCGGCGACGCCCAGGTTGAGCACCAGCAACAGGATGACGACGGCACGGACGAACATGCGTGGATTCTATGTCGCCGATTCCGCGCCGGCCCAGATGGCCAGCCCGTCGAGCACCAGCGTTGCGACCTGTGTCGCGTTAGACAGCTGCGCCGCCAGGGACTCCGAGCCGCCTCCGTGAAGGAGCAACCGAGGCGTGCGACCCAGCGCGCCGCGCGCAGCATCGAGGCTGCGCTCGATCAGCGCCAACGCGGCGCCGTCGCAGCCCGACGCCAACGCGTCCTCGGTGTCGGCAGCGAAGTTGACATACGTTCCGCCGGCTTCGGGCAGTTGCGGCGCGCGTGCATGCAGCACTTCGCGCATCAGCGTCGGCGACGGAGCGATGCGACCGCCGAGATGGCGGCCGTCGCGGTCGATCAGGTCGATGGTCAACGCCGTGCCCACGCCACAGACCAGCGCATCGCCACCGCCCTGCGCATGCACGGCCAGCAGCGCCAGAAAGCGATCCACGCCGAGCTTATGCGGCTGCGCGTAGGCGATGCGCACCGGCCCGAAGCGGGACTGCGTCCGCGCGACGGAAATGCGGCTGCAACGCGCGGTCAGCGCATCGAGAACGGCTACCCGCAGGCCCGGACTGGCCACGCTGGCCAGGTAGGCGACATCGACGCGGGCCGGCAACGCATCTGCAAGCGCCGCGGCTACGTCCTCCTCGCGATGCGGTAGGGCAATGGTTTGGCCAGGGCGACCATCGGAGCCCAGGGGCGCGCATTTCAATCGCGTGTTGCCCAGATCGAACAGCCACGCGCTCATCCGCGCTCCCTTGCCGATGTTGTCCCGGTTGCACCGTTCGTGCCCGCACGCACGCTGACCTCGCCCGAATGGAAGTTCCGCTCGCTGCCGTCGTCCAGACGCACGCGCAGCGCGCCATCGACGGCCAGTCCCAAGGCAGTTCCATCGCAGTCCGTCACGGGCCCCTCAATGCGAACGCGCTTCCCGGCCAAGGCGTCGAGCACGGCATAGCGTGGCAGGAACGGCGCCAGTCCGTCGCGGTCGAACTCGTCCAGCGCGTCCAGCAGGCGCTCCAGCACGGTCGCCACGATGGCGTTCCGCGAGGGGGCGATCGAGGCCAGGGACGCAAGGTCGCACCACGGCTGGTCGATCGCCGCGGCGGCGGCAGCCGGCATGCGCACATTGAGCCCCAGGCCGATCACCGCCCGCACGGGTCCGGCGTGCTCGCCGCCGCCTTCGACCAGCAGCCCGCCGAGCTTGCGCAATCCCTCCGCGCCCGTCACGACCACGTCGTTGGGCCACTTCAGGCCGACTCCGGCATATCCCTGTTCGCGCAATGCCTCCGCCGTGGCGATGCCTGCCACCAGGCTGAGGCCGCCCAGTCGCGCCAGTCCTCCGCCGAACTGACGTGACAGTGACAGGTACAGGTGCGCGGCCAGCGGTGACGCCCATACTCGACCCCGGCGGCCGCGGCCGCCGGTCTGGCGTTCGGCCAGCAGCACGACGACACCTTGTGCCGGCGCCTCCCGCCGCAGCAGCTCGCTGTTGGTCGAGTCGATGGACCAGGCGACTTCCATCGCCGACAGGCGCGCCCGGGCGGCAACCGACAGGGCGACGCGCACGGCATCGGCATCGAGCAGGTCCAGCGGCTGGGCCAGGGCGTAGCCGCGACCCGGCTTGGCCTCGATCGCCACCCCCGCCTCTCGCAGGTGCTCGATCCGCTTCCAGATCGCCGCCCGGGTCTGTCCGGACGCCTGCGCCAGCGAGTCGCCGGTAGCCGGGCCGGCCATCAGCCGCTCCAGCAGCTCGCGTTCCAACTGGGCGCGGTCATCCATGCCCCTGCATCCCGTTCAGCGGCTCAAATGGAACGACGACAGGCCGTCTGTCCGGACTGCCCGTAAAAACGAAGACCCATTGCAACGGTTTGGACTCGGCACGCATCTATCGAATTATGCGCGACCCAAGCTCCCCGTCGGATCTCCGTGTTGCGGCCGAAAGTGCCCCGGGCGCGGTGAGCGCCGGAGCCCCGGCCTGCCGGGCAGGGGGCACCGTTTCGCGTTATAGTCAATACCTGCCCGAGGCCGACCGGCCCGAGGATGCCGCCATGCTCAGGACCTGCCTTTGCCTGCTGATCGCCTTCGCCAGCGCGACGGTTGCTGCACGCGAGATCAAGTTGAGCGACGCAAACAGCGGAAGCTGCCCCGACAACATGGTCGTGGCCAGCGGTAAGGACCAGGCCCGTGCGGCACCGCGTTCGCCGGCACCGGTCCGCGACAGCAAGACCAAGCCAGGCATCCCGAGCGATGTCGGCAACAGCCGTCAGCAGTCGCCGCGTTGGCACAGCTTCCTGCCCGGCATGTTCCGCTGACACGCAGCCGCTTCGCGCTTGTTCGGCCTGCTCAGGCGTCTGCGACGCCAACCCGATCCGATCCCTGCACCGTTATGGAGCGCCGTGCGCTCAGTAGTGCCGTGGGTGACCGCACTGGATGAAGCGCGCGACGCCCGCCTGCGCGATCTGGCCGCGCATTTCCTGCACGAGAAGACCATCAGCCCGGTCGGCGGACTGACGCTCGACGAAGCGCAGCGTTGCATGCTCGCGGCCCTGTGCTGCCTGCCGTTGCTGGAGTTCGGCACGGAAGGCCTGCGCGGCTGGTCGCAACTGATCGTCTATCCCGATGCCTTTCGCGTGAACCGCACGCACGTGGACGCTGCCGGCGTGCTGCACGAGTGGGAAGACGAGCTGATCGGAGAAGCGTGGGAGCTGGGCCCGATGATCCTGTCATGGGCCGACGTGATGGCCGATTGCGAGGATCCGGGCGCGGGGTTCTGCGTCGCCAGCCATGAGATGGCGCACAAGCTCGACGTGCTCGATGGCGCGCTCGACGGCACGCCGCCGTTGCCGCGCCCCTGGCAGCGCGAGTGGGCGCGGGACTTCCAGGCCGCGTACGATGAACTGGCCCAACAGGTCGATGCCGGTCGTGACACCTTGATAGACGGCTATGCCGCCGAAGCGCCCGAGGAATTTTTTGCGGTGGTCACCGAGTACCACTTCAGCGATCCGACGCTGCTGCGCCAGACCATGCCTAAGGTTGCAGCGCACCTGGAACGATTCTACGGCGCATCGCCGTTCGCCTAGCCGCGTTTTCGCCGCGACGTCGCGCGGCTTACAGTCCCGGCGGCAACTGCACTTCGAAACGCGCGCCGCCCAGCTCCTCAGACTTCTGCACGTCGAGCGTGCCGCGATAGCCGCGCACCAGGTCCTGCACGATCGACAGGCCGATGCCGTGGCCGTGCACGCGCTCGTCGCCGCGCACGCCACGCTGCAGCACCACGGCCACCTTCTCCGGCGGAATGCCGGGGCCATCGTCGTCCACCGCGATCAACAGTCCGGGCCGGCGGCCCGTAGCCATCTCACCGAGCTTCACCGTCAGCAGCACACGCGAGCGCGCCCACTTGAACGCATTCTCCAGCAGGTTGCCCAGCAACTCCTGCAGATCGCCCGGTTCGCCATAGAACTGCACGCCGTCGGCGATATCGAATTCGCACAGGACGCCCTTGTAGGCGTAGACCTTCTCCAGTCCGCGCACGATCTGCTCGGCATGCGGCTCGATCGCGATGGGCGCGGCGAACAGCGCATGGCCGCCCGAGGCGGCCCGCGCCAGCTGGTAGGACACCATGTCGTTCATGCGCCGGATCTGCGTGTCGACTTCCTCGCGCAACTCGCCGTCCGAGGCGTGGTCGTCCAGGCGCGCGCGCAGCACGGCCAACGGCGTCTTCAAGCTGTGCGCCAGGTCGGCCAGGGTGTTGCGCTGGCGGTCGAGGTTCTCGCGCTCGCTTTCGATGAAGGCATTGATGCTTTCGGTCAGCGGCTCGAGCTCGCGCGGGTGACGTCCGCTCATGCGCGACGCCAATCCGCGCTGGACGCGCTTGAGCTCATCGATCACGAACCGCAGCGGACGCAGGCTCCAGCGCATGATCAGCGCCTGCATCAACACCAGGATCGCGCCGGCGCCGCCAAGATATCGCCACAACGCTTCGCGGAACACCGCGACCTGGCGCCCCAGTTGCGTGGTGTTCTCAAGGATGTAGATGGTGTACGGGAATTCGGCCCGGGCATCGCCATCGGCGCCCCAGATGACGCCATAGCCATAGCGGTAGGCTTCGCCGGCCGAGCCATCGAGCTCGATGATCGACAGCGGGCCTTCGAAGGTCTCTGCCCCAGCCGACAGCATCTGGCCGTCGGGCAACTCAGGTCCGACCGCCGACGGCGAATCCCAGTGCCCGCGCGGAAACGCGACCTCGGCATACAGGCCACTGCCAGGCATCTCGAAGCGCGGGTCGACCGATTCGTAAGGAGGTATGAACTCGCCGTTGCGGGCGAACTCGCCCTTGGCCGCGTACGCCAGCGCGTAGCTCTTGAGCCGCTGGCGCAGGCTGCTCTCGGCGGTTTCGAGGAAGGCCCGGTCCAGTGCGTACCCGGCCAGCGCCAGGAACGCGAGCAAGCCCAGGCTTGCCGCCAGCAGCTGGCGGGCCTGGAGTGAACGGGGCTGGTGCCAGCTCATGGAGCGGAACCTGCCGGGACGGGCGCGGCGAACGACGGCATACGCCGCCAGATTAACGGGGTTGGCACCGTCTGGGATCCCTCAGGCCACTTCCGGCGTGGATCCGGCAGTGGGTCTGGACATCAGTCTCCGGTGCGCGGGATCGCGAAGCGGTAGCCGCGGCCGCGCACGGTCTCGATCGGCTTCATCGCTCCGTCCGGGTCCAGCTTCTTGCGCAGGCGGCCGATGAAGACCTCGAGCACGTTGGAATCGCGGTCGAAGTCCTGCTGGTAGATGTGCTCGGTCAGGTCTGCCTTCGAGACCAGCTCGCCGGCATGCATCATCAGGTACTCGAGCACCTTGTACTCGTAGCTGGTCAGATCAACGTTGCTGCCGCTGACGCTGACCGTCTGCGCGGCGAGGTCGAGCATGACCGGACCACACTCCAGCGTCGGCTTGCTCCAGCCGGCGGCGCGGCGCACCAGCGCATTGAGGCGGGCAAGCAGTTCCTCGACGTGGAAGGGCTTGACCAGGTAATCGTCGGCGCCCTGCTTGAGTCCTTCGACCTTGTCCTGCCAGCTCGAACGGGCGGTCAGGATCAGCACGGGGAATTTCTTGCCTTCGTCGCGCAGGGCCTTGATCAGCTCCATGCCCGACATCTTGGGCAGGCCGAGGTCGATGATGCCGAGGTCGAAAGGAACCTCGCGCCCCATGTAGAGGCCTTCCTCGCCGTCCTGGGCCGCGTCGACCGCAAAGCCCTCACGCTTCAGGCGCGCAGCAAGGGTTTCACGGAGCGGGGCTTCGTCTTCAACCAGCAAAATGCGCATGTGGACTCCGTCCTTAGGCGTTTCGGTCGTGGACCGTGGCGTGCAGGTTAGTCGTTGTCGTTGTCGTCACGGCGTGTACGCGGGCCATCGCCCTTGGACTGCGGGTCGTCCATATAGATGCGTACCCGGCCGCTGGAATCGACCACTTTGACCCGACTGACGTCGCGGCCGTCATAGGGCACCCGTTCGGCGCTGAGAACCTGCCCCTTGGTCTGGCGTTCGACCCGGCGGACGGCATCGGACAGGGCGCGGTGATCTTCGCCGCCGCGATCATGGCCGCGCGCGGCTTCTGGACCCCGCCCCGGCTGCCCTTGTCCCTGCCCCTGCTGCGCCCACGCATCGACCGGGCCGGAACCGGCCAGAACGAGCAGGGACAAGAGGAGCAGGGAGGGGTTCTTCATGGGCCGACGGCCGGGGTTCCAGGTGCGAAGCCAGTGCTGACAATATCGCACCGCTATTCAGTGAGGGCCATTTTCAGAACGAAGCGGTGAATCCGGTCTGAACTTTTCCTTCACGAACATGGCCGCGGTTCAGTCCGAGGCCCCGCCGAGCGCTCAGAAGACTTCTCCGATGCAGCAGCGCAGCGAACCGCCACCGGCCTCGATCGCATCGAGTTCGATCGCGCGAACATCAAACCCGGCGCCCG
The DNA here is from genome assembly GCF_031457115.1 of Lysobacter niastensis. Lineage (GTDB taxonomy): Bacteria > Pseudomonadota > Gammaproteobacteria > Xanthomonadales > Xanthomonadaceae > Lysobacter_J > Lysobacter_J niastensis_A. The sequence goes on from NZ_JAVDVY010000002.1 coordinate 734,494, forward strand.
CCAGGGCCTGGCGGCTGGCCGATGTGAGCGAGTCGGCCGCCCTCTGGCTCATCCACACCACATCCGCGGACAGGGCGATGGCGTTGCCGGCAAAGGTGGCGTGCTCGGCCGGTGACAGCAGCACCGCATGGGGCGCATAGAAGTCGGCGATCGCCTCCACGGTCGCCGGATCGGCGAAACCGCCGGGGCAGATCAGCGCGGCACGCCCGGCCAGCACGGCGAGCACGACGTTGGTGTGGTACTCGCCGGCCGCCAGGTCGAACATCAGGGTCGCGCGAAGCCCCAATGCCTGGTGCATCAGTCGCGCGCCCTCTTCGTCGCAACGTTCGGACAATCCGCAAAAGCCCAGACCGCGCGCCCGGTCGATCACCAGTGCACCGGTGAGTTCGCACGGATGCGGCTGCGTCGACAGGTCGATTTCGGCGTAATCCAGCACGCCGCCGAAGAAGCCGCGGATGTCGGCCCGCTCGGCCTCGCGCTGTCGGACCGGATGGCGCATGCGCCCGACTACGTAGCGTCCGGCGGCGGTGGCAAAGACGTTGTTGGGAAACAGCGCGTCCGGCGTCTGCGGGTCGCCGGCGAAGCACACCGTCGGCAGCACTTCGGCCAGGGCGCGATGCAGCGCGCGGTGCTGCTGCGAAGCACGACTCGCATCGAATCCCGCCGCTTGCGCCATGTAGCGATTGTCGGCAGCGGACTGCTCGGCAAGCCGGAAACCGTCGGGCGCGACCAGAAAGGCGGCGCGCGCCGTCGCAGGGCCGAAATCGGGCGCAAGCTGGCGGGCAGCCGCGAGGAACTCGTCGATATGGCGGGTGATCATGCCCGGGCTTGTCCTGAGCCCAGCGTCTGTCCCAGCGCAGGCTCGTCGCGCATGTCCTGGGACGATTCGGTCAACGAAAGCGCCTGCTCGATCAGCGACCAGTCCGCCCCGCTCTTGTGCGCGCCCTCGCTGAGCACCTGACGGAACGCACGGCCGCCGCGTTCGCCGGCGAACAGGCCGAGCAGGTGTCGGGTGATGTGCTTCAGATGCACGCCCCGCGCCAGTTGCGATTCGATATAGGGACGCAGGCCACGTAGCAGTTCCCCACGCGTCTTCAGTGCGCCGCCGAACCAGGCCACGTCGAGACGATGCAGCAGGTAGGGATCGTGATAGGCGGCGCGTCCGAGCATGGCGCCGTCGGCATGCTCGAGGTGCTGCGTTGCCTCTTCGTGCGTGGCGATGCCGCCGTTGACGATGATCTGCAACTGCGGGCGTTCGCGCTTGAGCTGGTAGGCCCAGTCGTAGCGCAGCGGCGGCACCTCGCGGTTTTCCTTCGGGCTGAGCCCTTGCAGCCAGGCATTGCGCGCATGGATCACGAACATGCGGCAACCCGCGGCCGCGACCGTATCGATGAAAGCGAGGAAATGACCCCAGTCGTGATCGTCGTCGACGCCGAGCCGGCATTTGATCGTCACCGGCACGTCGACACCACGATCCTCGAGCGCCGCCACCATCGCCGCGACGCTATCGGCCACCAGTTGCGGCTCGCGCATCAGGCAGGCACCGAAACGTCCGGCCTGCACCCGGTCTGACGGACAGCCGCAGTTGAGGTTGATCTCGTCGAAGCCGTGCGCGGTGCCGATCTGCGCGGCCTGCGCGAGCAGTCCGGGCTCACTGCCGCCCAGTTGCAGCGCGACGGGATGTTCGACCGGATCCAGCGCCAGCAGCCGTGAACGATCGCCGTGGATCACCGCATTGGCATGCACCATCTCGGTGTACAGCCGGGCATGCGGCGCAAGATGGCGGTGGAACACACGGCAGTGCGTGTCGGTCCAGTCCATCATCGGAGCGACCGATAGGCGCAATTGCGAAGGCGGGATGGCAGGAGAGACGGTCATCGCCGTCATTGTACGGGGCGGTGCCCGAGACCGTGCCTGAAAGGGCCGCGCCATGACCTTGGATGCCTTCATGGGCATTCTGAGCGTGCGCGGCGAGCAGTACCGAACAGTTCGATGAGCTGTTCCATATCCTGTGCTGGGCGATGTCGGCCGATCGGGACGGGGCCGACGGGACTGACTCAGTCGCCGGGCTCCCACACCATGTAGACGTCCGCTCGGGCGTAATGCGACCCGGGACGCGGCGCCGGGCGATGGCGGAAGCCGACGCTCTCGTACAACGCCAGGGCGGGGCCGAGCTTGCTGCTTGACTCCAGGTACAGCTCACGGCCACCGCGCGCCTGGAACGCCTCCAATGCGCCCTGCATCAACAGGCGGCCGACGCCGGCGCCGCGCAGTTGAGGCGCCACCGCCATCTTGGTCAGTTCGAACACCCCTTCGCCTTCGTGCTTGAGCGCCACCGTGCCGACCGCATGGCCTTCGCCATCCACGGCGAACAACACATGTCCGCCACCGGCGAGGATGTGGGTCTCGGGATCGCCGAGCACCTCACGGTCGATCGGTTCGACGGTGAACCATCGCTCCAGCCATTCCAGGTTCAAGCGGGCGAAGTCGTCTCGCCAGCGCGCGCAATAGTCGATGACACGGATGTCTGTGATCGTTGAATTCATGCGCAGATGTTAACGGGAAAGCTGCAACCGAGGCCCGTGAAGGAGTCGATGCGTTACCGCCGCAACAGGAACGCAGACAATCTACGTGCCAACGCGCGAGCGCATGTATCCAGTTTGAAACGCGCGCATATGTCCATGTGCAGGCAGCGTCAACGTTCTACTTTATGCATGCCATCAAAGCCCTGCTGGATGACTCGCACGGGGCGACAGAGCCATTGCCATGAAAAGTTCCTCCATCGCATCCGCGCGATCAGGCATCGCGCTGGGCACGCTCGCGGCTTTCATCGGGACGCTGGTCTGGGCCGCGACACCGCTCGCTCCCCCGGCCGACAGTGCCACCGAAACAGGCGGCGGCGCGGCGCAAGGCGCTGCGCGTGACAGCTGGGCAGAGCGCAAGCGCGATTCGATCCGGCAGAACGAAGGCGACACCAGCTTCTACTTCGCTATGACGACTCCGGCCCGGGGCCCGATCTCGCATGGCGACCAGGACGCCGTGGCGGGATTCGCGGTGACCCAACCGATCGGCGCCCTGACCGCCCTTCCCGTCTCCGGCGACCCGGTCCGGGGCACGTTTTCGCCGGTCGGGTCCTGGCCACTGGTCGGGCTCCATGCCGTGCTTACCGCTGACGGCCGGGTGTTGAGCTACGGCACCAAGACCAACGGCATCCAGACCGGCTACTACGTCTACGACCTGTGGGACCCGCAGCTGGGACTGGGCCAGAATGCGCACACGACGCTGCCCAATACCACCGCGGTCGACCTGTTCTGCAACGCACAGCAACTGCTTCCCAGCGGCGATATCGAGATGTATGGCGGCGACATCCTGCGCGTACCCCAGGATTTCTCCAGCAACCTGCCCACCGACGACACCAATCTGTTCCGCGGGGCCGACGACAGTCTGATCCGCACGGGAAAAATGAACCGCAAACGCTGGTATGCCTCGGCCACGATCCTGCCAAGCGGCGAGGTCTATATCCAGGGCGGTGACGGCGGCAAGGATCGGCCCGAAGTGCGTACGAACAACGGCACGTTCCGCCTGCTGACCAATGCCGACACCAACTACCTGGCGTCCTACTACCCGCGCAACTTCGTCACCCCCGACGGCAAGATTTTCGGCATCGCCTACACCCAGATGTTCCGGGTCGACCCGAGCGGTACCGGCACGCTCACACGCATGGGCAAGTTCACCAGCGGCAATACGGGCGGCAGCTCGACCGCCGTGATGTTCCGGCCCGGCAGGATCCTGCAGGTCGGCGGCGGCATTGATGACTCACTGGCCAGCCTCAACGCCAGCATCATCGACATCAATTCCGGCTCACCGATCATCACCGCGCTTCCGCCCGTCACTTACCGGCGTCACTGGCCCAACGCCACCGTCCTGGCCGACGGCCGCGTGTTCCTTTCCGGCGGCAGCACCGCCAACAACAACCCCGTCAACGGCGTGGCCTACACGAGCGAGATCTTCAATCCGGCGACCAACACCTGGTCGCTGGGCGCGACGGCGCAGCGGATGCGGCTGTATCACTCCACGTCATTGCTGCTACCCGATGCCACGGTGCTGACGCTCGGCGGCGGCGCGCTGGGCGGCGGAAACCCGGGCCCGCAACTGAACCTCAACGCGGAGGTCTACTTTCCGCCCTACCTTTTCAACGCCAATGGCACCCCGGCCAACCGACCCATCATCAGTTCCGCGCCGATGTCGGTGGCGCCCGCGACGAAGATCCGCATCGGCACGCCGACCCCTTCCGCGATTTCACGCATCACGCTGATCAAGTCCGGTTCGGTCACCCACTCGTTCGACATGGACCAGCGTTTCCTGCAACTGCCCTTCACGGTGGTTGGCGGCGAGCTCGAGGCCACGCTGCCGGCGAACACGTTCGAGACGCCGCCCGGCTTCTACCTGCTGTTCGCGATCAACAGCCAGGGCGTGCCTTCGGAAGCCGCGATGATGCGGATCAACGTGGCGGGCCAGGCACCCTCGACCGCGACGCTGACCGTCAGGAAGGTGGTCGTCAACGACAACGGCGGTACCAAGACCGCGTCGAACTTCAGCTTCTCGGTGAACGGCGCCGCGCCCGTGGCCTTCGAAGCCGACGGCACCAACGTGCTGACCGTGGCGGCGGGCACCTATTCGATCACCGAGCCGGCCGTGGCCAACTATGCGGCCAGCCTGTCCGGATGCAGCAACGTGGTGCTGGCGGCGGGCGGCAGTGCGACCTGCACGATCACCAACAACGACCTGGCGACTTCCGCGACGCTGACCGTGCGCAAGATCGTGGTCAACGACAGCGGCGGCAACAAGGTCGCCCCGGACTTCAGCTTCTCCGTAAACGGTGCGGCGGCGACGGCATTCGAGGCCGACGGCAGCAACGTGCTGACCGTCGCGGCCGGCACGTACAACGTCACCGAACCGGCCGCGAGCGGTTACGCGACCACCTACTCGGGCTGCAGCGGCATCACGCTGGCTTCCGGCGCTAGCGCGACCTGCACCATCACCAACAACGATATCGCCTCTGGAACCACCAACCTGATCGCCAACGGCGACTTCGAGGTCAACAGCCTCGCACCGGGCACGGCGGCGCTGGTCACAGGCTTGCTGGGCTGGGCCAATACCGCCGGCCCGGTCAAGCTGTGGAAGGGGCGCAACGGACTGGTCGCCGGCTCCGGCCTGTCGAACATGGAGATCGATGCAGTGATCACAGTGCCGAACTCGGTCTATCAGGACATCGCTACCGTGGCCGGCACCACGTACGACCTGTCCTTCCTGCAGTCGCCACGGCCTGGATTCGGCTCCAAGTCCAACCGCTTCGAGGCGTACTGGAACGGCACGTTGCTCGGCTCGTTCGCACGCGATGGCCTGGTCCTGACCAACGCCGATTGGCAGCGCGCCAACTTCGTGGTGACGGGCACCGGCAACGATCGCCTTTGGTTCAAGGAGATCGACACCGATGTGGGTGGCGCGCTCGTCGACGATGTACGGCTGACCGCAAGATGATGGAACGGCTGGACGCATTTCTCGCGCCCGCGAAAGGCGCGCGGCCTAAAGCTTCGTCAGATGGGCGATGGCGGCGGTCTGCGCGTCACGCTCGTTGTCGTCAAACGGCGTGACGGTCAAATGCGTGACCGTGCCGGGATCGAGGCAGCGGACATTGACGTCGATGCCGTCCGGATGCGATCGCGGCACATAGAAACTCTTGATGCCGCAGTGCCGGCAGAACCGGTGCTTCGCCGCGCCGGTATTGAACGTGTATTCGACCAGGTATTCCGCCCCGGACAACAGGCGGAAGCGCGCGGCCGGCACGATCAGGTGCAGGTAGCCGGTCATGCGACATATCGAGCAGTTGCAGTCGAGCGCTTCGACCTCGGCCGGAGCCTCGACCTCGAAACGAACGCGGCGGCAATGGCAGCCGCCGCGATGGATGACATGGGTGGCATCCGCGGGCGTACTCACCGGCGAAGTTTAGCCCTTGCCGTTGCCGTCCTTGCCCTTTCCTTGCGCTTGGCTGGGCTTGGATTTTTCCTGGGCACCGTGTTGCGCGGACTTGGCTTTGCCCTTTGGAGCGGCCTGTGCCGCCTTGCCCTTGCTACCCTTTGCCACGTCCGGCCCCTTGGAGCGGCCCGGGAAATCCCGCTCGAGATCGGCGTCGATCGCGATCGGGCGCGCCCAGCGGTCGTAGGTCGGCACGAAGCCCTTCTTGAGTCGGTGGAACTCCGCCGAGCCCGGCTTGATGCCGAGGTTCCTGGCGACGTTGCCCCAGCCCTGGTCATGGTCGCGCTCCCAGGTGTCCACCACGTAGCGGCACGGGCGGCCGATGACCGAAGCCAGCGCACAGGCGTAATAGACGTCGCCAGGGGCCCAATGGCGGGTCACCAGCAGGTCGGTGACCAGGTCGCGCGGCGCGCCGTAGTAACGCACCATCTCGTCGACGAACGGGTCGCGATAGCGCGACCCATACCGGTTCATGTCGCCGAGCCAGGTGTCGACCCAGACGTCGCCGCTGCGAGGATCCCAGCCGAAGGTGTAGTCCTGGGCCGAGGCCGTTCCGGCTCCGAGCAGCGCGGCCAGCGCCGTCGTCAGGGCCATCAGGCGGGTCTGGGATTTCATGTGCATCGGTTGTTCTCCATCGAACGGGGACCATCCGCGGGGACTGACGCGGCCCGGTCATGCTCGCGTCGGGGCAATGAACTCGTTCTGAAAAATAGAGGCGGCCGCGACTGGCCTTCCGGAACAGTTTAGACATACGGGTCGGCCGCAGGTCGCGCGGTGCGGACCACAACGAAAGACGGCGCGCGACCTCGGGAGTCGCGTGCCGTCGGATGCCACACCGGAGTCGCCAGCCTCAATCGTCGTCGCGATCGTGACGACGATAGTTGTCCCAGTAGCGATCGCCGTAGCCAAAGCGGGTGTCGTGCTGGTAGTAGCGGTCGTCGCGATCGTAGCGGTCATAGCCGTAATAGCGCCGATCGTAGCGGGAGTCGTAGTACTCGACCTTGCACTTGCCATGCTTGTTGCAGTGCCCGTTACGGACAGGACGGTTCTGGTAGTAGCCATAAGCATTGCCGTAGGGCGGGCCGGACTGATAGCGCGGTACGACGCGGTAATAGACCGGGCGGCCGTAACGGTCGGGCACCACGGTCAGTCGGTTGTCGTAGCCGTAACCGTTGCCGTAGCGGTAGTACGGATTCCCGCTTTGGAAGATCACATCGGCGACATCGACCATCACGCGCACCAGATCGTCGCCCTCGGCCGCACGCACCTGGGCTGGCGACAAGCCGGCCACGCCGAAGCCGGCTGCCAGCACAACCGGAGCCACCCAGCGGGACAGGACATTGGACATGGAAGTTCTCCTGGTTCACCAGCCGATCCACCTGTCACCCCGACAGGCTTCGGTCTCGTCCGGCGTCACGATGACGATGCGGCCGTCCCGGTGAACCATTTTTTAATACGCCGGGAGCGCGGAGAAGATGCTCAGCCGGCGTTGGGTTTACTCGCCGCGCCTCAGGCCCGGCTTTCGGCGAGTTCGCGCACGGCCGCAGGCAGCGCATGCGCGCCATCGACCCGGCGCAGCCTGGGCGCATCGTCGGCGACGTCGGCCTCGGTGTCGTGCACCCAGGTGGTGTGATAAGGCATGTGGATGCCCCAGCCGCCCAACTCCAGCACCGGCGCGATGTCGGAACGCAACGAGTTGCCGATCATCACGAACCGCTCCGGCGCCAAGTCGAACTCTCCCAGCACGCGCGAGTAGGTCGCCGCGTCCTTTTCGCTGACGATCTCGATGCGGCGGAACAGGTCGGCCAGGCCGCACTGCTTCACCTTCGCCTCCTGGTGGAACAGGTCGCCCTTGGTGATCAGCACGATCGCGTGGTCGGCCGCGATCGCCTCCACTGCTTCCGGGATGCCGGGCAGCAGTTCGACCGGATGCCGCAGCAGGTCCTTGCCTAGGCCGACGATGCGATGCAGGTCCACGGCGCTGACGCGCGCCTGGGTGATGTCCACGGCGGCCTCCACCATCGACAGCACCATGCCCTTCACGCCATAGCCGAACAGGGCGATGTTGCCCTTCTCCACCTCGTACAGGCGCTCATGCACGCGCGCGTCGCGCAGGTCGACGTAGTGGCCGACGATGCGCTCGAACTCGCGCTGGGCTTCATCGAAATAGTCCTGGCTGCGCCAGAGTGTGTCGTCGGCGTCGAAGCCGACCAGTTCAAACTTTGCCATGTGCCTAGTATCGCCTGTCGCCGAACCGGCATAAAGAAAGGGGCGGCCCGACGGGCCGCCCCTTCTCCGATCCACTGCGGGGGAGGTGTTTCGTTGCGGAGGCGCTTCGATCAGCCGCCGCCCGCGCTGCCCTTGCGAGCCTGGACCTGGACGACGTAGTTCTTGTACTCGTCGGTGGTCAAAGCTCCGTCGGCATTGCCGTCGGCCTGGTCGAAGACCTTGCCCAGCGCCGGCACGGCCGCGGCCTCGGTCTTGGTCAGTTTGCCGTCCTTGTCCAGATCGACATCGGACCAACTCTTCTTTTGGGGCGCCGCTGCCGGAGCTGCAGCCGCCTGCTCGGCGGGCGGCGCAGCCTGAGGTGCGGCCGCGTCCGTCGATTGCGCGAATGCCAGTGGCGCCGACAGCGATGCAAGCAGGGCAAAGACACCGATCATGGGTTTGCGCGAAGGCTTGAACTGATTCATGCATGTGCTCCGGATTGGGAAGTGTGTGGCGCGGACCGCCATGCCCTGCGACCGCACGACCGCACCATGCCCACGCCTACATGAACCTTGCTCGCGCCATCGTCGGCGTCGCTAACGGTGCTTTAACCACTGCATCGATCAATGCCGTTAGGCACGCCGCGCAACACGTGCCGCATCACGGCAGAAGCGTGATGCGTCCGCCGTTTCGCCCAATATCCCAGGCTGAATCCAACACAACCTTTACGAACGACGCTGGCTTCTGGCACTTCGAATCGAGCTTCAAACGTCGTCCTCGCGCATCGCCGACACAGTCGGCTCTCCTTCTTCATCGATGCCCACCACCACGACAATCGGGCGGCAACAGACCTGGCAATCCTCGACGTAGGTCTGGCCACCGGTCGAGGCATCGATCGCGATATCGATGTATTCGCCGCAATACGGGCACGCGATGGTGGCAAAGGGCAGCATGGCGAGCTCCTGATGCTATCTGGCCTGCGGCAGCGTCACCTCGGGCGCCGCCACCAGCAGGATATCGACCGGCGTACCCGGGTTGTGGCTGCGGATCCGCATGGAATCCTTGCCGTGCTCCAGGATTTCGGTCGGATACGCCTGCCCCTCCTCGACCAGCGTCAGCGCGCCGTCGTCGAAACGCCATTGCCCGTACAACGGCGTGCCACCGGGGGAGTCGATCACCAGCGTGCCGTCGGCGAGGAAGGCATACGTGGTTCCGGCCGCCACCGTCGAGGACTCCTTCACGCGCCAGACCCGGTCGGCGAACTGCATGCGATCCACTTTGGCAGTCGCGCTGGAAGCGGGGGGTTCCGCGACGGCCGACGGCGTCGGCGCGGTCGCGGCGGCGACCTCGGGTGCCGCCTGCTGTGCGGTGTCGGCACCCTTGCAGCCCATCAAACAAAGCAACGCGAGCAGCGGGGCAGACGCGAGGCGGGCACGGAAAATACGACGGTTCATGGGATCCTCCGAAGACTGCGCCGCACATTAGCACTGCTTGCAGGCGGCCTCTTCACCATCACGCGCCAGTAACCTTCGCGGCGCAAAGCTGCCTGAGGAAGACTGCGGCCGCAGCGCCTGGTACCGCGTTCGCGGCGGACTCCCGGTTGGCCAGGAGACATATACGATGAAAGTGCGCCATGTATTCAGCACCCCCGACATCGACACCGCCCGCAACGTCATGACGGCTGCGCACGACGCCGGCATCGTCTCGAACGACATCCTGCTGGCGGCGCGCTCGGACATCGAACTGGATGAGATTCCCAACGAGCACAAGGAAGCCGACACCGACCTGATCCCCGCCGCTTTGCGCGGTGCCGGGTATGGCGGTGCCGCTGGCCTGCTGGCCGGACTGGCGGCCATCGTGCTCACGCCCATTGGCCTGACGCTTGCAGGCGCCGCGGCAGCGGCCGTGGCCGGGGCGGTGGTGGGTTGCTGGGCCTCGGCGCTGGTCGGCTCCTCGCTGCCGGACCCGATCCGGCGCAAGTTCGATGCCGAGATCCAGGCCGGAAGCATCCTGGTGGTGATCGACGCGGAGAAGGAAGAGCTCGACGCGGCGGAGCCGTCGATATTGCGTGCCGGCGCAACGCCTCTTCCGTACGAACAGACCACGGCGCTGGTGCGCTGAGCACCAGCGCCTCCGGGCAACTCCAGTCGACTACGGTTTCTCCTCGCTCTGATCCATGGTCTTGTCGTGGGAGCGGTATTCGGTCTCGTCGACAAACCCGTCGCGATCGGTGTCGATGGTCGCGAAGCGCGTACTGAAATCGGCATTGGCGCGGGCTTCGCTGGCACTGATCCTGCCATCGACGTTGGCGTCCAACTGCGTCCACAGCAAGGGCTTGGCCGGCGGCGGTGTCGCCGCCATGCCCTGCGATTGCGTCGGCGGCAGCTGCGTCGGCGGCGGCTTCTGCGATGTCATCGGGTCTTCGTCGCCCAATTGCGGCGGCGGCAAACCGTCGCGGGCGTGATCCACCGCATCGGCGGCATGCTCGACTTCCGGTGGCGGTACGGTCTGCTGGGGTGCGCCGCCTTCGACGTTCTGCGCGCCACCGCTCGGGCGCGCATCCAGGCGCGGCGCAATCGCCATCAGCAACGGAATCAGGGAAGCGCCCAGCGCGATCCGCAACATACGCTTGTGACGCGCCTGGGCAACGGTTGGGACGGTGGCTCTCATGGGCGGCTCCTTGGCTGCCGATGCGGCCGGCAGCGGGCCTCGGAAACGGGCACAAGCCCGCTTGACCTCGAGGCGAGCATCGAACCTGGCGACTGTATGGGCGGCAACGCGGCCCCGGCTAACGGGGCCTTCATTCCGCCGTGTCGCGCGCTTATCGCCTGCGCCTGTTCATCCGCTTTGCGCGATCTGCGCTTGCTGCCATGCGTCATGACGTCGCGCGGCACAACCCGTCTGCGTCAGGGCGCTGACGTCCTCGTTCGCCCGCGCGGCAAGCGCTCCAGCGCCTCGCGGTAGCGGACCTGCAACACCTGCACCTTGGCGACGTAAGCCTGCGTCTCGGCATACGGAGGCACGCCGCCGTAGCGTGTCACCGCCCCGATGCCGGCATTGTAGGCGGCGGCGACCAGCACCAGATTGTCGCCATAGCGGCGCATCAGCGATTCCAGGTGCCGGGCACCCGCGCGAATCGACTGGTCCGACGAGAATGGATCGGTGACGCCGTACTGCCGGCTGGTCTCCGGCATCAGCTGCATCACGCCGATGGCACCCTTCGGCGACACCGCGGCGGCATCGAAGCCGCTTTCGGCATGGGCGATCGCCCGCAGCCAGGTGTCATCAACGCCGGTCGCCTTCGCTGCTGCCCGGAATTGCGCGGGATACCGGTCCAGTTGCGGACGACCGATGCGGCCCAGTCCCGCGTGCGCCGGCTCGCCAGGCGGCGTGCGCACGGTGAACGCCAGCACTTTCACCGAACCCGGCAACTTGCGCGTGCTGTACACGGTCTTGCCGTCCTGCAAGCGCTCGTACAGCGTGCCGTTGACGACGCCCATCGCGCCCCACAGGTTGGGCAGCTTCACCGCGTTGTCGTCGATCTCGCGCGGCGTGCAGCGTGAGCCTGGCTCCGGCGCGGTCGCCAGGCTGACCGTGCCGCCCTGGACGCAGCGATAGACGGTGCGCGCGTGCGCGTCGAAGCCGGCGCCCAGAACAAACAGCGCCATCAGGAAGGCCACGCGGGCGGCCCGGTTGCGGGCTGGCGGGTGTATACGGAACATCGGGCGATTCTAGGCCCTGGTTCCCCGTCGCTTGGCTAACGTAGCGTGAAGGGCTATTTCACGGGCACGTCGTACGCGGCCGTCGGTGCGGGCTCGATCTGCAACGTGTAATGCCACCATTCAAGCGGATAGTTGCGAAAACCGTGCCGCTCCATGGCCTGCCTGAGCAGTTGCCGGTTCGAGCGCTGGAGTTCGCTCACGGCAGGCGCATCGGTGTGGGCGCGTTCATCGAAGAAATCGAACGCGGTGCCCATGTCGAGCGGCTCGCATTGCGCGTCTTGGGGGTCGCATTGCATCAGCGTCAGGTCGACCGTCGCGCCGCGGCTGTGGCCGGAGTGATCGGCGATGTAGTCGGGCACCAGCGCGGTCTTGTCCACGTTGGGGTAGTACTGCGCCTTGCTGCGCTCGTCGTCCAGATCGCGTGCCCAGGCGACGAAGCGATGCACCGCGCGTACCGGCCGGTAGCAGTCGAACACCCGCAGCCGCATCTGCCTCGCGCGCAGTTCCGCCTCCACGCGCGCCAGCGCACGGGCCGCGGGGTCGAGCAGGTAGCAACGCGGCGCCTCATAGCCGTCGATGGGCGCACCGACGAAGTTGTTGTACCCGGCATAGCGGATGTCCAGGTCGACGTCGGGCACCAGCGCCTGCACGTCGACCAGACCGGCCTCGGCGGGGGTGCGCGCGGGCGACGCGTCCGCCGTGTCGCCGGTGGCGGCACAGGCCGCAAGCAGCCACGCCGCCGTCAGCGCGACCGGCGCGGCGAGGCTACGGGCAGGCGCCCGTGCGCTTGAATGCGAGATCTTCATAGTCGTAGCTGAAGTCCGCCTCGGGATCGACCTTGGCCATCGTCAGCGAAACCGCACCGTCCGTCCCGGCGAAGTCGAGCCAGGCTTCGGTATCGACGCTATCGTCGTCCCAGTCCACCAGCCATCGCTCGCCGACGCGTTGCACCACGCCGGCCAGCATCGGCGACTTGCGCGACGCGAAGCGCACGCGCTCCAGGCTGGCACACAGCGCCACTTCACCGAACCACGGATCGCGGTACACGCCAAGCCAGCGCCGCATCGACGCGACCTCGGCCGGCCGCCGGGCGGAGGTGTCGGGCGGGCGTCGCGTTGCAGGCAGGGCCGCGCGTTCGCGGTCGAGTTCATCGGCATAGTGGGCCACCGTGCGCCGCTGCGCCGGCGCGGTGAAGTGCTTGACCAATACTTCGGTCAGCACGGTGCGCGCGTCGTCGGCCTCGCCGTTGGCGAGGATGACGAACCCTACGTTGCGGTCCGGCAGCAACGTGACCGCCGAGTACATGCCCATCAGCGTGCCGGTGTGCGCGACCTTGAACACCCCGTCGACATCGGCCAGTCGCCAGCCGTAGCCGTAGGCGCTGAAATGGCTGTCGTCCCACGCGCGTTGCCGGTCCGACAGCGGCATCGGCATCTGCGGCAACCACAGCGCGCGGCGCTGGTCGCGCGACAGCCACGGCGATTGCGCCGGCTCGGTACGCAGCCAGGCCTGCATCCAGCGCAGCATGTCGTTGAGGCTGCAGCGCACGCCGCCGGCCGGGTCCATGGTGCTGGCGGGTATCGCATCGCTGTCGGCGCGCACCGGCACGTTGCGCTCGCCCTGGCGCATGTGCGGCTGGGCCACGTTGCCGACCTCGGCGCGGTTCCACGCGCCGATCTGGCAACGCGCCATGCCCAGCGGCTGGAAGACCTCACGTCGCAACAGCGTTTCGTAGGGCGCCCCGCCGGCGGCCGCCGCGACCTCGCCTGCCACGATGTACAACAGGTTGTCGTAGGCGTAGCGCGAACGGAAGCTGTAGACCGGCTTGAGGTACGCCAGGCCGCGGATGATGTCGGCGCGGGTGAAGTCGTTGGGCTCCGGCCACAGCATCAGATCGCCGGCACCGGCGCGCAGGCCGCTGTTGTGGACCAGCAGGTCGCGCACCTGCATCTCGCGCGTCACCCAGTCATCGTGCATCCGGAACTGCGGCAGGTGACGTGTGACCGGATCGTCCCAGCGCAGCTTGCCCTGGTCGACCAGTCGTGCCAGCAACGCCGTGGTCATGGACTTGGTGTTGGAGGCGACCTTGAAAAGCGTGTCGGCATCGATCGGCTCGCCGCTGCCGGCGATGCGCTCGCCGGTCGTGCGCACATAGGTGACCTTGCCGTCCTCGACCACGCCTACTGCGAGCCCGGGCAAATGGTATCGGGCGACGACATCGTCGAATGCGGCGTCGATGACGGGGCGCGGACTCTCTGTTTGGGCCGGCCGTGCGACCAGGGCCGGTGCAAGGACCAGCACGTACAGCGCAAAAGGAAGCCATCGCAAGCGCTTCATGCCGTCAACCACTCCGCCGCCAGTGATTCCCCTGCGACCATTTCCTCGAAGCTCTGCCGTCGTCGCACCACGGCATGGCGGCCGCGGTCGAGCATGAGTTCGGCCGTCAATGGGCGCGAGTTGTAATTGGAAGACATCGAGGCACCATACGCGCCGGCGTTGGCGATCAACAACAGGTCACCGGCCTGGCATCGTGGCATCGATCGCTGCACGGCGAAGGTATCCCCGGTTTCGCACACCGGACCGACCACGTCGTAACGCACATCTCCTCCGCCGCGATCATGCAGGGGAATGATCTCGTGCCATGCATCGTAAAGCGCCGGACGCTGCAGGTCGTTCATGGCCGCATCGACCACCAGGAACTCCCGGCTGGCGCCGGCCTTGATGCGAACCACGCGGGTGATCAGCACGCCCGCCTCGGCTACCAGGTAGCGGCCTGGCTCAAGGACGATCGTGCCGTCGAAATCGGCGAACGTCGCGCGCAGCATGGCGGCGTATTCGTTGACGCATACCGGTACGTCGTGACCATGCCGGTATCGCACGCCCAGCCCTCCGCCGACGTCGATGCTGTTGATGGGGTGGCCCGATGCGGCGAGCTGCGCAGCAAAGGCGGCCACCTGCTGCATCGCCAAGCGGAAGGGTTGCAGCGTGAGGATCTGCGAGCCGATGTGGACATGCAGGCCGTCCAGGCGGACGTTCGGAAACGCATCCGACTGCGAGAACCAGTCCCGCGCCTCGTCCATTGTCACACCAAACTTGTTTTCTGCTTTTCCGGTCGAGATCTTTGCATGCGTGCCGGCGTCGACGTCGGGATTGATTCGCACCGCCGCGAGCGCGACCACGTCCTGCTCGGCCGCAACTGTCTGCAAGGTATGCAGCTCGTCGCGAGACTCGATATTGAAGCGCCAGACGCCGGCCGCCAACGCCTGGGCCATCTCGTCGGCGGTCTTGCCCACTCCTGAGAAGACGATGTTTCCGGCGGGGATCCCGGCGTGCAATGCGCGGTGCATTTCGCCGGCCGACACGATGTCGGCGCCGATTCCGAGCCCGGCCATCAGCCGCAGCACGGCGAGGTTGCCGTTGGCCTTTACCGCGTAGCAGATGCGTGCATTCATTCCACCCAAGGCCGTCTGCAGCGCACCGACGCGATGCCGTATGGCCGATGCCGAATACGCGTAGAACGGCGTCGGAACCGTCGACACCAACTCGCGCAGATCGACTCCGTCAAGACGCCCTTTTCCTTCCATGATCACCATCTGGGCATCTGCTTCCAGGAATGCGGGGCGGGAAGTGGCGAGGGAATGCCGCTCCGAATTCCGCCCCAAAAAAATGGGCGACCCGCTCGCACGGGTCGCCCGAGGGGGTTAGTAGTTGATGGACAGGATGAACTGCGCGTAGCGCGGCGCCTGGTAGCCGGTGCCCTGGAAGAAGAATGGGTTCGGCGTACCGATGCCGTCCTGCTCCTCGCGGGTCTCGTTGACTTCGGTCACCGTCTGCTCGTTGGTGATGTTGTATATCGCGAACTTGGCATTCATCTTGACCCTGCCGAAATCCCGGTTGTACGCGATGCTCGCCCCCAGCGAGTATGCCCACGGCAGTCGGTCATAGGCGCCACGCGGCGACAGGCGATAGATGCGCTCGGACGGCTCGAATTCCTCGGTGCAGTTGAACTCGCAGATGTAGTGGCTGAGGAACTCGGTCGAGTCGATCGGATTTCCGGCACCGAATTCGCTGACCGGGCGGCCCGACTGCGCGTCCAGCGTGCCGCCCAGCAGCCAATTATCGGCGAGCGCATAGGAGGCGCGGAACTTGAACTGATGACGGTGGTCATTGGGCAGGTAGCCGTAGCCGTCCAGGTTCACAAACGGATTGTCGAACGCCTCGGTACGGCCGGAGTCGGCGAAGTCGGTATCCGAGTTGACCGGGCCTTCGGCATTGCCCTTGCTGTAGGACAGCGTGTAGGACGCGTTGAACGCCCACTTGTCGTCCCACGCACGGTCGAGCACGAACTCGAGCGCGCGATAGGTGCGCTTGGCTTGGCCCCAGCCGCGCTGACCGACCAGGTCGCCGTCGTCGTTGTACAGCGCCCAACCCTGGCTGGAGGTGTCGATCGTGACCATTGCGTCGTTGTCGCCGTCGCAGTCGGGGTCGGTGTCCGTGAAGAACGTCAGGTCCTTGCCCGGATTGGCCATGACGAACGTGTCGACTTCACAGAATCCATTGTAGGTAATCTCCATGTCGTCGATGGCGTCGTGCAACTTGCGATAGATGCCGCGCACGCCCCACGACCATGTCTCGCCCAGCATCTGCTGGAAGCCGAGGATGTACTCGTCCTGGTACACCGGATCCATGTCCTGGTCGACTTCGCCGGTCAGGTCGCCGACGGTGCCGTCGCCCTGCGAGTCGTCAACCGTGCCAATCTCCTGGCCGAGTATCGGATCGGGATAGGTGATGCCGGTGGACGGATTGGTGAACGTGCCGAAACCCTGGAAGACGAAGAACCGGCGTGCGTCGAGGAACGGGCCGGCCTGCTTGATGTTGATGACGTTGGCCACGGGCAGGTAATAGCGCCCCGCGTTACCGAAGATCTTGGCGCGACCGTCGCCGTTGAAGTCCCACGAGAATCCGAAGCGCGGGGCGATCATGTCGTCCATTTCGATGTAGCTGCGCCCTTCGGCATCCTTGTTGTCGAACGCCTCCCAGCGCAGACCGAGGTTCAGCACCAGGTTGGGTGTGACCGACCAGTTGTCCTCGACGTAGTAAGCCTCGTTCTCCGTTTCGAAGGTGCCGTTGTTGGCCACTTGGCGGGTGCGAACGTAGGCAGTGGCGGTGGGATCCGGAACGATGACGCCGTTCACCCGGCGGCTGGCGGGAATGTTGCTGACCTCGTAGCGCAATCCGTTGCCCGGATAGACGCTGGAGTAGTCTGACGTGTTGTTCTCATGGTCCGCGCCGAAGCGCAGCAGGTGTTCGCCCAGCGACCATTCAAAGTCGATGCGTGCCGCTTCGCGCGTGTCGGTGCGGTCGATCACCGCGGTGTTGCTGGTGCAACCGATGAAGTCCGCGCTGACACGGCGGTCCTGGACGAGGTTGCACGCGGCATCGTTGAGGCTGTTGACCGAGGCGTTGCGTTCGTTCTCACCGTACAGCACCTTCATCGACAAGGCGTCGGTGAGGTAGCCGGTATAGGTCAGCGCCCAGTTGTCGCCGCCATTCTTGTTGAACGTCCGATTGTCGCGTTCGCCGCGATCGCCCGTGGTGTGATCGAAAGGATAGCTGTCCTGGGTGGTGTCGTTCTTGTCGGAAAACGCCAGAAGTTCGAGCAGGTTGCTGTCGTTGATCTGCCAATCGAGCTTTGCGCCCCAGAAGTCGTTGTTGCCGTCGGTTTTGAAGAACCGCGTGCCGCCGTCGTTGGTGTTCTGGCCATCGAGGTCGCGTTTCTCGTAGATGCCGAAGAAGAATAATCGGTCCTTGATGATCGGACCCGACGCCCAG
The DNA here is from genome assembly GCF_031457115.1 of Lysobacter niastensis. GTDB lineage: Bacteria > Pseudomonadota > Gammaproteobacteria > Xanthomonadales > Xanthomonadaceae > Lysobacter_J > Lysobacter_J niastensis_A. The sequence goes on from NZ_JAVDVY010000002.1 coordinate 752,292, forward strand.
ACGGCGTAGTTGTTTTCCTCGGTTTCGTCGTAGCGCGAGATCAGGCCGGTATGGTCTTTCGCCTCGGACTGCATCAGGCCGTCGAATACCAGATCCGCACCGGCATGGAACTCATTGGAGCCCGAGCGGGTGACCGCATTGATCACGCCGCCGGTGGTGCGGCCGAACTCGACCGAGTAGCCGCCGGTCTTGATCTGGAATTCCTGCAGGAACGAGAACGGCAGCGAGGAAAAGCCGACACGGTTGTAGAAGTCGGTGACGTTGAGGCCGTTGATGTAGACCGAGTTTTCCGCGACCGACGAGCCACCGAACGAGATCCCGCCGAACTCGCCGCGATTGACGCCGGGCGCCAGCGTGGCGACATCGGTGATGTCGCGCTGCACCGGCAGCCGCGCCACTTCCTGCCGGGTGATGTTGGTCGCCGACTCGGTCGAAGTGACGTCGATCGGACTGATCACCCGACTGCCCAGCACCTGTACGGCCGCCAGGTCGGTCGCGCTTGCGACCGTGAGATTGGTCGCGTTGCCCAGACTGATGGTCACCGTGCGCGCCTCACCGACTGCGGCACCGTCGCTGCTGACCGCGACGTTGTAGTTGCCCACCGGCAGGAACGGGAAGCGGTAGTTGCCCTGCTCATCCGCGGTGACCGTGCGGGTGAAGCCGGTGTCCGGGCTGGTCACGGTCACCTGCGCGCCGGGAGTCGTGCGCCCGACCAGCGAACCATCGTTATTGGCGGCGTGTGCGCTCTGCAGGGAGAGCGCCGATGACAGGCACATTCCCAAAGCGATACACAGCGCGGACTTGCGCAACCCCTTACCGTTCATGTCCCCTCCCCTCGTTGTGAGCCTCAACCGTCTCCGGCCGCGGCGAATCATGGCAAGACTTTTGCTTCGAACCTGTAATCCCATTGATCGAAGTAGAGGTTCCCCCCGGACCACTCCACTTCGCCGCGTTGCGAATCCACGGTTTCCGACCGGAAATGACGCTTGGCCGGCACCAGCTCGGTGCCGTAGTCGTCGTTGAAGGCAATGCGATAGGCGTCGAGTCCGCCCAGGTAGAACCACTCGATGCCCGGATCCTTCGCGTCCTTGAACTGCCCGGTGGTGACGTCCATCGGCACCCAGCCGTAGGGCGCCAGGTACAGCCAGCCCCAGTCGTGCAGGTTGTCGTAGTCGCCGTCGGAATAGACCATGCCCGACTGCCAGCGCGCCGGGATTCCGTTGAGGCGCAGCAGCGTCATCAGCAGCAGCGTCTGCTGTCCGCAGTCGGCATGGCCGGCGTGCAGCGCGTAGTCGCTGATGTTGGACAGCGTGGAGTACTCGCGCGCGCCGGCCCACGGTGTGCGGTCGACGGCGGCGTAGAGCTTCCGCGCGATGCGATAGGGATTGGTCTCGTCACCCACCACCTCGCGCGAGAACCGGCGCATGTCGTCGGTGAAGACGATGTGCGGCGGTCGCTCGCCCAGGTACGGAGCGAGATCCGGGCGATTGCCGACCGCGACGACCTTGTCCGGGTCGATGCGATGGACCTGTCCGAACACCGTCAACTCGTAGGTGATCGAGAACTCGGTCGGCTGGCCGGCCTGCGCGGGCTTCTCCAGATAGACGGTGCGCTGCATCGTCGATTCCGGCGCGATCGTGTGGCGGGCCGGCTGGCTGGCGACGAAAGCGATGCCTTCCTGCTGGTCCGGCAGCGCGCGCGGGTACGGGATCCAAGCCCGGACGGTCTCGCCTGCGGGCACGGCGTCGGCATTGACGATGATCGACTGCGTGACCCGCACGCGCCGCGGCGCGACGCTGGTCTTGCCGGTGTCGCGCGCCTGCCGCAGCGCCTCGTCGTGATAGGCGTTGGCCTGCTCCATCGGCCCGTCGTTGCGCACCACGGGCTTGGGCAGGCGCGCCGCCGCCTGCGGACTGAGCCGGAACAGGTTGGAGATCGAGCGGTTGAAGTAGTACGGCTGGCCGTCGATGACCACGTGTTCGAGCTGATCGGCCTGCTTCCACGCGTCGAATTCGTCGTCGCGCAGGTCCGGGATGCGCTCGCGCAGCTTGCGCTTGGCTTCGGCTTCGGTGAGCGGGAAGTCCAAGCGGATGCGACGCATGCGCTCGCGCTGGAACTCCAGGGCGGTGAGCGTATCGACACCGGTGTCAGCCGCAGCTATCGCGGCATCGATCTGCTGCTGCGCGGCACGGAAATCGCCGGCATCGACCAGTGCGATCACGCGGGTTGGCAGCCCGGCCTCGGGCGAATCCGCGACGCCAGCGGTGCTCACCATCAGCAGTACTGCGCACAGCCCGGCACGCGCACCCACACGCCAGCCTCGACCGGGACGGATGGCCGGTTCTTGCGGTCGAGATTCGAGCGGAAGAATAGAAACGTCCACGTGCAGCCGAGCACCTGAGGACCCCAGTAACGGCTGTGTAACATGGCTGGAAGGGATGGTCAATAATTTATTCTTGACAAAATCATATAGTGAAGTATGTATTCCTAGCGGCCGGCGGGGTCTCCCGACCGGCGCTGGCGAGGGGGAGCAATGATCCAGACGGTTTGGCCTTATCTGGCGGTGGTGCTGCTGGCGGCCGGCCTGTTTCCTTCGCTGGAGAAGCGCTATGGCTGGCGTCTGTTCTCGGTGCTCCCGCCCATCGTGCTGACCTATCTGTTCGTCACCGCATTGGCCGTGGGTGGCCTGTGGCGGACCACGCCCGACATCGAAGCCACGCAGAAGTCATTGATCGCGCAACTTCTGCCGGCGTTGCTGTTCCTGCTGATGGTCGGTTGCGACCTGCGCGCGATCCTGCGCCTGGGGCCGCGCATGCTGGCCGTGTTCGCCTGCGCGATGGGCAGCATCCTGGCCGCGATCGTGCTCGCCTACCTGATCTTCCGCCATTGGCTGCCGGCCGACGGCTGGAAGATGCTGGCCGCGTTGAGCGCCACCTGGACGGGCGGCTCGGCCAACCTGGTCGCGGTCAAACAGTCGATCGGGCTTCCCGACAACCTGCTGCCGCCGGTCCTTCTGGCCGACGCGCTGTGCTATTCGCTGTGGGTCGTGGTGCTGTTCTCGGCGGTGCGGTTCGCGCCGACCTTCAATCGCTGGACGCGCGCCGACGCGCGGCCGTTGCCCGTGGCATCGGCGCCGAACACGAGCGGAGAAGCCAGCGCAGGCGGCGTCCTGCTGTGGCTGGGCATCGCCTTGCTGGTCGGCAACGGCGCGGCGGCGCTGGCCGCGGCGCTTCCCAGCAACGGCTTTCTGACGACCACGGCGTGGACCGTGCTGATTGCCACCGTCGTCGGCCTGGTGCTGGCGCGCACGCCGCTGGCGACCTCGCCCGTGCCCTCGCCTCTGGCCAGTGCGATGCTGGCGTGCCTGGTGGCGACGCTGGCGTCGCAGAGCAATTTCGCCGGCATGGCGCAGGCGCCGCTGTTTGTGCTGGTCGGTCTGAGCGTGCTGCTGATGCACATCGCGCTGTTCCTGGTGGCCGCGCGCCTGTTCCGCTTCGACCTGTACCTGTGCGGCATCTCCTCGCTGGCGCAGATCGGCGGCGTGGCGACGGCGCCGGTGCTGGCCGCCACGTACTCCCGCGCGCTGGTGCCGGCGGCGGTGCTGCTGGCGATGCTCGGGCTGGTGCTGGGCACCGGCATCGGACTGTTCATGGCCGGCGTGTTGTCCGGTCTTTCCCCGGTGGGATGATCAATGAGACTGCTCCTTTCCCTCACCACTGCCCTGCTGTTTTCGGCCGTCGCCGCACAGCCGTCGACGGCACGCGATTGGCCAATCCCCGCGCACGGCGTCATCGGCGTCGAGGACGCACAACTCGATCCGGCTTTCTGGGTGGAGCGATTGGCCGACGCCGACCGGGTCGTGCTCGATCGCGACGCGATCGCGGCGCAGAACGCCCGCCTGCAACGACTCGACCGCAGCATGCACGACCTGGATGCGCTGCCTGCCACATTGAATCGCGAGCAGGTCGGCGGGTGGGTCAGCGGAATCTCCAGGCACCCGACCAAGCCGCTGTTCGACGAGCGCGGGCAGCCGGTGCCGGCTGCGACCATCGACGATACCGTCGCCGACGCCAACCTCGACGCGATCCCGGCGCAACAATCGACCCGCTACGGACTGGTGGTGCATCGCGCCGACCTGCGGGCATTTCCGACTCGTCTGCGCGTGTTCACCTCCAGCGACGACCACGACATCGACCGTTTCCAGGAGAGCGCGCTCTTCCCGGGCGATCCGGTCGCGATCGTGCACGAGAGTCGCGACGGCCAATGGTGGTTCGTGGTGAGCCCCCGTTACGCCGCCTGGATCGAAAAGCGCCACGTTGCGATGGGCAAGGCCGCCGACGTACTGGGCTACACGCGCAAGGCACCGTATCGCATCGTCACCGGCGCCATGGCGCACACGCTGTACACCCCGGAAGAACCAGGCGTCTCGGACCTGCAGCTCGACATGGGCGTGCGCGTGCCGGTGCTGGCGGACTGGCCGGCGGACAAGCCGGTCAACGGCCAGCATCCTTACACGTCGTACGTGATCGAACTGCCGGTACGCAACGACGACGGCAGCCTGCGCTTCGCCCCCGCGCTGCTCCCGCGTCGCGACGCCACCGCGGATCAGTACCTCACGCTGAGCAAGCGCCACGTCATCGAACAGGGCTTCCGCTTCCTCGGCGAGCGCTACGGCTGGGGCCATGGTTACAACGCCCGCGACTGCAGCGGTTTCGTGTCCGAGGTCTACCGCAGCATGGGCGTGCAACTGCCGCGCAACACCAGCGATCAGGCCGTCAGCCCGGCGCTGAACCGGCTGGCGCTCGGCGAAAAGGACAGCCGCGACCAGCGCGTGGCCATCGCCCGCGAGCTGCAGGTCGGCGACCTGGTCTACATCCCCGGCCACGTGATGATGGTCATCGGCCAGATCGACGGTGAGCCTTACGTCATCCATGACACCACGGGCCTGAGCTACCGCGGCCGCGACGGCAACATCGCCCGCGCCAGGACCAATGGCGTGACCGTTTCGCCGCTGCTGCCGCTGATGTTCAACGCCACCCAGACCTATATCGACCGCGCCACCAACATCCAGCGCATCCGACCGTGACCGACGCCTTTCCCTCGCCACTCTTTTCCCCGGCCCCTACTGCATGAAAATCACCGAAATCCGCTTCGGCATGATTCGCGTCCCGCTGAAGACGCCGTTCAAGACCGCTCTGCGCACGGTCGACACGGTCGAGGACATCGTCGTGTCGGTTCACACCGACACCGGCCATGTCGGCTACGGCGAAGCGGCCGCCACGGCGGTGATCACTGGCGATACGCACGGTTCGATCATCGAGGCGATCCGCCGGTACATCGCCCCGCGCCTGGTCGGCCAGGAGATCGCCGACCTCAACCGCATCACCCAGCTGATCCAGACAGCGCTGGAGAAGAACACCAGCGCCAAGGCCGCCGTCGAGATCGCGATCTACGACCTGTGGGGCCAGCTTTACGGCGCCCCTCTCTATCAGATGCTCGGCGGTGGAGACCCCGTGATCACCACCGACATCACCATCAGCGTCGATTACATCGACAAGATGGTGTCGGACTCGCTCAGTGCCGTGGATCGCGGCTTCGAGTCGTTGAAGATCAAGGTCGGCAAGGACATCGGCGTCGACATCGAGCGGGTCAAGGCGATCTACGCCGCGGTCGAGGGCCGCGCCCTGCTGAGGCTGGACGCCAACCAGGGCTGGACTGCCAAGCAGGCGGTCTTCGCCATCCGGCAGCTCGAAGACGCCGGCGTGCGCCTGGAGCTGGTCGAGCAGCCGGTCAAGGCCAGGGACCTCGACGGCATGAAGTACGTCACCGAACGCGTGAACACGCCGATCATGGCCGACGAGAGCGTGTTCGGTCCTACCGAGGTCATCGAGCTGATCCGCATGCGCGCGGCCGACATCATCAACATCAAGCTGATGAAGACCGGGGGCATCTCCAATGCCATCCGCATCGCCGACATCGCCGCGCTGTACGGAATCGAGTGCATGATCGGCTGCATGATCGAGACCAGCATCAGCGTCGCCGCCGCCGTCCACGTCGCCGTGGCCAAGGCCAACGTCATCACCAAGGTGGACCTGGACGGACCGTCGCTGTGTGCGTTCAACCCGGTCGATGGTGGCGTGATCTTCAACGAGTCGGAAATCTCCGTCACCGACGCCCCGGGCCTGGGCATCCGCGAGATCCGCGGCCTCGAACTGCTGCCCGGCTGAGCCGAGGGACCCAGTCATGTCGTCGTTGCTGAAAATCCGCGCCGAACGAGACCAGATGTCCGCCATCGAACGCCGCATCGCCGACTTCCTGCTCGATAACGCCCACCTGCTGCGCGACTATTCCTCGCAGCAGTTGGCCGACGCGCTCGGCATCAGCCAGTCCAGCGTGGTCAAGTTCAGCCAGAAACTCGGGTTCAAGGGCTATCCGGACCTCAAGTACTCCATCGGCCAGGCGGTCGCCCGCAGCGGCGGTGGCGACGAAGGCGTTGCCGCGGTCGCCACGGTCGACGACCCGCGCGCCCTGCTGGCCGAGCACCTGTGGCAGCTGAAGGCGCAGGCCGAGGCGGAGACACAGCTGATCAATCCCGGCGAGCGCATCGACGCCATCGCCGCACTGCTGCAGCAGGCGGGCAAGGTGTATGTCATCGGCCTGGGCGAGGACGGCATTCCGGCGCGCGCATTCGCCACGCGCCTGTCGATGCTGGGCATCGTCACCGTGCACTACGTCGATGCCGTGCTGATGCAGGCCGGCGTGTCGAGCGCGGGTCCAGGCGACGTGCTGATGGTGTTTTCCGAGCACGGCCGCCAGCCGGCGTTGTGCCAGATCAGCCGTGTGTTCCGCGAGCGTGTCGGCAAGGTGGTCACGGTGACCCGCCACACGCCCAACCCGCTGCGTGCGTATGCCGACGCGTCGCTGCTGGTGTCGGCGCACGACGAGCGCCGGCACGTCGAACCGTTGCTGTACCAGTCGGCGCTGCAACACCTGCTCGACCTGATCTTCCTGCTGCTGTGCGACACCAGCGAGGGTCGCCGCCGCCAGCTCGACCTCAATCTCGAGCGCATGCAGGATCTGTTGGATACCTGAGGTCACGACAGGACACACATGTTGCCGATTTTCAGATCCATCTGGCGCAAAGCCCTGCCACTGTCTGCCGTGTTGGCCCTGGCCTCGTGCGCGTCGGGGCCGCCGCCTTCGCCGGTCGCCGCGTGGAGCAACGCCGGGCAGCTGGTGCTCGTCACCACTGCCGGCTGGAACGCGAACCAAGGCCGCTTGCGCCGCTTCGAGCGCGATGGCGACGCCTGGCGTGAGGTCGGCACCGCGGCACCGATCACCGTCGGGCGCAACGGCAGCGCCTGGGGCATCGGCCTGCACCCGGCGCAATCGGGCAGCCCGCAGGGCAATGGTCCCGAAAAGCGGGAAGGCGACGGTCGCGCGCCCGCCGGCGTGTTCGCCATCGGCACCGTGTTCGGTTATGCCGACGCCACCGCCACGGCAATGCCGTATCAGGCGATGACGGCCTCGGACTATTGCATCGACGTCAATGCATCGCCGCTGTACAACCGCATCGTCGATGCAGGCGTCGTCGGCGACGATGCCGTCAGGGATTCGACCGAGCCGATGCGTCGCGACCTGCATGCCGGAGGCGACCAGCGCTACAAGCTCGGTTTCGTGATCGATCACAACCCGCAGAACACCCCTGGCGCGGGCAGCTGCATCTTCGCGCACCTGTGGAAGGCACCCGGCGAGCCGACCGCCGGCTGCACCGCGATGGCCGAGCCGGTCATGCAGCAGCTGCTGGCGTGGCTGCGACCCGAGCGCCATCCTGTATTCGTGCTGCTGCCGTCGGCCGAGTACCAGCGCCTGCAGCGCGACTGGCGGCTTCCGGCCCCGTAAGCTCACTCCATTGCGTATTCGAGAAACCTGCCGCCCATGTCGATGACCACGCGTGTCCTGCTGGCCCTGATCGCCGGCGCTGTTGCCGGCCTGGTCCTGGTCGCGATTTCCCCCGCGACGGCCGACACGGCCGCCGCGTTCATGCAGCCGATCGGCCGGCTCTGGCTCAATGCCTTGCAGATGACCGTGGTGCCGCTGGTGGTGTCGCTGGTGGTGATCGGCGTGACCTCGGCCAATGACGCCGCGGCCTCTGGGCGCACAGCGCGCCGGGCGATGCTGGTCTTCATCGTGCTGCTCAGCGCCGGCGCCGCGTTCGCCGCCATCGCCGCCCCCGCCCTGCTGTCGCTACTGCCGCGCGATGACGCGCTGGTACAGTCGTTCCGCGCTGCTACGGCCGCGCCGCACGCGGTGACTACGCCGCCCGCACTGGCCGACTGGTTCGCCGCGGTCATCCCGAGCAACGTCATCGCTGCCGCGGCCGCCAGCGCGATGCTGCCGCTGGTGGTGTTCGCGCTGTTCTTCGGCTTCGCGCTGACACGCATCGAGCCGGCGCGACGCGACCGTCTGGTGGAGCTTTTCCAGGCCATCGCCGACGCGATGATCGTGATCGTGCGCTGGCTGCTGTGGATCGCCCCGCTGGGCGTGTTCGCGCTGATGTTCGCCGTGTGCGCCCGCGTGGGCGTGGGCATGCTCGGCGCGTTCGGCTACTACATCGTCCTGCAGTGCGCGCTGTACATCGCGGTCACGCTGATGCTGTACCTGGTCGCGCAAGCTGCCGGCACGCCGCTGAGGCGCTTCGCCGCCGGCGTGTTGCCGGCGCAGACCATCGCCGCCAGCACGCAATCCTCGCTGGCCTCGCTGCCGGCGATGGTCGAAAGTGCCCGCGTGCGATTGGGTTATCCGCTTGAGATCGCCTCGCTGGTGCTGCCAATGGCGGTTTCACTGTTCCGCATCACCAGTCCGGTGCAGTACATCGGCGTGACCGCATTCGTGGCGTGGATCTACGGCATCGACCTGGGCGCGGCCCAACTTGCCGGATGCGCGGCGCTGGCGGTGGTGATCAGCCTGGGCTCGGTCGGGCTGCCAGGACAGGTCAGCTTCATGGCCACCAACATGCCGGTGGTGCAGGCGGCCGGGCTGCCAGTGGAGCCGCTGGGCCTGCTGTTGGCGATCGATACGATTCCGGACGTGTTCGCCACGGTCGGCAATGTCACTGCCGATATCACCGCCACCGGGGTGGTGGCCGGGCGTGAGGCACGCAACGGGTCGGCGGACGACACGAATGATGAGACCTTCAGCGAAACCTCGGTTGGCTGAGGCTGCAAAGCGAAGGGCGACCGAAGCCGCCCTTCGCACCACACACTCGAAGTTCCGCCCTCTGCGGGGCGTGATGGCAACCGGTAAGGCTGCTGGTTCGCCGCGTACGATCGCTGCGGCTTGTACCGTCAGGGCGTGGCCGACGAGCCCGAATCCGCAGCAGGCGCCTCGGCATCCGCCGGCGCAGCCTGCGCCGCGGGCGCTTCTTCGGCGGCCTGCTTCTGGCTGGCGCACGCCGCCAGCGTCAACGTGCCCACCACGAGCAGCGCCAGGGTTGCGTTTCGAGCAGTGATCTTCATGCCTTCTCTCTTGTCATGTGCGCCCGTCGTTGGGCGAAACGCACACTGCCCGCCGCGCGATGAACCGCAGCACCTGCGCGACATGCGTCGTCGACGCCGCCTTAACCACATGCGCCGACAAACCCGCTAGCTGCGCCGCACGACGTGAGCCGCGTCGGATTCGAATCGCGACCGCATGCACGCTCTGCCAAATGACGCGGCTGAATGCAACACAACGAGTAACAGCACATCCGATTTACGGTGCAGTCGACAGATCCATCAATTGTTGCTGCAGGTCGTAGAGGAGATCGGCGTCGCCCGCTTCCCACTGCTCACCTTCATGTCCACGGTAGTGACGATGGAAGGCACGTGCGGCGGCGGGCCGATCACTCAGGTCGTAACCGATCAGGCGCATCGCCGACCACGGGTCGAACCCGACCGGCGCCGCAGCAGGTTGCGCGTGCGGCCACAGCCCAAAACCGGCTTCTGCCAGGCGCTGCCAGGGAAACAACACGCTCGGGTCGTTCTTGCGAATCGGCGCGATGTCGCCATGGCCGACGATGAGGTGGCGCGGTATGTCGAGCCGACGGGTGATGTCGTCCAGCAGCACCAGCAACGCCGCGATCTGCGCCTCGCTGAAGGGCGACTGGCCATCGTTGTCCAGCTCGATGCCGATCGAGGCGGAGTTGAGGTCGGCGATGCCGCCCCAGCGCGCGGCGCCCGCATGCCAGGCGCGTTCGCTTTCGGCCACCAGCTGGTAGAGATGGCCATCGTTGCCGATCAGGTAGTGCGCGCTGACGGGCCCGCCGGAATTGCGCGTCTGCAGCGTCAGCAGGGCCGCCGACGCGCTCTCCATCTCGGTGTGGTGCAGCACGATCAGCTGCGCCTTGCGCTGGTTATGGTTGGGCGAAGGTCGCCAGTCGGCCAGCGGGTTGCGTGCGGCCTGCGGCACGCTGGCGCAGGCGGCGAGCGCGCCCAGCATCGCGGCCATCGCCACGCACCTGCAGACTCCCTGCCATTTTCCGGACATCGCTCGACCTGCTGTCGCCAGTGCAGCCTGCATTCTTCCACAGCCCGAAGCGATGGCATGCCCAGGGGTGGGCCTTCCAACCTGCTCTCAGCCGGCGACAATGGCGCGGCCTTCACCCAGCCGGGACCGCCATGCCGACTCACACGCCGACGCCAGTCGCGACCACGCCCCCGTTGCGCGAGGGTTGGATGGCCCGCGCTGCGCTGCGCTGCGCCGCCTGGGCCGAACGCTGGTTTCCCGATGCCTATGTGTTCGCGGTGCTGGGCGTGATCGTCGTCGCCGTGTCGGCCCTGGCCCACGGCGCTACTGCGCAGGCGACGGTCGGCGCGTTCGGCGACGGCTTCTGGACGCTCATCCCTTTCACCATGCAGATGGTATTCGTGGTCATCGGCGGCTATGTGGTGGCCACTGCGCCGGTGGTGGCGCGGCTGATCGATGCGCTGGCCCGCTTCCCGCGCAGCGGACGCGGCGCGGTCTGCTTCGTTGCACTGGTAGGCATGCTCAGCTCGCTGGTCAGCTGGGGCTTCTCGCTGGTGTTCGCCGGCCTGCTGGTGCGCGCACTCGGGCGGCGTGATGACCTCGACATGGACTACCGCGCTGCCGGTGCCGCTGCCTATCTCGGCCTCGGCGCCGTGTGGGCGATGGGCCTGAGTTCGTCGGCCGCACAGTTGCAGGCCAATCCCGCCAGCATGCCGCCGGGACTGATCGAGATCACCGGCGTATTGCCGTTCACGCAGACGATCCTGCTGTGGCAGTCGATCGCGCTCACCGCGAGCCTGATCGTCGTTTCGCTGGCGATGTGCTGGTGGACGGCGCCGCGGGGCGCTTCGGCGCGCACCGCACGCGAGTTCATCGACACCACGCAGGTCGCGACGCCCGCGATACCGCCACGCAGCCGGCCGGGCGAATGGCTGGAATACAGCCCGGTGTTGACGATTTTGCTGTCCCTGCTCGCCTTCGGCTGGCTGGCACGCGAATTCGCCAGCAAGCCCGCCGTCAGCGCCATCGCCAGCCTCAACACCTACAACTTCCTGTTCCTCGCGTTGGGCCTGCTGCTGCATTGGCGTCCACGCAGCTTTCTCGATGCCGTGGCCCGCGCCGTGCCGGGCACTACTGGCGTGCTGATCCAGTTCCCGCTGTACGGCGGCATCGCGATGATGCTGACCGCCGCGACCGGCGACGGCGGCCAGACGCTGGCCCATCGCCTGTCCAGCGCGTTCGTGCACGTCGCATCCACCGACAGCTTCGCCGTGGTGATGGGTGCCTACTCGGCGGTGCTGGGTTTCTTCGTGCCCTCGGGCGGCGGCAAGTGGATCATCGAGGCGCCCTACGTCATGCAGGCCGCCAACGAACTCAAGGTGCACCTGGGCTGGGCGGTGCAGGTCTACAACGCCGCCGAGGCCCTGCCCAACCTGATCAACCCGTTCTGGATGCTGCCGCTGCTCGGCGTGCTGGGCCTGAAGGCGCGCGACATCGTCGGCTTCACCTTCATGCAGTTGCTGGTGCACATCCCGCTCGTGCTGGGCCTGTTGTGGCTGCTGGGCAACACCCTGACCTACCAGCCGCCGGTCATGACCTAGTCGAGCCCGCCACCTCTGCGTTCGCGCGGAGGTGGCGTCGCCCGATCACTGCAGGCCCAGGAAATCCTTCTTGCCAAGGCCCACGCCGGCCTTGCGCAAAATGGCGTAGCTGGTGGTGCAGTGGAAGAAGAAGTTCGGCAACAGGAACTCGGTGAGATAGGCCTTGCCCTGGTAGTTCAGTTCGCCAGACCCTGACCGGAAGGTGATCTTGCGGGTCTCGCTGCCGTCGATCAGCACCGGCGCGAAGGTGTTGACATAGTCGATCGCGCGATCGATGCGGGCATAGAGTTCGGCGAACGTCGTCTCGTTGTCCTCGAACTTCAACGGCTCCACCGCGGCCAGGCGCGCACTGCCGTTCTTGGCCATGTCGGTGGCGATCTGCACGTTGCGAACCAGCGGCAGCATGTCGTCGATCAGGCGCGACTCAAGCAACGCTTGCGGCGCGATGTTGACGGCCTTGGCGTGGGCCTCGCCCTTTTCCAGCACATGGCGCAGGTTCTGCAGCGAGCGGACAAACATGGGCACGGTGGCCTGGTACATCGACAGGGACATGGGGCGATTCCGACGTAGGGGGAGGAACCACGTCAGCCTAACGGCGGCATCGCGCCGCGATTAGTCCCATCCGCGGGGAAACCCTGTCCCGTATCCGGTCCAATCGCGTGACCCTACTCGCTGCGCTTGACCGCGTGTCCGCCGAACTCGTTGCGCATCGCCGCCAGCAGCTTGTCGGCGTAGGAATCGCTCTCGCGCGAACGCAGCCGCTCCAGCAACGACAGCGTGATCACCGGCGCCGACACGTCCAGGTCGATGGCTTCGGCCACGGTCCAGCGTCCTTCGCCGGAATCGGCGACGAAGGGTGCAACCCCCTCCAGGCGCGGGTTGTGCTCGATCGCATTGGCCGTGATATCGAGCAACCACGATCTCACCACGCTGCCATGTCGCCAGATCTGCGCGACCTGATGCAGGTCCAGCGCGAACTCGGACTTGCGCTGCATGATCGCGAAGCCCTCGGCGTAGGCCTGCATCATCCCGTACTCGATGCCGTTGTGGACCATCTTGGTGAAATGCCCGGCTCCGCTCGGTCCCACACGCCCCCAGCCGCTGTCGGGATCGGGCGCCAACGCGGCGAACAGCGGACGCAGGCGCTCGACCACCGCCTCGTCGCCACCGATCATCAGGCTGTAGCCCTCCTTCAGTCCCCAGATGCCGCCACTGGTACCGCAGTCGAGATAATGGATGCCATGCCCGGCCAGCATCGCGGCGCGGCGCATGGTGTCCTTGTAGTTCGAGTTGCCGCCGTCGATCAGCACGTCGCCCTCCGACAGCAGCGGCAGCAATTCGGCCAGGGTGCTGTCGACGGCTTCGCCCGCCGGCACCATCAGCCACAGCACGCGTTGCGGCAACAACTGCGCGACCAGCTCCACCAGCGATGGCGCCGTCACGATCCGCCGCGACGACGCGGCATCGCGCGCCCTTTCACCGGGGTCGAACCCGACCACGTGATGTCCGTGGCCCACCAGCCGCTCCGCCATGTTGGCGCCCATGCGGCCCAGACCGACCATGCCCAGTTCCATAGCGCTGCCTCAGTCGTTGCGTGAGGGCGCGATGTTCTCACGCGGGTCCTGAAGACGGTGCATGGACCGCGGCTAGGCTTCCAGCGGAATGCGCCCGGCGTTGTCCTGAAGCCATTGCGCGAAGGTCTGCAGGCGCGGATTGAGCACGCGCGAGATGTCGACGTCGCGCGCGGCGCAATAGGCAGCCTCGAAATCGCGCTTGTACTGGAACATGTTGCCAAGGTCTTCCGCGCCCGGGAAACCGAGGGCGCGATACTGCGCCGGCGTCACCGCCCGATAGCGCACCTCCCGGCCGAGCGATGTGGTCAGCGCCTGCGCCATTTCCGCTCCGGTCAGGTGTTCGCCGGCAATGCCGACACGCTTGCCGATGTACGCCTCGCCGGCCTGGAAAAGACCGTAGGCGGCGCGGCCGATGTCTTCGGCGGCGATACCCGGCAGCTTCGCCTCTCCCATCGGCAGCACCAGTTCCAGCACGCCGTCGCTTCCTGGCCTGGGGCCCATGCCGAAGTGGATCAGGTTGTCCCAGTAGAAGGAGGTCTTCAGCAGCGTCACAGGCAGGCGCGCCTCGAGGAAGTACACGTCGGACTCGCCTTTCGCATCGAAGTGAGGAACCTTGTACTGCTCCAGCAGCGTGGGCATGCGCTCGTCGTCCAGCGGCAAACGCAGGCGCGTGTCGTCCAGCGTCGACCAGATCACATGCTGCAATCCGGCGGCCTTGGCGGCCTCGACCATGTTGCGAGCCTGTGCTTTTTCCCGTTCGGGATCGAAATGCTCCCAGAAGTTGGTCACGAAATACGCGCCATAAGCGCCCTGCAGCGCGCGTTCCAGGCTCGCCTCGTCGTCGCTGTCGGCGGCGACCACTTCGGCGCCACGCGTCGCCAGCGCGCTGGCGTTGTCCGACTGCACATTGCGCGTGAGCGCACGCGCTGCGAATCCGCCGTTGGGATCATCGAGAATGGCCCGTACCAGGCCGCCGCCCTGCGCCCCGGTCGCACCGACCACGGCGATGACTTTCTTGTCGTTCACGCTTTGAACCCCCAGCGTCACGCCCACTGCGCGACACGAACAATCAACGTGATCGATGCAGTGTTGCGGCCAATAAAGCCCAGGAGGTGCCCGGGCGAGGGCGGAGACGAATGACCTTGGTTTCTTGTCGTGGCGCTCGTTCAGGCTCGCTCGGCCAAGCCGACGATAGACAACAGGATCACGCGCCGATCCGCGCCGCGATGAACGTGCCGACGTCGCCGCCGGGACGAAGGCCGAGCGTAAGCCGCAGCCAATCGCTCAGGATCGCCGGCGCCGTTCGGCCCTCTCGGTTCATTCACCCCGATCGAGGCTAATCTGAGGCCAGCAATCTCGGGGAGCCGATCATGCCGGGCGACGCCAAGCAGGTCCTGGGTCAGCCGATCGCCACCAACCGCGTCCTGGGCAGACGTGTGCTGATCCTGGGCCACGGCGCCATGGGCCGCGCCTTCGAGTTGCTGTTGTCGGCCCGCCATGACGTGGTGGTCTGGGATCGCGATCTGCAGACATGGGTCGAGACGCAGCCATTGGAAGACGCTGCGCAGCAACGCGACGTGGTGATCTTCGCCCTGCCCACCCAGCCCCACGACGAGCTGGCCGGACGCCTGGCCTCCTGCCTCGACGGCGATGCGCTGTGCCTGTCCATCGCGAAGGGGCTGGACCAGCACGGCCGCACGCCGGCCGAGATCTTCGACCACCATTTCGGCACGCGCATCGGTTGGGCGCTGGTGTACGGACCGATGCTGGCGCGCGAACTGCAGGCCGGGCTGGCGGGTTTCGCCATGGTCGCCACGACACAGCCGCGGGCCGGCGAGCAATTGATCGCCCTGTTCCAGGGCACGCCGCTGCATCTGGACCTGCTCGACGATCCGCACGGCGCGGCTTGGGCGGCGATCCTGAAGAACGTCTACGTTCCGCTGATCGGCGCGGCCGACGCGCTGGCGTTGGGTGACAACCTGCGAGGGTGCCTGATCACCGACATGCTGCGCGAGCTGGCTGACATCATCGAGACGATGGGCGGGCGCGCCAAGACCGCTTACACACTCGCAGGCCTGGGCGATCTGGTGGCGTCCGCCACGGGCGCGTCGTCGCACCACCGACGCATCGGCGCGGACCTGGCCGTCGGCCGCACCGACTGCCTGGCCGCGTCGGGCGCGAACATCCGTACCGAGGGCGTGCACACCCTGGCCATGGTCCGTGCACACAGGCCATTCGCGAGCGACCGGTTCCCACTGTTCCAACTCGTTTGCCAGTTCCTTGACGATCCCCCGCAACTGCGCCTTCGTCTCGACGAATACCTTGACCGCCGCTTTGCGCGGCACGCACGGTGACGTCAACGCACGATGCAGTTCACTGACTGCGGATGATTTGCATGACGCAGGGACGCCCACAATGCGCGCGCCCTCTCCGCGCGGAAGAAGAATCCCTTTGCCTTTCCGCCAGGCGGCTTCGCCCTGGATGGCGACCTGTCCGCCTGGCGGGGAGGGCTTCGTCGACCGTTGCGATTGCTAGTGAATCGATAGGGTCGCGACTGCCCTCAACTCCTCGTCGGCTATTCGTCTCACCGCACTTCCGTTTGCTTGCCGCCAGGCGGCTTCGCCTCCGGGGCGACCGATCCGCCTGGCGGGAGGGCTTCGCCAGTGAGTTACGCCATGCCCTCGACTCGTGATGAAGCTACATATCTGGTGAAACGATCCTGATTGCTTCATCGTCTGATTGCTTCATCGTGGGCGGGAGCGTACTCCGCGCGATTTCAAAGCGACGTGATAATCGACGCAACACGATGTGACGATCTTCCTCCTGTTGCCGACTATTAACTTTTTCGTTCATCGAGATCAAAGCGACGTGGGCGCACCTCAGTTGTTCGAAAGCGAACAGCGTGCGACAGCGGATGCGGTCTTTTCCGTATCGCGGCAAGAACATCGAGCAACGGTGCGAACGCGATCATCAGGCCGTTCTTGATGGTCCAGTACGGATGTCCGCTCTGAACGTCCTCGGCTGCGCCGACCCCTGAGTGGCAGCGGCCGTGCTGGCACTTGTGAAGGGGTTGTCGGCGCGCCGACCGCAAGCTGGTGCGTGTTTCGCGCGTGCTCCACAAAGGGGATTTACCCCGACATCAGGATGATGTCCCAGGCCAGATGCGTTGCGCGAGGATCCATGCCTGCGATGGCGGGCATCCGCTTGGCCATCACCAGTTCGCGTTGTGCCGGTTGAAGTGCCTGCAGCAGACCGTCGTTGGCGTTGAGCGCTTCGTCCGGGAAGAACATCTGCGTCACCACACGAGCATTGCGACCTTCTATCTCGAAGTGGATGTGCGGCGTGCGCAAGCCGGCCATCAGCGGATACGCGCCCGGCTTGATCGTCTTGAAGCGATAGCGACCCTGCGCATCGGTCGTCTGCACGCCGAACCCCTGGAAGTTCCCATCCACTGCGGTCGGCTGCCGATCATTGGGATGGTGGTAGTGCCCATGAGCATCGGCCTGCCAGATCGCGACCCTGGCGCCCGAGACCGGTTTGCCATCCAGGTCGAGGATGCGGCCGGTGAGATGCACGGTCTGACCTTGGGCGTGCTGACGTGAGCCGGACAGCGCGGTCAGATCAGCGTCCTGGTCCAACGGCTTGATTTGCGGATAGAAAGGGCCCCGCGTCATCGGCGGCGTGGACCGCTGATTGGCTGTTTTTGCTGCCAGCCCGGGCACGCGCAGCACCATGCCGCCCAGACCGAGCACCGCTTTCAGCACCTTGCGTCGCGTGATGTCCTGCTGGTTCGTACGCATGCCCGGTGCCCGGTGATCACTTCAACGGCTGCAACACGATGTTTGTGCATGACAGGTCAACTGAAAGTGAACCGCCAACGTTCCGGCGCATCCGAGACTCTTCGCGGGTGATCGGACGTCGTGCTGGTACGTTTCTGGAACCATGCCAGAAATCGTCACCCATCAGGGTGCCCCTAGGGATGACACGATTCGACCCCATCCTTGTAGTTCGCGTCCCGAATTCCGGCGCATGCGCAGCAGGTCGCTGTCGTCGCGCTTCGATGCATAGGCGGGCGTAGTCCTCCGCAACAGCCCATAACGCCTCGTTCGTACGAGGCACAAACGATGCCAAGCGGGAACTGACATGCCGATCAAGCGGTTATCCGATGCGCAATTGGCGCACTTCGACACGGAGTACGTGACGCCATTACTGTGGAGAGGCCTGACACGCCGCATTGATGCCGCCTTTCCGCACGGCGATATCCGTTTCCTTGATGTGGGTGGCGGCAGCGGTAGGTTCACCGACCGCCTGCTCGCCGCGTATCCGCAAGCTCATGGCACCATCCTCGACAACTCCCCCCTTCTGCTGGGAAAGAACACTCCCCACGCACGCAAGCGCCTGATCGAAGACTCGGCCGAGCACCTGATCCGGATCGATCGCCGCTACGACCTGGTGTTCTTCAACTGGGTATTGCACCATCTCGTCGGCGACGACTATCGCCAATCGCTGGCCCATATCGACCATGCCTTGCGCGCAGCGACGGGGCTGCTTACTTCGCGTGGCCGCATTTCGGTCTTCGAGAACATCTACGATGGGTTGATCGTAGGAAACGCTCCCAGTCGCATCATTTTCGGCTTGACTTCCGCCAAGGCGATTGCGCCACTGATCCACCGCCTTGGCGCCAATACCGCCCGAGTGGGCGTGTGTTTCCAGTCGAGGGCTGGCTGGCAACGAATACTGAGCAGCGCGGGGATCGATTCCCTCGAATACGAGTCGGACAGTCAAAAGCACATCCCCTGGACGTGGCGGGCATTCCTCCACGTCGGCGAACTGCGATGCGGCATGTTCTGGGGAACGAGCATGCTCAACGCATCGAGAGGCTTGGCGGGGCCGGCGCCGCTGCTCGCCATGGCCCGTGCCGCCCAGCGAGTTCGATGAGCTGTATCGAACTGAATGCGCGCACGCACCGCCTCCCTGAATAACGCTTCCATAAGCTGTATCGAACAAGTCTTTTACGGCCCCATACAGAGCCGGCGATTCACAATGAATGTTGCTTATCGGAAGCAGCCCGCATGGGCCGCGGTGTGACGCCGCTCCCGGTTTGGGTCGGCCGATGAGGGTTTCATCATGCCCCTCCACCGCAGTACCAGGTACCACGCACGATGAAGTCCGCAGCACCGAAGTCCGCCGTATCGAAATACTCCGACAAACTCGAACGCATCGAACGCAGCATGATGGGCGCCGCCCTGGTCGCCGCCGTGCTATGGGCCGTGATGCCAGGCTGACAGGCAAAGCCCTCCCTACACCGGAACCAGCCGCGAAGCGGCACCGCCCCCTCCGGCACCCGGGCGATTGACGGCCCCCGGCCGAGTAGTACGATCCGTGGCACGAGCCGTCCTGGAAGCGTGCCATGACTACCTGGGAAATCAAAGGGCGCGAGCTGGTCAATTGCAGCTGCGAGTACGGCTGCAACTGTCAGTTCAATGCACTGCCGGACAAGGGTCACTGCCACGCGGTCGCGGGCATCCAGATCGAACACGGCCATCACGGCGACACGCCGCTCGATGGGTTGCGGATCGCCGCGATCTTCAAATGGCCCGGCCCGATCCATGAGGGCAATGGCGAAGCCATTGCGTTCGTGGACGCCAAGGCCGACGCGAAGCAGCGCGAGGCGTTGCTGAAGATCATGACCGGGCAGGACACCGATCCGTTCGCGACCATGTTCGCCGTCTATGCGTCTACGGTGACCACGATGAACGAACCAGTGTTCACCGATATCGATCTGCAGATCGACGTCGACGCCAGGAAGGGACGCATCTTCGTCAAGAATTACATCGACACTGTCGGCACGCCGATCCTCAACAAGGTCACCGGCGCCGAATCGCGTGCGCAGATCGTGCTGCCTGAAGGCTTCGAATATTCCGTGGCCGAAATCGGCAGCGCAACGAGCCGGACCACCGGTCCACTGGAGGTGTCGCTGACCGACACCTACGGGCAGTTCGCCCGGCTGCACCTGAACAATCACGGTGTCGTTCGCGCCTGAGTCGCGCCGTGCCTGCGCTGGAACGCCTTCTCAAACGCGACGGTGCGGTCACGGCCGTCGGGTTGTTCGTGCTGTGCGCTCTCACCTGGATGTACATCGCCGCGGGCGCCGGGCTCGGCATGAGCGCGTGGGACATGACCACGATGGCGTTGCTGCCGCAACAGCACGCGGCCGGCTCGTCCGGCATGGGCGCCATGACGCCGATGAGCTGGGGAGTCCGGTACTGGCTCCTGATGATCGGCATGTGGTGGACGATGATGATCGCGATGATGACGCCCAGCGCTGCGCCGACGATCCTGCTGTACGCGCAGGTTCATCGCCACGCCGTGGCGCAGGGCGCCGGACCCGCGAGGCACGCCTCCACCGCCACGTTCGCGGCCGGCTACTTCGTGATGTGGCTGCTCTTCTCCTTCGCCGCCGCCGCATTGCAACTGGCATTACAGCGTGCCGGTATCGTTTCGGCGGCGACGATGGGCGCGCAGGTGCGTTGGGTGTCGGGCGCGGCACTGATCGTCACCGGCCTGTACCAGTTGTCTCCGTTGAAGAACGCCTGCCTGTCCCATTGCCGGGCGCCGGCGGCATTTCTATCCCGCCATTGGCGACCGGGCAGGGTCGGCGCATTGCGGCTGGGCATCCTGCACGGCGCGTACTGCATCGGCTGCTGCTGGATGTTGATGGCGCTGTTGTTCGTGGGCGGCGTGATGAATCTGGCGTGGATCGCGGCGCTGTCGCTGCTGGTGCTGGCCGAGAAGGTCCTGGCGGTGGGCCGTTGGGTGGGCCGCGCCGCCGGCGTCGTATTGATCGCGTGGGGCGCGGCGATCCTGCTGGGGTGACGCCGTCCGGTGTTCGATGCTTTCGGGAATTCAGCGCTGGTCCGCGGCCGCCGGCGTGCCGGTTCGCTGCACGAGTTCCTGTCGCTTGAACTCGCCCTCGACCAGGGGCGCCAATGCCAGGGTGAAGCGCTTCGCATCGGCGTGGCTCAGGTGCGACCACTCCGGCAGATCGTAGCCCTGCAGTTGCGGGTAATCCTCGAAGTGGATGCCCGGGGTTCCGGTTCGCTGCAGCAGCACGTCCCAGGTCGCCTCGCGTGGCAACGCCTTGCGCTCGAATGCGTAGTACGGGCCGTCGCTGGGCGGCCGCACGAACACCACGCGCACGCCACGCTGGCGCAACACGGCGATCGCCTTCGTCGCACGCTCGATCTGTTCGTCGAACACTTTGCGCGCCTTCTCGGGAGTGCTCATCGGCGGTGGCGGCGGCCCGTCGAAATGCTCGGCCCATATGCTGCGCGCCAGCGCTCGATAGGCGGGATCGACTTCGACCTTGCGCCACAGATACGTGTTGCGATCCACGTCCTGTTCGCGCAGCTTGCGCACCTGCGTGTTCTTACGAAGGCCGGGACGCCGTGGCCAGTCCTGGCGCATCAGCACAGTGGTCAGCGCGAAATCCGGATCGTAGAAAGCGAAGTACGGTTCAAGCAGCTTCTTGGACAACCAGTGACCACTGCGTTGGGACGGTCCCTGCTTCTGGTAATACGCGATCACTTCGCCGCGATAGGCGAAGCCGCTGAAGAACAGGTCCGGCGCAACGCCCACCAGCAAGCGGCCGGTGAACTCAGGGTCGCTCGCCAGGTCCTCGAGCATCGGCACCGGCGTGGTGCCCTCCATCGCAAGCTGGATGGGACGCTCGCCGGTGACGGTTTCCCATTCGGGCAACTGCACGTCGAACAGCACGCGCGAGGAACCGATCAGCACCGTCTTGCCGCCATCGCCCTGGTCGATGCGCCGCCGTTGCTCCGCCCAAGAGCCGTTGCTTGCGCGGTAACCCGGCGTCGCGCCAAACGCGCGCCAATGCCATTCCCACACGACCATCAGCAATACGAACAAGGCCAGCGCACTGAGCAGTATCCTGCCCCACGGCTGCGGCGGAATGTCGCGCTCGGGCACCGGCTGCGCGACGCCCGGGCGATCGGCGGCGGTCAGGCGCACGAAGCCCGGACGCTCGAAGCGTTCCGGCACGGTGACCCCTTCGGCAGCGGCGGCGAGCGGCAAGTCAGAACTGGAAATAGATGAAGGCATTGCCTGCTCCCTGTGCTGCCACGATCGCGAACGCCATCACGCCCAAGGCCGCCGACAGCGGAACCGGATGTCGGTCTGCGAGCATCGCCTCCAGCGTGCGGGCGCGCATCAGCCAGTGCGCCGCGACGATGCCGGCGACGATCAGCGCCACCATGGTCAGGTGCGCCGTGGACAGGATCGGCCCCGCCTCGGCATTGCCGCCGAACATTCCTTGCAGTACCGACCACGCCTGCCCGAACCCCCTGGAGCGGAAGAACACCCAGGTGATGTTCACCAGTGCATAGGTCAGCAAACCCAGGCCGAACAGCGCCAATGGTCCTGGCACGTAGCCGGCAAAGCGCGAACGAAGCGTGCGCTCGACTGCGAGATACAGGCCGTGCAATCCGCCCCACACCACGAACGTCCAGCTCGCGCCATGCCACAGGCCGCCGAGCAGCATCGTGGCCATCAACGCGAAGTAAGTACGCGCGGAACCATGGCGGTTGCCACCCAGCGGAATGTAGAGGTAATCGCGCAGCCACGCCGACAAGGTGATGTGCCAGCGCCGCCAGAAATCGGAGAAACCCACCGCCGCATACGGAAAGCGGAAGTTGTCGGGCATCGCAAAGCCCAGGCACATCGCCGCGCCGATGGCGGTCGTCGAGTAGCCGGCGAAGTCGCAGAAGATCTGTCCGCTGAAGGCCAGCGTACCCATCCATGCATCCAGCGCCCCGGGCAGCGTGCCCGGCGGCGCGTCGTACACCGCTTCCGCCGCCGGCGCGAGGAAGCCGTCGGCCAGGACGATCTTCTGGAACAGGCCCAGCACCATCAGTGCCAGACCGAAGCGCAGTTGCGCCGCCGTCGCGCGATGCGGGTGTTCGAACTGGGGCACCAGTTCGGTCGGGCGCATGATCGGGCCGGCGACCAGGTGCGGGAAGAACGTCACGAACAAGGCGTAGTCGAGGAAGTCGTTCGCCGGCTTGGAGCGGCGCAGGTACACGTCCAGCGTGTAGGACAGCGTGGCGAAGGTATAGAACGAGATGCCAACCGGCAGGACGATGTCGAGCCCGGGGGGCTGGTACACCACGCCAAGCGATTGCATCAGCGCGGCGAAGTTTTCCATCAGGAACCCGCCGTACTTGAAGTAGCCCAGCATGCCCAGGTTGACCACCACCGACAGCAGCATCCAAGCGCGGCGCGCGTGCGGATTCTCGGCGTTCACCAGCTTCTTGGCCGCCCACCAGTCCACGGCGGTGGAGATCCACAACAGCACCACGAACGGCGGATTCCACGCCGCATAGAACAGGTAGCTGGCGATGAGCAGGTTGATCTTCTTCGTGGTCCAGCCCAGCGGCAGGTTGTGCAGCACCAGCACGCACGCGAAGAAGACCGCGAAGGTCAGCGAGTTGAACACCATTGACCCAGCTCCCCCTGGGCGAGCCGTCAGGCCCTATGAAGGCCGTAACGCGGTCGGGCGGACCGTGAGGACAGCGTGATGAAACTGGTGATGCCGCGCCGTTGCGACGGATGATCCGTGGGCGCCGCGTTGCGCCGACCTTAGGCGCTAGCGCCGCCAGTTCGCTCAGGAAGCCAGCCGGGGTTGCGCGGCCCGCGGTCGGGGAATATGATTGAGTACGCACTCAGTAATTCCGCCATCGATGGCCCGCCCCCGCAGCGAAGACAAACGCAATGCCCTGCTAGCCGCCGCCACCCAGGTGTTTGCGGACGACGGGATCAATGCGCCCACCGCTCGGATCGCCAAGGCCGCCGGTGTCGCCGAAGGCACGCTGTTCACCTACTTCAGCAACAAGGACGAGCTGCTCAACCAGCTCTATCTGGATCTGAAGAGCGAACTGCGCGGTGCCATGCTTTCCAGCTATCCCCGTGCGGCTGACGTCAAGCAGCGTGCCCGTCATGTATGGCTCTCCTACATCGACTGGGGCATCGCCAATCCGCACAAGCGCAAGGTGGTCGCCCAACTGGCGGTGTCCGATCGCATCACCGCGGGCAGCAAGGCCGTGTCGGCCGGGGCCTTCTCCGAGTTCAACGCGATGGTCGAGGAGAGCATGGCGAAAGGCGTGTTGCGCAACCATCCGCCGGCGTTCGTGGGCGCCATCCTCGTCGCGGTGGCGGAAACCACGATGGACTTCATGGGCAAGGAGCCTGCTGCGGCCGAGCAGTACCGCACGGCCGGCTTCGAGGCGTTCTGGCGGGCCGTAGCCACAAGCTAGGCCCCTCATTTTTGACCACTTAATGAGTGCGTGGGCACTCAGCAATACCACCCCCATTCCGGAGCAGTGCACGTGTCGAACATGGGTTTGATTTCCAGCAACGCATGCGATTTGCGAAGCCTCATTGCCAGAAGCGGGCCGACTCAAGGCGCCCGCGATCTTCTCTCCATCGATGCACCGGTTGATCGAGCCGGCGCGGCGACCGGCGCGCGAGGCTTCGCGCCGGAGAATGCCTGGTGAGGATCCTGATCTTTGGCGCAACCGGCATGGTCGGCCAGGGCGTGCTTCGCGAATGCTTGAACGCCGACGACGTCACCTTCGTGCAGAGCGTCGGACGAACGGCCAGCGGCCGTGCCCACCCCAAGCTCCACGAACTTATCCATCGCGATTTCCTGGACTACCGGACCATCGAAGCGGAGCTGGAGGGCTTCGACGCCTGCTTCTTCTGCATGGGCGTCTCTTCGGTGGGACTGACGGAAGCCGACTACACGCGTCTGACCTACGACTTCACCGTGGCGGCGGCGCGGACACTCGCCCGCCTCAATCCTGCGATGACCTTCGTCTACGTAACGGGCGCCGGCACCGACAGCAGCGAGCTCGGTCGCAGCATGTGGGCACGCGTCAAAGGGCGCACCGAGAACGAGTTGCAGCGCCTGCCGTTCAAGGCGGTCTACCTGTTCCGGCCCGGCATCATCCAGCCACTGCACGGCATCCGCTCCAAGACCGTCTGGACACAACGCTTCTACACACTTACCGGTCCGCTGCTGTCGGTGGCCCGCAGGCTGCTGCCGCATACCGTCCTGACCACCGAAAGCATCGGCCGGGCCATGCTCGCGGTGGCGCGAAGCGGCGCCGATCGGCCTGTGCTGGAAAGTCGTGATATCGAAGAACGCTCGCGCGAGGACGCACGTCATGGCTGAGGAACCTGCAGCACGGCCACCTGATCGCCGGCGCGCGGGCTGGACGATCGCGGGCC
Organism: Lysobacter niastensis; assembly: GCF_031457115.1. Taxonomy (GTDB): domain Bacteria; phylum Pseudomonadota; class Gammaproteobacteria; order Xanthomonadales; family Xanthomonadaceae; genus Lysobacter_J; species Lysobacter_J niastensis_A. The sequence continues at coordinate 777,280 of NZ_JAVDVY010000002.1, forward strand.
TGTTGCTCACCGGCGTCGTGTCCGTTGCTTTGCTGAGTGGCTGGTCGTCGCTGGGCGCATCGGCGAAAGGCATGCGACTGGCGCGCTTGCAGCAATCCCCACAATGGCGCGACGGAACGTTCGTCAATCCGCAGGGCACGTGGGGCGATACGGGACGCGCCTTGTCTCGCATGTTCGAGCGCGTGCCCGGCGACGTGCCTGACACACCGGTACCGGTCGTGCGCACTGATCCGATGCAACTGGCCACGGCATCGACGCGCGGGTTGCGCATCACCTGGTTCGGCCACTCCAGCACGCTGGTCCAGATAGATGGTGTGAACGTGCTGACCGATCCACTCTGGAGCGATCGACCGTCGCCACTGGCCTGGATCGGTCCAAAGCGCTGGTATGCCCCGCCGATCGCACTGTCGGACCTGCCACGCATCGATGCGGTCGTGATCTCCCACGATCACTACGATCACCTCGACCGCGCCACGATACAGGCGATGCGCGGCTGGAAGACGGTGTTCGTCGTGCCACTGGGGATGGGTGCGCACCTGGCCAGTTGGGGCATTCCGAATTCGCGCATCAAGGAACTCGACTGGTGGGAATCCACGCGTGTGGGCGACCTCGCCATCCACGCCACTCCGTCGCGGCACCATACCGGTCGGCTTTCGCCGCAGAGCGACAAGACCTTGTGGGCCGGTTATGCCCTGGTGGGTCCCAGTCACCGTGTGTACTACTCGGGCGACACGGGATTCTTTCCCGGCCTGGCCGACATCGGGTCGCGCCTGGGGCCGTTCGACGCCGCCATGATCGAGGCGGGCCAATACGACCCGGATTGGCCGGACTGGCACCTCGGCCCGGAACAGGCGGTCGAGGCCAGCCGCCTGGTGCGAGCCGAAGTGCTGATTCCGGTGCACTGGGCCTTGCTGAAGCTCGCCCACCACACCTGGACGGAACCGGCGGAGCGCGTGAGCGCTGCGGCCGCATGTCGCGGTGTGAAGGTCGCGATCCCGCCGCCGGGGCTGCCGCTGGACCTCGGCGCGGACAAGGCACCGACGAAATGGTGGCCTGCGCTGCCCTGGCATACGGCCGTCGAACGACCCGTCGCTGCGACACGCAACGGAGCGGCCGGCGATCGATTCCAACTTCCGACCTGTTCTGCAACGGCCGCCGTGCGGTCGCGGGAGCCCTCGCAATGACCCCCACCAAACCCGATTCGCATCTGGAACTCACGCTCGCCCATCCGGGCACCGACAAGAGCGAAATCCTGCGCGCCCTGCTTCGTGTCGACCTGGGCGCGCGAATCAACATCGATATGGAGCACATGAGTGTTTCCATCGAAGGCCGCTTCTGGAAGGACGACGTCATCGATGCCATCAAGGCACTGGGTTGTCGCGTGGCTTCAGTGAACGAGAGGCCACGCTCCGTCATGCGTCCCAGCTGGGCTACGAGCATGCTCACGAACATGTAAAGCGATGGCGGCCGGGCACTGAACTTTTTTTGGCCGACGTAGCAACGCGGTGCCGTTACCAAATTCCAGATGCCGGCCAGGAAAAGGAGAACCGCCGTGCTCGATTCAGTCGTCACCCTGCTGGGCGAAATGTCGGTACTAGCCAAGGGAGTGAATCCTCGCACCTCGATCACGCGCCTGTACTCGGCTTTTTCGTCCGTGCATGCCTGCCAGGTCGATATCTTCGAGATGATCGAGCGGGCCATCGTCGATGGCGAGCCCCTCGTGGACATTGTCCAGTTGCTGCTGCATCGCCATGCCGAGGAAAATTCGGAGCGCATTGCCGTACTGGACGCGGTCCAATCGATCCTGGATCGCGGGGATCTCGGTCACCTGCATGCGTTCTTTTCGGCTCTGCGGGCTTACTTCGAGCAACTTCCCCTTTCGGGTGATGGCGCCGCCGCCAGGGCGCTTGCAGACGCCATCGCGAGTTCTGCCCGGGAACCTCGCTCGCTGCGTTCGCGGGGGCAACTCGCCCACGCCGCGGCAGTAAGCCTGCTGGCCGTCAAACGCGGTGCCAGCCAAGTGGACGGCGCCCGCGCAAGCATCGGTGCGGCAACAGGTTGATTGCCATCGGCTGCCACGCGCGCACGGCTTTATGCGTTGCGAACATCGCTGAACAATCGGAAAAAGGCTGATCTTCGAGGCGGCCCATGCGCCCGTTCATTCACTCCGCCTTTGCGTCGGAATTCTTAGATTCCCTGCGCCGTGATAGATGAGCTGTTGGAGGAGCCAGCCGACAGGACTCGAGACTGCCTACCCACTGAAGAGCCGGCAAGCGTACGACTGCCTGCCGGCGAAGTACTGGATCTGGTGTAGTTGAGGGTTGTCACAATGCTTAACTTTCCTCTTTCGAACCTTGATGGCGCGGAGAACCGCGCGAAGCGGCTCGTGAGCAGCGCGAAGGAAACGAACGATTGGCTGGCGCTGCGGCAGTTGTGGTGTGTCCTCAGGAACGAGGAAATGACTTACGCCCCAGGCGAGGCGCGCAATCGCCTGAAAAGGATGCGCAACGACGTTGCGCAGGCATTGGCTGACCTGCAAGGCTAGCGGCGGCACCGATAGAGAGAATTGGCAGGACCGATCGGTTCGATCGGTCCTGCTCATCATTGCGGGGGGCTAGGCGGGTCGGGTGCAAGCCATGCGCACGTAACGCACGACTTCATCCCATTTGAGTTCCGAGCCGCCGAGATGAGCCTCTTTCCAGCATGACGCCAGGATTGGTTCGATCTCGTCCCAATCGCGGTCAGCATTCCCCTCTTCCCGGGCAATCTCGATCAATGCCAGGAGCAGTTCCTGGTCTTCTACCGACATGTCGACGAGTCTCATGGCACTGCTCGATCTGCGCTGTGTTGGGCGAGTGAGTCCGCCCAAAAGCCGTTCTGATCCGGCGCGCACGGCAGTCCGTCTGTCCGGCCTTGCAGACGATGACATCCATCCGGATCGCCGAGTTGCACGAAGAACTTATGCCGCTCGAACGGGCCATTCTCGGTCGCAGGTGCAAAGGCGGTGATCGCGGCGGGATCTAGTGTTCGGTAGCGCACATAGCGCCAAACGAAGGACCTGTGCGCTCCTCACAGGTGTTTCCTATGGGCACGGTGCGCGCTAATGCCGGCGAATGCAAGCTTCCTGGCTTGGCGATGGTGCCGTTGAAATCATGTCAAATGATTGATCGACGAACGACAAACATTCATTCGCCCGATGTGGAGGAATCGCGTGGCAACGCAATTGCACGAGCAGACTCAGCCCCATCCGCTCGATGATCGTCTATCCATCAGGTATCACCCTAATGGGTAGACCCCAATGCGAAGCAACAAGACAAGGCGTTTTTCTGGCCGTCGAAAGATGCTGCCATCGTTGTCCGACGTGCGAGTTGGCGAAAGCGAAGCTATCGACCGTTCGCTGATCGGCGCTGTTATCAAACCTCACGCCCTCCACACTCCCATACCATGGAGATCGCCATGAAGCTGTCCGGATTGTCCGCTCTCCTGTTGGTGGCATTGGGCGTTGGATCGGCCGCCCCTGCCTTGGCGATGACCAACGGAACTCCCGCCGATGGCGACGGGCATCCCGCCGTCGTGGCGTTGCTGAGGTCAGACGGTTATTGGGCCAGGCCCTTCTGCTCGGGGATCCTGCTGACGGGAAAGGTCGTTTTGACCGCCAGCCACTGCTTGCAAGCGGCCCTGTTCTTTCAGCAGTCGGGTTCGCAGATCCTCGCAACCAACGACTCACAGCTTCAACAAGACAGCGCCGGATGGCTGCCTATATCAACGCTGATCAAGGTCTCGGCTGCTGCCAGCATCGTGTTGAATCCCGCTTATCGCAATGGGTACGACCATGATGTGTCGGCGATGGTGCTCGCATCGCCGATCGACGTCCCCGCCGATGCGTTTCCCGCGCTTCCGCCAACGAACATCCTCGACGAGCTCAAGGCCAGCAAGTACCTTCAGCAGGCCACCTTTGCGGTGCTTGGATACGGCATCGTCGAGAAGCCCAAAGGCCGATGGGTGAGCCAGTTCACCGGAGAGCGTCGTGTTGGCCTGTTGGGGTTCTCCGCGCTGGACAAGCGCTTCATCCACCAGAGCCAGCTCGTAAACAAAGGCGAAGACGGCGCCTGCAACGGCGATTCGGGTGGGCCCAGCCTTCTCCAGATCGGCGGAACCAACTATGTGGTGGGCGTTACCAGCACCGGCGACATTCCGTGCTACTCGACCAATGTCGCTGCCAGGACGGATACCGACGAGGCGTTGGACTTTTTGACCCGCGTACTGGCGGAGAACCCGTGAGCGCCAAGGCACAAGGCTTGCCCTGCTGACAACGCGCTCGATGGGCTACCTCTTGCTTGCGGTAATGCGGGCGATCTCGCCCGGCAACCGTCGCTGCAGCAAGCCCAACAGTTCGACCGCCGCATCACTGCCGTGCGGCTTGCCGTCGAGAAGGCGCGCGCTGACCTCGGTGGCCAGGGTCTGGCGTTCGGCAGTCACCACCAGACCGCGCGTCAGGATCAGGAACCTCTCGCCGCGGTACTGCACTGCATACAGCCCCAACATCTGCGCGCGACCTTCATAGGTCACTCCGTCCAGGCGCACCAGCACCTGGCCGACCGCGTTCCAGGTGTCGAGCGTGCTTGCGGGGACGGTGAATTCTCCGCGGCTCTTCGCTGGTTTCTCCGGGCTGGCTGGCGACGTGTCCAACACGACCGGCTCAGCCTGCGGTGGCGTCGACCGACAACCCGCAAGCGACATCGCGGCGGCAAGGCATGCCAGGCAAATACCCGTGGAGATCGTCGTTCCCGGAATGCGGTGCACGTCGCGCCCCTCCCGTACTGTCGTGCGCGGGCGCGGGGCAGGAAGCCTCGCTCGCTGACAGATTACTGGGCAGCGCGTGGTGGCCGCGTCGATGCAGACGCGTCGTTGGCGGCAGTTTTCGCATGCCACTGCAACGGCAGGCTCGGCCGCAGACGCTAAGATTCCGAAACCGAACACGCGCCACACCTTCGATGCCTTCCGTTCTCATCCGGGAATCCTGGATAGACACCCCTCCAGGCCGAATCTTCGCAAAGCGTTGGAGCCTCGCGCCATCGCAGAACGGCCCGGCGCCCATCGTGCTTTTCCACGACTCGCTCGGCTGCGTGGAGTTGTGGCGCGACTTCCCTGCACACCTGGCGCTGGCTACCGGGAGAGACGTCATCGCCTATGACCGGCTCGGGTTCGGCCGGTCGGACCCGCATCCGGGCAGGTTGGATGCGCGGTTCGTCCGTGAGGAAGCCCAGGGAGGCTTCCGTGCCCTTCGCGAGCAACTGGAGATCGGTGGCTTCGTCGGATTCGGGCACAGCGTCGGCGGCGGCATGGCCGTCGCCTGCGCCGCAGCCTACCCGGCCGATTGCCGCGCCCTGATAACCGAGTCCGCTCAAGCGTTCGTCGAAGACCGCACGATTCAGGGAATCGGCGATGCTGCGCGCACATTCGAGCAGCCAGGCCAAATCGATCGCTTGCAGAAGTATCACGGCGACAAAGCGGTCTGGGTGCTGAGCGCGTGGGTGGATACGTGGTTGGCTCCCGGTTTCGCCGATTGGAACCTGGATGAAGACCTGCGCCGCGTGCGGTGCCCGGTGCTTGCCATCCACGGCGACGGCGACGAGTTCGGGTCAGCGCGTCATCCCGAACGGATTGCACAGCTGACGGCCGGGCACTCGACGTGTGTGCTTTTGCCGCAGTGCGGGCATGTGCCTCACCGTGAGAAGGTCGACATCGTGATCGATGCGGTCACTACCTGGCTGTCCCGGTAGCCACGATAGCGGCCTGATGCGCGACCGCCCACTGCCCGCGTCATAAAAAAAACGGCCCGCATCTGCGGGCCGTATTTATTACGTCACCAGGTTCGGCGACGCGTAACCTTCGTCACAGCGACCACTGCGAGCTCAGGACAGGATGCCGCGACCCGGTCTTGGCGTGGAGCTTGTTGATCAGGTCCCGCATCGCGAAGTAGGTCGCTGCAAACAGGACGAGAAGGATCGCCTTGACCGATACGACCAGGACCATCGTGCTGGTGATGGACCCCGGGGTGGCGATCCAGGTGATGACGGGAAGCAGGCTCAGGACCTGCCACAGTGCGATGAAACCGACGATACCGCGCACGACGCGCAAGCCCAGATACATAGCCTTCTCCCCAAGCCTATGAACGTGGCTTCACGCTACTCCTGTTGGGTGCCAATGGGCAACAGGTCACATTTTCCAGGCGACGGACGGGGCTTTTCCGGCGATCAATCACCGACGGACGGGCTTAATGCGGGGCGTGCCGCGGACGCTCTCCCACTGGCGGCCGCGACAGGGTTTCCAGCAGCACGTCCTGGTCCAGCGACGGTGCGTACAGCCAGCCCTGGATGCGGCAGACGCCGAGTGCGCGAAGAGCGTCGCGCTGCTCGGTGCGCTCCACGCCTTCGGCGACCACGTCGATTTCCAGCGCCCGGGCCAGTTCGCGGATTGCGGTCACCAGGGCGACGTCAAAGCGTTCGTCCGGCAGCCCGGCAATGAAACTGCGATCGACCTTGACCGCGTCGATCGGGAAGGTCTTGAGGTACGCCAGCGACGAATAGCCCGTACCGAAGTCGTCGACCGCCAGCTCCACACCCACAGCCTTGAGCCGCTCCATCGTGCGCAGCGCGTCGTGGGTGTCGTGCATCAGCGTGGTCTCGGTAACCTCCAGGCAAAGCCGCCCGGGATCGAGCCCGCAGATCTCCAGCGCGGTGGCCACATCATCCACCAGGCCAGGGGCTTCGAACTGCTGCGCCGACACGTTGACGCGCAGCGTCAGCGGCGGATGCTGCGCCGGCCACTCGCACGCGTCGCGGCAGGCCTGCAGCAACACATAGCGGCCGATCGGCAGGATCAGGCCGGACTGTTCGGCGACGTCGATGAACTCGCCCGCGGCCAGCAGCCGCTCTGGCTGGCGCCAGCGCACCAGTGCTTCGGCGCCGACCCAGCGGCCCAGGTGGACGTCGAACTCCGGCTGGTACTGGACCAGGAAATCGCCGTGTGCCAATGCGTCACGCAGCGCCTGCTCCATCCGCAGGCGTTCGACCAGCGCGCGGTGCTGGTCGATATCGAACACTTCGTACTGATGGCGGCCGTACGTGGCTGCGCGCTCGCTCGCCAGTTCGGCGTTGCGCATGAGCACGCGCGGATCACCCTCCTCGAGGTCGCGCGCGAACGCGACGCCGACGGCGGCGCTCGTTTCCGCGCCGCGCCAACCGGACATGCTGCGCACGGCCTCGACGCAACGCTCGGCGATGCCGATCACCCCACGCTCCTTTACGCCGCGATGGACCAGGACCGCGAAACCGTCGGCGCGCACGCGCGCCAGCGTGCCTTGCCCCCTCACGGCCTGGCGCAGCCTGGAGGCCAGTTCGGCCATCACGTCCTCCGCCGTCGGTGCGTCGGCCGGCATGGCGGCAACGTACGGGAGGCCGACGTGGACATGCACCACCGCAGTCGCCTCCCGCGCGTCATGCGGCGTGGCCAGGCGCTCGCGTACGCTTGCTACCAGATAGTCGCGATTGGGCAGGTCTGTCACCGGATCGTGCAGGCGCAGGTGCGCCAGTTGTTTCTCGGCAAGGTGGCGACGGTCGATCTCGACCGCCATCGCCACGTAGTCGCCCATGCTGCCGGCAAAGGCCACTTCTTCCGGCGTCCATGCGCGCGTCTTGCCGACCTGTTCGTGGCAGATCACGCCGACGAGTGCGCCTTCCATGCGCACCGGGGCATCGAGCAGCGAACAGATGCCGTGCCGGTGAAGGTAATCGCGCAGCGCACCATGCGAGGTGGCGACGCTCGGGTCGACTTCGACATCCGCGGCGTCTATCGCGCGCACGACCTGCAGGAAATCGAGGTACTCCCCGTCCAACGGCAGGAATTCCAGCGCCTCGGGCGGCGCATGATCGCCGGTGGCGAGGTTGTAGGCGTGGATGCATTCCAGGCGCAGCGGATCAGGCAGCAGGCGCCAGACATTTGCACGCTCGACCTGTAGCGCGCGCGCCCCGGTCTCGCAGATCATTGCGAGCGCGTCCTGCAGCGTGCAGTCGGGGCGCCAGACCGCCCGGGTCAGATCGACCAGCGCGCGCGTGTAACGCGTGCCCGGGGTTTCGGGCAGCGGCGCATCGCGACTGGGGATGGCGGACATTGCAGCCTCCGCGCGGGACTGCCGCCGCCGATACAACCGGCGACGGCCCGGGAAGGCACTCTAGCACCGCACTGTGTCGGGGCTGTAAAGGCGCTGGTGCTCTCCTATAGCCGTCGGGTGCACCTCAATTTGACCGAGGAAGCGGGCCGATCTCCTATACGCAATGGACGCACCAATACTCGGGCGTGGGATTGGCCTTGGCCCGGCTGCATCGCTCGTCCTGCAAGAACAGCGAACTGAAACTCGCGCGGCCGTTCTCTGCGGCTGGCCGAGCCCCAGGACCATCCGCGTGGTGGAGAGTGCACGCGAACGGGCCGTGCCAAGACGATGGTCGGCGGAGACGGTGGTAGATAACATGAGGCCGATGCCCGTCACGCCCGCCCTGCTGCCGGCGGCCCTGCTCGCGTTGGTTCCGGCAGCTGCGATTGCGCAGGAGGCCACGAAGGCGGCGGCCACGGGGCCGACCGATACGACGCCAGACGTGGCGTGGCCGTTACCGATCTGACCTTGGGGATGTACGTGACCAGGGCAAGCGCATCGCCGTGCCGATGACGACCTTCCGCCCCGAGGACACGATTTCGCTGTGCATCACCACCGTGGTGTCGCCCGGCGCCGCCCGTTCTGCGACGATCGGCATCTGGTGGACGTACGGAGAGGGCGAGACGCTGCGATCGCTCAAGACCGATGTCGCCGAGATGTTCTTCGACGGCGAAGGGCGTTCGGTCTTCACCATCGAGAACCCGCGCACCTGGCCACTCGGGTCCTACCACGTCGAAGTATTCCTGGACGGCGTGAGCGTCGGCAGGAAGGACTTCACCATTCAGTGAGTGGATGCGCGTGTATGCGCGGTGCTTTCACGAGCCGCTGACCGCGTGCTGGCTTATGCCTTGGGTATCGTTGCGAACCTCGGCGCCCTGGCCATGCGTTGCGCACGGCGTCCGACGTAACCTTCCTTCGTGGCACCGCGCTTCTTGGCCAGCGCATCGCCTTCCCCGTGGAGAACGATCTCGAGCGAGGCGCTATCCGACGAGCACCGATCCATTCGAAGGCTGCATCACCTGGAACCTCAACCTGAATTAGATAAATATCCGCCGGGCATCGCGAACCACAGACCTCCAACGCAGAAAGCCCGGCAATGCCGGGCCTTCCTGTGCAATGACCGGTCAGCTACCCGCTCAGTCGAATCCCCAGACCTTCAGGGTGGCCGTCTGCGCACCGCCCATGATCTTGTACTGGACCGTCACCGACTTCAGGCGCGCCTTCATTCCCGGGGCGTTGTTCGGAGCCGTTTGTCCCCCTGCCTTCAGGACTCCGACATCCTTCATCGTGTCGTCGGGGCGATTGTCCCAGTGGAGGACGAGCGACGTGATCTGCACGTCAGCGCCCTCGACAGAGAGCTTCACCTGTTTGACATCCTTTTCCCATCGGCCGCCGGTACTCTTGATCTCCGTGCTGGGATCGGTGGACTTGAGCGCTTTCTCGCCGAGCACAAACCATTGGTCAGCGGCGCTGGCGCTGCCCACGGCGCCCATGAGGGCGACGCATGCGACAACAAGAGAGAGCATCAAGGTGTGGATCTTCGTCTTCATCGACGTTCCTCACTAATTCCCGGTAGACCCCAGGAGAGGTGTCCGCCTACTGGCAGCCGTTTCAGGGCAGCGGCGCGGCAAAAAGGTCAAGCAGCCATCTGCCCGCGAACCCGCAAAGTATCCGTCGGCGCGTTAGCGCGGGGTCAAGGGCGGCCGACTGGTTCTCGATCTGAGGGTACCCACGCATAAGCTCTGTCACTGACTCAAAAGCTGCCTTCCGGCTCGAATTGAAGGGGATTTCAATCCCCTGCGCAGGATCGCCCGCATGCGCACCGGACTATCCAATGAGTCGAAACGGTCTTCGACCCCTGTTGGATCGATGCGCGGTTTCGTTCAGAGTCCGGCGCTTCAGAACGCGGGCTGAGGTGAACCTCGCGCTGACCGTCGAACTCACGCGTTCGGTGGCAGCGCGCCAACGCGAACTTCCTGCGATGCCGCATCAAGGCCACGCCGTGTCCGATGTTGGCGACGGCGTGGCGCTTGTCGACGCTGTGGCTGTCGCGGAAGGTGTTCCGAGCGATTGCCTTGCCCCGAATAGCTGAACCCGCCCCTTCTTTTGTTTACTTGAATTGGCGTTTCCGCCTGAGGATGATCTGTCCACCACATCCCCGAGGGAGGCACGTCATGGATGTCAATCAGGTAGCACTGGCCGTGTTCGCCAGCCTCGTCAGTCAGCACGACGAGCGCGACACCCGTCTGATCGAAACTCTGGCAAACGAGGCGCACGACATCGCCGACGTGTTCGTCAGGGTCAACAAGAACCGCAGGCCCCGGCCGACGGCCCAGATCGATCCGATGAATCTCTAGACCCCGGCGCTTTCGGGCGCATCGCCTCGATCGCGAGAGGCGGAAGGTTGAGCAGGAGCGTCGACCGGAATTCCGAGGACATGCTCGCGCACATCCCGGAGCGAGAGCTTCCCGTGCGCGAGCGCTTCCAGCATTCTTTCGCTCTCGCGGGCCTTCATGGAGTACAGCGCCGCACCTACCTCGTGCGCCACTGCCTTCAGCGACTGACGCTCATCAGGCGTGTATTGCTGCGCGCGATCGCCGCACACCAGCGCGCCCTGCAGCCGTCCAGCGACGAACATCGGGAAGGCGATGCCGCCACCTCCCAACGCGCTATGCACAGCGGACAGCGCCTGCTCCCCGGCGCCGGAGCGCAGTGCGACGAAAGCCGCATCGTCCGCGTCGATCCGGTCCGGCCATTCGTGCTGGCCTGCCCGTGCCGCGCATTCGTAGCCACCATCGGCACGCCGGTAGATCGCCAAGGCATTCGGCCCCACATGCTCGGCGATGTCGCCGAATGTGCGGGCGATCAGGGCATCCTCCCGCTCCATGTAGGCGCTCTCGTGCGCCAGGCGCTGCAGGGCCCGCTCCGCATTGAACTGCCGACGAAAGAACAGGCGTTCGATCACGTGCTCGATGCGTTCGCGCAGTTTGTGCAGGGTGATGCCCAGCACCAGCGGCACCAGCAGATGCAAGACGATGCCCGCCTCCTCGCCCAACGCCATTGCCGCGATGGCATGCTCGACGATCGCGAACACTCCGACCACGAGCGCCACCACCGCGCCATAGACCAGGGTGCGGCTGATGACAAAGGACAGATCTACCAAGTGGCTTCGCAGCGCCGCGTAGGCAAAACAGAACGTGGCCGATACCGTCAGCACGACCGGTATCCAGAGCGGGGTCAAATTCCAAAGAAAAAAGGCCACGGCGTGCAGGAGTGTCGCGACCAGGATCCAACGGATTCGCAATCGCGCGGATTCGTCCGATCTTCCATAGCCGATGGCCATCGTCGCCACACAGATTGCAGGCGCTACGGTCAGCAGGTACTCGCCGAGGTTCGCAGCCAGCATGGAATGGCGGGCGAAAAGCACGTAGCCCAGGTAGCTGTACAGCATCGCTGCTGCGTACATCAGCACCACGCCGAGCATGGCCCATAGTGAAACGCTGGCTTCCCGGGGCGACAGCACGGTGCTCGCCAGCCTCCGTGCTGCCACGTACAGGCCGATATCCCGCACCGCTCTCAGGGCAACCACCGCCCCTATTCTTGCTTCGACCGGCAACACGTAGCCGACCACGTCTTTCATCGCGAAGCCCAGTGCGAACACCGCCAGTCCCCAGGCCAGCCAGTTCCGTCCGCGCCACAGCAGCACCAGCCCCAGCAACGTGTAGAGCGCCTGTGCCGCCAGCACCACCCAATCGAGCGTTCGCAACGCAGGCACAGGTGCGGCCACTAGCGTGACCTCCTTGGTTTCTTCGCCGCGTCGCAGCTTCAGGTGCAACCTGCTCCCGACCTCCGGGGTGGCCAGAGCCAGTTCGATGCGCTGCCTGACGGGAATGTCCCGGCGATCGAACCGATCCCCTGGCTCAAGGCCGGCGGGCATGGGAGCCGGAGACAGCGGGTCGGGGGCGACCGATCCCATGTACGGCAGTCCTTCTATCGGGGCATCGCCGATACCCCAGGTTCCCCCGTAGCCCCGCCAAAGCAGCGCGGCCCAGAACCCCACCACCAGCACGGTGATCGCCACCCGGACCAGCAAGCGGTTCATGTCCATCCTCCTGCGCAGAATCCGCGGCCCACCTGCCAACGGGCACATCTACCCGGAACGGTATTAGCGCAGGTACAAGGGCCAGCCGGATACGCATAGCGGGCAAAACAGCTTCCCGGGCAGCCCAACTGTCGCTTTCTTTGCGTGTCCGCAGGCGCATCCTCGGGCGACAGCTTTTCTGCCCCATAAGGGCTTTCCTAAAGGCCGGATGAAGGACCTCATCGAAGAACAGCGATGGCCGTCAATGTTTCTTCATTGCGGTCAGGACAAACGTCGGCGGCGTCATAGGATCGCAACGCCAACCGAAAATCTTGGGGGATCCATGAAACGCCTGCTGTCCGCCGTGTTGCTCGGCTTCGTTTTCCTCTCGCCGATGGCGGTCGCCGCCAAGAACAAGCACCACGACCATCATCATGATCGTCATCACGATCACGATCACGGTTACGATCGCTATTACTATGATGATGACGACTATGACGACCGTCGTTACTACCGCAGGCATGAGGGCTACCGCCGACACGATTATCGTCGCGGCGTCGTCTACGTCGAAAGGCGCGTCTATGTCGACGATTACCGCGACTACGACCTGGCTCCGCCGCCCTATGGACACCGCTGGGTGCGCAGCCCGGACGGCAGATACATCCTGATCGCCGTGGCGTCGGGCATCATCGCCGACATCCTGCTGCACCATTGACGTCGCAGGTTTTCCGCAGCGCCGAAATGGCCCCGCTCGTGCGGGGCTATTTTTTGGCTGCGGCGTGACGATCGCGCCGATGCGAAGGATCGTGCTTCATGGGTTGGCTTTCGCCTGCAGCCCCTGCACGTCTTCCTTTAGCGGATAGATCGAGACCGCCAGCAGGACGATGTCTTTCATCAGAAGCGGACGCTCTCGTCCTGGACATTGCCTGCCAGTTGCGCGTTGCTTCTCCGCTCGGGCCGACCAAACCTGCGCCTGCCGGGGGCCCCTGCGTGGCAGTGCGACCAGTGCCTCACCCCCCGGCCGCAGATCGCGGTACTGTCGCTCGCCGCATCGCGGCATGGATGGATCCACAACAAGGGGAAATAATGAAGAAGCAACTCGCACTGGCAGCAACGCTGGTGACGGCACCGTTTGCCGCCTCGGCCGGCGCGCTGAGCTACACATATGTCGAAGCCGGTTACGCGCACTTGGCACAGGACGACATCCGGAGTTTCGGTTACTCGAGATTTGTCTTGGCAACGCCCGGCGATGTGAAAAGCGACGGATTCTTCGTCGGCGGCTCGGCGGCGATCGGCGAATCGTTCTACGGTTTCGCCAACTACCGCCGCGGCTCGGACACCGTGGAGGTGCAGGCCATCGACTATATGTTTAATCAAGCGTCGTTCACGTACGAGGCCGACGTCACGACTTCGCGCCTCAACGTCGGCATCGGCTACCACTACGGGCTGTCGGAGAGTACGGACCTGCTGGCCGAGGTCTCTTTGCTCAATTCCACGCTGGACATCGAGGGCGCGGGGCGAGACGACTACGACGACGGCATCGACCCGCGCGTGTCGTTCGGGGCGCGCTCGGCGCTGACCGATGCGATCGAGATCTGGGGCAAGGGCCATTACACCGACGGCGACTTCTACCAGTCTGAAGTCAGCGGCAGCGTCGGCATGCAGGTCCGCTTCAACCAGACTTTCGGCATCACCGGCGAGTTCGAGGCCGGGAGTGACTACTCGCAGTACACGCTCGGTTTGCGCGCCAGCTTCTGACGTGCGCGGCGGCGAGTGCATCCATGCGAAAGGCCCGGCACCCGCTGGGCCTTTTTTTTGGGTTGAGTCGCCGTCTGCCGAACAGCGAAACGCCGACACTGTTTGCGGGGTGGCCGGCGGTGTGGGAAATCGGAGCCAGCCACAGCACCCCAAAGGACGGACGGCGGGGATAACGCTGATGTCCGCTCAGGGTCGAAAGGTGCCAGTCGATAACCTCTGCCTCCTTCCCGGAGGCATGCTTTTGGCCACTCCATGGCGCGGCACCGCAGGGTACCTACGGCCTCGCCACTCGCTACCATTGTGGCGCCGCCGTTCTCGTCAGAAGGCATTCCCCACCATGAGCAAAACCTTCGACACTGTGGTGGTTGGCGCAGGCGTCTTCGGCGCATGGACCGCCTGGCACCTGCTGCGCGCCGGTCAGCGGGTGCTGATGGTCGACAAATATGGACCGGCAAGCGCACGCGCCAGTTCGGGTGGAGAAACTCGCGTGATCCGCATGGCCTATGGGCCGGACGAGATCTACACCCGGATGTCGCAGCAGTCGCTGCTCGACTGGAAGGGGCTTTTCGCACGGATCACGAACCCCGGGTTATTCCGAAACACCGGTGTGCTGTGGCTGGCAGCCGCAGGAGACGCGTCAGCCGCGAAATCGGCCGCAGTTCTGGCCCGCAATTGCATCCGACACCAAGTGCTCGATCACGACGACCTCGCGCGGCGCTATCCGCAGATCGTGATTCCGCCCGGCGGCTGGGCCATCTTCGAGCCGGATAGCGGCGCCCTGTTGGCGCGTCGCGCCGTGCAGGCCGTCGTCGAAGACAATCTGCGTGCCGGGGCCGAGCTTTGCCTCGCTGCGGTCAGTGCTCCGGTCGGCGACACGCACCTTGCGGAAATCAGTACTGATGCGGGCGAAACGATCCGAGCCGATCGCTTCGTGTTTGCATGCGGCCCGTGGCTGGGCACGGTCTTGCCCGACGTGCTCGGCGGGCGCATCTTTCCCACTCGCCAGGAAGTGTTCTATTTCGGTTCTGCTCCGGGTGACCACCGTTTTTCCTCGCCCACTCTGCCCATCTGGCTCGACTTCGGGCGCGACTACTACGGTTTCCCCGATATCGATGGTCGTGGCTTCAAGCTCGCCCACGATGCTCACGGCGAAGCCTTCGATCCCGACACGCTCAAGCGTCTGCCCAGCCCGGAGCGAATCGCACACGCACGCGAATTCCTGGGCCGGCGCTTTCCCGCGTTGGCCGCGGCACCGCTGCTGCGTGCCGAAGTATGCCAATACGAAAATACCTGGAACGGTGACTTCGTCATCGATCGCCATCCGGCCTTCGACAACGTCTGGATTGCCGGCGGGGGCTCCGGCCACGGCTTCAAGCACGGCCCGGCGGTGGGCGCGTACCTGGTCGAGCGCATGCTCAAGGACGCGCCGGCCGAACCACGCTTCAGCCTGGCCACCAAGCAGGACGTGCAGAAGCGCGAGGTTCACTGAAGTGCGGCTACCGGTCAGCTTTTGATCGGATCGCCAGCTACGGGGGCTTGTCCGGTTTGGGGTCGAAACCGGTCGCCCGCGGTCTTTTCAGCAGTACTCCGCCGCAAGTGATCCTGCTCGGACCGGCCTAACCCCAGCCGCTGACAGCCAACGTGACGACCAAAGCCGCCCCTGCCATGACCGTCAACCAGTATGCGCCCAGCATCATGGTGCGATTGCGGTTGCAGAACCGCATGCCACCTTCATCCAGGCTGGAGAGGTAGGTTTGGTCTTGGAAGTAGACCATCGTGCGGCGAGCGCTAAGCAGGGTTCGACCCTGCCAGAGCAGTGGTTGCTCGGCGTGCTGCCACTGATGGGGGTGCCTGGACTTCAGTCGGTACAGACACGTCGCCCAGACCGCACTTTCCAGCACCACGGCCAGGCTAAAAAGTCCGAATGCGATGCCCGTCGGTGTCATGAGCAGGTCTCGGGTCTTTCCCAAGATCGCTCGCGCGAAACGCGCCCGCCCATCCAGGGGTGAGCGGGGCTTGGCAGAGACGCCGCCTGAGATCGCGGCGGCCATCCCTCGTTCTCAGCCACCTCGATAGCAGCATCCGGGCGAATGAAGAATGTTGATCCATCCGTCATGTCGCGGACTACTCGATGATTCTTGATGGACATGGCGATTGTCTCTCGGATGGACGCATATGAAGTCGCACGCGTGCCGGCGCAGGCGTGCTTTTGAACAACGTGATCGCGCCATGACGGCATTGGCGATGCTGGCGGACGCTCCGCAGCGGGGACGAAACGGGCGCCCCTGAAGCGGTAACGACATTGCGTCGTGGTGCGACCCACTATGGACCTCTTTTGGGTGTCGTGCCCTTTCCTGAGCAATCGTGTTCACCTCAGATAACTCTGGATGAGCATCTTCTACACCCTGGACACAACGTGACACACCTCGAAGCGGTTCGTCAGATCACGGATAAGTAACGGTTGATGGCGCATGCTGCTTTGGCACTACGACGCAATGTCGTAACGGCCACTCAGCCGCGCTGCATTTTCTTACCCCCCCATCCGCACTGAGCCTATCGCCCCTGTCACCGACAGGAGCCCGGTTTCGGCCGTCCTCGATTTCGCACACCTGCGCGGATCGTACTTTTGAAGGCAATCATCTTTATGAGCACCATGACCAATACCATCAGCATCAAGAACCTTGTCGATACCGCCGCCGCCGACGGTTCGTTCAAGACCTTCGGCAAGGCCATCGAACATGCTGGTATGAGCGACACGCTGCGCGGCGCCGGCCCGTTCACCATCTTTGCGCCGACCGATGCGGCGTTCGAGAAACTGCCCGCCGGACAGCTCGACAATCTGTTCAAGCCAGAGAACAAGGATGAACTCGTTTCGCTTCTGAACTACCACCTCGTCAGCGGCCGCAAGTCCATCGCCGACGTCGGTAAATGGGAAGCGGCCAGGACCGTCAACGGCCAGCCTGCCCCGATCACGATGACCAACGACAAGGTCAGCATCGATGGCGCGCTGGTCACCTCGGCCGATATCGGTTCGAGCAACGGCGTCCTCCACGGCATCGACAAGGTCAATATTCCGACCAAGATGTAATTGTCATTCCAGCGTCTGATTTGGCGGCGGGGCTTCATGCCCCGCCGTTTCAATGCAAGCTTGGGAATCAGTGCGAACCGACCAGCCAGTCGATCGCTTCGCGCTCCGTGGCGAACACATTGCAGGCCAGGCCCTTGGCGGTGGCCAGGGCAGCGCCGATCCGCTCGCGATGGATGTAGTTTTCGGGAAGCACGATCACCAGCCTGACGCGGTTTGCGGCCATGCGGGCCCATTCCTTGATCATTTCGTCCCGCGCACTCTCGGCCACTTCCGTGGCCAGTTCCCGCCGCTCACCCACGGTTGGCGGAGGGAATCCTTGCACCTCCGGCATGGCTACCACCAACCCGTCCAGCGCCAGTCGCTTCGCCCTGCGAATCGCCAGCTTGACCACGTTGGTGACGGCATCCAGCGTCAGATCGGCATCGGGACGACAGATGCCGAACTTTCCAGACCGATCGATGAGCAAGCCGGGTTCCATGACATGGCGACGCTACGCCTTGGAAGCACCGCGAGGATGAGGTTGAATTCGGTAAGCGGCCGTGAAGAGAACAAGCCAAACCCGGCTTCGCCATGGCTTATGGGGCGCTGCAGCGGCGTCAACGAACACGGGAGCGGTCAGAACGATGGGTTGGCCCGTCGAGGAATGCCCGCCCCATAATCTTCAGATCTTTGCCAGCAAAGATTCGATGTTCTCAAGCCTGCGAAGAATGGCATTCCGTCGCGCCGCCGAATCGTCTCCCTGTTCTTGATCCCGCTCGGGAAGATCGATCAGGCTGAGCGCACCTTCAATGCGATGAAGCAATTCCCGATGCTTAGGCGTTTCACCGGGTTGACCAAGGCGGTCAAGCATGTCCAAGTCGCTTCGGGTTACTTCGACCAGATCGCGTAGCAACTCCTTCACCTGCCCAATATCGCCGTAAGCCGCCAACAACCTGTGCAACAAAGGTTGAGAACCGTCCACCGGCACAGGCTCGATCAGGTCGCCGTCGACACCAGTCCCCAGGTAAGCGGACAACTTCGCCGCAAGCGAATCCAGTTGCGTGGGCTTGGCCAGGAAGTCATCCATTCCAGCCTCGCGACAGCGTTGAATCTGCTCTGGAAGCGCGCTGGCCGATAGCGCAATGACAGGCAGATGGACACCGTTGCCCTCCCTGGATCGCAGCTCGCGGGTCAGGGTGAAACCGTCCATCAACGGCATGTGGCAATCCGTGATGAGCAGGTCGTAGTGGCCATCGCAGAGTTCTGCCAGCGCCTTTTCGCCATCCTCGGCCAGTACGAAGGGGTAGCCGAGGTGGTCCAACTGGCGCGCAATGACCGCCCGATGGCTTGGGTGATCCTCGGCGACCATGATCCGGACGTCATGCCGCTTCGCCGATGCCCTCTTGCTCGCCAAGGAACCCACAGGCTCCACGGCAAACGCGGCTCGGCAGCTATCCAGAACGGAGTGCCACAACTGCGGATTTCCGTGCAGGATTCCCGTGGCCTGATCCGATGGGTAACCCTGGACGTCGGAAGGATCGGCGACGCGCAGGTGGGGCTTGCCCCGAACCAGCCCGGACGAATCGATATCCGCATCGATCACCAATAGATCCAGATCCGTCGCTTCAAATTCGACGAGACCGGTCGGCACGACTTCGACCAGATTGAAGCCCAGCGCCACCAGCGAATTGGACAGTTCCCTTTCGCGCAGGTCATTGGCCACGCACAGGGCGACAGTCTTGCCTTCGAACTCTGGCAACGGGTGCAGGTTGCGCATCACCGGCAAGCACAGATCGAAGATGGCGCGCGTTCCAACGCCCGGGGTACTTTCCAGTGAAAGCTCACCACCCATCAACTCGGCCAGGCGGCGACTGATTGTCAGCCCGAGACCGGTACCGCCAAAGCGGCGGGCAGTGGAATCCTCCGCTTGCGTGAATGGCTGAAACAGGCGCACCAGATCGTCTGGCTCAATCCCGATCCCGGTGTCTTCCAGGGTGATGCGCAAGTGCTGGTCGCCCTGCGACTCGCCGATGAGTTTCACCTGTAGGACCACGTGTCCGTGCTCTGTGAACTTGATGGCGTTGCTCAGAAGGTTGGTGATTACCTGCCGGACGCGTACCGCGTCGCCGTTGAACATCATCGCCAGCCTCCAATCCAGAATGGAATAGAGGCGGATGTTGTTTTCCTTGGCACGGGCCGAGAACAACCCGACCACGCTGTCCACCAGCGTGCGCATGTCGAACGGGGCCGCTTCGACACTTAGCCGACCCGACTCTATGCGCGAATAGTCGAGCGTGTCGTCGAGAATCTGCAACAGCGACTTGGCCGAATCCTGCGCCATGTCCAGCATCTGGGACTGCTCGCGATCCAGCCTGGTTCGCGTCAGCAACTCGATCAGGCCCAGCACTCCGGCCATGGGCGTGCGGATCTCATGACTCATCATGGCGAGGAACGCACTCTTGGCTGTCGCGGCGGCTTCGGCCTGCGTCTTGGCCTCGGCCAACGCTTGCGCTTGCGCATGCACCTGGGTGGTGTCTATCCAATAGCCACTCCACTCGACCGGACCATCCGGCAGGAGGCGCGGTGTTCCCCCTTCGGTACGAAGCCAACGCCATTGCCCATTCACCCGCACTCGAAAATCGAAAGCCGGCATGGAACGCAGCGTGGTTGCCGCGGTCTCCACGTTGCGCGCGACCAGCCCCTGGTCGTCTGGATGGAGGCGCGCAAACAAGGCTGGCTCGTCGGCGGTCAATTGTTCGGCGGACATTCCCAGCATGCCCATGACATCGCCTGCCACATAGGTGAACTGGCGGTCTCCACCCGGGCCGATCCTGATCTGGAACACCGTGGCCGGCATCGCCTGGGTGATATCGGACAGTCGCTGCTCTGACGCGCGCGCCCGCGCTTCCGCCGCACGGATGTCGCTTACGTCGACCACGGTACCCAACAATCCGCGACCATCCGACTCAATGGCGAAAGGGTGCAGCCAGAGGATGATGCTGTGAAGCCGCCCTCCGTCTCCCGCCAATGGAATCCGCAGTTCACGGCGAGCATTCTCGCCTCCGCTCACCAGAGCCATATCGGCTTCATGCAGTGCATCTGGATCGGTTCCATACACGTGCCTGGTGTCTGAAATGGGGCGCCCCATCAGGTCGTCACGCTCGCAGCCGAACATCGTTTCGTATGCACGGTTGACGGCCACGTAGCGTCCACCGGCGTCCTTGACGAACACGGGATAGGGGATGTTCTCCAGTAGAGCCTGCTGGAAATCCAGTTGCTCGCCCAATGCACGCTCGGCGACGGCCCGCGCCCGCGACGCCCGATGCAGCCGCACATAGGCGAACGCGATGCTACCGAGGATCAGCGCGGTGGCTGCCAGGCCCAGCAACACCCATCGCCACGGCACACCGTAGCTGTAGTCGGCGGTCAGCCATCGACTGCGGATGGCCTGCTTCTCGCCTTCGTCGAGATTGTTCAGCTGTCCGCTGATCATCGGCAACAAGGCGCTGTACTCGGGACGCACGCCGATGGCCAGTTCCTGGTCAAGCCCTGCCGGCGCCACGATCCGAAGCTCGCCCGCATATCGGCTTCGAATCAGCGCATCGATTGCAGGGAGCGTGCCTATGTAGGCGTCGGCCTGCTCCCTGGCCACCATCGCCAGTCCCTGCTCGTTGCTGCCCACCGGGACGAGCTTGCTGCGGCCCAGCAATGTGCGCAGGCGGGCCACCAGGTCGGTCTCTTCGCGCACGGCCACGGTCTTGCCGGCCAGGTCGCTGGGCTTGGCGATCGGCGGGCCATACAGCCTGGCCACGATCACTTCCGGGAAGTACTCGTAGGGCACGCTGAAGCTCATGTCTTCGGCGCTGAAGTCGGCCGTCATGCCGGCCGCGATCAGGTCGACTTCGTTGGCGCGCACCATGCGCTGGAGGCTGCCCCAGTCCTTTGCCGGCACCATCTGCAAGCGCAAGCCGAGCTTCTCGCGCAGTATCTTCACGTAGTCGGCCGCCAGTCCGTCGAACTCACCCTGCCCGTCCGCAAAGCTGTAGGGATAGCGGTCGATTTCGTATCCCATTCGCAGCGCTGGCAGCTTGTTCAACCAGGCACGGTCCGTTGCGCCCAGGGTTCCCGAGGAGGCGACAGAAGGATTCTCCTCGCTGGCGATGCCCCAACGCATGCGAAGCTGCGCCAGCTCGTTCAAGGTGATGGTTGTTTCCGCCTTCCGAAGCAACTGCGCGAGCATGTCGCGATCACGACGAACCGCAGGGGCGATGTCGACCTTCGGCATGTCCAGCGGTCCGAGCATGCTCAGATCGTCGGCCTGTCGGCGATGCAGCAGGGCCAGCGTGCGTGACGCGGTGATCCCGACATAGGCATCGCCTTCGCCGCTTGCGACCATGTCCAGCGCTTCGCGACCATCGTCGGCATATACCAGCGTCGCCTTCGGATAGCGTCGCGCGATTTCGATGGCACCGTGCCTGAAGCGGCGTTCCGTCACGATGCGCGCACGGGTCAGGTCGCTATCGTCGCGTATCCGCGGATCACCCTTGCGCGCCACCAGCATGGGATAACCCGACAGGTAAGGGCGCAGCAGATGGAACCGCTTCAGCCTCTCGGGCGTGACAGGCTGAGCGACCAGCAGGTCGTAAGCGGCCTTGGAGTCGCCAAACGCCATTCCCCCCCAGTCCGTGTACGGGTGAAACTCCAGGCGCAGGCCGACGCGTGCAGCCAGCAGGCGTGCGTAGTCGACGCCCAGTCCCTCCGGATGCCCGCCCAACCAGGTTTCCAGAGGCATGTGATCGCCGGTGAACACGCCGACATGAACCACCGGGTGTTCGCGTCGCCAGCTTTCTTCCGAGGGAGTCAGTGCCGGTGCTCGGCTTTCCTGAGCCGACGCCGGATGGAAACCGGCGCAAAGAATCATGAGCACCGTGGCGCCCGCTACCAGGCAACGGCGGAGGGCAATGGGGCGAAGGGCAAAGAAACGGCGCATGGACTACTCAGAGGCTGCGCGCTGGGGAACAGCGTATACCAGCCTAAGCCGGACGGCACGGACTCCCCATCGGAATAGTCCGAACCGCGGAGGCGGCGCCCCAGCCGCGAATCCGGAACTGTGCGCCCCTCGCATTGTTGAGCACGGGTACCCGGTGCTCCCGGCTTTTCGGAAAGTTCTTATTCAGGCCATCGAAGGCAGACGCGAATGTCGCCACCGGGGATGCGTCTGGCCTGTCGTGATGGACAAGCCACGACTTGGCTTCTGACGTGTCGCCCGACAACAGAGCACGACACAAGAAGTGGGGATTATGTTGATCGACGAACAACCTTTGGCTTCCATGGCGATTGGTGAACGGCAATGGCTCCGGATCATCGAAGCATTGCCCGGGTCGCTGCGCGCCCGCGTGCGCAATCACGACGTTGCCTACCGCAATTTCATCGAAGGCGTTCTTTGGATTGCTGCCACGGACTCTCCATGGCACGAACTACCGGATCGGTACGGCTCGTGGAGGGCGACCTACGTTCGCTTCGTGCGCTGGAATATCGCCGGTGTGTGGGGAACCGTTACCGAAGCCCTCGGCAGCAACACGCGCCCAGCGCAGGGTTTGGCCATTCGAGCGGGCCTGTCAGCAAGAGCCAGACGAAGCAGGGCTTCGCGCCGTGTCGGGACGCATGGCCCCACATCCCGTGAATGGCGACCTCATGCAGCCAGGGAAATGCGGTGGTGATGCCGCTGGCTTGGCTCCAGTTGCCCTGCATCCAGGCGCGCGCAACGCTCACAAGAGCCCATGCTCTCGCGCGTACGCATAGATTCCCAGATCGCTCTTTATGCCGAGCTTGTTCATGGCTTCCATCTTCTGGGAGCTGACAGTCTTGACGCTCCGGTTGAGCTGAAGCGCGATCTGGGAAACCGTGTAGCCGGAGGCGAACAATCGCAACACCTCGGTCTCGCGGGGCGAGAGCTTCGCAGTTTCGGCTTCCAGGTATCCCTTCATCGATATGCTGACGTAGTTGCGCCCCTTGGCCACGACACTGACAGCAAGCGGCAACTCGGTGAGCGTATCCGCCTTGCTGATCAGGCCTCGAACCCCAACACCCAGCACCGAACGGAGGACGGCCGTATTAGTGATCATGGTGAGGACGATCACGGGCAACGTCGGATGCTTTCTCTGGATCAATCCCAGCAATCCAAGGCCGTCGGACGCTTGCTCCCCCGGCATGTTGAAGTCCGTGATCAGGAGATCGCATGGCGTGTTGTCTAGCGTGCTCAGCAACTCATCGGGCGACGTGACCACGGCAACAACGCTGAGCGAGCGATCGTGCTCCAGAAGCTGGCGGACGCCACTGGATACGATGGGATGATCGTCAGCCAAAACGATTCGGAAGCTCATGAGATTTCCGTTCCGGGTTGCCAACGGCGCGACTTTATACCAACGGCATATCCTATTCCGCCCGGGCACCCTTGGGGGCTGAGCCCGCTCGCGGTCGCCAGACTTACCGGAGTGGCCTTCGGCCTACTCCGGGGTCGCAATAGGCCCCATCCGGGATCATGTGCCCGGAACGCCCGGTTCGCCGCCCGGCAAGCAGCGTGGCTCCCTCGAATGGGCCTGACCAGTGCGCTTGATGATGCACTCGGATGCCGCCGCCCGCTGGCGAGCATGGGCGCGAACTATCGCCCGACGGATTCGGTTCGCGCGGACATAACGATATTCTCGTTCAACTCCAGCGCGATCATCATCAGGATCCCATCGAGCGCATCGTCCAACGGACGACGACTTTCCTTCGGTTTCAGACTATGGGCGATGTACTGGTCTATGGCCGTCGCCATCAGGTTGAACGTCACGCCTCCGTCCGAGGCGCACACCGCGCGCAGGCTTTCGGCGATCGGACCCACCAGGCTGCCTGCACAGGCCGACGGAATAACCCAGTTCGCAAGTGCGCAGTCGCCTGCATGATTGAAATAGAAATCGTCGATTCTTGTCATCTGAAGCAAAAGTTTCCCGCAAACGCTCATAGATCAGCTTCGTGATGAACCGATCCAAGTTCGCACGCTCCAATGGGCACCAAGACTGGCCTCGAGCAGGCCCGATTTGAATCGGAATCGTCCGAGAATCCGGCTAGTTTTGATGGCCGAGAATTGCAGCAATATCGGTTCACCGACCGACGCGTTCCCCGGCGGCAACCTCCAGGACCTCGGCGACCCGATCAACCTGTGGATTGGCCGCTTCGTCCGCAATGGGGCTGTTGAATCCGATTGCGAACACCATCAAGACCGTCATACCGCGCAGGCCGCCCATTGCGGCCAGCGACAGACATTTCTAGCGGTCGTGGGGGCTGTTTCGTAGGCGCGCGATCCGAAGAAAGTCCATGCAAAGTTTGCGCAGTGCGCTTTTCGAGTCGTCAAAACGGGCGTTTTTTTCAGACGATTCTTATTGAAGCGAAACGCGCATGACGAAGCACGGGTGCGATTTCTGAACGTTTCCATCGCTGAATTGCGGGTTTTCCCGCGATCGATTCCTGTGGCGCAGAAAGTGTGACGCGTCACGCAAATTGAGTTCCGACCGATTCCTAGGATGCGCCGCGGCTCGACAGGGGAGTGAGCCACGCCATCGAACTCACCTAGGAATTGCCCCCATGTCGCTTGTTTCACGTCGTGCCCTCACCCAGTCCATCCTCTCGCTGTTGATCGTGCCGGCCGGATTCGCCATCGGCTCGGCGCAGGCTGCCACCAACTTCTACGTCCGTACCGACGGTGGCGATGCCACCCAGTGCAACGGCCGCGCCGACGCCCCGTATTCCGGCAGCGGCACCGCGCAGAACTGCGCGTGGAAGCATCCTTACTACGCCCTGCCGAGCAGCGGCACCGCGCGCATTGCCGGCGGTGACACGCTGATGATCGGCTCGGGCGAATACATGATCGGTTACGGCGCGCCCGGCATGGCCGGCACCTGCGCCTCCGGCGACCGCAGCGCGTGCGCGCTCGGCAAGATCCCGAGCGGTACCGCGTCGGCCCCGACCCGCATCCTCGGCAACGGCACCACCGCGCCCAAGCTGTGGGGCGCCGAGCGCACCAACAGCGTGCTGAACCTGGTTGGCAGCAACAACGTTGAAGTCGGTTATCTCGAGATCACCGACAAGAGCAACTGTATCTCCAGCCACAGCACCGCCTCGGCCGCGTGCAACAAGACCTCCGCTCCGTACGGCAACTGGGCCCGCGCCGGCATCCAGGCCAGCGCGTCCAGCAACGTGTGGCTGCATGACCTCAACATCCACGGTCTGGCGGGCTACGCGATGAACGCCGGTGGCCTGTCCAACTGGACCATGGAGCGCGTCAAGATGAACGCCAACGGCTGGGCCGGCTGGGACGGCAACGTCGGCGAGTCGTCCAGCAGCAACAGCGGCCAGATGATCCTGCGCCAGGTCGAGATCGCGTGGAACGGTTGTGCCGAGAACTGGCAGACCGGCGAGAAGATCAACTGCTGGGCGCAGAAGGCCGGCGGTTACGGCGACGGCATGGGCACCTACTACACCGGTGGCCAGTGGCTGATCGAGGACTCCGACGTCCACCACAACGTCTCCGACGGTGTCGACCTGCTGTACCTCGACGGTGCCGCCGGCACGACCCTGACCGTGCGTCGCCTGCACTCGTATGCGAATGCCGGCAACCAGCTCAAGACCAACGGCAACGCCACGATCGAGAACTCGGTCCTGGACGGCTACTGCAGCTACTTCTCCGGCAAGGACTACATGCAGGCCGGCGACATGTGCCGTGCCAACGGCAATGCGCTGTCGATCTCGATGAAGGATGGCAACGTCGTCAACGTGCGTCACAACACGATCATCAGCGAAGGCCAGGGCGCGATCATGAGCACCGGCGGCACCGCCTCGGCCAAGCTCACGATCCAGAACAACGCCATCATCGGCAAGCCGTACTATCTGGCTCCGAGCGCGTTGTCCATTGGCCACATCGTGTACAACAGCACGGCGACCGTGAGCTACTCGGGCAACCTGTTCTGGAACGTCAAGAACGGCCAGTGCCCGTCCGGCAGCGTCTGCCAGGATCCGAAGCTCGCCAACATGAGCCTGAGCGCGTTCGATGCCGAACCGCTCGCCGGCAGCCCGGTGATCGACAAGGTGCCGGTCATCAGCGGCGTGACCACGGATTTCGTGATGGCTCCGCGTCCGTCGGGTGCACAGGCTGACATCGGTGCCTATGAGGTCCAGATGGGTGGCACGACGCCGCCTCCGGCTCCGGCTCCGGCTCCGGTGTGCACCCACGCCGCGCCGACGGTGAGCCTGTCCGGAAACACCGCCGCCGTCGCCGCAGGCACCGCCATCACCTACACCGTCAACGTCCGCAACAACGACAGCGCCTCCTGTGCCAACACCAGCTTCGCCCTGGCCCGCACGGTGCCGACTGGCTGGACCGGCACGCTCTCGACCTCCAGCGTCGCGCTGGCCCCGGGTGCCTCGGGCTCGGCCACGCTGCAGGTGACCTCGCCGGCCTCGGCCGCCGCGCGCGCCTACGGCATCGGCACCGGCGTCAGCAGCGTCGCGGGCTCCACGCACACCGCCAGCGCCTCGACCATCTACACGGTTGCTGCGCCCGTTGCGCCGGCCCCGGCGACGCTGACCGAGACGCTGACGCCCAGCCAGTCGGTCTACAACGCCGGTACCAAGGTCTCGATGACGGCGCGCGTGCTCAAGGCCGGCCTGCCGGTCCGCGGCGCGAGTGTCCGCTTCGAGGCGGTCAAGCCCAACGGCATCGACAAGATCGTCGGCACCGTGACCACCGACGCCAGCGGCTACGCCAAGTGGAGCTTCGTGAGTGGCACCGGTTCGAGCTCGATCGGTACCTACAAGGCCAACGCCGTCACCACCAGCGGCACCGCCACGGCTGCGGCGAGCGCGACCTTCCAGGTCAAGTAAGCACCGCGATCCACCTCAGAGTGCCCGGGAAACCGGGCACTCTTTTTTTCGGCACTGGACAATGAGCCTGCCCCTTTTCTGCAGCGCGCAACTGGTTGCTGCATAGATCAGAGCGCCCATCGCAAAACGCATTCTGGCCTCTGTTCTATTCGACCCGCTCATGCGTCATGACGAAGTGCCGCAATCGCCGAACATCAACCGTTGCTCGTGCCGCGTTGCCGCGACGAGCGCGCCGGTGGCGTCGTAGTCCAGGCGCAGCAGCCAGCCGAATACGTCCTCCGGCCATCCGTCCGGCAGCAACGACTTCGGCGCACCCAGCGCTTTGGCCAGCGCCGGCAGGTGCTTATGGGACCAGCACACCAGCGTAGTGGCATCGTCGTAGCGCGCATCCTCGAGCAGGCGTTGGGCCAGCCGCCCGACGCTGGCTTCGTCCAGGGCGGTGTCGATCGGCAGGCGCAGCGCGGCCGCCAGCGGCTCCAGCGTCAGGCGCCCGCGTCGGCTTTCCGCATCGTCGGCCTTGGCGATGAGCCACGCCGGCGCCGCGATCCGCGCCGAGTCGAGGTCGAGCGTCTGGAAGTAGGCGACGTACGCCTGCGCGCGCGCCTGTCCCGCCGACGTCAGCTCAGGGTCGTCCGGGTCGCCCGACTTCTCGGCGTGGCGGATGAGCAGCACGGTGGCGGATTTCGGCATCGAGAGCGGGCCGTGTGGGTGACCCATTCTTGCCGGAGGCTCGTGCGGACGACGTCAAGGCAGCGTCGTCCGCGAACATCCGTACTTGAAACACCCAAGAAAAAGGGCCAGGTTCATTTCTGAAACCTGACCCTTTGTTTTTCTATTCTTTCAACCGCACTTGCTATATCCACAATTCAAGCAAGTCGCACACCCGTCCATGATCACCACCGCCTTCGCGCTGCACTTGTGGCACATGGTGGCGCTCGGCGGGAAGGCGACGCCTTCGCCGGTGATTTCGACGTCTTCGCTGCGCGGGGTGTCGCTGGTGCGCGGCTCGGGGAACAGGTCGCCGGCCGCGTTGCCGGTTACGTCAGAGTTTTTTTTTGACAGCTGCGCGTAGGCGGCGCGCTTTTCGGCGATGAGGGCGCGCTGGGCGTCGCTCATGTCGGGGTCGTGCATCAGGCCGATCGACTTGAGGTGATCTTCGACGATGCTGCCCAGTTCGGCGACCAGCGACGGCATGTACACGCCGCCCGGCTTCCAGTAGCCGCCCTTGGGGTCGAACACGGCCTTCATCTCGTCGACCAGGAAGGTGACGTCGCCGCCCTTGCGGAACACGGCGGACATGATGCGGGTCAGCGCGACGATCCACTGGAAGTGGTCCATGTTCTTCGAGTTGATGAAGATCTCGAAGGGACGGCGCAGCTCGTGCTCGGTGCCGGCGTTGAGCACGATGTCGTTGATGGTGACGTACAGCGCGTGCTCGAACAGCGGCGACTTGATCTTGTAGGTGGAGCCGACCAGCATCTCGGGGCGCTCGATGCGCTCGTGCATCTGGATGACGTCGGCCGTGGGCAGGTCTGCGACCACGGATAACGGCGCCGCGGCCTTGCTGGCCTCCTTCGCCTTGTCTTCCGGGGTGACGACGCTGTAGCCCTTGATTTTCTTTTCGATCTTGACGGCCATGGGCCACGCTCCTGAAGACGATGCGCTGATGCGGTGTTCTATTGAGTAATGCGTTTGGGTGTTGCAGAGGGTGTTGCTCAAGCGGTCGCCGCGCCGCGTGGGCGCGGCGACCAATCGGGGCTTGCGTTACTTCCTGGCAGCTTTCTTCGCGACCTTCTTGGCGGGACGCTTGGCTGCCTTAGTTGCCGCCTTCTTGGCGACGGCCTTCCGGGCCGGGGCCTTCTTTACTGTTTTTTTGGCGGCGGCTTTCTTGACGGCCTTCTTGACGGCCCGCTTCACGGCGACCTTCTTGACGGCCTTCTTGACCTTGGCGCGACGCACGGCTTTCTTCACTGCCTTCTTGACCGCCTTCTTGGTGGCGGCCTGCTTCTTCACGGCCTTCTTCGCGGCCTTCTTCGTCGCGCGCTTGGCGGTCTTCTTCCCGGCCTTGGCCTTCAGCGCGGTGGCCTCTTTCTTGGCCTTCGCGCTGACCTTGGCCAGCTTCTTCTTGGCGGTGCCTACGGCCTTCTTGGCGGCCTTGGTCGCCTTGGTGGCGGTGGCCTTGACGGTTTCCACGGCGCCCTCGGCGCGGTGCACGATGGCGCCGCCGAGGTTCGAAGCAGTTTCTTTTACGCTTTCGGCGGCCTGCGACAAGGTCGACGTCACTCCGTTGCCATTGCTCATGTGCCCTCCTGACGGGCGTCAGATCGTGGTGCTGATCGGTCGGTAGCTAATCAATGAGTAATCGGGGCGATCTAATTGGGTGGTTCTAATCACGGTGTTACGGGAGCGATGCTATACCTGCAGCGCGCGCAAGGCACAAGACAACGGTGCCTGCGCGGGGCCGGGAACATGAACGCGGTTGGCCCGGAGCCGCGCCTGGAATCCAATCCCCTCGCCTCCCCTCCTTGTTTTCAAGGAGGGGAATGCCAGGGTCAGAACTTGCCGTAATAGCCTTCTTTCAGGGCGTCGAACAGGTTGGCGGCGGTGTGCATCTCGCCGTCGTATTCGATCTGCTCGTTGCCCTTGACCTCCAGCACCGTGCCGTCTTCCAGCTCGAAGCGGTAGGTCGTGTTCTCCAGGTCCGCTTCCTTGACCAGCACGCCCTGGAAGGCGGCCGGGTTGAAACGGAACGTGGTGCAACCCTTCAGGCCCTGCTCGTGGGCGTAGCGGTAGATGTCCTTGAAGTCCTCGTACGGGTAATCCGTCGGGACGTTGGCGGTCTTGGAGATCGAGCTGTCCACCCACTTCTGCGCGGCGGCCTGCACGTCGACGTGCTCCTTCGGCGAGATGTCGTCGGCGGAGATGAAGTAGTCCGGCAGCTTGCCGGCCTCGTCCTCGGCGAACGGCATGGCCTTGGCGTTGACCAGCTCGCGGTAGGCGAGCAGCTCGAACGAGTAGACGTCGACCTTTTCCTTGGACTTCTTGCCTTCGCGGATCACGTTGCGGCTGTAGTGGTGCGCGAACGACGGCTCGATGCCGTTGGAGGCGTTGTTGGCCAGCGACAGCGAGATGGTGCCGGTCGGGGCGATGGAGCTGTGGTGGGTGAAGCGCGAGCCGACTTCGGCCAGCTCGTCCACCAGCTCCGGCGATACCGAGGCCACGCGCTGCATGTAGCGGCTGTAGCGGGCGTGCAGGACCTTGCCTTCGATTTCCTGGCCGATCTTCCAGCCGTCCTTCACCATCTCCGGGCGCTTGCGCAGCATCTCGGCGGTGACTTCGAAGCGCTCTTCCATGATCGGCGCGGCGCCCTTTTCCTTCGCCAGCGCCAGGCCCATCTCCCAGCCGGCCACGGCCATCTCGCGGGAGACGCGCTCGGTGAACTCGCACGACTCCTTGGAGCCGTACTTCATCTGCAGCATGGTCACGGTGCTGCCCAGGCCGAGGAAGCCCATGCCGTGGCGGCGCTTGCGCATGATCTCGTTGCGCTGCTGCTCCAGCGGCAGGCCGTTCACTTCGACCACGTTGTCGAGCATGCGGGTGAACACGCGCACGACTTCCTTGTATTCCTCCCAGTCGAAGGAGGCCTGCTCGGTGAACGGGTCGCGCACGAACTTGGTCAGGTTGACCGAGCCCAGCAGGCAGGCGCCGTACGGCGGCAACGGCTGCTCGCCGCAGGGGTTGGTGGCGCGGATGGACTCGCACCACCAGTTGTTGTTCATCTCGTTGACGCGATCGATCAGGATGAAACCCGGCTCGGCGTAGTCGTACGTCGAGACCATGATCATGTCCCACAGATGACGGGCACGGATGTGGCCGTAGATCTTGCAGGCGACCAAGCCGTCGTCGCGGACGACGTAGTTGCGGTGGCTCGGCCAGTCGCGCCAGACGACCTGGCTGGCGTCGTCGAGGTCGAGGTCGCCCTTTTCCTTCATGTTGACCGGGAACACCAGCGGCCAGTCGGCGTCGTCATGGACCGCCTCCATGAAGCCGTCGGTGATCAGCAGCGACAGGTTGAACTGACGCAGGCGGCCGTCTTCGCGCTTGGCGCGGATGAAGTCCTTCACGTCCGGGTGGGAGACGTCGAACGTGCCCATCTGCGCGCCGCGGCGGCCACCGGCCGAGGACACGGTGAAGCACATCTTGTCGTAGATATCCATGAAGGACATCGGGCCCGACGTGTAGGCGCCGGCGCCGGCGACAAACGCGCCGCGCGGGCGCAGCGTCGAGAACTCGTAGCCGATGCCGCAGCCGGCCTTCAGGGTCAGGCCGGCCTCGTGGACCTTGTCGAGGATGCCGTCCATCGAATCCTCGATGGTGCCCGACACGGTGCAGTTGATGGTCGAGGTGGCGGGCTTGTGCTCCAGCGCGCCGGCATTGGACGTGATGCGGCCGGCGGGGATGGCACCGCGGCGCAGCGCCCAGACGAAGCGCTCGTTCCAGTACAGCTGCTTCTCAGGCGTAGGCTCGGCCTCGGCCAGCGCCTTGGCGACGCGCTGGTAGGTTCCATCGATGTCGGCATCGACGGCCTGGCCGGTCTTGGTCTTCAGCCGGTACTTCTTGTCCCAGATGTCCTGGGAGGCGGGCTGCATCGGGATCTCCCGCTCAGCCGCGGCTGTCTTGACCGCCTCGAGGCGCACTGTGCTCATGCCTGTCCTGTCTCCTCGTTACTGGCGACGGGTGAACCCGCGCCTATGGATTCTTATGGTGTGTACCGCTCCGTCTGCGTCCCTTCCAAAGGCCGCCGACGGCTACGCCCGCGATCGCATCTGTGCGCCGCGTGAGCCTGGGTTTTCTTTACGGTTTGGACCAACATCTGGGCCATTTTGCTCCCGTCCCACGCCGTCCCCCGATAGCGCGTCCCGTTATGCAGCTAAATCAAGAAAAACCCTAGTTTTGGGCTTCCTTCGCCACCTCAACCACAAGATGTAGTGTCGGCGGCGAGAACTCAAACTACCCCCGGCCCCGAAATGTGTCAACGCTTTTTTGATGGCAGTCACGTCTTGTGATGCCAGTCGTGAAGTCGGTGTTAGCGATGTCCTTGACCGCCGCCGCAATGCGTTCTTGGGCGCCGCGCGGAGGCGTTCAAGGCATGGCGGATGGGAACTTCATCGTTCATTTGAGGGGGATCTCCAACACCCAGGTTGGGGGGTACTCGCCCGCCACCTGTTCATCTTGATCGCTCGCTTGCCCTGGCCGACTGGGCAGCCGGGCCGCGTTCCCTGACAACATCGCGTCGCGGTCCCAACCTGGGCACCGCATGCGCTTGGCTTTTCATCGCGGACGGCACCGAACCGCGCGACGCCACTGTCGACCCGACGGACGAATTCTCCTTCGGTAGATCGATCGGCCATGAACGGGGATTGCGAAGGGACTCTCACGGAGGTTCCTCATGAACCCGTTATTGCATTGGACCCGGCTCGCCGGACTGGCCGGCATGCTCCTGCTGGCTGCGTGCGGTGGCGGCGGCCAGGCGGTGCGCAGCGATCCCGTCCCAGCGGTGGTAGCGCCACCCCCGGCACCACCGCCTCCGCCGCCGCCGCCACAACCGTCGCCCACCGCGCTCTGCCCGTCGCCGATCACCGCGGACTGCTACGTCAAGGTGGACTACACGCTCACCTGGAACGAGATCAAGATGACCGGCGGGCGCCAGAGCGATCACGCGTTGATCGTCGACGGCACCGGCTGGCTAAACCTGGTCGATGGCGAATACCGCTTCGGCGGCGGCACCCAGATTGCCGGCGGCGAGCTGGTGGTGTGGGACACGCTGGTGTCCGACGTCAAGATCTTCGACACCGGATTCTCACCGGGTGGAACGTTGTGGCTGACCGGCACCGTGCGCGGCGACGTCGATAACCGCAACCTCCTCAGCACGCGCCACAAGTGCGGCACCGGCTTGTCCGTCTGCGCGGAAGACCGGCACAGCCGCATCGAAGGCGACTACAGCCAGGTCGCTTGGGGCACCCTGGAACTGGTGCTGGGCTGGGACCTGCAGATCACCGGCAGCGCCGCGCTCGACGGCAAGTTGAGGCTGATCAAGGGCACCTCGCAGTCCTACGTGCTGCCATCGGCTTCCAGCGTGCTGCTGTTGCACGCGGCCGAGGGCGTAACCGGGCAATTCGACGAGTGGGCAGCGCAGGGCCTGTTCCTCGAAGGCGCGCTGCGCTACACCGCCAATGATGTCTTCTTCGACGCGACCCGCATCTCGGTGGCCTCGGCGATGTCGACGGCAGGCGTCGCCGGACCGGTCGAGCTCGCCAGCGCCGACAACCTCGACCGCGCCTTCGAGCAGGCCGACCGCTTCGCCCGATTGCCGCCGAGTGCACTGAACCAGGCGCAGCAGCGCTTCCTCGATTCGGCCGCCTCGATCCAGCACATCCGCGACCACGACCAGGCGCTGCGCACGCTCGACAGCCTCGGCGGTCGTATCCACGCGCAGATGCCAGAGGCCATCGGCCACCAGGCCTCTGCCCACGCCCGCCAACTCGATGCGCATCTGGAGCGCCTGACGCCAGCCACAGCCGGCGCCTGGTCGGCACCGATGGAGTACCGCGCCCAGGGCGCTGGCGGCGCCGGCCATATCGGCGGCCATGACGCATGGTTCGGCCCAAACTGGCTGGTCGGCGGCAGCGTCGCTCTCGGCAGCTCGTGGATGCAGTTCGATTCGCTGGGCGGACAGGCCGACGGCCCGTCGCCCAGCGCCAACCTGTACGCCCAATACCGCGATGCCGGCGGCCGCTGGTACGCCACAGGCATGCTCGGGATGACCGACGCTTCATTGCGGATCCAGCGCGGCATCGACCTGGGCGACGCGGGCGTGCATACGGCGTACTCGCAACGGAGGATCGGACAGGCGTACATGCAGGGCGAGATCGGCCGACGTTTCCAGGTCGGGCGCGGGCGGCTGTCTCCGTTCTTGGGCCTGGATTACGCCGGGTCGCGCGACGACGGCTTCGTCGAACAGGGCGAGACCGGTCTGGAGCTGATCGCCGATCCGACCTCCGCCAGCTTCATGCACGGCACGGCCGGTGCCCGCTACGCCCGCGACTGGCGCTTGGGCGCAAAGGGCTGGCTGCAGTTCGACCTCGACGCGCGCTATCGGCATCGCCTCGCCGACCATGGCACGACGCCACGGGCGGCATTCGCCGCCATCCCCGAAGTTCGGTTCGATCTGCCGGCGTGGCCCCAACAGCAGGACAGCGGCAGCGTGAGCCTGGGGCTGCTCGCCGGCATCGGCGAATGGACCGGGACTCTGGACCATACCCGCCAGTTCAGCGCGGATGTTCCCGATGCCGGCTGGTGGCTCGGCTTGCAGCGCGACTTCTGAGCACCCGACACGCTCCATCGGTTCGCGCATTTCAGTTGCGCGCGGCCGGCCTGTCTGACTTCAGGACCGCCTTTTGGGCCAGTGCCTGGAAACGCGGGTTGGCGTGCAGCCGTTGCCAGTAGGGGTCGTCGCCGAGGTTGGCAATTCGCAGGTCACGCTGTGTGTACGCCAGTTCGAGCTGGTCGATGGCATGCGCATCGTCGCCCAACTCGTAATAAGTGATCGCCAGTGCCGACGGATGGACGTAGCCCTCGCGTTGGCGCTGCTTCATCTCCTGCAGCAGCTCACGGGCACGTTCGGGCTGCCCCGCGGCCACGTAGGTCCTGGCCAACGAGGACAGCACCCGGCTGTTGCGACCTGAGTTGCGTGCCGCCACCTCCAGGTCGGCAATGGCTTCGGCCAGGCGTCCCTGTTGCCGCGCCCATGCCGCGCGATACCAGTGGGCCGACCAGAAGCCGGGTTCGGCCTCCAGCGTGCGCGCCACCAGGGCCTGTGCGGCCACGGGATCGATCCGTTGGAGCCAGGCCGCGGCGTTGAGCGTGGCCTCGGGGGACAGGGGGTCGAGTTCGTGCGCCCGCCACAGGTGCAGGGCGGCCTCGTCGTCGCGGCCGGCGGTCGCCAGCACGTCGGCGTAGGCGGCGTGGACGGCGGCCGAGCCCGGATCGAGCTCCAGCGCGCGGGCCAATGACGCCTCGGCCTGTGTGGCATCCCAGTAATGCCCGACTTCGATCAGTCCGCGCGCGACATACGCGTCGGCCAACCGCGGATCCAGCTCCAGCGCGCGATTCACGTCCGCCCATGCCAGACGGTACTGCTCGACGGGATCATGCTCGGTGAGGCTGATCTGCTGCAGGCGCAATTGCGCCCGCGCCGCATGGGCGCGGGCGCAGGTCGGGTCCAGTTCGATCGCCCGGCCGAGAGCGGCCTCGGCCTCGGACAGGCGCTCAACGGTCGGGCGGTTCATCATGTAGCGGCCGGACAGGTACGCGCGATAGGCCTCGACGTTGTCGCCGTCGCAAGGGCTGTGGCGCTGCGCGGTGCGGACAACCTTCACCGTGAGTGCGCCCGCCACGGCCTCGGCGATGGCGTCCTGCAGGGCGAACACGCGATCGCGCTGCTCATCGAACGTCCCGGCCCACAGCGTGCGCCCGTCCGGGACGTGCACCAGTCGCACCGTCACGCGCATGCGTCCGCCCTGCCGCTGGGTGGAGCCAGCGACGACATACGCCACCCGCAGTTGCCGGCCGGCCTCCATCGGGTCCTGGCTGCGCAAACGCCGCGACGCATCGAGCGATCGCACTTGCAACGCGCCACCCTGGCTGAGCCGCGCGATCAGCGTCTCGGCCATGCCCAGCTCCAGCAGCTCGTCGCTCGTCCCGGATGGAAGTGCACGGAATGGCAGCACCGCCAGTGCCGCCGTGTTGGCGGCGGTCGGCGGGGAATGCGCCGGCCGCGGCCAGAACAGCAAGGCCGCCAGCAACAGCGGGACCGCTGCCACCGCGGCCAGGATCCAGCCGCGCCGGTGCGTTGCGGTTCGCGCATCTGCCGCCGCCACCTCCGGCGTCGGCGAGGGCGGCACGCCTTCGATCCAATCGTCGACTTCGGCGACGAAGCGATAACCGTGCCCCGGCACGGTGACGATGTAGCGGTGGTCGCCCACGCCGGTGCCGAACGCGCGCCGCAACGCGGAGACGGCCTGGTTCAGGTTGTTTTCCTCGACGACGCGTCCGCTCCAGACCTGCGCCATCAGCTCGTCCTTGCCGACCACGCGATCGCGGTGCTCGATGAGGTGCATCAGCACATCGAACGCCTTGGCGGTCAGCGGCAGCGGCTGGCCCGCGGCGTCCAGCACCTGGCGCGCGTGCATGTCGACGCGGAAGCCCTCAAACGCATAGCGACCGGATGCGTTGGACATGTCGCCTCGCTGGTTTCAGAAAGTTTCAGCGGGTTTTGCAGGAATTTCAGGCCATTGCCTGAGCAGCATCTGGGAACCGCGGCGGGTGGTCCGCACGCGGCATTCCACCCTCCAGGAGCATGACGATGTCCACCGCCCTCGTTCGCATCACCCTGCTCGGCGCGCTGCTTTCCTGCGCCCCCGGCGCGCCCGCCTTCGGCCCCTCCGACACCGGCGCCCTGCCGACACCCGCCAACATCATCGTCGGCACGTGGAACGTGCAGGGCGCGGTCGCCCCGTGCGGCGTGTCGGCCACGCCCTCACCGATCCTGGCCACCGTGGTCTTCCATGCCGGCGGCACGCTGTCGGAAACCAACACCTTCCCGCTCACCGGCGCTCCCAGCCCCTGGGGACTGTCCAAGCGCGGCCCCGGATACGGCACCTGGGAGTACGACCGCAAGACCGACCGTTACACCTACTGGATCCGCTTCTTCTGGTTCGTCAACGACCTCTACCACGGCTACCAGCAGGTCGGCCCGATCGTGGTCGCCCTGGCGCCCGACGGCATGAGCTACACCGGCCCCATCCAGGCCGAACGCTGGATCTACGACCCAGCGACGCAGACCCACAGCAAGGCTCTCGAGTTCTGCGGCACGCAGACCGGCGAGCGCTTCTGAGCAGTCCCGCGAGGGCGGGCGTCGGCCGTGGGGATCGTCCGCCATGCAGCGGACTCCCCCACGCGCCGATGACCGCCCCGTTGCATGGTGGGTTTCACGGGTGATTCGTTTCACGGGTGATTCAACGTGCGGGCGCGAGAGTGACGAATTCACCTTGCGCCGAGCACGAGCACGGGCACGCCCCATAAGGCGCAGGTGCCGAATCACCGAGGAACCCGATGCGCCCGAAGGCCACCACCACCCTGCTGACGTTGTCCCTGGCCGCCGCCTTCGGTGGCTTTGCCGCCACCGCGATCCGCGACGGGTTGGAGACGCCGGCCCAGGCCGCGCCCGTGGCCGCCGCGGCCGCACCGGCCGTCGCCGCCCTGCCCGCCGCCGTCGGCACCACGCCGCTGCCGTCGCTGGCGCCGATGCTGGCGCGGGTGACCCCCGCCGTGGTCAGCGTGCACACCAAGCAGCGCGTCAGTGTCAGTCCGTTCGGCGACGACCCGATGTTCCGGCGCATGTTTCCCGAGCTGACCCAGGAGCGCATCAACGAATCGCTGGGCTCGGGCGTGATCATCGACGCGCAGCGCGGCTACGTGATCACCAACCACCATGTGATCGAAGGCGCCGACGCGGTGTCGATCACGCTCAGCGATGGACGCACGCTGCCGGCCGAGTTCCTCGGCTCCGATGCCGACACCGACATCGCGCTGATGAGGATTCCGGCGCAGAACCTCAGCGCACTGCCGCTGGGCGATTCGGATGCGCTGCGGGTGGGCGATTTCGTGGTCGCGGTCGGCAACCCGTTCGGCATCGGCCAGACGGTGACCTCGGGCATCGTCTCCGCGGTCGGCCGCACGGGCCTGCGCGGGCTGGGCTTCCAGAACTTCATCCAGACCGATGCCTCGATCAATCCGGGCAATTCCGGCGGCGCGCTGGTCAACCTCAACGGCGAGCTGGTCGGCATCAACACCGCCAGCTTCAACCCGCGCGGCAGCGCGGCGGGCAACATCGGCCTGGGCTTCGCCATCCCGACCAGCCTGGCGCGCAATGTCGTCAACCAGCTTGCCCACAACGGCGTGGTGGTTCGCGGCGCGCTGGGCCTGGAATCTCAGGACGTGACCGCGCCGCTGGCCAAGGCGCTGGGCCTGGACGAGGCGCGCGGCGCACTGGTCACGCAGGTGTTCAAGGGCAGCGCTGCGGCCGGCGCGGGGCTGCGCGTGGGCGACGTGGTCGTGGCCGCCAACGGGGAGCGCATCGACGGGCGCGATTCGCTGCGCAACTTCGAAGGGCTGCAGCCCGTCGGCAGCCGTGTCGCGCTCGACGTGCGCCGCGACGGCAAACCGCTGCAGCTATCCACCACGCTGCGCGAGCAGCCGCGCTCGTTCGCGGGCGTGGAGCTGGACCCGCGCCTTGACGGCGCGGTGTTTGCCGAACTGCCCGAACGCCTGCGCCAATCGGGCTATTCGGGCGTGCTGGTGGAGTCGGTGGCCCGCGGCAGCCGCGCCTCACGTAACGGCCTTCAGAAGGATGACGTGGTGATCGCCGCCAGTTCCGGCAACTTCGAGGACTTGCCGGGCTTCCGCGCTAGCTTCACGCAGGCTCCGGCACAGTTGGTCCTGCGCGTGATGCGTGGCGCTAACCGGCGGGGCGACCTGACCATGCAATAACCAGTACCCTGCCGCCGCAATCGACACCACCGGAGGAATCCTGATGAATCCCACCCCCAGCGACGGCATGAAGACCCACCTCGGCGAGGCCGGCGGACATCTCAAGCAGGCCGCCAGTGACGCCGGCGACGCCGTGCGCGGCGCGGCGGCGGCGGCAGGCGAAGAACTCAAGATCGGCAGGGCCAATGTCAAAGCCGATCTGGCCGACAGCGCGCTGTCGGGCATCGCCGCGGCCGAATCGGCCGGAGGCGTGGCGCGCGAGCAGGTCGATGCGCTGATGGACAAGGGCCGCGACCTGGTCGAGAGCGCGGCCGACCTCATTCGCGAACGTCCGCTGGCATCTTTCGGCGTCGCCTTCGCCGCCGGCTGGATCATCGCCAAGCTCACCCGCGGCAGCAGCAGCGAATAAGCCGACATGAGCCCGCCAGAAGGCGACCACGACGACCGGGCCGACAAGCCGCGGCCCACGCCGGACCTCGCCGATTCGGTGCGCGAAGTCAGCGCGGCCGGGCGCGCCAGCGTGGCGGCCGCCGCCGACGCCGCCAAGTCGCTGCGCAGCCTGCTGGCCGCGGACATGTCGCTGGCCCGCAGCGCGATGGG
The DNA here is from genome assembly GCF_031457115.1 of Lysobacter niastensis. GTDB lineage: Bacteria > Pseudomonadota > Gammaproteobacteria > Xanthomonadales > Xanthomonadaceae > Lysobacter_J > Lysobacter_J niastensis_A. The sequence continues at coordinate 816,529 of NZ_JAVDVY010000002.1, forward strand.
GCGCACGCTCGCCTTCGTCGGCGTGGCGATCGCCGCCGGCGCTTCGGCCTGGCTGCTGCTGGTGGCGACGCTGGTGATCGTGCTCAACAGTGTTGGGCTGTCGTGGCAGGCGTCGATCCTGGTCGGCGCGGCGCTCAGCCTGGCCGTCACCGCATATGCCGGGTGGCGCGCGGTGCATTACTTCGACTACACCCGGCTGAAGGCGACGCGGCGACAACTGGCCCGGCTGGGCATCGGCGAGCTGTCCGACTTCATGCCCAGCGCCGATTCGGCCGAATCGGCGCGCCGTGCCGCGCACGAAGAGCGCGACCGCAGCGAGAACCACGGGCCGCCGAAGGACCGGCGCGGCGTCGACATCACTCCGCCCTGAGCACGGCATGCGCTTCGAGCAGCTCATTGCCAAGGTGAAACAGGCCGAGACCGCGCTGGAAGCACACGAACGCAGCGTGGCCGCCGACCTGCGCCAGCTCAAACGTTCGTGGCTGGACGCCTGGACGCCCGGTCGCATCGTCATCGCCGGACTGGTGAGCGGTTTCATGATCGGTCGCGCCGAGCCGCTGCGTGCCGTCGGCAAGAGCGGCGGCCTGATGCAACTGGTGTCGATGGTGTCGGGCCTGTTCGCCGGCGGCAGCGCGCAAGCCGCCGCCAGCCAGGCCGAGCAGGCCGCAGGCAGCGCACAACAGGCAGCGCAGGTGGCCGATCCCGACGCCGAAGCGCTGGCGCGCGCGGAGCGGGAGATGCAAGCTGCACGCGCCGCCGCTTCCGAACCGATCGAGCCTTGATCGAACCACGCCCCCACGAAGACCTCCCCGACCGCGACACGAGCGGCGACGAACCGGCGCCGACGACCACGCCACGGCCCCGCGCCAGTACCGCCATGGTGCTGATGGCCACGCTGGCCGTCGTCTACACGCTGTGGGCCGCGCAGGCGCTGGTGCTGCCGATCCTGCTGGCGATGTTCTTCGCCCTGGTCGGCAACCCGATCATCCGCGGCCTGCAGCGGGTGTGGGTGCCGCGCTACCTCGGCGCGGTGCTGGTGCTGGCCGGTGGACTGGCGGCCGGCGGATTACTGGGCAGCCAGCTGGTCGAGCCGGCCGGCGAATGGATCCGGCAGGTGCCGCGCGAGATGAAACAGGTCGCGCCGAAGCTGCGCGAGATGACCAAGCCGATGCAGGACGCCAACCGCGCGGCGCAGAACATCGCCCGCGCCGCCGGAGGCGAAACCAGCAGCAAGCCGGTGCAGGTGGTGCGCACCGAGGTCAACGAACCTTACAAGGCGCTGACCGCGACGCCGCGGCGCATCGCCTCGGTGCTGGCGGTGGTGCTGCTGACGTTCTTCTTCATGGTTTATGGCGAGTCGCTGCAGCGCAACGCGATCGCGCTGTTTCCCACGCGCCAGCAGAAGAAGCTGACCGTGGACATCCTGTATTCGATCGAGCGCGAGATCTCGCGCTACGTGCTGACCATCACCATCATCAACACACTGCTGGGCCTGGCGCTGGCCGGCGCGCTGTACTGGCTGGGCGTGCCGGTGCAGGAGGCGCTGCTGTGGGGCACGATGGCGGCGATCCTCAACTTCGCGCCCTATGTCGGCCCGCTTATCGGCATCCTGATCATGCTGCTGATGGGCTTCGTCACCTTCGACGAGTTGTTGCCTTCGGTGTTGCCGGCCGGCGTGTACCTGCTGCTGCACACCATCGAGGGGCAGTTGATCACGCCGATCGTGCTGGGTCGACAGATGCGCCTGTCGCCGCTGGTGCTGATCCTGGCGCTGATGGTGTTCGGCTGGTTGTGGGGCATCATCGGACTGCTGCTGGCAGTGCCGTTGCTGGTGTGCGTGAAGCTGGTGCTGGCGCGGCTGGAAGGCATGGACGGGTGGGCGCGGCTGCTGGAGTGATCGGCACCTGCCCGAAAAGGTCACCGTCCCTCACCGTCATCCCGGCGAAAGCCGGGATCCTGTTGTTGCCTCACAGCCCTCCGTATCGATGGATTCCCGCCTTCGCCGGAATGACGATCAAGACCCTTCAGGCTCAGCAAGGTGAATTCACACCTTCGCGGGCCTACCGGCTGTGAAGGCCGTCAACCCGAGCCATCCCCCGAAACCCGCTAAAATGCCGCGATGTATTTCCCCATACGCGCCATCACCCTCGACCTCGACGACACCTTGTGGCCCTTTGCGCCGATCGGGGCCCGGGTCGAACAGGTGCTGCACGACTGGCTGCTGCAACACTGCCCGCGTACGGCGCAGCGGTTTCCGATCGAAGCGATGCGCGCCCTGCGCGAAGCCGTCTACACCGAGCGCCCCGACCTGTCGCACGACTTCAGCCAGTTGCGCAGGCTGAGCCTGGTGCGGGCGATGGAACTCAGCGGCGACGACCCGCTGCTGCACGCCGAGGCCGCGTTTGAAACCTTCTATGCCGAACGCAACCGCGTCGAGTTCTACCCCGACGCCCTGCCCGCCCTGGAGCGACTGGCCGCGCGCGTGCAGCTGGCGGCGATCAGCAACGGCAACGCCGACCTGGCGCGCATCGGCGTGCACCACCACTTCGCCTTCCAGCTCGGCGCGCGCGAGCACGGCACGCCCAAGCCCGCCGCGAGCATCTTCCATGCGGCCTGCACGCAGCTGGCGATGAGCCCGGCTGATGTCCTGCACGTCGGCGACGACATCGACATGGACGTGCTCGGCGCCCATCGCGCTGGCCTGCGCAGTTGCTGGCTCAACCGCGAAGGCCACGCCTGGCCTCACGACTCGATCCGTCCCGATCTCGAATTCACCACCCTTGGCGCGCTGGCCGACTGGCTGGATGCGGCCGATCCAGCCAACCACCTGCACAGCAACGTCCAACCGGATACCGCCGCCGCATGAGCCTGCCACCCCGAAGCCTGCCGCCTGGCCTGATCGTCAACGCCACCGATGCCCTGCCGCTGCACGTGGTCACCCGAGCGAGCTTCGCCGACTGGCGCGCGGCGCAGGGCAGCACCCTGCAGGCCTGGATCGATGCGCACGGCTTCGATGGCTCACCCGTCACGGCGCTGATGCTGCCCGGCGACAGCGGGGCCGCCGCGGCGGTGATCGGCGTGGCCGACCCACTCGACCCGTATTCCTACGGACATGCCCCGTACGCATTGCCCGCGCGCACGTGGACGCCGGCCGCGACGCTCTCCGCCGACGAATTGGCGGCGCTGCAGCTCGGCTGGGGTCTGGGCAGCTATCGCTTCAACCGCTACCGGCAGCCGCTGCGCGCACCGGCGCAACTGCAACTGGCCAGCTTCGACGACGACATGCTCGCGCAGCTGTCGGCCAGCCTGCGCGTGCGCGACCTGGTCAACACGCCGACCGAGCACATGGGGCCAGACCAGCTCGAACAGGTGGTGTGCGAGATTGCCGAGCGCTTCGGCGCCAGGATCGATGTCGTGAGCGGCGATGACCTGCTCACGCACAACTTCCCGGCGATCCACGCGGTCGGCCGCGCCAGCCATCGCGCGCCGCGCCTGATCGCGCTGCATTGGGGCGATGACGCACACCCGCACGTCGCCATCGTCGGCAAGGGCGTGTGCTTCGACACCGGCGGCCTGGACATCAAGCCGGCCGATGGCATGCGCAACATGAAGAAGGACATGGGCGGCGCCGCGCATGCGATCGCGCTGGCCGAGCTGGTGATGGAGCGCAAGCTGCCGCTGCGCATCACGCTGCTGGTGCCCGCCGTCGAAAACGCCATCGGTCCCAACGCGTTCCGGCCCGGCGAAGTGGTCGCCACCCGCCAGGGCCTGTCGGTGGAGATCGACAACACCGATGCCGAAGGCCGCGTGATCCTGTGCGACGCGCTGACCTACGCCGCCGAGCAGAAGCCGGCGCTGCTCCTCGACTTCGCCACGCTGACCGGCGCGGCGCGCATCGCGCTCGGCCCCGATCTGCCGGCGCTGTACAGCAACGACGAGTCCGTCGCTCTGCGCTGGCTCGAAGCCGGCGTGCAGCTGCGCGACCCGCTGTGGCGCATGCCGCTGTGGCGTCCGTACCTGCGTTATCTCACCAGCACCGTCGCGGACATCGCCAACGGCGGCCCGTCGCGGATGGCGGGCAGCATCACCGCCGCGATCTACCTGGAAGGCTTCGTCCCCTCGGATCAGAGTTGGGCGCACCTGGACGTCTATGCGTGGAACGACAACGACCGCCCGGGCCGTCCGGTGGGCGGCGAGGCGCAGGGACTGCGCTCGGCGTATGCGCTGCTGAAGGCACAAGCCGGGGCTTGATCGTCTCCGGCGAAGAAGGGTTGATCTTCATTCCCGCGAAGGCGGGAAACCGCCCGTCCGTTTGAATGTCGCGCCCCGCAGGTGTCCCCGCCTGCGGGGATGACGGCTCATGCGGCCGGCAATGCGATGTCCGCTACAACCAGCCCTTCTGCCGCGCCAGACGATACGCCTCGATGCGGTTGCCCACGCCGAGCTTGCCGATCGACTCGGACAGGTAATTGCGCACCGTTCCCTGCGACAGGTTCAGTTGCGCGGCGATCTCGCCCGCGGTCAGTCCCTCGCCGGCAAGGCGCAACACCTGTCGCTCACGATCGTTGAGTGGATCGGCTTCGCCCCAGGCATCGAGCGCGAGTTGCGGATCGATGGCGCGGCCGCCGCGATGCACCTGGCGGATCGCCTCGGCCAGCTGCTCGGCCGGCGAATCCTTGAGCAGATAGCCGCACGCCCCCGCTTCCAGAGCGCGGCGCAGGAAGCCGGCACGCGCGAAGGTGGTGACGATGATGACCCGCGTCGGCAGGCCGTGGCGCTGCACGCGCTGCGCCAGTTCCAGGCCGCTCAGGCCCGGCATCTCGATGTCGGTGACCAGCACGTCGGGAGTGCGGCCGTCGTTGCCCAGGCGCTGCAGTTCGCGCCAGGCGCTCTCGCCGTCGGCGGCCGTGCCGAGCACGTCGATGTCGGACTCCAGCTTGAGCAGCGCCGACAGTGCGCCGAGCACCATCGCCTGGTCTTCCGCCAGCAGCACTCCGATCATCACCCATCATCCCGGTACGACGCCGCGGACACGTTAGCACCCGGCGCGCCGACAGGGCGCCGGCTCACGCCGCCGCGGGCGGCACGGACACGCGCGGTGCCGCTTCGTCCGTCTGCGTTCCCGGCGCCGGCGCGTCCTGCCTTGACGATTCCACATGCATCGGCAGATGCGCCTGCAGGCAGGTGCCGCGACCGGGCGTCGAATCCACGCGCAACCGGCCGCCCAGCGCCTCGATGCGTTCGCGCATGCCGGACAGGCCATTGCCCGGCGCGATCGCACCGCCGCGGCCATCGTCCTCGATCCGCAACACCGCCTCGTCCTCCTCGACGGACAGCCGCGTGCGGGCGTTGCGGGCACGGGCGTGGCGCTGGATGTTGGTCACCGCTTCGCGCAGCGTCATCGCCAGCACCGTCTCGACCGTTGGCGGCAATACCACCGGCGCCAGCTCGTACTCGAACAACACGCCGTCCGATTCCAGCAGCAGCCGTGCCGAAGCCAGTTCGGCGGCCAGGCCGGCGGCACGGATGCCGGTGACCGCGCTGCGCACCTGGTGCAGCGCTTCGCGCGCCACGCGGGACACCTCGAACAGTTCGCGGCGCGCGGCGGCCGGATCGCGGTCGACCAGCTTGCCGGCCAGTTCGGACTTCAACGCCACCAACGACAGCGTGTGGCCGAGCAGGTCGTGCAGGTCGCGGCCGATGCGCTCGCGCTCGGCCAGCGCGGCCAGGCGACGGATCTCGTCGTGCGAGAGCTTGAGCTCGGCGCGCTTGCGCGTGCTTTCCAGGAAGTGGTGGTTGCCGAAGAACACCGCCACCGCGACGATCACAGTGATCAGGAACACGAACACCGGATAGCGCAGCAGCAGGACTTCCAGCAGCATCACGCCCAGCATCGCCGACAACCACGCCATCCGCCTCCACAGAGGCCCGCCCAGCGTCGCGGCAAACCCCGCCGCGTAGATCAGGTAGGTGTTGGCGAAGGGATTGAACGGCAGCAGCGCGTAACCGACAGCCGCGATGCCCAGCATGCAGGCCAGCTGGCGCAGCCCGGCGTCGCGATAACCGACGAAATACAGCGGCAGGAACACCACGACAGACAGGATCGTCGGCCACAGCAGCGCCGGCGGTCCGTTCCACGCACCTTGGACATCGCCCAGCCAGCTCAGCATCGCGGGCAGGAACAGGAATACCAGGTAACCCAGCGTGTAGATCGGTGTCCAGCCCAGGCCCAGCGAGTCCGGGATCAGCCGGGCTCGCCAGCGCAACAACTTTGGCTTAAGGAATCGCCACATGGCGTTGCCTCCGGGGCGCGTCGCCGACACTGTACCCGAGCGCGGCGTTGCCAGAGACTTGCCTACGCGCGGATTCATGCATGCGCTCCCGCGGCCAGGCGTCGACGAGCGAGCAGGAAGAAGACCACCGCCATCGCGGCCAGCACCAGCACGTGCATCCACGCCGCACCGCCGGAGTCGCGACCGACCACCTTCAGCGCGAGCTGGCCCAGGTGCCAGGCCGGCCACACCGGCGCGATCTTGGCGAAGATCGGCGGCAGCACATGCAAGGGCATCCACAACCCGGACAGGAACGCCATCGGCAGGTAGATCAGGTTGACCAGCGCGGGCGCGCCCTGGCCGCCCGCCAGGCTCCCCACCCACAAGCCGATCGCGCAGAACGGCAACACGCCGAGCACGTCGACCACGAACAGCAGCGCCACCTGCGCCACGCTCAGCTGCACGCCGCCCAGCGACAAGGCGATGACGGTGACCTCGGCGACGATGAGCGCGGCGAACACGATCGCCATGAGCATGCGCGCCATCAGCGTGGCCCCGGGAGGTGCGGGCATGGCCTGCTTGAGCTTCATGAAGCCGCGCTCGCGATCCATCGCGATACCGACACCAAAGCCGAACAGCCCGGGCGCCATCACACCGAACACGCCGTAGCTGGCGAACAGGTAGGTACCGGCCTGTGCGCCGCCGCGCGAACCCAGCAGCACGCCGAACAGCAGGTAGAACAGCACGGGGAAAGCCAACGTGGGGATTGAGAACGATGGCGTGCGCAACATGCGCATGAACTCGCAACGCGTCTCCAACAGGTAGCTGCGCAGCGGCGAATGCGACGACGAAGAAGAAGTGGCGACGGTGGCGTTCATCAGGCGGCCTCGCGGGTGAGTTCGATGAAGGCGTCCGCCAGCCCGGCGCGCTGGACTTCCAGCTCGCTCAGGCCGGCGTCTTCGGCAAGCAGGCGGCGCACGACGGCCTCGGCGCTGTCGGCGACGATCTCGATGCGGTCGGCGACGCGCTGCGCGGTACGCACGTGCGGCCACATGCCGATCTGCTCGGGTGTCAGCGCGCTGACGCAGCGAATGCGCCGTTGCGCCAGGTGGTTGCGGATCTGGTCGACGGAGCCTTCCGCGATCACGCGACCGCGGTTGAGCACCACGACGCGGTCGGCCAGCGCTTCGGCTTCTTCCAGGTAATGCGTCGTCAGCAGCACGCCGCAGCCTTGCGCGACCAGCTCGCGTATTGCACGCCACAGGGTCTGGCGCGCCTCGATGTCGAGGCCGGTGGTGGGTTCGTCGAGGAACAACAGGTCCGGGCGCCCGCACAGCGCGAGCGCGAACTGCACCCGTCGTTGCTGGCCGCCGGAAAGCTGGCCGTAGCGCCGGCCGAGCAGCCCGTCCAGGCCGGCCAGCGCCACGCAGTCGGCGACGCTGCGCGGCTGCGGGTAGTAGCTGCGGGTCAACTCCAGTAACTCCGATACCTTGAGCGTCTCGGGAATGCCGGCACTCTGCAGCATCACGCCGATCCGACGGCGCGCCTGCAACGCGTGGGGCGACTGGCCGAACAGCGACACGGCGCCGGCATCCGCGTGGTCCAGGCCTAGCAGCAGCCCGATCGCCGTGCTCTTGCCCGCGCCGTTGGGGCCCAGCAGGGCCAGCATCTGCCCGCCGCGCACCTTGAGCTCCACGCCCGCGAGTGCCTCGACCTTTCCATAGGACTTGCGTACCCGGTCCAACCTCGCCAGCACTGCATGCTCAACGCTCATCGCCTCGCTCCATCGTGATCGGTGGAGCGATCTTCGGTTTCCATCGTGCGGCGGGGCAGTAGCAGGCGTCAGGCCCTTCACATGACAAGCATCAGGTGACCGGGCGGGGGCGATGGCATACGCTTTGCCCTGTCGCTGTGCCGGATCTGGCGTTGACAGTGAGTTCCGGCCACCCGCCGCTTCAACCCCCGGCCACACTTCTCCCCCTTTCCATCGTCTCGGATGTCGATGAACAACTCTGATCTGCTGAAGGAACTCCGCATCGACCGCAAGGCCCCGCCCGAGACGCCGTCGCGGCGCGGGCTGTGGATTGCGCTGGCCAGTATCGGCGCGGCCGTGTTGCTGGGCGTTGCCGGCTGGGCGTTGTTCGGGCGCGACAGCGCGCTGGAAGTCAAGACCGCCCCGGTGACGACCATCGGCAACGGTGGCTCCAGCGCATCCGTGCTCGACGCGACCGGCTATGTCGTCGCGCGGCGCATGGCCACGGTGTCGGCCAAGATCACCGGCAAGGTGCGCGAGGTGATGATCGAGGAAGGCCAGAAGGTCGAGGCCGGCCAGGTCATGGCCACGCTCGATCCGATCGATGCCGATGCCGAGCGCTCGCTCGCCACCGCCCAGGAAGGCGCCGCGTCCAGCCAGGTCGAGAGCGTGCGCGCGCAACTGTCCGAGGCCGAAGCCAACGCCTCGCGTCTCTCCCAGCTGGTCGCGCAGCAACTGGTGTCCAAGGCACAGTACGACGAAGCGGTGGCCGCGCGCGATTCGCTGCGTGCGCAGCTCATCACCTCGCAGCGCAACGCAAAGGTCGCCGGCAATCGCCTGCACATCGCCGAACTGGGCGTCGACAACACCATCGTGCGCGCGCCGTTCGCCGGCGTGGTCACCGCCAAGGCCGCGCAGCCGGGCGAAATCGTCTCGCCGCTGGCCACCGGTGGTTTCACGCGCACCGGCATCGGCACCATTGTCGACATGGATTCGCTGGAGATCGAGGTCGACGTGAGCGAGGCGTATATCGGACGCGTCCAGTCCAAGATGCCGGTGGAAGCCGTGTTGAACGCTTATCCGGACTGGCGGATTCCGGCCGAGGTCATCGCGATCATCCCCACCGCCGATCGGGCCAAGGCCACGGTCAAGGTGCGCATCGCGCTGAAGTCCCGCGATCCGCGCATCGTGCCGGACATGGGGGTTCGCGTCTCCTTCCTCGAGCAGGGCAAGCCCGTCGCCGAACAGGCCGCGCCGAGGACGCAGGTCCCGGTCGCGGCGCTGCGCAAGGACGGGGAACAGGACATCGTCTTCGCGTTGCGCGAGGACAAGGCCGAACGCCGGGCGGTCCGCCTCGGCCCGGCCATGGGCGAGAACCGCCAGGTCCTTGCCGGCGTAAGCGCCGGCGAGCAGGTCATTGTCGAAGCCCCTCCCACGCTGAAAGACGGCGACACCGTGCGCGTGGCCGAGAGCAAGTGATGCGGCAGGCAGGAACAAGCGCCGTCCTTTTCAAACACCCCAGCGCACCACGGACCCCCTAACGAGGCCAGCGATGAGCGATAACGCCATGATCCAGATCCGCAACGTCACCAAGTCGTACGAGCGCGGCAAGCAGAAGGTCGAAGTCCTGCATGGTTTGAGCCTCGACGTTCCGCAGGGCGATTTCGTCGCGCTGATGGGCCCTTCCGGTTCCGGAAAGACCACGTTGCTCAATCTGATCGGTGGGTTGGACACACCGTCTTCCGGCGAGATCAGCGTGGGCGGCGAGCGCATCGACCACATGCACGGCGGGCAGCTTGCCCGCTGGCGCAGCCACAACGTCGGCTTTGTGTTCCAGTTCTACAACCTCATGCCGGTGCTCACCGCCGAGGGCAATGTCGAACTGCCGCTGCTGCTGACCAAGCTGTCGTCGGCGCAGCGCAAGAAGAGCGTGCAGGTCGCGCTGCAGGTCGTGGGCCTGGCCGATCGCGCCAAGCACAAGCCGCGCGAACTTTCCGGCGGCCAGGAACAGCGTGTGGCGATCGCCCGCGCGATCGTCTCCGATCCCAACCTGCTGGTTTGCGACGAGCCGACGGGCGACCTGGATCGCACGACCGCCGACGAGATCCTCAAGCTGCTCCAGGCGCTGAATCGCGAGCACGGGAAGACCATCGTCATGGTCACCCACGATCCGCTCGCCGCCGGGTACGCCAAGCGAACCCTGCATCTGGACAAGGGCCGCCTCGCCGAACAGGCCGTGAGCGCGTGATGCGCGCCCGTCGCCGGAGGATCATTCCATGACCAAGACCGGATTCGTTTTCGCCAACCTGTTCCGCAAGAAGACCCGCACGATCCTGACGTTGCTGTCGGTGATCATGGCCTTCCTGCTGTTCGGCCTGCTGCAGTCGGTGAACCACATCTTCGATGCCGGCGCCGACTTCATCGGCGCGACCCGTCTGGTGACCCAGGCGCGCGTGTCGTTCACCCAGCCCCTGCCGCTGAGCATGCTGCCCAAGCTGGAAGCAGTTCCCGGCGTGGCGCGCGTGGCGCACATGCAGTGGTTCGGAGGCGTTTGGCAGGAGAACACGCCCCTGTTCGTCTTCGCCGTCGATCCGCAGCGCCAGCACGACGTCTACCCCGAGTGGGTGATGCCCGAGGCGCAATGGAAGGCCTTCGCCAACACCCGCACCGCGATGATCGCCGGCCGCAACGTCGCCAACCAGTACGGCTGGAAGATCGGGCAGAAGATCCCGATCCGCTCCAACATCTACCCGCAGAAGAACGGCAGCAAGGCCTGGGCCTTCGACCTGGTCGGCATCTACGACGGCAGCGACGAGAACTGGCAGAAGCAGACCAACACGGTCTTCATCAGCCACGACTATTTCGACGAGGCCAACCAGTTCAGCAGCGGCCGCACCAACTTCTTCATGCTCGAGCTCGCCAGCGGGGCGGACGGCGCGAAGATCAGCAGCACCGTCGACAAGATGTTCGAAAACTCACCGGACGAGACCAAGACCCAGACCGAGAAGGACTTCAACGTCGGCTTCATCAAGCAGATCGGCGACATCGGCATGATCGTTCGCTGGATCCTGTTCGCGGTGTTCTTCACCCTGCTGCTCGTGGTCGGAAACACCATGGCGCAGAGCGTGCGCGAACGCATTCCCGAACTGGCGGTGCTCAAGACCCTGGGCTTCTCCGACGGCACCGTGCTCGGTTTCGTCCTGGCTGAAGCCGCGGCGCTGTGCCTGTTTGGCGGCGTGGTCGGCATGAGCATCGCCACCCTGCTGGGGGCGATGGTGTCGAAGGGCACGGGCGGGCAATTCGCGCTGAGCGTGAACGGTTGGGTGTGGACGACCGGCCTGATCGCGATCGTGCTGATGAGCCTGGCCGTAGGCCTGCTGCCGGCGCTGCGCGCGCGCCGCCTGAAGATCGTCGACGCACTGGCCGGACGCTGAGGAGAACCACCATGCTGAGTCAAATCACCGCCATTACCGGCCTGAACCTCAAGAGCATCCCCGAACGCTGGGCCTCGTCGCTGGTGATCGTCGTCGGCCTCGCCGGCGTGGTCGCCGTGTTCACCGCGCTGCTGGCGATGGCCACCGGTTTCGAGAAAACGCTCGCGTCCACCGGCAGGCCCGACAACGCAATCGTCCTGCGCGGCGGTTCGGACGCCGAACTCAACTCCGGCCTCGGCCGCGATTCGGCCACACTGATCAAGCAGGCACCGGGAATCCGCAAGGGCGCCGACGGCAGGCCGCTGGCATCGGCCGAGATGATCGTGATCGCGGAACTGGTGCGCCAGGGCGATGAGAAGAACGGCGCCAACATCACCGTGCGCGGCGTCGAACCCAATGCGTTCGCCCTGCGTCCGCAACTGAAGATCGTCGGGGGCCGCAAGTTCCAGACCGGCCTGCGCGAGCTGATCGTCGGCCGTGGCGTCACCCGCCAGTTCCAGGGCGCGGAACTGGGCAAGATCGTGCGCATGCGTGGCTCGGACTGGACCGTGGTCGGCGTGTTCGAATCCGGCGATGCCTACGACAGCGAACTGTGGACGGATGCGGAGGTCGCGCAGTCGACGTTCAACCGCGGCGGCTACAGCTCCGTGCTGGTCGGACTGGACGGCGCCAACGGCCTGAAGACGCTGCAGGACAACCTGAAGTCCGATCCGCGCCTGACCGTGGACGTGAAGAGCCAACTGGAGTACTTCAGCGGGCAGACCAAGAACTTCCGCAAGCAGATCGGTTTCCTCGCCGGTGTCGTCACCCTGATCATGGCGCTGGGTGCGATCTTCGCCGCGCTCAACACCATGTACGCCGCGGTGGCCACGCGCAGCAAGGAGATCGCCACGCTGCGGGCGATCGGGTTTGGCGGCATGCCCGTGCTGGTGTCGGTGATGATCGAGTCGCTGTTCCTGGCACTGGTCGGCGGCATTCTGGGCGCAGTGATCGCCTATCTGCTGTTCAACAACTTCTCGGTATCCACGCTGGGCGAGAACTTCACCCAGGTGGTATTCGCCTTCAAGGTCACGCCGGCGCTGGTGATCATGGGACTGGTGATCGCGTTGGTCATCGGTTTCTTCGGTGGTTTGCTTCCGGCCTGGCGCGCCGCGCGCATGCCGGTGACGACGGCCCTGCGCGCGGGATAGGCGACAAGGCAGTCTCTTGCAGGTGTCGTCGAACAGGCCGCGAGCGATCGCGGCCTGTTTTCCTGGCGGGGTTCAAGTCGATCACGACGCCGGTCGATCACGACGCCACGTTCGAAGCATCCAGCCATCCGCGCGCGATCGCCTCACGCACGTCGTCTTCCGAATCGACATCTAACTGCAGCTCCGGCGCATCCAGCGACGACAACTCGCTGGCCGGCAGCGCGCGCAGCTGGCGGCCAAATCCGAGGTTGCCGCTGAGTTCTCCTGCCCGCTGCAGCATGGTCGAGGTGATGACCGCCGGAATGCCGAACACCTCGCCCTGCCGCGTCGCCGCACACCGCGATCCGGCGATGGCGGCGCCGTCGAGCAGGCGGCGCAGGTGCGCCAGCTCCAGTGCTGGCTGGTCGCAAGCCAGTACCAGCACCGGACCGGCATGATCGGCCAACGCGGCGGCGGCGCGGCGCAGACTGCCAGCCAGACCGCTGCGCCATTGGGTGTTGTGCAGGTATTCCGCGTGCAGGTCGGCGCAGCTTGCGCTGATGACAGCCCGGTGCGCGCCCAGCACCACCACCAGCCGCACCGGCGTGGTGTCCGTGGCCAGGCGCACAGCGCGATGGATCAGTGTTTCGCCGTCGCGGACCAGCAGCTGTTTCGGCCGTCCAAGGCGAAGACTTCCGCCGGCCGCCAACACGATCGCGGCATGTGCGCCCGTCAGATATGTCATGGCTGCTGCCGATACGCATGCAACTGCGCGACGATGCTCAGCGCGATGGCCTCCGGCCCCTGCCCGCCCAGGTCGAGTCCGACCGGAGAGTGCAGGCGCGACTGAAATGCCGCGCGCGTGGTGCCGGGCAACACGCGGAACAGGTCTTCACGCCGTCGCGCCGGACCGAGCAGGCCGATGTAACCGATGTCCGAACCTGCCAGCGCCTGCAGCGCCTCGCGGTCCAGTTCGAAATGGTGATGCATCACCAGCGCGGCATCGAAACGCCGTATCTGGCCGGACAGTGCCGCCTGCGGCGATTCGCTGACCGGCGTATCGGCCAGTGCTGCCAATGCGCTCCAGCGCGGACGTCGCTCGACCACAGTGGTCATCCAGCCCATGCGGCGCAGCCAGGGCACCAGCGTCGGCGTCTCCGGCCCTGCGCCGAACACCAGCACGGCCGGTGGCGATGGCAGCTCCCGCTGCCAGGCGCGGTGCTCCGGGTCTTCGCGTCGTGACGTGGCAAGCCGCCAATGCCGCGATGCGCCCGCCACGGTGCATGCCACCACGCCATCGGTATCGATGTCCCAGCGCAACGCGCCCGCGCCCTCGCGCCAGGCCGGCAGCAGTGCTTGCCAGCCGGACATGGCGGCCAGCGGCAGCAGCGCCAGGTGCAGCCGGCCGCGACAGCCCACGGCCGAGCCGGCGAACAGGTCCTCATCGTCGCGCGTATCGATATCCAGCCATTCGATGCGGCCCTTGGCAGCCGCCTCCGCTGCGCGTCGTGCGATCTCCGGTTCGAGACAGCCACCGCTGAGCCAGCCCACCTGCTCCGCTCCCCCCTCTGCGCCGAACAGCGCGACCGCGCCGGGGCGCACGTAGGTGGAGCCCTCCGTCTCGACCACCAGTGCGAGCGTCGCGTCGGCACCGCCCCGCGCCGCCGCCTCGAGCACGGCGCGAACGCCGCCGGGCGCAGCGGGTAATGACGAGCGGGCGGCGGTCAGGGTGTCCATCGCGATCCCGTTGGCAATTCGGGAGATCCGGAGGCGAGTCTAAGCCCCGACGCCCCGGCCGCGCCGGATACACGCACGTCACTACGGGCGGTAGTAGGCTTCGTTGACTCTCCGTTCGACGAGGTGCGGCCATGAAACTGCACGTCAATGGCGCCGAGCACGAGGTGACGGCGACCCCCGACATGCCGCTGCTGTGGGTACTGCGCGACCTGATGGGACTGACCGGCACCAAGTTCGGTTGCGGCATCGCGCAATGCGGCGCCTGCACCGTGCATGTCGACGGCGCGCCGCGACGCGCCTGCGTCACGCCGGTCGAAACCGTCGTCGGCAAGAAGATCACCACGATCGAAGGCCTGTCCCAGGATGCCAGCCATCCCGTGCAGCGGGCCTGGGCCGAGCTGGACGTGGTGCAGTGCGGCTACTGCCAATCCGGCCAGATCATGTCGGCCGCAGCCTTGCTGGCGAAGATCCCTGCACCCAGCGATGCCGACATCGACCAGGCGCTGTCCGGCAACATCTGCCGTTGCGGCACCTATCCGCGCATCCGCGCCGCAGTGCATCGCGCGGCCGAGCTCGGCGGCCCACGACGCACCTGAAGCGCCTTGGCGCTGAGGCCGCGCCCGCGGCTTGCGATGCGTGGCAACGACGCTTTTGGCAGGTCGCCAAGACATGAAGGTTCTACGGAGGATAACCGTGAACGCCGTGATGCAGTCTTCCCGACGCCGATTCCTCAAGTCCTCTGCCCTCATCGGCGGCGGACTGGTGATCGGCTTCCTGGTCCCGGTCGCGGGACGCTTCGCCCTGGCCGATCCCACGGCCACCGCTGCGACCGGCATGGTACCCAACGCCTTCCTGCGCATCGGCAACGACGACAGCGTGACCGTGCTGATCAGCCATTCGGAAATGGGCCAGGGCATCTGGACCGCGCTGCCGATGCTGATCGCCGAAGAACTCGACGCGGACTGGTCGAAGATCAAGGTCGAGCACGCACCCGCCGCGGCCGCGTACGCGCATACCGCGTACGGCATGCAGATGACCGGCGGTTCGTCGTCGACGTGGTCGGAGTTCGAGCGCTACCGCCGCGCCGGCGCCGCCGCGCGGATGATGCTGATGCAGGCCGCTGCTCAACGCTTCAACGTGCCACTGGAACAGGTGCGCACCGAGAACGGCGAAGTGATCGCCGGCGACCAGCGCGCACGCTATGGCGCGCTCGCCGATGACGCGGGCAAGCTGAAAGCGCCTGATCCCGCCTCTCTGAAACTGAAAGACCCCAAGGACTGGAAGATCATCGGCAAGCCGACCAGGCGCCTGGACACGCCGGAGAAGATCACCGGGCGGGCGAAGTTCGGCATGGACGTTCAGTTCCCCGGACTGATGACCGCCTTGGTCGCGCGCGCGCCGGTGTTCGGCGGCACGGTCAGATCGTTCGACGCTACCGCGGCCAAGGCGGTGCCCGGCGTACGCAACGTGGTGCAGGTGCCGTCGGGCGTGGCGGTGATCGCCGACCACTACTGGGCGGCCAAGCTCGGCCGCGACGCGCTGAAGGTCGACTGGGACCTGGGCGACTTCGCTACGGCCGACAGCGACCAGCTGCGTACACAGTTCACCCAACTGGCCGCCACGCCGGGTATGCAGGTCGTGCATGCCGGCGACGTCGCCGGCGCGCTGGCCAAGGCCACCAAGTCGATCAATGCGGTCTACGCCGTGCCGTACCTGGCGCATGCGCCGATGGAGCCGCTCAACTGCACGGTGAAGATCGGACCCGACAGCTGCGAGATCTGGACCGGCACGCAGTTCCAGACCATCGACCAGGGCGTGGCCGCGAAGATCACCGGCCTCAAGCCCGAGCAGATCCAGATCCACACGATGTTCCTCGGTGGCGGCTTCGGCCGGCGCGCGACGCCGACTTCGGATTTCGTCAACGAAGCGGTACACGTAGCCAAGGCGGCCGGCGTACCGGTCAAGACGGTGTGGTCGCGCGAGGACGACGTGCACGGCGGCTACTACCGTCCGGCGTACGTGCACGACGCACGCATCGGCGTGGACGCGCAGGGCATGCCGGTGGCTTGGCAGCACGGCATCGCAGGGCAGTCGATCCTGGCCGGCACGCCGTTCGAGGCGGCCATGGTGAAGGGCGGCATCGACGCGACCTCGGTGGAGGGCGTGTCCGACTCGCCGTACCTGAAAGAGATCCCGAATCATCGCGTAGGACTGCACTCGCCGAAGACACCGATCCCGGTGCTGTGGTGGCGTTCGGTGGGCCACAGCCATACCGCGTTCGTGGTGGAGAGCCTGATCGACGAGCTCGCGCATGCCGCCGGCAAGGATCCTGTCGAGTACCGTCGCGCATTGCTGAAGAACCATCCACGCCATCTGGGAGTGCTGAACCTCGCCGTCGAGAAGGCCGGCTGGACGACGCCACTCGGCAAAGGCCGTTCGCGCGGCGTGGCGGTGCACGAGTCCTTTGGCAGCTGGGTGGCGCAGGTCGCGGAAGTGTCGGTGGAGGACACGCCGACGGGACCGGCCGTGCGCGTTCACCGCGTGGTCTGCGCGGTCGATTGCGGCATCGCCGTCAATCCCGAGACCATCCGCGCGCAGATGGAATCGGGGATCGCCTTCGGCTTGGGCGCGACGCTGCACAGCAGGCTCAGCCTGAAGGATGGTCGTGTGCAGCAGTCGAACTACCACGACTACCAGGTGCTGCGCCTCAACGAGATGCCGCAGGTCGAGGTGCACATCGTGCCGAGCACGGAGAAACCGGGCGGCATCGGCGAGACCGGCGTGCCGCCGATCGCGCCGGCGGTGGCCAACGCGGTGTTCGCCCTGACCGGGCAACGCCTGCGCGAGTTGCCGCTGCAACTGGCAGCGCCATCGGCCCCGGCGACGGCCTGAGGAGACCACCATGCGCATCCACGTCGAAGGTAAGTTGGCCGGCACGCGCCTGCTTGCTGCCGCGGCTCTCATGTTCCTGCTGGGCGCCTGCGGTGAACGCGTCAGCCCGGAAAAGGAAAAAGCCGCCATCGAGGCATTCGCCACGGTCGAAAAGGTCTTCCAGCATCCGCGATGCAGCAACTGCCACATTCCCGGCGACCAGCCATTGCAGTTCGACCAGCAAAGTCCGCATGCGATGGGTGTGGTGCGCGGCAAGGAGGGCCACGGCGCCGAGGGACTGCCCTGCTCGGCCTGCCATGGCGAGAAGAACCTGCCCGCCAGCTACGGGCCGAACTCGCCGCCGGGCGCGCCGCATTGGGGGCTCCCGCCGCCGGACCGGAAGATGGCGTGGATCGGGCTGCCCGCGGCGCAGCTGTGCGAAATGATCAAGGACAAGAAACGCAACGGGAACCGCGATTTCGCCGCGCTCACCAAGCACGTCGCCGAGGACAAGCTGGTGCTGTGGGGCTGGGATCCGGGCGGCAATCGCGCGCCGGTGCCGGTGCCGCACGATCAGTTCGTGGCGGCGTTCAAGACGTGGGTCGATGGTGGAGGGGCTTGCCCGGGTTAGGTCTGAGCCCGTCATTCCCGCGAAGGCGGGAATCCACTTCACCGACACTGCGCCGCCACAGCAGCGTCCTGATCCTGGCCGCCCGCAGGGTGGACGGAAGCTTCGGCAGTTGCTGTTACTCCGAGGCCACGGAACGATGGTTTCCCGCCTTCGCGGGAATGACGGCTGCCGCGCGCACGGCCTCGATCTTCCCCAACAACCACTGCAATCCCGCCAGGTGCTGCTGGTCATGGCTGCACAGGTAATGCACCAGGCTGCGCAACGTCACCACGCCGTAGCCTTCGAACTCGGCCGTGCGCGACAGATCGCCCTTGCCCAGCGCGGAGATCATCGCCACCGTCCGTGCACGCGCTTCGTGGAACGCGCTCAGGACCTCATCCGCATCCGCACGGGCGTAGTCGCGTTCCACGGCCAGCGTTTCGCTGTCGATCGAGGGCAGCAGCGGATGCTCTTCATGCAGCGTGCGCCGGAACCGCTCCTGGTATCCGTCGATCTCGATGTCGCGCACGTGGCAGATCTGCTCGATCGCCGTGAACGGCTCGCTCGGAACGCCGTCCCAACTCGGCGGCGCCCAATGCCGGAACTCCTGCGGGATGGCGGCGTAATGCGTCTCCAACTGGAGGGGAAACAGCGCCAATGCGTTCAACGTGGTCTTGTTCATATGGATCGTCCGTGATGTGGATCAGCCTGCAGCCAAAACGGCCTGGCGTCGCGCACGCCACAGCCCGTCGCTGGCGAAGACGGCCAGTGCGATCCAGATGAAAATGAAGCCGATCGCGCGGCTTTCGTCGAAGGCTTCGCCGAAGAACAGCACGCCGAGCAGGAATTGCAGCGTCGGCGCGATGTACTGCATCAGCCCGACCACCGACAGCGGCACGCGACGCACCGCAAAGGCGAAACCGATCAGCGGCAATGCCGTCAGCGCGCCGGCGATGACCAGCAGTGCATCCACGCCCCAGCCCCAGCCTTCGGCAGGCAGGAAGCCGCCGCTGCCGTGCGCCTCGCCCCACAGCAGCACCACCAGCGCCGGCAGGAACAAGTACACGCTCTCCACGCCGAGCCCGCTGACCGCGTCGACCGCCACCAGCTTGCGGATCAAACCGTACAACCCGAACGACAGCGCCAGCCCGATCGCGATCCACGGCGGCTGGCCCAGTTGCCAGGTCAGCCACGCCACGCCCAGCGTGGCGATGGCCACGGAAATCCACTGCACGCGGTTGAGCCGCTCGTGCAGGAAGGCCACGCCCAGCACCACGTTGACCAGCGGGTTGATGAAATAGCCCAGGCTGCTCTCGACCACGTGCCCGGCATTGACCGCCCAGATGTACAGGCCCCAGTTGAAGGCGATCAGCAGGCCACTCAGGCCCAGCATCCACGCCGCGCGCGGGCGCGCCAGCGTCGCGCGCAGCCATCCGCGGCCCTGGTCCCACAGCAGCCACGCCGATACCAGCACCGCGCTCCAGACGATGCGATGCACGACGATCTGCAGCGACGGCACCGCCTTGAGCAGGTGCCAGTACAACGGCATCAGGCCCCACAGCACGAACGAAGCGGCGGCGACCCACAACCCCGCGCGGGATTCAGCCGAAGCGTTGCTCATGCCGCGGGCTCGCTCGGCGTGGCCGGCACCGCTGGCTTGCTGGCGCGCGCCTTCGACAGCGTGATGATCACCACGCCGAGCAGGATGACCGCCATCGCGCCGATGTCGTGCGCGGTGAAGCGCTCGCCCCCGAGCAATGCGCCGAACAGCACCGCGATCGGCGGATTGACATAGGCGTAGCTGGTCGCCAGGGCCGGACGCACGTGATGCAGCAGCCAGATGTAGGCGGTGAAGCCGAAGATCGAGCCGGCCACGACCAGGTAGAACATGGCCGCGGTCGCGCCCATCGTCGGCATCGCGGTAAGGCGCTCGCCGTGCAGGCCCGCCGCCAGCAGCATCCACACGCTGCCGGCCAGCATCTGGCCCGCGGCCGACATGAAGGGCTGCGGCAGGTCCTGGTCGCGGCTCCAGATCGAGCCCCATGCCCAGGCGATCGGCGCGATGACCAGGCAGATCAGGCCGAGCATCGAGGACGACAGCTCGCTGCCGGCGTTGAGCCAGAGCACGCCGAGGAAGCCGATCACCAGTCCGACCCATTCGATTTTCGACGGGTGACGCCCGCGCAACATCGCGAACACGCCGGCGAACAGCGGCATCGACGCCACCGCGATCGCGGCCAGGCCGGAGCCGACTTGCGTCTCGGCCAGGTTCACCAGGCCGTTGGACAGCAGCACCATCCAGATCGACAGCACCCACAGCGTGCGCCACTGCCTGCCGGTCGGCGGCTTGACGCCGCGCCAGCGCAGCACGGCATACATGATCGCCCCCGCCAGGAACATGCGGAACGCGCCCAGCAGGAACGGCGGGTAGCTCTCCAGGGCGAAGCGGATCGCCAGGTACGTCGATCCCCAGAGGATGTAAACGGAAGCCAGCGCAAAGGCGACGGCGACACCACCGGGAATGGCCCGGGCGGCGGTGGGGGCAGCGGTGCTCATGCGTATTCCAGGCGTGGAGGATGGGGGCTGCAACAACGGCACGGCCGACCCGAGGCCACGGGCACGGGCGGCGCGGGCTGCCGACGAGGAGGATCGCAGCACTCGCGCTGCCGGTGCTCGGAGCGTTCGGGTCCATTAAAGCGTAGCCGCAGGCCCCGAGACGGGGTTGATAAATAGTGCGCATTAACGCAAAAATTTTGCATGGCCACGCCTGTTTCGCTCGATGAATTCGACCACCGCCTGCTCGAACTGCTGCAGCGCGATGCCGGGGCCACGCTGACCGCGCTCGGCGAAGCCGTCGGCCTGTCGGCCAGCGCGGTGCAGCGCCGGATCATGCGCTATCGCAAAAGCGGACTGTTGCGCCAGGTGGCGGTACTCGACCCCGTCCTGCTGGGCGGCATCACCCTCGCGACGGTACTGGTGACGATGGAACGCGAATCCGCCAAGCACCACGCCGCTTTCCATACGCGCATGCGTGCCGCACCGGAAGTGCAGCAGTGCTACACGCTCGCCGGCGAGTGGGATTACCTGGTGATCCTGGCCACCACCGGCGTCGCCCATTGCCGCGAGGTCGCCGACCGGTTGTTCGGCAGCGACGACAACCTCAAGCGTTATGAGACGCGGATGGTGTTCGAGCCGATCAAGCTGGGGTTGGCGTTGCCGACGCGAGCGCCACAGCGACGCAGGAAGTGAGGTCCTCTGACCTGCCCTTACCGCTTGCGGGAGAGCGGGCGCTTCAAGGGAAGGAAATAATCCAGCGAGACTGATGGCTGATTGGCGCGAACCTTACGCCGCGCGCTCGCGCTCCAGCACCCGCTGCTTCATCGGCAGTCCCCAGCGATAACCGCCCAGCGAGCCATCGCTGCGCACAACACGATGGCAGGGCACCACGACCGCGACCCGGTTGTGCGCACAGGCGCTGGCCACGGCGCGCGCGCCTTGCGGCGCGCCCAGCTCGACGGCGATCTGTGAATAACTGCGGGTCTGGCCGCGCGGGATCTTCATCAGTGCATCCCAGACCTTCTTCTGGAACGCCGTGCCGATCAGATCGACCGGAACATGCACCTGCTTGCCCGCGAGCGCATCGGCCACCTCGCGCACGCGCGGCGCGAGGAATTCGTCGCGGCCCACATCCACGCGCTCCAGCGCCGCCCTGGGGAATTCGTCGCGCAGTTTCGCCTCCAGCGCATCGGCATCCTCGCCGAGTTCGATCATGCATACGCCGCGTTCGGTGGTGGCGACCAGCGCCTGGCCGAGCGCGGTGTCGGCGATGCTCCAGCGGATCTGTTCGCCCTCGCCGCCCGCGCGGTAACGCGCAGGCGTCATGCCGAGCTTCGCCGCGCCACTTTCGTAGATCCGCGACGGAGATCCGTAACCGGCGTCGTACAGCGCGGCACTCACGTCGCTGCCTTCGCGCAGCGCCGAGCGCAGCGTGCCGAGCTTGCGTTGGGCGAGGTACTGCGCCGGACTCAGGCCGAAGCGGGCATTGAACTGCCGCTGCAGGTGCGAGGCGCTCAGGCCGGTGGCCGCGGCCAGTTCGGGCAGGGTCGGCTCGCCGGCGTCCAGCAGCTGGCGGGCGTGGTCGAGCTTGTCGCGGATGGCGCGTACTGTGTTCATGGGCCAAAGCGTAACGGGCGCCCGAAGGCGCCCGCTATCCGATTCTTGCGCTTCGCACGGCCCCTGAGTCAGGGGGCGATTCGCGCCGTAGGCGCGAATGGGGGTGTGGCAGCGCCTGGCGGGGCCCAAAGTTTGCACGAGCAAACTTTGGGGTTTCCCAGGCCCAGCCTGGGAAATGCCATCAGTCCGCCCAATGGCCCGGCTGGATCGCCGTCGGCAGCACCTGCGCCGAGAGCTTGCCATCGTTGTCGAGCAGGCGCACCGCGTCGGCCAGGATCGAGGCCGATTCGCGCAGCAGCGGGTCCGGACGATTCTCGGCCAGTTTCTCGCGGGCGGCGTCCTTGGCAATGTCGCGCTCGCTGGCGGCCAGGCCGTCGTCGATGTCGTCATCGGCGAGCGGATCCAGGTCCAGACCCAGCGCCTTGCGCTCGGCCTGGCGCTGCTTGCGCTTGGCGTCCTCGGTGTCGCGCTCGGCGCGGCGCTCGTTCTCGTTGAGCGAGATAGACTTCTTGGCGCGCTCGGCACGGAACTGCGCGACGTCGTCGGACCACCACTGGAATTCCTTGTCGTTGGCCACGCGCGTGGTGTGCAGCGTCTCCAGCTTGGGCAGCAGCGGTGCGAAGTTGCCGTAGCTGGTGTGCGGTACCGACGCGATCCGCGTCCATGGCAGCGCGTTGTCGTAGGTGCTCTCGCCGAACTCGCTGGCATCAACCGACGCCGGGAACGAGATGTCCGGCACGACGCCCTTGTTCTGCGTGGAGCCGCCGCTGACGCGGAAGAACTGGGCGATGGTCAGCTTGACCTGGCCAAAGCGCGGTTCCTCATTGGCCGGCCAGCGGTCCAGATCGACCAGGTTCTGCACGGTGCCCTTGCCGAAGCTGGTCTCGCCGATGATCAGGCCACGGCCGTAGTCCTGGATCGCGCCGGCGAAGATCTCCGACGCCGACGCCGAACCGCGGTTGATCAGCACGGCCAGCGGGCCTTCCCAGGCGATGCCGCTGTCGCTGTCGCCTTCGACACTGACGCGGCCGCCGGATTCGCGCACCTGCACCACCGGGCCGCGGTCGATGAACAGACCGGTCAACTCGATCGCCTCGGTCAGCGAGCCGCCGCCATTGTTGCGCAGGTCGAGCACCACGCCATCGACCTTCTGCGCGGTGAGCTGGGTGAGCAGCCGCGAAACGTCGCGCGTGGCCGAAGCGTAGTCGTCGGCATTCTTCCGGCGACCTTCGAAATCCTGGTAGAAGCCGGGCAGCTCGATCACGCCGATGCGCTTGGCCGGCGCGCCGTTGCCGGCCGGGATCGTCAGGACCTTGGACTTGGCGGCCTGCTCCTCGAGCTTGATCTTGTCGCGCGTCAGCACGATGCGGTTGGGCTTGCTGTCGATGCCAGCCTCGACCGGCACGACATCGAGCCGCACCTTGGAGCCCTTGGTGCCGCGGATCTTGGCGACGACGTCGTCGATGCGCCAGCCGATGACGTCCTCCATCGCGCCGCTCTCGCCCTGGCCGACGGCCACGATGCGGTCGCCCGGCTGGAGCTTGTTGCTGCGCGAAGCGGGCCCGCCGGGAATGATCTCGCGGATCGCGACCACGTCGTCCTGCTTCTGCAGTTGCGCGCCAATGCCTTCCAGCGACAGCGACATCGACTGGTTGAAGTTCTCCGCCGCGCGCGGCGTGAAGTAGTCGGTGTGCGGATCGATCGCGTTGGCGTAGCTGTTGACGAACGCCTGGAACACGTCCTCGCCCTTCAGCTCGGCGAAGCCCTTGCCCATGTTGTTGTAACGCTTGTCGAGCGTCTTGCGTATTTCATCGGGCTTCTTGCCGGCCAGCTTCAGGCGCAGCCAGTCGTTGCGCACCGACTGCTTCCACAGCGTGTCCAGCGCGGCGTTGTCGGCCGACCACGGCACGTCCTCGCGGTCGTACTCGTAGCGGTCGGTGCCGGTGAAAACGAAGATGTCCTGGTCGAGCAGCGCGCGGGCGAACTTCACGCGCTCGTTCACGCGCTGCTGGAAGGTGGCGAAGATCGCGTAGGCCGGATCCAGCTCGCCGCTCTTGATCGCATCGTCCAGCTTGTTCTTGTAGGCATCGAACCGGGCGATGTCCTGCGCGGTGAAGAACTGCTTGGCCGGGTCGAGCGATTCGAGGTAGCGCTTGTACATGTCCTGCGACAGCGCATCGTCCAGCGCGCGCGGCCGGTAGGCGTAGCGGCTGTCGGACAGCAGGCCGTAGACGTACTTGGCGGCCAGGGCCTGGTCGGCGGTGGGCGCGTTGGGAAGCGCGCTGGTTCCGCCGTCGGCCCGGGCCAGCAGAGCCAGGGGCGCGGTGAGCAACAACGCAAGCAGGGGGGTCTTGGCATTCATCGCGGAGGCTTCGCGGCCGCAGGCGGCCTGATCTTTGGTGTGGAGTCGGTGCAGCATGTGCCGACCTTCGACCGCCCCACAGTGCCGAAAGTTGCGGCCGCTGTCACGCCTATCCAATGGGAAATAGCGTGTCACTCACCGCGCATTGGCCGATTCAGCGACCAGCGTTCAGCTTTTGGAGCGCAAGCCGTTAGCTTGGCGTTATTAGAGACGGCAACCGGCGCAAGAGACGGCCGTGCCACGCGCGACGATTTCGCGAGAAATATGCGATCAGGCGAGAGCCACGACGCCGGCTTCGATCGCCGAACGGTCGGCGTGGTAGGACGACCGGACCAGCGGACCGGAGGCGACGTGGGTGAAGCCCAGCGACATGCCGTACTCCTCCAGTTGCTTGAACTCGTCCGGCGTCCAGTAGCGCAGCACCGGATGATGGTGCGGCGATGGCTGCAGGTACTGGCCGATGGTGATCATGTCGACGTCGTGCGCGCGCAGGTCGCGCAGCGTCGCCTGCACCTGCTCCATGGTCTCGCCCAGGCCGAGCATGATGCCGGACTTGGTCGCCACCGCCGGATGCTGTGCCTTGAACTTCTGCAGCAGTGTCAGCGACCACTGGTAATCCGCGCCCGGACGCACGTTGCGGTACAGGTCCGGCACGGTCTCGACGTTGTGGTTGAACACGTCGGGCGGGCTGGCCGCCAGGATCTCCAGCGCGCGCTCCATGCGGCCCTTGCCACGGAAGTCCGGGGTCAGTATCTCGATTTTGGTGCGCGGGCTGTGCTCCCGGATCGCTGCGATGCAGTCGACGAAGTGCTGGGCACCGCCGTCGCGCAGGTCGTCGCGATCGACGCTGGTGACCACGACGTACTTCAACCCCATGTCGGCGACGGTGGTCGCCAGGTGCAGGGGCTCGGCGGGATCCGGCGGCTTCGGGCGGCCGTGGGCGACGTCGCAGAACGAGCAGCGGCGCGTGCAGACCTCGCCCAGGATCATGAACGTGGCGGTGCCGTGGCTGAAGCACTCGTGGATGTTCGGGCAGCTGGCCTCTTCGCAGACCGTGACCAGGCGGTTCTCGCGCAGCTTGGCCTTGAGCTGCTGCACCGAGTTGCCCGAGGGGATGCGCACGCGGATCCAGGACGGCTTGCGCAGCACCGGCGCGTCGGCGAACTGCACCGGCGAGCGATTGATCTTGTCGCCGGCCAGCTGCTTCACCCCGGGCCGCAACGACGCCGGCGCGGCGTCGGCGCTCACGACGGCGAGCGGGATGGTCTTGGAGGCGGCGGACTCGGTCATGTGGCTAATGGCTCTTTTGCGTTTGGCCCACTCTCCCGCTGGCGGGAGAGGGCTGGGGAAAGGGCGCGCGCTTCGCAGAAAGCGCCCTCATCCGTCCTTGCGGGAAGAATCACGACAGCGGCGGGGCCTGTTCGACCGTCAACCCGAACAGGCGGGCGATGTGCGCGACCAGGACCGGCTTGACCGCATCCAGGCCGGACGGGCCGCCCAAGTCTAGCATCGAGGTCACTTTCAACCCCTGGTAACCGCAGGGGTTGATGCGCTGGAACGGCTCCAGGTCCATCGCGATGTTGAAGGCCAGACCGTGGAACGTGCAGCCGCGGCGCACGCGGATACCCAGCGCGCCGATCTTGGCGTCGTTCACGTACACGCCGGGGGCACCATCGCGACGTTCGGCGTGGATGTTCCAGTCGGCCAGGGTGTCGATCATCGCCTGCTCGATCCGGCAGACATATTCCTTCACGCCAATCTTCAGCCGGCGCAGGTCCAGCAGCGGATACAGCACGATCTGGCCAGGGCCGTGGTAGGTCACCTGGCCGCCGCGATCGACGTGCAACACGGGGATATCGCCGGCGAACAGCACGTGTTCGTCCTTGCCGGCCTGGCCCAGCGTGAACACGGGATCGTGCTCGACCAGCCACAGCTCGTCGGGCGTGTCCTCGCCGCGGGCGTCGGTGAAGGCCTGCATGGCGCGCCAGACCGGCTCGTACGGTTGGCGACCAAGATCGCGAAGCTGCGCGACCGGCACGGCGCGCGGCGTCTCGGGCGCCGCGGCGACCGGGCAGGCTTCGGTCACAGCGTCCACTTCACTTCCGGATGATCGCGCAGGACCTGGTGGGCAAGGTCGAACTGCTCGCGGCTTTCGGCGCGGAAGCTGATCCGTACCGAGACGTAGCGGCCGTTGGAGGAATGCTTCCAGCTCACCGACTCGTGCAGGACTTCGATGCCTGCATCGAGCAGCAGCGCCGGCAGAACGGTTTCCAGGTCCTGGTCGGCAGCGCCCATCGCCGAGAGCTCGAAGGTGCCTGGAAACTGGAAGCCATGCTCGGGGTTGTCGGATTTGATTTCCATGGGGGCGATTATGGGTACGGGGCCGGGGGAACCCAAGGTTGGGGCGACGCGGGAGGCGTAGGATGCGCCGGAATCCGTGACGAGGGGATCGACCGATGAACCTGGCTCCATTGTTGTGGGGAGTGTTGTTCAGTTCGATCGGGCTGGGCTACTTCATCTACGGCAAGCGCCAGGGGGCACCGGTCCCGCTGGTGTGCGGGATCGGGCTGATGGTGTTTCCCTATTTCGTGTCGAATTCGTGGGCGATGGTGCTGGTGGGTGCGGCGCTGATGGCCGTTCCGTATTTCGTGCGGCTGTAGGGCCACGCGCCACGATGCCTTCGACCGTCCCCCCAACGAAAGCCGGGATGACGATTCGGGCATCGGGATGACCACTCGATACCGACTGCGCTCAATTCCAAACAAAGAAAAAAGGCCGGCTTGCGCCGGCCTTTCAGACAAATCAGGTAAACCGCCGGATCACTCGGACTCCCACCACATCCAGAACTCGTCCCACAGGCGCTTGAAGAAGCCGCCCTGCTCCACCGCGCCGATCGCGACGAGCGGGCTCTGCGCCACGACCTTGCCGTCGAGCATCACCTTCACGGTGCCGATCTTCTGACCCTTGGCGAACGGCGCGATCAGCTGCTTGGGCACGTCCATCATCGGCTTGAGCTGGTTGTACTTGCCGCGCGGCACGGTCACCAGCATCGGCTGGGCCACGCCCAGCTGCACCTGGTCGACGGCGCCCTTCCAGACCTTCTGCTGGGCGATGACCTTGCCCACGTCGTAGAGCTTGTGCGTCTCGAAGAAGCGGAAACCCCAGTTCAGCAGCGCCTGGCTGTCGTCGGCGCGCTGCTTCTCGGAGCTCGAGCCCATCACCACCGAGATCAGGCGCTGGTCGGCGCGCTTGGCCGAGGCCATCAGGCAGTAGCCGGCGCCGGAATGGTGGCCGGTCTTGATGCCGTCGACCGACGGATCACGCCACAGCAGCAGGTTGCGGTTCGGCTGCGTGATCGGGCCGACCGTAAATTCCTTGATCTTGTTGTACGAGTACGCGACCGGATAGTCGCGCGACAGCGCGCGACCGAGCAGCGCGAGGTCATGTGCGGTCGAGTAGTGCCCTTCCGCCGACAGCCCGTGCGGATTGACGAAGTGCGAGTTCTTCATGCCGATGCGCGCGGCGTACTGGTTCATCAGCGAAGCGAAGGCATCGGTGCTGCCGGCCACGTGCTCGGCCAGGGCGATCGCGGCGTCGTTGCCGGACTGCACCACCATGCCCTTTTCCATCTCCAGCAGCGGCGCGGTCTTGTTGACCTCGAAGCCGGAGTAGCTGCCGTCGGTACCCGCGCCGCCGGCACGCCAGGCGTTCTCGGTCATCATCACCTGGTCGTCGCCCTTGACCTTGCCGCCGGCCATTTCGGCGGCGATCACGTAGCTGGTCATGACCTTGGTGATGCTGGCCGGTTCCAGGCGCTGGTCGTAGTTCTCGCCTGCCAGGATGTTGCCGCTGGCGGCATCCATCAGCACCCACGCGGTGCCGGTGATCGCCGGCGGCGGCGGCACCGGCAAGGAATCGCTGGCCGGCGGCTGCGCGGTCGCGGGCTGCGGCGCCGGCGTCTGGGCGACGGCGAGACCGACCGCGAAGGTGGTCAGCGCGGCAAAGGCCATGGCCTTGCGGGTGAAGCTGGCTTTCATCGTTCTACTGCTCCGGTTGCCGGTGTCGTTCCGGCCAGGGTCAAGGGTGGATTTCTAGTCGCGCACTCGCTGCGGCTGGCCGAAGCCCAGGCCCGCGATGCGCGCTGCCAGGGCTGGCGCGGCGTCGGCCTGCAAAGGACCGACGCGCAGGCGCCACACTTTCTGGCCGTTGGCGCTGCCATCTAGCACGCGTGCTTCGTCGATGCCGGCGCCACGCAGGATCGACAGCGCGCGATCGGCGTTGTCGCGTGCAGCGAAGCTGGCGATCTGCAGGACGACTTCGTCCCCGCGCGCGCTTTCGGTATTGGCCACCGCAACGCCCGGTTCGGCGCTGGATGCGACCGCCGTCGGCACGACCGGTCCGTCCTTCACGGTGGCGGGCTTGCCGGTGGCGACGTTGATCCGGCGCGCCTTCATCCACGCGTCGAATTCGGCAGCGGTCATCGGCTTGCCGTTCTGCGCCATGTCGAAGCGGCGTTCGGTGTTGGCGGTTGCCGACGCGGGCATGGCCGCGACCAGCGTGTCCATCGCACTGGGCGTCGCCGGTTTTGCGGGGCGGGCCGGGGCGTCCGCACTGGCGTAACGCTTGTCGTCGTCGCCTGGCGCCAATGCCCGCACCTCGACGCGGCCGGTGCCGCGCTGGGTGATGCCGAGCTTCACCGCCGCGGCGTAGCTGAGGTCGATCAGGCGTCCTTCGTGGAACGGGCCGCGGTCGTTGACGCGCACGACCACCGACTTGCCGTTGTCCAGGTTGGTGACGCGGGCGAAGCTGGGCAGCGGCAGCGTCTTGTGCGCGGCGGTGAAGGCGTACATGTCGTACACCTCCAGGTTGGAGGTGCGGCGACCATGGAATTTCTGGCCGTAGTACGAGGCGGTGCCCTTCTCGACGTAGCCCTCGGGATCGTCGAGCACGCGGTACTTCTTGCCGAGCACCGCATAGAGCGGACGGTTACCGACCTTCGAACGCGGCTCCTGCGTGACCTCGGGCTCCGGGATCGCGTCGACGTCGGGCACGTGGTCGGGCGTGCTGTCGGACTGGCCCGGACGGAACAGGCCGCCGGCGGTGTATTCGCCGCGCTTGCTGGGATCTTCCTGCGCCGGCGCGTACGGGGATTTCTTCTTGCCGTGCGACAGCGGCGCGCCGTGCACGCCGCCGTTGTCGGGCACGGCGACGGCTTCCGAGGCTGATTTCTTCGGCGCGCTGGCGCAGGCGACGAGGGCCAGCGGCAACAGCGCGGCGGTCAGCCGCAGCAATGCCGGGGCGGTCGGCGAGCGGCTCATGCCGACGGTTGTCCGGGTTCGGTCGCGGCCACCGGTGTGGTCTCCTGGGCGCGTCCGGCGATCGCTTCGCTCAGCTGGTACACCGCCATCGCATAGTGCTTGGAGATGTTGTAGCGGGTGATCGCGTAGAAGTTGCGGAAGCCCAGCCAGTATTCCGGCCCGCTGGCGCCGTCGAGGCTGACCAGCGTCGCGGTCTGGTTCGGTGGCACGTCGACGAGCGGACGGTAGCCGCGCGCGGCGAGGTCGCCCAGCGTGAAGGTCGGATCGAGCGAATCGGGCACGTCCTGCGCGTCGACGGCGCGGTTGGCGCGCACCGTGACCGTGCCACCGCGCACCCAGCCACCCTTCTTGACGAAGTAGTTGGCGATCGAGGCGAAGACGTCGTCGGTACTGTTGAACAGGTCGCGCTTGCCGTCGCCATTGCCGTCTACGGCGTAGTCGCGATAGCTCGAGGGCATGAACTGGCCCCAGCCCATCGCGCCGGCGTAGCTGCCGGTGAGCGTGGTGATGTCCAGCCCGGTTTCCTTGCCCAGCGCGAACAACTGCGCCAGCTCGCTGCGGAAGAAGGCCTGGCGGCTGTTCTCGCGATCGACCTTGGCCGGGTCGCCGGTGCGCGGGTAGGCGAAGGCCAGCGTGTACAGCGCATCCACCACCGGGTACTTGCCGGTGTTGGTGCCGTAGTTGGTTTCCACGCCGATGATCGAGACGATGATCTCGGGCGGCACGCCGTACCGTCCCTGGACCCGGGCGAGTGCGTCGCGGTGCTGCGCGAGGAACGCCTGCCCGCCGTCGATGCGCGCCTGGGTGATGAAGATCGGGCGGTAGTCGCGCCACGGCTTGGCTTCGGCCGGTCGCGACATCGCCGTGATGATGGAGTCGCGGATTTCGGCGCGCGACAGCACCGACTCGATATATGCCGGATCGACGCTGTACTTCGCCGCGGTTTCGCGCGCGAACTCGGCGCGGGCCTGCTCGGTCACCACGGGCTGGACGACCGGAGCCGGCGGCGGGCTCGGGACGGGAGGCTGGGGCTTGGCGGCGGGCGGCGCTGGAGTGCCGGTGGTCGACGGCGCCTGGGTGGTGGCGCAGGCCGCCAGCGTGAGGGCCAAGGCGAGTGTGGTTGCGCGGATCAGGGCGCGACGGGCGGTTGGGCGTCGTGTCATCGCCGCGAGGGTATCACGCAGGTTCTGAGGGCAAGAACCCGCGGTTTTCGCGTTCGTGAATGGCCAGTCAGCTTGCGGCCGCGCCGGCGGCCTCATCGCGCGTGCACCGGCCGGTGCGCCCGCACTGCCATCACCACGCCCAGGCCGGCCAGCAGCGACACCGCCGAGGTGCCGCCGTAGCTCAGCAGCGGCATCGGCACGCCGACCACGGGCAGCATGCCGGCGATCATGCCCCCGTTCACGATCACGTAGACGCAGAACGCCAGTCCCAGCGCGCCGGCGATCAGGCGCGAATAGCCGTCGCGGGCCTCACTGGCGATCCACAGGCAACGCCCGATCACGAACATGTACAACGCCAGCACGGTGGCCACGCCTAGCCAGCCGAATTCCTCGCTGAGCACGGCGAAGATGAAGTCGGTGGTGTGCTCGGGCAGGTAGTTCAGGTGCGACTGCGAACCCTGGCCCCAACCCTTGCCGGTCAGGCCGCCGGCGCCGATCGCGATCTTGGACTGGATGATGTTCCAGCCGGTGCCGAGCGGATCGGACTCGGGGTTGAGGAACGTCAGGATGCGGTCCTTCTGGTACGGACGCAGCAACCAGAACCACGCCACGGGCGCGATCGCCGCGACCGCGCTGAAGGCCATGCCGAACCACCACCACGGCAGCCCGGCCAGGTACAACGCGAAGGCGCCGCTGGTGGCGACCAGCATGGCCGTGCCGAAGTCCGGCTGCAGCAGGATCAGCCCAGTGGGCACCGCGATCAGCAATCCGGCGGCCAGTACGGTGCTCAGGCGCGGCGGCAACGGCCGGCGGTCCAGGTACCAGGCCACCATCATCGGCAGGCTCAGCTTGAGCAGTTCCGCAGGCTGTACGTACACCACGCCCAGGTTGATCCAGTGGCGTCCGTGCTTGCCGGTGCCGATCACCAGCACCAGCAGCAACGGCACCAGCGAGGCGGCGAACACCAGCGGCGACCAGTTTCGCAACTGGTTGGGCGGCACCCGCGACAACGCCCACATCACGCCCAGGCCGGCAGCGAAGAACGCGCCCTGCCGCACCACCAGCCCCATCGCATGGTCGGCGGCGCTGTAGAGCACGGCCAGCGCGATCACCATCAACGCCAGCAAGGCGCCCAGCAACGGCAGGTCGATCGTGCGCATGAAGCGCAGCAGCAGGTCGAGCAGCCAGCGCAGGATCAGTCTCATCGGGTCGGCTCCGGCGTGGCCTGGCGAGGGGCGGCCGGGCTCTGCACAGGCACGGCAGGCGGCTGCATCGCTGCGGCCTTCACGCCGGCCGGGGCCGTGACAGGCACCGGCGGCGCATCTTCTTCGTCGGGCGGCGCCGCGTCCGGCGCCCGCGGACGGACGCTCTTGGGATCGGATTCCACCGGCTCGGGCATCTTGCCCAGCAGGTAGGCGTCGAAGATCTTGCGCGCGATCGGCGCGGCCGTACTGCCGCCGAAGCCGCCGTGCTCGACCGAGACCGCCACCGCGATGGTCGGGTTGTCCGCCGGCGCATAACCGACGAACAGCGCCTGGTGGCGCAGGTTGTACGGCAGGTTGTGCGGATCGAAGCTGACACTGCCCTTGCGGCTGATCTTCTGCGCGGTGCCGGTCTTGCCGGCCATCATGTACGGCGCGCCGCGGGCCATCGCCGCGCCGGTACCACCGCCGTGGATCGTCGCGATCATGCCCTCCTGCACCGCGCGCAGGTTGCTCGCGTTGTCGGTGATCCGCGATGGCGCCGGCTGCGGCAGCGGCGTCCACGGCGCTTCATAACCGTCGCGGCGCGCGGCCACCAGATGCGGACGAACCAGGTTGCCGCCATTGGCGATCGCCGACGTGCCGCGCACCAACTGCAACACCGTGGCGATCCAGTAGCCCTGGCCGATGCCGGCGTTGACGGTCTCGCCGGCGTACCACGGCTCCTTGCTGCGCTTGCGCTTCCATTCCGGCGACGGCACCACGCCCTTGTTCTCGCCGGCCAGGTCGATGCCGGTGGGCTGCCCAAAGCCATATTTGCGCATGTACTGATCGAAGCGCTCGATGCCCATGTCGTAGGCGAGCTTGTAGTAGTAGAAGTTGACCGAGGCCGAGATCGACTTGCGCAGATCGGTCCAGCCGGCGCCGCCGTGCGCGTCGCGCCAACCGCGGCGCTGGCCGGGGATGTAGAACGTGCCGGTCGAGAACACCTTGTACTCGGGCGTGCGCAGGCCGCTGTCCAGTCCCGCCAGGCCGATCAGCGGCTTCACCGTCGAGCCCGGGGGACCGCCACCGAGCACGTTGCGGTTGAACAGCGGCCGCGACGGGTTGTCCATCAGCGCACGGTAATCGGCGTTGGAGATGCCGTTGACGAACAGGTTGGTGTCGTAGCCCGGCAGGCTGACCATGCCGAGAATCTCGCCGGTGCGCGGGTCCATCGCCACCGCCGAACCGTCCATGTCGCCAAAGGCGGTGACCATCGCCTGCTGCAGGTCCAGGTCGATCGACAGGCGCAGGTCGGCGCCCGGCGTCGCCGGGACGTGGCCGACCTGGCGCATCGGACGGCCGTCGACGTTGGTCTCGATCTGCTCATAGCCGACCTTGCCGCGCAGCGCCTCTTCGTAATAGCGCTCCAGCCCGGTCTTGCCGATGTGCGTCAGCGCGGCATTGCCCTCGGCCATCGTCTCCAGGTCCTTGGCATCGATGCGGCCGACGTAGCCGATCACATGCGAGAACACGTCGCCGTAGGGGTAGCGGCGGTTGAGGTAGGACACCAGCTCGATGCCCGGATAACGCCAGCGATCGACGGCGAAGCGCGCGACCTCTTCCTCGGTCACGCGCAGCTTCAGCGGGATCGGCTTGAAGCCACGCGAGGCGCGGCGCTCGTCCTCGAAGCGCGCAAGATCTTCCGGCGTCAGCGCGATGATCTTCGACAGCGCCGGCAGCCAGGCCTCGGTCTTGCCGGCCTCGAAAGGCGTCACCTCGATGCGGTAGGCCGGCACGTTGTCGGCCAGCACGCGGCCCTTGCGGTCCAGGATCAGTCCGCGACCCGGCACCACCGGTCGCAGCTTGATGCGATTGGCTTCCGAGCGCGTGGCGTAGTCGGCGTGCTCCCACACCTGCAGGCGGAAGTACCACAGCCCCAGCCCGACCAGCGCCAGCAAAACGCCCAGGAAGGCGATCGCAGCGCGACTGCGAAACTGCTCGGCCTCGGCGGCCGTGTTCTTCAGGATGCGACGACGCGGACCCATCTCAGATCCCGATGGCCCGTATGGCGCAGGTCGCGCCGGGGCTGAGGGCGTGCGGAGCAAGGAAGAGCGAAGGAGTGCATGTCGATACACGACCGAGCGATGACGCCGCGCCGTGCGGCCTCAGCCCCGGCCCTTCGGGTTGCTTCCCAATGGCCGCCATGCGGCGGCGCGCGACTTGACCTTGCAGGCAGCAAGGCGCGGCGTCTCGAGCCACCATCTGACGGCCATTGGGAAGCAACGCGACCTGCGCCATACGGGCCATCAGGATCTTCTCCGCCACTGCCCCAGTCGTATCGCATCCATGGCGACGAACACCAGCGGCCACAACAGCATGCCCAGCAGCGGCGCCAGCCAGAACTCGCGCGGTGGCGACGGCTGGCCGAGCACGAAATGGATCACCGCGGCGACGATGCGGTCATTGAGCAGCAATCCGCCGATGGCCAGCGCCTGCTGCGACATCGGGAAGAAGCGCAGGCGCGCGCGGAACCGCTGCAGGATGAAGGCCATCACCACCAGGCGCAGCGCCTGCTCGCCGAACAGCGTGCCGAAGGTCAGGTCGGCCAGCAGGCCGACGCTGAAGGCCACGCCCAGGCCGACGCGGTCCGGATCCTCGATCAGCCAGTAGGCCAGCACCAGCGCCAGCCAGTACGGCCGCAGCGGCTGCAGCGCCACCGGTAATGGGAGCAAACCCAATATCAGCGCGGCAAGCAGGCTGACGGGCAGCGCCCAGTAGGCATTCGAGCGGCTCATCGACGCTCCTCGCCGGTGGTGGGTGGTGCCTTCGGCGTGGTCGGCTGGGTGGTCGCCGGCGACTGAACGGCTGGCGACGGGACGGTTTTCGGCGCGATCGGTGGCTTGCCGGCCGGTGCGGAAGCTGCCGGCTTCGACGGCATGGGCTTGGCCGGCGTGACGGCTGGGACGGTGGAAGCCCCAGTCGGCGCGGTCACAGCGGTGCCGACCGTGGCGCCAGCGGCCGCACCCGTCGGCTGACTCGAATCGAACGGTGCCACTTCCTGCGCCACCGGTGCCGACAACAGCACCAGCACTTCGCGGCCGCGGTCGAACTTCGCCGCCGGGCGCACGTCGCCCTCGAGGAAGGCGCGGCTGTCGTCGGGATGCAGGCGGGTGATCGTGCCGACCGGGAACCCGGCCGGGAAACGCCCGCCCAGCCCCGAAGTGACCAGCACGTCGCCGACCTTGACGTCGCTCGACAGCGGCACGCTCGACAACCGCAGCACGTCGCTGCGACCCTCGCCGTAGGCGACCAGGCGCACGCCGTTGCGTGCGATCGCCACCGGCACCGCGTGCGAGGGGTCTGTGATCAGCAGTACGTTGGCGTGCATCGGCGTGGTGCCGATGATCTGGCCAAGCAGGCCGCCGTTGTCGATCACGCTCTGGCCCACCTGAACGCGGTCGCGGTTGCCGGCGTCGAGCACCAGGCGCTGGCGGGTCGGGTCCAGGTCAATGTCCAGTACCGGCGCCAATATCACGTCGAGATTGCCGCGCCCGGCCGCATCGAGCAGGCCGCGCAGGCGCGCATTGTCGGCCGCCAGGGTCTGCAGGCGCGCCATCCGGGCCTGGTTGAGCAGCAGTTCCTCGCGCAGGCGGCGGTTCTCGACGGTCAGCTGGCCGAGCGTGCCGGCGTCGTCGCTGATGCGTTCGGCGATGCGCCCGGGCAAGCCGGCCAGCATCCACAGCGGCTGCACCATCAGCGCGGCCTGCTGGCGCGCCTGGCTGAGCCAGCCGCCGCGATGATCGAGCAGGATCAGCACTACCGACAGCGCCAGATACGCCAGCAGCCGGAGGGTTCCGGCAACTTCACCGGTGCGTGCGGCAGTGGGTGGACCGGCGTAAGGGGGCACGATGGATCAGGAGCCGGTAAGGGGGAATAGGGAATTTAGGGCGGGAACAAGGAGCAATCGCGAACGAGGGCACAACGGGGCCAGGCGGAGATCTTTCATGCCAAACAGACACGGTGCCCCGTGTAGCCGCAGCCCCTGGTCGTCCATCGTTCCCTATGCCCCATTCCCCATTCCCGCTTTGCGCCGCGGTTTACTCCGGCGCAAAGAACTCGTTGCCGTGCATGTCGACCAGCTCCAGCGCGCGACCGCCGCCACGGGCCACGCAGGTCAGCGGGTCGTCGGCGACCTGAACGTGCAGGCCGGTTTCCTCGCTGATCAGGCGGTCCAGATCGCGCAGCAGCGCGCCGCCGCCGGTCAGGACGATGCCGCGCTCGGCGACGTCGGCGCACAGTTCCGGCGGGGTCTGCTCCAGCGCCAGCTTGATCGCCGAGACGATGCCGGCCAGCGGCTCGCGCAGGGCGTCGAGCACCTCGTTGGAGTTGATCGCGATCATCTTCGGCACGCCCTCGGCGAGGTTGCGGCCGGAGACCTCGATCGAGGTCGCCTTCTGCTGCGGGTAGGCGCAGCCGATCTCGAGCTTGATGCGCTCGGCGGTGGCCTCGCCGATCAGGGTGCCGTAGGTGCGGCGCACGTAATTGATGATCGACTCGTCGAAACGGTCGCCGCCGATGCGGACCGAGGCCGAGTAGACGATGCCGTTGAGCGCGATCACCGCGACCTCGGTGGTGCCGCCGCCGATGTCCACGACCATCGAGCCGCGCGCCTCGGTCACCGGCATGCCGGCGCCGATCGCGGCCGCCATCGGCTCCTCGATCAGGTAGACCTCACGGGCGCCGGCCTCTTCGGCCGATTCCTTGATCGCGCGACGCTCGACCTGGGTCGAGCCGCACGGCACGCACACCAGCACGCGCGGGCTCGGGCGCAGGAAGCGCGACTTGTGCACCTTGCGGATGAAATGCTTGAGCATCTCCTCGGTGTAGGTGAAGTCGGCGATGACGCCGTCCTTCATCGGCCGGATCGTGGTGATGTGCCCCGGGGTGCGGCCGAGCATCTGCTTGGCCTCGCTGCCGACCGCGGCGACGGTGCGGGTGCCGC
Source organism: Lysobacter niastensis (assembly GCF_031457115.1). Lineage (GTDB taxonomy): Bacteria > Pseudomonadota > Gammaproteobacteria > Xanthomonadales > Xanthomonadaceae > Lysobacter_J > Lysobacter_J niastensis_A. The sequence goes on from NZ_JAVDVY010000002.1 coordinate 853,580, forward strand.
CGATCAGGCGGTCCTGGCGCACGGCGACCACCGATGGCTCGTTCAGCACGATTCCCTGCCCGCGGACATAAATGAGGGTGTTCGCCGTCCCCAGGTCGATGGACAGATCATTGGAAAACATGCCGCGAAACTTCTTGAACATCGAGGGATAGGCCGTCAAAAGAGGGGGGCGCACAGGGCCCGCTAGCCTAGCAACCGCCCCCCTTGCGAGCAAGGAAAAACCTGCATTCCGCGGCGGTTTTGGTCGCTGGAGGGCAACTGCCTGGCAAGCGAACAGCCTAACGACGAAGGCGCCCCCGATTCAGGACGCGGGTCGCAAAAAACTGGTAGGGCGACCGCCCAGCGGCTACCCTACGCGCCGCGCGGCAGGCGTCGCGCGCCCGCGAGCCCCTCGCAACAGCCCGCGCACGCCACTCGCGGCTTTCCAATAACCAGGACGAATACCGATGTCTGCACTGATCTGCGGCTCGCTGGCCTACGACACCATCATGGTGTTCCCGGACCAGTTCAAGAACCACATCCTGCCGGACAAGGTGCACATCCTGAACGTCTCGTTCCTGGTGCCGCGCATGCGTCGCGAGTTCGGCGGCTGCGCCGGCAACATCGCCTACAACCTCAAGCTGCTGGGCGGCGATCCGATCCCGATGGCCACCGTCGGCACCGACTTCGGTCCGTACCGTGCCCACTTCGAGGAACAGGGCATCCGCCTCGACCAGGTCAAGGTGATCGAAGAGCTGTTCACGCCGCAGGCGTTCATCACCACCGACCACGACAACAACCAGATCACCGCGTTCCATCCGGGCGCGATGATGCGTTCGTTCGAGAACCACGTGCGCGACGTCAAGGGCGTCACCTTCGGCATCGTCAGCCCCGACGGCCGCGAGGGCATGCTGCAGAACGCACAGGAATTCGCCGAGGCTGGCATTCCCTTCATCTTCGATCCGGGCCAGGCGATGCCGCTGTTCAACGGCGCCGAGCTGCGCGCATTCATCGAACAGGCCGACTACGTCACCGTCAACGACTACGAGTCCAACCTGCTGCAGGAACGCACCGGCTGGAGCGAGAACGACATCGTCCAGCGCGTGAAGGCCTACGTCACCACGCGCGGCCCGCACGGCTCGCAGATCCACACCCAGGAAAAGACCTACGACATCCCGCCGGCGCACGAGCGTCGCGTCACCGATCCGACCGGCTGCGGCGACGCGTTCCGCGCCGGCCTGATCTTCGGCATCGAGAAGGGCTACGACTGGCTGACCATCGGCCGCATGGGCAACCTGATGGGCGCGCTGAAGGTCGAGCACCCGGGCACGCAGAACCAGCGCTTCGATTACGACGAGTTCGCCGAGCAGTTCAAGCAACAGTTCGGTTACGCGCTGTAAGCGGCTGCATCAGCGATTCAAGAAACCCCGCTTCGGCGGGGTTTTTCTTTTTTCGCGAGCTTGAGCCAACACGGACCATGACCTAGAACGGCGTGAACTTGAACTGCCTGATGATCACCTCGACCGTCTTGCCGTTCGATGGCGGCTTGTTGAACAGCCACAGGTTCATGCGCAGCGGCATCGGTTTGCTGGCGATGCGCTGGGCGAAATCGGCCGGGGCGAATGTCCAGTCGGCGATCGGGTAGCGGTTGTCGTCGTAGAAGCCGTGCGTGGACTGGAAGCGGATCGATTCGCGCTGCCAGATGAAGCGATGCGTACTGGCGTTGCCCGTGAGCGGCAACGGAAAGGTTCTCGTGGTCGGATCCAGCGACAGGTTGACCGGCCAGACGGTGTAGTTGAGGGCGTTACCACTGGCCTGCCCCCACTTGGCGAACTCGATGTCGATCTCGTTGGTGGTGTCCGGGCCGACGTCGGCTGTCGGATACGAGAACAGGCCGAGCACGGCATTGCGGTCGAGCAGGTCGGGACGACCGTCCACCTGGAACTGGTACACGCCGTAGCCCAGTGGATAGTCGGACAGGACTTCAGCCGCGCACCATTTCCCCTTCGTTCGGGTGATGCGCAGGTGCAGGTAGCCGTTCGCGTCGACGAAGGCGTTGTTCTCGCACCAGTTGTTGTTGGCAGGGCCCCCGACGCCGTTCGGCCTGACCGTCCACGACATCCCGGAGAACCACAGCGTCTTGGCCGCGCATACCGGCGAAACGCCCAGCGCGGCAACGGCCAACAGCGCCGTGGCGCACGACTTCGATAAACCGTCCATCGTCAGTTCCGCTGATCGAAACGGACCAGAAGACACACCTGAGAGCGTGAGGTCGATGTGACGACGGCGAGTGCACCCGCAAGCATCGACTGCGCAGCGAGGTGGCGTGCGAAAGCGCACGCGTCACCTCGCTGCCAGCGATCACATCATGTGCGCGAGCCAGAGCATCTCCGGCGCCGCCAACCGCTCGAATTCCGAATACGGCATGCGCACGATCTCGGTGTGGTTGCCGGCGTTGAAGGCGACCATCTTCTGGTGAGCCAGCCGCGAATCGACGTAGACCGGCATGCCGTAGAGATGACCGAACGGCGGCATCGCACCGGGTTCGCAATCGGGGAACTGGCCACGGAATTCGGCCTCTTCGGCCAACTCCACGGTCGCACCGCCGAGGGCGAGCGAGAGTCGATGCAGGTCGGCCCGGTAGGCGGCGGGCATGACCACCATGCACAGCCGGCCATCGGCCTTGATCATCACGGTCTTGGCGAAATGCTCCGGCTCGATGTGGGCCACCGATGCCGTGTCGTGCGCGGTGATGGTGCGCGAGTGGTTGAGCGTGGTGTACGGCGCCTGCCCTTGATCGAGCAGGTTTGACAAGCGAGGCGAGAGCATGGCGACCTCCGCCCGGCATCGTTGCGTTCCGCTCGCCGGCGATGCCGCTGGGCGAACTTGGCGTGCGCATCCCGCGTCACGCCGCCAGGCGACGCTTCGATATCGCGCCGCCGCACACGGAGCTTACTCCTCGTGCGGGGCTTGCAGGCGTTACGCCAAATTCACGAGTGCTCGCCCTGCCCTCACCCCACCCGCTCGCGGGAGAGGCAGGTCAGTTCCACTTCGGCAGCTTGCTCGAATCCAGGCCTGCCACTTCGTACACGGCCGTGCGCGTGCCGCCTGCTTTCACCGGGAACTCGATCTCGATGCGCTTGGCGTCCTTCACGGTGCGCCACAGCATCTTCTCGTCCTCGATGAACATCGCGATCGCCTCGTCGGTCTTGGGTCGGCTCGCGTCCACCGGCTTGGGCGCGGCGTCGTCGACCTTCAGCTTGACCTTGCAGCCGCCATAGCAGTCGAAGTCGCCCTTCTCCAGCACGAGGTAACTGCTGCGACCCCATTCCGGATGGTCGCGGAAGATCAGCTGCACCGGTCGCGCGCCGCTGCCGTCGACGTCGATCGGATCCTTCGAATAGATCGAAGCCGACAGCTGGACGCCGCCCTTGACTGGCCCGCCTTTCAACGGCGTGTTCAGGTAGGTCCACAGACCCGCAAGGCGTCGTTCCTCTCGGGCGGCCGCGGCCTTGGCCTTGGCGTCGTCGATCTGCGATTGCAGGCGCGCGACAGCGTCGCTCGTCGGGTACTTGGCCTTGAGCACTTCGCCGTGGGCGCTGGCGAGTTCCCAGTTCTGCTTGGCGTATTCAGCCTCGAACGCAGTCGCATATTCGCCGGCCGCCTGCTCGGTGGCGGCGCGCTTGGCTTCGGCCTCGGCTTTGGGATCCTGCGCCGGTCCACACGCTGCCAGTGCCAGTACGAGGCCCAGCGAAATAAGGGTTTTGTTCCTGGCATTCATCGTCTTGCCTGTCCTCGTTCGATCAGCGTGGTCACGGCCTGCGCGACCGCGTCGGGTTTTTCCATCAACGACATGTGGCCGCAGCCGTCGAGCAGCACGCGGCTGGCCTGCGGGATCCGCCGCGCGTACAGGTCCAACGCACTGGCGTCGATCACCGCATCCTGCCTGCACCACAGCAGCAGCGCCGGCTGGCGGATCTTCGCCGCTTCCTCGCCCGGCAGGAAGCGTTCGTCGCCGCGACCGATGCGGTCGAGCACGCCTTGCTCGAAGGCGGCATCGCCCCGGCGGCGTGCGATGTAGATGCCGTCGGCCGGCCACGGGATCGTCGGCTGCGCCTTGACGTCGAAGTACACGGTGCCAAGGTAATGCTCCAGGGTGCTGGCATCGCGCACGGCGAACGGGTTGTGCCCGGCCAGGACCTGCTCGCCGAAACGGTTGTCGGCAAAGCGCACGCCGGCAGCGTCGAGCAGCCCGACACGTGCCACCTCCTCTGGATACCGCGCCGCGGTCAGCGCGGCGATGCCGCCGCCCATCGAATGGCCAAGCAGCACCACGCCGCCCTTGGCACCGGCGACCTGGTCGATGAAACGCGCCACGCGCGCACTTTGCGCGACGAAGCCGTAATCGGCGCCGGCGATGCGCTGGCTCTCGCCCCAGCCGGGCAGGTCCGGGACCAGCAGGCGGTAATGCCCGCGCAGACGATGCGCGACCGGATACCAGTTCTCCTTCATGCCAGTGAAGCCGTGCAGCATCACCACCGTCGGCGCGCCGGCCGGAGCGTCATTGCTGTAGGCATAGACCCAGCGATGGTCGTCGATCACCACGCTGGTCTTCGACAACCCGGCCGCCAGGCGCTGGCGGGTAAATTCTGCGCGCACCAGCGAGTACGGATCGATCCACAACACGACCGCGCCGGCCACCACGGCGATGGCGAAGACGAGCATCAGCAGGCGCAGGATGCGTTGGGGCACGTTGGGGCTCTGGCGCAGGGAAGGGGTCGGCGAAAGCTAACCCCTCCCCGGCCCTCCCCGGCAAGCAGGGGAGGGAGTGATCTGCTGCGGGCTTCAGCCCTCCCCCTGCTTGCAGAGGGAGGTTGGGAGAGAGACTCGCGGCGCGGCAGCGCCGCACAATGCCGACTTGAGCGAGGCGCTTTACTTCGCCGGAGCTGCCGGTGCCGACTTCGCCTTGGCGATGGCCTCTTCCACCGAGCCGGTCGTGATCGGGTGATAACCCGGCCTGGCCTTGGCGAAGGTGCCTTCGGCCAGCTTCAGGCCCTCGGGGGTTTTCACCAGCTCGTTGTAGGTCGGCATGATCAGCTTGCGACGGCCGATCTTCGACAGGAACGCGGCGATCGCTTCGTTGGCCTGTGTGTAGCCGCTGCGCACCGCCAGCGGATACCAGCGCTGCGCGATCTCGCCGTTGGGCGTGCCGGTGAAGTGGTAGGCGGCGTCGAGCGCGGCGAGCTGCTCGGGCTTGAGCGTCCTGGGCATGCCATCGATGAAGTGCACCCATTCCTGCGTGGTCCACTTGGCGGTGGCCGCCTTGTCCGGCAGCGTGCCGTTGTCGAGCCAGTCCTTGCGCGCGGCATCGACCGCGTCGAAGCGCGGCGACACCGTCTTGGGCGCGCTGGCCGGTACGCCCGGCTGGTAGATCCACTCGTCGAGCTCGGCTTCGGTCACCTTGCCCGGGTACTTGTCGAGCAGGTTGGCCTGGGCGTACTCGATGAACTTCGTGGTCGGGATCGACTGGAACGCGAAGTGGTTGAAGTATTCCTTCAGGAACGGATCGAACGCCTCGCGGCCGAAACGCTCCTCCAGGAACTGCAGGAACCACGCGCCCTTGGTGTAGACCGTCGAGCTGCTCGCATCGTCCGGATTGGCCAGCGTGCCAGGACGCAATGCCAGCACCTGCAGCTTCGGATCGATCTCCTTGTATTCGGCGGCCAGCTCGTTGCGCGAGATGACCTTCTCCATGTCGGCCGCTTCCTTGCCGTACAGGTCCTCGACGATGCGGTTCTCGACGTAACTGGTGAAGCCTTCGTTGAGCCAGCCGTCCTTCGGCGTGGAGAACGTCACCAGGTTGCCCGACCAGCTGTGCGCCAGCTCATGCGCGACCAGCGACACCAGCGACTTGTCGCCGACGATCACGGTCGGCGTGGCGAAGGTCATGCGCGGGTTTTCCATGCCGCCATACGGGAACGACGGCGGCAGCACCAGGATGTCGTAGCGCTCCCAGCGGTACGGGCCGTACAGGCGCTCGGCCGTGACCATCATCTTCTCGGTGTCGGCGAACTCGTTGGCCGCCTTCTTCACCATCGTCGGCTCGGCCCACACGCCGGCGCGCGCGCTGATCGGCTGGAACACCAGGTCGCCCGCCGCGATCGCCAGCAGGTACGACGGGATCTTCTGCGGCATCTTGAAGGTGTAGTCACCGTCGCGCACCGCCTTGGGATCGTTGTCGGCGCTCATCAGCACCATCGCATCCTGCGGCGACGTCACGTGAGCGGTGTAGGTGAACCGTACGCGCGGCGTGTCCTGCAGCGGCACCCAAGAACGCGCGTGGATCTGCTGCGACTGGCTGAACATGAAGGGCGTCTTCTTGCCCTCGGTCATCGCCGGGGTCAGCCACTGCAAGCCGGAGGCGTCCGGCGAGGTGTGGTAGGTCACGCGGATGCGCGCATTGCGCGTCGGCGACTCGATGGTGAGCTTGTTGCCCAGCACCTTGTCCTTCGGCGCGAGCTTGTAGGCCAGGTCGACCCACTTTCCGTCGCTGCGCTCACCGACGACCTTTTCGACGGTGATGTCGCGGGTGTCGAGGATCAGCTGGGTGGCCTTGGGGTCGGCCCAGTCCAGCGTGTAGGTGGCGCTGCCACCCAGTTCCTTCTTGTCGAAGTCGACCTTCAGCTGCAGTGCGAGGTCGTTGATGCGGACCTTGTCCGGCTCGGCATAGGAGTACTCGTCGACTTCGGCGAGGGTCTTCTGGTCGGCGGTGGTCACGGCGGCGGCCCCCTTGTCGGCGGTGGCGGCAGGCGGGGCGGCGTCGCGGGAACAACCGGCGGCAAGCGCGGCGGCCAGGCAGAGGGACAGGATCGAGTAGCGCATACGGCGGGCCCAAAGGGACGGTGTGAGCCGTCGAGTTTAGCGCCTTGCCTGCGGCCGGGCATTTGCCTGACCCATTGCCTTGGAGGCCTCAGAACCCAAGGCGGAACCGGCCCGCGGACGCCGTCCCGTTGCCTTGGGGCCCCTGGCCAGGCCAGGCGAGCGGCCTACCCCATACCGCTCAGGTCAGACTTTGTAACCCGTATGAATGGCGACGATCCCGCCCGACAGATTGCGGTAGTCGCAACGCGCAAACCCCGCGGTCTGCATCATCGCCTTGAGCTCGTCCTGCGGCGGATGCTTGCGGATGCTCTCAGCCAGGTACTGGTAGCTGTCGGGGTCGCCGGCGAACAGGCTGCCGAGCTTGGGCAGCACCTTGAACGAATGGAAGTCGTAGATCGGCTTGAACCAGTCGGCCTTCACTTCCGAGAACTCCAATACCCGCGCCTGGCCGCCGACCTTCAGCACGCGGTACATCTCGCGCAACGCGGCGTCCTTGTCTGTGACGTTGCGCAGGCCGAAGGCGATGGTCACCAGGTCGAAGCTGCCGTCCGGGAATGGCAACTTCTCGGCGTTCATCTGCACGTATTCGAATCCGGCGACCTTGCCCATGTCGGTCATGCGGTCGCGGCCGACGCGCAACATCGCGCCATTGATGTCGCCCAGCACGATGCTGCCGGTGTCGCCGACCCGATCGCGCAGCAATAGCGCGATGTCACCGGTCCCGCCGGCCAGGTCGAGCACGCGATCGCCGCGCTTGACCTGCGCGGTGCCGACGAAATAGCGCTTCCACACCCGATGGATGCCCAGCGACATCAGGTCGTTCATCAGGTCGTACTTGCTGGCGACCGAGGAGAACACCTGGCCGACCAGCTTCTGCTTCTCGCCCGTGGGCACGTCGCGGAAACCGAAGTGGGTGGTACCGGGTCCGGTGTCGCGCGGCCTGGATTCCTGCGGCTTGGAGTCGTGCTGATCGGGAGATTCGCTCATGCCGCGATTATCGCACCAACGTACAATCCACGGGCTTGCCGAGGATCCAGGTTGCGCCAAGGAACCGGCCCCAGGGAGCAACAGCCGCCGATGAGCAGCGTCGAGCCGCGCCAATGGCTGCCTCACGAGCGGCCGCTGTTTCCGGGCTCGCCCTCGACCCCGTTGCACCCGCTCGCGCTGCGCGTTGCCTTTGCCGTGGTTGGCGCCACGGTGGCCATCACCGGCAGCCTGGGTAGCGCCCTGGTGTCGGCCAACCTGCCGGACCTGCAGGGTTCCCTCGGCGTCACCGCGGCCGAGATCGCCTGGCTGCCCGCCGCCTACGTCATGACCAACGTGTCGGCCAACCTGGTGCTGATCAAGTTCCGCCAGCAGTACGGGTTGCGCTTGTTCACCGAGATCGTCCTGGTGCTGTTCGTGCTGGTGACCTTCGCCCACCTGTTCGTGCACACGCTTCCGTCGGCGATTACGGTGCGTGCGGTCAACGGCATCGCCGGTGCCGCGACGATAGCGCTGGGTCTGTTCTACATGATCCAGGCCTTCCCTCCGCAGCATCGCCTGCGCGCCATCGCCGTGGGCATCGGCATGAGCCAGCTCGGGCCGCCGCTGGCGCGCGTGATCTCCACGGATCTGCTCGAGTTCGGCGAATGGCGCGGCCTTTACCTGTTCGAACTGGGCCTGTCGCTGCTGTCGCTGGGGGGCGTGCTGCTGCTCCGGCTGCCGCCAGGGGATCGGATGCGGGTGTTCGAGAGGCAGGACATCGTCTCCGTCACGCTGCTGTCGGTCGGGATGGCGCTGTTGTGCGCGGTGCTGTCACTCGGCCGCATCGAGTGGTGGCGCGAGGCGCCGTGGATTGGCTGGTCGTTGGCCGCGTCCATCGTGCTGGTGGTCAGCGGGCTGGGCTACGAACATTTTCGCGCAAACCCCCTGATCAACACGCGTTGGCTCAGCAGCGGCCTGATGCTGCGGCTTGGCATCGCCATCGTGCTGATCCGCATGGTGCTCACCGAGCAGAGCGTGGGGGCGGTGGGCTTCCTGCAGGCGATGGGGCTGACCAACGACCAGATGCACGGGTTGTTTTCCGTCGTCCTGCTCGGCTGCCTGCTCGGCATCGCCCTCAGCGCGATGACCGTGAAGCCGGTGCTGACGCGCGTTCCGGCGATCATCGCGCTGTTGTGCGTTGCCCTGGGCGCGTGGATGGACGCGCACTCCACCAACCTGACCCGACCCGCGCAACTGATGCTCAGCCAGTTCCTGATCGGCTTCGGCAGCACGTTCTTCCTCGCGCCGGCGCTGATCGCCGGAATCGGCAGCGTGATCACGCAGCCGCGCAACCTGATCAGCTTCTTCGTGATGTTCAGCATCGCCCAGAACCTGGGCAGCCTGTGTGGCACTGCGTTCCTGGGCACCTTCCAGGTGGTGCGCGAGAAGTACCACTCCAGCCAGCTCGTCGAGCACCTCACCCTGCTCGACCCGCAGGTCGCGGCGCGCATCCAGTCCGGTGCGGGGGGCTTGGGGCAGATCGTCACCGACCCGGCGCTGCGCAATGCGCTGGGCCTGCGTGCGCTGGGCGCGGCGGCTTCACGCGAAGCCAATGTGCTGGCCTTTAACGATACGTACATGATCATCACCGTCCTCGCCCTGCTGACGGCTGCCTGGCTGTTCTGGGTCGGCATCTACTTGCGCCTGAAAGCCCGTCGCCAGCGGCTCCTGGCGGAGGCAGCGACCCCGTGAGCACGCCTGGCCCCGCCGCTTCTCCACCTGCCGCATCCGCACCTGCCGCGTCCGGCCCGGCGGCCGCGCCGGCGCCGCCGCCGAGGCCGCTGTGGCAAATCGGCGCATTCGCCGCCGTGGCCCTGATCGGCGCGCTGATCGTGCTTTACGCGTGGCGGCTCCCGCCCTTCCGCAGCGCCCTCCAGAGCACCGAGAACGCCTATGTGCGCGGCCAGGTCACGCTCATCAGCCCCCAGGTCAGCGGCTACGTCATGCAGGTTCCCGTTCGCGATTTCCAGCACGTGCACAAGGGCGACCTGCTGGTGCAGATCGACGACCGCATCTACCGCCAGCAGGTGGACCAGGCGAGCGCGCAACTCCAGGCCGCCCATGCCAGCCTCGACAACTGGACGCAGCAGTTGCGCAGCGCCCACGCCAGCGTGGCGCAGGGCCGCGCCGGCATGGCCAGCAACGACGCCCTGCACGTCAGAACCGAAGCGGCGTTGCGTCGCACCGACAAGCTGGCCCGCGGCAAGCTGGTGTCGGAACAGGATCTCGAAACGGCCTTTGCCGCCAACGCCCAGGCCGTGGCCGCGGTGAACCAGTCCCGTGCCGCACTGGATGCGGCCGAGCAGAGCGTGCGCAGCGTCAGCGTCAACCGCGCCGCGCTGGAGGCTTCGGTCGCCGGCGCGGAAGCCGCGGTGAAGCTGGCGCGGATCAACCTCGAGCACACCCGCATCGAGGCGCCGCGCAACGGGCAACTCAGCCAGATACTGGTGCGCGAAGGCGCCTACGTCACCAACGGCACGCAACTGATGGCGCTGGTGCCCGACACGTTCTGGGTCATGGCCAATCTCAAGGAAACGCAGATGACCGACGTGCGGATCGGGCAACCGGTGCGCATCAGCGTCGACGCGCTGGGCGGCAGGCGCATGCGCGGCCATGTCCAGGAGATCTCGCCCGCTGCCGGCTCGGAGTTCAGCGTGCTGCCGGCGGACAATGCCACCGGCAACTTCGTCAAGATCGCCCAGCGCATTCCGATCAAGATTTCCATCGACGCCGGACAGCAGGGCTCCGCGCGCCTGCGTCCCGGCATGTCGGTGGTGGTCGATATCGATACATCGGGTGCTTCGCGCGAATGATGCGCAAGGTTCGAGGACACTTTGGCCTTTGATTGTGGATCCCCGCCTGCGCGGGGATGACGCGGCCTTCTCCGTATGACGTCTTGACCCTCTGGCATCATGTCGCCATGAACGCCGCCGATCCGAATGCCTCCGGCTCCCTGGCCGACGTCAACATCCGATGGGTCGCCAGGTCGTTCCGCGAACTGGATGTCGACACGCTCTACGCGCTGCTCAAGCTGCGCTCGGAAGTGTTCGTCGTCGAGCAGAACTGCGTCTATCTCGATCCCGACGGCAAGGACCGGCACCCTGACACCGTGCACCTGCTCGGCATGGCGCCGGACGGCTCATTGGCGGCATACCTGCGGATCCTGCCCGCCGGGTTGAGTTATCGGCAGGTGAGCTTCGGCCGCGTGCTGACCGCTCCGGCCTGGCGCGGCCGTGGCCTGGGCGATCCGATGCTGCATGCGGCGCTGACCGAAATCGAGCGGCGCTGGCCCGGCACTGACGTACAGATAGGCGCGCAGGCACACCTGCAGGGCTTCTACGGCAAACACGGCTTTGTCGTCTCCTCCGAAGCCTACGTCGAAGACGGCATCCCGCACGTCGACATGCTGCGACCGTCCCCGCGCTGAACCCCAGCGGGCGGTGCGCGACGGCGGGTCGTACAACAGCGTGGCCATCGACCCGACGGCACCATCGCGTCAGACTCTATACAAGTCCTCCATCGCCATCGCCATGATCGCCACGCCCGACTACCGCGCCCTGCTCGCCACCGCCGTCACCGAAGCCCGTCAGGGTCTGGCCGAAGGCGGCATCCCGATCGGCGCGGCGCTGTACCACCAGGACGGTCGCCTGCTCGGCTGCGGACACAACCGCCGCATCCAGGAAAACGACCCCTCGGTGCACGGCGAAACCGACGCGTTCCGCAAGGCCGGCCGCCAGCGCCGCTACCGCGACACAATCATGGTCACCACGCTGGCGCCGTGCTGGTACTGCAGCGGCCTGGTGCGGCAGTTCAACATCGGCACCGTGGTGGTCGGCGAGTCGGTGAACTTCCGCGGCGGCATCGACTGGCTGCGCGAGAACGGCGTGAAGGTCGTCGATCTCAACGACGGCGAGTGCATCGGGATGCTCGGCGACTACATCGCGTCGCACCCCGGGGTCTGGAACGAGGACATCGGCGAGGACTGAACGGCTGCATGCGGAGGTGACTTCTGCCCCATGAGTCGCCGGCCGGCAACCTCCACCATCAACGGCATGCACGACCACGTCGACCACGAAACCCGCCACAGCGCCGGCGATGCGCTGTGCACGCACCGGCACGTGCCTGCGTACGCGGCCTTGGTACTGGAAGGCGGCTACGTCGAGGCCAGCGCAGACGGACCGGTCGAATGCACGCCCGGAACCCTGGTGCTGCACCCGCGCTACCACGCCCACGGCAACCGTTTCGGCCGACGCGGCGCGCGGGTGGCCAACCTGGCGCTGCCGGCAGGCACCGAGCCGGCGGTGCTGCAAGTCCTGCGCGTGCCCGATCGGGCCGAAGCCGGGGAAGTATTCCTGCGCGGCGCACAGCACCTGCACGCGCTGATCCTTGCTTCGAATGGCGCGCGTTCGATGTCGCTGCAGGGCTGGCAGGTCGAGTTCCTGCACGACCTGCAGTACAACGATGAGCCGATCGCACGGATCGCTCGCCGTGCCGGTGTGTCCGACGAGCATGCCAGCCGCATGTTCCTGCGCACGCACGGCATGTCGCCGCAATCGCTACGGCGCGAGTTGCGAGGCCGCCAGGCGCTGTCGCTGCTGGCCGGCGAAGCTTCGCTGGCCGATATCGCCGCCCGCAGCGGCTTCGCCGACCAGAGCCACCTCACCCGCAGCGTGCGCGCCATGACCGGGCTGCCGCCAGGACGCCTGCGCCGTCAGATCAACTGCGTTCAAGACGCCGAACCTGCACCGATGCGCTAATGCGGGCACAGGCGGTCCGGTAACCGCCCTGGATTTCCCCCATGCGCTTGCCGCTCCCGCCCCTGCTTTCGCTCACCCTGGCGCTTTCCCTAGCTGCGACGACCACCGCATTCGCGGCCACCTCCGTGGAACCCCAATCCGACGCGGCCGCGAAGGCGGCCATCGCCGAGTCCACCAGTGCGATCCTGCAGGGCGACAGCCACCGCGCGATTGCCGCGCTGGAGCAAGCCTCGGCAGCAGGCTTCGTCGGGGCGGATGCGAGTTACCGCGATTGCATGATCGAACGCTTCCAGCGCGCCACGCCTGCGTTCGACACCGAAGCGGTCAGCGAACCCTTCGTCCGCGACGTGTTCCGCATCTACCAGGAGTACTGGTGGCACGCGCTGGACAATCCGTCGCAACGGGCGTCGCTGGAGACGACATTGTTCGGACAACTGCGCCAACGACTGGATGCCGGGACAAGGACTGCCACCGACATGGATGCGCTCGAACCGCTGCTGCAAAGCGCGTTGCTCGAGCGCGGCTACTACGCACAACTCGGCCGGACGATGCCACTGCGCGAACTGATGCTGTGGCGCAAGCAGGAGACGCGCTACTACGACGTCGACCTTCCTGAGGGTCGCCGCCGCGCACGCGTGGAGCTGCTGGATGATTTCGTCAGTCGCGGCTGGAGCGCCTACGCACGCTGCGGGCGCGGATCGGCTGGCGGCTGGGCTACCGCCGACATGCTGTACGCCGTCGTGCCAAGCTACACCGAAGGCCTGGACAGCGAGGCGTTCCGTGTGGTGTTCCTGGGCCACGAAACGCAGCATTTCGCCGACCAGAACACCTTCCCCGGCATGGCTTCATGGGAGCTGGAATACCGCGCCAAGCTGGTCGAGCTGGCGCAAGCGCGCGAAGTCAGCGCCAAGCGCCTGGGATACATGATCACCGCGCAGAGCGAAGACATCGACTCACCGCACACCTATGCCAACAAGCGCGTGGTCGCCGACCTCACGGCGCGTTTGGGACGCGCGCCGGACCAGGTGAGCATCGACGAACTGCAACAGGCCGCGCGGGCGCAACTTCTGGCCGACACGCAGCGACGCAAGCCTGGAGCGCACACCGCGACTACGGCGCCGTAGCGATCAGATCCGGATCCTTGTCCTCAAGCAGACGTAAAAAGGCCCGCCGTATGGCGGGCCTTTCTTGCAGCCACGGGGCCTCAGCACGCGCGGCCTTCGTCCATGCAGGACTTACATCCTGTAACTGAAACCCAACAGGTACTGACGACCGTATTCGGTGTACTCCTCAGGCATGAACAGCCCGGTCCCGGTGGCCTCGCTGACCTCGCTGCGGAAAGCATAGTTGTTGACGTTGTTGACCTGGAACATCAGCGACAGTCCTGGGAGCCCGCTTTCCTCGGCGAAGTCGTAGCTCACCTGCAGGTCCAGCGAGCGCTCGCTGAGCGTGTTGCGGTACTGGCGCGTACCGAACAGGGAGCCGTACTCGCCACGATACGGGTCGCGGTAACGCTGGCTGATGCGCGCGGCAAAGCCATGGTTCTCGTAGTACACGACCGCGTTGGCGACGACCTTGGACAGGCCCGGGATTGTATCGGTGCCGTTGCCTTGGTCCGGGCCGTCCGGATCGATCGACGACTCGGTGTAGGAGCCGTTGACCTGCACTCCGAAGCCCGTCAGCGCAGGCGTGAACAGATCGCCGGCAAGCGTCGCGCTGACCTCGACACCGCGCATGTACCCGCCGGTGCCGTTGGCCCAGGTGCTGAAATTGCCGAAGTTCGAGACCGGCGTGACGCCATTGTCGTCGTAGCCGCTGAAGTCCCACGGGATGTTCTGTCCGTAGATGTACGTGTCCAGGTCCTTGTAGAACAACGCGAGGGCGACATAGCTCGCCGCACCCATGTACTTCTCGAACGACAGGTCGACCGCGTTGGCGCGGTACGGTTCAAGCAGCGGATTTCCGCCGCTGCCCTGCCATTCGCGCGTGATCGGGTCGACGCTGGCGTCGCTGTCGGCGCTGAGGTAGTTGATCGGTGGGCGCATCAGTTCCCTGGCCGCACCGAAACGCACCATCCAGCCGTCTCCGAAGTCGGCGACCAGGTTCAGGCTGGGCAGGATATCCCCGTAGGACGTGCCCAGCGTCTGCGTGCCGACCACGGCGCCGCCGTTGGCGTTGAATCCGGTCGAGGACTGGTCGGTGCGGATGTACTGCGCACCGGCGTTGCCGCGCAGGCGCACGCGGTCGGTCACGTCCATGTCCAGGTTGGCGCGGAAATAGTAGGTGTCGACATCCTCGTCGACCACGAAATCCTTGCGCAGGTCGTCGTTGCTCTCGCTGATGTAGACGTTGTAGTAGCGCGACAGCAGGTCACGCGGGTTGTAGCTGAGCAGGCGCCCCATGCCGACGAAGTCGAGTGAGGTCGGTGCATTGAGCAGCGAAGGATCGACCGTCGTCGGCGCACGGTCGTTGAGCAGGTCCGCGAAATAGACCTGCGCCACCTTCTCCTTGGTGCGGCGGTTGAAGTTCACGCCGACGTCGTAACTGCGCAGCCAGTCGGAGCTCTCGATGTCATGCGTCAGCTGAAGTCGCGCGGCCTTGATCTCGTCCTCCTGGCGCGAATTCTCCAGGCGACCGTCGTGGCCCCACATCTGTGGATCCCACAGGTAGACCGTGCCCGGATTGGACAGGTCAGGCAGCGAGTAATGGTTGAAGCCCGGGCTCGCGGACAGGTCGAAGCCGATGCTCTGCGGACCCAGCAGGCCAGCGTAGGTTTCCAGCGTGGACTGCTCGCGCTCGGCCTTCGAGTAATTCAGGTCGGCCGTCAGCGACCAGCTGCCCAGGTCGACGGTGTTCGCCCAGCCGGCTGCATAGAGCTTGTCGTCGCGGGTGTTGTTGTCGTTTCGGACCGCCGGCTGCACGCCGTTGAGCACGCCGTGGGTGATGACCGGAACGCCGTCCACATTCGTCGTGGCCACCTGGTCGTAGCTGACCGCCCCGTTGTTGAACCACGGGTCGTTCCCCCACATCGCTCCATGCATGACCTCTTCCTGGTCGAAATTGGAGTAGTACAGGTCGAGCATGCTGTGGAAGGTCTCGTTCGGCTGGAACTCGACGACGCCCATGACGCCGTCGCGGTTCAAATCGTGCGACTTGATCCAGCCTTCGCTGCCCTGCAGTGCGACCGCGCCGGCGGGCTTGCCGGGCTGCGGCGCGCCCCAGACATCGGTGTCGGCCCACCACCACGCCTTGTAATGCTTTTCCTGGAACGGCGAATCCAGAAGTGCAACGCCGAGAGCGACGCCGACGGTGTTGTTGGCGAACTGGTCGACGTAGGAGGCGCTGGCGCGATAGCCGGTATCGCTCGCATCGTCGCTCAGCTTGCCGAAGGAGTTCTTCTCGCCGCTGCCGCTGACCACGATGCGGCGCTGACCGTACTCCAGCGGGCGGATCGTCTGCAGGTCGACGGTGCCGGACAGGCCCTGCCCGACCAGCGCCGCATCCGGGGTCTTGTATACGGTGACGGCGTTGATCAGTTCGGCGGGGTACTGGTCGAGCTCGACACCGCGGCTGTCGCCGGTGCTGACCTGTTCGCGGCCGTTGAGCAGCGTGCCGACGAACTGCTCGGACATGCCGCGGATGTTGATGACCTGCGAGCGGCCGTCCACGCGCTGGGTGGCAATGCCCGGAAGGCGCGAGATCGAGTCGGCGATGCTGATGTCCGGCAGCTTGCCGATGTCCTCGGCCGACACCGCCTCGACGATGGAGTTCGATTCGTTCTTGGTCTCCACCGAGGTCTCGATGCTGTGGCGGATGCCGGTGACGGTGACCCTGTCGAGCGTCGCGGCATCACCCGGTGTCGGGGCCTCCTGCGCCTGCGCCTGGGCCGCGGTGGATGCCAGCAGCGCGAGGCCGCAGGCGACGACGAGGCCGCGCTTGCGCGGAGATGCACACGACAAACGCACCGCAGGTTGCGGTGCCACAGGATGGAACGTCATGAAGGCCCCCAGGCCGAAAGTTGACTGCGCGGACCCGCGCAGATCGAGGTGTGAAGAACTCGTTATTTTGCCCTGAAGAGGGGCCGGCAGCCTGTATGCCTGCCGAACGAAATCCACACGCGGAGGGGTGGGGGCGTATGGTGCGACCCGTTCGGGCCGTCAGCTCAGGGCGCAGCGGGCCGACCGGGACAACTCCCACGAGTGGCGGTCCGGAAGCCAGAAGGCCCGCCATGTGGCGGGCCTTCTCCAAAGGGATCGGACCGGCTTTACAGGATGTAGCGGCTCAGGTCCGGATCCTTCACCAACTCGCCCAGGTGCGAGTCGACGTAGGCGCTGTCGATGCGGACGGCCTGCCCGCCACGGTCTGGCGCCTCGAAGCTGAGCACGTCGAGCAGGCGCTCCAGCACGGTGTGCAGGCGGCGCGCGCCGATGTTCTCCTGGCGCTCGTTGACCTGCGCGGCGATCTCGGCGAGCCGCTCGACGGCATCGCTTCCGAACTCGACGGTCACGCCTTCGGTCTTCAGCAGTTCGATGTACTGCGTGATCAACGCGGCCTTGGGCTCGGTAAGGATGCGGACGAAGTCGCCCTTGCTCAGCGCGCCCAGTTCCACGCGGATCGGGAAGCGGCCCTGCAGTTCCGGGATCAGATCGCTGGGCTTGGCCAGGTGGAAGGCGCCGGAGGCGATGAACAGGATGTGGTCGGTGTTGACCGGCCCGTACTTGGTGCTGACGGTCGAGCCTTCCACCAGCGGCAGCAGGTCGCGCTGCACGCCTTCGCGGCTGACATCGCCGCCGCCGATCGTTTCGCTGCGCTTGGCGACCTTGTCGATCTCGTCGATGAAGACGATGCCGTGCTGCTCGCAGGCTTCGATCGCGGCCTCGCGGACGTCGTCCTCGTTGACCAGCTTGCCGGCTTCTTCCTCGGTCAGCTGCGCGCGCGCGGTGCTGATCGTCATCGTCTTGCGATGGGTCTTGGCGCCGGCGACCTGCGAGAACATCTGGCGCAGTTGCTGGCCCATTTCCTCCATGCCGGGCGGCGCCATGATGTCGACGCCGACGTTCACCGCCGTTTCGATCTCGATCTCGCGCTCGTCCAGCGCGCCGCTGCGCAATTGCTTGCGCAGTTTGGCTCGGGTTTCATTGGCTTCCGCGGAATTGGCCTGCGCGGACGGTTCGTCCCTGGCGGCCTCGGTCGGGTTGAAACCGAACACCGTATTGGCAGTGCCCGCGCGGCGTGGCAACAGCGCATCGAGGATGCGCTCCTCGGCGCGCTCCTCGGCCTGCGTGCGCACGCGCTGCTTGGCCTGCTCGCGGTACAGCTTGACGGCGGTGTCGGCCAGGTCGCGCACGATCTGTTCGACGTCCTTGCCGACATAGCCGACCTCGGTGAAGCGCGTGGCCTCGACCTTGACGAACGGCGCGTTGGCCAGCGTCGCCAGGCGCCTGGCGATCTCGGTCTTGCCGACGCCGGTCGGGCCGATCATCAGGATGTTCTTCGGCATTACCTCGTTGCGCAGCTCCAGCGGCAACTGCATGCGGCGCCAGCGGTTGCGCAAGGCGATCGCAACGGCGCGCTTGGCCGCTTGCTGGCCGATGATGTGGCGATCGAGCTCCTGCACGATCTCGCGCGGCGTCATGGTGGTGTTGCTGGTGTCGGGCTTGTTGGGCATTGGATGGGCTCTTGCTCGTCTTCCCGCGCAGGCGGGAATCCAGTGTCTTGCAGGTAAGCGGCGGGAGTCGCTGGATCCCCGCCTTCGCGGGGATGACGCCTCAAAGCTCTTCGATGACGACGTTGCGATTGGTGTAGATGCAGACATCGCCGGCGATGTTGATCGCCTCGGTCGCGATGGCCCTGGCGTCGAGCTGTGTATGCGCGATCAGCGCGCGCGCGGCCGACAGCGCGTACATGCCGCCGGAGCCGATCGCGATGATCCCGTCTTCCGGTTCGATGACATCGCCGGTGCCGCTGATGATCAGCGAGGTTTCCTTGTCGGCGACCGCGAGCAGCGCCTCCAGCTTTCCGAGGCGACGTTCGGTGCGCCAGTCCTTGGCCAGTTCGACCGCGGCCCGGGTGAGCTGGCCGTGCTTCTCCAGTTTTGCCTCGAACAGCTCGAACAGCGTGAACGCATCGGCGGCGGCACCGGCGAATCCGGCCACCACCTGGCCGTCGCGGCCGAGGCGGCGCACCTTGCGTGCATTGGCCTTCATCACTGTGTGGCCAAGCGTGACCTGGCCGTCGCCGGCCACGGCCACGCGGCCGTCGCGGCGCACCGAGACAATGGTGGTGGCGTGAAAAACGTTGGGATTCTGGCTCGGGTCCATGCGACCTCCGGGGTGTCCCGAACAGAAGTGGGGTCGGCGGCGGCTGCTTCAAGACGTTCTCGGAAGCAGGAGCAACGGCAACCGCCGTTCCCCTCTTCCGCCTTCGGGCACCTTCTCCCGCAAGGGGGAGAAGGAAAGGCGAAGTCCTTCGCCTCGTTCGGGCCCTTTCCTTCTGCCTTCCCGCAACTGGGAGAAAAACAAGCCCCTCTCCCTTGCGGGAGAGGGAAAGGCGCGAAGCGCCGAGGGAGAGGGGTTACGGCTTGCGCTTCGCCCGAGGGTGCGCCGCGTCGTACACCTTGGCCAGATGCTGGTAATCCAGGTGCGTGTAGATCTGCGTCGTGGCGATGTCGGCGTGCCCGAGCAATTCCTGCACGCCGCGCAGGTCGCCGGAGGATTCGAGGATGTGACTGGCGAACGAATGCCGCAGCAGGTGCGGATGCACGCGCTTGAACAACCCCTGCTGCTGCGCAAGGTGACGCATGCGCAACTGCACCGCGCGTGGCGTGATCGGGCCGCCGCCGCGGCCGGGGAACACCGGCGCGTCGTTGGCACCGCCGCTGGCCGCACGCCACTCCGACAATGCCGTGCGCGCGTGCGAACCCACCGGCACGCTGCGCTGCTTGCGCCCCTTGCCGAGCACGCTGACCAGGTTGTCGGCCAGGTCGATGTCGCGCCAGCGCAACGCGCACAACTCTGACAGGCGCACGCCGGAGGAATAGAACAGTTCCAGCAATGCCCGGTCGCGCAGGCCCAGCGGCGCGTCGGTCGGGACTTCGACCAGTGCCTTGGCTTCGTCCGGATCGAGCACCTGGGGCAGCTTGCGCGGCGCCTTGGGCGAACGGATCACCGCCGCGGGACTGGAAGCCAGCCGGCCTTGCCGGACCAGCCAGCCGTAGAAGCTGCGACACGCCGAAAGCCGGCGCTGCAGGCTCTTGGGCGACAGTCCCCGCCGGTGCTCGGCAGCGACGAAGGCGCGGATCTGCTCGGCGTGCAATGCCTCGACTTCCTCGCCCTGTTTGTGCGCCCACTCCGCCAGCGCGCCGAGGTCGCGCCGGTACGCGTCGAGGGTGTGCGCCGACATGTGGCGTTCGACGGTGATGTGGGCGAGGAAGTCGGCGATCGCCTTGTGTCCGTCGTCCGGGCGAGCCGCTTCGTCTGCGTCGTCCTGGCCAACGCCAGGATCCATTTTGATCTTGTCTTTCACGCGGAAGAGCAACAGCAAAATGGATCACTCGCTGCGCCCGCCCTGCGGGTCGTTCCTTCGGAACGATCGGCGCGCAGCGCGCTTGTCCAGCTTTCGCTGGAATGACGGAAACCGTCTGGCGCGCAGTTAACCGGCATACCTCTTCAGCGCGGTGGCCAGCGACTCGCCCATCATGCGCAGGAACAGCGTGCCCATGCCGGGGAAGAACCGGTTCGGATCGCGGCTTCCGACGGCGACCAGGCCAACCCCGGGCAGCGCCATCAACGCGGTCGACTGCACCTCTTCGGCGCGCATGCCGTACAGCAGCGCGTGCTTTTCCGGTTGCAGGCGGCCGCACAGCGGCTCGCCGTCGGCCATGCAGTCACGGAACGACGCCAGGCGCGCATCGTCGGCGGCGATGACCTGCAGCCAATCGGCATCGCCCAGGCCATCGACCGGCGCGAACAGCACCAGCCGCACCAGGTCGCCGTTGAAATCCTCGGCCAGGCTGGCGGCCATCGCGCGCAATGTGTCGGCGGCGCTGGCCTGGCGCATCAGGGCGAGCGTGAGCTGGTGCGTGCGCACCGACAGGCGCTCGTTCTCCTGCGCGTTGCCGAACAGCTCCTGCAGGCGCCGCGACAGTTCGCGGTTCTTGTCGCGCAGCACTTCCAGCTGGTAGCTCGCCAGCGACGAGGCCGAGCCCTCTTCGCGCGGCACCACCAGGCTCAGCGCCAGGTCGGGGAACTGCTGCAGAAATCGTGGATGCCGGCGCAGCCAGGTCGCAATTTCGTGCGCGCCGAGCTTTTCCTGGGTCTCATTCATGCGGTCCACTCCCCTTCGAAAACGAATGCGGTCGGCCCCGACATCGACAGCGGCGCGTCGTCGGACGGCCACTGGATGCGCAATTCGCCGCCGGGCAGCGCGATGACGACGTCGCGATCGACATGGCCTCGACGCATCATCACCGCAGCGGCCGCACAGGCGCCACTGCCGCACGCCAAGGTCTCGCCGGCGCCGCGCTCGTACACCCGCAGGCGCACGCGCTGGCGCGACTCGACCTGGGCGAAGCCTACGTTGACCGACTCCGGGAACGCCGGCTGCGCCTGCAGCAGCGGGCCGATGATGCCCACCGGCGCGTTCTGCACGTCCTCGACTTCGATCACGGCGTGCGGGTTGCCCATCGACACCGCGCCAAAACCAATCACGGTCGAATCGATGGTGAGCACGTACTCGCCCTGCACGGCGTCGTAGCCCTGCATCGGCACGTGCGCCGGCGCGAAATCGGGCACGCCCATGACCACCTGGAATCGCCCGCCGGGCAGCCGGGTCACGGCATGCGCGCCCACGGGACTGTCCAGCACGAACTCATCGCCGGTGGCCGATCCATCGCGCACCAGCCAGGCGGCGATGCAGCGCGCGCCGTTGCCACATTGCTGAGACGAGGAGCCATCGCAATTCCAGATGCGGTAGCTCGCGACCGCACCGGGCGTGCGCGGCAGTTCGACCGTCAGCAACTGGTCGTAGCCCACGCCGGTATTGCGGTCGCCGATCGCGCGGCACAGTTCGGCATCGGGCGCCGGCTGGCCGTTGCGCAGGTCGATCACGACGAAGTCGTTGCCGGCGCCATGCATCTTGGTGAAAGACAGTTTCACGAGCGGGCGCGTTTGCTCAGCCATCGCCGTCATCGGCCGGCGGCGGCGGAGTGGCCGGATCGTCGGTCGGAGGCTCGTCCTTGGTGGGCTCATCGGCCTTGGGCGGCGGTTCGGTCGTGTCGGTGGGAACCTCGGTCGGCGTCGTTTCGGCGCCCTCCGGCGGCAGCGTGTCCGCATCGACCGTCACCGGCTTGGGCGGCAGTACCAGAGGTCCCTTGTTGCCGCATCCTACCAGCGCCAGCGGCAACACGATCAACAGCAGTGCGATGCGTGCATTCATGGCCGCAGTGTAGCCCGCGACCCCATTCGAAACGAAGAGCGCGAAACCAGGCGCGCCGGCACGGTGTTCAGCGTGGCGGTTCGGGACGCGACCACAGCCAGACCGCGACCACGGCCATGATCGCGGTGCCGGTTGCGGCCATCCAGGTTCGCGGTGCGGTCAGGAACAGGATCACCACGCAGGCCGACATCATCGTCACGGCCAAGAGCTTGGCTCGGCGGCTGACGGCACCGTGCGCCTGCCAGTCGCGGATCATCGGGCCGAACTGGCGGTGCGCCAGCAGCCAGGCATGCAGTCGTTGCGAGCCGCGAGCCGCCGCGAACGCGGACAGCAGCACGAACGGCACCGTGGGCAGTCCGGGCACGACAATGCCGACCAGGCCCAGCGCGAGGGCGGCATAGGCCAGCAGCCACCAGGCCCAGCGCAGGCGTACGCGTCCGGTGTCGGCCGGCGCGGGCGGGGAGGCGCGTTGGAAGTCGGGTTCTGGCACTGGCGGGGGCGTGCGGTTCGGCACGCGCAGCATAGCGGCCGGGGTGCTTATTCCGAAGGTCGCCAGCGCGAGGGAGCTTCATGTGGCGTCGCGGGTGCGCACCCAGCCGCTCCCGCAAGCGGGAGAGGGGGCGGTTTCCGGCTGGCGGCTGGTGCGTGATGGAAAGCCAGCGCTACAGCCGGCGATCACTGCGCACGACGACTAGCCAAGCTCTTGTCCCCTCTCCCGCTTGCGGGAGAGGGTTATCCGCCACTTACTTTGCCGAAGCCGGCGCGGTACCCGCTCCGCCGACGCCCAACTGGTCGAGCATGAACGCATACATCTCCGACAGCTCGCGGTAGCGACGGAAGCGGCCCGACTTGCCGCCGTGGCCGGCGTCCATGTTGGTGCGGAACAGCACCGGCGCCTTCGACGTGTTGAGGTCGCGCAGCCGCGCCACGTACTTGGCCGGCTCCCAGTACTGCACCTGCGAGTCCCACAGGCCGGTGCCGACGAACATCGCCGGATACGCCTGCGCCTTGAGGTTGTCGTAGGGCGAGTACGACAGCATGTAGTCGTAGTAGTCCTTCTTTTCCGGGTTGCCCCACTCGTCGTATTCGTTGGTGGTCAGCGGGATGGTCGGATCGAGCATCGTGGTGACCACGTCGACGAACGGCACCTGCGACAGGATCACGCGATAGCGGTCAGGCGCCAGGTTCGAGATCGCGCCCATCAGCAGGCCGCCTGCGCTGCCGCCGTAGGCGGCGACGCGATCGGGCGCGGCATAACCCTGTTTGACCAGGAAGTCGGTGACGTCGATGAAGTCGGTGAAGGTGTTCTTCTTCTTGAACAGCTTGCCGTCGTCGTACCACTTGCGGCCCATCTCCTGGCCGCCGCGGATGTGCGCGATCGCGTAGACCATGCCGCGGTCGAGCAGGCTCACCACCGGACCGTTGAAGCGCGGATCGGTCGAACTGCCATAGCTGCCGTAGGCGTACTGCAGCATCGCCGCCTTGCCGTTCTTCTCGAACCCCTTCCTGTAGACCAGCGACACCGGCACCTTGGTGCCATCGCGCGCGATCGCCCACAGCCGCTCGGTCACGTACTTGTCCGGGTCGTAGCCGAGCACCGGTTCGCGCTTGAGCAGCTTGCGCTCGCCGGTCTCGACGTTGACCTCGAAGGTGGTCATCGGCGTGGTCAGCGAGGTGTAGCTGTAGCGCAGCCACGGCGTATCGGGCTCGGCGTTGACCGACAGGCCCATCGCATAGGCCGGTTCGTCGGCCTTGACGTATTCCTCGCGGCCGTCCTTGCGCAGCAGGCGCAGGCGTTCGAGGCCGTCGGAACGCTCCGATACCGCGGTGAAGCCGTCGAACAGCTCGAATCCCTCGATGAAGACGTCGTCGCGATGCGCGACCCATTCCTTCCATTCGCTGCGCGAACGCGCGCCGTCGGCGGCGGTGACGATCTTGAAGTTCGGCGCGGGCTTGCCGTCGGCTCCCGGCGCGTTGGTGCGGATCACCCAGCGGCCGTCGAGGTGGTCGGCGCTGTACTCGACATCGCGCTCCCGCGCGGCCAGCACGGCGAACTCGCGCGGATCGGCGGCCGAGGCGCAGCGGGTCTCGCTCGATACGGTGCTCTCCACGCCGATGCAGATGAACTTGTCGTCGCGGGTGCGGCCGATGCCCATGTAGAAGCTGTCGTCGTGTTCCTCGTAGACCAGCACGTCCTGCGAAGCCGGCGTGCCGAGCACGTGCCTCTTCACGCGCACGGTGAGCAGGGTCTCGGGGTCGTTCTCGACGTAGAACAGCGTGCGGTTGTCGTCGGCCCACACCAGGTTGGGTGATACGCCCTTGATCTCGTCGGCGAAGACCTCGCCGGTGGCGATGTCCTTGACGCGCACGGTGTACTGGCGCCGGCCCACCGCGTCCTCGGCCCAGGCCAGCAGTCGGTTGTCCTGGCTGACGGCCCAGTCACCGACGCTGAAGTAGTCCTTGTCCTTGGCCATCGCGTTGACGTCGAGCAGGATGGCCTCGGCGGCATCCATCGCGTTCGTGTCCGCTAAATGCCGGCGGCGCGCGTAGATCGGATAGTCCTGGCCGGTTTCGAAGCGGGTGTAATACCAGTAGCCGCGCTCGCGATACGGCACCGAGCTGTCGTCCTGCTTGATGCGGCTGACGATCTCCTCGTACAGCTTGTTCTCCAGCGGCTTCAGCGGCGCCATCGCGGCATCGACGTAGGCATTCTCGGCATTGAGGTAGGCCAGC
Source organism: Lysobacter niastensis (assembly GCF_031457115.1). Taxonomy (GTDB): domain Bacteria; phylum Pseudomonadota; class Gammaproteobacteria; order Xanthomonadales; family Xanthomonadaceae; genus Lysobacter_J; species Lysobacter_J niastensis_A. The sequence continues at coordinate 878,392 of NZ_JAVDVY010000002.1, forward strand.
ATTTCGCCGTTCTTGCGGGCGTCGTCGCGCAGCCAGTAGTACTCGTCCTCGCGCTGCGCGCCGAAGGGCGCCTTGACGACGTGCGGCTTCTTGCCGGCGTCGGGCGGCGTGGACAGGGAAGCAGCGGTGGAAACGGCGGATAGGGTCATCAGGAAGGCGGCCGAAAGCAGGAGACAGGTCGATTTCATAGTTGGGTCCGGTTTTGGACGACGCAATGGGGCTTATGGCGGCGTGATGGTGCCGTAGCTTCGTCGCGCCACCTCTTCCGGCCCTTCGGGCCACCTTCTCCCACAAGGGGAGAAGGAAAAGCAATGGCACCCCCTTTTTGGGAGCGGGACAGGCCGCCAGCGGCCAGGGAGGGGGTGAGGCAGCGTCTCAGCCGCTCAACTCCTTCCACAGAAAGCAGAAAGCCAGCGCGCTCATGTGCGCCGCCTGCGCATTGTTGGCCGAACCGCCGTGCCCGCCCTCGATGTTCTCGTAATAGCGCACGTCCTTGCCGGCCTCGAGCATCTTCGCCGCCATCTTGCGGGCGTGGCCGGGATGCACGCGGTCGTCGCGGGTGGAGGTCATGAAGATCGCCGGCGGATAGTCGCGCTGCGCATCGAACAGGTGGTAAGGCGAGAAGGTGCGGATGTACTCCCAGTCGGCACTGTCGGGGTCGCCGTACTCGGCCATCCACGAGGCGCCGGCCAACAGGTGGCTGTAGCGCTTCATGTCCAGCAGCGGCACCTGCACCACCACGGCGCCGAACAGGTCCGGGTATCGGGTGAGCATGTTGCCGGTCAGCAGGCCGCCATTGCTGCCGCCCTGGATGCCCAGATGCGGGGCCGAGGTGATCCGGCGCGCGACCAGGTCCTGCGCGACCGCCGCGAAGTCTTCGTAGGCCTTGTGGCGGTTGGCCTTCAGCGCGGCCTGGTGCCAGCGCGGGCCGTATTCGCCGCCGCCACGGATGTTGGCAACCGCGTATACGCCGCCCTTCTCCAGCCAGCCCTTGCCGACGCTGCCGGAATACGCCGGCGTCAGCGAGATCTCGAAGCCGCCGTAGCCGTACAGCAGCGTCGGCGTGTCGCCGTCGAGCGTGAGGTTCTTCGGACACACCAGGAAGTACGGCACGCGGGTACCGTCCCTGGACGTGGTGAAGTGCTGTTCGATGACCTTGCCGCTGGCATCGAAGAACGCCGGCATCGTCTTGAGCACTTCAGGCGCCTGCCCCAGCTGTGCCAGCGACAGTGTGGTCGGCGTCAGGTAGTCGGTCGCGGTCAGCCAGACCGCGTCGCTGTCGTCGCGGTCCACGGCGGCCACGTCGAGCGTGCCGAAGGAAGGTGCGCCGGTGAACTCCCTGCGGGTCCACTGTCCCGCCGCGGGCGTCATCACGCACAGGCGGTTCTTGACGTCGTCGAGCACGTTGACCACCAGGTGCGACTTCGTCCAGGTGCAGCCGGCCAGCGAGGTGCGCTCGGTCGGTGTAAACAGCGCGGTGAACTCGCGCTTGCCGGCCATGAAATCGTCGAAGCGCGCCGCGATCAGGCTGCCGATCGGCCAGGTCTTGTCGCCGGCCTCGTATGGTTCGCGCAGCTCCAGCAGCAACCACTGCTTGTGCACCGCCTTGTTGGCCGAGTTGGGTGCATCGACCTTGGCCAGCGCGCCGTCGCCGCCGCGCAGGTATAGCTCGTCGTTGTAGAAGGCCAGCGTGCGACTGACGAAGTCGCGCTCGAAGCCCGGTGTGTGGTCGTGGTAGGCGGCGATGTACATGTCATCGGCCTTGCCTTCGTAGACCACCGTCGCCGATTCGATCGGCGTGCCGCGCTTCCAGTGCTTGACGATGCGCGGGTAGCCAGAACTGGTCATCGACGACGCGCCGGAGGCGTCCGGACCGAAGTCGGTAAAGACGTAGACGGCGTCGCGGTCGATCCAGCCCAGCGCGCCCTTCGCTTCGGCGCGGAAGAAGCCGCCCTCGACCCAGGACTTCGTCGACAGGTCGAACTCGCGCGTGACGTCGGCGTCGGCGCCGCCGCGAGACAGCGCGATCAGGCAAAGCCCGGGTTCCTCACCCTGCGGCGGCTTCAACCAGTCCGCGCCGTGCCAGACCCAGTTCTCGCCTTCGGCCTGGTTGAGCGCGTCCAGGTCGATGACGGTTTCCCACTGTGGGCTGGCCTTGCGGTATTCCTCCAGCGTGGTGCGCCGCCACAGGCCGCGCTCGTGCTGTTTGTCCTTCCAGAAGTTGTAGTAGTACGCGCCGATCTTCTCGACGGCGGGGATCTTGGCGTCGGAATCGAGGATGGCGCGGATGTCGGATTCGAGCTGCCTGAATTGCGGCGTGGCCGCCAGTTCGGTCTCGGACTCGGCATTGCGCGCGCGAACCCAGGTCAGCGAGCGCTCGCCGGTGACGTCCTCGAGCCAGGCATAGGGGTCATCGGACACGTGGGGGCCTCCGTGGCGTTGAACGGCGCCGGAGACCGAGGCAAACGTGCGCGGTTCCGGGCGAAAGGGCGAGCGACGACGCTAGCACAGCGTGTCCGCATCCCCGCCTGCCGGAGGTCAGGCGGGCCACCCGTTGCGGCTTTCCCGGATGACGGATTCAGGCCGCGCGGGAAGCGATGTCGCGCCGCGACGACGGCATCGCGCGGCGACGCGCCTGCGTGCCGGGGCGACGGCGGCGCGACGGCACCGTCATGGTCCGCGCCTGAGTCGATTCGGGCAGGCGAAAGCGGTGCAGCGCCCACCAGGCCGAAAGCGGCATCGCCAGCAGCCACAGCGGCAGCCAGCCGAACGTGTCGCTGAAGCCGCGGGCGGCGGGGAGCAGGACGACCAGCACCGCGCCGATGGCGATGACGTAGTGCAGCAGGCCTTCGAGCGTCGGGTTGATGGGCGTGCGGTCGATCGGCGCGCGGTCAGTCAACGAGGGGGCGATGTCGCGGCGGGACGGGATCATGGCGCTGGCTCCTGGTGGATGGGGCCAGCCTGCCGGGGGGGCATCTCATGGGTTGCGACGGCCCTCTCCCTGGCCGCGTTGCCCGACCACACTCGCCGGAGGAACCACGCTCTCCCTCCTTGTCGGAGAGGAAAGCGCGGAGCGCCGAGGCAGAGGGGAGCGACTCAGCCGTCGTAGTTGCTCAACGCCAGCGACAGCAACGCGCGCGCCTGCTCGCGCAGCGATGCCGGTTCGAGGATCTCGGCGTCGGCGCCGTAGTGCATCACGTCCATCAGCAACTCGCGCCCGGTGCTGTAGGGCACCTTGAGCTCGTAACGCCCGTCGGACAGGAAACGTCCCTGCTGCTGCGAATGCCAGTGCTCGTCGGCGACCCAGCGCGCGGCCTTGGCGCTGAACACGATGGTCGCCCAGCCCTTGGGTTCGCCGGAAAAAATGCCATAGCTCGACGCCAGCTGCCGATCGAGCTCCTCGTCGGGCACGTCTCGCACCGCGTCGTCCAGCAGCTTGGCCCCGCCGATGCGGTCGACGGCGAAACTGCGCAGCGCCTCGCGGCCGTGGTCCCAGGCATCGAGGTACCAGTTCTCGCGGTAATGCGTCAGCCGCTGCGGCGATACCGTGCGCCGCGTCTTCTCGTCGGTGGAACGCGCGCGGTATTCGAAACTGAGCTGCTTGCGGTCCAGCACGGCGGTGGCGACGACGCGGAACGCGGTTTCGTCGAGCTTGCGGGTGCGATGCGGAATGACGCGGACGCGCTCGACCGGCACGCGACGGCCGCCGGCATGCTCGTCCAGCAGCTTCTCGATGCGGTGCTGAAGCGGGGCCAGCGCGGTCGACAGCACCCCGCCACCACTGCGCACCAGCAACTGCTGCGCGGCCAGCAACGAATGCAGCTCTTCCGAACTCAGCCACAGGCCGGGCAGTTCGAAGCGCTCGCCGTCGTTGTGGTCGTAGCGGAATCCGGCCTCGCCATTGCCGACGACGGGCGCCATCAGGTAGTCGCGCAGGTACGCCAGGTCGCGATAGACCGTGGCGCGCGAGCATTCCAGGTCCTCCTGCAGGCGCTGCACCGTGACCGGATAACGCGCGGCGCTGAGGATGCGGTGCAGGGCGTGGATGCGTTCGATGCGTTCCATGGCAGGCGGGGTCCGGCGGTGGGGCTTGCGGTTGCCTAGCATCGCATATGCGCTTTGCCGCAGATGACAGGGCGTGGCTGGCGCCGTCTCGGAACGCGACTTCGGCCAACAAAAAACGCGTGCCGTCGGGACGAACTCTGCTGCGCCGGGGTTAACCCATTCCTAACTGCATCCACGCCAGACTCCGTGTCGGACAAGGACGGGGCCGGCATGGGCACGACAAGGACGTTCCAGGGCGATCACCTGATCGCGGCGATCATCGTGGTCATCATCCATCTGGTTGCAGCCTGGGGGTTGGCGCGCCTGCTGCGTGGCGAGACGTCGACGCAAGTGACGAGCGCCACTCACGTGACGCGCATCCACTTCATCCATCGACCACGCCAGCCGCCGGACACCGCGATGCCGCCACCGACGGGTGTGGAGACACCCCGGCGACGCCGATCAACGGCCAGCGTTTCCAATCCGCCGCCTCGCGAGTACGTTGAGTCCCCGCCAACCCGGAGCGGAGCGTTATCGGCGGTGCTGATAGGACAGGCCCGGCAGTGGGCGCAGCAGCAGGCAAGATCGGAAGCGGGGCACGGCGATGCCTTCGAGCGCGCCAATCCGTTGTCGGACGAGTTCCGGCCGACCCGCGGACACTTCCGCTTCCGCGAACCGCTTTCGGTCGCCGTCGTCGTCGACAGGATCGGCAAGGTGTTCGGGGGAGCCGGCTACGAAGCCGATCCGTGTCCGCAGAACCGGCGGAACATCGCCGAACTGGCGCCACAGGGCGATAGTGCGGCACTGCAGCAGGAGTTGGAGTTCGAGCGGCGATATTGCCGGCCGTAGCCAGCCGCCATCGCGTTCGACGTTCAGGCGGCTGCGGGAGCACAATGCGCCCATGCGCGCGCCCGCCGAACCCGTCATCGACACCTCGCCCTCGCCCGGCGACGAGGTCAAGACCACCACGTGCTACATGTGCGCGTGCCGCTGCGGCATCAAGGTGTGGCTGAAGGACGGGCAGATCCGCTACCTGCAGGGCAACCCGGAACACCCTGTCAACCGCGGCGTGCTGTGCGCGAAGGGTTCGGCCGGGATCATGCAGCACTACTCCCCGGCGCGGCTGGACAAGCCGCTGCTGCGCGTGGGCGAGCGCGGTTCGGGCGAATTCCGCGAGATATCCTGGGACGAGGCGCTCGACCTCGCGACGTCGTGGCTCAAGCCGATCCGCGAACGCAATCCCGACGAACTGGCGTTCTTCACCGGGCGCGACCAGTCGCAGGCTCTGACCGGCTGGTGGGCGCAGCAGTTCGGCACGGTCAACTACGCGGCGCATGGCGGTTTCTGCTCGGTCAACATGGCCGCCGGCGGGCTGTACACGCTGGGCGGCAGCTTCTGGGAGTTCGGCGAACCCGACTGGGAACACTCGCAGTACCTGATGCTGTGGGGCGTGGCCGAAGACCACGATTCCAATCCGATCAAGCTCGGCCTGGGCCAGCTCAAGGCGCGCGGCGCCAAGATCGTCGCGGTCAATCCGGTGCGCAGCGGCTACGGCGCGATCGCCGACGAGTGGATCGGCATCCGGCCCGGCACCGACGGATTGTTCGCGTTCGCGCTGATCCACGAGTTGCTGAAGGCCGATCGCATCGACCTGGACTATCTGGTGCGCTACACCAATGCGCACTGGCTGGTGGTGCGCAATCCGGGCGGCGCGGACGATGGGTTGTTCGCGCGCGATGCACAGGGGCGGGCGCTGTGTTGGGATCGCGATGCTTCTGCCTCCAAAAACACCCCTCCTCAGCCCTCCCCTTCGCTGCGCGAAAAGGAGGGGGCGCAAGCGCTCGCCGATGGCATCGGCATCTCTCCTGCGGTGGTCGGCGAATACGTATTGGAAGACGGCCGCCGCACGGTGCCTGCGTTCCACCTGCTCGCAGAACGCTATCTCGATCCGCAGTACTCGCCCGATGCCGTCAGCGAGCGCTGCGGCATTCCGGCCGACACCATCCGCCGCATCGCGCGCGAGCTGGCCGAAGCCGCTTTCGACCGCAGCTTTTCCTTGCCCATCGCCTGGACCGACGCCTGGGGCCGCGAGCACGCGGACATGCCGGGCCGCCCGGTGTCGATGCACGCCATGCGCGGCATCAGCGCACACAGCAACGGCTTCCACACGTGCCGCGCCCTGCACCTGCTGCAGTTGCTGCTGGGCGCGGTCGACACGCCCGGATCGTTCCGCTACCAGCCGCCATTCCCGAAACCCATCCCGCCCCCGAACCGCCCCGGCAAGTCGCGCCAGGCCAACGGCGTGCTCGATGCGGCGCCGCTGGGCTTCGTGCACGGGCCCGAAGACCTCGTCGTCGATGCGCAGGGACAGCCGCGCCGCATCGACCACGCCTTCTCGTGGGCCTACCCGCTGTCGGCGCACGGGATGATGCACACCGTGATCCGCAACGCCTGGGCCGGCGATCCGTACCGGATCGACACGCTGATGATGTTCATGGCCAACATGAGCTGGAACTCGGCGATGAACACCACGCAGACGATCGGCTGGCTGACCGACAAGGGCGCCGACGGCGAGTACCGCATCCCGCGCATCATCTACGCAGATGCCTACGCCTCCGAGATGGTCGCCTACGCCGACCTGGTGCTGCCGGACACGACCTACCTGGAGCGTTTCGACGCGATCTCGCTGCTCGACCGCCCGATCTCCGACGCCGACGGCGCCGCCGACGCGATCCGCCATCCGGTGCTGGACCCGGCCAAGCAGAGGGAAGGCCGCGACGTGCGCGGCTTCCAGTCGGTGCTGATCGAACTGGGCGCGCGCGTCGGCCTGCCGGGCCTGCTCAACGAGGACGGCTCGGCGAAGTACAACGACTACGCCGACTACATCGTGCGCCACGAGCGCGCGCCCGGCGTCGGCCTGCTCGCCGGCTGGCGCGGCGAACGCGGCGAACTGGAAGCCAAGGGCCAGCCCAATCCCGAGCAGTTGCAGCGCTATATCGACAACGGCGGCTTCTGGCGCAGCGAAGTGCCCGAGCATGCGCGCTACTTCAAGATGGCCAACCGCGGTTATCTCGACTGGGCGCAGCGCATGGGCTTCATGGGTCACGCCGATCCGGTCGTGCTGCAGCTGTATTCCGAGACCATGCAGAAGTTCCGCCTGGCCGCGCAGGGGCATGGTGCACAGCAGCCACCGGCCGAGCATCGCGAACGTGTGGCCACGTATTTCGATCCGCTGCCGATCTGGTACGAGCCTTTCGAAGGCGCGCAGATCGACGATATCGATGCGCGCTATCCGCTCAGCGCGGTCACGCAGCGGCCGATGTTCATGTACCACGCCTGGGGCTCGCAGAACGCGTGGCTGCGGCAGATCACCACGCGCAATTACCTGTACCTGCATCCGGACACCGGTGCGCGTTACGGCATCGGCGAGGAGGACTGGATCACCGTCACCTCGCACCAGGGCACGATCACCGTGCAGGCGCGGTTCGCGGGCAACGTGCAACCCGACACGGTGTGGACCTGGAACGCGATCGGCAAGCGTCGCGGCGCCTGGCGGCTGTCGAAGGATGCGCCCGAAGGCAGCAAGGGCTTCCTGCTCAACCACCTGATCTCCGACATCACGCCGAAGGGCGACTACGCCAACGCCGACCCGGTCACGGGCCAGGCGGCGTGGTTCGACCTGCGCGTGCGCATCGCCAAGGCCGATGCGGCAGCCGAGTCGGCCGCGACCAGCGAACCCCAGTTCGCGCCGCTGGCGATGGGCAGCGCCGACAACCGTCCGCTGCGCTACGGCGCCGGTTTTCGCGAGAACTCCCGCAAGAATTCCAACAGGAAGGATCCATGAAGAGAACCGCGCGAATGGTCGCCGGATGGCTCTGCGTCGTGCTCGGCTTCGCGGTGATGGCACTGCTCGGGCTGGGCCTGTACGACCCGACCACGGCCGCCGCCGCGCACGCCAGCTCGATGACGCCGGTGCTGGTCGCCCTGCTTCCGAGCGTGAGCTTCGGCATCGCCATCTTCGCCGTCGGCGTGTGGCTGATCTCGACCGCCAAGCGCAGATGAAGGCCACGACATGACCGACCTGCCGCCGCCGTCGAAGAAGAAGCTGGGCCTGGTGATCGACCTGGACACCTGCGTCGGCTGCCACGCCTGCGCGGTCGGCTGCAAGCAATGGAACTCGGGTGGATTCGCCGCACCCCTGACCGACGAGCAGCCCTACGGCAAGGACCCGAGCGGCGTGTGGTTCAACCGCGTGCACAGCTACGAGGTCGCGGCCACGGATTTCACCACGCCCGCCTTCGATCCGGGCGAGCATCAGGCCATCGCGACCTCCGCCAGCGCCTGCAGTTCCAGCCATACGCTTGCGCAGGAAGCGATGCAGCCGGCGATGACGCTGCATTTCCCGCGATCGTGCCTGCATTGCGAGAACCCGGCCTGCGTGACGGTGTGCCCGACCGGCGCCAGCTACAAGCGCGCCGAAGACGGCATCGTGCTGGTCGACGAGGACAAGTGCATCGGCTGCAAGCTGTGCTCGTGGGCTTGCCCGTACGGCGCGCGCGAGTATTCGCATGTCGAAGGCGTGATGAAGAAATGCACGCTGTGCATCGACCGCATCTACAACGAGAACCTGCCCGAAGCCGAGCGCGAGCCCGCCTGCGTGCAGGTCTGCCCGACCCGCGCGCGCCACTTCGGCGACCTGGGCGATCCGGAATCGAAGGTGTCCAAGCTGGTCGCGGCGCGGGGAGGCCTCGACCTGATGCCGCAGCTGGGCTACCAGCCGGTCAACAAGTACCTGCCTCCGCGTCCGCGTCGCGCCGGCGATGCGGCCCCCGCGCCTGCCAAGGCCGAAGAGGCGCTCGATACCGCCGCGCTGCCGCCGGTGCTGCGCTGGCTCGATCGCGTGCTGTCTCGCTGACCTTCTTTCAATCCGCTACCCGACATGCATCCCGCCCTCTCGGTCATCTTCTTCACCACCCTTTCGGGCGCCGGCTATGGCCTGCTGACCTGGTGCGCTCTGGCTGCACTGGCGCAGTGGCTGCCGGCCAGGCCGACGCTGATATCGCTGGTGATGGCGCTGGTGCTGGTGACGATCGGGCTGCTCAGCTCGCTCGGTCACCTCGGCAAGCCGCAGCGCGCGTGGCGGGCGTTCTCGCAATGGCGCAGCTCGTGGCTGTCGCGCGAGGGCGTGGCCTCGGTGCTGACCTTCGTGCCGGCCGTGCTGGTTGGCGCGGCGTTGCTGCCGGGGATGCTGGCGCCGGCGCAGACGGGCTCGACCGTCGCGCTGTCCGCGTGGGGCATGCTCGCCTGCATCGCGCTGATCGTCGGCGCAGTCGCGACGGTGGTCTGCACGGCGATGATCTACGCCTCGCTCAAGCCCATTCCCGCCTGGCGGCATCGGCTGGTGGTGCCGGTGTACCTGCTGTTCGCACTGCTGACCGGCGGATTGCTGTTGGCGGCGGTGGCATCGCTGTCGGGCGCTTCGCCCGGCAATCTGCCGGCGATGGCGGCTGTCGGGCTGGCCCTCGCCTTGTGGGTGCTCAAGCGCCGTTACTGGCAGGCCATCGACACCACGCCGCTGCCGGCCACCCGCGGCGAAGCGGTCGCGATGCCCGGGCGCGAGGTCAAGGTGTTCGAGCGGCCCCACACCGAGGAAAACTACCTCACCCGCGAGATGGGGTTCGTGGTGGCACGCAAGCATGCGCGACGGCTGCGGCAGGTCGCCGTGGTGCTGTTCGCGCTGGTGCCGGCACTGCTGATGCTGCCGGTGTGGGTGTTCGTGCACCTGGACGCCGGCCCATGGTTCGCTGCCGCCGCGCTGGCGGCGCTGGCCGGAACCTTCGTCGAGCGCTGGCTGTTTTTTGCCCAGGCCCGGCATCTGGTCACGCTGTATTACTGATACCGCCCCCAGAAGCTGAATGGCGACATCCCTGAACAGGGTGTTGTAACCGGTTCCATGGCATCATCCGGCCCCAGTTCCCTGGCCATAACAGACGACGATGCTCGGCATGCTCGGGCTCGCCCTGCTCGGCGGACCCTTCGTAACCCTGCCAACGCCCGCTTTCGGCGGCGAACCGGCGCTGATCGCCCTGGCCAGCGATCCGGCCCAGATGCGCCTGCCCTGCTATTCCACGCGCTGCGGCGATGAGGAATGGCGGCTGGCACTGGGCGCTCCTGAAGAGGCCCGGGTAACGGGCGCCCCCGGCCGCAAGCCGCTGCAGTTGCCGGGCAGCCAGCGCTACATCGGCCTGAGCGCGCCGGCGGTACCGCGCGAACACCGTGCCAACTACTCCAACGACTGGCGCATCGGCACGCGTTACGGCGTGCAGGCCTTGCGCGATGGCCCGACTCAGCTGGGCCTGCAGTTCGGCGCCGGCTACCGGCTGGCGCCGCTGTACGACGACGGCGTGAACCAGGCCGGCCCGATCTTCCGCGGCGCGGTCAACTTCGACCGCCGATTCGGCGAGCGCGCGCAGTGGAGCCAGCGGCTCGAGTTCGAAACCGGGCGCCGCGGCGACACGTTCGTCAAACAGAAGGTCGCCCTCGACGTGAACCTGTGGCCGGACTGGACGCTGGAAACCGACTTCTCGATCCGCCACGACTCGAACGGCGGCGGCGGCAGCGAGACGGCGGAAAGTTCGCTCGAGCTGCGTCGCCGGTTCTAGCGTTGCATGGCGGTGCGGTTGGACCTCATTGCGAGGCCACCAGCAAATTGGCATCCCTGGCGATCTGCCAGGCCCCAGTTTGATCCTTGCGCAATACCGACAGGACGTGGCCGGAACGCTGCGTCGACGCTCCGCCCGCCAACGGGATCATGCGGACTTCGAGGACGTTCCAGCAGTAGGCGAGGTCGCCAGAGACCTGCAGGTCCTGGATATCCCCTGTCGACTCGATGCGATGGGTCTTGAGGATGGCGCGCAACCCCTTTTCAAAAGCATCGCGGTCCATCGGGGGCTGCCCAGCCACCAGAAACACAACGTCGGTGGCCATAAGGGGAAGGACTGCGTCGACGTCACCGGCTGCCGTAGCCCGGTGCCACTGAGCAATCAGATGACGGATGCTTTGTTCGTCGCTGCTCACTGCAACCTCCTTTGGCGCCGCCCCACTTCACCAGCACTGGGCCGCCGCGAATCCACCGGCTTAGCCGTGGCTGGCGGCAATGAACTCGCCCGCGCCCTGATCGATCAGCATCTGCGCGACCTGCAAGCCCAGGCATTCGGGCGCATCGCCGCGACCTTCGCCGTGCGCGCGCACGACGCGCCCGTCCTGCGACGAGCCGACCAGTCCTTCCAGTTGCAGGTGCTCGCCCTGCAACTGCGCGAACGCCGCGACCGGCACATGGCAGCTGCCGTGCAGCGCACGGTTCATCGCGCGCTCGGCTTCGACGCAGGTGCGGGTGGCGACATCGTCCAGGGCGGCGCACAACTCGCGCGTGGCGATGTCGTCGTCGCGGCATTCGATGGCGATCGCGCCCTGCGCCGGCGCCGGCAGCCAGTGCGGCGCGGCCATGCGTGTGCGGATGCGCGCGCCGAAGCCCAGGCGGTCCAACCCGGCGCAGGCCAGCACGATGGCGTCGTACTCGCCGGCGTCGAGCTTGCCCAGGCGCGTGTTGACGTTGCCGCGCAGGTCCACCAGTTCCAGGTCCGGGCGCAGCGCGCGCAGCTGCGCCTGGCGGCGCAACGACGAGGTCCCCACGCGCGCGCCCTGCGGCAGCGCCGCGACGTTCTCGAAGCGGTTGCTGACGAAGGCGTCGGCGTAGTCGGCACGGGCCAGGATCGCCGGCAGGGCGAAGCCCGGCTCCAGCTCCATCGGCACGTCCTTGAGCGAATGCACCGCGCAGTCGGCTTCGCCGCGCAGCATCGCCAGCTCCAGCTCCTTCAGGAACAAGCCTTTGCCGCCGATTGCGGCCAGCGAACGGTCCAGCACCTCGTCGCCGCGGGTGCTCATCGGCACCAGCGACACGTCGAGTCCGGGGTGGGCGGCACGCAGCTCGTCGGCGACGTGCTCGGTCTGCCACAGCGCAAGCGGGCTCTTGCGGGTGGCGATACGCAGGGTCTTCATGGCGACATTATCGCCGCAAGCCGCGGCGATCGCCCACCGACGCCCCTGGCTGGAAGGCTACGGCCTCAGAGGTGCTTGAGGGTGTCGCGCAGGCCCGCCACGCAGCGGCGGCTGACTTCCAGCGGCAGCTTGCCGTGGCGCAGCAGCGCCTGCACGTGGCCGTCGGCACCGCGCTTGAGCTCGACGATCTCGTGCCGGGCCACCAGGCAGTTGCGGTGGATGCGCACGAAGCGCTCGCCGAATTCGTCCTCGAGCGACTTCAGCGACTCCTCGATCAGGTCCTCGCCACGCGCGTGGTGGACGATGACGTACTTCTCCTCGGCGTGGAGGTAGTGCACGTCCTCCAGCGGGATCAGGCGCAGGCTGCCGCGCAGGCGCGCACACAGGTGGGTGCGGCGCTGCCCGCTGGGCACGGCGGTGTTGCGCTCGCGGCCGGCGGCGAAGGTGCGCACGCGCTCGATCGCGGCGACCAGGCGCTCGGCGCGCACCGGCTTGACCAGGTAATCGATGGCCTGGGCCTCGAAGGCCGACAGCGCGTGGGCGTCGTAGGCGGTGCAGAACACCACCGCCGGGCGCGGGTCGAAGGCGGACAGGTGGCGGGCGGTTTCCAGGCCGTCGATGCCCGGCATGGCGATATCCAGCAGGACCAGGTCCGGGCGGTGCTCGGCGCAGGCGTGCAGGACGTGCTGACCATCGCTGGCCTCGGCCACCACCTCCACCCCCCGCACCTCGGACAGCAACCCGCGCAGGCGCTCGCGCGCCAGCGGTTCGTCGTCGGCGATCACTACTTTCATTGGCCCACGGCCCTCTTCGGTGCCTTCATCGGTTCAGCGCCCCCAACCCCACCGGAATGCGCAGCTCGCAGTGATAGTAGTCCTGCTCCCAGCCAGCCGTCATCTTCGCGCGCGGACCATAGGCGTAGCGCAGGCGCTGGCCGATGCTGCGCTGGGCGTGGCGCGCGCCGACGTGGCCTTCCGGGCCGCCGCTGTCGCGCTCGCGGGGCGGCGGTGCGGGGTTGCGCACGCGCAGCAGCAGGTCGTCACGATCGTTTTCCAGGTCGATCTCGATCATGCCGCCGCCGGGCAGGCGCGAGATGCCGTGCAGCACCGCGTTCTCCACCAGCGGCTGCAGCACCAGCCGCGGCATCGGCTGCGACCAGGGCAGGGGCTCGGCGCGACGCCAGGCGATCTGCAGGCGCTCGCCCAGGCGCAGTTGCTCGATGGCCAGGTACTGCTCGGCCAGTTCGACCTCCTCGGCCAGGCTCGAATCGGAGTCTCCCGCGCCCAGCGCGGCGCGGAACAGGTCCGACAGGTCAAGCACCGCGCGCTCGGCCACCACCGGATCGCTGCGCACCAGGCCGGCGATGGTGTTCATGCTGTTGAACAGGAAATGCGGCTTGATCCGCGCCGCCAGCGCGTCGGCCTCGGCGCGTGCGCTGGCGCGCACCTGGGCCTTCCAGCCGTCGTTGACGTACAGGTAGCGCAGCACCACGCCGACGACCAGCATCGTCACCGCCGCCGCGCCCCAGGCGAACCGCCACACGCTCACGCCCTTGGGCACCAGGCCGTAGCCGAGGCTGGTGTCGATCACGTACATCATCGACGCGCCGAGCGCGGCGATCAGCGCGCCGCCCAGCAGCGCCAGCGACGAACCCAGACTGGGTGGCAGCAACGACAGCCGGCGCCGCGACACGCACAGCAGTACCGAGGCGGTCAGCGCCAGCCACAGGGCGAAGCCGCTGGCGGTGACGAAGCGTTCGATATCCCACAGGCCGCCGTCCGGCGACAACGCCAGGATCAGCACCACCAGTTCCGCCATGCCCAGCATCACCGCCAGCCTTGGCAGGCGGCACAGGTCCGGCAGCCAGGGCTCCTCGCGTTCGCCGTTGGCGGCCTGCATGCTCAGGTGGAAAGCCGCCGTGACAGCCAGTCGCCGAGATCGCGGATTTCCTCGGCACAGACCTGGTGGGCCATCGGGTAGCTGTGCCAGTCGACGGCAAAGCCGAGCTTCTGCAACAGGGCGGCGCTGTACTGGCCGGCCTGGAACGGCACCACCGGGTCCTGGGTCCCGTGGGCAAAGAACAGCGGCTGCGAGCGCGCGGCCTCCTGCAAAAGGGTGGCGGCCTTCTGCGGCGCGGGCAGGTAGGTCGACAGCGCGACCAGGCCCGCCAGCGGTTCGCGGCGACGCAGCCCGGCGGCCAGGGTGATGGCGCCGCCCTGCGAGAACCCGGCCAGCACGATCCGCTCGTTGGGAATGCCGCGGGCGTTCTCGCGGGCGATCAGCGCCTCGACCTGGGCCACGGACTCCTCGACGCCGGCTTCGTCGGCGCGGTTGGCCAGGTCCATGTCGCGGATGTCGTACCAGGCGCGCATGCGCACGCCATTGTTGATGGTCACCGGCCGCACCGGCGCATGCGGGAAGACAAAGCGGATGGCCGGCCAGTCGCGGCGCACCAGTTCGGGCACGATCGGCTCGAAATCGTGACCGTCGGCGCCCAGGCCGTGCAGCCACACGATGGCCCATGCCGGCGCCGGGCCGGTTTCGCGTACGACCGCGTCGAGCAGGGCCTGCCCGCTGTTGCCAATAACCTGACTGTCCATGGCCGCATTGTGGCGGCAGCGCCGACGCGCCGTCATCTCCCCCCGCCTCGACGCCATCACGATTCTCATGCAGTGGCCTCGCTACCGTCGCGGCGACGGCCCGACGCCCTCGCGGCTCGTTGCCGGACGGAGCGTCATCCGCGCCCTGGCGGGACGCAATGCGCCGGCCTCTCGTTCACAGCATTCATGGAGCGAAGTGAATATGTCCCTGTCCCGCACCCCGCTGGTCCTGTCCCTCGCCCTGGCCGTGGCGACGGTCGCCGCCTGTTCGACCGCGCCCAAAGCCGAAACCCCCACCGAGGTCGCCGCCGTCCAGATCACCGCGACCGGCACCGTGACGGCAATCGACACGCCCAACCGCCTTGTCACGATCCGCAACCAGCAAAACGAGGAAGTCCAGGTCCACGCCGACGAGACCGTGCGCAACTTCGACCAGATCCATGTCGGCGACATTGTCAGCATCGACTACAAACGCTCGGTCGCGGTCGACATCCAGCCGGCCGGCAGCGCCGAAGCAGGGGCCTACATCAAGGAGGACGAGGACGTCGCCAAGCTCGGCGAGAAGCCGCGCGCCGGCATGTCGCAGACCGTGACCGTGATGGCGCCGATCCTCGCCATCGACACGGCCAACAACACGATCACCGTGAAGGGGCCGCGCGGGAACGTGGTCGATCTGGACGTGGTGCGGCCCGAGCAGCAGGCGCGGCTGAGCCAGCTCAAGGTCGGCGACATCCTGCGCGTGGCCTTTACCGAAGCCGCGGTGGTGTCGGTGCGTCCGAAGGGGAAATAAAGCTCCTCGCGACCGAGCGGCGTTGTCGCGCGGGCTGCCCTCACCCCAACCCTCTCCCGCTTGCGGGAGAGGGAGCAGAAGCCCTGCCGTTCCCTTCTCCCGCTTGCGGCGCCCGATGGTGAGCGCGCTCCCAGTCGCGCGAAGCTTCATCTGTTTGATCCGGATCAAGGCAACCCAAAGCCGCCCCGCCTAGCCTGCGGGCATGGCCTCGCCCCTCCTCTCCGCCGACCTGCTGCAACGCTACGACCGTCCGGGACCGCGCTACACGTCGTATCCGACGGCGCCGCGCTTCCACGACGGCTTCGGCGAGTCGCAACTGCGCGAGGCCATCGCCGCCAGCAACGGCGACCCGATTCCGCAGCGCCTGTCGCTGTACGTGCACGTGCCGTTCTGCAGCAGCCCTTGCTTCTACTGCGGCTGCAACCGCGTCATCACCCGCGATCCCGCCCGCGGCGATCAGTACCTGGACACCCTGCGCCGCGAGATCGGGCTGGTCGCGCCGCTGTTCGACCTCGACCGCGAAGTGGTGCAACTGCACTTCGGCGGCGGAACACCCAACTTTCTTTGTCCGGCGCAACTGCATGAGGTGGTCTCATTGTTGCGTCGGTCTTTTAATTTCTCGAAAGCGCGCGACCGCGACATCAGCATCGAGCTGGATCCGCGCTTCGTGAGCCCGGCACAGATCGGCGAGCTGGCCGCCGCCGGTTTCAACCGGGCCAGCCTGGGCGTGCAGGACTTCGACCCGGCGGTGCAGGCGGCCGTGAATCGGATCCAGAGCGTGGAACAGACCCGCGCAGTGGTCGATGCCTGCCGCGCCAGCGGCTTGCGCTCGGTCAACATCGACTTGATCTACGGCCTGCCGCTGCAGACGCTGGAGGGCTTCGACCGCACCCTCGACCAGGTCATCGCGATCCGTCCCGATCGCCTCGCCGTGTACGGCTACGCGCACTTGCCGGCGCTGTTCAAGCCGCAGCGGCAGATCGACGCCTCGCAACTGCCCGATGCCGAAACCAGACTCGCGCTGCTGCAGTTGTCGATCCGGCGCCTGACGGCGGGCGGCTATGTCTACATCGGCATGGACCATTTCGCCCTGCCCGACGATGAGCTGGCCCAGGCACAGGCGCGCGGCGGCCTGCATCGCAACTTCATGGGCTACACCACGCACGCCGACAGCGACCTGGTCGGGTTCGGGGTCAGTGCGATCAGCCGCATCGGCGACCGCTACAGCCAGAACCACCGCGACCTGATGAGCTGGCAGGCCGCCCTCGGCTCGGGACGCCTGCCGGTGTTCCGGGGCCTGCGCCTGTCCGAGGACGACCAGCTCCGCTCGGACCTGATCCAGTCGCTGATGTGCCAGGGCGAGATTCCGGTCCCGGCCCTCGAGCGCCGCTATGGCATCGACTTCGACCGCTATTTCGCCGATGCGCTGGCCCGCCTGCGGCCGCTGCGGGAGGACGGACTGGTCGACATCGAGCCCGGCCGCATCCGCGTCACCGCGGCCGGTCGCCTGCTGGTGCGCAATGTCGCCATGTGCTTCGACCGGTACCTACAGGAGCCCGAGGCCGGTCGGCCCCGTTTCGCCGGCACGGTCTGAATGGCCATCCACGGCGCCATCACGCCGGCGCAACACTTTTTTGATCAGCATCAAGCGAGGGCACGGGCGGCTCCTCTACTGTCGTGCCTGCGGTCCGGATGCTTCCATTCCAGGCCTGCACGGGGAATCCCGGGGATTTGGAACAACGCGCAATTTTCTCTTGGCACGGCCAGAGGCATCCGATGCAAGCAATAGCGGAAACCTATAACGACAAAGTGGTGCGCCAGTTTGCGGCAGCGACCGTGGTCTGGGGCATCGTCGGCATGGCGGTGGGTGTGTTCATCGCCGCGCAGCTGTACTGGCCGGCGCTGAACTTCGACGTGCCCTGGCTGAGCTACGGTAGGCTGCGCCCGCTGCACACCAACGCGGTGATCTTCGCCTTCGGCGGCAGCGCGCTGTTCGCCACCAGCTACCACGTCGTGCAGCGCACCTGCCACGTGCGACTGTTCTCGGACAAGCTCGCGGCCTTCACCTTCTGGGGCTGGAACGCGGTGATCGTGCTGGCGGCGATCACGTTGCCGCTGGGCATCACCCAGAGCAAGGAATACGCCGAGCTGGAATGGCCGATCGACCTGCTGATCACCATCGTCTGGGTCGCGTACGGCGCGGTGTTCTTCGGCACGATCGTCAAGCGCCGGGTCAAGCACATCTATGTCGCCAACTGGTTCTTCGGCGCCTACATCATCACCATCGCGCTGCTGCACATCGTCAACAACATGGCGATGCCGGTCAGCCTGACCAAGTCGTATTCGATGTACACCGGCGCGGTCGACGCGATGTCGCAGTGGTGGTACGGACATAACGCGGTCGGCTTCTTCCTGACCGCCGGCTTCCTGGGAATGATGTACTACTTCGTGCCCAAACAGGCCGGGCGCCCGGTGTACTCGTACCGGCTGTCGATCGTGCACTTCTGGGCGCTGATCGCCATCTACATGTGGGCCGGTCCTCACCACCTGCAGTACACCGCGCTGCCGGACTGGGCGCAGTCGCTGGGCATGGTGTTCTCGCTGGTGCTGCTGGCGCCGAGCTGGGGTGGCGCCATCAACGGCATCATGACCCTCTCGGGCGCGTGGGAAAAACTGCGCACCGATCCGATCATCAAGTTCCTGATCGTCGCCATCTCGTTCTACATGATCGCGACCTTCGAAGGTCCGATGATGTCGATCAAGACCGTCAACTCGCTGTCGCACTACACCGACTGGACCGTCGGCCACGTGCATGCCGGCGCGCTGGGCTGGGTGGCGATGATCTCGGTCGGCTCGATCTACTCGATGCTGCCGCGCCTTCTGGGCCAGCAGAGGATGTATTCGGTCAAGGCGATCGACCTGCATTTCTGGCTGCACACCGTCGGCGTGCTGCTCTACATCACCTCGATGTGGATCGCCGGCGTCATGCAGGGCCTGATGTGGCGCGCCACCAACGCCGACGGCACCCTCACCTACAGCTTCGTCGAGGCGCTCAACGCGACCTATCCGTACTACCTGGGCCGGCTCGCCGGTGGCGTGGTCGTGCTGTCGGGCATGTTCGTGATGGCCTGGAACGTGGTGCGCACCTGGCAACAGGCCAGCGACCTGGTTCCGACGCCGGTGCTTTCGCCCGGCACCGGTCCCCTCGCCGTCCCCGCCCAGCGCTGAGGTCGAAATGAGCCATTCACACGAGAAGATCGAAACCAACATCGGGCTGATGGCGGTCCTGATCGCCGTGGCGGTGTCGTTCGGCGGCCTGGCCGAGATCGTTCCGCTGATGTACCAGGCCGAGGCGGTCGAACCTTTGCCCGGCGTCAAGCCCTACCCGGCGCTGCAACTGGCCGGCCGCGACGTGTACGTGCGCGAAGGCTGCTACAACTGCCATTCGCAGATGGTGCGCACGCTGCGCTTCGAGACCGAGCGCTACGGCCACTACTCGCTGGCCGGCGAATCGGTCTACGACCGTCCGTTCCAGTGGGGCAGCAAGCGCACCGGTCCCGACCTGGCCCGCGTCGGCGGTCGTTATTCCGACGACTGGCACCGCGTGCACCTGATGAACCCGCGCGACGTCGTGCCCGAATCCAACATGCCCGGCTTCCCGTGGCTGGCGCAGAACCGCCTCGACGGCGAGGAAGTGGAGACGAAGATGCGCACGCTCCAGCGCATCGGCGATCCCTACACCGACGCCGACATCAAGGGTGCGCGCGCCGCGGTTGCCGGCAAGAGCGAACTCGATGCCGTGGTCGCCTACCTGCAGGGCCTGGGCAAGCACGCACCGAGGGGAGGCTGACATGGTGTCCGGAATCGTGACCGCAATGCTGCTGGTGCTGTTCGTCGTCGGCTGGCTGCTGGTGTGGAGTCCGCGCCGCAAGCCCGAATTCGACGCGGCCGCGCAACTGCCGCTGCAGGACCAGCACGAGGAAGACAAGGAGACGCAACGATGATGACCCAGGGCTGGTCTTGGTGGGTGATCGCCATCGTCGCGATCAACCTCGTGGGATGCGTGTGGCTGCTGTGGTGGACCGGCAAGCGTCGCCCCGGCGACCCGAAGCCGACCGACACCAGTCACTACTGGGACGGCGACATCACCGAATACAACAAGCCGTTGCCGAAGTGGTGGATCAACCTGTTCTATATCACCATCGTCTTCGCGATCGGCTACCTGATCTATTACCCAGGACTGGGTGCGTTCGCCGGCGTCTCCAAATGGACCCAGCAAAAGGAACACGCCACCGACAAGGCGCGCGACGACCAGAAGCTGGAGAAGACGTTCGCGCCGTATGCCGGCAAGTCGATCGATGTGATCGCGCGCGATCCCAAGGCGGTGGCGCTGGGACGCTCGATCTTCAACAACACCTGCGCGACCTGCCACGGTTCCTCGGCGCAGGGCGCGATCGGCTACCCCAACCTCAGCGACGACATCTGGCACTGGGGCGGTTCTCCCGACCGTGTGCTGCAGACCGTGCTAGACGGCCGCGAAGGCGTGATGCCCGAATGGGGCAAGGTGCTGACCGGCATGGGCGGCGACAACGCGGTGGACTACGTGATCGCTTACGTGCGCACGCTGTCGGCGCCGGCCAGCATGGAGAACAACTTCATGGCCGCGCAGGGCAAGAGCCTCTACAACGGCGTGTGCGTGGCCTGCCACGGCGTCGACGGCAAGGGCAACCAGGAACTCGGTGCGCCCAGCCTGGCCGACGACTATTGGCTGTACGGCAATAGCACCGAAAGCCTGCGCCAGACCATCTCCAGCGGCCGCCACGGCACCATGCCGGCGCACCGCCAGATTCTCGGCGAAACGCGCGCACGGCTGGTCGGTGCCTATGTCTGGTCGCTGTCGCACAAGCCCGGCTCCACTGCGAGCAAGGCCTCCGCAGAGCAGCAATGACCGACTTCACCGCCCCGCGTTTCGACCATCCGCCGCGCCCCATGGCGCAGCGGATCGGCGCGATCCTGTGGCCGAGCTTCTTCGCCGCATGCGTGGCGACGATGGTGTTCTTCGCCTTCGTCGACCCGCTGGCGCTGCGCGACATGACCTTCCCCGAGCTGCCGTTGACGCGCACGCTCGGCTACAGCATCGGCTTCTTCATGTTCTGGCTGGCCACCGCCGCCTCTAGCCTGTTCACCTGGATCCTGCTGCGTCCGGCGAGCCGCTTCAACCGGCCGCTGCCGCCGGAATGAGGCCCAGGCAATGAGCAAGAAGATTTCCCTGGAGTTGCTGAACGATGGCGGCAACGCGCTCTACGTCAGCGAGCGCAAGATCTACCCGCGCGACGTCGAGGGACGCTTCCAGACCTGGCGCAAGATCGCCGTGGTCGTGCTGCTTGGCATGTTCTACGTGTTCCCGTGGCTGCGCTGGGACGGCCGCCAGGCGGTGTTGTTCGACCTGCCGGCGCGCAAGTTCTACGTGTTCGGACTGAATTTCTGGCCGCAGGACTTCGTGTTCCTGGCGATGCTGCTGGTGATCGCCGGCCTGGCCTTGTTCTTCTTCACCGCCCTGGCCGGACGGCTGTGGTGCGGCTACGCCTGCCCGCAGACGGTGTGGACCGAAGTGTTCCTGTGGATGGAGCAGTGGACCGAGGGCGATCGCGGCGCGCGCATGAAGCTCGACGCCGGCCCGTGGAACCGCAACAAGATCACGCGCAAGGGCGCCAAGCACTTGTTGTGGCTGGTGTTCGCGCTGTGGACCGGCTTCACCTTCGTCGGATTCTTCACGCCGATCACCGACCTGGCCGCGCGTGCGCCATGGCAATGGGGTGGCTGGGAGACGTTCTGGGTGCTGTTCTACGCGCTGGCGACCTGGGGCAATGCCGGCTTCCTGCGCGAGCAGGTGTGCAAGTACATGTGCCCGTACGCGCGCTTCCAGAGCGCGATGTTCGACCGCAACACGCTGATCATCGCCTACGACCCGATGCGCGGAGAGCCCCGCGGACCGCGCAGGCGCGGCATGCCCAGCGTGCTCGAGCGCGCGCGCGGCCTGATCGATGCGGTCAAGGCGTACGACTACGTGTTCCGCTTCGCGCAGTCGCCCGATGCCCACGTGCAGGCGCAAGGCACCAGCGCCGTCGTCGATGCAGGGTTGACGGCGAAGCCTTTGCCGAAATTCGCCCCCGAAGAACTGGGCGACTGCATCGACTGCACCATGTGCGTGCAGGTCTGCCCGACCGGCATCGACATCCGCAACGGCCTGCAGTACGAGTGCATCGCCTGCGGCGCCTGCATCGACGCCTGCGACCAGGTCATGGAAAAGATGGGTTACCCACACGGGCTGATCCGCTATTCCACGCAGAACGCCATCGACGGCAAGCCGACCCGTGTGCTGCGCCCGCGCGTGTTCGTCTACGGCCTGCTGCTGGCCGCGTTGTGCGCCGGCTGGGCCTGGGGCGTGGGCCACCGCAGTCCGCTGATCGCCGAGGTCCTGCGCGACCGCAACGCGCTGTACCGCGAGGCCGGGGACGGCCGCATCGAGAACGGCTACACGCTGAAGCTGGTCAACAAGGACGTGAAGCCGCAACGCTTCCGCCTGAAGGTCCAAGCGCCCGCTGGCATTGCGCTGGTCGGTGGCGAGCGGATCATCGACGCACCTGCCGAGGAGGTGATGAACCTGCCGCTGACGCTGTCCGCGCCCGCCGGCGCGCATGGCAAGCAGGCGGTGACCTTCCGGGTCGAACGCGTCGACGGCAAGGCCCGAGAAGACGTGCCCTCCACTTTCTTCGGACCGATGTGATGGGAACGATGTAATGGGCGACAGGAATCCGTTGCGCATGCCGATGATGTGGCTCGTGATCGGCCTGCCGATCGCGGCAGTGGTAGGAGGTGTAGCGCTGATCGTGATCTCGCTGCGCAGCGGCAGTGTCGATGCGGTGATCGACCCGGTGGAACGCACCGCACAGATCCAGATCACCGAACTGGGTCCGGACCAGCGCGCCAGCGCGCTGAAGCTGTCGGCGGTGCTGCGCGTCGGCAAGGGCATGGTGGAACTGCTGCCTGTCAGCGGCGACTTCCCCCGCAACCAGCCGCTGACGCTGGTGCTGTCGCACCCCAGCCAGGCGGCGCAGGATCGCACCGTATCCCTGTCGCCCAGCGAACTGGGCTGGCGCGCGACGATCGACCTGCCCGCCGACCATGACTGGCTGCTGCTGTTGAAGCCGGTCGATGGCAGCTGGCGCCTGCGTGGGCGACTGCCGGTGGGACAGCAGGCGGCCCATGTGGGCCCCGCGCTGGCGCCGCAGTGATGTCATGAACGCCGCCGTCGCTGCCGACGCTCCGCTCGCCTCCGCTTGCCACCATTGCGGCGAAGCGTTGCCGGTGGACGCAGTGCTGGACGGCGCTTACGCCTACTGCTGCAACGGTTGCGCCGCCGCGTCGGCGTGGATCAGCCAGGCGGCGCTCGACGACTACTACCGGCTGCGCAACACACCCGCCGGCCGGGTCGACGCCGATCCGGCGGACTTCAGCGCCTGGGATCGCGACCTGGTACTCGCCGAGCACAGCCGCGCGGTACCCGGCGGCCGCGAGATCACCGTGCTCACCGATGCGATGCGTTGTGCCGCCTGCGCCTGGCTCGTCGATCGCGCCCTGCGACGCCATCCGGGTGTGCTCGACGCGCTCGCCAACGCCGTCACCGGCCGCATCACCGTGGCCTGGGACCCGCAGCAGGTGACGCTGTCCGTGTTGATGTCGCGGCTGGCCGCGCTCGGCTATCGCCCGTGGCTGGCGACCGGCGATGCGCGCGAGCAGGCGCAGAAACGCGAACGTCGGCGCTGGCTGATCCGGCTCGGCATCGCCGGACTCGGCGCGGTGCAGGCGATGATGTTCGCCGAAGCGCTGTACCTGGACACCGCGCAGCAGATGTCCGTGCCCACGCGCGATTTCTTCCGCTGGATCACCTTCCTGGTGTCGACACCGGTGGTGTTCTACTCCGGCTGGCCATTCCTCGAAGGCATGTGGCGCGAACTGCGCGGCCGTCGCGTTGGCATGGACACGCTGATCGCCGGCTCGACGCTGCTCGCCTACTTCGCCAGCCTGTTCGAGACGCTTCGCGGCGGGCCGCACGTCTGGTACGACGCGGCGGTGATGTTCGTGCTGTTGTTGCTGGTGGCGCGCATGTTCGAGCAGCGCGCGCGCGGCATCGCCAGCGCGCAGGTCGATGCTTTGGCGCGGGCCAGGCCGGTGCTGGCCACGCGCGAGACCGTCGACGGCGGCCGAGAACAGATTGCGCTGGGCGAGCTGGGCGCGGGCGATACCGCCTGGGTCGCCGCCGGCGAAACGGTGCCGGCCGACGGCATGCTGCTGGATCATCCGGCCGCCTTCGACGAGGCGCTGATCACCGGCGAATCCGCACCGGTACGTCGCCACCCCGGCGATACCGCACTGGCCGGCAGCGTGTGCCGCGAGCATCCGGCGCGGTTGCGCATCCTGCGCGTGGGCAGCGACACGCAGCTTTCGCAACTGACGCGCCTGGTCGAGCAGGCGCAAGGTTCACGCCCGACGTTGGCGCGCCTGGCCGATCGCATCGCCAGCGTTTTCGTGATCGCGTTGTTGCTGTGCGCATTGGCGGTATACGCGTGGTGGCACCAGCACGACCCGACGCGTGCGCTCGAAGTGACGCTGGCCGTGCTGGTGGTGAGCTGTCCCTGCGCGCTGTCCCTGGCGATTCCGGCAGCACTGACCGCGGCACACGGCGCGCTCGCGCGGATCGGCGTGCTCGGGCTGCGTGGCGATGCCCTTTCATCGCTGGCGTGTGTGGATCGCGTCGTGTTCGACAAGACCGGCACGCTCAGCCAGGGCCGACCGGAGCTGGAGTCGGTGGAGACCTTCGACCGGCTCGACCGCGACGCGGCCCTGCAGATCGCCGCCGCGCTGGAGCACGACAGCCGTCATCCGCTGGCGCATGCGTTCGCCGGCGTGGAAACACCGCTTCGCGTGGTGGCGCCGCGCACCGTGCCCGGACTGGGCGTGGAGGCGCGGATCGACGGACGCACGTGGCGACTCGGCCGCGCCGACTTTGCCGCCGGTCGCGACGACGATGGCGGGCTATGGCTCGGCGACGGCGTACGCGCGGCGGCACGGTTTGGCATTCGCGAGGCGCTGCGCAGCGATGCCGCGGCGGCGGTCGCCGCGTTGCAGGCAGACGGTCTCACTGTCGAGTTGTGCAGCGGCGATGCCGCGCCCGCGGTGCAGCGTTTCGCGCATGCGGTGGGCATCGCCGATGCCCGGGCGCGGCTGGCGCCAGAACAGAAACTCGAACACGTGCGCGAACTGCAGGCACGCGGGCACGTCGTGGCGATGGTCGGCGACGGCCTCAATGATGCGCCGGTACTGGCCGGCGCCGATGTATCGCTGGCGATGGCCGAAGGCGCGGCGTTGGCGCAGCGCGCGGCGGATTTCGTCGTCACCAGTCCATCGCTGCTGCGCATCCCGCAGGCGATGGCGCTGGCGCGGCGCACGCAGGCCATCGTGCGCCAGAACCTGGCGTGGGCGCTGGGATACAACCTGCTGGCGTTGCCATTGGCCGCCAGCGGACTGGTCACGCCGTGGCTCGCCGCCATCGGCATGGCCGCCTCGTCGCTGCTGGTCACGCTCAATGCGCTGCGGTTGTGCCGCGTTCCCTCGGCAGGAAGGAGCGCGCCATGACCATCCTGCTGTTGTTGGTACCGATCAGCCTGGTGCTGCTTGGCCTGGCCATCTGGGCGTTCGTGTGGGCCGTGCGGCGCGGGCAGTTCGACGACCTGGATACGCCGCCGCTGGACATCCTGCGCGAGGACACCGACGGCCCGCGCCCTTTGTCCGCCCAGGACGGCGGCACTGCGAACGGCAACAACACACCCGACAAGGGCAGGCTCGACGAGTGCGGGCGCGACAAGGGTCATACCGATGCCCGTTGACTGGCTCGCCCTCGGTGCCGCGCTGATCGCCGGGCTGCTCGGCGGCGTGCACTGCGCCGCGATGTGCGGCGGCATCGCCACCGGCTTTTCGGTGAATTCGAACGGATCCGCGTGGCCTGCGCTGGAAGCCAACCTCGGCCGGATCGGCGGCTACACCATCGCCGGCGCGATCGCCGGTGGCTTCGGCCACGGCATCGTCGAGGTCGCGCGCATCGAGGGTCTCGCGCTCGGGTTGCGCATGCTGGTCGGCGTGGTGCTGATCCTGGTGGCATTGCGACTGCTGGACCGAAGCGGTCGCCTGGCCTTCCTGTCGCGGCCCGGCCAGCACCTGTGGCAGGCGCTGCGCCCGTTGCAGCAACGGTTGCTGCCCGCCGACACGCACACGAAGCGGCTCGGCCTGGCGGTGCTGTGGGGTTGGCTGCCGTGCGGACTCAGCACCACGCTGCTGGCTGCAGCCTGGTTGCAGGCCAGCGCACTGAACGGCGCGTTGCTGATGCTGGCATTCGGCCTGGGCACGCTGCCGGTGATGCTGCCGCTGACCTGGAGCGGAGCCCGCCTCGGTCGCTGGCTGCAGACGCGCTGGCGCCACGCCGCGGCGATGCTGGTGCTGACGGCCGGCCTGATGACGCTGACCGCACCGTGGCTGATGCAGGTGCCGGCGTTGCATGGCCTGCTGGACGCACTAGGCTGCAGCAGCCTGCCCGCATGAATCCTCGCGATTGGATTTACCGCTGAGCGATCAGGCCCTGCGCGAGCGGCGCTCCGCCGCCTCGTCAGAATCGCCACCGTGCGCGAGACAAGCAAGTTCCTCGGCGTCGAGTATCTCCACGCGCCGGCCGACTACTGCGATCACGCCGTCGTCCTGGAGTCGCGTGAACCCGCGGCTGACGGTTTCCAGCGCCAGCCCGAGATAACGCGCAATGTCCTCGCGGCTCATCGGCAACTTGAACTGTGTGCCGGACTCGCCGATGTTGCGGAAACGCTCGGCCAGGCCGTGCAGGAACAGCGCGATGCGCTCATTCGCCTGGCGCCGCACCAGCATGCCCAGATGGTCCTGGTCGCGGCCGACGCTCTGCCCGATCACGCGCAGCAGCTGCTGTTGCAGGCTCGGCAGCTGCGAGGCGACCTCGGCCAACAGGTCGAACGGCACTTCGCAGACGTTGGCGATGGTCAGCGCCACAGCCTCGCAGCGGTGTTCGCCTGCGCCGAGTGCGTCCAGGCCGATCAGCTCGCCCGGCAGGTGGAAACCGACGACCTGTTCCTCGCCGTCCTCGCTGATGCTCACGGTCTTGAAGGCGCCATCGCGGGCCACGTACACCGCGCTCAAGGCATCGCCGGGACGGAACAGGCGTTCGCCGCGTTCGACCGGGCGGCGACGGCGCACGATCTCGTCCAGGCGCTGCAGGTCCTGCGCCCCGATGCCGGCGGGGAGGCATAGCTGCTGCAGCGAGCATTGCGCGCAGCCTCGGCGCAGGCGCGCCACGTCCAGAACCATCGATTCGCCCATGGCGCATATTTTGCCATGGATGCGATTTAGGGTTCCGTGCTGGAGCTGGCCGTGTGGGGCGAGGCCAACGGGTTATTCAGGTTCCCGGCTCCTTCATCCTTCGACTTCGGCCTGCGGCCTACGCTCAGGACGAACGGGGATAGCGGAGGCTGCGTCGGAGGCTTGAGCAGACAATTCCTATCACTTCCTGGCGACGACGGTCTTTCCCTGGGCTTAAGCGCGCCAGCGCTGAAGTCGAAGGATGGACGGGCAGGGATCCAGAATCAGTCGAGGACGGCGCGACGACCCAAGCCGCCGCGCCGATTCCCTCAAGACTTCAGGAACGCCAGCAGATCCGCATTGAGCTTGTCTTTGTGCGTATCGGTGATGCCATGCGGCGCGCCCGGATAAACGATGAGCTTGTTGTTCTTGATCAGCTTGGCCGAAGCACGCGCAGACGCGTCGATCGGCACGATCTGGTCGTCGTCGCCATGGACGATCAGCGTGGGCACGTCGAACTTCTTCAGGTCTTCGGTGAAGTCGGTTTCCGAAAACGCCTTGATCGAGTCGTAGGTGTTCTTGTGCCCGCCCATCATGCCCTGCAGCCACCAGAAGTCGATCGTGCCCTGCGACGGCTTCGCGCCGGGACGGTTGTAGCCAAAGAACGGGCCACTGGGCACGTCCTTGTAGAACTGCGCGCGGTTGTCCAACTGCGCCTTGCGCAGGCCGTCGAACACCTCGATCGGTAGTCCGCCCGGATTGGCCTGCGTCTTGACCATCAGCGGCGGCACCGCCGAGATCAGCCCGGCCTTCTTCACGCGTTTGGTGCCGTGGCGGCCAATGTAGCGCGCTGCCTCGCCACCGCCGGTGGAAAAGCCGATCACCGCGGCATCCTTGACGTCGAGATGGTCCAGCAGTTGCGCCAGGTCGTCGGCGTAATGGTCCATATCGTTGCCGTCCCACGGCTGGCTGGAACGGCCGTGGCCACGACGGTCGTGCGCGATCACGCGAAACCCGCTGTCGGCCAGGAAAATCATCTGCGATTCCCAGCTGTCCGAGCACAGCGGCCAGCCGTGGCAGAGCACGACGACCGGGCCCGATCCCCAGTCCTTGTAGTAGAGCTCGACGCCTTCTTTGGTGGTGAAAGTACTCACGGTTTGCCTCCGGGGGGCGGTGGGGGTGGGAGTGGGAGTCGTCTGCGCCGTCTCGGCCGGCGGGGACTGGGCGGTGCAGCCGGTCAGGGGCAGCACCACCCCGACCGCCATCACCGCCGCGCCGCCGGCAAGCAGCGCGCGGCGTAGTTCGTCGATCTCGGATTCATTGCGGGGCATGGCATGGCCTCACTTGATGAGGGTCGATCGGGTGCGCGGATGAGGCCGCACGGCCCGTAGGGTGGGGACGGCTGCCACGGGTGTCGTGTACCTGCGTGCGCAGCACGGACATGGGCCCGGGTCGGCTGACGCCTGACCGCATGGCACTCGCGGCGGTGCGGAACGGCTATCGCGATTTTCGGCATGCTCTTGCGGCACGCTTGGGCCGGCGAGGAGTTCCACCAGGCACGCGAACGGCATGACCAATGTCAGGCTCGCGCTGCGCGCAGACGCATCAACATGCTGGTCTTCCACGGCGTGAGATCGAAGACGCATGACCCGGATCCCCATGGCCCGCCGCATCGCCCTCGCCCTGTGGCTGCAATCGATCGTCTTCGCCGCGTGCGCACAGGACGCTTGCCTGGACCGCGCCGTAGCTGCCATCGATATCAAGGCGACAGCCGGGCAGATGGTCGTCTCGACGCTCGCACCCGACGGACGGCGTGACACGCGCGTATTGGCCGGCCATGACGCCGGCACGCGACTCGACGGCAACGAAGGCTTCCGCATCGCCAGCATCACCAAGACCTACGTCGCCGCCACCGCGCTGCGACTGGTCGAGGAAGGCAAGCTCGACCTGAAAGCGCCGATCACACGCTACCTGCCTGCGGCGTGGACCGACCTGCTGGCGAAGGACGGCTACAAGCCGCAGCAGATCACCGTGCGACATCTGCTCAGCCACACCTCGGGACTGAACGACCACGCGCAGGCGCCGCAGTTCATCGCCACGATCAAGGCCGACTCGAACACGCAATGGACCCGTGCCATCGATGTCGAGCGATTGGTGCAATGGACTGACCCGGTCGGCACGCCGGGCGAGAAGTACGCCTACTCCGACACCGGCTATGTATTGCTCGGCGCGATCATCGAACAGGTCTCCGGAAAGGACCTTGCAAAGGCCGTGCGCGGGAATCTGGGGCTGGACCCCCTGGGCCTGCCCGGCACGTATTGGGAGCGCCTGGAGCCCGCGCGTGGTCGCGAACGCGCGCATCAGTTCTTCGAGGGCATCGACACCTATGACTGGGATCCGTCGATGGATCTGTTCGGCGGCGGCGGCCTGGTCGCGACGCCGCAGGACCTGACCGTGTTCTTCGACGCATTGCTCGAAGGCCGCGTGTTCAAGAAAAAGGACACGTTGGCGCTGATGGAGTCATCCGCTGGCCTGCCCGCAGGAAGTCCCTATCGTCTCGGCCTGTTGATGTACGACTTCCATGGCATCCCGGCCGTGGGGCATTCGGGTTTCTGGGGAACGCTGGTGGTGCGCGAACCCGGCAGCGGATACACCATCGCCGGCGCGGTCACCCACCGCGAGGCGTTCGCGCAACTGAAGGACCTGGTGGACCGGTACGTGCAAAGCGTGGGCACGCCCGGCCCGACCGGGACATCGCCGGCGTGCGCCGGCGAGACCTCGGGGGCCGGATCCCGGCCTGCGCGGGGATGACGAGTGTCCGACTGACGGACGCGATGCGATTGCGTTGTCAGTCCGGCGATTTCGACAGTGGTTCGAGCACGTCGCGGCCTTCCTCCAGCAACAACCACACCAGCAGCTTGGCCGGCTTGTCCTGGCTGGCGTTGCGCGACACCAGATGCGGGATGCCGGGCTTCTCGTACCACGACTGACCGGCCTTATACGTTACCGGAGCCTCGCCCTGCAGCTGCGAGGTCACTGCTCCCTCCAACACGTAGGCATACACCGAGCCGGAATGCACGTGCGGGATCGACACCTGCCCCGGCTTGTAGCTGACCGTGACCATGACGCCGTTGCGGCCGGGCGCATCCGGCAACCGGATGTTCTGCAGCTGCGTGACCTCTTCCTGGCCCGATTCTCCTGGCCCGTGCGCCAGTGCCGGAACACTGGTTGCGAACAGCGCTGCGAGCAGCCAGACGTTTGATTTGATGATGTTCATCGAGTGCCTCACGCCGCCGGAACGGAACGAAAGCCGATCGCCAGCCGGTTCCAGCTGTTGATGGCGTTGATCGCCAGCGTCAGGTCGACACGTTCCTGTTCGCTGAACTCGCTGCTGAGCAGCTCGTAGTCGGCGTCCGGCGCATTGGTGTCGGCGATGCGGGTCAGCGCTTCGGTCCAGGCCAGCGCGGCGCGTTCGCGCGGAGTGAAAAACGGCGTCTCGCGCCAGACCGTGACCGCATACAGGCGGCGCTCGCTTTCGCCGCGCTTGCGCGCGTCGCTGCTGTGCATGTCGACGCAGTAGGCGCAGCCGTTGATCTGCGAGGCACGCAGTTTGACCAGGTCGAGCAGGCCGGGATCCAGTCCCAGTTTGTTGACGGCGCCTTCGAGCGCCAGCATCGCCTTGGCGGCATTGGGGGAAGCCTTGTAGAAGTCCAGACGCGGTTGCATGGATCACCTGTGGTGTGTGGGGGTGTAGGGACAGGCTAGTGGCGGCCGTGCGCCGCTGGGCGACCAATGCCGGGGGTTTTCGGGAGTCCAATGCGGCGCCCGGGCGAGCGTTCCGCCGTTGACACCGTTGAAGGCCGGTCCGACGATGCCCGCGCCTCCCCCTGTCGAGCGATGCACCCGAAATGGAACTGCACGTGGTCATCGAGGGCAAGCGCGGGCTGGCGGAGCAGATCTACCGGCAGATCCGCGAAGCGATCCGTTCCGGGCGCCTCGCCGCCGGCGAGCAACTGCCGCCGTCGCGCCTGCTGGCAGAACAGCTCGGCGTCTCGCGCAAGACGGTGTCGGAAGCCTACGCGCGACTCACCTACGACCAGCTGGTCACCGGTCTGGTCGGATCGGGCAGCTTCGTCGCGTCACGCCAGGTGCAGCAGGGCCACGCCCTTCAACGCGAGGACCTGGCCGGCGCCGCCATCGTCGAACACTGGCATCGCATCGACATGCCGCTCACGCACCCGATGTCCGATGCGCGCCTGCGTTATGAATACATCGGCGGCGCAACGGCCCGCGCCTTGTTTCCGCAGGAGCAATGGCGCAAGTGCTCGCTGCATGCGCTGCGCCGAACCGCCGACCTGCACGGCTTCTACGCCGACCCACAGGGGTTGTTGGCGCTGCGCGAAGCCATCCGCCGGCACATCGGCTTTTCGCGCGGTGTGACCTGCACGCCG
This sequence comes from Lysobacter niastensis, assembly GCF_031457115.1. GTDB lineage: Bacteria > Pseudomonadota > Gammaproteobacteria > Xanthomonadales > Xanthomonadaceae > Lysobacter_J > Lysobacter_J niastensis_A. The sequence continues at coordinate 909,768 of NZ_JAVDVY010000002.1, forward strand.
CAGGACATCCTGGTGACCAACGGCGCGCAGCAGGCGCTGGACCTGATCGCGCGCGTGCTGGTCGAACCCGGCTGCACGGTCGCCGTCGAGGATCCCGGCTATCCCCTCGCGCACGTCCTGTTCGAGGCACAGCGCGCCCGGGTGGTCGCGGTGCCGGTGGATGCTCAGGGCATCGTCGTCGACGCCATTCCCGACGGTACGCGGCTGATCTACACCACGCCAGCGCACCAGTTCCCGCTCGGCCTGCCGATGAGCAGCGCGCGACGCCAGGCGCTGCTGGAGCGGGCGCGGGAACTCAAAGCCATCGTCATCGAGGACGACTACGACAGCGAGTTCCGGTACGAGGGCCAGCCGCTTGAACCGCTGTACACGCTGGACCGCCACGGGCTGGTGGCCTACGTGGGCACGTTCTCCAAGACCTTGTCTCCGGAGCTTCGCCTCGGCTACGTGATCGCGCCGCCGTCGTTGCAACACGCTTTGACGACCGCCAAGCAGCTCACCGACTGGCACACCACCACGACGGTACAGTGGGCGATGGCGAAATTCATCGGCGACGGCCATCTGCTTCGCCATATCCGGCGCTGCCATTCTGTGTACGGCGCGCGTCGCGAACATATCATCGCGCGCTTCCAGTCCGACCTGTCACCGTGGTTCGAGCTGGTGCCGTCGGTCGCGGGCTTCCACGTGGCCGCCCTGTGCCGTCGACCGATCAACCTGGAACTGCTGTGCCACCTCGCGCGCCGGGTGGAAGTGGGGCTGTATCCGCTGGACGAGCTGTATCGCGGCGACAACAGGCGTTCCGGCTTGCTGATGGGGTATGGCGCGATCGAGTCGCTGGACATCGATCCTTCGCTGGACCGGGTTCGCGACATCCTGATGGAGATCGCCGGCTAGGCCGCCTCCCTCTCATCGAACGCTCCAATCCGCAGTGCCTGCTGCAACCCCCAGAACAATCCGACGGTGTTGACTGCGGTGATGAAGAGGCCGACGCGGTCGACGTCCGGATAGCGCGCAACCAGGACGTAGAGCAACCAGACGAAGAACAGCGCATAGGCGCCATAGCAGGCGACCAGCGCGCGCCCGCGGGCGTAACGCGTCAGCACGAAGGCGATAACCGGTGCGTGGAAATACAGCAGCGCCCTCAGCCCACTCGCGTCGTACCAGACCGATCGGCCATCCAGGATCAGCAGCAAGGTCGCAGCGATCGCGAGCACGGCGTAGGCGCCGTTGAGCAGGCGGTACGGTAGAGCCAATGGCCGCGTCTCGATCGTGGGTTCCGAAAAAGATTGTGCCGGTGGCTGATACGGGTTGAACTCCATCGGATGCCTTCCGTTGCGGTTGTGGTGCGCTCTGCGATCAGAGCACGGTTTCAATCCCGGACACGAGTCGCCCGGCCAGCCTCGGCTGCCTGAACTGCTCGACCCACCACTCCAGCGCCCGGCCCTGGTGGTCGCCGCGCCAGGCCACGTACAGCGTGTTGGGTTCGCGCGGGTCGTCCATGCGTTTTTCGACCAGTTCGCCACGTTGCAGCAGACCGGCGACGCGCTGGCGCGGCAGCCAGCCCACGCCGAGTCCGTCGCACTGCGCCTGGATCTTCGCGCGCATGCTCGGCACCGCCAACGACGCCTGGCCGCCGAGGACGCCATAACCGCGGCCGTCGGTGCGCCGCGACGTGTCGGCGACGACGACCGATCTATGCTCCATCACCGTCGCGCGTTGCAAAGGCTCCGCGGCCTTCGCCAGCGAGTGGCGGGGCGATACCGCGAACGCCCAGTCCATCACGCCCAACTCGAACCAGCGCAGGCTGGGGATCACGGGCGGCTCGTTGGTGGCACCGACGACCAGGTCGGCGCGACCGTCGCGCAGCGCTTCCCAGGTGCCGCCGAGCACCTCATGGGTGATGCGCAGGGTGACGCCCGACTGCAACGCGTCGAAAGCGTGGATGACGGGCAACAACGTTTCGAACTCCAGGATCTCGTCGGTGACGATCCACAGCCGGTCCTCCCAGCCACCGGCCACCTGCTTCACGCGCTGCGTCAGACGCGCGACGTCCTGCATCAAACGCGCCGCCTCCTGGGCCAGCAACAGGCCGGCCGGCGTCAGTTGCAGGCGATAGCGACGGCGGTCGAACAACAACGCGTCGAACCGCTCCTCCAGCTGGCGCGCGGCGTGCGACACCGTCGACGGCGCCTTGCCCAGCCTGGCAGCGGCGCGAGACAGGCTGCCGCTCTCACGTATGGCTTCCAGCAGAGCCAATTCCTCGGGGGACAACATGTTCGACGCCTTCGAACGAGTCGGCCGGGATCATGGCACGGAAAGCCGGAGCGTCGGGAGCACGATGCTTTCAACGGCAATCCGCCGCCCCCCAGGAAGAAGCTCATGAACCGTTTCAACCACAAGACCATCCTCGTCACCGGCGGCAGCAGCGGTATCGGCCGGGCCGCCGCCAGGGCCTTCGCCGCCGAAGGCGCACGCGTGGTGATCACCGGCCGCGACGCGGCCGCGCTCGAGCAGGCCGTCGCCGGCATCGGCAACGGCGCCATCGCATTTCGCAACGACGCCGGCGACATCGGCTCGGCGAAGAAGCTGGCCGCAGACCTGAACGCCCGCGACATCCGCCTGGACGCTGTCTTCGTCAATGCCGGCAGCGCGAAGTTCTCGGCGTTCGCCGATACCAGCGAAGCGTTCTGGGACGAGCTGTTCAACACCAACGTCAAGGGTGCGTACTTCCAGTTGCAGGCGTTGCTACCGCAACTGAACGACGGAGCCTCGATCGTCATCAACGGCTCCATCAACGCCCGCATCGGCATGCCCAACACATCGGTATACGCCGCCAGCAAGGCCGCGCTGATATCGCTGGCGAAGACCTTGTCGGCGGAACTGCTGCCGCGCGGCATCCGCGTCAACGTCGTTAGTCCGGGCCCGGTCGCCACGCCGCTGTACGACAAGCTCGGCCTCGACAAGGCGGCGCTCGATGCCACCGCCGCGCAGATCCAGAGCCAGATTCCGCTCGGTCGCTTCGGCACGTCCGACGAGATCGCCGCGACCGTTCTGCATCTGTCTTCGCCCGAGTCCGGCTTCATCGTCGGCACCGAGATCGTCGCCGATGGCGGCATGAGCCAACTCTGAGGACACCGACATGTCACGTCTCGACAACAAAGTAGCCATCGTCACCGGCGCCAGTTCCGGCATCGGTCGCGCCACCGCCAAGCTCTTCGCCGCCGAGGACGCCCATGTCGTGGTCGGCGCACGCCGTGCCAGCGAACTGGACAGCCTGGTGGAAGAGATCCGAATCGCAGGCGGACAGGCCGTCGCGCTGGCCGGCGATGTCCGCTCCGAGGATTACGCCAGGGCGCTGGTCGCACTGGCCGTGGAGCGCTTCGGCCGGCTCGACATCGCCTTCAACAACGCCGGCACGCTCGGCGAATCCGGTCCCAGCACCGACGTCAGCGAAGACGGCTGGAACGAGGCGCTGGCGATCAACCTGACCGGTTCGTTCCTCGGCGCCAAGCATCAGATCGCGCAGATGCTGGTCAATGGCGGCGGCTCGGTGATCTTCACTTCGACCTTTGTAGGCCACAGCTTCGCTTTTCCCGGCGTCGCGTCCTACGCGGCGAGTAAAGCGGGGTTGATTGGACTGACCCAGGCGCTAGCTGCCGAGTTCGGCGCGCAGGGCGTCCGCGTCAACGCGGTGCTACCGGGCGCCGTGGATACCGCGATGTACCGCGACATGAACGACACGCCCGAATCGCAGGCCTTCCTGACCCGGTTGCACGCGCTCAAGCGGGTCGCAACCCCGGAGGAGCTTGCGCGTTCGGTGCTGTACCTGGCCTCTGACGAATCGTCTTTCGTCACGGGCACGGCCTCACTCGTCGACGGCGGCGCCTCCATCACGCGCACTTGATTCCGCGAGATGGGCAGTACGCGGACGGTCCGCATCGACAGACCGTCCGTTTCTCCCGATGCAGCGCGCAAGGTTACCAACCGCCTGGCTTGGCTACGCCGTGCCTGGCCAGCATCTCCTGCATCGCCTCTTCGACGACGGGCCAGTAGCTCCCGGCCCGCTCGCGGACGATGTCGGCGTGCAGCTGGAAGTGCGGCCACGCCTCCGTTGGCCGCACGATATCCAGAATAGACAGGAGCATGGCCTCCAGTGCCTGCAGATCGTCCTGGAGGACGACCGATGCGGCCGGAGTGTTGCTGCGGGACTTCCAGGTAAACATCGTGCTGTTCAATGACGACGCTGGGCCGATCCAATGAGAGGGCCAATGCTCGCGATGTCACGGTAAAGCGTGCGCGAATCGCACGCGAACAAAGAGTTATGGTTTGACTGAGGGTAAGCTCGATGCACATGTGCGCTGGCCCCACAGCAAAAGCCCCGTGGAGGTTCCGGACTCCACGGGGCGAGGGGATCAGCTTGGCAGGGCAGGCTCCATACTCGCCAGATCCTTCGCGACATCTTCCCGCATGCGATGCAGCCGTTCCCGATTCGACGCTACGCCATGGTGGCTAACAAAATGGTGACGATTACGCCACTGATAGCCGACTCGGCGGTAACTTTTCCTTAAGCCATCGTTCTGCTTCCCGGCTGGTCGCTTACCAGAGGGATCAGTGCAGCCTGCCTTTCGTCCCGCACGAGGCACGCACGCGATCTGCAACTCCGGCCCACGGCACGGTGTCGTCGCCACGAAGCTCTTCCCACGCCTCCGCCAGCAAAGGCTCTATCTCGTCCCATTCGCCGTGCAGACATTCATCGCGCGCGATTTCGAGCACCGCTTCCAACAGCATCGCTTCGCGAAGGTTGCTGGTGTTGCGCATGGTCTGTCTCTCCATTGTTGCGGACACAACCATTACCCCGCTTGTGTGCGTGGATCAACCCTCGCGCAGCAAAGAGACTGAACCGTTAAGCGTTCGACCCACTGCTGAACGATTCATCAGTACAACAGAACGTTCACGCCGTGCCCCACGATCCGCTAACGATGCGGAACGCAACCTTCCACGTTCTTCATACGATCCACTTAAGAGGAGCACGTCATGGCCAATCCGGAATCCAGAGCCTTCAATCGCGATCCCATCACCGGCAAGCCGGGCTCCCATCCGGTAGGTGTGGGGCTCGGCGGTGTCGGCGGCGCGGCAGTGGGCGCTTTCATCGGCGCACTGGGCGGACCGATCGGCATGCTGATCGGCGGAAGCATCGGCGCCGTGGCAGGCGCGGCCGCCGGCAAGGGGCTGGCCGAATCGATCGACCCCACCTTGGAAACCGAGTACTGGCGCACCAGCTACGCCACACGCCCGTACTATGACGCGAAATACGATTACGACACTGACTACGGTCCCGCATATGCCTATGGCGCCACCGCGCGCGGCCGCTACGGCGACCGCGTCTGGGATGATGGTTTGCGCAACGAGCTGCGCCGCGACTGGGAAAAGTCGAAGGCCAAGTCGAGGCTGAGTTGGGAGCAGGCCGAGGACGCGGTGCGCGATGCGTGGGATCGCAGCGACCGTACCTATCGAGCCTACGAGACCGGGGATCGGTACTACCAGTCGAGCTTCGACCGCGCCAGCTATCGCGATCCGTCCGCGACGTTCGACGACTATCGCCCGGCGTACCGCTATGGATTGCACGCCAGGAGCCACTACGGCGACCGCGATTGGGACGACGAGCTCGAGAACGACCTGTCGCGCGGATGGGATCGGGTGAAAGGCGAGTCGCGTCTGGGTTGGGACAAGGCCAGGGAGGCCACCCGCGACGCCTGGCATAGCGCCGAGCGCGCCATTCCTGGTGATTTCGACCGCGACGGTCGTTGAATCGACTGTCGTTGGATTGCGGCTTTTCGGTTTCAAACCGAGGTACGGAAATGGGAGCCCGCCAAGCTCCCGTTTCCGTTTCGGCCTGCGCCGCTCACTTTTTGCTGAATCGGATCTCGACCGTCATCCCCGCGAAAGCTGGGATCCATTTTGCTGTTGCTGTTGCCTTCAAGTTCGCCCGACACGAGCAAAGTCAAAGTGGATCCCAGCTTTCGCTGGGATGACGTCCATGGGTCCCGGCGCTCCGGCACCCGCGACTTTCCAGCCTTGGCCGGTTGGCGCTACCCGCGCGGCCCCCGCTCCTCCGGCGGCTTGGCCTTGCGGTCATGGAACAGCGCGCTGATCACCAGCCCCAGACCCAGTGCGGTGGCAATGACGAACAGCAGCATCGCCAGTTTCGAGTAGCCCGACATGAGGCCGCCCGGCTGCGCCCGCAGCAGCAGTGCGGAGGCCAGGATCAGCGCTGCGATGACCACGCCGGCGGCGATGCGGTTGGCGATCTTCTGCAGGTTTTCCATCAGGCGCGATTCCTGCAGCCCGGTCACGCGCACCTGCAAGCGGTTCTCGGCTAGTAACGACAGCGCGGCCGAAACCTTGCGCGGCGCGTCCTGTATCAGCGCCTGCAACTCCACCGCCTCGACGGCGAGCGACGGCAACGACATCGATCGCTGCATCTGCGCCCTCACCACGCGCGGGAAATGATCCTCCAGCACGGGCCTGACCCTGAGCTCCGGGGCCAAGAGATGGCACACCCCTTCCAGATGCAACAACGCGCGTCCCAGCAGGCTCAGTTCCGGCGGCGAGCGCAAACCGCAGGCGGCACCGATCCGGGTCAGATCCAGCATCAGGCGACCTTCCGAATAGCCTTGCACGTCCGCATGCGCGGCATAGCGCGCGATCATCTGGCCGGCCTCGCGCAGGTAGCGCTCCTCGTCGAAGTCCTCCAGGCGCGTACCCAGCGCGATCACTTCCTCGACCGCATCGTCGCCGCGGCCGTCGATCGCCGAGAACATCAGCTTGAGCAGGCGCAAGCGCTGTCGCGGCGGCACGTGCACGACCATGCCGAGGTCGAAGATCCCCATCCGCCCATCGGCCGTTATGAGCATGTTGCCGGGATGCGGGTCGGCGTGGATTTCGCCGTGGATGAACATCTGGTCCACGTAGCCGCGCAACAGCGATTCGCACAACCGCTCCAGCAGATACTTCGGCAGCCGCTCGCGTACCGAGGCCTCGGGCTGCACGCCGGTGATCAACTCCATCACCAGAACCCGCGACCGCGTCAGTTCCCACACGGGCCTGGGCACGAGCAGATCGGGGTACTCGGCCAGGTGATCGGAGAAGCGCTCGAGGTTCGCCGCTTCCAGGCAATAGTCCAACTCGGCGATCAGCGCCCTGCGGAATTCGTGCACCCAGTCGGTGAAGCGCACGCGCTGTCCCAGGCCGGTCGTATGGTCGACGCCGCTGGCGATCGACTCCAGCGTCGCCAGGTCATGGCTGACCTCCTCGGCGATGCCCGGCCGCTGGATCTTCACCGCGACCACGCGGCCATCGTGCAATCGGGCGCGATGCACCTGCGCCAGCGAGGCCGAACCCAGCGGCACGGTGTCGAAGCTCGCGAAACGTGCTTCGACCGATTCCCCCAGCGCACTTTCGAGTTGCGCCCTGATCTCGGGCCACGGCGTCTGCGTGACCTGGCTCTGCATGCGCGTCAGCGCGGTGAGATACGCAGGAGGCACCAGGTCGGGCCGGGTCGACAGTGCCTGCCCGAGCTTGACGAAAGTGGGACCCAGCGCCTCCAGGTCGTCGACGAACTGGTCGGGCCGATGGTCGACGGTCTCGATCGCCACGTCCAGCGGCACGCGCAGGTCCCATCCGGTGAACATCCCCGAATGGCGATACTTCACCAGGAAGCGAAGGATGCGACTGGTGCGGGCCAGTTGTTGGCCGGTCGGGTTCATGGGCCCTCTTCGCCGCGACGCCGGATGTGCCGTTCGCGTGAAGACCAAATTGCCCTGACGGCCGTGAAGCCGGTGTTGTTCGCGACGGGACGGCGAGCCGCCCTCCGGAAGCGTTACCCGGTCGGCGTGCCGTCGATCTTCTTCAGCACCTTGGTGGTGCCCAGCACTTCGATGTGGCCGCCCTCGGCGTTGAATCGCGAGATGTCCTCGGCGATCCGGTCGCTGGCGAATCGCTTCGCATAGGCGCCTTCGAACTTCAAAGGCCCGTCCGAGCGTTGCGGACGTGCCTTGTTCTTCTGCGTTTTCATTTCTTCTCCGATACGACCCGGCGCTACGGCTTCATGGGGATGAGCGAAGCACGCAGCCCCCGGCCATCAAGCAACTCGCGCACTCGCTGCTCGACTTTCGGCAGATCGGCGAGGCTGGTGGGAGCAAACAGCGTGTAAGTGGGGCGATCATCGGATCCTCGACCGCTTCTGCCCACCGTGACGTCGGTGGATTGGCAAGCGCGGATCCAGATCTCCCGCAGCGCGGCAGGGCCGATGCTTTGACCGATGCCCAAGGTGAAGCGGAATACGGCGACTTGATGGCTCATCGGCACTCTCGTTGTATGCAGATCGAGTATGCGCCATAACCGGGATGAACGCGTGACCGATGCGCATATCGCAGCCCCGAAGCCGCGCTTTTAGCCAGAAAAATCGGTTTTTCCCGGGATATCGGAGTAGTATCGGCTCGCGCCACCATTCTCTCGCGTCTCGTCCGACGACCTACTGTCGCCCGCTGCGCCCCGTACACGCCCCGGCCCTCTCCGACAGGCTGGCAACGAGGAGCGCCCGTTTGGGCTTTAGCACCTGCAAGCTCACCGCAAAGGTGGGCGCCCATGAATTCCGCCTGCGCGCCCTGAGTGACCTTCAACAGTATTCAGACGAAGACGGCGCGGGCGATCGTGCCGGAATCTCTTCGGCGCAATGGAGCCTGTTCGGCCATCTGTGGCCTTCCGCCAGGGTGCTGGCCGAGGCCATGAGCCAGTTCGCCGTCGCCGGTCTTCGTGTCCTGGAAATCGGATGCGGCCTTGGCTTGCCCAGCCTGGTGCTGAAGCAGCGCGGCGCCAACGTGACGGCGAGCGACCATCATCCACTGGCCGAGGAATTCCTCGAGTACAACACCGTGCTTAACGGGCTCGAGCGGATCACCTATCGCGATCTTTCCTGGGCCATACCCGAGCCCGCCATGGGCCACTTCGACCTCATCATCGGCAGCGACGTGCTCTACGAACGCGACCACGGCGCGCTGTTGAGCCGCCTGGTGCTCAGGCACGCCGCTCCCAATGCCGAGGTTGTCATCACCGATCCGGGAAGAGGATTCAGCGCACCCTTCACCCGGGCGATGCAGGCGCAGGGTTTCGCCTGCACGACGTTGACGACGCCGACGCGCGAGGACTTCCCGTTCCGCATTCGACTGTTGAAGTTCAGGCGATCGCCCGAACTGGTGGCGCAGCCGGCATGAGCACGGAAAAGCGCTCGGAGGTTTCATGCAGCCGCTGCGACGCGGTCTGCTGCCGTCTCACGGTCGTCCTGATGCCCGAAGACGACGTGCCCCGGCATCTGGTCGAGCGGATGGACGGTGGCATGGACGTCATGCGGCGCGGCGAGGATGGCTGGTGCGCGGCCGTGGATCACTCGAACATGAGCTGCAGCATCTACTCCCAACGGCCGACGATCTGCCGCAAGTTCGCCATGGGCAGCGCGTATTGCCGTTCCGAACGGGCGAAATACCGGGAAGAACGGCGGATCGAGATGGCCCTGGTGCAATGATTTTCGGCGTGGCGGTGCGCAACCGTCACGCGGCCTGCTTTGCGGCGACCTTGGCATCGAACCGCCCACGGTCGATCACGTAGCGCTCAGGGCGCCCGCTGGAAATCGTCTCGACGCGTCGTGGGCTTCAGCACGGAACGTGACGGCCCTCCGCGGAATGACGGCAGGCGCGCGCACTACTTCGCCAGCGACGCCTCGTCGGCGACGCCCAGCACCACGTTGCCCATCGCGCTGCCGGACTCGACCGCTTCGTGGGCCTGCGCGATCTGCTCCAGCGGCAGCCGCAATGCGATCGCGTGCTGCAACTGGCCGGCGTGCAGCCAGCCGTGCAGCCGGTGAATGGCCGTCGTCCGGTCCGCGCCCGACAGGTTGTAGACGATGAAGAACGACAGCCGCACGTTCTTCAGGATCGCCGGCACGAACGGCACCCGGATTTCCGGCGATGCGCTGCCGTACACGACGATGCGCCCCTCCGGCGCAATCATCGCGAAGTCCTTTTCGACATTGGCCGCGAAGTCCACTTCGATGATGCAGTCAACACCCAGGCCCTGCGTTTCTTCCCTGACGCGTTCGACCAGGTCCTCGGCGCGATAGTCGATCACCACTTCAGCTCCGGCCTCAAGCGCGCGTGCGGCTTTGTCCTTCGAACTCACCGTGGCGATCACCTGGCTTGCGCCCGCCAGCCGCGCCATCTGCACGGCGTAATGGCCGACCGCGCCGGCACCACCGGCCACCAGCACGCGCTTGCCGGCCACGCCTCCGTCGACGCTGACCGCATGGCACGCCGTCAGTGCGGGAATGCCCAGGCAGGCACCGACTTCGAGCGCAACGCCCTCCGGCAACACAACCGCCTGCGCCGCCGGCACGACGATCCATTCGGCCGCCGTCCCATCCGCGCGCGCCCACGCGCCGTTCCAGATCCACACGCGCTCGCCAATGCGGCTTGCTGGCACGCCCTCGCCTATGGCGTCGATGACGCCCGCACCATCGCTGTGCGGGACGATCTGCGGATACGGCAGCACGTTCGATCGCGTGCCGGCGCGGCTCTTCACATCGGATGGATTCACGCCCGACCAGCCGATGCGGACGCGAACCTCGCCGGGTTGCGGTTCGGGGCGCGCCTTCTCGGCGATGGACAACACCTCCCGGGCGGGACCGGTGCGGGAATAGACGGCAGCTTTCATGGTGATACTCGTGGGGAAGTGGTTTCAGAGGTGCGATTTCGACAGATTCAGGCCAACGCCATCAGCGCCGCACTGCGCGCATGCAGGTGGGCGGTGTCGAACAGCGGCACGGACGAATCTCGCGGGCCGACCAGCAGGCCGATCTCGGTGCAGCCGAGGATGATCGCCTCGGCGCCGCGCTCGACCAGCCGCGCGATCACCTGCCGGTAGATCTCGCGCGAGTCGTCCGAGATTACGCCTACGCAGAGTTCGTCGTAGATGATCCGGTGCACGTCGTCGCGGTCGCCCTGCGGGGGCACCAGCGCCTCGATGCCGTGTTGCGCCTGGAGCCGCTGGCGATAGAAATCCTCTTCCATCGTGAAACGGGTACCGAGCAGGCCCACGCGGCGGAACCCGGCCTGCGCGATGGCTTCTGCGGTCGGGTCGGCGATGTGCAGAAGCGGAATGTCGACCGCCGCCTCGATTGCGTCGGCCACCTTGTGCATGGTGTTCGTGCACACCACCAGGAAGTCCGCGCCGGCCGCAGCCAACGCGCGTGCCGCATCGGCGAGCACGACGCCGCTTTCCTGCCAGCGTCCCGAGTGCTGCAACCGCTCCACGTCATGGAAGTCCAGGCTGTACAGCACCAGCCTGGCCGAGTGCAGGCCACCGAGTTGCTCTTTCACGGTTTCGTTGATGGTGCGGTAGTAGGGAACCGTCGATTCCCAGCTCATGCCGCCGATCAGTCCGATGGTCTTCATGGAGCCTCCTGACTGGTCAGCGGCGGACGTAGGGGCCAGCCCGTTCTGCGGCCCCGTGCAGCGACTGCAATGCTGCCGTCGTCGCTGGCGACAGCGACAGACGCGAGGACACCGCGGCCAGGCTGGCATACGGACCGTGCGCACGACGCTCCGCGACGATGCGTTCGGCGGTGGCGGCGTCGATGCCGGGCAGGACCTGCAGTCCTTCGCGCTCGGCGGTATTCAGATCGAACGCGATGCCTTCGTCCTTGCTGTTGCCGGCGGGTCCATCGCCGTAGAGCCAGATCGGCGCCGACAGCGCCGCGTCGAGCCGCGCCGGCGTGGTGTCCTCGATCAGTTTGGCCAGCGCCGCACGCGCGGGCTTGAGCTGTGTGACGAACCCTTCCATGTCGCCGACGATGCCGCGCGCGGCCAGCGCTTCGGTCTGCCGCGCCATCGCCGGATCGACGGTGCTGCCGTACGTGGTTTCGACGAACACGCGCAACGCCTGCTTGCCCTGCGCCGGATATTGCGCGGCATAGGCCTGGAGCAGGTTGATCAGGACCGGCGAGTCCGGCTTCAGTGCGGTCTTGTCGAGCGCCTTCAGGGCGGTGAACAACTGACCGTAGCGTTCGAGCAATGCCGCGGTGGTGCCTTCGCCCGGCGCAAGCCAGCGGTAGCACACGGTGGAGACCACGCCCTCCGACGCCATCATCTGGTCGCCGGACTTCAACCGACCGGTATCGAACAGCGTGCTGTGGTCGCGCGCCAGGATCGCATCGGGCTCCCCGGGCAGCGGCACCTGCAACTGCACGAAACTGTTGCGTCGAGTGCCCTCCAGTCGCCACGTGCGGTCGGTATGGCTGGCCCAGTACGGGAGGAAGGGTTTGCCGGTCAGGCCGTCGTCTTCCAGGCGCAGTTGCTCATTGCGCGTCAGAAGCCGCGCCAGGGCCTGGAAGTGCATCGCGAATCCCTCGTCGAAGGCCGTGACGCGATCGGTGACCGCCAACGCCGCATGCGGCGTGCGCGAGTAGCCGTCGGGCAGCGCCGGCAGCAGGCGGCGCAGCAGCACGTGTCCCTGTTCATGCGCGAATATCTCCTCGAAGCCGCCGTTGGCGACGGTGTCCTCGTCGACCACCAGATCGACATAGTGCTCACCGACGAAGCGAACCTGCTTGCCGTCCTGCAACCAGAACCCGAACCGCGGAAATCCGCCGTCCTCCAGCGACAGATACAGCCAGGTCGGGCTCACCTGCGCCTGGCCGGACATGCGCTGCGCACGTTCGTCCAGCGCCAGCATCGATGCGGTGAATCCTTCCCGCGCTTCATGCTGCAACTTCTCAAAGAGAGGGCCTGAGGTCACGCGGGTCACCACCGGCACCATGGCGCCATCGGGTGCGGCACGTTCCTGCGGCTTGCCGTCGACCATTACGGGTGCCAGCACGCCCAGCTCGGCGCTGCGCACCTGGAAAGCGAGGCCCGCCAGCAGAGTGAGCGAGAGGAACAACAGTCTGGATTGCATCATCGGGTTCGGTACACGGAATGGGTTGAAGATCGCTCGCCATCGTGCAGAAGGCTCGTTGGCAGGAGCGTTGGCAAAAGCGTTGGCATCACCGTTGGCATGCCCGGCCAGAGGCGCCGCGGACCAGGCGTGCGTTTCATACCCAGACATCGTTTTCCGCGGTCAGCGTGCCGCCGGCCCCGCCGGTATTCACCACGCCACGTGGCTCGATCAGCATGAGCCTGCATTCGCCCTCGGCCGATGGGCAGTGCTCCACGCCCTTGGGCACTACAAACATCTCACCTGACCCCAGATCGACGTGCCCGTCGCGGAAGGCGATGCGCATGCGTCCGTCGATGACGATGAACACCTCGTCGGTGTCGTCGTGTCGGTGCCAGACAAACTCGCCCTGGATGCGGACCAGCTTGAACTGGTAGTCGTTCATCTCGGCGATCACCCGCGGCGCCCAATGGTCATGGAACCGGGTGAATTTTTCCTCGAAACGTATTGGCTGGTAACTCATTTAATTAATTGATCCCTCGTGGGATATCTGCGAACGGCGTGATGTCGTTGCCTGATTGGATTTCCAAGGCATCCGGATGAGGCGGAATAGTGCCTGTCAGGTCGATATGCAGGAGGCGGCGAACCTCCAAGATCGCCTCCGGCGTCCCTGCACACCATGGCCTGAAGTCACGATGAGTTCCGACATGGCGCTTTCCAGGCGCGAGCCTTCAATCGGGACAACGTCGTCCGTCGTGATCTTCAACGCGGCGGCCGGATCGTTTCGGCCGATGACGGTGGTACCCCGCAAAAAGACGCCGGGCCCCGAGGGGTCGAGAGCCGAAGCCCGGCGTAAACGGCTGGGGGGATTCAGCCGGTTTGGAGGGCGTCTTTAGCGCCGCGACGCAGGTTGGCCAGGCGCGGAAACAGCGCCAGCGCGTTGTCGCGATCGATCGCCTGCCGGGTCGCGTCGTCGAGCACGCGGCTGGCTTCGAGCATCGAGGTTTCGACGCTCACCACCTTCTCCGGCACCATCGGATAGTCGCTGCCGAACAACATCTGGCTGGTGGGCACGAATTGGCGCAAGCCGGCCAGCACGGTTTCCGATGTCGACAGCGTGGTGTCGTAGTACAGCTTGCGCAGGTAGTGCATCGTGCCGAGCGGGATGTTGTCGACGATGCCGGGAATCTCCTCGCTGAATTTCAGCCGCAGCGAGATGTACGGGATCGCGCCGCCGGCATGCGAGACGATGTAGCGGATCGACGGATAGCGATGCAGTGTGCCGCTCAGCAGCAGGTTGGTCACGGCGCGGCTGGTGTCGGCGATGAACTCCACCATGCCCCACGGGATCGTCAGCTTCGGCACGATCGCGCCCGGAGGCGCCGTGCACGGATGGATCAGGACGACCGCCTTGCGCTTGTCCAACTCCTGGAACAGCTCCTCGAACATCGGATCGCCCGGGTACTGGTCGCCGAAGCTCGAGAACATGATCACGCCGTCGAGCTTGAGCGCATCCAGCGCGTATTCCAGTTCCTTCAGCGCCGCCTTGGTGTCCGGCAGCGGCAGCGTGGCGAACGCGCCGAAGCGGTCGGGTGCCTGCTGCACCATGCTTGCCGAGAACTCGTTGCAATGACGCGCCCACCGCGCGGCGTCATCGGTGTCGCCCCAGTACACCTGCGGAACCGGCGATGCGATGGCCTGGGCGATGCCATTGCGTTCCATCACTTCCTGGGCGATGTCCAGGTTCCACTCGGGAATCAACGGCCCGCCGGTCCAGTGGATCCCCTGGGCCTTGAGCCAGGCCAGGTATTGAGGCGGCAGGAAGTGGTGGTGGACGTCGATGCGTTGCGGACGGTAGTTCATGTCGATGCTCCAATCATTTGGTTGTGCTGTTACCAGTTGAAGGCGACGCCGATCGCCGGGCCGCTGAACGACAGGTCCTCGAACCTGCGGTCCTGACCCAGGTCGTAGTCGAGGTGTCGCCAGATCAGGAAGGTGTCGCCCCAGCGCGCGGAATAGCCGATGCCAGTGGCGGCCTGCCAGGTGAGATCGGAAGCGCCGGTGCCGGCGTCGAGGTAGTACGGAACGAACCACTGATGGCGCGAGCCGAAGCGGTGCTGTCCCTTGAGTCCGACGATCGCGTCCCATCCGCTTTCGCTCGCCTCGCCTTTGCCCTGCCCCATCGGCGGCGGTAGCGGCCCCATCGGCGAGTCGAACTGCCATTCGAGATCGGCCTTGGCGTCGAGCAGCCGCGCACCGCCGAGCAGGTCGAGCGTGTTGCTTGCACTGTCGATGACGCGGTAAGTCGCGGCCAGGGTGAACGCCACCGCTTCGATATCGAGCGACGCATCAGCGGTCACGCCCGACGGCAACGGCACCGTGCCGCGACCGAGGGTCGGCGAATTGGAGATGGAGTCGCCCACGTCCATGTAGATCAGGTCGGCGAGCAGACCCCAGTGGCCCTTGCGCGCCTCGAAGCTGCCCATCGCCGCGAAGTGGAGGTTGTCGACCAGCGTGTCGGCGTCGACCGTGAGCTGGTCACCGGCGGGGGTTGCCGCGCGCAGTCGGCCATCGATCTCGGGGAAGAAGGCGTACATGCTGGCGCGGTACTGCCAGTCGTCGTCGGTTTGCGCGCATGCGATGCCGGGCGCCAGCAGGCTCAGGCCCAGCAGAGCGGTCGTCGGCATCCATGCCGGAAAAGCAGGTCTTGGTTCGGGGGATTTCACTTGCATGCTCCGAGGGGTTACATCCCCTACAGAGCAGAACCCGTGCCAACTCCTTCGCGCGGTCGCGAGCAACGGTAAGCGATTGATGTGGAGCGCAATTGCATTGGATGGTCGTGACTGATCAGTGCCAATCGGACAAAGCGGTGGTGGCTGGAAATCGCCAATGTTGGCGAGAAGGCCGCAGTGGCGGACGACCTCAGGTCTTCGACATCAATCCGTACTTGTCGATGCGCGAGCGCAACTGGGCGCGGGTCAGGCCGAGCAGGCGCGCGGCCTTGGACTTGTTGTCGCCGCAACGCGCCAGCGCCTGCACGATCATCTCGCGCTCGGTATCGGGCAACGATTGCGGCTTGGCGGCGTCCGCCGCGGCTGGCGACAGCGGCGCGGGCTCCGAAAGCGTCAGCGGCAGGTGCTCGACCGTGATCAGGCCGCCCTCGCTGAGGATCACCGCGCGCTCGATCACGTTGCGCAGTTCGCGCACGTTGCCGGGCCAGTGGTACGCGGCCAGCCGCGCCTTCGCCTCGCGCGTGATGCCTGCGGCGGGCCGGCCGACGCTGTGGCCGACTTCATCGAGGAATGCATCCACCATCAGCGGAATGTCCTCGGCTCGATCGCGCAGCGGCGGAAGCTCGATGTCGAACACGGCCAGCCGGTAGAACAGGTCCTCGCGGAAGGTGCCACGGGCGATCGCCTGCCGCAGGTCGCGATTGGTCGCCGCCAGCACGCGCACGTCGGCGCGCAGCGTGCGCGTGCCGCCCAGGCGCTGGTATTCGCGCTCCTGCAGCACGCGCAGGAACTTGGCCTGCACGCCGGGGCTCATCTCGGTCACTTCATCGAGAAACAGCACGCCGCCGCTGGCCTGTTCGATGCGTCCCGATCGCGTCGCCTGCGCGCCGGTGAAGGCGCCGCGCTCGTGGCCGAACAGCTCCGACTCCAGCAGTTGTTCCGGCAGCGCCGCGCAGTTCAGCGCGACGAACGGACCGGACTTGCGCGGCGAGCCACGGTGGATGAAGCGCGCCACCACTTCCTTGCCGCTGCCGGATTCGCCGGTCAGCAGCACCGTGGTGTCGGTGGGGGCGACCTTGGTGGCCTGCTCCAGTACATCGCGCCAGCGGCGGGACACGCCGAGCACGCGGTGGTGACTGAGTGTTTCCAGTTCCTGCGCCAACTCCTGCACTCGGCGCTCCAGGCGCTCGGCGCGCTCCTGCGCTGCCGCGTTGCGTCGTGTCTCCTCGGCCAGCTTGCCCGCGAGTTGTTCGTGCGCGAGCGCCAGCGCCGCCATCTCGGCGATCACCATCAATGCGCGGCCGTGCGATTCGGTGAAACGACCCGGCTGGCGCGAGACCAGAAGGATCGAACCGAGCGGCTTGCCAGCGTGCCCCAGCGGCACGCGCAACACCGAGCGGTAGCCGCGCTCGATGGCCAGCCGGTCGAGCGGAAACGACGGATCGAGCTCGCGCAGCGCGTCGTCGATCAGCACCAGGAACTGATCGGCATTGGGCCAGTGCGCAGGCGAATATCCGTTGCGTGGAAAGACCTGACCTTCCAGCGCCTTGACCTCAGGCTCGCCGGCCGCCGCCACTGCGCGCACCATGCCGCCGTCTTCAAGCCGCACGATGCCCATCGCGTCGAACGGCACGACCGTATGACAGGCGTCGGCGACACGGTCCCAGATGTCCCGGACTTCGAGCGAATCGGCAATCGCACGGGCGACCGCCGCAAGTGCGGCCTGGTGGTCGCTGGGCGGTGTCGCGGTCATGGGCGGATTGTAGTCCCGGGCCGGCAACGACGGTCCCGCGCGGATATCAGGTGGCTTTCTGGCAGCCCCCGGGCTTGAGCACCCGCTGCGTCGAAGCCGGGTTCTTGGCCAGCAGGTGCGCGGCGCGGGTGGGCCGCGGCATCAGGTCGCCGCCGCAATTCGGGCATCTTCCGGCCAGCGTCGTGCTGACGCACCCGGCACAGAAGGTGCACTCGAACGAGCAGATCATCGCGTCCACAGAGTCCGGCGGCAGGTCCCGGTCGCAACATTCGCAGTTCGGTCGCATCTGCAGCATCGGGAACTCCAAATTCTCGTGGGGGAAGGCCAATTGTCCTCCGAAGAGGACGCTACCCATTCAAAAAAAATTAATCCCTCGTCTTCCCGGCCCGTCATCCTCGGCTCGTTATCCCCGCGAAGGCGGGGACCCAGTGCCTTTGGGCTTTCGAATATGGCGCTGGAAGCCGGCTTGCGCCGGGGTGGAGCGGAACCGGCCTTCTCGGGAATTGACGCGCCGAGCAATCAGGACATCCGGAAACGTTCGCGAATCACGGCGGTGTCGCGAGATCCTCTTCCACGAAGCGCAACAGCGCTTCCAACAGCGCCTCCCGCGGATACGCATTCTGCGTAACGAACATCGACCCGATCGTGGGGTGCGAACGGGCAATCGGCACCGCCACCGCCCAGTGGTCGGCATTGAGATAGCCGACGAGCGCGCTGCCCGGCACGAACTGGTCGTAGAAGATCACCTGGCTGTCGTTGCGCGCGTCTATCTTGGCCAGCTTCTTGTAGCTCGATTTCAGGATCGACGAGATCCGCTCCGGCTGCGGAAACGTCGCCAGCGAGTAGTAACGCACGTCATCGGGCAACGGGTGTTGCGCGAGCCACGCCTTGCGTGTTGCGGGTCGAAGGCTCTCCACGCCGCCGCCGTCGCCCGACTCGCAGGTGGCGCCGGGAAAGTGCCGCAGCATGTCGGCCTGATACTGCTCGGCGTCGTCGGCAAGCACCGAACCATGCACCGAGCCCGCGGCGCTGACCACCGCCGCCACGCGGCTGCGGATCTCGGGATAGGTGACCACCGCCTCCAGGATGTCGGGCGCGCCTTTCGAATACCCGATCAACACCAGGCGCGGCGCTTGTGCATCGGCCGGCATCGCCATGATCGCGTCGCGGATCTGGCGCGCGTTGGTCTCGATGCCGGACAGCGCATCGACCTTGATGGCCACCATGTCGTATCCGTATCGGCGTACGTGCTCTGCGGCAGTGCCCGGCGATTGGAGCCACTTTGCGAAGCATTCGTAACCTATGCCGGGCACCAGCGCCGCGACGAGATGCCGCTTCGACGGGCCGAGTTCGACCGGCTTGCCGGTACCGGCGGGTTCGACGCCGACGCGGGTCAGCGCCTGGTCGCAGGGTCGGTAGTCCGGCAGTTCGTGACCGTGCGCTTCCAGCACCGCGCAGAAGGTCTCGCGGAAACGGGCACGCTTGTCCTGCAGGCCCGCCTGGGTGTCCGGTGCGATGTCGGTCGAATACGGCACGCCGGACGTCGTCGCGCACGCGCCGAGCGCAAGGCATGCCACCACGACGGCCGCGCGGACGATGCCAGCCTTCGTCATGGGGTACGCGCGTCGCGATGCCACGGCCGTCGGCGATCCAGTGGCAGTGTCATTCGTGTTCATCGCTACCTCGCTCGCGTGCGGCGGCCTCGCGTTGCTCCAGGAACGGCACCCAGTCGAGTATCTGCACGTCGGACAGGCTGAGTGGGCGCGCGGCGAAGAACATGACCGCGCGCAATCCGTCGGTGTGGTAGCGCGCGCCCTCGAACGCGCTCCTGGGCGACGCCTCGGCGGCCTCGCCGACCCCGGTGACGAACCCGAGCTTTTCCAACCCGCCCGAATACATCATGTCCTGCACCAGTAGATTCCTGGTCTCGTCGACATCGCCGTGCAGCACTACGCCAGCTGTGTTGCCGGACGAGAAGCGGCCGCCGACCGGCCGCCCGACCTGCGCGACGAAGACCGGCTTGCCGTCGAATTGCATCGGCGTTGCCCACAGGCGCACCCAGGTCGCCGGCGCGCCGGTCTGCGCCCGTTTGCGCGCGACGATGTCCGGCTCCCGTCCGAACACCCGCTGCGCAGTGTCGGACTCACGGGCATCGCGTCGATAGTTACGCCGGATGCTGGCCGCGCCGAGGTCGGCCATGGTGCCGATGAAAACGACATTCAACGGGTCGCCCTGCACCGACCCGCTGGCATCGGTCGCACAACATGGCAAGCGCTCGAGCGCCGAACGCAACGCGTCGAGGTCGTGGTAGTCGGTGACCTGCGCCTGCGGATGCTGGAACGTGAGCGGTGGCGGCCCGTCGTGGTCGTCCGGATGCAGGAACAGCGAGAACGGAACCAGCGTCTTCCTGCCGAACAGATCGATGTTGACCAGCGTCGTCCCACCTTGCGGGTTGATGAAGATCACTCCCGAGTGCGTCGCGCCGGGCGGGATCGGATTATCGAACGCGAGTTCCTGGATGTGTTCGTCGATGCTCGCATTCGTTGCTCCCGCGAGCGTCTTGTGCATGGACCACGCCACTTCCAGCGGCGAGAAGTAGTCCGGGTCGGTGCCCGACCGCAGCAACCATAACGGCTGCGGCGACCGGTTCTCCACTTCGATCCAGACAGGCACCACGTTCGCCTTGTCGATGTCGGGGCCGAACATCTTCCGGCTGGTTTCCTCGCCCACGACGACCGCACCAACGCGCACGTCCTGCCCGTTCGCCGTCGCTACCGTGGCGCGCGCTCGCAGTGCGGAGTCGTCGATCCCGGCGGGACCTTGCCAAGTCGCGCAGCCTGCCAGCGCGAGCGACAACGCCGCATGCGCGAGGACACGGTGCGGCAGCGACCATGCACTCACGGCGAGCTCCCCTGTGACGGGGGCGCGTTGAGGATGTCGTCACCCAGGAACTCAATGTCCGCCAGGGACGTCGGTGCACGGTCGAACACCAGCACCAGGCGCAGTCCGTTGGTGTAGTACGGGTCGGTGGTGAGGTTCTCGCGCGGCGAGCCCTTCGGCGCGGCGCCAACGCCTCTTGCATATCCGACCTTGTTCAGTCCCTGCGAGTAGGCCATGTCCTCGGCCAGCGCGTTGCGTGCTTCATCCACGTCCGGGTCGATCTTGTGCGTCGTGAGCGTCGGCGAATGGATGGTGAGGCGGCTGCCGATGTCGCGACTGATCTGGCCCACCCAAACCTGCTTGCCCTGGTAGCGCATCGGGCTCAGCCACAACCTCAGGTGGTTTCGTTGGTGGATGTTGTCGCGCGCCTTCTGCAGTGCGAAGTCCTGGACGCGACCAAACAAGTAGAGATCGCTGATCGGCGCATAGGCATAGCGCTCGCCCGATAGCGCGGAGGTCATCATCTTCATGATCGAGCCCGACCACTTCTGCTCGGTCGGGCGCCAACCACGCCGCACGAGCGCCGGCAGCGCATCGTCGAAGCCACCGACGACCACCAGGTTGAGGGGATCGCCGTTCTTGGTGCCGTCCTTGTTTGTGACGCAGCAGGGAAGACTCCCGAGCGCCTGCAGGAAGGCGGTGTCGTCGGTGAAATCCACGATCTCCCCATCGGCATGGATCTCGCGTCTGAAGACGCCGCTGACGTGGTAATCCGCGCGGAAGCCGGGAATGATCGTGAGGATCGAAAACGACTTCGCGCGGCCACTGGCCACCAGGTCGATCTGCACGAGCTTTCCGCCCTCGTCGAGATTGGTCAGCACGAACCCCGATGTTGTCGTCCCCGGCAGAACGGGATTGCGGAAGGCAAGTTGCCGGAAGCGCCGATCGAGCTCGCCCGCCTGCTCGCGCGATTCGCCCGTCGCGAACGCCTCAGCCGCTTCCGACGCCGGGAAGAAATTCGGATCCAGGCCCGGCGACATCAGGTAGTAGGCGCGATCGTCGTGGTTCTCCACCTCGATCCAGACCGGCTGGATCGACTTCGTCGCCAAAGGCACGCCGTAGACCCGCGCACTCTCCTCAGCCGACAGCGCCGCGGTGGAAACCCGCACACCGCCGTCGTTGCGGGTAACGGCCCGCTGCTTGTAGTCGGATTCCGGATTGGTGGCCTGTGGCGGCGTGGAGGCGCAGCCGGCCAGCGCGGTCAAGATGACCGCGGCCGCGAGTCCGCGCACCCAACTGTTCATGTCGCAGGAAACCAGGTCATGGCTGAGAGAAAATATCCGCTGGCCGCGATGCGGCTCTGTTTTGCGCGCGGCTAGGTGGGGCGATACCAGCGCTGGTGCGGCCTCAAGCTGAGCTAGGCGGCCATCAGATAGATCAACGCCTCAACAAGCCGGCGACGGACATCGGCCAGCCGCCTCGCTCCGCTCGCGCAGAGAAGCAAGAACGATGCCGATCGCGACCGGTGGCCGATCCATGTCGCAGGCCAGCAACAGTTGCACATCCTTTAACTCGCGCAGAGGCAGCATTATTCCGACAAGATCCGGGGCCACAGACTTCGCCGGAGACTGTTGTCGTGATGCTTTCGGCTTGGCTGAGGGACACCAGTGCGAGGACACGAGTAGCTGCGGAATCTACAGTTCGTGACCAACCCGTGTTTAAGCCGATCCAAAACGCAAAAAGGCCGACTGAAAAGTCGACCTGAGTGCATGATCATGGTGGGCCCACCAGGATTCGAACCTGGAACCAAGGGATTATGAGTCCCCTGCTCTAACCGTTGAGCTATAGGCCCCCGTGCGGCGCATTTTATCAGGCGTTGCCGCATCGCCTGCCATGACGGGCGACTGGGCCTCAGCGCTGTGACATCGAATACGGCCGCTCCGCCCCCGCGCCGCCCCAGGCCTGGTTCGGCTGGGCGTGCATGACGAAGCGCAGTTCACCGCCGGCCATGATTTCCTCGTGGCGCAGGAAGGCGCGCTGCAGCGGCTGGCCGTTGAGGGTGACGCTGCCGATGTATGGGTGGGCGTCGTCCAGGGCGTCGGCGACCACGGTAAAGCGCTTGCCGTTGGGCAGGTTGAGCGTGGCGTGCGGCAGGAACGGGCGGCCGATGATGTACTGGTTGCTGGCCGGCGCCACCGGGTAGAAGCCCAGCGCGGTGAACACGTACCAGGCCGACATCTGGCCGAGGTCGTCGTTTCCGGCCAGGCCGTCCGGGCGCGGTGCGTACTGGGTCTTCATGATCTGGCCCAGGCGCTGCTGCGTACGCCAGGGCTGGCCGGCGTAGGCGTAGAGGTAGGCGACGTGGTGGCTGGGCTCGTTGCCGTGTGCGTACCAGCCGATCAGTCCGGTGATGTCTTCCATGTGCTCGAAGATCTTCGGGTCGACCTTGGCGTCGAACACCTGGTCGATGCGGGCGACCAGTTGGTCCTCGCCGCCGTGTGCGGTCGCCAGGCCGGCCACATCCTGCGGCACGTACCACGAGTACTGCCAGGCATTGCCTTCGGTGTAGTCGGTGCCGTAGCCGCTGGCGCTGGGATCGAACGGCTCGCGGAACTTGCCGGCGCGGGTGCGCGCGCGCATGAAGCCGGTCTTCTCGTCGAAAGCGTTGCGCCAGTTCGCCGCGCGCTTGCCGAACTGCGCGGCCACGTCGTTGCGGCCCATCGCTTCGGCCATGCGCGAGATGGTCCAGTCGTCGAAGGCGTATTCCAGCGTCTTCGATGCCGCCTCGCCTTCCTCGTCGATCGGCACGTAACCCAGTTGCATGTACTGGGCGATGCCGTCGTACGGGCCGTAGCTGGCGCTGGCGACCATCGCCTGCAACGCTGCGTCGGCGTCATAGCCGCGGATGCCCTTCATGTAGGCGTCGGCGATCACCGGCACGGCGTGGTAACCGATCATGCACCACGTCTCCTGACCGTGGAACGACCACACCGGCAACGTGCCGTACGGGCTGTGGCGTTGCGAGGCGAGCAGCGAGTTGATGAAGTCGTTGTTGCGCTGTTGCGGCTGCACCAGCGTCAGCAGCGGATGCAGCGCGCGGTAGGTGTCCCACAGCGAGAAGGTCGAGTAGTGGGTGAAGCCCTCGGCCTGGTGCACGGCGTTGTCGGGACCGCGATAGCGGCCGTCACTGTCCATGAACAGGCTCGGTCCCATCAGTGTGTGGTACAGCGCGGTGTAGAAGCTGCGCCGCATCGGCTCCGGGGCGTCGATGTCGACCGCACCGAGCGCCTGCGCCCATTGCGCCTTGGCGTCGCGATGAACGCCGTCAAAATCCCAGGCGGGCACTTCGGCGTCGAGGTTGGCGATCGCGCTGTCCTCGCTGACCGGCGAGATGGCGACCTTGACGATCATCGACTGCCCGGCGGCGTCGGCGAAGTCGAGCGCGCCAACGAGTTGGCGTCCCTCGACCTGCGCGCGCTGGCGCGGGTTGTTCTCGCCCGGCGGCGGGAAGCCCTTGTAGACCACGTCCCGCTCGGTGTCATGGAACTGGTGGCCGCTGACGGGCCGCGAGAAGCGCATCGCGAAATACAGCTGCCGCCCCGGTGCCCAGCCGCGCGTTTCGCGGAATCCGGTGACGGTGCCGTCGGGCCGCAGGCGCAGCCGCGACCACAGCACCTTGCCCGGGTAGTCGTACATGCTGGTGCGCAGGTCGACCAGCACGTGCGCGGGCTTGCCCTTGGGGAAGCGGTAACGGTGCACGCCGACGCGGGCGGTGGCGGTGAGCTCGGCGCGGATGGCGTAGTCCTGCAGGGTCACAGCGTAGTAGCCGGGCTCGGCGACTTCGTCGTCGTGACGAAAGCGCGAGGTGTAGCCGCTACCCGGCTTGCCGGCATCGCCGCGCTCGAGTTTCACGTCGCCGGCGATGGGCATCACCAGCACGTCGCCCAGATCGGAATGGCCGGTGCCGGAGAAGTGCGTGTGCGAGAAGCCGACGATGGTGGTGTCGTCGTAGCGGTAGCCCGCGGCCCATCCGTAGGCTTCCTTGCGCGGCTTGATCTGCGTGTCGGGGCTGAGCTGCACCATGCCGAACGGCACCACGGCGCCGGGGAAGGTGTGGCCTTCGCCGCCGGTGCCGATGAAGGGATCGACTGCGGCGTAGGCGCGCGATTGCGCATCTTTGGGTGCTGACGGCGCTGCCGTCGCGGCGCCCGTGGCGCCCGCTATCGCCGCGGCTAGCAGCGCAACGCCCAGCCAGCCCTGAATCTTGTGCTTCTTCGACATGCTCATCGCCTTGCTCATCCAATCGGCTCCAGATCGATCCCGCGCGCCGCAACCTAGCATGTGAACGGACCTTCGACAGTGGCTGGCGGCACGCTATCCCTGCTTTGGACAGACTCGGCCTGCTGCCACGACGCTGTCAGCACGCGGGCGTAGGATCACTGCTCACCCCACGCAGAAGGAACGCCATGAATACCGAAGCCATAGCCAAGCGACTGGTTGAACTGTGCCGCGCCGGCGAGTACGAAAAAGCGCAGCGCGAGCTGTACGCCGACGACGCGGTCAGCGTCGAGCCCGAAGGGGCGCCGGCGGGCGCGCTGGGCAACGCCCAAGGGCTGGCCGCGATCCTGGAAAAGGGCCGCAGGTTCGGCGAGAGCATCGAAGCCCTCCATAGCGCCAGTTGCAGCGACGCCGTCGTCGCCGAGAATTGGTTCAGCGTGTCGATGGGCCTGGACGCCACGTTCAAGGGCATGGGCCGTGTGGCGATGCAGGAGATCTGCGTCTACCGCGTGCATGAAGGCAAGATCGTGCGGGAGCAGTTTTTCTACGACGCGGGGTGAGGGGCAGGACGGGGTGGTGAGCAGGCCCGGCCCGCTCATCCTTCGACTTCGCTTCGCTACTCTCAGGGCGAACGGGATCTGGATTGCGACAGTGGATCTAGATCGCGAGCTGTCATCTCTAACATCTCTGACCCCAAACGAAAAAAGCCCCGCCGAAGCGGGGCTTTTTTCGTTACTGCGTGCGCGACGACGATCAGTCGATATCGAGGAAGCTGCGCAACTGTTCCGAACGGCTCGGGTGACGCAGCTTGCGCAACGCCTTGGCTTCGATCTGGCGGATGCGCTCGCGGGTGACGTCGAACTGCTTGCCGACTTCTTCCAGCGTGTGGTCGGTGTTCATGTCGATGCCGAAGCGCATGCGCAGCACCTTGGCCTCGCGCGGGGTCAGTCCGGCGAGCACGTCGCGGACGGTTTCCGACAGGTTGATGTTGGTGGTGGCTTCGACCGGGGACTCCACGTTGGTGTCCTCGATGAAATCGCCCAGGTGCGAGTCCTCGTCGTCGCCGATCGGGGTCTCCATGGAGATCGGCTCCTTGGCGATCTTCATGACCTTGCGGATCTTGTCCTCGGGCATGTCCATCTCCTTGGCCAATTCCTCCGGCGTGGCCTCGCGGCCGTACTGCTGGAGCATCTGGCGGGAGATGCGGTTGAGCTTGTTGATCGTCTCGATCATGTGCACCGGGATACGGATGGTGCGCGCCTGGTCGGCGATCGAGCGGGTGATCGCCTGGCGGATCCACCAGGTCGCATACGTCGAGAACTTGTAACCGCGGCGGTATTCGAACTTGTCGACCGCCTTCATCAGGCCGATGTTGCCTTCCTGGATCAGGTCGAGGAACTGCAGGCCGCGGTTGGTGTACTTCTTGGCGATGGAGATCACCAGGCGCAGGTTGGCCTCGACCATCTCCTTCTTGGCCTTGCGCGCCTTGGCTTCGCCATAGGCCATCGCGCGGCTGATTTCCTTGATGTCGGGCAGTGACACGCGCACCGCCGATTCCAGGGCGATGGTGGACTCCTGCTCGGAGATGATCTGGTCCTTGACGTCACGCAGGCCCGACGACCACTTCTGCTTGCGCTTGAGCAGCTCGTCGACCCATTCCAGATTGGTCTGGTTGCCTTCCCAGGCGCGGATGAAGTCCTTGCGCGGCATCTTGGCAACGCGCGTGGACAGGTCGAGGATGCGGCGCTCGTGTTCCTTGATCTTGGCCAGCACGTCGCGCAGGTTCCGCACCAGCACGTCGGTCAGCGGCAGCGGCAGCTTCAAGGTGACGAACACCGCGGCCATGTCCTCGCGCAGCTTCAGCACGCTCTTGTGGGAGGCGCCGTACTTCGTGTAAGCCTTCTCGAACTTGCCGTACTCGGTCGACAGGAGCTCCATGCGCCTGGCGACTTCAACCGGATCCGGGCCGGTCGGCGTGTCGTCGGCTTCTTCCTCGGCGGCCTCTACCTCTTCCTCGTCGGCCTCGGCATCGGCATCGGCGACCTCGGCGATCACGGGCACCGGCTCTTCCACGACCGCTTCCTGATCGTTGAAGCCAACAATGATTTCGGCCAGGCGCTTCTTGCCGGCCTTGTGCTGCTCGTAGTCCTCCAGGATCAGCTGGATGGTCGCCGGGAACGAAGCCAGCGAGGCCTGGACCTGATTGAGGCCTTCCTCGATGCGCTTGGCGATGGCGATTTCGCCTTCGCGGGTCAGCAGCTCGACCGTGCCCATCTCGCGCATGTACATGCGCACCGGGTCGGTGGTGCGACCGCCTTCGCCGTCGAGCGCGGTCAGCGCGGCAGCGGCCTCTTCGGCAGCGGTATCGTCGACTTCACGGTTGCCCGTGCCGCCGTCGGCGAGCAGCAGGGTCTCGGCATCGGGCGCAACTTCGTGCACCTCGATACCCATGCCGTTGATCATGCCGATGATGTCTTCGATCTGCTCGGCATCGACAAGGTCGTCGGGCAGGTGATCGTTGACCTCGGCATAGGTCAGATAGCCCTGCTCCAGGCCCTTGCTGATCAGTTGCTTGATGTCGGACTGGGGGGCCTGACGTTCGTTGGCCATGGACAGAGCACCGGGGTTGGAGGCTTGGGGAACCGTGCATTATACCCGGCACGGGTCGGCCCTGGCTGAAGACGAGGGTTGGGTCGAACCTGTTGGATCAGGCCTTCAGCAGGAAGGTCACCGGGCCATCATTGACCAGGCTGATCACCATATGGGCGCCGAAGCGGCCGGTTTCCACCCCTGGGGCGTGATTTTGCCGGCAGACGGCGACCAGACGGTTGAACACCGGTTCAGCCAGTTCCGGCGGGGCGGCCGTGCTGAAGCCCGGGCGCATCCCGCTGCGGGTATCGGCGGCCAGGGTGAACTGGCTGACCAGCAGCAGCCCGCCGCCGGTATCGCCCAGGCCGAGGTTCATGCGGCCGGCCTCGTCGGCGAAGACCCGGTAACCGAGCAGGCGTTCGGCCATGCGCGCCACCTGCGCCTCGCCGTCGCCCGGTTCGACGCCGATCAGGGCGAGCAGGCCCGGCCCGATGGCGCCGACGACCTCGCCATCGACTCGCACGGCCGCTTCGGTGACGCGTTGGATCAGAGCCAACATGGGCGGGCCTCGTTCGACGTGGCCGACGATGCTCACCGGCGCGGCGGGGGCGGTCAACCGCCCCAGTTAGACTTCGCCGGATGACGCGACCGCTCGCCCGCCTCCTGTACCTGCTCGCCGGCCTGGTCGGCCGCCTTCCCTGGTCCTGGCTGATGCGCCTGGGCGACGCCATCGGCGCAGCCTGGCTGCGGTTGAACGCGCGCGAAAGCCGGGTCGCGCTGTGCAACCTGGAACTGGCGTACCCCGACATGCTGCCGGCGCAGCGCGAGCAATGGCGCGGCGCCATCCTGCGCACCACCGGCCGGCAGATGATGGAGACGCTGCGGCTGTGGACCCGACCGCATGCACTGAACCTGCAGATGCTGCGCGAGCAGCACGGCGTTGAGTTGTTTGACGCCGCCATTGCCGCCGGCCGCGGCGTGATCGTGGCCGCGCCGCATCACGGCAACTGGGAACTGCTCAATCAGTGGCTGGCCTCGCGCACGCCGCTGGCGATCCTGTACCGCCCGCCGGAGTCGGCCATCGGCGAGGCCTTCCTCAACCTGGTGCGCGCCGATGCCCGCCAGGCCGACGGCAGCGACCGCGTCACCCAGATCCGCGCCGAGGGTCCGGCGGTGCGGCAGTTGTTCAAGCTGCTGGGCGGCGGCGGCGTGGCGGGCATCCTCCCCGATCAGCAACCCAAGGCCGGCGATGGCGAGTTCGCGCCGTTCTTCGGCGTGCAGGCGCTGACGATGACACTGCTCGGCCGCCTGGCCGCGCGCACCGGCGCGACGGTGCTGTTCGCGTGGTGCGAGCGCATCGACACCCATCGCGACGGCCCCGGCTTCGCGCTGCACATCGAAGCGGCACAGCCCGACGTCGCCAACCCCGATCCGGTGGTGGCCGTGGCCGCGCTCAACGCGGCGGTCGAGCGCATCGCGCGGCGTGACCCGGCGCAATACCAGTGGACTTACAAACGCTATACGCTGCGACCGCCGGGTTCGGGGGAAGAGAATCCGTACTGGAATCGCTGATCGATATCTGCTGATCGATACGTAGGGGAGCATCGATGCGTCATTGGATGTTGCGGGACCTGTTGCTTGGAGGCGCGCTGCTCGGGGCCGTGCTGCTCGCGCCGCCGGCGCAGGCAGACGACGAGCTGGCCACTTCGAACGCGGTAAGCCGCGCCTGGGACCGTTACGCGCAGCTCAGCAGCCGGGACAACCCGGAAAGCGCCTCGATGCTGGCCCGAGGCAGCCTGGATTACTTCGCGTTCCTGCGCGACGCCGCGGTTTACGGCTCGGCCGAACAGATCCGCCGCATCCCGTTGTCCGAGCGCGCCGTCGTTTACACGTTGCGTGCGTCGATGACGCCCGAGCAATTGCTTGCGCTCGACGCAACCGCGATGGCCCGGCATTGCTTCAAGGCCGGCCTGTACGGCGTGGCGCCTCCCGAGAAAGGCGAAACCCTGCCGGAGCTGACGCACGTGACCGTGATCGCGGGCGACCGCGCCGTCGGCGAAATGGGGCCGCCGACCGGCACCCAGTTCCAGTACGGCCCGCTGCTGGTGCGCGAAGGCGGTCAGTGGAAAGTGCGCCCCGAGTCGCTCGCGCTTGACGGTTCGACCCTGATCCAGCAGCAGGTCACGCGCGCGGGAATGACCGACACGCAGATGCTGGAATACCTGGTCGCCGACTTCCTCGACGAGCCGGACACGCTGCCATCCCTGGCCAACCTGGACCGGCCGTTGCGCGACGATGCCGGGGCGCGCACGCGCCTGAACGAGTCGTGGCCGCAGTACGACGACACCTACCGTGCCCGTCTGGCGGCGACGGAGAAGAAGGCCGAGGACGGCGACGGCCTGGCGATGTTCGCGCTCGGCGCGGTGCTGTACAGCGGCGCGATGCCGACGCTGGTCCCCAAGGACACTGCACGCGGACTGCAGTGGCTGGAGCGCGCCAGCGACGCCGGCCAGGTGCAGGCCGCCGCGATGTTCAGCATGGCGCTGATGCAGGACTACACCCCGGTGAAGGGCAAGCCAATCCCGGCGGAACTGGTGGCCAAGACGCTGGTGCACACCCGCCGCGCCGCCGAGGGCGGCGTGCCGGTGGCGATGGTCGCCCTGGGCAATTTCATCTTCAACGGCGCGGGCGGCGTACAGCGGGACTGCGCCCAGGCCGAAGAATGGGCCGCGCGCGGCGAGGACGCCGGCATCGCGCAGGCCCGCAACGAACGGGTCTGGTACCTGGCGACCTGCCCGATCGCCGCGCAACGCGATCCGGTCCGCGCTATGCAACTGGCCGACCACATGATCTCCAAGGCCGACACACTGCACGCGGCCGAACTGGATACCGTCGCCGCCGCGCTGGCCTCGACCGGACGTTTCGACGAGGCCGTGGATTACCAGCAGCGCGCGATCGGCAAACTCGACGCCGACGCGGGCGAGATGAAGCGCCGGATGCAACAGCGTCTTGGCCAGTACCGGCGGCATGACGCCTTCGTGCAGGATTACGACCAGTACGAGCTGCCGGCGCTATGACCGACACGACTTTCCCATCCGAAGCGATCAGCGGCCATGACAACGGCGACTGGCAGCCACTGCCGCGACGCGCCCGTGCGCTGTGTGTACTCGGCAGCCTGCCCATTGCGGTCCCCGTCATCGCCGCTGGGTTTGTCCTGAGCCAGGTGCTGGACAGCACTTGGCCCTGGTCGGTCGTGGCCGCCTTGCTTGGACTATTGCTGGGCGTCGGCTTCGCGCTCTGGCTGGGACTGAAGCAGTACCGCCATACCTTCTGGCGCCTGGACGAGGATGGCCTGGCGATCCGTCGCGGGCGCATGTGGCAGCGCGAAACGCGCGTGCCCGCCACGCGCGTGCAGCACCTGGACATCAAGCGCGGCCCACTGCAGCGGCGGCGCAATCTGTCGACGCTGGTCGTGCACACGGCCGGCACGCGCCACAGCGCGGTCACGCTGCCGCACCTGGATGCGGACGACGCGCAGCGCCTGCGCGACCGCCTGGGTCGCCAGCTGGACCTCGACGATGACGCCTGAGATCGCGCCGCAAGGTTCCGCCCACGACGATTCGAGCCCGCCGCCGTTGCCCGCGGCCACCCTGCCCGAGCGGCGCCTGCATCCGATGTCGTGGCTGTTCGTGCTGCTGCAGCAGCTCAAGCAGTTCATCGTGCCGCTGCTCGCGCTGCTGTTCTTCGGTCGCGGCGACCGCAACGAGTTGTGGCCGCTGATCGGTGTCGGCGTGCTGGTGCTGGTGTCGTTGTGGCAGTACTTCACCTATCGCTACGGCGTCAGCGGTGACAGCCTCATCGTGCGCAGCGGCCTGCTCGAACGCAGCCTGCGCGTGATTCCGTTCGCGCGCATTCACAACGTCGCCCTGCAGCAGTCGGTGCTGCACCGCATGTTCGGCGTGGCCGAGGTGCGGCTGGAGTCCGCGGGCGGCCGCAAGCCGGAAGCCGAGATGCGCGTGCTGAAGATGGAGGACGCCCTGGCGCTGGAAGCGCTGGTGCGGCGCCGCGGCGGCACCGGGGTGAGCGAGTCATCCACGCCCGAGGCGGTCGCCGCCGACACGCTGCTGGCGCTATCGCCGGCCGAAGTGCTGAAGGTCGGCCTGATCTCCAATCGCGGCCTGATCCTGGTCGGCGCGGCCGTGGCCGGCGTCTCCCAGTTCAGCCCGCGCGTGATTCCCAATGTGTTCGAGGCCATCGTCGAGCGCCTGTTCGGCTATGCCGGCGAACACGGTTTCGGTCCGGCCGAGTATGCGATCGCGGCCATGAGCCTGCTGGCGCTGTGCGTGGTGCTGCTGCGACTGCTGTCGGTGCTTCTGGCGCTGCTGCAGTATTTCGGCTTCCGCCTGACCGAGCACGAGCGCCGCCTCACCGTCGAACGCGGGTTGCTCGGGCGCTGGCGCACCAGCGCCTCGCGCAGGCGCATCCAGGCATGGACGCTGCGCGAGGGCGTGATGCATCGCGTGCTGCGTCGTCGCACCCTGGAAGTCGATACCGCCGTGGCCGAAGACCAGAACCAGCAGCGCGCACTGCGCGAGATCGCGCCGGTCGCGACGCCGGACCAGTGCGATGCACTGGTCGGACACCTGCTGCCCAAAGCGATGTGGCCGCACGTCGAATGGCAGTCGCTGCCGATGTCGGGTTGGTGGCGGATGGTGCTGCCCGAGGTGTTGCCGACGCTGCTGGCGGCCGCGGTACTGGGCTGGCGCCTGGGGCCGTGGGGATTGTTGGCACTGCTGTGGTTGCCGTGGTCGGGTTATCGCGCCTATCGGCGGATGCGTCGCGCCGCGTATGCGGTCAACGACGGCATCGTCGCGGTGCGCGAGGGCTGGTGGAATCGCCACTGGCGGTTCGCCGAGATCGACAAGCTGCAGGCACTGCAGTTGTCTCGCTCTCCGATCGACCGTCGTTGCGGCACCGCGACGCTATGGCTGGACACGTCGGGGGCGGGCGCGTTGGCGCCGCCGCTGCGGGTACGTTTCCTGCCCGAGGCGGAGGCGCAGGCGCTGTACGCGGCGTTGGCCAGGACGCTGGCGAGGCGGCCGTTGAGGTGGTGAGGTCGATACCGGCGCTATCGGCGCTATTGGCGCAAGCGCGATAGCGCAATACGCGAGCTGGACTCAGCTGCCCCAGCCCCAGTACCCCAGCTCTCGCCGGATCTGCAGCGCACGGAACGTCGAGGACAGCGGCTTGCGCCTCAGCCGTCCCAGCTCGCCGGAAAGCAGCGCTTCGGTCGCGGCCAGCACGCGCTCCGAGGATCGCCCATCGCGATAGGGATGGATGGCGTCGCCATAGGCGTCGATCGCGGCCTGCAGCTCCGCCGACGGTGCGAATGCGCGCTGCAACATCGCCGGCAACTGCGCCGGATCGTCGAAGTCGAGCATGTGCGGCTTGGGCGCGCGATTGCGGAACGTCACCACCGGCTTGCGCTGCACCACGAACTCCGAGACCACCGAGGTGGTGTCGGCCAGCAGCACGTCGGCTGCGCGCTGCGCGGCCACCAGTTGCTCGGTCTCGAAGAACGCCGCATTCGGACCGGCCAGCGCGCGGTATCGCTCGAACAGTTGCGGCGGGCATTTAGGATGCAGCGTCAGCAACCAGTAGCGGTCGCCACGCGCGATCTCGGCGGCGATCGCATCGAACAGATGCGGCGCCGCGCTCAGGCGCTCGGTGAAGGTCGAGGCGAACATCACCACCGGCCTGCCGTTCGCCGGTGCACGAAGGGCGGCGGAGGCGCCGTCGTCGGCACGGAACAGCGGATCGAGCTTGGGCCAGCCGGTCTCGACCACGGCGAAGTGGCCTGCCTGCGCCGCCAGTTCCTCGAATGGCGCGGTCGTCGCGGGACCCTGCGTGCAATACAGGTCGAACAGACCACGCACCCGGAAATGCCCGCGTTCGTCCGAACGCTTCTCGACGTTGAAGCCATGGAACAGCTGCACCTTGGCGCCGGAAACGAAAGGCGGCACCCAGTTGGCGGCACTGAACACGGCGCGCGGTTTCACGGCCACCGCCTCGCGCAGGTTTACCATGCGCACCGGCGCGGGCAGGCTGGCCCCGGCCGCGCCATCGACCAGCCATGCGTGCGCGGTGTGCCCGGCGGCTTGCAGCGCCTGCGCCAGCGGTTGCAGGATGGGCAGCGCGTAGCGCTCGCTCGCGAACAACAGGTAATCCGCCATCAACGCTTCCTCGCCATCCTCGCCTGCGTCACCGGCGGCCCACGCCCCCGGGGAGCACGCTCCCACGGAGCGATCGGCATCAGCCTGTCCGCTCTCGGCCTGCATTATCGCGTTCAACGAGGCCGACCGCATCGGCGACTGCATCGCCTCGCTGGCCTTTTGCGATGAGGTGGTGGTGGTCGACTCGCATTCGACCGACGCCACGGTCGATATCGCCCGGAGGATGGGGGCCAAGGTGCTGCAGCGGCCGTTCGACGGTTTCCGCAGCCAGAAGCAGTTCGCCATCGAGCAGGCGGCCCACGACTGGGTGCTCTGCCTGGACGCCGACGAGCGCGTCGATGACACGCTGCGCACCGCCATCGAGGCCGAGCGTGCCCGCGGTTTCGCAGGCGCGGCCGGCTATCGCTTCGCGCGCCTGAGCGACTACTTCGGCAAGTTCCTGCGCCACGGCAACGCCTATCCCGACCGCGTGCTGCGCCTGTTCGACCGCCGCCGCGGTGGCTGGCGCGGCCAGCGCGAGGTGCACGAAGCGGCCAGCGTCGACGGCCCGGTGCGCACGCTGCGCGGCGACCTGATCCATTACCCCTACCGTTCGCTCGAGCAGCAGTTGCTCAAGACCCAGCGCTACGCGCGGATGATGGCCGAGCACGACTACGCCCGCGGCAAGCGGGCCACCCTGGGCAAGCTGGTGCTGTCGCCGGCGTGGCGCTTCTGGCGCGGGTACGTGCTGCGCGGCGGCTTCCTCGACGGCTGGCACGGCCTGGTCTATGCCTACGTGCGCGCCAACTACGTGCGGCAGAAGACGGTCATGCTGTGGCTGTTGCAGAACGGGCAACCTATCACCACATCCAAGCCATGATGCCTCCTGCCCCGCGACGCGCCAGCGTCGTCATCACCACCTACAACTGGCCGCAGGCGCTGGATCTGGCGCTGCAGGCACTGGCGCGCCAGCGCACGCTGCCGCATGAGGTCGTCGTCGCCGACGACGGCTCGCGCGAGGACACCCGCGCCATGCTCGAACGCGTCGCGGCGGACTATCCGGTGCCGTTGCGCCACAGCTGGATCGAGGACCGCGGCTTCCGCGTGTCGCTGGCCCGCAACCGCGCGATCGCCGCCACCAGCGGCGACTACGTGTTGCTGCTCGACGGCGACATGGTGCCGCATCCGATGTTCGTCGCCGATCACCTCGCCGCTGCGCAATACGGCAGCTTCGTGCAGGGCATGCGCGTGCTGACCGACGCCGAGGGCCGCGACCGCCTGCTGTCCCGCGATGTCGAGGCGCTCGGGTTCTTCGATCGCGGCGTGACCCGCCGCCGTCACACGCTGCGCATACCGCCGCTGGCGGCCTTGTCGCTGCGCGCCACGCGCGGGCAGAGCAGCGGCGCCATCAAGACCTGCAACCAGGGCTGGTGGCGCGAGGACCTGGTGACGCTCAATGGCTTCGACGAGCGCTATGAAGGCTGGGGCCGCGAGGACAAGGATCTGGCCGTGCGCGCATTCCACGCGGGGCTGGTGCGCCGCTCGCTGCGCTTCGGCGGTTTGGCCACGCATCTGTATCACCAGGAGCGGCACGAGGACGGCGCCAGCCCGAACGATGCGCTGCTGGCGGATGCCAAGGCCAGCGGTCGAGTGCGCAGTCCCGTGGGCCTCGACCGGCATATCGCGGAGTTCGCCCAGCATCCGCTGCCGGATCTGCGCGCGGCGGCATGACCGCTCGCCGGGCGGGCGGCTTCTCCGTCCGCCGGCGCATCCAGCACACCGGCGCGGCTTTTTTCTCCAGCGGTGCCTTGCGGAGCTTCGGCGCCGGTGAAATTTTCACCGGCGATGCGGCTCGCCCGCTCCATCGCTGAAGACATTTTCTTCTGCGGTGGAGCCCAACCGTCCAGTCGCCGGGTCTTTTTCTCCGACGCTGCAGTCCGATGCTGCATCGATGGTGAAATTTTCACCATCGATGGAGTTCGTCTTCGCCGCCGACGGAGAAGTTTTCTGCTCCGCCGCAGCCCCGCGCCCCGGCGATGCGGCTTTTTACTTCAACGCGCCGTAGCGGGGTCCGGGCAGTTCGCGGCAGCGCTGCCCGGCACCAGTGTCCATCCGCGCCGATTCGCATGGCCCATATGCACGCTGCGCGAGGCATCGACGCACGGCGCCAGCGCCACGTCCTGCACCAGCAGCCAGCGCGTCCCCGGCGATTGCCGCTGCCATGCCAGTCCGCGCCGCATCTGTTCGTCGAAATCGACCTTGAAGCCGAACTCGGCGACCGGCCGGTCGGCCATCAGCAGGTTCTGCTCGCGCCAAGCCACCAGGCCCAGCTCGGCATCCGGGCCGATGCGATGCCCGATGTCGGTCATCAGGCCGCGCGCCGACGACGAATCGTTGAGCAGCGGCGCCATCAGCAGTCCGAACACGACCCACAGTCCGGTCAGCGTCGCGATCATCGCCGCCACGGCGCGCCGGCGCCCCGCCCAGAACAGGCAGGCCACGCCCCAGCCGCCCACCGCGGCGATGCTGGCGGCGAGCGACCGCGAGACGTCTTCCAGCGAGCGTTCGGCGACGAAGCGTCGCTCAAAGCCCGGATCGCCGAAGAACATCGCCAGGCCGGCGGCCAGCATCACGCCGGCAAACACGGCAGTGAAGGCGAACACCACGCGCTGCGCCGCCACCCTGCGCAGCAGGCCCGGCAGCAGCGGCGCCAGCGCCAGCGCGACCATCGGCAGCGCCGGCAGGATGTACATGTCGCGCTTGCCGCCGGGAATGGAGAAGAACACCAGCACCAGTGCCCACCATGCCAGCGGCAGCAGGTAACGCGGATCGCGGCGGCGCAGGCGGCGACGCCACGCCGGGATCGCCCACGGCAATGCCAGGATCGTCGGCAACCACATCGTCGCCATCACTTCCAGGAAGTACCAGACCGGCTGGCCGTGGTCCCACGATGAGCCGTAACGCTTGGCGGTCTGGCGCACCAGGATGTCGTTGATGTAGGCCGTGTACTGCGAGCCGTTCTCGCCCTGCGCGGCCAGCAGCATCGGCACCAGCCACACGCAGGCGGCCAGCACGAAGGCGAGTGGCCCGAGCCAGAACTTCGCGCTGCGCACGTGCACCTTCACGTCCCAGCCACGCAGCGAAGCGATGCCGGCCGGTATCAGCATCAACAGCGCGATGATGCCCACGCCCTTGCTGATCGTGCCCAGCGCGGCGGCGGCCCATCCGAGCATCCACATCGGCCAGTCGGGCGCCCGGTTGCGCGCGAGATGCAGCACGTGGCGCAGCAGTCCGTAGTTGGCCAGCGTGATCCAGAACACCACCAGCGGATCGATCTGCGCCTTCTTGGACTGCCAGGTGAACTGCAGCGCGAACAGCAGCGCGTAACCGGCATACAGACCGACGCGACGCGTCCACAGGCGACGGCCGAGATCGACCACGCACCACAGCGTGCCCAGCGCGGCCAGCAGCGACGGCAGCAGGAACGCGACACGCCAGTTGCGAAACACCGTGTAGGCCGCAGCCTGCAGCCACATGAACAACGGCGGCTTGTCCGAATACAGCTCGCTGCCGCGATGCGGGAACAGCCAGTCGCCGCTCTCGACCATGTGCCGTGCGACCAGCGCAAAGCGCGGCTCGTCGGCGGGCCACGGATCACGCAGGCCGAGTCCCGCGCCGAGCACGAGCAGGGCGAGGGTCCAGAACAGCGCGGTGTCACTGAGCCAGCTGGGGCGGAATGAGGCGGACTTGGGCATGCGCGGATGATAGCCGTCGCGTGTGTTGCTGAATTGTCGTAGGGCGGGCCCCGGCCCGCCTTTGCTTGATTTCCACGACAACGGGCGGAAATTACCGCCTGGGCCCAAGGCCTGCCCTACTCTTTCCTCAGGCGTGCGTAGAAGAATCCGTCCATGCCGTGTTCGCCTGGCAGGCGCTGGCGACCGGCGCCACTGATGCGGCCAAAGCGCTCGTCCAACGGCTCGGCCTTGGCATCCGGCGTGCGCGCGAGGAAGGCGTCGACCTGCGCTTGATTCTCGCCCTTGAGGATCGAGCAGGTGGCGTACAACAGCACGCCGCCGGGCGCGAGCGTGCGCCACAGCGCATCGAGCAGGCATGCCTGCGTGGCGGCCAGTGCATCCAGATCGGACGCGCGACGATGCAGCAGCACGTCGGGCTGGCGCCGCACGATGCCGGTGGCCGAGCACGGCGCGTCCAGCAACACCGCATCGAAGGGCACGCCGTCCCACCACGATGCTGGATCGGCGGCGTCGGCCGCATGCAGCCGCACGCCGTCGCCGATGCGCAGCCGGGAGAAGCCTGAGCGCACGCGATCGAGTCGCTCCGCGTCGATGTCGACGCCGGTGACGCGCAGTGAGGCATCGCGTTCGAGCAGGTGCGCGGCCTTGCCACCCGGCGCGATGCAGGCGTCGAGCACGCGCGCACCGGGCGCCGGCGCCAGGGCGTCGGCGACGAGTTGTGCCGCGGCATCCTGCACCGACACGGCCCCGTCACCGAACCCCGGCAACGCGGCGACCGCCATGGGCGTGTCCAGGCGCAGCGCGTCGGGCAACGATGCATCGACCAGCGCATCGATCCCGGCCTCCGTCAGTTGTTTCAGATAGTCATCGCGCGACATCCCACGACGATTCACCCGCAGCCACATAGGCGGCTCGACGGCGCTGGCCGCGAGCACGGCCGCTTCGTCCTGCGGCCAGTCGCGGGCGATGCGCTCGCGCAGCCATTGCGGCCAATGGGCATGGGCGGCGACGGCGGGCAAGCCTTCGCGCTGGGCCCGGCGCAACAGGGCATTGACGAGTCCGGCCTGGTGCTTGCGGCCCAGCGTGCGCGCGGCCTCGACCGTCGACGCGACGGCCGCATGCGGCGCCAATTGCAGCGCATCGAGCTGGGCGAAGCCGACGAACAACAGCGCCTTCAGCTCGCTGTCGCGTCGCGGCAGCGGTTTGGGTATCCATGCTTCGAGCGCCGCCTGGTAGCGCGCCGGCTGGCGCAGCACGGCAAAGCAGATCGCCTCGACCAGGGCGCGGTCGCGCGGATCGGCCAACTTGGGCAACGCCGTCGCCAGCTCGGCCTTGAGCGAGTGGCCGTGGTGCAGCACGGCGTCGAGGACGCGGGCGGCGATGGCGCGGGGTTGGCTGCCGGCTTGGGTCATGGAAGGGCTGTTATACGGGAGCGGTTGCCGAAACGATGGGTTGTCGGAGCTACGGGAGGTCGAGGAGTGGCTATGGGAATGTCACAGGCCGTTTCCCGCTGGTCTCAGGCGTCATCCAGGCGAAAGCCGGGATCCATCTTGTTGTTGCCCTGCTCCTTGGCAGCGACAACGTCAAAAGTGGCGACAACGGCACGGCAAAAGCAAAGGCAACATGGATCTTTCGCCGGGATGACGAACAACAGCAACCGGCTACCGCGCCGTCACCAGATCCCGTCTGGCATTGAGGTAATCCGCTGGGGTGATCGCCTTGCCACCTTCGCGCTGCAGGACGCGGATGCGCAGCACGCCTTCGCCGGCAGCGACATCCAAACCGTCGCGGCTGGCGCGCAGCAGCGTGCCAGGCGGCGCCTGGTGCGCGTCATCCAGCGCGACCGCGCCGTGCAACCGCAGGCGTTCGCCGGCGACCTGCGCTTCGGCCATCGGCCAGGGATTGAATGCGCGCACCTTGTCGGCCAGCACGCGGGCGGGCTGCGACCAGTCGAGCCTGGCCTCGCTCTTGTCGAGCTTGTGCGCGTAGGTCACGCCTTCTTCCGGCTGCGGTTGCGGCACCGGGCGGATGCCCGCGCGCAGCAGGCCCAGGCCATCGGACAGCACCTGCGCGCCGAGCGTGGACAGGCGATCGTGCAATTGACCGCCGGTCTCGTGCTCGCCGATGTCGAGCTTCTGCGACAGCAACACAGGACCGGTGTCCAGGCCCTTCTCCATCTGCATCAGGCACACGCCGCTTTCGCTGTCGCCGGCCTCGATCGCGCGCTGGATCGGCGCGGCGCCGCGCCAGCGCGGCAGCAGCGAGGCGTGCACGTTCCAGCAACCATAGGTGGGAATGTCGAGCACCGACTGCGGCAGGATCAGGCCGTAGGCGACCACGACCATCAGGTCCGGCTGCAGCGCGCGCAGCGCATCCTTCGAAAGCGCGCTCTTGAAGTTCTCCGGCTGCAGCACCTCGATGCCGCGCAGCAGCGCCTCGCGCTTCACCGGCGAGGGCGTCAGTTCGCGACCGCGTCCTGCCGGGCGGTCGGGCTGGGTGTAGGCGGCGACGACTTCGTTGTGTTGTGCAGCCGCACGCAGGCACGGCACGGCGAACTCCGGCGTGCCGGCAAAAACGATGCGAAGGGCCATCGGGTCAGGCCGCGGCCTGGCGACGCTGCTTGGCCAGTTTCTTGCGCACCATCTCGCGCTTGAGCGGCGAGAGGTAATCGACGAAAAGCTTGCCGGCCAGGTGGTCCATCTCGTGCTGGATGCATACCGCCAGCAGGCCGTCGACGTGCATTTCGAACGGCTGGCCGTCGCGGCCGAGCGCCTTGACGGTGATCTCGTTGGCGCGGGTCACGTCGGCGAAGATGCCGGGGACCGACAGGCAGCCTTCCTGGTAGACCTGTTCGCCGTCGCGGGCGGTGATCTCCGGGTTGATGAACACCAGCGGCCGGTCATGATCCTCGGACACGTCTATGACCATGAAGCGCTGGTGGACGTCGACCTGGCTGGCCGCCAGTCCGATGCCCGGCGCCTCGTACATGGTCTCGAACATATCGTCGAGCAGCTTCTGGAACACCGGCTCGGCGATGTGCGAAGGTTCGACCGGCGCGGCGACCGTGCGCAGGCGCGGATCGGGGAATTCGAGGATGGGGAGCAGTGCCATGGCGTCGAAATGGGGGCGTCGGTCACAACCGCAAGCAGACGTTGGATTGTAACGCCGTTATTGGCGCACGATGCTTGTAACCGTGCGGGCCTTCTGGGCTATAGTGCCCGGGCCTGTGGGGAAACTGGCAAGGGGAATCAAGTAGATGGCCACCATGCTTAAACCGATCCGCACGGTTCTGACCGCTGCGCTTTTGACCGTCGCCACCTACGGGGTCGCCACTGCTGCAATGCAGGCCGACCATCCGGACACCTATACGGTGAAAAAGGGCGACACCCTCTGGGACATCGCCGGGCGATTCCTGAAAAAACCGTGGCTGTGGCCGGAAATCTGGCAGGCCAACCCGCAGGTCAAGAACCCGCACCTGATCTACCCGGGCGACGTGCTGTCGCTGGCCTACCTGGACCGCGTGGCGGTGCAGGAGGGTCCCCGCGAGGAGGCCCCGATCAACGCAATCCCGCTGGCGGAGATCGAACCGTTCCTCAAGAACCTGCGCGTGGTCGACGAGTTCGAGCAGCTGCCTTACGTGGTGGCGTTTGAAGAAGACCGCCTGCGTGGTGTCGACGGGCAGGTCGTCTACGTCCGCGGCCTGGCCGACGCCCAGCCGGGCCAGCGCTATGCGGTGGTCCGCCCGAACCAGCTCAACCGCTCGGTCGACCCCGACCGTTGCTGCGAGAACTCCGGCCGCCGTTCCGAGGTGCTGGATGCCCGCGGCCACCGCAGCTGGGGCGTCGAGCGCCTGTGGAGCTATCAGATCCCGCACGGCAAGGGCGAGTTCCTCGGCTACGAGCTTGAGCAGATCACCACCGGCACCATCAGCCGTGGCGAAGGCGACGACGTCGAGGTCAGCACCCTGCTGATCGACCAGAAGGGCCGCGAGGTCCGCGCCGGCGACCGCCTTATCGCGGTCGATGCGCAGCCCTACGACCTGCAGTTCATGCCGCACCCGCCCAGCCAGCAGCTGGACTACGACAAGGCCCGCGTGATCGCGGTGGCCGATGCCGTCGCCACCGGCGGCCCGCGTGACGTGATCGCCTTGTCGGTCGGTGCGCAGGACGGCATCGACAACGGCACCGTGCTGTCGACCTGGCGCGTCGGTTCGGAAGAGGTCGACCGCGTCGCGGTCGGCTACGACCGCAGCCCCGATGCGGTCGGCGGCGGCAATCATGTGCGGCTGCCGGACGAGTTCTCCGGCCACGTGCTGATCTTCCGCACCTTCGACCGCGTCAGCTACGGCCTGGTCATGGACGCCCTCCGCCCGACCCGCCTGGGCTACGCGCTCAAGCATCCGGACGCTACGCGCTGACGGCACAAGGCACTTTCCTACGCTTCACCGCAGCGGCGCCCGAGGGCGCCGCTGTCGTTTCCGCGGCACGCTGCGTCGATGCTCGACGCCGACCTCCATCCCCTGCTCCGTCTCGTTGCCATCGCAGGCGCGACCGCGCCGCGCAGGGCGTTGCTGGAAGCGCACAGCCCAGCCGCGGCCATGGCTGCAGGTCCTGCCGTCTGGCGCAGCTTCGAATTGGATGATGCGCAGATCGCGGCGTTACAGCGCCCCGACATGGACCTCCTGCAGCGGGCAACACACTGGTTGCAGCAGCCCGACCACCATCTGCTCGGCTGGCACGACCCCGACTATCCACCGCTGCTGCGGCGCGTTGCGAATCCGCCGCTGGCGCTGTTCGTGGCCGGCGATGCCGCGCGCCTGTGGCACCCGGGCGTGGCAGTGGTCGGCAGCCGGTCGGCGACTCCGGCTGGGCGCGACAACGCGCGCAGTTTCGCGCGCGCCCTCTCGGGCAGCGGCTGGGCCGTGGCCAGCGGGCTCGCCGCCGGCATCGACACCGCCGCGCACGAAGCCACGCTGGAGGCCGGAGGGATGACCGTCGCCGTGCTCGGCACCGGACCGGATATCCCCTATCCACGCGCCAACGCCGCCCTGCTGGCCCGCATCTCCGCCGACGGCGCCGTCGTCAGCGAGCACCTGCCCGGGACCGGTCCTCGCAAGGAGCATTTCCCCACTCGCAACCGCATCCTGGCCGGCCTGACGCTGGCGACCGTGGTGATCGAGGCCGCGGCCCGCTCGGGGGCGCTGATCACGGCACGCCTGGCGGCGGAAGCCGGACGCGAAGTATTCGCCTTGCCCGGCTCGATCCATAACCCGATGGCCCGGGGCTGTCATCGGCTGATCCGGGACGGCGCCACTTTGGTCGAGGACTCCGGTGAGATCACCGTGGCGATCGCCGCCGCGGCGGCGGAGCTGGTCGGCGACTTGCGTGCACGCCTGAACGGCCCCACATCGACCGGCCACGAGGACCGGGCGGCGGCCATCGCGGCTTCAGCCAGGTCTGATCCCGACTACCAGAACTTGTGGAACTGCCTCGGTCACGACCCCACCGGTATGGATCAATTGGTGGCTCGAACCCGATTGACGGCTGCCGAAGTGTCCTCCATGCTGCTGCTCATGGAGCTTGACGGCCGCGTGGCGTCACAGCACGGCCGGTACTTCCGCATTCGTTGAAGTTATTGGCGGTTGCCTGCAAGTTCTGACCCACCGCGCCGCATGCGGCGCAGGCCGAGGGAAATGAAAGAGAGCATATTGGACGTCCTGCTGTACCTGTTTGAGCATTACTTCACCGACGATGCGGACCTGGTCCGCGACCGTGACTCTCTACAAAGCGGCCCCCTGTTTGATGAACTGGGCCAGGCGGGTTTCAGTCCCGCCGAGATCAACAAAGCATTCGAATGGCTCGATGCGCTGGCCAACCAGCGTCCGGACGCCAGCGTGCCGCGCGCCGACGGCCCGACCCGGGTCTTCGCCGGGCCGGAGCTGGACAAGCTCGATGTCGAATGCCGCGGCTTCCTGCTGTTCCTCGAGCAACATGGCGTACTCGACGCCGGCCAGCGCGAGCTGGTGGTCGACCGCGCAATGGCGCTGGACCAGGACGAGCTCGATCTGGACGACCTCAAATGGGTCGTGCTGATGGTGCTGTTCAACCAGCCGGGCTCCGAGGCGGCGTACGCCTGGATGGAAACCCAGATGTTCGAGGACGAACCCGAACCGGTACATTAAGTACCGGTTTGCGCGGCCAGGCCTGGGGAGGCATCGGCAGCCGCGCGGAGCACTACTCAGGACGAGACAGGGGGATCCGTGACCGATTGGTACTACCACGACCCGTCGCAGGGTCGTGTCGGGCCGCATACGGCCCAGGAAATCCGCGCCCGTTACCGTGATCGCAGGATCCAGCGCGACACGCTGGTCTGGCATGCCGGGCTGCGCGAATGGCAGCCACTGGACCGGCTTTCCGAAGAACTCGAACTCGCCGGCGTGCAGCCCGATGCGTCGGTGCCGCCGCCACTGCCACCGCCTCTTACTTCGGCTGCGGCCTATTCGACCGGGCGACCTGCCGCGGGCGCCCGCCGCCACAGCGCGCCGCAACGCGGGCTCTCGGGCTGCGCGATCGTCGCCATCGTGCTGGGCGCGCTCGCCATTCCGGTGGTCGGCATCCTCGCCGCCATTGCGGTGCCTGCCTACCAGGACTACACCGTGCGCGCGCAGACGACCGCCGGCCTGGTCGGCGCGGCTTCGGCGATCAAACGCCAGGTGGCCACGCACGTCGAACGCACCGGCCACTGCCCGGGCAACGACGACATGGCGCCCGTGATCCAGCGGTTCGCCGGACTACACCCGAAATCGCGACTGGCTTTCGGCTCCGTCGACAGCGGCCAGTGCGCGTTCGAGTTCACGCTCGCTGGCATGTCGCCCGCCGTCGAGGGCAGCACCTGGCTGTACGTGGCCTATCAGGAGGGCGACGGCATGGCCTGGGATTGCAGCGGCGGCACCCTGCCCAACCGCTACCGTCCGGCCTCGTGCCGGGCGCAATGAAATTTCCTTTCCTCCAAATCCCCGGACCAATTCGCCCATGACCCAGTGGTACTACAGCGACTACGAGCGCAACCGGCATGGCCCGGTCAGCGCCGGCGATCTGGCCGAGCTGCACACCCACGGTCAACTCGCTCCCGACACGCTGGTCTGGCGCGAGGGCCTGCCCCAGTGGCAGCCGTGGCGCACGCTCGTGGGCGAGGTGATCCAGGGGGCGGGCCGTCCTGCCGCCGCCAGCGCGAGCTTTGCCACCGCCTCGGCCGCCGCGCCTGCGGCAGCCGGCGCCAACCCCTATTCCGTCGCCGAGCCTGTCTCCCCGTACGCGCCGCCGCGCGCCGTACTGCACGATGCCGGCGATTACGTCGCCGACGGTTGGGTGGTCTATGCCGGCTTCTGGAAGCGCTTCGCGGCGGTCGTCATCGATTCGTTCGTC
Source organism: Lysobacter niastensis (assembly GCF_031457115.1). Classification (GTDB taxonomy): domain Bacteria; phylum Pseudomonadota; class Gammaproteobacteria; order Xanthomonadales; family Xanthomonadaceae; genus Lysobacter_J; species Lysobacter_J niastensis_A. The sequence continues at coordinate 954,375 of NZ_JAVDVY010000002.1, forward strand.
GTCGGCATCATCGGCGGCATCGTGCAGATGCTGTTGATGGGGATGTTCTTCGGTGTCGGCGTCGGCATGGGCGGCGATCCGGCCTCGCTGTTCGCCAGCGGCGGCTCGATCGCACTGCTCGCGCTGGTGTACCTGATCCCCCTCGGACTGCAGGCGGTCTACTTCGCCATGTTCCATGCCGGCGGCAGTCAGGCCACGCTTGGCAAGATGGCCGTGGGCATCAAGGTCACGGACGACGACGGCCGGCGCATTTCGTTTGCCCGTGGCATCGGCCGTTATTTCGCCACGATCCCCAGCGCTCTGATCCTGTTCATCGGCTACATCATGGCCGCCTTCACCGATCGCAAGCGCGCCCTGCACGACATGATCGCGGGCACCCTGGTGGTCGACCGCTGGGCTTATACCTCGCATTCGGAGCGGCAGCGTACCGAGCTGGGGACCGTCACCATCGTGATCCTGGTGATCGGCGGCCTGCTGACCCTGGCCTACCTGGCACTGATCGTGCTGGCCGTCGGTCTGGCGGCCGCGGCGGGGGCCCGCTGAGTCTTCGCAAACCTGAACAAACCGCGACGGCCGGCCGCCCGGAACCGCGGCCTGCGTAACGAATGCGCGACCAAGCTTGACAGTCGCGGTCGCTGCGTGGTCCCAATAGAAAAAGGAAACCCTGAACGCCCGCGGCCGCAACCGCGGGCGTAGCCTTCTTAGATGTCAGCCACAGCAGCCCGGTTCCCGGTGCTGCGGAGCCTCCCCCATGGCCAAGAACCTCCTCATCGTCGAGTCGCCTGCCAAGGCCAAGACGATCAACAAATACCTGGGCAAGGACTTCACCGTCCTGGCCTCCTACGGCCATGTCCGCGATCTGGTCCCCAAGGAAGGCGCGGTCGATCCCGACAACGGCTTCGCCATGCGCTACGACCTGATCGACAAGAACGAAAAGCACGTCGACGCGATCGCCAAGGCCGCCAAGAGTGCCGACGCGCTTTTCCTTGCGACTGACCCGGACCGCGAGGGCGAGGCGATCAGCTGGCACATTGCCGAGATCCTGAAGGAGCGCGGCCTGCTGGAAGGCAAGACCTTGCAGCGGGTGGTGTTCACCGAGATCACGCCGCGCGCGATCAAGGAGGCCATGAGCCAGCCGCGCGCCATCGCCAGCGACCTGGTCGATGCGCAGCAGGCGCGCCGTGCCCTGGACTACCTGGTCGGCTTCAACCTGTCGCCGGTGCTGTGGCGCAAGGTGCAGCGCGGGCTGTCGGCCGGGCGCGTGCAGTCGCCGGCCCTGCGCATGATCGTCGAACGCGAAGAAGAGATCGAAGCCTTCATCGCTCGCGAGTACTGGTCCATCGAGGCCGAGTGCGCGCATGCCACGCAGGCCTTCACCGCCAAGCTCAACAAGCTCGACGGCAAGAAGTTCGAGCAGTTCACCGTCACCGACGGCGACACCGCCGAAGCGGCGCGCAAGCGGATCGTGGCCGCCGCCGGCGGCACCCTGCACGTCACGGACGTCGTCAGCAAAGAGCGCAAACGCCGTCCGGCGCCGCCGTTCACCACCTCGACCCTGCAGCAGGAAGCCGCGCGCAAGCTCGGCTTCACCACGCGCAAGACCATGCAGGTCGCGCAGAAGCTGTACGAAGGTGTGGCGATCGGCGGCGAGGAAGGCACGGTCGGTTTGATCAGCTACATGCGTACCGACTCGGTCAGCCTGTCCGCCGAGGCGCTGACCGAACTGCGCGACGTCATCGCCCGCGACTTCGGCACGCGCGCCCTGCCCGACAAGCCCAACACTTACCAGACCAAGTCCAAGAACGCGCAGGAAGCGCACGAGGCGGTACGCCCGACCTCGGCGCTGCGCACACCAGCACAGGTTTCGCGCCACCTGTCCGACGACGAGCGTCGTCTGTACGAACTGATCTGGAAGCGCGCGGTCGCCTCGCAGATGGTGCCGGCCACGCTCAACACGGTCAGCGTCGATCTCGCCGCGGGCAGCGAGCACAGCTTCCGCGCCTCGGGCACGACCGTGGTCGATCCGGGCTTCCTCGCCGTCTATGAGGAAGGCAAGGACAGCAAGAGCGCCGAGGACGAAGACGAAGGCCGCAAGCTACCGGCGATGAAGATCGGCGACCGCGTGCCGCTGGAACGCATCCACGCCGACCAGCACTTCACCCAGCCGCCGCCGCGCTTCACCGAAGCGGCGCTGGTGAAGGCGCTGGAGGAATACGGCATCGGCCGTCCTTCGACCTACGCCTCGATCATCCAGACGCTGCAGTTCCGCAAGTACGTGGAGATGGAAGGCCGCAGCTTCCGCCCGTCCGATGTCGGCCGCGCGGTATCGAAATTCCTGTCCAGCCACTTCACCCAGTACGTCGACTACGACTTCACCGCCAAGCTCGAGGACGAACTCGATGCGGTGAGCCGCGGCGAAGAGGAATGGGTGCCGCTGATGGAAAAGTTCTGGGGGCCGTTCAAGGAACTGGTCGAGGACAAGACCGAGTCGGTCGACCGTTCCGAGGCCACCGGCGCGCGCGAACTCGGCACCGATCCCAAGTCCGGCAAGCCGGTCAGCGTGCGCCTGGGTCGCTACGGACCGTACGTGCAGATCGGCACCGTCGAGGACGAGGAGAAGCCCGAGTTCGCTTCGCTGCGTCCGGGCCAGAGCATGCACACGATCTCGCTGGCGGACGCGCTGGAGCTGTACAAGCTGCCGCGCAAGCTCGGCCTCAGCAACGAACATGAAGTCACCGTCGGCATCGGCCGCTTCGGACCGTTCGCCAAGCGCGGCACCACCTACGCATCGCTGAAGAAGGAAGACGACCCGCACACCATCGAATTGGCGCGCGCGGTGTTCCTGATCGAGGAGAAGGAGGAGATTGCGCGCAACCGCATCATCAAGTCCTTCGAAGGCAGCGACATCCAGGTGTTGAACGGCCGCTTCGGTCCGTACATCAGCGACGGCAAGCTCAACGGCCGCATCCCCAAGGACCGCGAGCCGGCCTCGCTGACGCTGGAGGAAGTGACCAGGCTGCTGGAGGAAACCGGCAAGCCGGTGCGCGGCCGCTTCGGCAAGAAGGCGGCGGCGAAGAAGGAGCCGGCGGTGAAGGTCGCCAAGAAGGCCGCCGCCACGAAGGCGCCGGCGAAGAAGGCCGTGGCCAAAAAGGCGACGAAGAAAGCCACGAAGAAGACGGCGGCCAAGAAGGTCGCGAAGACGACCACCGCAAAGACGACCGCCAAGAAGGCCGTCAAGAAAGTCGCCAAGAAAGCCAAGGCCTGACGGTCACCGGGCACGGCAGAGCCGTGTCCGGTCCGCCCGCACCGACAAGCGGCTCCCATCGCGTGCGGCGCCCGCTATCCTGTCGCCATGAGCCAGACCCTGTCCCTGATCGAGGCCGCCTGGGGGATGCAGAGCGGTGACGTGGTCGCCTATCCCACCGAGGCGGTCTGGGGGCTGGGCTGCGATCCGTTCGACGAGAACGCAGTCATGCGCCTGCTCGCGATCAAGGAGCGCCCCCTCGAAAAAGGCCTGATCCTGGTCGCCGGTGCGGTGGACCAGTTCGAAGGCCTGCTCGACTGGGAGTCGCTGCCGCAGGAGCGACGCGACGAGGTGCTCTGCAGTTGGCCTGGCCCACACACCTGGATCGTACCGGCCACCTCGCGCGTGCCGCGCTGGATCACCGGCGCCCATGACGGCGTGGCCGTCCGCGTCAGCGCGCATCCGACCGTGGTCGCGCTGTGCACGGCCTTCGGCAGTCCGCTGGTCTCCACCAGCGCCAACCTCAGCGGCCAGCCTCCGGCACTCCAGCGCGCCGCGCTCGATCCGCATCTGCTCGAACGGATCGACGGCGTCTGCATCGGCGAAACCGGTGGCCTGGCAGCCCCCACCGATATCCGCGATGCCCGCTCGGGCACATTGCTGCGCGCCTGATATCCGCGACGCAACGCGGCCCACATCGCCTTAACAGGCCCGGCCGTAGCGTCGCCAACGCGGCGCTGATCGGCAACGCCGCCTATCGAGGAGGGTGTCATGAATCTCATGCAGGTTTCGTTGTGCGCGATGGCGCTGGCGATCGCGTTGCCGCTGGCGGCTCAGGACAAGCCGCCGCAGATGACGGCCGAACAGCAGGCGATGATGCAGGCCTGGGAGAAGGCCGCAACGCCGGGCGAGCCGCACAAGCAACTGGCCACGATGCAGGGCAAGTGGAACGTCAAGCAGACGATGTGGATGGACCCCAAGAGCGAACCGATGGTGCAGACCGGTTCGGCAACCAACAAGATCGAACTCGGTGGACGCCACCTGCGCCAGGACTATCACGGCCAGTGGATGGGCAAGCCGTTCGAGGGCATCGGCTACACCGGTTACGACAACGTCACCGGCAAGTACTACAGCAGCTGGATCGACAGCGGCTCGACAGGGATGTTCGTTTCCCAGGGCAACTACGACCCCGCCAGCAAGAGCTACGTCTTCAAGGGCGAGTTCGCCGACGCCGCCGCGGGCGGCGCGAAAATCCCGGTCCGGCAGGTGCTGCGTGTCGTCGACAACGACCACCACGTGTTCGAGATGTACGAGACCCGCGATGGCAAGGAAACGAGGACGATGCAGCTCGATTACACGCGGCAGAAGTAGGCGCGCTGACTTCATGACCACGCGACCGACCTGTCCGCAGCTGAACCGCCGCGAGCGAGATTCGGCTGACTGTCGATTCCACGACTGAAGCGGCGCAAGATCCGCTCATGGTGCATCGACCGTTCCGCCTGCCTGCCTTGACCCTGCTGCTGGTGATGGCTGGCATGACGGCGGCTGCGAACTCAGCGGAGATCACCATCTACCGCTGCACCGATGGCAAGGGCCAGCTCACGCTACGCGACTCGCCGTGCAAGAAAGGCGAAACCCAGCAGATCCTGGAGATGCAGCGCCCGGTCGATCCGCCGCGCCGGAAGATCGCGACCTCACCAGTGGAACCGGAACCGGAACCGATGCCTGCTCCAGCCGAATCGACGCCAAACTACGTCGTCGTCAATCAACCGCGCCCGATGTACGAATGCGAGACCTACGAAGGCGAGCGTTATCTCAGCGACACGGCCGAGGGTAATCCGCGCTGGGTGGAACTGTGGGCGCTGGGTTATCCGGTGGCCGTGCAGCGCAATCCGATGGGCGACAACGTCGGCGGACCGAGGCCGCGTCCGCCCGAAACCGGACCCGGTCCGCCGCGCCTGCCGGTGGATGTCGGCCTGGCGATGACGCCGGGCAGCTGGATCCGCGATCCGTGCTATGAACTGGGCCCGGACCAGATCTGCGAGCACCTGCGCGACCGCCATTTCGAACTGGGCCGCCAGTACAACAGTGCATTGCAGGGCGACCGCCAGCGGATCGACAACGAGCAGCAACTGATCGCGCAACGCCTGGACGACGAATGCGGAGGACGCTGATGCGACGTTGGCTGATGACGACCCTGCTGCTCGGCATGGCGACGGCTGCGCACGGCCAGGTGGTGATCTACCGTTGCACCGACGCCAGCGGCGCATTGACCATCCAGAACAACACGCCCTGCCCCAAGGGCAGCACGCAGCAGCGTCGCGTGGTCGAAGCAGCGCCGGTTGGCTCGCCTCCGCCCGTCTTCGCTCCGCCCGCCAGGCCCACCGCCCCGGCAACACCGTCGCGACCCGCGGAGCACGTCCAGCCTTCACCGGCGAAGGTCGAGTCCGCGAACATCCCCGATGCCGAACGCCTTCCGCCGCCGGCACTGTACGAATGCCGCACCTACGACAACGGCATCTACCTCAGCGACGACGGTCATCCGCCGCAGCGCTGCGCGCCGTTGCGCGTCACGGGCCTCGGTGGCGGCGGAGATCGCGCGGGAGCAACGGCGGCCTGCCAGATGGTCGACGACCAGTGCCAGCGCATCCCCGACGGCGCGCTGTGCGTGAACTGGAAGCAGCGCCTGCGCGAGGCCGAGTCGCAACTGCGCTTCGGCGTGGCCGGGCAGCGCGACCAGGCCCAGGCCGAAGTCGAACGGATGCAGCGCATCGTTCGCGAGAGCACCTGCGGACGCTGATTCCGCCGATCCGCTCGCCCCGACTCCATACCGCGTCTTCTCGCCCGGGCGCGCAAACTGCCCGGCAGGTTTCGCTTCGCCCTCCTCCATGCACCCTTCGGTCGCACGACGCTCCCTCCTGCCCTGGCGAACGCTGGCCGTCGCGCTGGGTTTTGCGCTGCTCGTCTTGGTGTTGTCTATCGATCAGATCCACCTGTGGCTCAGGGATCTGCTGGCCACCGCCGAACCGGTGATCGCGACCTATCCGGTTTGGGGCGGCGTGGCTTTCGTGCTGGTGTCGGCCCTGTCGGCGATGCTCGCCTTCCTCTCCAGCGCGCTGCTGGTACCCGTCGCCGTGTACAGCTGGGGCGCCACCACGACCGTGATCCTGTTGTGGTTGGGCTGGTGGATCGGTGGCGCGTGCGCGTTCGCCATCGGCCGGTTGTTGCGTCGGCCGCTGATCAAGTCGGCGCGGGCGGAGCGCCTGGTCCTGTTCTATGGCGAACGACTGCCACGCAATGCGCAGTTCCCGCTGGTGCTGGTGTTGCAACTGGCGCTGCCATCGGAAGTGCCGGGGTATCTGTGCGGCCTGCTCGGCGTGCGCTTCACCACCTATGCCTCCGCGCTGGTGCTGGCGGAACTGCCCTATGCGGTGGGCACGGTGATGGTGGGACAGGGACTGATCGAACGCCGCGCCGGCATGTTGATGGCCGCCATCGCGGCGGGGCTGGCCCTGAGCCTGGGAGCGGTCTGGCTGCTGCGCCGGTGGGTACACCGGTAATCGTCGCGCTGCCCTGGATCAGAACCCGTAGCGCAGGAACCCGCCGTCCACGGCGATGCACTCGCCCGTGATGTAGCCCGACGCCGGCAGGCACAGGAACGCCACGGCCGCGGCGACTTCCTCCGGCTCGCCGATGCGCCCCAGCGGCGTGCGCAGCAGCACCTCGTCCAGGTAATCCGGATCGGCCAGCTTGTCGGAGGTGCGGCGCGTGCGGATGTACCACGGCGCCACGGCATTCACGCGGATGCCGTCCTCGGCCCATTCGACGGCAAGATTGCGCGTCATCTGGTGCATTGCCGCCTTGCTCATGCCGTAGGGCGCGCCGGTGCGCACGTGGGTCGCGCCGGAGACGCTGCCCACGTTGACGATGCTCGATGCAGCATGGCGGGTCAGCAGCGGATAGGCGTAGCGCGACAGCTCGAATGCGGAGAACAGGTTGACCTCGAACACCTGCCGCCACTCGTCCTCGGTGTAGTCGGTCGCGGGCTTGCTGATGTTGCCGCCGGCGTTGTTGACCAGGATGTGCAGTCCTTCGCCGAAGTCCTCGACCCAGTCGAGCAGTTCGCGGCGCTGTTCTTCGTCGGCGACGTCGGCGACGAAGGTGTGCACTTCGCGCTCGGCATAGTCTTCGATCAGTTCGGCGCGCGTGGACTCCAGCGCGGTGGCGTCGCGCGCCACCAATAGCACGTCGGCGCCGAAGCCGAGCAGTTCGCGCGCGACCGCGCGGCCGATGCCGGCGCTGGCGCCGGTGACCAGCGCGAGTTGTCCGTCGAGACGCCAACGCTTCGGATCCATGCCCACTCCGTGTGCTGAAAGGTGGCCGCGGTGCGTGTTGGCCCACGGCGGCCGGGGTAGCATAGCCGTCGGATCAGGCGAGGGGACTGATATGACGCGTGCGTGGATCTGCGGGATCGTGGCGGTCGTGGCACTGATGGTCGGCTGCTCCAAGCCGAAGCCGCCCGAGAAGGATCGCCCCGTGGAGCCGCAAGCGACGCAACTGCGCGACGCGATCCAGGCGCCTATCGAAAAGGCCCGGCAGGTCGAGGGCGATGTGCAGGAAGCCGCCGATCAGCAGCGCGCGGCGATCGAGGCGCAGGGGGGCTAAGCACTGCCTTCGCCCCAACCCTCCCCGCAGGCGGGAGAGGGGCTCGATCAGGTACGCAGTGAAAATTCGTTCGATCCCTTCTCCCTGCCAAGGGAGAAGGTGCCCCGGACTTGATCCGGCGGCGGATGAGGGCGCTCTTGCCGTGCGATCAGAACCCGCAGAAGCAGTGCGCCAGCGCCTTCACTGGCACGCCACGCGTCGGCGTGATCGCGCCTTCGAGGAAACGCAGGTCCGCGGCCGCCTGCGGCGACGCCTTGGCCAGCAGGCGCTGGGCGATGTCCGACTCGCGCAGCCACGCGCCGCCGATGCGGCTGCCGACGAAGCCGGCGAACAGCCGCTCGAATGGCGTCGCCGTTTTCTCGATGTAACGCACCTGGTATTCGCCCGCCTTGCCGAGCTTGGCGCGCTTGGCGACGAAGTCGAGCGCCTGCTGCTGGCCGCCCAATTCGTCCACCAGCCCGCGCTCCTTCGCCTGCGCGCCGCTCCACACGCGACCGCGGGCGATCTCGTCGACCTGCTCCACCGGCTTGTTGCGCGCGGACGCGACCCGTCCGGTGAAATCGCGATAACCCTTGTCGATCACTGACTGGATCACCTGCCCGACCTCCGGCTGCAGCGGACGGGTGATGTCGAACGCGCCGGCAAAGCGTGTGGTGCCGACGCCGTCGGCGTGCACGCCGATCTTGTCGAGTGCGCGCGGCAGCGTCGGGATCAAACCGAAGATGCCGATCGAACCGGTGATGGTCGAAGCATCGGCGTAGATGCGGTCGGCGTTCATCGAGATCCAGTAACCACCCGACGCGGCCAGGTCGCCCATCGACACCGCCACCGGCTTGCCGGCCTTCTTCAGCCCGACGATCTCGCGACGGATCTGCTCGGAGGCGAATACCTCGCCGCCCGGCGAATCCACGCGCAACACCACGGCCTTGACCTTGTCGTCATCGCGCGCCTCGCGCAGCAGCTCCGCAGTGGTGATGCCGCCGATCCGACCCGGCGGCTGTTCGCCGCTGACGATCTCGCCCTCGGCCACGACCACCGCCACCTGCGGACGCGGATCGACCGCCTGCAACGCGCTGTCGAGGTGCGTGATGTATTCGTCCAGCGATGCCTGGCGGAAGCCGCCGTCGGCATCGGTGTCCTCGACGCCGCGCTTGGTCAGCAGGTCGTCGACTTCCTCGCGCGTCTTCAGGCCATCGACCAGCTTGGCCTGCAGCGCGTACTTGGCCAGGTCGCCCTGCACGGACTGGATACCCGACGGCAACTGTTCGATGCCCTGTGCCAGCTGGGCGGCGTCGAGCTTGCGTGCCTTGGCGATGTCGGCGAGGTAGCGCTGCCAGACATCGTTCATCCAGTACAGGTCGGCTTCCTTGGCTTCCGGCGAGGCGGCGTCGAGCACGTAGGGCTCGGCGGCGGATTTGTACTCGCCGACCTTGAACAGGTGCACGTCGACGCCGAGCTTGTCCTGCAACGCCTGCCGGTAATAGGTGCGATAACGGCCCAGGCCTTCCAGCAGCAGCCCGCCCATCGGATCGAGGTAGACCTCGCTGCCCTGCGCGGCGAGCAGGTACTGCTTCTGGTCCATCATCTCCGAGAACACGATCACCTGCTTGCCGCTGGCCTTGACCCGCGCGATCGCGTCGGAGACCTCGCGTAGCGACGCCATGCCACTGGCCTGCATCTCGTCCAGGCGCAGCACCACGCGCTCGATGCGCTTGTCGGACTTGGCCGCGTCCAGCGCGCGCAGCAGGTCGCGCAGCTGCACTTCCTCGGCGCGTTCACCCAGCGCGCTGCTCAGCGCGCGGGTCAAAGGATCGCGGCTGTACTGCTCCACCAAGTCGCCTTCCGGCGCGATCACCAGCGTGGTGCGATCGAGCAGCGGCTTGGTGCGCGGGCCGGCGCCGAGCACGGCCAGGAACAGGATCAGCAACGCGAAGAACAGCAGGTTGAGCACCAGTCGCCTTGTGAAATTCATCGCCTCCCAAAGACCGACGAAGAAACGGGCGATGGGACCGCGACGCGCAGGTACATTCATTGCAAGGGCTCCTTGACTACCACCGCAGCGTACTCGCAGGTCGTGGCGGATTCACCCGCCATTCGTAACACGGTTATTTGGCGCTCGGTTATGCCCGGATGGCGACGCCGGCGCCTATCCGTGATTACGGACCCCGCATCACCAGCCGGTCGGGATGGCTTGAGCGCACGAAGCGCAGGCCCAGCAGCAGCGCGGCCACCGTCAGGCCGGCGATCAGCCCGATCCACATGCCCTTCGGCCCCCAGCCCAGGCCCAGGCCCAGCCCGGCGCCCAACGGCATGCCGATGCCCCAGTACGCCAGCGCGGCGAGCAGCATCGGCATGCGCGTGTCCTTCAGCCCGCGCAGCGCGCCGGCCGACAACACCTGCACGCCGTCGGGGAACTGGAACGCGGCCGCATACAGCAGCAGGGCGGCCGCCAGCGCCGCCACCGCCGCGTCGCGGGTGTAGAACCCGACCAGCAGGTCGTTGCAGGTCAGCAACACGATGCCCGACAGCAGCTGCGTGCCCAGCACGATGGCGTAGCCCGCCCACGCGGCGCGTCGCACGCCGTGGAAGTCGCTGCGCCCCAGGGCATGGCCGACCCGCACCGTGGTCGCCTCCGCCAGTCCCATCGGCACCATGAAGCACAGCGCCGCCAGGTTGATGGCGATCTGATGCGCGGCCGCCGGAATCTGGCCCAGCCGCCCGATCAGCAGCGCGGTGGCGATGAACAGGCCGCCCTCCATCAGGATCGTCACGCCGATCGGCAAGCCCGTGGCGAGCAGACCGCGGATCGCGGGCCAGTCCGGTGCGTCGAAACGTTCGAACAGTCGCAGGTCGGCGAAGCGGCGCGAGCGCCACAGCACGATCGCAAAACCTATCGCCTGCAGCCACAGCATGATCGCCGAGGCCAGGCCAAGCCCGCCGGCGCCGAGTTCAGGAAAACCGAAGCGGCCGAAGGTCAGCACGTAGCCCAACGGCGCCAGCACCAGTAGGCCGCCGGCACTGAGCAGCATCGTCGGCAGTGTCCAATGCAGTCCCTCGCTGAGGTAGCGCATGGTGAAGAACAGCGTCAGCGCCATCACGCCCCAGCGGATGCCGTGCAGGAAGTCGGTGACGCCGGGAATGATCTCCGGGGCGATGCCCATCGGCCCCAGCGCCATCGGGATGAAGCTCAGGAACGCGAACAGCAGCACGCCCAGGCCCAGCGCCAGCCACAGCGCCTGCCGGAACAGCGCGCCGATCTCGCCGCGGCGACCGGCACCATCGAGTTGCGACACCGACGGCGGCACCGACAGCAACGTGCCGATCGGCACCATCATCGGCAGGTACCACAGCGCCGTGCCGATGGACACCGACGCCAGCGTGGAGGTGGCGTGATGGCCGGCCAGCACGTTGTCGACAAAACCGATCAGGCCGGTGGACACGTGCCCGCCCACCAGCGGCGCGGCCAGCAGGGCGGTGGTGCGGATTTCGTCCGACAAGCGGGGACGGGCCGCGGACGGCGGGGACGCGGTTGATGCGGACTTGGTGGATGCAGACTTGGAGGAATCGGCAGACATTTGCAGCAGGCTTCAGGCGCACGATTGCGGCCGCGCGACCGCATCCTGTGTCGGGCGCTGGCGCCGGGTCGCGGCGGCCCGCTATCTTAGCCGCCTGATCTGAACAGGCGTTCACGACCGTATCGAACGCCGGCTTGCGAACATGGCATGCAAGGCAGGTCGATCGACCGCGTGGGAGCACGCATTCGAATGCACGCAGCGCCCCGGGGAGAGGCCACGAACGAAATGACAGCCAGCGACCACGCCACGCCGACCCATTGCGAGAACTGCCACGAGCCGCTACACGGCCAGTACTGCTACGCCTGCGGGCAGTCGGTGATCAATCCCGTCCGCCACGCCAGCCATGCACTGGAGGAGGTGTTCGAGTCGTTCTGGCATCTGGACGGGCGAATCTTCCGCACGCTGCGCGACCTGATCGCGCCGGGCCGCGTCGCCCTCAATTACCTGGCCGGCCACCGCGCGCGCTACGTCGCGCCGCTGCGCCTGTTCGTCATCCTCAGCGTGGTGACGTTCTTCGTCGCGCAGTTCGCGATCCGCACCGACGCCGGAACGGGCCCCGACCCGATAGTGCAATTCGACGACAACAACTCCACGGGCGATGAAGGCAAGCGATTCCAGCAGGCCGACACGATCGCCGAGGTGGAGCAGATCCGGGCTGAAACCCTGAAGGAACTGGGGCAGGCACGCGCGACGGTTCCCGCGGCGGTGCCTGGGGCGCGCAAGGGCATCGATGCGGCGATCGTCGCCATCAACCGCAAGGCCGACCAGCGCGTGGAGGTGCTGCGCAAGGATCAGGACCTGAGCGCCGAACAGGTGGCCGAGGCCCGGGCCGAAGCCGCCGCCATGCGCAAGGACCAGGCGCGGGTGGAGGCCGGCGGCGCGCCGAAGAAACCGCTGCTGGAAACAGCGCCGACGCTGGCCGATGTCGAGCGCCTGCGCGACGAGAAGCTCAAGCCGCGGCAGGAGCGCCTGGCCAAGCTGCCGGCCGACGCCGTCACGGCGCGCAAGGTGGAGCTGCGCGAGATCCGCTCCACCAACCTCACCGCCGGCTGCCGCGCCGCGCAGTTGCAGATCCAGCACGCCACCGCGACCGAAGGGCCGCGCACGCGCAAGGCCGCTGACGATGCCCGCGTCTACGGCGACAACGAGTGCGGCGACATCGACTTCACCATGTTCGGCACTGAGCCGTGGGACGAGGAGGCCAACCCGGTCACGCTCGGTTCGGCGCCTCAGTTCGTCAACCGCTGGCTCAACCGCCAAATCGCGCACGGTCGCGAGAACATCGCCCGCGCGCAGAAGGATCCGAGCCTGTACTTCCGGGCGCTGGTGGGCGCGGTGCCGTCGGCGCTGTTCCTGCTGGTGCCCGTCTTCGCGCTGCTGCTCAAGCTCGCCTACCTCGGTTCCGGCCGCCTGTACCTGGAACACCTGGTCGTGGCCCTCTACAGCCACGCCTACCTGTGCCTGGTGATGCTGGCGTTCTTCCTGCTGCTCGTGATCGACCATGCCATCGCGCCGCATTGGGCAGGATTCAGCTGGATCAGCGGCCTCATCGGCACGCTGTTGTGGTTGTGGCTGCCGGTCTACCTGCTGTTGATGCAAAAGCGCGTGTACGGCAATGGTTGGCCAGTCACGCTGCTGCGCTATCTGGTGATCGGCAACCTGTACTTCGTTCTGCTTACGTTCGCCGCCGTGTTCCTGGCGATCGCCAGCATCGTCCGGATGTGATGGCATGAACCAACCAGAAGTGGTCTACGCGGTCGCGCTGGACGTCGATGCCGCCGTCATCGACGACTACCTGGCGTGGCTGCGGGCGCACATGCGCGAGATCGCAGCACTGCCCGGCTTCACCGGCGCGCAGTTGTTCGAGCAGGACGAACCGCGTGCACAGGGCGGGCGCGTGTGCCTGAGCGTGCACTACACATTGCGCGACGAGCAGGCGTTGGAGACGTACCTGCGTGAGCATGCCCCGCGCATGCGCGCGGACGGCGAAGCGCGGTTCGGCGGGCGCTTCCGCGCCACGCGGCAGGTGCTGCGCCGCATCGACACCGCGTAGGCCGGTCGACGGCGGCGCGAGTCAACGCGCCAGCCGCTGCCGCAACCAATCGTCGCGATTGATCGGCGCGGTGGACAGCAATTCGCGTCGCAGCGCGGCGCGTTCCTGCGGCGGGGTGCGCTGTACCAGCACCGACAGGTCGACGCGCTGCAATGGCGTCATCGTGCGCAAGACCTGCAGCATCGAACGGTGCTCGTCGTGCGGCAGTTGCGCCAGCAGCGGCTGCAATGCGGCGTAGTCGGCGCCCAGCACGGGGCCGAGCAACCAACCGCGCCGCTGGCTGCGGTCCATCGCATCGAATTCCTGGTGCAGCGCCAGCTGCTGGTCGGGTGGCAATGCCGCGTAGCGCTGCATTGCCGCCTGCACTTCCTGTTGTTCCGCCGGCGTCAGCGAGCGCCACGCGGCATAGCGCTCGCGCAGCTCGGCGCGTTCGACCGGCGGTTGCGCCTCCCAGGTCTTCAGCCTGCTCTCGAACGCGCCGCGCTCGGCCGGCGTCCATTTCACCCAGCGTTCGGCGCGCGACTGCAGGACCAGCCGCGCCTCCGCCGGTAGCGAGGGCAGGATGTCGGCGAAGTCGGCCAGCACACCCGTCGTCGACAACGCCGGACCGGCGACGAGGCAGGCCAGCAGCAGGGCCGGCATCGTCAGGCGTGCGCGCGACTCAGAGTCCGGACGCATCGTCGGAGTCCTCGCTGGTTTCCAGATGCGATGCATCGGCATCCGGCAAAGCGGCCGGCGCCGCCTCGGTGACGGTCAGTGCGGCCGGACGCAGCCCGGCGTCGCGCGCCGCCAGCCAGCTGTAGAAGTCGAGTTCGCGCGCGTGGGCCTGGCCTTCGACGTCAGCCAGCAGGTCGAAGTCGCGGTGCGACAGGCTCGCCGCCTCGTCGCCGTAGCGGGTGGCCGGTTCCCCGGAGGGCGGCAGCGGTTGCACGCGGATCCCGCGGGCATTGCCGATCAGTCCTCCGAAGCCTCCCGGCGGCCACCAGAAACTGGCCGCGAACGCCGCGGCGCACAGCGCCAGCAGGCTCCACAGCAACGGCATCAGCCAGCGCGGGCGGCGGGACGGCGGGCGCGCAGCAGCGGTTCCCGACGCAGACACCGCCGACGCGGCGTCGCCGCGCAGCACCGCTTCGCGCAGGCCCGCCAGCCGCAGCAGCCGCTCCGGCGGCAGGGCCTTGATGCGGCGATGGACCTGCTCGCGCAGGCGCTGCCAGGCCTCAGGGTCGGCGCGGCCGTCGGCGTGGCGCGGCAACGCGCGCTGCAAGGCCAGTCGATAGGCCGCGGGGCTCACGCCCAGTGCGCCGGCGGCCTCGCCCTCGGACAGGCCCGCCGCCAGTCGCAGCAGCAGGGCCGCGCGCGGGCCGCTGCCGAGTTCGCCGAGGCGATCGGTCGCGTCCAGCGGCAGCGCGACCTGGCTGCGATAGCGCAGCCGCGGCTGGGCCAGCAGCAGCGACCAGAAACGGCTCGGCCACTCGGCCATCGGCAGGGTCGCGGCATCGTCATGGAAGCGCCGCATGGCCGCGTGAAGGGCTACGTCGCCGTCGCCGGCATCGCCCGACTGCAATTCGGCCAGCACGGCGCCGCGCCGCTCGACGCCACGCAAAAAGGCCGCCAGCGCCGCGGAGGACGAATGGTTCGAAACGTGATTCGAAACGGGGGAAGGACTCATCGCGACTGCATCACCATGCCCGAATCATAGCGATGCCGAGGGCTCGCCAAACCGCTTGACACGCGGTGAAAACCTGCTCCCCCAGGTGGGTTATGGCTTTCGCGGCGAAAGCGGTTGTGCACAGCAGTAAAAGCTTGTCCACGAGCCATTTCGGTTTTCGCGTGTGAAGACGCGCGTCACTTTTGTTTCACAATCATGTTGTTGATTTATAAGAGAATATCCACGTTGGCACTTTTTTCGCCATCGTGGCCCAAGCGCTTGTTACAGCGATATCGCGCTGATGTTCGCCGGCTCCATGCACAGACTTATCCACAGTCGGTGTGGATAAGGACGAATCTTCTTTTGCCACAATCACTTGCGTGCGCTTTGTCACAGAACACAAAAGTATGAGTTGCAACTGGTACAGGCGCCTAAGGGCGCGCCCTCGGTAGACTGCAGGCATGCCCCCGGCCCCCGTTCAGCCCAACTCGCCGACCCCGGTTTGGAAGGTCGCGCTGCCGCTGCCCCTGCCCCGCCTGTTCGACTACCAGCCCCCCTCCGGGGTCATGGCCGCGGCATCGGATGTCGGCGCACGCGTGCGGGTCCCGTTCGGCACGCGCGAGCTGGTGGGGGTCATCGCGGCCTGCGCCGAGCCCGATAGCGACAGCCCGGAGCTGAAGACCGCATTCGCCCTGCTCGACCCGGAGCCCCTGTTCCACGGCGAGCTGCTGGAGTCCTTGCGCTGGCTGGCGCGCTACACCCACGCGCCGCTCGGCGAGGTGCTGGCGACGGCGTTGCCGGCGCCGCTGCGGCGCGGGGAACCGCTGGCCGACACTCACGCCTGGGTCTGGCAACTGACCGAAGCCGGCCACACCGCGCGTGAGCGCCTTCGCGACGGCAGGCCGCGCAGGCTGGCAGACCGCCTCGCCGGCGGACCCTGCGACGAGGACCTGCTGGATGAGGCGGGCGACGACGACTGGCGCAGCGCCGCCCGCGCCCTGGCCAAGCGCGGCCTGGCCGAACGCCTGGCCGTTCCCGCCGTGCCACGCGCGCCGATACCGCAGCCGGGGCCTGCGTTGAATGCCGAGCAGCAGGCGGCGGTCGATGCGGTCACGGCGGCCGGCGACGGTTTCGCGGCGCTGCTGCTCGACGGCGTCACCGGCAGCGGCAAGACCGAGGTCTACCTGCACGCCATCGCCGATTGCCTGGCGCGCGGCCGCCAGGCGCTGGTGCTGGTGCCCGAGATCGGCCTGACCCCGCAGACCCTGGCGCGCTTCCGCGCCCGCCTCGGCGTGCCGGTACATGCGCTGCACTCGGGCCTGAGCGACGGCGAACGCGCGCGGACCTGGGCGGCCTTCGCACGCGGCGAGGCGCGGGTAGTGGTGGGCACCCGCTCGGCAGTGTTCCTGCCGCTGCCCGAGGCCGGGCTGATCATCATCGACGAGGAGCACGACGGCAGCTTCAAGCAGCTCGACGGCATCCGCTACCACGCCCGCGACTTCGCGCTGGTACGCGGTAAGGCGCTGGGCGTGCCGGTGCTGCTGGGCAGCGCGACGCCGTCGCTGGAATCGCTGCGCAACGCCCAGGCCGGTCGCTACGCCCACCTGCGGCTGCGCGCGCGCGCCGGGGCGGCGCAACCGCCCCGTGTGCGCGTACTCGACGTGCGCAAGCGTCCGCTCGAGGCCGGGCTGTCGCCGGAGTTGCTGGATGCCATCGAGCAGGCGCTGCAGGCCGACGGACAGGTGCTGGTGTTCAAGAACCGGCGCGGCTACGCGCCCGTGCTGCTGTGCCACGACTGCGGCTGGAGCGCGCAATGCCAGCGCTGCGACGCACCGATGACCGTGCATGCCGGCGGACGCCGCCTGCAATGCCACCACTGCGGCGCGCGCCGGATGGTGCCCAATGCCTGTCCTGATTGTGGCGGGCTGGCGCTGCAGGCGCAGGGCGCCGGCACCGAGCGCATCGAGGAGACCCTGGCCGCGCGCTTCACCGACGTACCGGTGCTGCGCATCGATCGCGGCACCACGCAGCGACGCGATGCCCTCGAACAGCACCTGGCGCGCTTCGGCACGCAGCGCGGCATCCTGGTCGGCACGCAGATGCTGGCCAAGGGCCACGACCTGCCCAACCTGACGATGGTCGCCGTGGTCGGCATCGACGAGGGCCTGTTCTCGGCCGACTTCCGCGCGCCGGAGAAGCTCGCGCAGTTGCTGATCCAGGTGGCGGGACGCGCCGGCCGTGCCGAGCGCGCCGGCGAAGTGCTGTTGCAGACGCACCACCCTTCGCATCCGTTGCTGGGCACGCTGCTGGCCGGCGGCTACGGTGCTTTCGCCGAAAGCGAACTGGTGCAGCGCGAAGAGGCTGGCTTTCCACCGTTCGCGCACATGGCGATGCTGCGCGCCGAAGCCAAGCAGGCCGATGCCTGCGACGCGATGTTGCGCGCCGCGCGTGAATTGCTGCGCGAGGCGAGTCCGTCGCTGGAACTCCATGGACCGCTGCCGGCACCGATGCCGCGCCGCGCCGGTTTCCAGCGCGCGCAGCTGTTGTTGTCGTCGCCCGACCGTCGGGCGCTGCATGGCGCACTCGACGCGGCGCTGCCGGCGATCTACGCCTTGCCGGAGGCGCGCAAGGTGCGCTGGTCGCTGGATGTGGATCCTGTCGACCTGTACTGATCGGCCCTCGTCTCGCGTCCGCCGCGCCACACCCACGCCGCGAACACGTACAGCGCCAGCGCGATCAGCAAGGTCGCACGCAGCCCGAACGCCATCGCCAACAACAACGCCGCGATCGCCGAGATCACCGAAGCGCAGCCGTTGATGCCCCACGCCCACGGCACCAACGCCGGCGCCGTGCGTGCCAGCCGTGCCAGCCCCAGCGGGAACGGCATGCCCATCGCGAACGCCAGCGGCGCGATGCCGGCCAGCCCGAGCAGCGCACGCGCCCACACCGGCCAGGCGGCGGCATAAGCGAACGCGGTGTAGAACACCGCGAACTGCCACAGCAGACCGAACGCGATGGCACGCACGGCCCAGCGGATCTTCAGCGCGATGGCCCCGTCGGACACCGCATCGCCAGACACCGCATCGGCGTGGCCCAACCAGCGCTGCGCCTGCCCGCTGCCCAGCCCCGCGCACAGCAGGAACGCGGCCAGGCCCGCATTCACCGCCAGCAACGGATGTCCCACCAGCAACGTCAGCCGCGACAGCGTGGCGATCTCGACGAACAGGAACGCCAGTCCCAGCGCGAGGAAATAGGCCCCAGCCCGCCACCGCGACGGCAATGCCGATACTTCTGCCTGGTCACCCGGCCGTGGCCGCAATGCACCCAGCGGCAGCAACACCAGCAGCAGCGCGATCGGGACCGCCTGCACCAACGCCGCGACCAGCAGCAGATAACCCGAGTCCATCAGCACCGCACTGCCCTGCTCGCGTAGTCGCCACAGTTCCGGCAGGCTGCGCCATCGGAAGAAATGGTTGAAGTACGGTCGGTCGTCGGTGGCCGGCTCGATCTCGAACTGGTAGTCGCGCACGAACCCTCGCGCCTTCGGCGACAGCAGCGCATCGACGCCATCGAACAGGGTCGGCGGCTCCAGCACGTGGAAACGGTCGGCCGCGGGCATGCGGTAGCCGGGGACGTGCACCGGGTCGAATCCTTGTTCGTCGATGAAGATCCGCAGCGCCGCCAGCGCCTGCTCACTCAGCGGCTGCCGCGCGATCACCCAGGTGCTGGCGTCCCAGTTGCGGATCGCCGCCAGGTGACTGCCCGGCTGCCGCACGCCCTCCGCGCGCAAGGCCTCGATGGCGGTGGCGAACAACTTGAGTTCGTCGCGCGGTGGCTGCTTGTTCCAGCGCGTGACGACGACCATGCCGTCCGGCGTCAGCTTGTGCAGGTAGTCGCGCATCGCCTCGACCGTCAGCGCGTATTGTTCGGAAGCAGCCTGCACGCCGGCACCGCTGCTGGCGAACGAGTCGCCACCGCCGAGCACGATCAGGTCGTAGCGCGCGCGACTTGCGCGCACGAATGCGCGCGGCTCGGCCACGTAGGCATGCACACGACGATCGCGGTAGAGACCGCCGGAATACGCCGAATACCGGTCGCCGACCAACTGCATGCGCTGCGGATCGAGTTCGACCGCATCGACTCGCCCGGCACCCAGTTGCAAGGCCTGCAGCACGTCCAGGCCGCCACCGGCGCCGAGCACCAGCACCGAATGCGGCGCATGCATGCGGTAGGGCAACGCCGAGGCCATCTCGCCGAGCCAGTCGCGCGCGCACGCGGTGCCGTCGTCGCGCACGATCACCGACAGCGCATCGCCATCGGTGTACATGCCCAGCTGCACGGGCGGCTCCAGCGCATAGCCCAGGCTGAGCCCGGGCGCGTACCGCAACGGAACGCGCGGACTTTCGAGTACCGCCAGCGCGCCATAGGGTCCGGTGCGTTGCGCGAGGATGCGCGCCTGCGGCAGCAGCAACGATTTGCTCAGTCCCTTGTACTGATTCGGTCGCGGCGCCATCGATTGGAGCGGCATCAGCACCAGCGCGGCCGCGACCAGCACGGCAGCGAGCTGATGGACGCGGTGCGTGGCCACGAGCATCGCCGCCAGCGGCGCGCATAGCGACGCCAGCAACAGGCCCCGCCCTTCCGGCAGGTAGGTCAGGGCCAGCGCCGCCAATGCGCCGAGGCCTGCCCCTGCCAGGTCGGCGCCGTACAGCATCGGGATGCGCGAACCGTGGCGGGCGAACGCCAGTCCGAAGCAGCTGGCGGCAAAGAAGAACGGCACCGACAGCAACAGATACAGCGCGCTGAGCCACAGCAATTGGCGCGGATCCCAGACCAGTTCCAGCCCGTTGAACGGAATCCAGTGCGCGAGCATCGGCACACATGCCGCAGTGACCGCGAACAGCAGCGCGCACGCTGCGAATGCTCCATCGAACGTCGTCTCCAGCCGCGCGCGGCGCAGCCACAGGCTCAACCAGGTTCCGCTGGCGCCATGGCCCAGCAAGGCCAGGCTGATGATCATCACCGCGAACGGATGCCAGTGCTCGATCGCCAGCCAGCGCATCAGCAGCAACTGGTAGGCCAGCGCCGCGGCCGAAACCAGCCCGATCGCCAAGGCCAGCGGCCACGGACTGCGACCCGTCACGTTCAATGCCCGCCGGTCAGCGGCACGAAGCGCACCGGCAGGATCTGCCGCGTGCGCACCCGTCCCTGCTCGTCCTTCTGCACCAGCAGCAGCGTCTGTGTGAAGAAGCTGCTGCCCACCGGGATCACCATGCGCCCGCCCGGCTTGAGCTGGGCCAGGAGCGGCGGTGGAATCGACGAGGCCGCCGCGGTCACCACGATGGCGTCGAACGGTGCCTGCTCCTTCCAGCCGTAATAGCCATCGCCGGTGCGCGTGGCGACGTTGCGGTACGGGCGCAGCCGTTGCGCCGCCTGCGTGGCCAGCGGCGCGATGATTTCGATGGTATGGACATCGGCGCCGAACTCGGCCAGCACCGCCGCCTGATAGCCCGAGCCGGTACCGACTTCGAGGATCTTCTGCCCAGGGCCCGGATGCGCCAGCGCTGTCATCAGCGCCACGATGTAGGGCTGCGAGATCGTCTGCCCATAGCCGATGCCCAGCGGCCGGTTCTCGTAGGCATCGGCCAGTTCCGCCTTGGGCACGTAGAGGTGTCGCGGCACGCGCCCGATCACCGCCAGCACCTCGCGATCGATCCGCGTCAGCGATCCGGTGTCCTCGCGCGCCTGCGCCTGCAGTTCGGCTACCAGCGCGCGGCGCGGCGCCGCGTACGGATCGCGCTCCTGCGCCGCGACGACGGCACAGGCCAGCATCGCCGCCCATGCGGCATGGCGCACGTACCTGGTGATGGCGGCACTCAATCGCATGGGCCGGAGTCTAGGGGCGGGCGCGTTAGCTCGCTGGCAACAACCTTTGGTTCTGCAGGGACCGCTCGCAACCCGCATCGACTGCGACGGCGAGCGGGATGCAAACTTCGGACAATCCCGGCCTCAGGTCTTCCGGACGGCCTTGGCCCGGGCCGAGCCTTTTGGCTTGTCCCGTATCGACACGATCTGGTTCTCGCGTTTGACCTCGAACAACTCCGTCGCCTCGATCAAGTCGCTGAGCTTGCGGTAGCCGTAGTTGCGAGAGTCGAACGAGGCCTGGTTGCTGATCTGGTGCCCGACCGCACCCAGGTGCGACCAGCCGTCATCGCCTGCGGCCGACTCCACCGCACTGCGCAGCATCTGCACCAGGCGCGTGTCGCCGCGCAGTTCCTTGGCCGGCGTGGGTTGCGTGACGGCGACGACCGCGCCGCTGCTGCTGGGCGGCGCCAGTGCCTCCAGGTAGGTGAACTTGGAGCAGGCGTTGGCGAACGGCTTGGGCGTCTTCTGTTCGCCGAAGCCGTATACCTTCAGGCCATCGGTCAGCAGCCGCATGACCAGAGGCGTGAAGTCGGCATCGCTGGAGACGATCGCGATGCCGTCCAGGTTGCGCGCATACAGCAGGTCCATCGCATCGATGACCATCGCCATGTCGGACGCGTTCTTGCCGCTGCTGTAGGCGAACTGCTGGATAGGCCGGATCGCGTACTCGTGCAACGTGGCCTCCCAACCCTTCAGGTGCTGGCTCTTCCAGTTGCCGTAGGCACGACGCACGTTGGCCACGCCGTAGCGCGCCACCTCGGCCAGGATCACGTCGATCTTCGCCGCGGGTGCGTTGTCGGCGTCGATTAGAAGTGCGATGCGCGTTTCGGTATTGGGCTTGGTCATGCAGGAGTCCTCGCTGCGGGCCCGCCGAGCCTAGCGCAGCCGCCGGCATTGCGACATGACGTGGCATTTCGACAAACGCGCATTTCGACAAACGCGGCATTTCAACAAACGCGATTGCGCCAATGGCTAGAATGGGACCAAACCCATCGATAGCCCCCCATGACCAGCCAGCTCGAACAGCTCCGGGCCCTCTCGGCCGTGGTCGCCGACACCGGCGACATCGAAGCCATCGCACGATTCCAGCCCCTGGATGCCACCACCAATCCCTCGCTGCTGCTCAAGGCGACTTCACTGCCGGCTTACGCACCGCTGATCGACGCGGCCATTGCCAAGGCGCGCGGCGGCGACCTGCCGAGCCGCGTGGCCGATGCCGGCGACCGGCTCGCCGTGGCCGTAGGCCGGGAAATCCTCAAGCTGATCCCGGGCCGCGTCTCCACCGAGGTCGATGCGCGCCTGAGCTTCGACACCGACGCCACGCTGGCGCAGGCGCGCAAGCTGGTGGATCTGTACGAGGCCGAGGGCATCGGCCGCGACCGCCTGCTGATCAAGATCGCCTCGACCTGGGAAGGCATCCGCGCCGCCGAGCAGCTCGAGCGCGCAGGCATCCACTGCAACCTCACCCTGCTGTTCTCCTTCGCACAGGCCGTGGCCTGCGCCGAGGCCGGCGTGTTCCTGATCTCGCCCTTCGTCGGCCGCATCCTCGACTGGTACCTGGCCAACGGCGCCGCCCGTCCGGCGACGCCACAGGACGATCCGGGCGTGCAGTCGGTCACGCGCATCTGGAACCACTACAAGCGCCACGGCTTCAATACCGTGGTGATGGGCGCGAGCTTCCGCAACACCGGGCAGGTGGTGGCACTGGCCGGCTGCGACCGGCTGACCATCTCGCCGGACCTGCTGGCCGAACTGGCGTCGCAGGAAGGCGATGTGCCGCGCGCACTGGTCGACTCGGGCCATCGCGCCGATCCCTTGCCCGTGCTCGATGAGCGCAGCTTCCGCTGGCAGCACAACGAGGATGCGATGGCGAACGACAAGCTGGCCGACGGCATCCGCCGCTTCGCCGAAGACCAGCGCAAGCTCGAGGCGCTGCTCGCCGGACGCATGCAGGGCTGAGCACGATGACGACCGCTGCCAAAACGCTGACGCCGGTTCGCCGCCTGCGCAGCATCTTCAGCGGTTCGGTCGGCAACCTGGTGGAGTGGTACGACTGGTACGCCTACTCGGCGTTCGCGATCTACTTCGCTCCGCACTTCTTTCCCGAAGGCGACACCACCGCGCAACTGCTCAATACCGCGGCGGTGTTCGCCGTCGGTTTTCTGATGCGCCCGGTCGGCGGCTGGCTGTTGGGAATCTACGCCGACCGCCACGGCCGCAAGGCCGCGCTGATGCTGTCGGTGCTGCTGATGTGCGCAGGCTCGCTGATGATCGCGCTGGCGCCGGGATACCAGAGCATCGGCCTGGCGGCGCCAGCGCTGCTGGTGTTCGCGCGGCTGCTGCAGGGGCTCAGCGTCGGCGGCGAGTACGGCACCTCGGCGACCTACCTCAGCGAGATGGCGGACTCGCGCCATCGCGGCTTCTGGTCGAGCTTCCAGTACGTGACACTGGTGATGGGCCAGTTGCTGGCGCTGGCATTGCTGGTGGTGCTGCAGCGCTGGCTGCTCAGCGAGCAGCAGTTGCAGGACTGGGGCTGGCGCATAGCCTTCGTGATCGGCGCGATGTGCGCGGTGACGGCGCTGTACCTGCGCCGCGGCATGCAGGAAACGGAGTCCTTCGCGGCGGCGCGGCGGTGCGGGAAACAACGCGGCAGCCTGCGCGTCCTGCTGCAACACCCGCGTGAGGTGTTGACCGTCATCGGCCTGACCATGGGCGGCACGCTGTCGTTCTACACCTTCACCACCTATCCGCAGAAGTTCCTGGTCAACACCGGCGGTTTCAGCAAGGCCGATGCGACGTTGATCTCGGCCGCGTCGCTGCTGGTCTTCCTGCCGCTGCAGCCGCTGGTGGGCGCGCTATCCGACCGTATCGGACGCCGCCCGATCCTGATCGCCTTCGGCGTGCTGGGCACGCTGTCGTCCTACACCATCCTCAGCGGCATTGCCGGCGCGACCAGCGTCTGGACGGCGTTCACCTGGGTGATGACGGGGCTGGTCATCGTGACCGGCTACACCTCGATCAACGCCGTTGTGAAGGCCGAGCTGTTTCCTGCGCACATCCGCGCGCTCGGTGTCGGCCTGCCCCATGCGTTGACCGTCTCGGTGTTCGGCGGCACGGCCGAGTACCTGGCGTTGTGGTTCAAGAAGATCGGCCACGAGCCGTACTTTTACTGGTACGTGACCACCTGCGTCGGCGTGTCGCTGCTGGTGTACCTGTGGATGCGCGACACGCGCCGCTATTCGCGCATCGATCGCGACGTCCTGGAGCAGGCTTTCCCTGGGAATGTGACATCGGCACCTGCGATCGCGGACTGATCGTCGAAGCCATCAGCCGATGGCGACAACGGTCGAACGCCGGGAATACCATGCGGGGTAATGGCGATCCCATCGCGCGGACGTCATTCCCATGCGAAACCAAAACAAGGAACTGTTGCGATGAGTAAATCCCTGCGCCTGTCCGAGAAGTGGTTCCGTCGTGGCCTGTGGCTGGTGTCGCTGGTATTCGCCAGCTTCCTGATCGGACTGGGCAGCACGATCGTCGGCGACCTGCCTCGGGTCGAACACCGGCTTCAGCTCGACGATTTCATCGACCGCCGGGCCGCCGAGCCGCTGCGCAGCACCATCCACGCCAGCGAAGTGGCCGAGCGCCAGGCCGCACGCGACCTCGAGCAGGCCGAGCTCGCACTGGAAGGGACCCGTCAAGCGAGCCGTGCCGCGAGGGAAACGTTCTCCAATTGGCTGGCCACTCGCCAGGTGACTGCACAAACCGACCAGGACCAGGAGCTCATCGCACGCACGCGGGACCTGGACACGCTCAAGGCCAGGGAAGATGAGGCTGAGGGCAAGGCCGCCGCGCAGCGCCAGATCGCCCTGGATGCCCGACAGAAACGAGAACAGGCGGAGCAGCGCTTGTCCGTGCTGAACCATCAGGCGCTGGTGCGCATGGAGGCGGAAAACCGCCGCGTCGAGCTGCGCGTGTTCGGCTATCGCCTTGCGCTCACGCTGCCGTTGCTGGTGGTCGCGGGCTGGCTGTTCGCAAGGAAGAGGCGGAGCACCTGGTGGCCGTTCGTCTGGGGCTTCATCTTTTTCGCGCTGTTCGCATTCTTCGTCGAGCTGGTGCCTTATCTGCCCAGCTACGGCGGCTACGTGCGCTACGTCGTGGGCATCGTGGTCACGGTGCTGGTGGGTCGTTACGCGATCCTGGCCCTCAATCGTTACCTGGAACGGCAGCGGCAGGCCGAAGCGCAACCCGACACGGTGCGACGCAGCGAACTGAGCTACGACACCGCGCTCGGACGACTGGCCAAGGGCGTGTGCCCTGGATGCGAGCGGCCGACGGAGCTGAAGAGCCCCGGAATCGACTTCTGTCCGCATTGCGGCATCAATCTTTTCCACGGTTGCGGTGCCTGCGAAACGCGCAAGAGCGCGTTTGCACGGTTCTGCCACGCCTGCGGCGGCGCCGATGTCACGACGACCGCGCAGGCGACGACATCTTCGGCATGAGGTGATGGCGATGACGACAGGCGGACCCCAACCGCACGTGATCATCGTCGGCGGCGGCTTCGGTGGTCTGTGGGCGACGCGGGCGTTGGCCGGCGACGACGTGCGCATCACGCTGATCGATCGTCGCAACCATCACCTGTTCCAGCCTCTGCTCTATCAGGTCGCCACCGCCGGCCTGTCATCTCCCGACATCGCCGCGCCGCTGCGCCACATCCTGCGGCGGCAGCGCAATGTCGAAGTGCGCTTGGGAGAGGTGACCGGCATCGACCCTCCGTCGCGCACGGTCACGCTCGCGGATGGCGGCGTGCTCGACTACGACTACCTGCTGCTGGCGAGCGGCGCGACCCATGCCTACTTCGGCCATGACGAATGGAGCGGCGATGCGCCGGGACTGAAAACGCTGGACGACGCGTTGGCGATTCGACGCCGGCTGCTGCTCGCCTTCGAGCGCGCGGAAGCCTGCGACGATCCGGAGGAACGCGCGGCGTGGCTCAGCTTCGCCATCGTCGGCGGCGGTCCGACCGGCGTGGAGTTGGCTGGCACGCTCGCGGAGATCGCGCGCCACACGCTCAAACACGAGTTCCGCCGTATCGATCCGTCGCAGGCGCGTGTGCGGCTGGTCGAGGCCGGGCCGCGCGTGCTCGCGTCCTTTCCCGAATCGCTGTCGGACAAGGCGCGCAAGCAACTGGAGCGGCTCGGCGTCGAGGTCGTCACCGGCACGGCGGTCAGCGCGATCGACGCGCACGGCTATGCCCTTGGCGACACGTTCGTGCCGGCACGCACGGTGTTGTGGGCGGCGGGCGTGGCCGCCTCCGGACTCGGCGCGCTGCTCGATGCACAGCGCGATCGTGCCGGTCGCGTGCTGGTCGCGCCCGACCTGAGCGTGCCGGGGCACCCCGAGATCTTCGTCGCCGGCGATCTGGCCAGCGTGCAGCAGGACGGAAAGCCGGTGCCTGGTGTGGCGCCGGCCGCCAAACAGATGGGATCGCACGTGGCCCACGCGATCCGCGCACGCATCGCCGGACAGGCGGCGCCGACGTTCCGTTATCGCGACTTCGGCAACCTCGCCACGATCGGCCGCATGGCCGCGGTGGTCGACCTGCACGGCTTCAAGCTGTCGGGTCTGCTCGCATGGTGGTTCTGGCTGGCCGCGCACGTGTTCTTCCTGATCGGCTTCCGCAACAGACTGCTGGTGCTGATCAACTGGGCCTGGGCGTACTGGAGCTACCAGCGCCACGCGCGGATCATCCTGGGCCAGGACAAACCGCGCACGTAGAGCGGGCCGGCCCGTGCATGGCGGTTCGGGTGAAACGCAAACGGCCCGGTTTCCCGGGCCGTTTGCATGACATCGGCTGCGAAGGGATTACGCCGCGAACAGCGCGCGCATCTTCTTCAGCGCATTGGCTTCGATCTGGCGGATGCGCTCGGCGCTGACGCCGTACTCGTCGGCCAGCTCCTGCAACGTGATCTTGCTGTCGGCATCCAGCCAGCGGCGCTTGACGATGTCGCGTGAACGCTGGTCCAGACCGGCCAGACCCTCGCGCAGCAGGCCGAGCTGGCTGCCTTCCTCGTCCGCACGCTCGTAGGCCTGCGAGGGATCCTCGCTATCGGTGCGCAGGTACGCGGCCGGCGACGGCGGGGCGTGCTCGTCGTCCTCGTCGGCGGGAGCATCGAAGCCGATGTCGCGGCCGGACAGGCGCGACTCCATCTCCAGCACTTCGCGCTCGGAGACGTTGAGGTCCTGGGCGACCAGACGCACTTCCTCGGCGTTCATCCAGCCCAGGCGGGTCTTGGACTTGCGCAGGTTGAAGAACAGCTTGCGCTGGGCCTTGGTCGTGGCGACCTTCACGATGCGCCAGTTCTTGAGGATGAACTCGTGCATCTCGGCGCGGATCCAATGCACCGCGAAGCTCACCAGGCGCACGCCCTGCTCCGGGTCGAAACGCTTCACCGCCTTCATCAGGCCGATGTTGCCTTCCTGGATCAGGTCGCCCATCTGCAGGCCGTAGCCGTTGTAGCCGCGAGCCACGTGCACGACGAAGCGCAGGTGCGAGTGCACCAGTTCGCGGGCGGCGTCGAGGTCTTCCCCATCCCGGAAGCGACGGGCCAGCGCCTGTTCGTTCTCGGCGGACAGCACCGGGATGCGGTGCACCGCGTTGACGTAGGCGTCCAGCGAGCCGAGCGCGGCCAATCCCGTGAAAGCGGGCACCGGCAAGTTGTTGGCGATGAGGGCGGTGGAGGGAGTCTGGGTCATGGCAGGCATCTTAGCAGTCGGGGTCTATGACTGCTAAAGGCCCGGGAAGTTCCGCAGTGTTTCATTGCTGGAACAACACCCCTGACCCTCGACAGCCCGCGACGAGCCGCGAAGCCTGCCAAAGCAAGCGTTAGATATGGGTCAAGGGAATGGGAAGAACCTGAATCATCGATTCAGCGCAGCGTCCCCGACGCGGCTTCAGGGGGCGGCAAACTCCCCCGGGCCGGCAGCGACCAGTCGATCGGCGCCAGTCCTCGGCGAGCGAGATATTCGTTCGTCGCCGAGAAATGACCGCAGCCCAGGAACCCGCGATGGGCCGACAACGGCGAAGGATGCGGCGCCTTGAGCACCTTGTGCCTGCGCGGGTCGATCACTTTGCCCTTGGCTTGGGCGTAGGCGCCCCACAACAGGAACACCAGGCCTTCGCGTTCGCGGTTCAGCGTGTCGACGACGTGGTCGGTGAAGCCTTCCCAGCCCTTGCCCTGGTGCGCGCCGGCGCGGCCGTCCTCGACGGTCAGCACGGCGTTGAGCAGCAGCACGCCCTGGCGCGCCCACGGCAGCAGGCAGCCGTGATCCGGTCGGGCGATGCCGAGATCGCGTTGGATCTCCTTGAAGATGTTGTCCAGCGACGGCGGCACCGCCACGCCCGGCTGCACCGAGAAACACAGCCCGTGCGCCTGGCCGGGACCGTGGTAGGGGTCCTGGCCGAGGATCACCACTTTCACGGCGTCGAACGGAGTGGCGTCGAACGACGAGAATATCTGCGGCCCGGGCGGATAGATGCGGGCACCGGCCGCGCGTCGATCGCGCAGGAAGGCCGCCAGGGACTGCATCTCCGGTCGCATCAGGTGATCGCCGACGAGGGCCTTCCACGACGGTTCGAGTCGGATGCGCTCGCCGGTATCGTTCGCGGCGGCAGCGTCGGATGGAGAAACCAGGTTCATGCGTCGAGCGTGCGTTGTTCCGGCATCCGCGACAGGCGCAGCTGGAACAGCGTCTTGGTCACCAGCAGCCTTTCTTCGATCGGCTTGAGCACCAGGTCGTTGGCGCCGGCGCGCAGCAGCGCGCTCTGGTTGTCGGCGTTGGCATCGCCGGTCATCACCAGCACGGGCAGGCGGCGCTTGCCATAGCCGAAATCGTTGCGCAGGCGCGCCAGCAGATCGTTGCCGTCCAATTTACCCTTCAGGTACACGTCGGTCAGCACCAGGTCGGTGCCGGCGTCTTCCTGGCCGCGGTGGGCTTCCAGGTGCTCGAGCGCCTCTTCGACGCCGATGAAATGCAGCACCTGCAGGCCGTGGCGTTCGAGCATGCGCTTGGTCGCCAGCGCCACGACCTTGCTGTCCTCGACATAGAGCACGCGCGCGCCGGGAATCGGCTGCGGCTGCACATAACCGCGGATGAAGGTGGCCAGCGCTTTGTGGCCCAACGCCTTGTCGAAGTAGTCGGTGACATCCTCGGTGAAGCGGCGCGACTCCAGGTGCGATTGCGCATCGCCGGAGACGACGATCACCGGCACGTAGGCCTGTCCGGACGTTTCGCGCACCGCATGGGCCAGGCCGATGCCGTCGCCATCGGGCAACACCAGCGAGGTGGTCACCAGGTCGACGGCGCCGTTGGCCAGGGCTGCGCGCGCCTCGGCAATGCTGCCGCACGGCACGATCACCGCATCGGCGACCTCGCGCGCAAGCACGTCGCCGATCAGCTTGCGCACCAGCTTGGAGCCGTCCACGACCATGATGCGGGGCGCGGCGCTTTCGAGGTGACGAAGGTCCTGGGAAGTCATGCTAGGTCGTCGTCGGCCGGGTCTGGCGCAGGTAGTGGCCGGTCACCAGGCCGGCGCCCAGCCAGCCGAGCAGGCCGGCGCCGAACACGATCGCCAGCGATTGAATCGGATCGAAGCCCTGCAGGGCAAAGCCGCTGCCGTAGCTGCCGGCCAGTTCGGCCAGCGGAGCGCGCAGCGCGACATCGGCCGCCGTCAGCAGCGCCAGCGCCAGCGCGCCGGCGACCAGCCCATAGCAGGCGCCCAGATAAAGGAACGGCCGGCGGATGAAGCCGTCGCTGGCGCCGAGCAACTGCAGGACACCGATTTCCTCGCGGCGTGCCTGGATGTCCAGGCGGACGGTATTGCCGACGACGAGCAATGCGCCCAGGCCGAGCAGGGCCGCCAGCACGAATGCCAGCCGTACGCCGAAGCGCAGCCAGCCATCCAGGCGGTTGCGCCAGCCGGCGTCGTGCTGGAGGACGTCGATTTCGGGAATGTTCCTGAGCGAGTCGGCCAGCAATGCCTCGTCGCCCTTCGGCGTCACCAGCAGCAGGCTCGGCAGTGGATTGCCGGTGCCGTCTTCGCTCGTCAGCGCGTCGATCGCCTCGCCCAGGCCGCCGCGTTCGCGCAGCTCTGCCAGACCCTGCTCGGGCGTCCGCAGTTCGACCGCGGCCACGTCGGCGCGACCGCGCAGCTCATCGGCCAGAGCGCGTGCGCGATCGACCGCCACGGAAGTCTTGAGGAACAGGCCGATCTGCCGCGACTGCTGCACGCTGCCGGTGAAGCGCTCGACATTGGCCAGACTCGCCCACAGGCCCAGCGGCAACGCGATCGCCACCGCCATCACGCCGATCGTCAGCGCGGTCGCCCACGGCTTGCCCAACATGCGGCCGAAGCTGGCCACCAGGCTATAGATGTGGTGATCGAACCACGTGCCCAGTCGCGACCGCGAAGGACTGCCCGTCGTCTGCTTGTTCACAGCGCCAGGTCCTCCGGTGCGATGTCGTCGACCAGGCGCCCCTGGTTCAGCACCAGCACGCGCTTCTTCATGCGCTTGACCAGCGCCAGGTCGTGGCTGGCGACCAGCACGCTGGTGCCGCGCTCGGGCAACGACTGGAACAGCGACATGATTTCGGCCGACAGGGTCGGGTCGAGATTGCCCGTGGGTTCGTCGGCCACCAACAGGCGCGGCTCGCCGACGATCGCGCGAGCGATGCCGACGCGCTGCTGCTCGCCTGCCGACAACTGCGACGGCAACGCGTTGGCGCGAGCACCCAGGCCCACCTTGTCGAGCACGCTGCGCACGCGCTTGCCGATCTCGCCGCGGCGCTCGCCGCGCAGGATCAGCGGCATCGCGACGTTGTCTGCGACGCTGCGATCGGCCAGCAATCTGTGGTCCTGGAATACGACACCGACTTCGCGCCGGTGCAGCGCGACGCGCCCGCCGCGCACCTTGAGCAGGTTCTTTTCGCCGAACAGCACCGCGCCGCGGCTGGGGCGCTCGGACAGATGGATCAGCTTGAGCAGCGTGCTCTTGCCAGCGCCGGAATGGCCGGTGACGAACAACATCTCGCCCGGCGCCACCGCAAAACTGACCTCGTTCAGCGCTTCATGGCCGTTGCCGTACCGCTTGCTGACGTTGTCGAAGCGCAGAACGCTCATCGCTCACCGGTGCCCTCACCCTGTTCCCCAGTATCGGCGGCGACGACAAGGATGGCTAGGACCTGCCGCGCATTCCTGGATGCTTCGCGCAGCCCTGTCTGCCGAACGGACAGCGTCGGCCTTTGCGTTTCAATCACTTGAAGCCGCAGCATCCGACGACCGGTCATCGCACCGATGACGCCACCGCGTGGTCCGGTGTCGTCATGCCCCCGGTGTCAGGATCGCCACGCCGCGAAACCGGCCTGTCGATCCGTCCGCTGAACGCAACCAACGCTCCCCGCCCAAGGCTGCTGCGGCGCCGGTCGTCATCCCAGCGATAGCCGGGATCCATTTTTTCGTTGCTTCGGCTGCCTTCTTTACCGGGCTCCGCGATCCGGACGCCTCCACGCCCGGGCGGCTAGACAGCCCGGGCGCTTGAAGGCTATCGCCACGCTCAGTGCTGGGAGCGCGGGGCCCGCGTGATCAGCGACTTGAGCTTGCGGCCGAGGCGATGCAGCAGGCCGGCCTGTTCGCCCTGTGCGGCAGCGTGTGCTGCAGGCTTCTGAGCCGGCACCTGCGATGCCTTGCCCTGCGCGGCGATGGCGGGAGCGGCGGCTTCGCCGTTGCCGTTGCCGTTGCCATCGATGCGACGGCCGCCACGACGGCGACGGCGCTTGCGCGGCGCGCGCTCGGTGTCGGCAACGACGGCCGGTGCGGCATCAGGCGCGGAAGCGGCAGTCGGCGGCGCGGATGCGGCGGTCGGCGTCTCGGAAACGGCCGTCTCCGGACGCGGCTTGCGCTCGCGCGGCGGACGCGGGGTGCCATCGCGCGGGCCACGCTCGCCGCTGCGTCCTTCGGGGCGACGCTCGCCGCTGGCACGACGGGCACCGCCACCGGCACCACCGGCACGACGGCCACCGCCACGACGCTCCTCGTCGGCGGCACGCTGCTCGCGCGCCTCCTTGAAGATCGCGCCGATGCTTTCCTGCTCGCCCTCGGTGCCTTCCGGCAGTTCGCGCGGGGTACGCGGGAGGGCCACCAGCAGGTCGGCCTCGACCGTCGCCACCGGCAGCTTCTGCTCGATGTAGCTCTCGATGTCAGGCAGCGACATCGCGTAGCGCTCGCAGGCGAAGCTGATCGCGTCGCCTTCGGCGCCCAGGCGCGCGGTGCGCCCGATGCGGTGGACGTAGTCCTCGGCATCGAACGGCAGGTCGTAGTTGTAGACGTGCGAGACGCCGTCGATGTGCAGGCCGCGCGCGGCCACGTCGGTCGCGACCAGGATCTCGAGCTGGCCCTTCTGGAACTTGGCCAGCAGGGTTTCGCGCTTCTTCTGCGGCACGTCGCCGGACAGCACGCCGACGCGGTAGCCGCCCCTCTCCAGCGAGCGTGCGACGCGCTCGACGAACACCTTGGTGTTGACGAACACCATCGTGCGCGCGCCCTCGCTGCGCGACAGCAGGCCCAGCAGCAGCGGGATCTTCTCGTCGTCGGCCGGGAAATAGACCTTCTGGCGCACCTTGGCCGCCGTGATGAACTCGGTCTCGACGACGACCTTTTCCGGCTCGTTCATGTGCTCGTAGGCCAACTCCAGCACCCGGTGGCTCAGCGTGGCCGAGAACAACAGGGTCTGGCGCTCGGTGCGGATCGGCATGCGCCGAAGCAGGAAGCGGATGTCCTTGATGAAGCCCAGGTCGAACATGCGGTCGGCTTCGTCCAGCACGCACATCTCGCAGGCGTGCAGCGAAACGACCTTGTGCTGCTTGACGTAGTCGATCAGGCGGCCGGGCGTGGCGATGATGACGTCGGCGCCTTCCTGCAGCAGGGCGCGCTGCTTGTCGTAGTCGACGCCGCCGTAAACCAGGGCGAACTTCAGGCCCAGCTCGGAGCCGAACTTGACCGCATCCTTGTGGATCTGGATCGCCAGTTCGCGGGTCGGGGCGAGGATCAGCGCGCGCGGATCTTCCGGCTTGCGTTCAGCCAGGGCCGGGCGGGTCAGCAGGCGGTTCATCACCGTGACCAGGAACGCCAGCGTCTTGCCGGTGCCGGTCTGGGCCTGGCCGGCGACGTCGCGGCCGGTCAATGCGATCGGCAGGGTCAGCGCCTGGATCGGCGTGCAGCGCGTGAACCCGGCGGCCTCCAGGCCGGCCAGCAGGCTCGGGTGCAGGTCGAAGGACGAGAAGGAAATATCGGTTAAGGGCTTGTCGCTCATTAGTTCTGGAGTATCCGCGCGCGCCGTGCGGTTTTCAGCATGCAGCTTTGCATCGGTGCGCTTGCGTGGGTGGCAGTCCGCATCGCAGACTGCCGGGGCCGGTTCGCCCGCGGCTGAAATTGGGGCGAGTCGGCTCGGATTGCGCGTCGCCGGCAGGCCTTGAAGCCGCCGCGAAACGCCCCAGTTTACCGTAACGCCCGGCCCGGCAGCGTCGAGCCGGGCGCGCCCCTACCGGTTTCGGCCCCCAGGCCGGCCCGGACCTGAACCAATTCGCAGGAGATCCCCGTGAGCGAGAAAATTTTGCACGTCGGCGATGCCGACTTCGACGCCGCCGTCCTGAACTCGTCCGAACCCGTGCTGGTCGATTTCTGGGCCGAATGGTGCGGTCCGTGCAAGATGATCGCCCCGGCCCTGGACGAGCTGGCCGAGGCCTACGACGGCAAGGTCAAGATCGCCAAGGTCAACGTGGACCACAACCGCAACACGGCGATGAAGTACCACGTCCGCTCGATCCCGATGCTGCTGCTGTTCAAGAACGGCCAGGTCCAGGCCACCCAGATCGGCGCGGTCGGCAAGGCCCAGCTGAGCCAGATGATCGACAAGGCGCTCTGACGCGCCTGCCGCCTCCGCCCCCATTGCCGGGCGGAGGCCGCCGGGCCTAGCTCCGGCCATATGAACGACCTGCGCGCGCAGCGCTTGCCGCGGCGCGATGGCAGTGCTAGTTTCGTCTCACCCGGCGCTGTTCTGACGCCGCACCCCTTCTCGATAACCACGTCCCTGACGTCCCGCTCGCCGTCTGCGAGCGCTCGCCGCCTAGCGAGGATTCCCTGCTTGTCCGATAACACCCCCGACACTGGCGACACCGCCGAAAAGCGCGTGCGCAAGACGCGTGTCAGCAAGGCGGCCGCCGAAAGCGCCGCATCCACTTCTTCCGAGTCCAGCGCGCCGAGCCCGAAGGCCGTCGCTCCGGCTCCGGCTGCTCCGCCTCCGGCTGCACCGGCGCCCTCGGCTCCGGCCGAACCCCGCGCCGAGGCTCCTCGCGCCGAAGGCCAAGCCTCCGGCGGCGAAGGTGGCGGCAACCCGCCACGTGAACAGCGCGATTTCGAAGGCGGCCGCGGCGGCAACCGTCGCGATCGCTTCCGCAACCGACGCGACCGCAACCGCGAGCGTTTCGGCGGTGGCGGCATGCAGGACGAAGGCGGCAACGGCGAGAATTTCGTGCCGCGCCCGCACCCGCAGGTGCCGGAAGGCTTCCCGCAGTACTCGCTTGGCGACCTCAAGCGCATGCCGGCGCCGAAGCTGCTCGACATCGCCGACCAGCTGCAGATCCAGGAAGGCGTTGCCCGCGCCCGCAAGCAGGACGTCATCTTCGCCCTGCTCAAGGTCCTGACCCGCCATGGCGAAGGCGTCGCCGCCGACGGCGTGCTGGAAATCCTGCCCGACGGCTTCGGCTTCCTGCGCGCGGCGGAGGCCAGCTACCTGGCCGGCCCGGACGACACCTACATCTCGCCCAGCCAGATCCGCCGCTTCAACCTGCGCACCGGTGACCACCTGTCGGGCCGCATCCGCTTCCCGAAGGACGGCGAGCGCTACTTCGCCCTGTCCGTGGTCGACAGCATCAACGGCGAGCCGCTGGAAGCGTCGAAGAACAAGGTCCTGTTCGAGAACCTCACCCCGCTGTTCCCGCGTCGCAAGTTCCGCCTCGAGCGCGGCGACGGTTCGACCGAAGACATCACCGGCCGCATCCTCGACCTGATGGCGCCGCAGGGCAAAGGCCAGCGCGCGCTGATCGTCTCGCCGCCCAAGGCGGGCAAGACGATGATGATGCAGCAGGTCGCCACCGCGATCACGCACAACCATCCCGACGTGCACCTGATCGTTCTGCTGGTCGACGAGCGCCCGGAAGAAGTGACCGAAATGCAGCGCACCGTGCGCGGCGAAGTGGTCTCCTCGACCTTCGATGAACCGGCCGCGCGCCACGTCCAGGTCGCCGAGATGGTGATCGAGCGTGCCAAGCGCCTGGTCGAACACAAGAAGGACGTGGTGATCCTGCTCGACTCGATCACCCGCCTGGCCCGCGCCTACAACAACGTCGTGCCGAGTTCGGGCAAGGTCCTGTCGGGCGGCGTCGACGCCAACGCGCTGCACCGCCCGAAGCGCTTCTTCGGCGCCGCGCGCAATGTCGAAGAAGGCGGCTCGCTGACGATCATCGCCACCGCGCTGATCGACACCGGCAGCAAGATGGACGAGGTGATCTACGAAGAGTTCAAGGGCACCGGCAACTCGGAAGTCCATCTGAACCGCCGTATTGCCGAAAAGCGTGTCTACCCGGCCATCGACATCAACCGCTCCGGCACCCGCCGCGAGGACCTGCTGATCGAGCCGGAACTGCTGCAGAAGATCTGGATCCTGCGCAAGCTGCTGCACGGCATGGACGAGATCGGCGCGATGGAGTTCCTGCTGGACAAGATGAAGACCTCCAAGTCCAACGACGAGTTCTTCAGTTCGATGAAGCGCTAAAACGCGATCGCTGTTTCAGCATCACCGCATCAAAAGAAGCGCCCCGCAATGCGGGGCGTTTTTTTTGCATGCCGGCTGCTCAGCTTTCCGGCAACCGCTTGAAGGGACTGTCCACGGCCACCGGTGGTGATGCTTCGAAGCCCTCTGCCTGCCTGCATGCCCGGGATTCCCTGGCCATCCGCGCCATGGCATCCGTGAAATCCCGCTTCGTGGCGCGTCGTTGCCACATGATGTCGAAATCCTCTTCCATCACCGTGGAAACCGCCACGCCGTCCACCAGTTCCGGCTTGTAGCGGGTCTCGGCGACCCACTTGCGCTGCTGGCGCAGCCAGACGTCGCCGTACTGCTTCTGCAATTTCGGATCGTCGAGCGTGGCGGATTCAACGGTGGCATGCCCGTCCGCTCCGATCCGGTAACGCCGCTTGCCCTCCAGCCCTCCGATGCCCTTGCGGATCAGTTCGGGCATTGGCAGCACCGGGGGCGCTGGCGATCGTGGGCGAGTGATGCCCGGGCCATTGCCTAGGTAATCCACCGCCACGCGCAGATCCTCGCCTTCGGGCAGCAGGCAAACGTGCATGCGTGCGTAAGTCCGGCCTCCGACCGCCCGACCATCGCGGAGCACCGGCTGGAAGCGCCATTGTCTGGCGACTTCAGCAGCGCGCTCGCGCAGCGGCAGCGGCAGCTTGCTGTCGCCTATCTCGATTGAACTGACATTGCCGGCGGCGTCGACGTCGATCATCGCCTCTGTGAGAACCAGAACCGGCTGCTCATTGTTCGCGGCTTTCACGGCGCCCATGCCCACCAGGCACGAGATAGACGCCGCAACCATTGCGTTGACACTGCCTGATTTCATCATCCTTCCCTATGCAGGAGTTGTCCGGATGCAGGAGTTGTCCGGACCTGCCCACAGTTCATTACCAGCATCGATGCCGGGCGGCACTTGAAGTCGATTCGACGAACCACCAACCAGCACTGCATCACGTCCCATCCAACGGCGTCAGCAGCTTCGGCCCCGCGCCAATGGGATGCATCCCGCCACCCGCCACCGCATCGGCCCCCAGCGATGCATCCATGGCGCCCATCCACGGCGTGCTTTGCCGCGGCCCGGGTATGTAAGCCTCCCACTGCCCGTACGACGCGGGCTTTTCATCGTTCAGGTAGAAATCGACCGGAACGCGCGCCAGCCAGAACGGCTTATCGACCTCCTCGCCCTGCGTCGGCGGATTGAACGTCCATTTGCGCGCGCCCAGCACCGCCGCCTTGGCCAGCGAGTTGCGCCACCTCGTCATGCCGGCTTCGCTGTCGACAACCTTGAGATTCACCTGCTCGGCGATCGCATCCTCGACCCGACCATCGCGCCCGATCCGCACCACCACATAGACCGTGCCGCGAACGCCACTCATCGCGGCGACCTGCGGATAGCTCGGCGGCTTCAATTCCTTGCTGCTGACGAACTCGCCGGGCGCGCCGTCCTCGCCAAAGCTGGCACTGGCGAGTCGAACCTCATAGCGGCCATCGCCCTGGGATTTGGCGACGATTCGCACGCTCATCCTGGTTCGCGCCCGGACCGCCTTGCCGTCGATGACGATCGGCTGGAATTTCCAGGCGGAAACGGCCTTGGCCATCCACCCCGTCGCGGCTGGCGGCAACTTCTCTGCCTGATCGACCTGGTAACTGCCGACATGCCCGTCGGGCTCGATGACGATTGCCCCGGTGACCAGCATGCTCGCCTCGGTCTGCTTGCGCACCGCGCCCGGGCCGCCCGCCAGCGCCAGGCCGGCGCATGCGGTGAGCGCCATTCCAATCCAAACCTTCGCCCCCATATCCACTTTCCTTGTCGGTCGAGTCCGCGCATCTGATCGCGCTTGCCCCACAAATGCAATCGCCCGACAACTGCGATCGGGTCAACAAATGCGATCGTGACGCAGGCACGCCTTCACAGGCAGGACGCATAATCGGACCAAGGAGGCAGGCATGCACGGCGGCGGACTCGAACTGGCACTGGTATTCCTGCTGGCCGCGGTGATCGCGGTGCCGGTGTTCCGGCGCTTCGGCTTGGGCGCGGTGCTGGGCTATCTCACTGCCGGCGTCGCGTTGGGTCCCTATGGCCTGAAGGTGGTGCGCAATGCCGAGCCGGTGCTGGCCGCGTCCGAGATCGGCGTGGTGATGATGCTGTTCGTCATCGGCCTGGAGCTGTCGCCAGCGCGACTGAGGGTGATGCGCAAGCCGGTGTTCGGTGCCGGCGGCGCGCAGGTGGTGTTGTGCGGCCTCGCGCTCGGCGTGCTGACGATGCTGACGGGCTACGGCTGGAAAGCCGGTGCGGCGGTCGGGCTGAGCCTGGCGCTGTCGTCCACGGCGGTGGGCCTGCAACTGCTGTCCGAGCGCAAGGCGCTGACCGCCGAGCACGGTCGGCTCGCCTTCGCGATCCTGCTGTTCCAGGACCTCGCGGCGATCCCGCTGCTGGCGGCGATCCCGTTGCTGGGCAAGGCACGCGCGGCCGACCACGGACTGGGCTGGGACGAGTTGGCGATGGCGATCGGCGCGATCGCGTTGCTCGTGATCGGCGGCCGGTTGCTGCTGCGCCAGATGTTCCGCGTGGTGGCGCGTACGCAGATGCCGGAGGTATTCACTGGCGCCGCACTGTTCAGCGTGCTGGGCGCGGCGTGGCTGATGCAGATGGCAGGACTGTCCGCGGGCCTGGGCGCGTTCATCGCCGGCGTGCTGCTGGCCGATTCGGAGTTCCGGCACGAGCTCGAAGCGCAGATCGAT
Source organism: Lysobacter niastensis (assembly GCF_031457115.1). Classification (GTDB taxonomy): domain Bacteria; phylum Pseudomonadota; class Gammaproteobacteria; order Xanthomonadales; family Xanthomonadaceae; genus Lysobacter_J; species Lysobacter_J niastensis_A. The sequence goes on from NZ_JAVDVY010000002.1 coordinate 993,142, forward strand.
CCATTCAAGGGCCTGCTGCTCGGCTTGTTCTTCATGGCCGTGGGCATGAGCATCGACCTCAAGGTCGTGCTGTCGGACCCGCTGCTGATCACGGGTCTGGTCGCGGCGCTGATCATCGTCAAGTTCGGCATCCTGTTCGTCGTTGGACAGCGTCCGGGCGGACTGGACTGGCGCGAATCGCTACGCCTGGGCGCGGTGCTCGCGCTCGGCGGCGAATTCGGTTTCGTGGTGTTCCAGGAAGCGCTGCGCGTCGGGCTGATCGACAACCACATGCGCAACCGGCTGGTGGCGGTGGTCGGCCTGTCGATGGCATTGACGCCGTTGCTGGTGATGGCCGTGGAACGCCTGCTCGCGGCCGCCCCAGAAGCGAAGCCGGTGCGCGCCTACGACACCATTCCCGACCATCAGCCGCAGGTGCTGATCGCGGGTTTCGGACGTTTCGGGCAGATCGTCGCGCGCCTGCTGCTGGCGCATAAGACACCCTTCATCGGCATCGAGCACAGCGCCGACCAGGTCGATTTCGTGCGACGGTTCGGCAGCCCGGTCTATTACGGCGATCCGGCGCGACCGGACCTGCTGCGTTCGGCCGGTGCGGCGCAGGTGAAGGTGTTCGTGGTCGCCATCGACAAGGTCGACGACAACCTGCGCACGGTGCGCGCGATCCGCAAGCTGTATCCGCAGGCCAAGGTGTTTGCGCGGGCGCGCGACCGTCGCCATGCCTGGGAACTGATGGATCTTGGCGCACGGCCGATGCGCGAGACCTTTCTGTCCAGCCTGAAGCTCGGCGAGGAGGTGCTGGTCGAACTCGGTGTTCCGCCGGAGGTCGCGCGCGACCACGCCGAACGGTTCCGCGACCACGACCGTCGCCTGCTGCGCGCGCAGTACCTGATCCGCGACGACGAGGATGCGCTGCTGCAGTCGACCAGGGACGCGCGCCGTGAACTGGAAGAACTGTTCAAGGCCGACTACGGCGAAGGCCTGCTCCGCGAAATCGCCGATGCGACCGCAACGCCCGAACGCGGTGAAGAGGAATGACGGCGGCGAAGAGGAATGACGGACGCGGGCGAGCCCGTTCGGACCCGCGCTGACGTTTTTCTCAGCGCGGGTCGCGCAGGAAACGCGCCATCGACACGTTGTTGCCCGGCGCCGGCGACGCGAACTCGGCCGCGATATCGACGAAACCGCGCATCACCGCGATCTCGCGCGGCGTGCGGTTGAGACTGTCGCGCTGGTCGGGGTCGGCACCGGCGCGCAGCAGGCGCTGCACCACGCGCAGCAGGCCGTGCAGCGAGGCCAGGTGCAGCGGGGCGAAGCCGCGCGGATCCTGTGCGTCGAGCAGCACGTCGTGGTCGAGCAGCAGTTCCAGGCCGGCGATCAGCACGTCCTCGTCGGCGGCGGTGCCCGGCTCGGCGCGTGCGCCCAACAACAGCAGCAACGGTGTCGCACCCGCAGCGGGAACATCGGCATCGACACCGGCCAGCAGCAACGTATCCAGCAGCGCCACCAGGCGCGTGCGATCGCGCGCGGTGAAGCCGTACATCGCCGCGCAGTGCAGTGCCTGCCGGCCCTGCGAATCGCAGGCCTGGACGTCGGCGCCGGCGGCGAGCAGGCGCGCGGCCAGATCGGTCAGGCCCAGCGCGCAGGCCACCATCAGCACGGTCAGGTCGCCCGGCAGGCGCTGTTCCAGCGACGCGCCGGCAGCGATCAGGCGGTCGACGATTTCGATGTGGCGCATGCTCACCGCCGCCGACAGCGGCGTCGCGCCGGAATGGGCGGCGCGTTGCGGGTCCGCGCCTCGGGCCAGCAGCAGGTCCACCACCGCGCGATGACCACCACCGGCCGCACGCAGCAATGCCGTGCAGCCCTGGTTGTCGAGTGCATCGACCGGCATGCCCAGATCGAGCAGGCGCCGCACCGCATCGGCATCGCCGACGATCGCGGCGGCGGGCACGTCCTGCGGCTGCAGCGGGCGTTTCGGCAGCGGCCATCCACGCCAGTCGAGCCAGTCGGCCAGGTCGCGTCGGCCTGAGGCCAGCGCCACGCCGAGCGGGGTCTGGCCATCGGTGGCCAACAGGTCCGGGGAAGCGCCCTGCGCAACCAGCCGCTTGAGCATGCCTTCGCGGCCGAGCGCGGCGGCCAGGTGCAAGGCGCTCATGCCATGGCTGTCGCGCAGGTTGAGGTCCGTGCCGGTCGCCAGCAAACGATCGACCAGGCGCGACCAGCCCAGGCGCACTGCCAGTGAGAGCGACGGGTCGCCAGCCTTGGACGGCGCGAACGCATCGGCGCCGCGGTCGAGCAGGTCCAGCGCGCATTGCTCCAGTCCGCGCCCAGCCTGTTCGCCGGCCGCGCAGGCGGCAAGAAACCGCGCCAGTCCGCCCGCGCCCGCCGGCGAAACGCCACGGCGCAACAGCACCTGCAGCGACGGCATCGCCGCCGCGCCGCGGTCGAGCAGATGGAACAGCACGGTGTCGCCGTGCGCGTCGCGGACTTCGGCGTCGGCGCCTTGCGCCAACAACCACGACATCCTGTCCGGCGCGATCAGTGTCTCTTCGTCGTGCAACAGCGCGCCGCGTTCGGCGGGCGTAAGCAACTGCGCCAGCCCGCCCAGTTCGGTGGCGCGCCCTTCCTGCAGGCCTTCGCGCAGCAGCGCCGCTGGGGCGCGGTCGGGAAGTGCGGAATCGCCGCCCTCGGCGTCGCTCACGCTGGCCGGCAGAGGGTAGGAACGATCGAGCGCCGCCACCAGCGACCAGCGACCCGCCTCGGCGGCGCGATCGATGGCGCGCTTGCCGTCCTGGTCGCGCAAGTCGGGATCGAGGTCGAGGTCGAGCAGGCGCTCCACCAACGTCGGCGTGGTGCTCTCGGCCATGCAGGCCAGCATCAGTGCGTTGCGCCCGTCGCGATCGACGATCGCAGCCTGCGCCTCGCCGCCACGCGGCAGGTGCTCGAGCAGGCGTTCGAACATCGCCTGGCGCCCGCCGCGGGCCGCCTCCATCAGCGGACTGCGACCGACCTTGTCGAGCGTGGCCGCGTCGGCGCCAGCGGCGAGCAGCGCCGCGGCAATATCGATGTGGCCGGCGTAGGCGGCGATGTGCAGCGCACTGCGGCCTTCGCCGTCGCGTGCGTCGACCTTGGCGCGGTGCTTGAGCAGCAACTGCACGCCGGCGAGATCGTCGTCCTCGCCGCCGGATGCGGCGAGCAGAGCCGGCTGACCGCCGGCGGGCTCGGGGCGCGCACCGCGTTCGAGCAGGAATTTGGCCAGGCGCCAATTGCCTGCTGCACAGGCCACGCCCAGCGGGGACAGGCCGTCGCGCCCGAGCGGGTCGAGCTCGGCCGCGGCGTCACGCAGCAGCGCTGCCACGCCGGGATCGGAACTGCGCGCGGCATGGTGCATCGGAGTGTAGCCGTCGCCATCGGTCGCGCGCGGATCGGCGCCGTTGGCCAACAGCGTCATCACCGCATCGGGCCGGCCGTGCCAGCTGTCGCGAGTGGCGGCCAGCAGCGGCGTCATGCCCGCGTACGAATGATTGAGATCAATGCCGTGGGCGATCAGCGCTCGCAGCAGGCGCAGGTCCGGCAACACAGCGGCGAGCACGGCGAGGCTGCGCTGGTCGCGCTCCTCGACCGGAGGCGGCGACGACAGATCGGCGCCGGCATCGATCAGCTCCAGCGCGCGCTCGACACGGCCGGCGCGGGCGGCGGCGTACAGCGCCGGTTCGAGCGCTTCGCCATACAGCGGGACATCGTCGACGACTTCATCGGCGGCTTCGGGTTCGAAGCCCGGCAGAGGATCGGCCGGATCGGTCTGCTGCAGCCATCCGTGCAGCAGCGGCGTGGCCACCGCGAACAGGCCAGCCACGAGCCAGCGCGCGCCGCCTTCGATCAATCCCGGCCAGGCCAGCACGACCACCAGCGCGGCCAGCGCCAGCACGGCCGCGGCGACGCCCAAGCCGCGCCAGGCGCTCAATTCCAGTTCGCCCAGCGCACGCCAGTGTTCCTGCAGCGGCGCACCTTCACGCTCCAGGCCAAGCCACAGCGGCCAGACCCGCCACAACCCCAGCAACACCAGTCCGGCCACCGTGCTCAAACCCAGCGCCGCCATCAGCGAACCGCTGTCGAGCAACGACGACAACGGCCAGGCGATCATCGCGGCGAACGCGCCCACGCCCAGCGCCCACAGCCCGGCCAGCGCCAGACCATCGCGCTTCCAATCCCGTGGCAACGATTCCTCTCCGTCGCGCCAGGCACGCACGGCCAGCGCCACCACCGGTTGCGCCAGCGTGCCGAGGATGGCGGCGACCGCGTGGCCGGCCGCAGTGGCCAGTGTCAGGGCCAGGCCGACGGCGAACATCGCCGCCAAACGCCATCGGGAGGACCCTGTGGTCTGCGGCTTCGGCTCAGGCATCGGTGCCCCAGTCCTCCTTCATCGGGTCGTCCACGGTCGGCGGGAATTGCAGGTGGAAACCGCGTTGGGACAGGTTCTCGCGCACCACGCCGGCATCTTCCAGGGCGAGCTTGCGCTCGGGCGTCAGCGCCACTTCCAGCACGAACTGCAACGCGCCCAACTGCGTGCGCAGAGGTTCGGGCAGGCGCGCGAAATCGTCGCGCGTGGCGAGGTAGACGTAGGTGTCGGCCTTGCGAAGGCTCTTGTAGACGTAGGCTTGCATCGGTCGGAGCGAGGGCGGCGTCCCACGCGCACAGCGTGATAGTGCGCACAGCATACCCGCCGCGACGATGCGCGCGCACATCGATGTTCAGGCTGCGGAACGCCCGCGCCTGCTAGCCCCGCGGGCGACCGCGATCACACTGCGGCCGGTTTCGCCAGGTCACCCGATCGGGCCAGCCGCTCGGGCTTCAAAGTGCCGGTCAGTGATAGCCGGCGTCGGCCGCGACCTTGCCCCTGAACACGCGGTACGACCAGAACGTGTAGCCCAGGATCGCCGGCAACAGCACGACCAGCCCGACCAGCAGGAACCCCTGCGAAGAAGGCGGCGAGGCCGCATCCCAGATGCTCATCGCCGGCGGCACGATGTTGGGCCAGATGCCCAGCACCAGGCCGGCGAAGCCCAGCGCGAAGAAGCACAGGGTCAGCACGAACGGCGCCGCATCGCCGCCCTGCCGCATCGCCGCGCGCCACAGCGCGAACGCGTTGAGCAATGCCAGCAGAGGGACCGGCGCGAGCCACCAGAAATTTCCGCTTTCGAACCAGCGCGCCATGATCCTCGAATCGAGGAACGGCAGCCATGCGCTGACCAGACCCATGAACGCGACCACCACCAGCACCAGCGGCCGCGTCAGTCCGCGCGCGACCTGCTGCATGCGTCCATCGGTCTTGAGCACCAGCCAGGTCGCACCGAGCAGCGCGTAGCCGAACAGCACCGCGACACCGGTCAGCATCGAGAACGGACTGAACCAGGAGAACGCGCCGCCGACGTACTTGCCACCCTGCATCGGCATGCCTTCCACCAGTGCGCCCAGGATCACGCCCTGCGCGAACGCGGCGAACATCGAACCCAGCGCGAACGCCGCGCCCCAGGCCGGTTTGGCACGCCGTGCCTTGAAGCGGAATTCGAACGCGACGCCGCGGAACACCAGCGCGATCAGCATCAGCAGCACCGGCAGGTACAGCGCCGACAGCACCACCGCATACGCCTTGGGGAACGCCGCCAGCAATCCCGCGCCGCCCAGCACCAGCCAGGTCTCGTTGCCGTCCCAGATCGGCGCGGCGGTGTTCATCATGTGGTCGAGCTGGTGCTCGTCCTCGGCGAACGGCGCGAGGATGCCCAGCCCGAGCACGAAGCCGTCGAGCAGCACGTACATCAGTACACCGAAGCCGATCACGCCGAACCACACCACCGGCAATACGGTCGCCATGTCCATTACGCGCCCTCCCCGGTCGGTGCCACGGTTTCGTCGGCGGCCGACAGCGGGCGCGCCGGCGTCTTCTCGCCGCGCTCGGTATGCTGCGGCGGTTCATGCGGATGTGGGCCCTGCACGACCAGCCGGCGCAGGTACCAGATACCGGCGCCGAACACGATCGCGTAGACCGATGCATAGACGATCAGCGAGGTCATCACGCTGGCCGCGGCAATCACCGGGCTGACCGCGTCGGCGGTGCGCAGCAGGCCGTAGATCACGTAGGGCTGACGCCCGATCTCGACCACGTACCAGCCGGACAACAGGGCGACGAATCCCGACAGCATCATCACGCGCCAGCCGGTCAGCACGGCGCGCGATTCGAATATCCGTCCACGCCACCACGCCCACAGCGAGGCCAGCACCAGCAGCAGCATCGCGGTGCCCAGCCCGACCATCAGCCGGAACGCGTAGAACACCGGTTTAACCGGCGGCCGCTCGCTGGCGGGCACCGACTTCAGCGGCTCGATCTCGCCATCCAGGGTATGGGTGAGGATCACGCTGCCCAGGCGCGGCAACGCGATCTCGAAGTCGTTGCGCTCGGCGGTTTCGTTGGGCACCGCGAACAGCACCAGCGGCACGCCCTCGCCTTTGGGCATGTGCTCCCAGTGCCCTTCCATCGCCGCTACCTTGATCGGCTGGTGCTTGAGCGCGTTGAGGCCGTGCTGGTCGCCGACCAGCACCTGGGTCGGCACGGTGATTGCGGCGAAGATCATCGCCGCCTTGAGCATGCGCCGGCCGGCTTCGATGTGGACGCCGCGCAGCAGGTACGACGCACCGACGCCACCGATCACGAAGCAGGTCGTGATGAACGCGGCCAGCACCATGTGCGTGAGCCGGAACGGGAACGACGGGTTGAAGATGATCGCCCACCAGTTGGCGGGCTCGAACACACCGTTGACGATCTTGTAGCCGGCCGGCGTCTGCATCCAACTGTTGGCGGCGATGATCCAGAACGTCGAGAACAGCGTGCCCAGCGCCACCATGCAGGTCGCCAGGAAGTGCATCTTCTCGCTGACGCGCCCCCAGCCGAACAGCATCACGCCGAGGAAGGTCGCCTCCAGGAAGAACGCGGTCAGCACTTCATAGCTGAGCAACGGTCCGAGGATGCTGCCGGCCTGCTCGCTGAGCGTCGCCCAGTTGGTGCCGAACTGGAAGCTCATGACGATGCCGGACACCACGCCCATGCCGAACGACACGGCGAAGATCTTGGTCCAGAAGAAGAACAGGTCGCGCCACAGCGTGTCGCGCGTGCGCAGCCAGCGCCATTCGACGAAAGCCAGCCAACTCGCCAGGCCGATCGTGAAGGCCGGGAACAGGATGTGGAACGAGATCACGAAGCCGAACTGGATCCGCGACAGCAGAAGGGCATCCACTCAACGTACCTCCGCGGCACGCGCAGTGGCGCCGCGCCGGATATTGTGCGCCGCCACCTCCGGGGCGCATAGGTTCAGATCTGTCCGAAGCTGCCGTATCAACCCGGCGGACAGCCGGTCCGTAGCAGTAACCATGCGGCCCGTCCTCAGGAATCGTCACCGCCGCGAGGCGGGGATCCAGCGACTTCAACTCCTTGAAAACAAACGCTGCCGTGTGCTCATCGTCGGCCACATCGAGGCCAGCCGGGACGCGCAGACGAGGTGCATGAGGTCGCGTACCAGCAGCCCCCGCCCATCGAACCTCCATGACGCATGGCCCGATCCGGCAAACCCGCAGGCTGCTAGGCTGCGACGGTTTTACCCATTCCCGACCCGACACCACCGGACCCGTCCACTTGTCCATGCGCCCGACTCCGATCGCCTCCGCCCTTGCCATTACCTTCCTGCTGCTGGCCCCGCATGCGCAGGCGCAGACTCCCGCTGCTGCCAGTGCCACCGCCAGCGCGATCACCCTCGATCAGGCCATGGCCGATCCGGACTGGATCGGTCCGCCGGTCGAACGGGCCTGGTGGGCCTGGGACGGCCAGCGCGTGCAATACCAGCTCAAGCGCGAGGGCGCGACGATCCGCGACACCTGGCAGCAGGGCATCGCCGGCGGCACCGCGACCAGGCTCGACGGCGCCGCGCGCGCCGACCTCGATGCCTCCGACGCGGTGTACGACGCTTCGCGCACGCGCGCCGCTTTCGTCCGCAACGGCGACGTGTTCGTGCGCGACCTGCGCAGCGGTGCGCTGACCCAGGTCACGCGCAGCAACGAGGCCGAATCGCAGCCGCAGTGGAGCCGCGACGGCAACCTCGTGATGCGCAGCGGCGATGCCTGGTACCAGTGGCGCGCCGGCCAGGGCCTGAGCCAGGCCGCCGTGGTCAAGGGGGAGAAGGACCCGGCGGCTCCGCCGAAGGCCGACGACCTGCGCGAGCGCCAGCTGGCGATGATCGCCACGCTCAAGAACGACCGCGCCCAGCGCGAGGCCGCGCGCACGCAGGACAACGACTGGCGCCGCGCCGATCCCACCCGCGCTCCGGCTCCGACCTACCTGGGCGACGACGTCAAGATCGTCGACAGCGCGCTGTCGCCGGATGCGAAGTGGCTGCTGGTGGTGACCCAGGCCAAGGCCGGCGATGAAGGCCAGGCCGGCAAGATGCCCAAGTACGTGACCGAGTCGGGCTACGAGGAATTCGAGGACGCGCGCACGCGCGTCGGCCGCAATTCGCCGCTGCCGCACAAGCTGTGGCTGGTCGACGTGGCCGGCGCCAAGGCCACCGAACTCAAGCTCGACGCGTTGCCGGGCATCGGCGAGGACCCGATGGCGGCGATGCGCAAGGCCGCCAAGCTCGATCCGCTGAAGGGCAACCGCGACGTGCGCATCGAAAGCGACGCCAACGGCGGGGGCCCGGCCATCCACTGGAGCGACGACAGCCGCAATGTCGCCGTGCTGGTGCGTGCGGTGGACAACAAGGACCGCTGGCTTGCCAGCGTCGATCTGGCGGGCGCCAAGCTGGTCACCCGCGACCGCCTCACCGACAACGCCTGGATCAACTGGGGCTTCAACGAGTTCGGCTGGGTGCCTTCGTCCAGCGGCGGCGACGGCGCACTGTGGTTCCTGTCCGAGCGCAGCGGCTACTCGCACCTGTACCTCAACGAGAACGGCAAGACGCGCGCGCTGACCTCCGGCAAGTGGGAAGTGTCGGCGCCCGCGTTGGCGGCCGACGGCAAGACCTTCTACTTCGTCTGCAACCAGAAGTGGCCGGGCGACTACGAAGTTTGCGCGGTCGACCGCACGGGCGGATCGGTGCGCGAAGTCACCGCGCTCGACGGCGTCGAGGACTTCTCGCTTTCGCCCGACGGCACCCGGCTTCTGGTGCGCCATTCCGACAGCTACATGCCGCCCCAGCTGGCGGTGATGAACGCCAACGGCGACGGCGTCGTGCAGCTCACCGACACGCGCAAAGCTGAGTTCCGGAACCGCGAGTGGATCGAGCCCGAGTACGTGCAGGTGCCGAGCAAGCACGGCGCCGGCGTGGTGTGGGGCAAGTTCTACGGACCGAAGACTTATGAGCCGGGCCGCAAGTACCCGATTGTGATGTTCGTGCACGGCGCCGGCTACCTGCAGAACGTCAGCGACCGCTACCCGAACTACTTCCGCGAGCAGATGTTCCACAACCTGCTGGTACAGCAGGGTTATATCGTGCTCGATCTGGACTACCGTGCCAGCGAAGGCTACGGCCGCGACTGGCGCACGGCGATCTACCGCAACATGGGCCATCCGGAACTCGAGGATTACCTGGACGGCCTGGACTGGCTGGTCGCCAACAAGCAGGGCGACAAGGGCCGCGCCGGCATCTACGGCGGCAGCTACGGCGGCTTCATGACGTTCATGGCGCTGTTCCGTTCGCCGGGCACGTTCAAGGCCGGCGCGGCGCTGCGTCCGGTGGTGGACTGGTCGCAGTACAACCACGAGTACACCAGCAACATCCTCAACACGCCGGTCCTGGATCCGCAGGCCTACAAGGTCTCCTCGCCGATCGAGTATGCCGACGGGCTGCAGGACAACCTGCTGATCGCCCACGGCATGATCGACGACAACGTGTTCTTCAAGGACTCGGTGATGCTGACGCAGAAGCTGATCGAGTTGCGCAAGGACAAGTGGGAGATTGCGCCGTACCCGCTGGAGCGCCACGGCTTCACCCATCCGGACGCGTGGTACGACGAGTACCGCCGCATCTATGAGCTGTTCCAGCGCACGTTGAAGTAAGCAGCGACGTTACGCAGCAGCAAGCCCTCTCCCGCACGCGGGAGAGGGCTCGATGACACAGGCTTCGCGCGTTACTTCGTCGCGGCCGTCGTCCCCGCCGACTCTTCCTTCCAGCTGCTGTCCGGATCGAATCGCGTCATCGCCTTGGCCGTCTTCTCGCCGCCTGGGCCCAGGTCCTTCTCGAACACCTCGCCATCGTGGCTGATCATGAAGCTCATGACGCCGGTGTCGTTGTACTTCGCCGGCCAGGCAATGACCGCGAAGCCGCGGCTCATGTTGTCGCCGATCTTGTAGTTGTACGCGCCGCCCGGCGCCGACGGTCCCTGCGAGGTCAGCAGGCGGAAACGGTAGCCGTGCCATTCGCTGCCCGGGGTGGCGTCCGCGAACAGTGGGCCGAGCGGGCTGATCTCCCCGCTGTCGTCGTCGGCCCAGTACAGGCCATCGTGCTTGCCGTCGGTGCTGACCACTTTCTGCGCGTATTCGAGGACGCCGTCGCCGTCGTGGTCTTCCCGCGCGTAGTCCATCTGCGCGTCGTTGTATGCGCGCACGGACTCCAACGTGGCCAACTCGTTGCGGCCAATGCGGCGCTGACGGATTTCCTCGGCGCCGGCGCGGACATCGAACTCCCAGCCGGTCCCCGACTGCGCCAGCGGTATCGGGAACTTCCAACCATCCTTGCCGACGGATAGGAAGGCCTTGCCATCCGCGGCGGATTCGAACGAATGCCGCGCGCGATAGCCGCTGAGAAAGGCTTCGACGTCGGCGCGGTCGACGCCCTCGGTCGGGATGTATTCGCGCCAGTCCTTGCCAAGCAGCGCCTCCAGCTGCTTCGCATCCGCCTTCTGCGTGCCCAGGGCCGCGATCAGCGCATCGGCCGCGGCCTGCTGGTTGGGATACGCCTGCTGCGCCCACGCCAGCGGTACCACGACGGTGGCCAGCGCCAATGCGATGGCGAGCTTGGCCGCTTTCGAGTTCGTCTTCATGGTTCCCTCCTCAACGACGATGCCCGCCGCCGGAGCGCTGGGGCGGACGGGACTGACGCGCCACCTGGTGACCGCCACCACCGCCGCGCGATGCGCCAGACCGGCTGGCGGAGGCGTGACTGGCCCGCCCGCGGTCGGCCTGCGCTCGCGACTGCGACGGGTTGCGTGCGCCGGCGACGGCGTTGTTGCGCGGCGGCTGGCGTTGGGACTGCTGCCTGCGCGCGGCGTCGCGCGCCTGGGTGTTGTTTTGCCCCCGTTGCTGGTGCGTCTGCGCCCGGTTGCGTGAACCTTGCCCGGCCTGCTGACGATCGCGTGCGCCCTGCCCGGCCTGCGCCTGGCGATTGGCCGCCTGGGAACGATCGCGCTGCCCCTGCGCGGCCTGGGCTCGCTGGCGGTCCTGCGCCTGCGCCCGCTGGCGATCCTGCATCTGCGACCTGTCGGCGGTTGCACGCGCGCGATCGCGCGCCTGGTTGTCGCGCACATCGCGGCTCGCCGCCTGCGCGCGTTCGCTCGCCGAGCGGTTTCCGGCGCCTCGCTCCTGGATACCGCGCTGTTCCATCGACTGGCGCGCCCGTTCGCGATTGGCGGCCCGCGCCGGATCGTCGCCGCGGAACGCGTCACGCCCTGCGCTTCCCTCCATCTGCCGGCCGTAGCGTTCGCGGCTGGCGTTGTCGCGATAGGGAACACCGTCGCGATGCACCGAGTTGTGCTGCCAGCTGTTGCGATTGCCCTCGAAGCTGCGATTGGAGTTGATGTTGTTGTAGTTATTGACGTCGATGTCGACGTCGCCGCCACCCCAGTCCATGTCGCCCCACAACGCGCTGGTGATCGCCACGCCGGTGCCGAAGGCAAGGCCGGCGACGAGTGCGCTGCCGGGGTAGTAGTACGACGGCGGCGGGTAATACGCCGGCGGGTACGACGGATACGCCCACGTGCCGTACGCCGTGGTCGGGTTGTAGCTGGGCACGTACACCGTTTCCGGGTTGGACGGCTCGATGATGATGGTGGGCGACGATGTCGTCTGCACTTCCTCGACCGTCCCGCCCGTGGCCGGTGCCGCCGCCGGCTCAGGGGCGACTGCCGGCTGCTCGCTCACGCGCTGGTACTCGTTGCTCTGCAGGTTGCCGGCGGCCTGTGCCTGCCGACGCAGGCGCTGCACCGCGTCCATGACGTCCTCGGGCTGCGCCAGGAATGCATCGCCCAGGCGCTGCACCCACGGCGGATCCATGCCCAGCGTGGCCATCACCTGCGGAAACGCCACCAGCGACTGCACGCTGGGATCCCACGGCTGCGCGGCCACCTGTCGCACCGCTTCGTCGCCTTTCGCATCCGGATGCGCTTTCGACCAGGTCACCGCATCGGCCACGTTGCCGGGGTAGGTCGCAGCCATCAGCACCTGCGCGAGCAACGAGTCGGGATAAAGCGCGATCGGCGCGACCATCTGGTCGAGTTCCGCCACGCTGAACACCGACTGGCTCGGCGTCGGCGCGGGCGCCGGTGCCGGTGCGGCAGGTGCCGGCTGGGCGGGCGGCGTGGCCGTCGTGGCGGCGGGCGTCGCGGCCGGTGGCTTGGGCTCTTCCTTCGAGCACGCCGCCAGGGCCACGACGATGAGGGCGATCGTAAAACGATGGATGCGCATGGGCTTCTCCAACGCTGGGCGTACCGACCACCTGAACGACGGCCGGACCCGGTCGGCGCTTATCTTGCAGGGCGTGCCCGCTATGTCCCCGTGAAGTCGATTCAGGCGAATTGCCGCATGCGAATGCTGCCGCGGCGCTCACCGCCCACTTCCCGCACCCGGGAGGCGGGCGACGCTTCGATCATTGCGCTGCCGGGGTCGTGCCTTCGGGCACTTCCTTCCAGCTGCTGTCGGGATCGAAGCGCGTCATCGCCTTGGCCAGCTTCTCGCTCTCGGGCCCCAAGTCCTTCTCGAACACCTGCCCGTCGTGGCTGATCATGAAGCTCATGACACCCGTGTCGGCGTACTTCGCCGGCCAGGCAATCAGTGCGAAACCGCGGCTCATGTTGTCGCCGATCCTGTAGTCGTACGCGCCGCGGAACGCCGACGGGCCCTGCGCGGTCAGGATGCGGTATTGGTAGCCGTGCCACTGCCCGTCGGGCGTGTCGTCGCCGAACAACGGGCCAAGCGGACTTTCCTCGCCACCCTCCACTTGGGCCCAGTACAGGCCATCGTGCTTGCCGTCGCTGCTGAGGAACTTCTGCGCGTACTCGAGCACGCCGTCGCCGTCGCGGTCGACGGCGGCATAGTCCATCTGCGCGTCGTCATAGGCCAGCGCGGCCTGGACCGCGTCCAGTTCGTTGCGACCGATCCGGCGCGCGCGGATTTCCGGCTCGCCGGCCTCGACGTCGAAGACCCATCCCGCGTCTTTCTTCACCAGCGGGGCCGGCAGCGTCCAGACATCCTTGCCCACGGCGAGGATGGCGCGTCCCGCCGTTGGGGTCTGGAACGAATGCTGCTCGCGATAGCGCTTGAGGAAGGCGTCCACGTCTTCGCGATCGACACTGTCCAGCGGAACGTATCGGCGCCAGTCAGGCCCGAAGATCGCGGCCAGGCGTGCCTCATCGGCTTTCTCGCTGCCGAGCGCGGCGACCAGCGCCTGCGCGGCGGCGTCCGGCGTCGGGAAGGGCTCCTGCGCGGCGGCCAACGCTGCCATCGATGCCAGGCAGGCCAGCGCGGACAAACGAACGATGGGGATCATCTGAGTCTCCTTTCAACGACGCCGGCCACCGGAACGCCCGCCACCGGAACGCGCCGGTCGCGACATCTGGCGACCCGCACTGCGTGAACCCGACCGCTGCGACGCGGAATAGCTGCCATGTCCGCGGTTCGACGATGCACGCGACTGCCCCGGATTGCCCGCGCCGGCGAAGGCGCTGTTGCTTTGACCACTGCGGTTGCCTGAGTACTGCTGACGCGCGCCGTCGCGGGCCTGCGCATTGCGCTGCGCGCCAGTGCCCGCCATGTCGCGTCCGCCCGCCTGCTGCCGGTTCATCTGCTGCGACGCTTGGCCGGCGCGGTCGCGCGCTTCGCGGTTGCTGGTGGCCGGCGTTTCGAAGCCGCGCTGCGACATCGACTGGCGTGCCCGGTCGCGGTCGGCGGCACGCGCCGGGTCGTGGCCGCGGAAATTGTCGCGCTGCCCGGCGCCGTCCAACTGGCGGCCGTACTGTTCGCGGCTGGCACGGTCGCGGTAGGGCACGCCGTCGCGATTGGCCGAGTTGTGGCGCCAGGTGTTATCGGAACGATTGATCTGGCGATTGCTGTTGATGTTGTTGTAGCGGTCGACATTGATGTCGATGTCGCTGTGGCCCCAATTGAAGTTGCCCCATAGCGATGCGGTGATCGCGATGCCGGCGCCCCAGGCCATCCCCGCCACGAACGCGCCGCCCGGGTAGTAATAAGGCGACGGCGGGTAGTAGTACGGCGGATACGAGGGATACGGCCAGCCGCCGTAGACCGTGGTCGAGTTGTAGCTCGGCACGTACACGACCTGGGGGTTGGCCGGTTCGATGACGATCGTCTGCGCGGCCGGTTGGACCACCGTCGTGGTGCCCCCTGCAGCGGCCGGCGCTGCCGGCTCCGTGGTGACTTTCTGCTGTTCGTTGGACTTCAGGTTGCCTGCGGCCTGCGCCTGCCGGCGCAGACGCTGCACCGAATCCATCACGGCCTCGGGCTGGGCCAGGAACGCATCGCCCATCTTCTGCACCCAGGCCGGGTCCTTGCCCAGCAGGTCCAGGACCTGGGGAAACGCCACCAGCGACTGCACGCTGGGATCCCAGGGCTGGTTGGCCACCTGCCGCACCGCATCGTCGCCCTTGGCATCGGGATGTGCCTTCATCCACTTCACCGCATCGGCGACATCGCCGGGGTAGGTCGTGGCCATCATGACCTGCGCGAGCAGCGAATCCGGGTACAGCGCGACCGGCGCCATCATCTGGTCCAGCTCTTCGCGCTTGAACGTCGTTTCGGATTGCGCGGCCGAAGCGGCCGGCGCAGCGGCCGGCGCGCTAGCCTGCGGCGACGCCCCGGCGGCCGCGACGAACAGCAGGGCCACCATCGGCAAGTGACGCGTGGAAATGCGCATTGGGAATCCCCCATCGCAAGACGTCTGGGTTCGCGCTCAGCGCATCAGGGATGGCGCCGGGCCTTCGGCGGCTATCATAGGCTTCGCGCGAATCGCGCCTGTTCACATGGCCAACACGCCCGTGCCCCACACCGACACCGTTACCGACAGCGATACCGGCTCCGACATCGACGTCGTCCGTGACTACCTGACCGGCCTGCAGGACCGCATCTGCGCGGCCATCGAAAGCACCGACGGCCGCGCCCGTTTCCGCGAGGATCAGTGGCAGCGCGCGCCCGACGGCGCCAGCGCCGAAGGCACCACGCTCGCCAGTGGCGGCGGCCGCACCCGCATCCTGCGCGACGGCGCGGTGTTCGAGCAGGCCGGCATCGGTTTCTCCGACGTGTCCGGCACCAGGCTGCCGCCGTCGGCAACCGCCGCGCGACCGGAACTGGCCGGCGCTTCGTGGCGTGCGGTCGGCGTGTCGCTGGTGTTCCATCCGCACAATCCCTACCTGCCGACCACGCACGCCAACGTGCGTCATTTCCGCGCGATCCGGGACGGCGAAACCGTGGCGTGGTGGTTCGGCGGTGGCTTCGACCTGACGCCTTTCTACCCGTTCGACGAGGACGTGCTGCATTGGCACCGCACCGCGCGCGAGCTGTGCGAGCCCTTTGGTGCGCAAGCGCGGTACGACAAGCACAAGCACTGGTGCGACGAGTATTTCTTCCTCAAGCATCGCAACGAGACGCGCGGCGTCGGCGGCCTGTTCTTCGACGACCTGCACGAAGACTTCGAGCGCGACTTCGCTTACATGCGCGCCGTCGGCGACGGTTTCCTCGACGCCTACCTGCCGATCGTGGAGCGTCGCCGGGATACGCCCTTCGGCGAGCGCGAGCGGCAGTTCCAGTTGTACCGTCGCGGTCGCTACGTCGAGTTCAACCTGGTGTTCGACCGCGGCACGCTGTTCGGTTTGCAATCGGGCGGCCGCACCGAGTCGATCCTGATGAGTCTGCCGCCGCTGGTGCGCTGGGAATACGGTTTCACGCCGGAGAACGATTCGGCCGAAGCGCGCTTGGCCGACTATCTGCGTCCGCGCGACTGGCTTGCCGAACTGTCGACAAAAGGCTGAGTTTCAGGCTCCGCCCTGACGGGTGTCGTCCTGGCCCGGATCGCCTTTGCCTTCGACCTCACGCATGAGAATGGTGATGTGGCCGTTGGTTTCCAGCAGCGCCAGGTGCACGTGGCTGATGTCGCTGCAGCCGGCCTCGCGCATGGCCTTGGCCAGGTCGTCGCGGCTGACCAGCTCGCGGCGCAGCACGTCGCGATAGACATGGCCGTTGCGGGCCAGCACCACCGGCTCGCCTTCGAGCAGGCGTTCGGCCCGTTGGCTGCGGGCGGTGACGAAGCCGACCATCCAGTTCAGCGTCATCAGCGTGGCCGCCAGCAGCAGTCCGCCGGCCATCGACGTGTCGGTGCCGAGCAGCGCGTTCTGCACCGCGTTGCCGAGCAACACGATCAGCAGCATGTCAAACGAGGTGAACTGCCCCATCGTGCGCTTGCCGGACAGGCGGATCATCGCCAGCAGCACCACATAGACCACGACCGCGCGCAGCACGAACTCCCACCACGGCATCGACATGTGCAGCATTGCGCTCATCGTTCCCTCCGTGCCACACACGGGGCGCGGTGATGGTGATATGCCGGTCGCCATCTATCCGTTCGCCCTGAGCGTAGCGCAGGCAAGTCGAAGGGCGAGCGGGCCCGCAAAGTTCGCCGCCCGCCCATCCTTCGCCCTCAGCGCTGCGCGCTAGCGCTTCCTTCGACTTCGAGCCTGCGGCCCTACGCTCAGGACGAACGGTGTCGGTGATTCAGGTCGGCCGGTGATATATCTACGGGGCGTTCTACAGCGCGTCCGAATCGACCTCGCCGGTGCGGATGCGCACCGCGCGCTCCAGGTCCCAGACGAAGATCTTGCCGTCGCCGATCTTGCCGGTGCCGGCGGCCTTCATGATGGCTTCCACCACGGCCTCGGCCTGGTCGTCGGTCACCGCCACTTCGAGCTTGATCTTGGGCAGGAAGTCGACCACGTACTCGGCGCCGCGGTAGAGCTCGGTATGGCCCTTCTGGCGCCCGAAGCCCTTGACCTCGGTGGCAGTGATGCCGGCGACCCCGGCGTCGGCCAGCGCCTCGCGGACGTCGTCGAGCTTGAACGGCTTGATCACCGCCATGACCATCTTCATTGCATCGTCTCCCGGATCCGCACAGCAGGATAACGCGAAGGGCTCCTACTGATCTCCGCGGAGGGCAGCCTCCAGCAGCGACCGCGACCCAGGATCGTTCGTCGCGGCGGATGGCCGATCGGCCGCGGCTTGCCGGGCCTGCTAGAGTTGCGCCCCCACGTCCGAGGACTTTCCCGACACCGGGCCACGGCTGGCGCCGACGGCGGCATCACATCTGCCCCGCCAAGCTGGTCCCACTGTCGGAGAACTGCCCATGATCGACCTGACCCAAATCGACGAGCTTGCCCGCCGCCTCAGCGGCCTGGTTCCCCCCGGTGTCCGCGAGAGCCGCGAGGAACTGCAGCAGAACTTCAAGGCCGTCCTGCAATCGGGGCTGGCCAAGCTCGATCTGGTCACGCGTGAGGAATTCGACGTGCAGCGCGCGGTGCTGATGCGCACCCGCGAGAAGCTGGAAGAACTGCAGCGCGCGGTCGCCGAACTGGAATCCCGGGTCGGCTCCGACACCCAGACGCCGCGCCACTAAGGCGTCCCTCCCATGAACCTGGCACTCGTGCACAGCCGTGCGCGATCGGGCGTCCGCGCGCCTGCGGTGCGCGTGGAGGTCCATCTCGGCGGCGGATTGCCGGCGATGTCGATCGTCGGCCTGCCGGAGGCGGCGGTCCGCGAAGCCCGGGACCGGGTCCGCGCCGCGATCCAGTGCTCCCAGTTCGAATTCCCGGCGCGGCGCATCACCGTCAACCTGGCGCCCGCCGACCTGCCCAAGGATGGCGGGCGATTCGACCTGGCCATCGCGCTGGGGATCCTCGCCGCCAGCGGGCAGATTCCGCTGGAGCCGCTAGGCCAGTACGAATTCCTCGGTGAGCTCGGGCTGACCGGCGAGCTGCGCGCCATCGACGGCGTGCTCCCCGCGGCGCTTGCTGCGGCCGAGGCCGGGCGCGGCCTGGTGGTGCCTGCCGGCAACGGCGCCGAAGCGGCGCTGGCCAGCCGTGTCGACGCCAGCACGGCCCGCACGCTGCTGGAGGTCTGCGCGCTGCTGCACGGGCGCAGGTCACTGCCCCGCGCCGAAGTGCAGTGGGTCGCGCCGCGGCCCGGGCCTGACCTCGCCGACGTCCGCGGTCAGGCCCATGCGCGGCGCGCGCTCGAAATCGCGGCGGCGGGCGGGCATCACTTGCTGCTGATCGGACCTCCCGGCTGCGGCAAGACACTGCTGGCCTCGCGTCTGCCGGGCCTGTTGCCGGAAGCCTCCGAGGACGAAGCACTGGAAGCGGCGGCCATCGCCTCGGTCAGCGGCCGCGGCATCGACCCCGCGCGCTGGCGCGAGCGCCCTTTCCGCTCGCCTCACCACACCGCCAGCGCGGTGGCGCTGGTCGGCGGCGGCGCCGATCCGCGTCCCGGCGAGATCTCGCTGGCGCACCAGGGCGTGCTGTTCCTCGACGAACTACCCGAATGGGACCGCCGCGCGCTGGAAGTGCTGCGCGAACCGCTCGAATCGGGCCTCGTCACGGTGTCGCGTGCGGCACGCAGCGCCGAATTCCCGGCGCGGTTCCAACTGGTCGCCGCAATGAATCCTTGTCCGTGCGGCTGGGCCGGCGACAACAGCGGCCGCTGCTGCTGCACCGACGATGTCATCCGGCGCTACCGAGCGCGGATTTCCGGACCGCTGCTCGACCGCATCGACCTGCACATCGATGTCCCACGCCTGCCGCCGGCGGAACTCCGGCCCGACGCCACGCCTGGCGAAAGCAGCGCGCAGGTGCGCGAACGCGTCGTGCGCGCACGCCAGTGTCAGCACGAGCGCGCATCCAAACCCAATTCGCGACTCGACCAGGCCGAAACCGCATCGCACTGCCGCGTTTCCGAGCGCGATCACGCGCTGCTGGAGCGTGCGATAGACGCACTGCAGTTATCGGCGCGCTCGATGCACCGCATCCTGCGCGTCGCCCGCACCATCGCCGACCTCGACGGCAGCGCGGGCATCCTCACGCATCACCTGACCGAAGCCATCGGCTTTCGGCGCAACGATCGAAATCAGGGCGGCGTACAAGCGGCTTGAACCGTGGGACGGGAGCCTGTCGATTCTCCGCAGGCCGACGGGCCGACGTCCTCAGCCCCGACGCAGCCCCGACGCGCGCCCGCAGGTGATTCGGAAGCTATGGAGTGCCGTGCTCGAGCCGAGCTCATCGCACGATACGGCGGCGCCGGCTGAAGCAACGGCAATGAGCCCGCCCCAGACGGGACGTGCTCAGAAAGTCGTCAGCCGCAGTCGTCAGCCACAATTGATCGCACACACCTTCGGACGCTCGAGGTAATCGCGGGCGCCTTCGCGGGCTTCGCGCATCTCCGCCTCGGTACCGCAACGGGTCACGTTGACCTTGGTTCCCGACACGCGCTCGCGCCAGCACACGTTCTTGCTGTCATGTGCCGACCGGGTGTTCTGGACCTCGGCATTGATCCGCTCCAGGGCGTTTTCCAGGCGCACCTGTTCCTCGACCGTCAGCTGGTCGAGGCGGGTTTTGCCTTCGGTCACCGCGAACACTTCCACTTGCGCCTTGCGGATGGCATTGACCTGACGTTTGGTCAAGCCGTCCGTACGGCCTGCGTCGATGTCGCTCTTCAGCTCCTGCTGCTGCGTCTGGATCATTTGCAGGCCATCTTCAGCGGACACCGGTTCCGCCGACCACGCCACCAAGGGCAACAACATCGACAGGCAGACTGCGAATCGCTTCATGGCCTTCCCTCCGTTGTGAATGCCATCCGTCAACGCGAACCAATACTGTCGCGCGCGTTTCCGCCGCAATCTACGCCGTCCCCCATGTTGCCGCAGATGGACGCCTCGCCCTTCCATTGCTGCGCGCCTTCACTGATCTGCTGAATCTCGGCGATCGTGGCGCATCGCGTCTTGGGGATCGTGGAGCCGAGCTTGTGCTCGCGCCAGCACTTCTGCCGGTCCGCCTCATTACCCGAGATGACGGCCTTGACCACCTCGATCGAATTGAAGACCTCCACCTGCTCGCTGGCACTGAGTTGATCCAGCGAACTGACGCCATCAAGCAGCGCGAAGATGCGGTCCTGTGCGGCATGCATCCTGTCCAGCTCTTCGCGGTCGAAGCGCGAATAGGCGCCTGTGGAACTCTCCGACTGGCTGCGGATCTCACGCTGCTGCAAAAGAATCTGCACCACCTTGTCGGCGCTGGCCACTGCCGGCAGCGCCACGCACAAGGCAACCAACAACGCGACGACGGACTTCTTCATGTAATCCTCCATCGCCATCCAGGTCACTCAGGGACCGGGGCGGCATTCACTCGTTGCGGCAATCCGCGCAGATGCTGCCGGAATCCATGATGTCGCGCGCGGCATCGCGTTCCTGGCGCCACTGCGCGGCGGTCTTGCAGACGCGTTCCTTGCGGTTGCTGCCGAGAACGGGGCGGCGCTCGCAGACCATGCGCTCGTCCGCGCTGTTGTTGGCGACGGACGCGATCCATTCGAGCGTGTTGAACACTTCGGTTCTCTGCTGCTCGTTGAGGTCGTTGGTGGATTGCTTGCCCTCGAGCATGTGCAGCATGCGCGACTGCTTCTGCAGCAACTCGTTCCGGTCCGAGGCGGACAGGTCGTCGTATGGCGCCTTGCGGGCCTCCACGTCGTCGCGGATCTCGGCCTGCTGGGTACGGATATCGTCGATCAACAGCACGCTACGGTCGGCGGACGCGAATGCCGCGGTCGACGCCAACAACAACGAAAGTAAGAAAGCACCTGTCTTCATGGCAGCCTCGGGGGGTGGGGGGAAGTGTGACCCGGTGCAAATTACGCCTTGAGAACGGCGCTCACAAGCCGGGACGTCTTCTACCCCCCAACGAAAAAGGGGAGGCCCGAGGGCCGCCCCTTTTCTGAATAGAACCGGGCGCCGGTCCGGCGAGCCGGCGCTAGCGACCGTTCTGGACGCGATTGAGGCCCATCTCTTCGCGGGCGCGCTCTTGGGCTTCCCGCTCCTGGGCCACGGTGCGGCAGACGCGCGTCGTACGGGTGCTGCCCAGGGGTTTCTCCCGACGGCACACCAGTCGCTCGTCATCGCTGTTGTTGATCGCCCCTTCGATCCACTCCAGCGTATTGAACGCCTGCATCTGCTGCTCTGCGGTCAGGTCGGCGGCGGTCTTCTTGCCCTCCAGCATCGTCAGCAGCGCGGCCTGCTTCGACAGCAGCTCGACCCGCGTGTCAGGCGACATGTCCTTGTAGCGTCCCTTCTGGGCCATCACGTCATCGCGGATCTGCATTTGCTGCGCCACCACGGCTCCGACCTGCAGAGGCTGGCGGGCATTCGTATCCGCCGCGGCCGCAGAAAAAGACGCCATGCACAGCACAGCGAAAAACAAAGCACGCATGTTCACAATCCCCTGGCTCCCCGTTGAGGAACACAAAGTAGCTAGGCGACGGGCCCCCTGTCCACCGGACTAATGGCCTACGGCGTTGACATTCATGAACAGAACGACCGCCGAGCGCTCTCGGCGGTCGTCAGCTCTCCCCCCGCGAAAGCCGATCGGGCCAACGGCGATCTGCTGCTGCGCGACGACCGTCGCGACTTCGATCGGCTTGCGGGTATCGGCCGGCGGCCACCGAACGAGGCGACTTAGAGGCGAGTTAAAAACAGGCGGCGCATATCCTTTGTTGAACGCTCCCGTTGAGGCGCACAACTTGGCGAGCCTGCGAACCGAATGACAGGCACCAGCGTGACATCGCGAAATGAGTTTTTTGTTGCGGTCAGCCTGGCGCCCACACCACGCCCGCCGGATCCAATTCGGCCGTTTCCATCACCTCGCCGCGCCAGCCGAAACCGCAGATCGCCAGCGCGCCCTGGTGAACGTGATCGAGGCCGAACGCCCTCTCCAATTCGACCTCGTTGATGGCGCCGGTGATGAAGGCACCCAGCCCGGCTTCGGTGGCGGCCAGGTACAGCGTCTGCGACAGGTGTCCGGCCTCCAGCGCCACCACGCGGTAGCCCTTGGCGTGGTGGCGATATTTCCAGAACGTGCGGTCGAAGCGTGGCGACAGCAGCACCATCACGTGTGCGTCGGCGAACCAGTGCTGCTGCGCGACCATGTCCATCATGAATTCGCGCAGCGGTTTGTCGGGCAGGGCCAGCGGCTCCAGCGCGTGCTGCTGCGCCTGGTAGTGGTACAAACCGGGCGCGACCCCCTCGACGTGCTGGACGATCAGGTAGCACTCCATCGGATGCAGGCCGCCGCCGGAGGGCACGTTCTTCTTCAGGAACACGGTGTCGTCGCTGACCCGCACTTCCGCCTGCGCGGCGAACACACGCTGCAGCAGTTGCGCGAACAACTCGAGCGGCAGCTTGCGGCTGGCGTCGAAGTTGCGGCAGGTGACGCGGCGTGCGAGCAGGTGATCGAAATCGTTGGGGGCGATGCGCGGCAGGGGCAGGTGTCCGGCTCCTTCGCTACATGCCGCCGCCTCGACCGGAGGCGGGCCGAGCACCTCACGCATCTGTGCGGCGGTCTCGGTGCCGCTGTCCTTCATGTTCTGCACCGCGTCCACTTCGCTCCAGCGCGTGAAGGCGTGCAGCGTCGCGGCCAACGGGTGCCAGTAGGTGCCGCGCAGGGCTTCGTCGCGGGCGCGCATGGCGGAGTGGCGCTTGCCGTCGGCGATCAGCAGGCCTTCCTTGAGTAGCCGATCGATGGTCTGGGCGGGATGCCCGGTCAGCGTGGCGGCTTCGACCCATTGGCTGGGACTGAGCGCACCGAGGAACTCGCGCTCGACCTCATCTACCTCGACCTCGTCCCCCACGTGAGGCGCCAGGGCCAACCAACGACGCTCACGTCGCAGCCCGTCACCGCCGGCCAGCAACACAGCCAGGTCGAAACTGACTTCCTCGCGAGGCTCCATGTAGAGCACTGCACAACGACGAACTTGCATGCCCACCCCCGGGACGACTTGCCCCCTGTTACCAGATTATCGTGCCTCGGCGGGTGGGGTAGACTCCCGCATAGAGCTTTCCACTCAACCAACTCAGGAGATGCCATGAAGGCTGTCGGGCATGGCTTAGCGGGAGTGCGGGCGAATGAAAAGAAGTCCGTTCCCTTGAACGCGCAACTTGCGGAAACCCTTCTTCATCAACTTAGCTCCGATGACGGATTTCGTGAGCAGTTTCGCTCCAATCCTCTACTCGCGCTAAAGAGCATTGGCTACGAGACCCCGGAACGGGGAAAAATGACTGCCTGTGGGCTGGTCCCTCAAGCGGAACCAGAGCCTTTTTCACTGTGCGAGGTTGGAGTGCTCGCCTCTAAAGAGTCAATTCTGGAAGCGTGGGGCGCATTGAGGGCCACTCTTGTACAAGGATTGGCCTATAACACCCCCACCTTTGAAGCGACAACCTTGGCGGCCCGCCGAAAGAAGTAGAAAAAGAGTAGACCTGCGGCAGTCGGGAGGCGGCCCGTCTGCCGCGCCGCTCTAGGGGCTGTCACATACGGGGGGCGTTACCGACGCTGACCTCTTGCGCCTCAGACGAAATCGCGACTGTTGTCACGAAACCCTTCGAAGGTTAGATTCGACCGCTGTTCGGCCGAGTAGCCGGAAACAGGGGAACAGGGGATGGCAAACGAGCAAAAAACCGCGCCTCTTGATGCGCGCGTAGCGGACAAGTTGCTGGATCTTCTCAGCAACGACGATTCATTCCGAGAACATTTCAGCCGCGACCCCGTCGCCGCACTTGAAACCATCGGGTATCAACGCCCGGCACAAGGGCCTGAAGGCACCGCACAACCCGAACTGTTCGTGACCTGCTGCGTCAACAAGCTCGCATCGAAGGAAGCCATCGCGGCTGCCCGCGGCGAGATTCGCGGGATGTTGCTAAGCGGACTGAACCACACGACGCCTCAGTTGGACGCGAGCCCCAGCGACGACCGTCGAACCTTGAAGTAGTCGTTGAGAACTTCGACCGGCCACAGCCGGTCGAAGTTCGCGGCCGCCTGCGATGCGCCTTCGGCATTGCCGGCCGCCTTGAGCAGTTCCGCTTCGCGAAGCACCGCCAGATTCGAATCGGCGACATTCAGCGCCTGCACACACTGGCCGCATCCTTGCTCTATGTAGGCCAGGCCGCGCCGTTGCTTGAGCCACGTCAACTGTTCGAGCGCCTTTCGTGTGTCCTGTGCCGCCACGTAGGCCTCCATTAGCGCTACCCTCGTCTGGTAACGCTCATGCCCGGTGATCAGCGGCAAGAGGATCGTCAGGGCTTCCCTGGGCTTTCCAGCGAGGCGGAGCTCCTCGGCCCGCAATACCGCCATCTGTTCGCTCAGCGTCGGATGCTGCATCAACTGGCTGTGCTTCGAGAGCAACTGAATGACCGTGCTACTTAGGGCCCTATCTCCGATCCTGAGCGCAAACATCGCCGAAGACAGCGCCAGCCCCGCGTCACCGACCGAATCCCCGCCTGTGCTCGTGTCGAGGGCCGACAATGCGGCTTGAGCAGCCCTTGATGCCTTGCTCAGCGCCGCTTGCCTGTTGCCGGCGAGCCAGTCCGCAACCGCTGCCGGGAGCAGGAACGACCTCGCGTCGAAGCCGTCCTGGTCATTGAGCAGCTTCAAGGCGTCGCTGGCCTGACGTTGCGCCTCAGGCCAGCGACCTTGGTCGATGGCCAGGCTTATACGATCGAGGTGGGCGTAAACGTCGCTCTTCGGGATGGTGGCCAGCAAGCGCCCGGCATTCGCGTAACGACGTTGCGCGGCCTCGACATCCGCCCGCCGGCGCAAGCTGTTCCTGAATCCTCGGCTTGTTGCCTGATCGAACGCCCCTGCTGCCTGTTCGTACTGTCCGAGACCGAGACGCACGCGACCCAGAACATCAAACCCGACGGCAGCCAAATCGTTCCGCGGCGACGTGTTGCGGATCGCGAACGGGAGTGCCTCCTGCAAGCGGTTCTGCCAATTGAGCCCAGCCGCAGCGTTGCCGTTACCCGGCCAGAAGTCCGGATAGAGCGTTGCGAGTTCAATCCAACGATCAAGCGCAGCGCTTGGCGCGTCGAACTCCGCTACCCAAGCGTCCAGATAGAGACCTTCGCGCGTCGGGAGACGCTGTCTCAGCTTTTGCGCCTGACGCAGCGGGTCTACTCCGCGTGGCGACTGCATGCTGGAGACCTGGACGCGCGTCTGACCCAGCCAGGCCAAGGCAAACCTGGGGTCAAGGTCGGTTGCGCGCGAGTAGAACTTCAGCGCGTCGCTAAATTTCCCGTTGCCATATGCCTTCTGCGCAAGCGCGTATGCCCTCAACGCATCCAGGTTGTCGGTCGTCACCTGCGGCAACGGCGCCGAATCCTTTTCGATAGACGCGACGGCTTCACCGAGGCGTCCGCGCAGGGTGGCAGTCACCTCATCAATTGAGGCCAGCGTAGATTCGATCCCGGCACCGTCAGCGGTTTCGGTATAGACGGTCGTCTGACTATGCGGATCGATCACCTCGGCACTGACGCGCACTCTGCCCCCCACCTCCGACACCGTCGGCAGGATGACCGCGCGTGCACCATCGCGCAGCGCGATCTCCGAGGCGATGGCGCGATCGAGCGCGGTTTCGGGCGAGCGCTTCATGCGCGACAGCGTGTCGCGCGCCTTCAGGTCGCTCAGCACATTGACGTAGCGCGACTGCTCCAGGCTGATGCGGAAGGCCTGTTCCAGGGAGTCGTCGAGCACGCTCTGGCCGGTGAGGTTGCGCAGGTCGGCGACCACCACCCAGTCGCGCTGGTTGAAGGCGATGGCCGGCTGCGGGCGGGTGACGAACCACACGCCCACGCCCACCGCCGCAAGCAAGGCCACTTCAGCCGCCAGCGCGGCAGGACGGCGCCACAGCGGAGTATCGCGCCAGGCCTTGGGCGTGTTGGGCGGTGCACGCAGCGGGGCGATGCCGGGTTCGCCGACTTCGAAGATGTATTGCGACTCGGGCACACCCTTGAAGCGCCAGCGGCCCAGCGGTTTCCAGATCAGGTGCTGGCCGCGTTCGCCGAGCTCGCGTGCGGCGCGGTGCGCCAGCGGTTCGGCGACGGCCGACAGCAGGATCTGCCCGGGCCGCGCCATCGACATCAACCGCGCCGCCATCGGTTTGGCCAGGCCCTCCACTTCCAGCGGCTTGGAGCCCAGGCGTACGGCAGCGTCGCTGTTGCGCCAGGTCAGCACTTCGCCGACGTGCAGGCCGGCGCGTGCGCGCAGCTGCAGGTTGCGCGACTGCCCGAGCACCTGCAGGCCGCGCTCGTAGTCGAGCGCGAAGCCAAGACCGTCGATCGGGCGTTCGAACAGAAGCAGCAATCCATCGGAACGGTCGATCAGACGGCCGCGCCATTGCTGCTGCAGTTGCAGGACCAGGCCGTCGTGTTCGCGGAACAGTTCGGCGGCGGCGACGTCGCCGATGCGCTCGACCAGTGCGGTCGAATCGCACAGGTCGGTCAGCAGCAGTGTGCGCAGCTGCGGGCCATCGGCGATGGTGCGTTGCGCGGCCTCGTTCATCGCTTACACCGGGGCCAGCGTCGGATCGTGCCAGTGCACGCGGTCGCCACCGTCGCGCTTGGCACGGTACAGCGCGCTGTCGGCCTGGATGTACCACTGGTCCCAGTCGCCATCGGGATCGAGCAGGCAGACGCCGATGCTGACCGGACAGATCAGCGGTGGCGCCTGGCGCATGGCGGCCAGGCTCTGCATCGAACCTACGATGTAGTCGATGTAACGGGTGACGTCCTCGCGGCGATCGGCCGCGACCAGCAGGCAGAACTCGTCGCCGCCGAGTCGGCAGGCCAGGTCGTAGGGACCGGCGACCGAACGCAGGATGCTGGCCACGCTCTGCAACACGCGGTCGCCGGCCGCGTGGCCGTGTTCGTCGTTGACCTGCTTGAAGCGGTCGCAGTCGAGCAGCAGCAGGCCGCCGCCTGGCACTCCGCCGACCAAGCGCGTTTCCTGCAGGAACATCGACAGGCCGCGGCGGTTGTACAGACCGGTGAGTTCGTCGGTGCGGATCAGCTCTTCGGTGCGGTTGAGGCGGTGCGTGGTGGTGCGCAGGTTGTCGAGCGCGGCCTGCAGGTCGTGGTTGCGGCGACGCAGGCGGCGGATCAGGCTCTGCTCGTTGGTGACCACGCGCATGATGGCGCGACGCAGGAAATACGAGACGCGCGCGGGGTCGCGATCGACCAGGCGTTCGAACTCCTCATGGCGCAGCTCGACCAGCAGACCATCGCTGGCGGCGATGGCGTCGGCGCTGCGTGCGTGGTCGCCGACCAGCAGGCCCAGTTCGCCAAAGAACTCGCTCGGCCCCAGCCGCTTGCTGACCAGGTCGTCGCCGAAGTCCAGGTCGACCGATCCCTGCGCGATGACAAACATGGTGGTGCCCAGTTCGCCGCGGCGGAACAGCACCTGCCCGGCATCGACCCGGCGCATGCGGCCGAGTTCGGCGAACAGGTCGAACTCTTCACTGGTGAGCGCGGTGCCCGCGATGTCGCGCGACGGCGCGAGCGTGGTCGCCGTCTTCTGGTCCGCTTGGTCCATGGCCGGCATGGCCGCGGTTGCTTGCTTCATTCCACGACCCCGGAAAACGTGGCGAACGGCAGGATACACCGGCCACCGTGGCAACGGGATGGTGATGGAGAAGCGGACGGGGACGGGTTATGCGGTGAGTGCCGGTAGCGCATGCGCCGTGTGCAAGCCGTTATTCGGCTTGGGAGAGATGTGCGGGCCGCCTGCCCTGACCCCAACCCCTCTCCCGCACACGGAAGAGGGGCTTGATGACGGGCGGTTGCGGCTCAGGCCGCGGCGGCGCGCTCGTGGAACTGCTCTTCCTCGGTCGAGCCCTTCAGCGCGACGGTGGAGGACTGGCCGCCCTGGATGGTCTGGGTGACCGCATCGAAATAGCCGGTGCCCACTTCGCGCTGGTGCTTGACCGCGGTGAAGCCCTTTTCAGCGGCGGCGAACTCGGCTTCCTGCAGCTCGACGAACGCGCTCATCTGGCGGCGGGCGTAGCCGTGGGCCAGGTTGAACATGCCGTAGTTGAGGCTGTGGAAGCCGGCCAGGGTGATGAACTGGAACTTGTAGCCGTAGGTCGCCAGTTCCTTCTGGAAGCGGGCGATCGTGGCGTCGTCGAGGTTCTTCTTCCAGTTGAAGCTCGGCGAGCAGTTGTAGGCCAGCAGCTTGCCGGGGAACCTGGCATGGATGGCCTGGGCGAACTTGCGGGCGAACTCCAGGTCGGGCTTGCCGGTCTCGCACCACACCAGGTCGGCATAAGGCGCGTAGGCCAGGCCGCGGCTGATTGCCTGGTCCAGGCCGTTGCGGGTCTTGTAGAAGCCCTCGACGGTGCGCTCGCCGGTGGTGAACGGCTTGTCGTTGTCGTCGACGTCGGAGGTGATGAGGTCGGCGGCTTCGGCATCGGTGCGCGCGACGATCAATGTCGGCACGCCCATGACGTCGGCGGCCAGGCGCGCGGCGACCAGCTTCTCGACGGCTTCGCGTGTGGGCACCAGCACCTTGCCGCCCATGTGGCCGCACTTCTTCACAGAGGCAAGCTGGTCCTCGAAGTGCACGCCGGACGCGCCGGCCTCGATCATGCCCTTCATCAGCTCGAAGGCGTTGAGCACGCCGCCGAAGCCGGCTTCGGCGTCGGCCACGATCGGCTGCAGGAAGTCGATGTCGCCCGAGCCTTCCGCGCACTGGATCTGGTCGGCGCGCAGCAGCGTGTTGTTGATGCGGCGCACGACCTGCGGCACCGAGTTGGCCGGATAGAGCGACTGGTCCGGATACATCTCGCCGGCGATGTTGGCGTCGGCGGCGACCTGCCAGCCCGACAGGTAGATGGCCTTGAGGCCGGCCTTGATCTGCTGCATGGCCTGGTTGCCGGTCAGCGCGCCGAGCGCGTTGACGAACGGCTCGCTGTGCAGCGAGTTCCACAGCTTGCTGGCGCCGAGCTTGGCAATGGTGTGCTCGACCGGCACGGTGCCGCGCAGCCGCACCACGTCGTCGGCGCAGTAAGGACGGGCGATGCCGGCCCAGCGTGGATTGGTGGCCCATTCATGGCGAAGTTGTTCGGCGGTCGGCAGTGCGGTGTTCATGGCGGCGTTCCTTTCTCGATATCGGTATGGAAAGACAGCGGACTTGCGCAACAGCGGAACTAAAGCGACGCGACCTCAGTCGAGGCGCGCGTAACCCGGCAGCGTGAGGAACTCCTCCAGCGTGTCGGAATGGGTCAGGCGGTCGAGTACGCCGATCGCCTCGTTGATGCGGCTTGCACCAGGGATGCGCGTGCGGTCGCCGAGGCGGGCGGGAAGGTTGATGAAGGCCCGTTCGAGCAGGGCGAAGTCGACCGGCGTGCCGTCGTCCAGGTGCAGGCCTTCGCTGTGCAGCCATTGCCACAGCTGCGTACGCGCGATCTCGGCGGTGGCGGCGTCCTCCATCAGCCAATGGATCGGCACGCAGCCGTTGCCGTCGAGCCACGCGGCGAGATAGCGCACGCAGACCTCGACGTTGCCTTCGAAGCCGGCGCGCGTGATCGTGCCCAGCGACGGCCTGATCAGGTCGTCGCGCGTGGCCCACACGTCCTCGCGCAGCACGTGGCGCTGATTGGGTGTGGGCATACGCTCGTCGAAGATCTGCTGCGCCAGCGGGATCAATGCCGGATGCGCTACCCAGGTGCCGTCGTGGCCGGCGGTGACCTCGCGCAGCTTGTCGGCGCGCACCTTGGCCAGCGCCGCCTCGTTGGCCACGTCGTCGCCGCTGATCGGGATCTGCGCGGCCATGCCGCCCATCGCGTGCGCGCCGCGCTTGTGGCAGGTCTGGATCAGCAGTTCGCAGTACGAGCGCAGGAACGGCTGCGTCATCGTCACCTGGCCACGCTCGGGCAGCACCTTGTCGCGATGCCTGCGGAAGGTCTTGATGTACGAGAACACGTAATCCCAACGCCCGCAGTTGAGGCCGGCGATGCGCGTGCGCAGCGCATGCAGGATCTCGTCCATCTCGAACACGGCCGGCAGCGTCTCGATCAGCACGGTGACCTTGAGCTGGCCGGCGGCGAGGCCGAGTTCGCGCTCGATGTGATCGAGCACGTCGTTCCACAGCTGCGCCTCTTCCATCGACTGCAGCTTGGGCAGATAGAAATAGGGTCCGCGATCCTTCGCGGCGAGCACGTCCGAATTGTGGAAAGCGAACAGGCCCAGGTCGAACAGGCTGCCGGACATCGGCGCGCCGTCGATGAGCACGTGTTTTTCGTCCAGGTGCCAGCCGCGCGGGCGCACCATCAGCACGGCCTGCTGCGCGAAGGGCTTGAGCGCGTAGTGCTTGCCGGGGGCACCGTCGGAACCGGGTGCGGTCCATTCCAGCGTGCCGGCCACGGCCTGCTGCAGCGTGCGCTGGCCGGCGATCAGGTTGGCCCAGGTCGGCGACGTACTGTCCTCGAAGTCGGCCATGTAGACCTTCGCGCCGGAATTGAGCGCGTTGATGACCATCTTCGGGTCCACCGGGCCGGTGATCTCGACGCGCCGGTCGAGCAGGGCCGGCGGCAGCGGCGCCACCTTCCAGTCGCCGGCGCGGAGGGCGGCGGTATCGGGGCGGAAGTCGGGCAGGCCGCCGGCGTCGAAGAAGGCTTGGCGCTGGCGCCGGTCGGCCAGGCGAGCCTGGCGGACGGGCTCGAAGCGGCGGTGCAGCCCGGCCAGGAATTCCAGCGCGGCCGGGGTCAGGACCTGGCCTTGTCCATCAACGGCCTGGCCCGTGATCTGGGCGCCCGTCTGGGTGTGGGCCTCCTGCGGCCACTGCGTCATCACTGCCGACATTCCTGCTGCTCCGTCTTATTGCCGTTTGGGACCTGACTGGCACCATGCGGTGGCGTGTTGTATTTGACAATCAAGTTTTCGCAATGCATATCATTAGCTGAGCTAATACTTGGTAGAACGAATGAGCGCCAAGGTCCCGGCCAGCCCCCGTTTTGCCTACAAGGGGGATCGCCTGAAGCCCCTGCGGGCCTTCTGCCAGACGGCCCGGCTGGGCTCGATATCGCGCGCGGCCGAGGCGCTGTTCCTGAGCCAGCCGGCGGTGACCTTGCAGTTGCAGGCGCTGGAGCGGGAATTCGGCGCCCGCCTGCTCGAGCGCAGCGGCCGACGGATCAGCCTGACCCGCGAGGGTCAGGAGCTGTACGAACTGGCCCGCCCCCTGGTGGAAGGTCTCGATGGCCTGGATGGGGCCTTCCGCGAGCGGGTACGCGGACTGGACGCCGGCGAGCTGAACGTCGCGGCCGGCAGCTCGACCATCCTGTATCTGCTGCCGAAAATCGTCGAAGCCTTCCGCGCCACCCACCCCGAGGTGCGCCTGACCCTGCACAACGTCACCGGCGCCGGCGGCCTGGACCTGCTGCGTTCGGACGCGGTCGACCTGGCGGTGGGCTCGATGCTGGATGTCCCGGCCGACCTCAGCTACGAGCCGGTGTACCGGTTCGAGCCGATGCTGATCACGCCGCGCAACCACCCGCTGGCGCAGAAGGCCGAGTTGGAACTGCAGGATCTCTCGCCTTACGGCCTGATCCTGCCGCCACAACGCCTGACCACCTACCGCCTGGTCGACCTGGTGTTCCAGCAGAACCGCGTGCCCTACACGGTGGCACTGGAAGTCGGCGGCTGGGAGGTCATCAAACAGTACGTGGCGATGGGATTGGGCATCAGCATCGTCACCTCGATCTGCCTGACCGAGGCCGACCGCGAGCGACTGGCGACGCGCTCGCTTGCGCGCTATTTCCCGTCACGCAGCTACGGCGTGGTGGTGCGCAAGGGCAAGTATTTGTCGCCGCACGCGCGGGCATTTACCGAGCTGATACGTCCGGCGCTGTTCGAGCGCGAGGACTATTACGCCAACGGGCAATCCGAGCGGTAGGCGGTGTGGACGGCCTCGAAGGCCGCTTGGGGCAAAACCAAGAGTGTGGAAGGCGGACCGAGGCCCTACTTTCCGGCGCCCAACCCGGCGGGCTGCCCGGCCAGCCAACGGCGGTAACCCCGATAGTGGTGCAGTGCGAAGCCTGCGAACGCGGGACTGTCCCGGTAAGCCCGTTCGGTCTGCGCCACCGCGCGCTCCAGGTCGATCTCGGTCAGGTGGTTGAAGGTGACCTTGCTCAGTTCGTTGGGGGTTACTTCCAGGCCGATCACCACGCGCTTGCGCTTCTTCGCCGCGTAGGCCATCTCGTTGGCGGCGTGCGCGATGATGCCGTCGCTGCCGTCGACACGATGGCGATAGTCCATCAGCGCGACGTAATCGTAGAGATCGATCACGTGCTCGCTGACCGGGCGCGTGACGCCGTTCCATTCCAGTTCGATGCCATCGAGCCAGAACGGGATGGCCGGCCCGATGGACAGCGTCTGCCCGGAAGCGCGCTTGAGCGTCATGAATGCCTGGCTGAGATCGAGGTATTGCCGCAGCAGTTCCATCTTCTGCGTCTTCCATTGCGCCAGGATGTGCGGCTCGATGTCGAGGTTGACGCCATCGAAACGTGCTTCGGGCCTGGAGCCCGCGTTGTAGGACAGCACGCGCTGCATCGTCGCCAGCGCCGCCGCGCGCCGCTGCGGCAATACATATTCCTCGGTGCGCAGGTAGGCCGAGCCGAGCAGTGCATACACCTTGAAGCCTTCGCCGTGCGCACGCTGGATGAAGCGCCGGTACAACTCCGGCCGCTGCGCGATCAGGTTGCGCCCGCGATAGGCGTCGGCATAGAGGTAAATGGTCGTTACGCGCTTGCCCTGCAGGAAGCGCAGGGCTTCATCCGCGGCGGCCGGCGATCCGACCATGGCGTACGACTCGCGCTCCCAGGTCCACACGGCGCGGTCGGCAGCGCGTGCGAAGGGAAGTGCCAGGACCAGCCCGAGCAGCAGCGTGGACCGGGCCAGGAAGACCCGGGCCAGGCGGGTCGTGAACTGAAAACGCATGGTGCACCGCCGCGGGGGAGTCGGAGGGCATGGCGGAACGGGTTCCGCCCACGTGGTTACGGCGTGGGCGATCAGCCGCGGATCTGCAGCGGGATCCGATAGCGTGAAGCGCCCACACGCCGGCCAGTCACCGGATGCGAGGCAATGGCGGCTAAGTAGTAACGGCCCGGCGCGAGGCCACCGGCCGCGACGGGGATCCGCATCTGCTGGCGGGCGCCCGGCATAAGCCGGATGGCAGAGCCGTAGTACTCGCCCAGTTCGCGTCCGGCCTCGTCACTGAGTACCAGCAGCGGCACGAACTCCTCCGACACGGTGGTGCCGCCGTTGGCGAGCAGTACTTCGACGTCGATCGGGCCTGACCGCGCCGTCTCCGGCGCCAGCACCTCGTGCACGCCAAACGGATCGGCGGTCCGGGGCGCCGCCGTCACGCCGCGATCGCCGACGCGATAGCCCGACCAGTTCGTCGCGACATCGACCGGCGCCAGCAGGCGATCACGCGCGAACCGGTCGTTGGCCGCCCGGTAGCGCGCGAAGCGCTGCCCCAGTTGCGCCGCTACCGCACTGTCCGATGCCGGCTCGATCGCCATGCCATCGCCCAACGCGAACAGTTCACCGCGGCTGAGCAGCCACGGGCCGGACACGAAATCGGACAGGATGGTCTTGCTCTGCTTGAGCGCGATGTCGTGCACGTTGCGGAATGACGGCTCCATGTCCAATCCGGTGCCCGTCCAGGTCACCATCCTGGGCGTCGCCACGCCATATCCGTTGGACAGGTACGCCAGCAGCGACGGCGCGATGTCCAGGTGCGACGACACCGAGCGGATCCGCTCCGGCCGCTTCAACAGCGGCGAAGCGATGATCATCGGGACGTGGTAGCGCTCGACGCGGCTGGCGATCGGGATTTCGGGCAGGCGGTGGTCGCCGGTGATGACGAAGATCGTGTTGGCGTAGGCCGGCTGGCGCGAGAATTCATCGAAGAAGCGGCGCAAGGCATCGTCGGTGTACATCACCGACGTGTAGATGTTCTCGTGCCGGCGATAGCGCGGCTTGTCCGCATCGGCGATGCCGATCTCGTCGAGACGACGCTCGAAGCGCTCGTGATAGGCGGCCTGTCCCGGGAACGAGTACGGCGTGTGCATGCTGATGGTCTGCATGACCGCGACGAACGGCCCGCGAGGCGCCGCCGACTCGCCGGCCAGCGTGCGCGAGACCAGCTCGTTGTCGGCATAGCCCCAGCTGGCTTCACCCGGGCTGCGCGGATACTGCGGGCCGAAGTCGCCGACGCCGACGATCGTGTCCACGCCCTGCCGCTGCAGGTACAGCCGCTGGTTGTCGAAGCCGACGTCGGAGCCGCTGTAGAAGCGCAGGCCATAGCCATTGCGCTTGAGCACAGCGAGCAGGTCGTCGTGCTGCGGCATGGCTTCGCCCAGCGCGTTGAATCCGCGCTCGCCCGGAGGCAACGAGCCGAACACCGACGGCAGCACGCCGAAGGTGCGCCCCTGCGTGGCCAGGAAGTTCTCCCAATACAGGCTGCGTCCGGCCAGCTCGTCGAGAAACGGCGTGAAGCTGCCCAGCGAGGCGCGTGGCCCCGAGAACGAACGCCCGAGCCCCTCGACCAGGATGAAAACCAGGTTCGGCGGCCCTTCCGGCGAGTGTGCGAAATGCTCACCGAGCACGTCGGGCGTGCGCTCGCGCCGCAGGAACGGATACCGCGCATCCGGATATCCGGGGGTGCGCTGCTGCGAATGCGTCGCCAGGTAACCGGCGTTTTCCTCGACGAAGTAGGCGGCCTTGTTGAGCGCCAGATCGTAGGCCGCTTCGGTGCTGAAGGCGCCATTCGCCGGACGGGAGGGCAGCCACCACAGCCCGAGCAGCGACAGCATCAGCGCGGCGCCCGCCAGCCTCGGCGACGGCCAGCGCGAGCGCTCCGCGCGCGATGCCTGCGTGGCGATACCGAGCCACAACACAACCAGCGGCACCAGCCAACCGGCCAGCGTCAGTGCGTCCAGGCGCGCGCCGGCCGACACGGTGGTGCGTATTTCCTGCCAGGAGTAACCGAACAGCTCCGCGCCCAGCGGCACGCGGGCTACGAGATAGAACTGCTCCAGCGCGATCTGCAGTGCCAGCAGCAGCGACCAAAACACGCCCAACGCCAGCACCCGCAATGGCGTGCGCCGGATCAACAGCCACGGCCAGGACAGCACGAACAGCACCGGCAGGTACTTGGTGAACACCAGCAGGTCGAAGCCGGAGGCCATCGCCACCACGCGCGCGGTCGGCGCGTCGGGAAAGCCGCCATCCGGAACGCCGGCGAGCAGTCCCCACCCGCGCAGGCACAACGCCGCCACGATCATCGCCGGCAGCAGCATCAGGAACCGCGTCACGGCACCGGAGAACTTCGACCCTGCCCGGCCCTGTTGCGATTGGGGGGATTCCGTCACGATCTCACCAACGCGCGTACAGCGACGCGCCGTACGCGGTTTCGTCGAAACCGTCGATGTTGTCGCCGTAGCCGGCGTCGAGCTTCATGCCCCAGTGCGGCGCGAAGAACTTGACGAACGCCAGGCCGATCGACGAATGGCTGTCGCTTTGCACGCGGCCGGACACGTCGGTCAGCGGGTCGTTGCTGCCGGTGCCGCCGTTGATCTCGACGTAGTCGTCGGCATTGCCAGCGTAGTAATAACGCACCAGGCCACGGTGGCTCAGGTCGTGGTCGCCGCTGCCGCCGGCGACGTACAGCGCGCGGTAACGCAGGTAGAAGTCGCCGGTGTATTTGCCGATGCCGATGCCATAAAAATCGGTGCTGCCATCGAATTCCAGGTGGTCGTAGCTGCCCGACAGCTCCCAGCCGTTGCCGACGCCCTGGAACACTTCCACGCGCCAGGCCTGGTCGGCGAGCACGCCGTCCGACGGCCCGTCCTGATAGCGCAGGTTGGCATAGGCGCGCGTCCACAAAGGCACGTAGGCATCGATCGCCCAGGCGTTGTCGGTGGTGTCGAAGCGATCGGCGTGGAGCAGTTCGAGTGCGACCGAGCCGCGATCGAAGTGACGTCGAATGGACAGGATGTAATCGTTCCAGTCCCCACGATCCGGGCTGAAATCGATGGTGCCTGCGCCCAGGCGCGCCGACCAGCGATAGCCTTCCGGCACCACCGCATCGGGCTTGCGCAGTCCCTGCATCAGCGACGCCTTGTAGTCGTTGACGACCCTGGTATCGGCGCCGTGCTCGGCCGCCGCATCGAACTGTGCGTTGGCCGCCGCATAGTCGCCGGCATCGCGATAGGCGCGGCCGCGCGCGATGTAGGTCTCGGCATTGGTCGGACTGAGCGCCTGCCACTGTCCGTAGGCCTCGACCGCCTGCGCCGGACGATCGCTCCACATGTACATGTCGCCGAGCGCGGACCAGGCATCGGCATAGGTGGGCGACCGCGTGGTCACCGCCAGCAGGTCGGCCTCGGCCTGCGGCCACTGCTTCATCCACGCATAGGTGCGACCGCGGCCGAGCAGCACGTCGGAATTGCCGGGCGAACGCTCGAGCAGCGAGGTATAGAGCGCGACCGCGGCATCGCGCCGGCCGGACGTGGCCAGCTCGCGCGCACGCGCCATCTGCTGCTCGTAGCTTTCCGATGCAACGGTCTCGACGGCCTGCACCGCGGCGGCGTCGGCAGCAAGCGCAGCCGTGGGAGCGCCGACCGCGGCGAGCGTGGCAGCCTGCACCAGCGAAACAAGAAATTGGGTCATAAGGTCCTGTCCAGAATCCGGAATGTCGAACGGCGTCGAGCTATCAGCCGGCGCTCGCTTCCTGCGGTTGAAGATCGCCCTCGTGCTGCCAGGTCGCATGGCGACGGATCCGCCCCCAGCGCGAACGCCCGCGCAGGCGCACGACCCAACGCACCATGCCCATCAGTCGCCATACCGAATTGAACTGTCGATAGCCGAAGTTCTCGAGGATCGCGGCCAGGAACAGCTTCAGCTGCTGCATGGGACGCGGATACAGATGGAACGAGAGTTCTTCGAGAAACAGCGCGTTGACCGACAGCAGCACGCCCAAGCCGACCGCCGCGAACAGGAACACCAGCAGCGCGTCCGCGGACAGCAGGCCGGCGAACCACATCACCAGCACCGATACGTAGCCCATCACTTCGATCAGCGGCCCGATGCATTCGAACAGCAGCATGAACGGGAATGCCAGCCAGCCGACCGCGCCGCCGTTGCGCTGGAACATCATCCGCCAGTTCGGCAACAGGCTTTCCGCCAGGCCCTGCTGCCAGCGCATGCGCTGGTTCTTCAGCGAGCCCAGGTCCTCCGGCGCTTCGGTCCAGCAGATCGGATCGGGCACGAAGGTGATGCGGTAGCCCTTGCGTTCGCTGCGCAACTGGCGATGCAAGCGCACCACCAGGTCCATGTCCTCACCGACCGTGTCGTTGCGATAACCGCCGACCGCGATCACGCGCTCCTTGTAGAACACGCCGAATGCGCCGGAGATGATCAGCAGCGCATTCATCGGCGACCAGCCCAGGCGTCCGAACAGGAACGCGCGCAGGTACTCGACGATCTGCATCGTCGGCAGCAGCTTGCGCGGCAGATCCACGCCGGTCAGGAAGCCATCCTTGACCGTGCAGCCGTTGACCAGGCGGATGACGCCACCGGCGGCCACCGTCTGCTTGTCCTCCAGGAACGGCTGCACCACGCGCGCCAGGCTGTCCTGCTGCAGGATGCAGTCGGCATCCACGACGCAGAACAGCGGATAGCGCGCGCAATTGATGCCGGCGTTCAGTGCGTCGGCCTTGCCACCGTTGACCTTGTCGACGAGGCGCACCTTCGGGTATTGCGCCGAAGCATAGACCTTGTGCACATCGGCGGTCTTCAGGCGCTTGCGATAGGCCTCCGGGAACTCGACCAGCGAGAATGCCTTGATGACTTCCTCGAGCGTTCTGTCAGTGGAACCATCGTTGATGACAACGATCTCAAACTCCGGATACCCCAGGCGCAACAGCGAGCGGATCGAGGAGACGATGGTCTGTTCCTCGTTGCACGC
Source organism: Lysobacter niastensis (assembly GCF_031457115.1). Taxonomy (GTDB): domain Bacteria; phylum Pseudomonadota; class Gammaproteobacteria; order Xanthomonadales; family Xanthomonadaceae; genus Lysobacter_J; species Lysobacter_J niastensis_A. The sequence continues at coordinate 1,031,512 of NZ_JAVDVY010000002.1, forward strand.
CGGCACCAGGATGCTGACCGGCGGCTGGTAGGCCGTGAAATTCTTTGGCAGATACTGCACGCCGTGCTCGCGCATGTAGCGGATGATGGCGAACACCGACACATAGGTCAGCGCGAGGTAGGCCAGGTTGATGCAGATGAAGTAGACGAAAAACATCCACTGCATGCCGTCCAGCAGCGCGATGACCGCCGGAGGAATCGTCACGTCGATCATTGTTGCACCCCGATTTTCTGTTCGGCCATCACCTGGTCGAGGATGTCGCAGGCAAACCGGTCGGTCTGCGCATGGCGGATCCTCATCACCTCCTTCTCGCCGATCGAAGGCAGCTTGGTCAGCGCCTTCGCCGCGCGGTAGCGCACCCACCATTGCTCGTCGGTCAGCAGCGGCATCAACAGATATTCATCGCTTGGCTCGCCGATGCGTCCGAGCGCCGAGGCTGCCTGCATGCGCACGTGCCAACGCGGATGCGTCAGCAGCGGCCGCACCAGCGGCAGGTCGTCTGCATGTGCCATCACCTGCAGACACGTGGAGATCAGGTGGTCGTCCGGTGGGTCGGCGAGGATCTTGCGGATCACCGGCGCCGCCTGGTCGGGGTTCACACCGGCCAGGAAGCGGATCAGTCGCGGCGCCACTTCGGCATTGGCCTGCAAGGCCACCGCGCCCAGTTCCTTCGCCACCGTGCCCGGCTCGCCTACTTTCAGGATCTCGGCGACGCTGCCCTGCGACCAGTCGCTGCGGCTGACGATGTGGGGCACGAACATGCTGACCGCCTGCGCGGAGTCGATCTGCATCAACGCGCGCGCCGCGCACAGCGACACGATCGGGCTGCGATCGTCGAGGAAACGCGCGATCCGGTCGAAGTGCGCGCGGCTCCTCATGTAGCCCAGCGCGATGATCGCCATCAGGCGGCTGTGGAATCCGCCGTGATCGATCAGGCCATAGAGCTGCCGCTCCAGGCCGACTTCGTGCGCGATCCGCGCCATGCCGGTGCTTTCCTGCTCGCGCAGCTCGCCGTGCAGGCGGTTCCATGCATCGATGAACCCCGACACGTCGCGCTTGCGCAGCGCCGGCGCCGGCGCGGTGTCGCCGCGCATCGCCGCGCCCAGCACCTTCGCCCAGAGCATCGAAGCGCGCACATGGTTGCGCTCCTTGCGCAGCATCCGCTGCCGCATGACCAGGATCACGCCGAGCATGAACACGGTCATGATCACCACCACGACGCCCAGCCAAAACACGAAAACGAGCTTGGGGGACGCATCCATCAGGAAGTTCACTCAGTTCACCTCAAACAGGTCTCGCGGCGACACATTCCGGCGCCACGCGATTGACACGGACAGACCGGACGCGATAACAACGGCGTCTGCGGCAAGGGGATGCCGACGCGAATTACCGTTCCGGGGGGAGAAACCATGAAGGAGCTGATCAGCCGCAAAGTCGTTCTTTGCGTGCTGTTGTTTTGCGCCCTGGGCGGTGCTTTCGGCGTATGGGTTTTGCTGCATCCGGCCAGCATCTGGGTGCAACCGTGGCGCGCGCAGCAGTCGACGATGTCCGAGCAGGTGATCTTCGGCCCCTATCCGGTCGAGGAGGATTTCGTCGCCCTGAAGAAGCGCGGCGTGACCACGATCATCAGCCTGCTCGATTCCGACATCCCATACGAGAAGGTGCTGCTTGCACAGGAACGCGAACGTGCGGCGCGGCACGGCATGCAGGTGCAGAACTTTCCGATGGCCAGCATCCTGGGCCAGTCCTTCGGCGCCGACTACGTGCGCAACTCCGAGGCGGCGGCGCGCGCGGCGATCGACGCCGACGGCACGGCTTACATCCATTGTTACCTCGGCCTGCATCGGGCCGGGAACGTGCAGAAGCTCCTCACGCAGTTCCATGCCGCCAGCAGTTTTGCCGGCAGCCAGGCGACCGAGCGCAGCGTCGACACGCAGCGGCTGGATCGCGCGAACTTCGCCTTTCTCGAGGCCGACTACGAAACCACGCTGGGCGAAATCGCCCGGATGAAGCAGCCGACGATCGCGTCGATGCAATTGGCGGGCTGGGCGAATTACCGGCTCGACCGGATCGACGCCGCCCGCGAGCAGTTCGGTCGCCTGCTCGAACTCTCGCCCGACGACACCGAGGCGATGAGCGGCATGGCCTACTGCGCGCTGCGCAGCGGCGACCTGGCCGATGCGCAAGCGCGTTTCAACCAGATCCTGGCCCGACTTCCCGAGGACGTCGCGGCGCTGGAAGGCCTGGGCCATGTGAAATACCGTCAAGGCAACCCCGCCGAGGCCCGGTCGTATTTCCAGCGTGCGTTGGCCAGGAGCCCCGGTAACCCGGAGACCCGGCAGATGCTGGAAAGACTCCAATCCGCCCCTGTGAGTGCCGCGGGACAAGCTGTCCACACGGCCGATTAGGCCTTACGGCACCGCGCATCCCCGCGCGGCTCCCGCCCTCCCCGACAGGGTGGCGAAGCCGCGCTTCGTTCCCCGTCCCCTATGGAGCCAGCCAGACAGTCGTCGTCCAGAACGTGACGCCGGCTTGCCGGAACTCCCCATATGGGATGAAGCAGGTTCCGTGCCACTCATCACATTTTGACCCGCGGCGGGAGTTCAAGCCGCCGGCACTACGGGCCGAAGGCTGTCCCTTGTGGACGCAAATCTGCGGATTGCGTCACATTTTGGCCGAAAAAGGGGGCACACCCGGGTCAGGGGGTGCCGTGGTGCTTGCCCTGCCAGGGGCGATACCAAGTGCGGATACGGGTGATGTCGGCGTTCATGTCGTCACTGAGCCGGAATGGCTCGCCGATGCCGATGATCTTCTCGGGGTAGTGGAAATAGGCGGGCAGCACCGGCACGTCGGCCGCCTTGGCGATGCGCCAGAAGCCCGGCTTCCAGCGGTCGACCGGCTTGCGCGTGCCCTCCGGAGCCAGGCCGAACCAGAATTTTTCCGCCTGCGCGATCATGGCCGCGGCCTGCTCCACCACGCCCTGTGCGGCGCGGCGATCGACCGGGATCACACCCAGGTGCCGCAGCGCGGCGCCCAGCAGCGGCACGCGGAACAGCGAATCCTTACCGAGGATCTTGATGTCCAGCCCCATCGCCATCTTGGCGGCGAACCCCCACACGCCGTCCCAGTTGGACGAATGCGGCGCGCCGATCAGCACCAGCTTGGGGATGTCCGGGAAGCGGCCGACCATGCGCCAGCCGCCCATCCGCAGGATCGTCCGCCCCAGCCAGCGCAGCAGTGCGTTCGGCTTGACCCGCGGCGCGTTGGGCGGCAGCGTCGGCACGATGTCGTCGGCGGGCTCGGTCATGGATGTCCTTTCTATGCGTGCTTGGCGGTGCGCAACCAGGCGCCAATGGGCGCCGTATATCCACCGCTAGTCCCAGTCACGGCCCGTGCGACCGCGCTTGATCGTACCGCGTTCGCGCTTGGCGCCAAGGCGGCGTTCCTTGGATCCGCGCGAGGGCCGCGTGGCGATGCGCGGCTTGGGCGCGACCAGGCCGGCGGCTACGAAAGCCGCCAGCCGTTCCTTCGCGTCCTCGCGGTTGCGCTCCTGCGTGCGGAAGCGCTGCGCGTTGATCACCAGCACGCCCTCATCGGTCAGGCGACGGTCGCGCCTGGCCAGCAGCCGCGTGCGTACCGGCTCGGGCAGCGATGGCGACTGGGCGATGTCGAAACGCAACTCGACCGCGGTGGCGACCTTGTTGACGTTCTGCCCGCCTGGTCCCGACGAGCGTACGAAGCGCTCGACCAGTTCGTCATCGGGAATGGCAAGGGTGGGGCTGATTTCCAACATGGACACAACTTTACCAATGCCGCTCGTTCACGGCATTGACCCTCGTGCCAATGCCATACGACGATGCGGGTTCTTTCATGGAGGAAGCCCGATGAAGCATGTCGTTTTTGCCACCCTGCTCGCCCTGTCCGCACCCTTTGCCCACGCCGCGCCGCCCAGCGACGCGCAGGTCGACAAGCTGCTGGAAGTGATGCGTGCGCGGCAGACGGTCGAAGCGATGCTGCCGCAGGTGGAGGCCTCCCAGCAGCAGATGGTGGAGCAACTGACGGCTGGCCAGCCGCTTACGGACCAGCAGCGCCAGGACTTGAACGCATCATGTCCACCTCGTCCAGGCGCGTGCGCGAAGCGCTGGCCTGGGACAAGCTGCATCCGCTGTATCGGGACATCTATCGCCAGACCTTCACCGGCGAGGACATGGGCGCAATGATCGATTTCTACGGCGGCAGCGCCGGCCAGAAGCTGCTCGACAAGATGCCGCAACTGATGCAGAACACGATGGCCGCCATGCAGAAGGTGATCGTGCCGATGATCGAGCAGATGCAGCGCGACGTTGCGGCGGAGATGCAGGCTCCGCCGGCACCTCCCGCTCCTTCGGCCCCGCCCGCAGCTCCGGCCACCCCAACGAAGTAATCCTGTCAGGTCGCGGGCGCGTCGGCGAACAGCGCCAGCGCCCGCGCGAACTCGGAATCCGGCGGCGCGACGACCTTGATGCGATCGCCGCTGACCGGATGCACGAACGCCAGCCGCCGCGCATGCAGCAGCATGCGATGGATGCCGAGCATGCGGAAATGGCGGTTGTGGCGGCCGTCGCCGTGACTGGTATCGCCGATCAGGTGATGCGAGACGTGCTTGAGATGCCGGCGGATCTGGCGAAAGCGCCCGGTCTGCGGCTGTGCGCACAGCAACGCATAGCGTGAAGTCGCGAAAGCAGCCGACGGCAACTCCAGCTCGGTCGTCGCCATGCGCGTGAAGTGCGTAACCGCCGGCTTCTTCAACGGCTTGCCCGGCCCGCCGTCCAGCGGATAGTCGATGGTGAAGCGCTCCTCCGGCCAGCCGCGGCAGATCGCCCAGTAGTCCTTCTCGACCTCGCGCGACATCAGCACCTTGCCCAGCGCCGAGGCGGTATCGCGATCGAAGGCAAGCAGCAAGCAACCGCTGGTGGCGCGATCGAGGCGATGCACGAGGAAGATGGGCTTCCCGAATTGTTCGCGCAGGCGATCGGCGGCGAAGTCGACCTCGCCGCGCGCCAGTGCGCTGTCGTGCACCATCAGCCCGGCCGGCTTGTCGACCACAGCAAGGACTTCATCGGCGTACAGGACGTCGAGTGCGGGCAGCGCTGCGGACTCCGCCTGCAGCTGCAGGGGAGAGTCGGGGAGGGATTGCGTAGTCACGGGGATTTCTCCGGCAAGCGGCGCAGCTTTTATCGCCGCCGCGGCCACGCCGCCAACAGCGCCCACATGCCACCGACTCCGGCGATCCACGCCGCAGCGGGCACCGACAACAGGCGCGGTCCGCCGGCTTGCATCCCGTACAGCACCGACGCGACCACCAGCAGCCCCACACCGAAGATGGCGGCGACGGTGCGTTTCTGTGCGGAACGGATGGTGCGGTTGAGTTCGATCAGGTCGCGCGAGTGCAGATGCAACTCGTGGCGGCCTTCGACCTGCTGCGTCAACCAGGCGTGCAACAGGCGCGGCATCTCCGGCGCATGCGTCACCAGTTCGGGCAGTCGCTTGCGGAACTCGGCGGCCAGGCGCTGCGGGCTGTAGCGCTCGACCAGGATCTTCGACAGCACCGGACGCGCCACCGCCCAGATATCCAGCTTGGGATCCAGCAGTCGCCCCACGCCCTCGATGTTGAGCAGCGTCTTCTGCAGCAGGATCAGCTGCGGCTGCAGCGTCAGCTCGTAGCGCTGTGCCATTCGGAACAGCTTGATCAGGACCTCGGCCAGCGAGATTTCGCTCAGCGGGCGGGTGAAATACGGCTCGCACACCGCGCGCGCTGCCGCTTCGAGTTCGTCGATGCGGATGTGCGATGGCATCCAGCCGGCGCGCACGTGCAGCTCGGCGATGCGGCGGTAGTCGCGATTGAAGATCGCCATGAAGTTCTCGGCGAGGTAGTACTGATCCTCGTCGGATAGCTGCCCCATGATGCCGAAGTCCAGCGCGATGAAACGCGGGTTGGCGCGGCGGGCGGGATCGCTATCAACCCAGATGTTGCCGGCGTGCGCATCGGCGTGGAAGAAATTGTCGCGGAACACCTGTGTGTAGAAGACGCGCACGCCCTTGGCGGCCAGTTCATGGCGGTCGATGCCGGCGGCGTCCAGCGCAGCGATGTCGTCGGACGGAATGCCGCGCACGCGCTCCAGCGTCAGCGCTCGCTCGGCTGTATGCGACCAGATCACCTCCGGCACGTACAGGTCGTCGCTGCCCTCCCAGAAGCGGCGCAGCACGCTGGCGTTGGCGCCCTCACGCTGCAGGTCGAGTTCGGCCGCGAGCGTGTTCTCGATCTCGTCCACGATCTCGCGCGGGCGGATCTTGTCGGCGCTGGGATGGGTGCGCTCGACGATACCTGCCACGGCCTTGAGCAGGGAGATGTCGCCGGCGATCTGCTTCTCGATGTCCGGGCGCAGCACTTTGACCACGACCTCGCGCGACACGCCGTTGGGGTCCGGCGGCAGCGTTGCCGCGTGCACCTGCGCGATGGAGGCCGACGCCAGCGGCGTGGTGTCGAACTGGACGAAGGCCTCGCCGACCGGCCGCTCCAGCGCGCGTTCGACGATCGCCTTGGCGGCTTCGCCATCGAACGGCGCGACGCGATCCTGCAGCAGCGCCAGTTCCTCGGCCACGTCGGGCGGCACCAGGTCGCGGCGGGTGGACAGGATCTGCCCGAACTTGACGAAGATCGGGCCCAGTTCCTGCAGCGCCAGGCGCAGGCGCGCGCCGCGCGACATCGCCGCGATCTGCGCCGAGGCGCGCGGCACGAACGGCCGCGCCAAGGCCAGCCACGGCTCGACCGGCGTGTCGTCGAGCAGGTCGTCGAGCCGATACCTCAACAGCACGCGGCCGATGCGCCACGCGCGGAAGACCGGCTTCATGCGGCATCTCCGGTGCGTGCGCGCAGGCGGCTGACGCGCACGGCCAGCCTTTCGGCGTCGTCACGCAGCGCGTCTACATCGTCGTGGAAGGCGTTGAGCTCCTCGCGCGCGACCACGTCGCGGGATTCCTCGGTGACGTATTCGGCCGCGTTGCTGGCCAGGGCACCGGCCGCACCGCGCGCGTGCCGCAGTGCGGCGGCGAAGGCGCCGGCTACCTGCACGCCCACCACCTCGCCGAACACCTGCACGAACGGTCGCTGCCAGTCCGGATCGAAGCGCTCGGCCAGCCTCTGCAGGCGCCGCGCGAGGTCGGCATCGCCTTCGATACGCAGCTTGCCCACCGGGGGGGCGTCGTCGTTGCGCAGGAAAGGCAGCTGGGACAGCAGGCCGCCTAGGGTGCTTCGCACCGACAGGTCGGGCTCGGACGCTTCCTCGACCGGCCCCACCTCCAGGCGCTCGGCGGCCACGCGGATCTGCAGCGCCAACGGCGGCGAGGCCAGCCGCAGGACCAGGCGCCTGCCGTCGAGGGAACGCAGGCCGTCGCGGGTATCGGGATCGAGCGCGAGGGCCCGGTTGAGCGCGGCTTCGAGCGCACGCCCGGCAAGGGGCTTCAACGCGGACAGTGGCGATGGGGCGGGCGTGGTCATCCGCTCATTGTAGCCTCGCGCCCAGCCGCCACCGGACAGTGGCCGGCCCGCGTGCGCGGGCCGGAGTTGGGAGCTAGACGCGGCGGCCGCGCAGCATCGACACGACGGCCAGGATCAGGAACACGACGAACAGGATCCAGGCGATGTTGCTCGCCGCACCGGCGATGCCGCTGAAACCGAGCACGGCGGCGATGATCGCAACGACAAAGAAAATTACGGCGTAGTGAAGCATCGGAAACCTCCTGGCATTGACGCCGCATCGGGCGCATCCCGACATCCGGCGTATCCCGATCCTCGCGCGCAGTCAGTGCTTAGGAAGTGATGGACGCCGCTTGCGTGCAGGCAGCCTTCAGCCTCATCAGGCCCTCGTGAATATTCACTCGCGGCACGTAACCGAAATCGCGACGCGCCGGGCCCATGTCGTACCAGTGCGTGGTGCTGAGTTGCTCGGCCAGAAAGCGCGTCATCGGCGGTTCGCCCTGCAGCGGCAACACGTGCCAGAGGCCTTCGCACACCACGCCCGCGGCATAGGCCACGCCGAACGGAATGGTCTTGCTGACGGTCGGCGCGCCGGCGGCCTGCAACAGCGAATTGACAATCTCGCGAACCGTCATCGGTTCGCCGTTGCTGATGAAATACGCGCGGCCGGCGCAGGCCGCGCCTGGCGCGAGGTGCGCCAGCGCGTCGAAATGCGCCTGCGCGGCGTTGTCGACGTAGGTGGTGTCGATGCGGTTCTCGCCGTCGCCGACGAAACGCAGGCGTCCGGCCTTGGCGCGCTCGACCAGTCGCGGCAACAACTGATTGTCGCCGACGCCCCAGATCAGCCGCGGGCGCAGCGCGACGGTGGCCAGGGAGGCGTCGTTGGCGGCCAGCACGGCCAGCTCGGCGATCTTCTTGGTGGCCGCATAGGGCGCTTTGAGATGCTCACCATAGGGCACGGTGTCGGCAGTGCCGCCCTCGACCGGATGGGTGGCGCGATGGGTGACGCTGGGCGTCGAGGTATGAACCAGCTTGCCGATGCCGTTGGCGCGGCACGCTGCGATGACGTTGTCGGTACCGACGACGTTGGCCAGGTGGTAGCTCTGGTAACTGCCCCACGCCCCGGCCTTGGCGGCGTTATGGATGATGGCGTCGCAACCTTGCGCGGCAGCGATGACGGCATCGCGCTGGGCCAGGTCGCCTTGCACCTGGGTCACGCCCAGCGTGTCGAGCACCGGGTAGCGGCCGCGATTGAAACTGACCACCTCGAAGCCGCGCTCGCGCAGTCCGCGGCAAAGCGCCTGGCCGAGGAAGCCACCACCGCCGGTTACCAAGATCTTCATTTGTCGCTGTCCTGATGGGTTCTGCTGACCCTAGTGCTGCTGTTGTTGCACATCATCGTTCCAGTATCGCAGTACGCGGCAACCCGGCGCCGAGAGCCTGGCCGTGGCCACCCATTTGCACGACCAGCCGGGCCTGCAGACACAGGAAATCGACGACGTAACCAGCCAACGGAACTTGGCGGCGAAAGCGGAAGCCTTCGAAATTCCGGCGGCGAAGGCCCGCCACAGGCATCTCCCCGCGTCGGCAGGGCGGCCCCGTACAGATGGTCCTTACAGCCTCCCCGCTGCCCATACCGCCAGCTTCTCCCGCCCGATCTTGGCGTTGTGCCGGATGTCGACCGGAAACTTCGGATGCAGCAGAAAGCGTTCGACGCGTGAGGTGTGCGCGAACGATGCTCCCAGCGCGCGCAACTCGCGTTCGATGCGCTGCCACTCACGCGAATGGATGCCGGGGGCCAGCTCCACGCACAGGACGGGCTGCTGCGCGCCCAATGCACCCACACCCACCAGCGCGGTGCGCCGCACTTGCCGATGCGTGTTGAACACCGGTTCGACCTGCTCGGTGTAGAGCGGACCTTCCCGCGTTTCGACGCGATGCGACTTGCGCCCGCAGAACCAAAGCCGGCCGTGTTCGTCGAAGTAACCCAGGTCCCCCATCCGATGAACAACCCGGCCTTCACTGCCGGTCTCGCCGTCGCCAGCGGGAAACGGCTCACGGATCTTCGCCAGCCGCGTCTGCGCTTCGCGATTGAAGTAGAGGTCGGTCACGGACGGCCCGGCCACGGTGATCTCGCCGACCACGCCGTCGGCGACACGCAGTTCGTCCGCCCACGTCCCGATCGGCTCGTCGGTGATGCGGATGATGCGGACCTCGTTCGGCGCCACCGGTCGACCCACGCAGGTGCCGGCGCCGGCTTCTGTCGCCGCGCGCGTGGCCTGCAATTCGCGGCCTTCGATCACCGCCACCGGCAGGCATTCGGTCGCGCCATACGGAGTCCAGAACTGCGCGTCTTCGGGCAGCAGCTCGCGCATCTTCGCCACCACGTCGGCCGGAACCGGCGCGCCCGCGGAGGTCACGCGTTTCACCGTCGGCAACGGCGCGCCAAAGTTGGCCAGCACGGCCATCAACGCCGGCGAGCCGAACAACTGGTCGATGCCGAACCGCGCGATGGCGTCGTGCAGCTTGCGAGGATCCGCCAGCGCCGGCTTGGTCGGGTCCATGTCCGGGATGACCGAAGTCAGCCCCAGGGCCGGATCGAACAACGCGAACGGCGGAAACGTGGGCAGATCGACGCCACCGGGCGCGACGCCGAACGCGTCACGCAGCATCGCCACCTGCGCGACGAAGTGGCGATGCCGGTACACCACGCCCTTGGGCACGCCGGTCGAGCCGCTGGTGAACAGGATCGCGGCGACGTCGTCGGGCTGCGTATCGGCCAATTGCGAACCGGCGCCGGCGCCCTCGCGCTCGACCTGATCCAGCGTCGCATCGGACAGCCATGCGCGCGCACCGGTGGTGATTTGGATGCGTGCCGACTTCGCCCAGCCCAGCACCACGCGCGCAACGTGCGCCAGCGGGATGCCAATGAACGCCTCCGGCTGCGCCTCGTCCAGGCACTGCCGCAGCGCGCGCCTGTCGATGCCGGGATCGACCAGCACCGGCACCGCACCGGCCTTGAACAAGGCAAACATCAAGAGGAAGAACGACGGCCCCGGTCTGACCATCACCACGGTGCGGGTGCCGCGCACGATGCCACGCGCGGCCAACCCGGCGGCGATGGCATCGCTGCGCGCGTCCAGCTCGCGGTAGGTCAGCGCGACGTCGAACCGCGCCAGGCCATCCGGGCCGCGACTGCCCGGACAACGCATGGCGACGCGATCGGGCGCCTGCGCCGCCAACGGCGGCAACGAGGAGGCGATATTGCAGGGTGCTTGGGCGCGGGGTGCATTCATCCATTCATTTTCGCCTGTCCGGGGCGCACTTGCGCCATCGTCGGAATCGCGCAAAATCTCGCCCCCACCCCGCAATCCCCAGGCCGCCCGCGGACGGCCCGTTCATGCAACACCCCTGCCTGACCTGCGGCGCCTGCTGCGCCTTCTTCCGAGTGAGCTTCCACTGGTCCGAAACCGACCCGGCTCTGGGCGGAACCGTGCCCGCGGAACTGACCGAGAAATTCGACTCGCACCGGGTGGTGATGCGCGGCACTTCGTCCAAGACACCGCGCTGCGTGGCCCTTGATGCCGAGATCGGCGTGCGGGCGCGGTGCTCGATCCATCCGATCAAGCCCAGTGTCTGCCGCGAGGTGCCGGCGTCTTGGGAATACGGCGCGATCAGCCCGCAATGCGACAAGGCCCGCATCGCTCACGGCATGCCGGCGCTGACGCCGGAAGACTGGATCGGCGTGGAACCGCCGCCCGCGCCGTAACGCCCGACCCAGCGATTACGGCGTGGCGGGGTAGACCACCTTCCACTCCTTGCTCATGTCGACCACCGTCCAGCCCTGCTGCATGGCCTGATCCCAGGCCTTGTCGAGCTTGGCCAGCGCGTCCTTGCGGTCGTAGGCGTATTCGCGCTTGCTGTCGGTGTGATGGACCAGCCCGGCGAAACGCGGGCCGCTGCCGGCCGTGGTCCATTCCAGCATCTGCCGGTCGCCGTCGGAATTGCCGAACGCGAAGATCGGGCGGCGCCCAATGAAACGCTGGATGCCGACGGGCTTGCCCGGGCCGTCGTCGATCAGGGCGACCTTGGCCAGCTTCACCAGCGTCGGTTTGCCGTCGACCAGCCGGTATTCCAGTTCGCCGTTGCTGCCGATGACCTGCCCCGGCGGGATGCCGTAGACACGCTCGGTCCAGGCGCGCATGAACTCCTGGCCGCCGCCGGAGACGATATAGGTCTTGAAGCCCTTGCTGCGCACGTATTCCAGCAACTCCAGCATGGGCTGGTAGATCATCTGCGGATACGGCTTGCCGGTCTGCGGATGCCTGGCCGTGGTGATCCACTCGCCGACGATGCGGTTGAACTCATCGGTGCTCATGCCGGCATGGGTCGCCGCCAGCATCTCCATCACGCCTTGCTTGCCGGCCGCGGCCACGCCCTTGGTGTCGTTGGCGATGACGGAGCGGTACGGCTCGGTCGTCTTCCACTCCGGATGTTGCGGCGCCAGCGCGCGGATACGGTCGCTGGTGAAGTACAACTCGAACGGCACCGGCTTCTCGGCCCACAGCGTGCCGTCGTTGTCGAACACCGCGATGCGTTCGGAGGCGGGAACGAAATCGGACGATCCCTGCGTGGTGACCTTCTCGACGAACGCCACGATGGCGCGCTTGGAGGCACCGTCATTCCATGAGGGCAAAGCGTCGGCGGCCCGCACATCGGAAGCAAGGGCATCAGTGGCCTGGGCATCGGTGGCCAAAACGGGCCAAGCCGCCATCCATAGCAGGATGGTGGCGACCATCCGCATCCGCATCCGCATCCGCGTCATGCGCAAGTCCTTGCGAGCGAATTTCATCCACGATGCTCCGTTGGCGCGCGGCCGTTTGCGCGCTGCCATTGGCGCCGGAGAAGCGTCAAGAAGGTGTGAGTCTTGCGCGCGGCAAAGGAGCCGGGCACCTCAGGTGCCTGGTCCATGGTCAAGCACTGGTGGCAGCAACCCCGGCTCCGGCCGAGGTTCATGACAAGAAGCGGACTGCTGTTACTTGTCCTTGCTCACCATCGCGTCGTGACCGGCCTTTACCTCGGACGCCGAGAGGTTGCCGTCGTGATCGGTGTCCATCGCGTCGAAGTTGCGCTGTGCGCCAGCCGCGTTTTCGGCCGACGACAACACGCCATCGCCGTTGGTGTCCTTGGACTTGATCTTGTCGGCCGAGGACATCGACATGGTCGACTTTCCTTGGCTCATCCGGGTTTGATGGTGGGCATCCATCTCGGCAGCCGACACGTTGCCGTCTTTGTTGGCATCCATGGTGTCGAACATCTTCTGCGATCCGGCAGCGTGTTCGCTGGCCGAAATCATGCCGTCGCCATTGGTGTCCACCTTGGGCGGGTCGCCGGCCATCGCGGCAAACGACAGCAGCGTCGCCATGGGCAGCGCGACGCCGATTTTTTCACTGATCTTCATGAAAACCTCCATTTGGCCCGCGGTCGGGGCACGGCGAGACTGCGCGCCTGTCCGTAGTCCTCATGTCAATTCGCTGTTCACAAGATGGGTGCCCCGCAGTCCGGCTACGCATGAACAGGGCGCGCAACCGCATCCATGGGACGAGGCGAAAGAATCCCGCTTATTGTTTCGCCCGCGACCTGTACAAGGTCCGTGGAACCGCCTGCCATCGCGTCATCAACGGGATACGTGCCACGTCCAGCGCACGACCTCTTCGTCGTCGGTATCGACGAACGAGCTGCCCATCTCGAATCCCAGCCGGCTCACGACCGTGGCGGACGCGAAGTTTCCGGGAAGCACGTGTGCGATCACCTGTCGCACGATGCCGCTCGCGGCGGCCAGATAAAGCAGCTGCGTCACCGCCGCCGTCGCGATGCCGCGCCCGCGATGGCTAGGAGCAACGCCATAGCCGATCTCCACGCGCCCGTCGACGGGCGCGGCCTTGAAGGTGCAGCCGCCCAGGATGGCATCGTGCGACCGGGGCATGATCAGGAACGGCATGCACCACAGTGGTGGCGTGCCGGCATCCAGGTGCGTGAGCGCGCGTACCGCCACGTGGCGCGGCGGCAACGCGCCCACGGACACCGCGACGTCGCCGAAATCGACGGGCTCGCGCGCCGCCAGGCGGCGCAGGTTGTCGACGTCGATATGGGTCAGTTCGATCATGTGGGCCCCTGCTTAATCGCTGCCACCATCGCAACCGCTGGAATCAGCGGAGGCGTCCGCCGAATCCATGCAGCCGGATGGCTCCGTACCCGACGACGGGGAACTGTCGCCGAAGTAGCCGCGATCAGATGCCCCGGAGTCGCGCCTGGATAGCCGGCGCGATACCGCGAACACAAGCAGCGCGGCGATGCCGAGGAAAGAGGCAAGCGCTAAAGCAATCACGAGTCTTCCCGGTGCGATGGGCCCGACGTCATCAATAGCTCATCGCGATCAGCGCCGGCAATGGCATGCCGGCACGGCGGACCGACCTACGCTGCTGGATGGCTGTCCAGGAAACTGCGGATCGCCGGCACCAGTGTGTCGGCCTTGTCTTCCAGCACGTAGTGTCCCGCGTCCTCGAAGGCCCGCACCTGTGCCTGCGGCAGGGCGTCGGTGAAGCCCTTCAGGAAATGGTGGTCGAAGACAAAGTCGCGCAGTCCCCAGCCGATGAAAGTCGGGCGGTCGGCGTATTCGGGCAGCTTGCGGCCCATGGCCTGCACCAGCGGCCAGGCGGCATCGCCCTCGCCCAGCGGAATGTCCTGGACGAATCGCGAGGTGGAGATGCGGTTGGCCCAGTTGTCGTAGGGCGCGAGATAGGCGCGGCGCACGTCCGCCGGCATGGGCCGCTCGACCCCTACGCGCGCGGTCACGCCTGCGAAGGCGTTGAGACCGCGGATCAGGCCGGTGCCCAGCGTCGAATCGCGACCGAGCCTGAGGCTCTTGGGCAGCGGCTTGGCCGCCGGCAGCGGGAACGCGCCGGTATTGAGCACGACCAGCCGGCGGATCTGGTCCGAATGCGACAACCCCCAGCCGAAGCCGATGCCGCCGCCCCAGTCGTGTACGGCCAGCGTGACCGGCCCCGTGATGCCCAGATGGCGCAGCAACGTCGACACGTCGTCGATGCGCGATTGCAGCGTGTAGGTGTAGCGCGGGCTGGCGCCGGGCGCATCGTCCGGCTTGTCCGACAATCCCATGCCGACATGGTCGGGGACGATGCAGCGGTAGCGATCGCGCAGCCCCAGCACCAGCTTGCGCCAGTAGTAACTCCACGACGGGTTGCCGTGCAGCATCAGCACGACCTCGCCTTCGCGCGGACCCTCGTCCAGGTAGCTCATGGCCACGCCCGGGCGCACCTCGAAACGGTGCGGAGCAAAGGGATAGTCAGGGAAGGCGTGCGGCTGGGTCATCGGCGACTCGTCGGGCACGCGGCCAGGTCGGCCGCGCAAAGATCGCCATTATCCGCTGTGGAGGGGCGCCGGCGTATCCCGAAGTGCCGCGCCGGATTCGGCCGACCCGCCTGGACATGCGCATTTGGCTTCGAGCGCATGCGCTTGCAGTCATGGGCCTGTATCGCTGTTGCGCCTGTCATCAGCATGCCGAAGCCCGATCCACGCAGGCGCAACGACCGATGGTTGCGCATGGAAGCCGCGAAGCCGGTGACCTCGACTTTTACGAAATTGCCGGAAAAGTTCGCATTCATTTTGCTTTGATCTACGTATGACGTAGAGACTGCCGGGTCGTGAACGCAGTTGCCATGATCTCGTGGAGTCCGTGACCCAGTGAACCGAATTGACCACGCTTCCGCTTCCCACCCTTGCCGTTTTTGCCAAGCGCCTGAAGCAGGCCCGCCATGCGCGCGGCCTTTCCCAGCGCGAGCTGGGCGATCACATCGGGTTGGGCAAGCAGGTGGGTAGCACGCGGATCAACCGTTACGAACAGCAGAAAGCCCGATGCGACATGGACACCGCGGCGCGGATCGCCAAGGAACTCGGCGTCCCGCTCGCTTTCTTGTTTGCCGAGTCCGACACACTGGCCGAGATGATCCTTGCGTTCTCCAAGCTGACGAAGACCGACCAGGGCAAGCTGCTGGCGGAACTCAAAAAGAAGATCGCCTCCAAGTCGGACAAGTAAGCTCCGCAAGTGGAGTGCGCGCCGAGCACGTGTCGCCATCCGCTGTCCGAAAACTCAGGAGCCCGCCCATGATCTGTCGCATCTGGCACGGCCGCACCTCGCGCCAAAACGCCGATGAGTACGCCCGGTTCCTGGAGCAGCGCGCGATTCCCGACTACAGGTCGGTGCCCGGCAACCTCGACGTGGAGGTGTTGCGGCGGGACGAGGGCGATGCGACGCACTTTCTGACCGTCACGCATTGGACCTCGGAGGACGCGATCCGCGCGTTTGCGGGCGACGACCTGTTGAAGGCGAAGTACTACCCGGAGGATGAGCACTTTCTGCTCGAGTTCGAGCCTCAGGTGCAGCACTACACCGTGGTGGCCAAGGCTTCGCCGGCAGCGTGAGGGCAACCCGGCTCCCTCATCAGCCCGCCGGGCGGTTTCGAAGGCGAAGCCCACAACGACAAAGCCCGGCGCGATGGCCGGGCTTCGTGTAGTTCATGCGGGCGTGAATCGCCTTACCAGACCACTTCCGCCATCGAGCAGTTCAGGCCCGATCCGATGCCGAGCAGGGCGATGCGCGTGCCCTTCTTCAGGCGACCGCCGTCGCGCAGCTTGGACAGCACGATCGGCACGGAGGCCGGGCCGATGTTGCCGTGCTCGCCGAAGATCGTCAGGACTTTCTTCGGGTCGATGCGGAACGCCTTGAGGAAGGCCTGGGTGTGGGCCTTGCTGACCTGGTGGATGACGAACTCGTCCAGTTCCTCGACCACCCAGCCCAGCGCAGCGCGGGCGGCGGCGAAGGTCTTCTGGCCGAGCTTGAGGCCTTCGATCATCAGCATGCGGCCGTCGGCGACCATGCGGTCGTGATGCAGGTCGCCGATGCACAGTTGGTTCCACTCGGTGGCCGAGCGGGTAACGCTGCCACGGTAACGCGGTGCGCCGGGAGCCAGTTCGCTGCGCGCCAGTACCATCGCGGCGGCGCCGCTGCCGAGAGTCAGCGTGGCCATCTCGTCGCGGAACTGCTCTTCGGTGACGTCGTCGCGGCTGAGGCGGTCGAGCGTCTTCTCATAGGCCAGATCGGCGGTTTCGCCGTTGACGACCAGGGCGTAGTCGATCTCGCCGCGCTCGATCATGCGGCTGGCGATGTCCATGCCGTTGAGGAACGCCAGACAGGCGTTGGCGACGTCGAAGTTCTGGCAGGTGTCGGGCAGGCGCAGGTTGCCCGACACGATGGAGGCGGTGGACGGCTCCAGGTAGTCGCGGCTGACCGAGGTGCTGACCAGCAATCCGACACGGTCCGCGTCGATGCCGGCATCGGCCAGGGCTTTGACGCCGGCCAGCGTGGCGGCATCGGAGGGGCGGACCTCGCCATCCCACAAGCGGCGCTCGCGGACACCGGCGACTTCTTCGAGCACGTTGTACCGGATGCCCAGACGATCGAGCGTGGGCTTCAGGCGTGCATTGATCTCGTCGGACGTGAGTCGCCGCGGCGCGTCGATATGAGCCAGGCCAGCGATGGCGACATGTTGGAACAGCATGGGTGCGGTCCGGAGACAAAAGAACACGCGATTTTAACGCTTTATGACGAACATCTGCCATACGCAGGCGTGTGGTTCGCACTCCCTTATGGGCGTCTACAGCGATCGTCAGCGAAAATCAGCGAAAAAGCCCAATCCGCGGATGAAGGGGGTCCAACAGAAGTGCCCTGTTGCCCGTGCGCCGGGTCGGGTCTCAGGCACGAAGGACCCGGAAAAGGCCCGACTTGCGCAAACCCCGCCATCAGCAAGGAGTGGATGGACGGCTCAACGCCCCAACGGATACGTCTGCGCTGTGCCGCCGACCGCACTGCCGGCCGCGCTGGCGCGACCCGCGCCGCAGCGCCAGGCGGAAAAGCGTTGCTCGCCGTCGGCGGGCTCGGCGACGGGCTGGATCGTGTCGGCCTGCAGTCCGGGCGCCTCGTTGCGGGCCAGCGTTTCCAGCTCCTCGCGCACGCGCAGCTGGTTGCGGTGATAGAACGCGACGTTGTCCTTCACCGACACCACGATCTCGCCGCGTTTTTCGCAACCGGCCGGTGCGCTGCTGCCGTCGACCACGCGCACCGACGAAGCGCCGGGTGCCATGTGCACCCAGGTGCAGCCGACAGCGGTCGCCGAAAGCGCGGCAGCGAGAAACAGGATCCCCATCGAGTGACGCATTACCTACCCCGTTGTGTTCTTGGCGGGACACGCGGTCCGCCTGCAAAAAGGACGGGCGGGATTGTCGCCCCGCCCGTCGTGGTTTTGAACGACGGCGTGTGAATGCCGTCTGAGTTTGCGCAATCAGTGGCTGCCGGCCACTGCCTTGCCGTCGGCGTCGAGCACCTGCACCTCGCCCAGCTTGAGCGCACGCACCGGCGCTTCGATCTGCTTGAGGTCGCCGACCACGACCCAGGTCAATGCATTCGGGTCGATCGTGGCGGCCGCCGCTTTGACCTGTTCCGGCGTCAGGCCCTCGACCTCGGCCTTGCGCTTGAACACGTAGTCGTCCGGCCGGTCGTAGCGGACGATGCCGCTGATGACCCCCATCACCGCCGAGGCCGTCTCGAACGAGCCCGGCAGGCCGCGGATTTCGGTGGCCTGGATCTTCGCCACTTCGGCCGGCGTCGGCGGCGCCTTGCCGGTGGCATAGGCGGCGATCTCGCTCTGCAGTTCCTTCAGCGAGTCGGCGGTCTTGTCGATCTGCACCGGCGCGAAGGCCATCCACGGACGCTGGCCGAGCGCGTTGGAGGTGAAGCTGTAGGCGCCGTAGGCCCAGTGCTTGTTCTCGCGCAGGTTCATGTTGAGACGCGAGGAGAACTCACCGCCGAGCACCGAGTTGGCGAAATCGAACTTGACCGCGCCAGCGTCCTTGGTCGAAGGCACGACCTGTCCGGCGAAGATGTTGGCCTGCACCGCGCCGGGCTGGTCGATCAGGAACACGCGCGGCTTGGCCGGGCGAGCCACCTGTCCGATCTGCGGCTTGGCCAGGGCATCGCCATTGCTCTTCCAGTCGCCCAGGTGCTTGTCGAGCACTGGCACGATCTCCTTCAGCGTGGTGTCGCCGACGACGATCAGCGTCGCGTTCTGCGGGCGCACCCAGTCGTGGTGGAACGCGACCAGGTCCTCGCGCGTAAGCGAGCCGATCGACGTCTCGGTGCCGCTGCCACTGAAGGGCATGGCGTAAGCGTGGCCGTCGCCGTACAGCAGCGGCGGCAGCACGCGCAGCGCGGCTCCGTTCGGGCGCGCCTTCTCCTGCTTGATGCCGGCGATCCAGCTCGCCTTGACGCGATCGATCTCCTTCTGGTCGAAGCGCGGCGTGCGCAGCATCGACGAGAACAGCTCGATCGACGGCTCCAGGTTTTCCTTCAGCGCCGACAGATACGCCTTGCCGCCATCGAGCGAGGCGCCGGCACCGAGATTGGCGCCCAGCGACTCGGCACGGTCGCCGAAGGCCAGTGCATCCAGCCCGCCCGCGCCCTCGTCCATCATGCCCATCGCAAAGCTCGAGGTGCCGAGCTTGTGGCCCTGGTCGGCGCTGAAGCCGCCCTTGAACTCGTAGCTCATCTGCACGACCGGAATGTCGTGGCGCTCGGCGAGGATCACCTGCGTGCCGTTCTTCAACGTCGCGCGCTGCAACGCGGGGAACTTGAGATCCGGGAAGGTCCGGGTCAGCGGTACGCCCTTGCTGCGGTCGACGGTACTGGCGGTGGTCGTGTACTTGGGATCGACCACCGGCAGCACCAGCGGCGCCGGCGTCACCGAGGGGTCTTCGGCAATCGCGGTGCGCGGACCGGGCACCACGACCAGCGTGTGGCTGCCCTTGCCGAGCCATTCGTTGCCGATCGCCTTGATATCGGAAGCGCTCGCAGTCTCGATGGTCTTGAGGCTGTCGCGGAAGCAGCCCGGGTCGCCGGTGTAGACCGCGCACTCGGCCAGCGCGTCGGCCTTGCCGCCGAAGCCGCCGATGCGCTCGATGCCGCGCACGAAACCGGCCTTGAACACGGTGCGCGCCTGCTCCAGTTCGGCCTTGCTCGGCCCGTCCTTCAGCAGCTTGCGGACCTCTTCGTCGATCACCGCCTCGACCTGGGCCGGATCCACGCCCTGCTTCACGTCGGCGGTGATGATGAAGTTGGATCCCAGCTGCATGCCGTAGGCAGCAGCGGACACGTTGTCGACCAGCTTGTCCTCGTGCAGCAGGCGGCGGTCCAGGCGCGAGGAGCGGCTGCCGCCCAGCACCTGCGCGAACAGCTGCAGCTTGTCGAAGTCGGTGGTGCCGGTCTGCGCCACGTTCCAGACGCGATGGACGCGCGTCTGCGGCACCTGGTCGGTCATCGTGGCGCGGGTGGACTTGGCCAGCGGCGATACATCGACCTTGGGCTGGGCCATGCTCGGCGTGGCCGGGATGTCGCCGAAGTAACGTGCGACCTTGTCCTTCGCGGTGGCTGCGTCGATGTCGCCGGCCAGCACCAGCACGGCGTTGTTGGGCCCGTACCAGGTACGGAACCAGCCCTTCACGTCCTCCAGCGACGCGGCATTGAGGTCGGCCATCGAGCCGATGGTGCTGTGATGGTAAGGATGCGTCTTCGGATACAGCGCCTTGCCCAGTTCGTCCCAGACCTGGCCGTAGGGCTGGTTCTCGCCTTCGCGCTTCTCGTTCTGGACCACGCCTCGCTGCTCGTCGAGTGTCTGCTGGTCGATCGCGCCGAGCAGGTGGCCCATGCGGTCGGATTCCATCCACAACGCCATGTCGAGCGCAGTGGTCGGGACGTTCTCGAAGTAGTTGGTGCGGTCGTTGTTGGTGGTGCCGTTCTGGTCGGTGGTGCCGACCAGCTCGAAGGGCTCGAAGAACTCGCCCTTGTGGTTCTCCGAACCGTTGAACATCAGGTGTTCGAACAGGTGCGCGAAGCCGGTGCGTCCGGCCGGCTCGTCCTTGCTGCCGACGTGGTACCAGAGGTTGACCGCGACGATCGGCGCCTTGCGGTCGGTGTGCACGACCACGCGCAGGCCGTTGGGCAGCGTGAATTCCTCGTAGGGGATGTCGACCGTGGCCGCCTTGGGCGCCGCCCAACCCGCCGATGGCATGAACGCTCCGCCCAGCGCAGTGGCGAGGGCAAGGGAAAGCACGGCGGGACGAAGCAAGGACATGGTGGAACTCCTGTGGTGGGTTGGAGGCCCGGACACGCCTTGTCCCGGCCGAACCTGCATCCTAGTCGCGCACGAGGGTCCGGGACACTAGGCCACAAGTCCCACCGGTGCTGGAATGCCGGCCCAGCCCGCGGCTTCCGTCCTTACACTGTGACACCCGAAACATTCACCCCATCGCCAAGGAGATCGCGATGAGCCCCGCCTCCCGATCGCGCTGCGTGCTGGTCACCGGTGCCAACCGCGGCATCGGCCTGGAGTTCGTCCGCCAGTTGCTGGCGCGCGGCGACCACGTCGTCGCCACCTGCCGCCACCCCGGCCGCGCCCACGCGCTCAACCAGCTGGCCGGCGAGCACCCCGGCCGCCTGCACGTGCTGCCGCTGGACGTGGCCGACCCCAAATCGCATGCGGAACTGGCGCGCGAGCTGCCGCTGGTGATCGACGGCCCGGACGAGCACCGGCTTGACGTGCTGATCAACAATGCCGGCGTGCTGCATTCTGGCGAGACCTTCGCGCACGTGCCGGCGTCGCAGATGGACGACTCGCTGCGCACCAACGTCACCGGCCCGTTCCTGCTGACGCAGGCGCTGGCCGCGCAGCTGGTCGACGACGCGGTCGTGGCCAACCTGTCGTCGATCCTCGGCTCGATCTCGCAGGTCGACGGTTTCCACACGCCCAGCTACGCCATCTCCAAGGCCGCGCAGAACATGGCGACCGCTCTGTTGGCGCGGGCGCTGGCCGAACGCGGCATCCGCGTACTCGCGCTGCATCCGGGCTGGGTGCAGACCGACATGGGCGGCACCGGCGCGCAGGTCGCGCCGGAGCAGGCCGTGCGCGGGCTGTTGCAGGTCATCGACGACAGCTCGCTTGCCGACAGTGGCCGCTTCATCGACTGGCAGGGCCAGTCGCTGCCGTGGTGAGCATCGGAGCGCCCTGATCGCATGTTCGACGTCGTCCTGTTCCAGCCCGAGATCCCACCCAATACCGGCAACGTGATCAGGCTGTGCGCCAACACCGGCGCGCGCCTGCACCTGGTGCGCCCGCTCGGCTTCACGCTGGAGGACCGCCAGCTCAAGCGCGCCGGATTGGATTACCACGAGTACGCCACGCTGCAGGTGCACGACGACCTGGACGCGGCGTTGGCCGCGATCGCGCGGGCGAATGGCCTTCCGCCACGCTTGTTCGCGCTGAGCACGCGCGGCGCCGTGCGTTTCGATACTCCACGCTACGCCGCGGGGGATGTGTTCCTGTTCGGGCCCGAAACACGTGGCCTGCCCGCCGACGTGCTCGAGCGCGTGCCGCAGGAGCAGCGAATGCGCTTGCCGATGCGTCCGGACAACCGCAGCCTAAACCTGTCCAACGCGGTCGCGGTGGTGGTGTTCGAGGCCTGGCGCCAACACGGATTCGCCGGCGGCGCCTGAGCCGGACCGATCGCCTACTCGCCGAGGAACCGGTGGATGCAGGCGAGCATCGTGGCGTGCGCCGGCTCGCGATCCAGCGGCAGGTGGCTGTCGCTGGCGAGCGTCACCAGCTCGGAATTGGCGATGCCCGAAGCCAGTGCGACGCCCTGCTCCAGCGCCACGCGCTGGTCGCCGCGCGAGTGGATGACCAGCGTGCGCGCACCGACGTCGGGCAACCGGTGACGCACGTCGATGGTGGAAAACACTTCCAGGAACCGCACCGCGTTCTCTGCCGAAGCGGTGCGGCGCTGGAACTCGTTGAACCAGTCCAGCTCTCCCGCGTTGCCGCTGGGAAAGAAGCTATGCGAGAAAATCTGCCGATAGGCGGGGTTGTCCTGGCCCCAGCCGTGGCGCACCAGCGTCATCGTCGCCTCGCGTTCGGCCACGGTGCGCGCATCGCCCCAGATGCGCCAGCCGCTGGCGTAGCCACCGATCAGGATGAGCGCACTGACACGCTCGGGGTGACGCGCGGCGTATTCGATCGACACCGCACAACCCTGCGATACACCCATCAGCGGGAAGCGCTCCAGGCCCAGTCCGTCCACCACCACCTCCAGGTCGCGGACGAATGCCTCGAAGCTCAGGTCCTCCACGTCCCATTGCGACAAACCGTTGCCGCGCTCGTCGTAGCGGACCAGTTGATGGCGTTCGGACAGCTCCCGGATCAGCAGGCCCCACAGCGGGCTGTGCCAATCCAGCTCGAGATGGTTCAACCAGTTCGCCGCCTTGACCAGGGGCGGGCCGGCACCTGTACAGGCATAGGCGATGCGGACGCCGTCGGGCGTGGTCCTGTACCGGACGGTCTGGCCATGGCGATTGTCGTGCGGTGCCGATGCGTTGGGTCCGGAGCGCGCCGTGCGCGACGGCGGTACCGGTGCAATCTGGGCTGCTGTCTCGCGATATAGATAGGCGCGATCCGGCGCCGTCTCCGGAAGCTCGGCCGCGCGCATCAGCACGCGCGCGCGGATGCGATCGGCGGCCAGTCGCTCGCTGGTCAACCAGGTGTCGAACAGCGGACTGCGCGGAAGGTCCAGGCCGGCCAGCGGAGGGTGCAATGCCTGTTCGGCCAGGTGCAGCAATCGCGACGATTCGACATTCTCGTCGGCCGCCGCGCTCATCTCGTCGAGATCGCTGACGACGGTGTCGGGCGCACAGGACACCTGCTCGCGGCTGGCCACCAGCAGCTCGGCCTGATCGCCCAGCGATTGCCGCAACTTGGACAGCGACCAGCGCAGCGAAGCACGCGGATCGTTGGGCACGTCCCAGAACATCTCGCACAACTGCTCGCGACGCCAGGGGCGTGACGAACGCAGCAACAGGAACAGCAATGCCCGCGCCTTGCGAGAAGCGGGAAGATCGATGGGGACCGTGCCGCGCAGGATGGCCGGCTCCCCGCAAAGGCGGATACGAATGGGGGGCATTGCCACTCCCTGACTCAACCGGACGCGACCGAACAAACATCGCCATAACATTCGGCCGATCACGTGTTCTGATTTTCCACGCACATCATGACGCTTACAACGCCGGTTACAACGCTCGCGACAACGCCTGGCACCTAATCTTTCGCGCTCCAACAGCCCAGCGGAGCAGACGATGGCAATTGGTGGAACGACCCCCAAGGACAGCTTTGTCTACGGCACGAATGAATCGAAGAGGGATGACCTTCCGCAGTTGCGCGGCGGTGAATTTCTCACCGACTGTGGCCTGGAGACGACCACTTTCCAGGAGCAGGACGACACCTACCACGACGCCGCGTTCATGTTGTTGCGCACGCGCTCCGGCCGTCAGTGGCTCAAGCGCTACTACCGCAGCCACGTGAATGCCGCATTGTCGACTGACAGCGGTTTCATCCTCGAGACTCCTACGCTGCGCGCCCATCCGGACTGGGCGTGGGATTTCGATGTGTCCACGACCGAACTCGACGCGATCAACAGCGCCGCTGTCGAGCTGGCGCGTTCCATTGCCGATGAGTTCGCGACGCAACCGGTCACGCTGGTGACCAGCGGCTGCATCGGCTCCCGTCACGACGACCGAACCACGCAATCGAACATGACCATCGTCGAGGCCATGGAATACCACGGTCGCCAGGTCGCCGCGTTTGCGCACGCCCGGGCAGACATGATCACCGCGACCGCGATGGCCCAGTGCGACGAAGCGGTCGGCATCGTGCGCGCGGCGCGCGTGGTCGGGATCCCGGTGGCAGTGTCCTTCAACGTTGGCGGCGATGGCCGCCTGCCTACCGGACGAAGCCTCGGAGATGCGATCACCACGGTCGATGCGGCCACGGGAAGTGCCCCGGTGTATTACATCGTGCGCTGCGAGCATCCCAACGATGCGGCCCGGGCCCTCGATACCCAGGCCGAGTGGGTGCGGCGCGTGCGAGGCCTGAGCGTGGTATCGAGCAGCCGAGCCGAAGAAGAAGTGTCGGAGTTGGTGCGGCGACAAGGCCGTTCATTGCTCCAGCATCACTCCTGGATCAACGTGCTCGGTGGCTGCACCACTTCCGCGCGCATCGAGCAAACCGCCAAGGCGTGTGCCGTCGCGGCCCATGCCATGTCAACCGAAAGCGCACCCAGACCGTGGTCCAACCATAGCTGGGTTGATTGAGCGTCTCCCGTTACTCGGAGCAGGCGTCGGCAGCGCATGGCGGCCGACGTCGCTTGAGCTTGCGAAGCTCCTGCACTCTGCGCTGGCGTGGCAGCGCACACCTCATTTCAAACGACGACAAACACCCCGCTGAACCGCAGCCGGACCTCACGGTATCTGCATAGTTCCTGTACTGATCGGTTCAGAGTTAAGGTTAAATTTGGGTTAGGTCCGGATACTTGCCCTCACCGAGACGGCCTAGATCCCCCAGAGCGCCGCTCCGGAAAAACAAAACCAAGAGGCTGAGACCTGATGAAGCGTTCCCCTGCTCGTTCCACGCTTGCCGCCCTGATCCTGCTCGCCGCCCTGCCGTTCGCCGCTTCCGCAGCCGATGGCGTGTCCTATACCTATGTCGAAGGTGGCTACGCAGCCGCGAGCACCGACGATGTTGACGTGTTCGGCAACCCTGCCGACATCGACTCCGATGGCTGGGCTATCAACGGCTCCGGCGCCATCGCCCCGAATTTCCATGTCTTCGGCGGTTACAGCAACAAGGAAATCGACGACACCAGCGTCGACTACGATCAGTGGCGCCTGGGCCTGGGCTACAACCACGAACTGAACTCGCAGATCGACCTGCTGACCCGCGTCGCCTATGAGAAGTTCGACGCCGGCAATGATTTCGACTTCGACGGCTGGAGCGTCGAGGCCGGCGTGCGCGGCGCCATTACTCCGAACTTCGAGGGTTATGCACTGGCCGGTTACGAGGACTACGACCAGGGCATCGATGGCGACTTCTATGGTCGCGTCGGCGCGCAGGTGAAGTTCAACCCGACCTGGGGCATCAGCGGCGACGTCAAGTTCGCCGACGGCGCCACCGAGTACTTCATCGGTCCGCGCGTCAGCTTCTGATCCCGCGTCACCTCGCGATTTCTCTCTCCCCCGAATCGCGATGAAGAGCCCGGCTTCGGCCGGGCTCTTTTTTTTTTGCACTGGGCGAGTGCGCACCAGAAGCGTGGGCAAATCCCCTGGGTTTCCGGCCGGCTTTCTGGACTTTTCCGGACCGGCTGCGCAGACACGGCGTGGCGAACTGATCCAGAATGGCTCGCCGGCGACGAGGCCGGCCGTCCTGTGCCGCGCAACGCGCTCAAGGCGAGCCACCACACACTAGGGGACTACATGAAGAAGCACCTTGCGCTGGCGCTCGCGCTGGCCATCGCACCATTGGCCGCCTCCGCCGACGAGATCAGCTACACCTACGTCGAGGGCGGCTATGCCCAGCTGAACCAGGATGGAGAACAGGAAGCAGGCCTCGACATCGACGACATCGAGGCCTCCGGCTTCTTCGTCGGCGGTTCGGCTGCGTTGGGCGACACCTTTCACGTCTTCGGCGGTTACCGCAGTGGCAGTGACGATGTGCGCGTCACCGTGCTCGGCGTGGGCAGCGACGAATTCGATACCGACCTCAGCCAGTTCAACATCGGCCTGGGCTATCACCACAGCATCAATGATCGCACTGACCTCGTGACCGAGATCAGCTATATCAACTCCGATGTCGAGGTCGAAGGCGAAAGCGAAGACGGCGATGACGGCCGCGTTTCGGTCGGCGTGCGCCACATGTTCGCCGACAGCTTCGAAGGCTGGATCAAGGGCCACTACACCGACGGCGATTTCTACGACGGCAGCTTCAGCGCCAGCATTGGCGGCCAGTTCAAGCTCAACCCGACCTGGGGCGTGGTGGGCGAAATCGAAGCCGGCGACGACGTGTCGACCTTCATGATTGGTGCACGCGCCAGCTTCTGACAAAAGCAGCTTCCGACGAAACTGACTTGTTGTGAAAAGCCCGGTTTTTACCGGGCTTTTTTTATTCCTGGTGGCGCATCTCCATCAAGTTCGCGCGGCTGAAGGCGGCATGGAATCTACGGGTTCGCACAGTACGTCAGGACGAGAACGACGACTACGATGCGGGCATCGACCTGGAAGGGTTCCAATTCGGCTTGGGCACGCACTTCGCCCTGGCCGACAGCACGGACGCGATCTTCGAACTCGGCAGCCAGTTCAAAGTTCAACGAGACTCGGGGCGCGGTCGGCGAGGCGGAAGCGGATACGATCTTCGCCTGTGCCGGCGATCTGGCACCGCCCGATCCCAAATACAAAGAGCCCGGCCTTGGCCGGGCTCTTTCATTGGCAAGCCACCTTCTCCCGCGAGGCGCCGATCAGGGATCAGCCAAACAAGCCACTGGGGTATTCGGGCTTCTGCTCGCGTGCCAGCAGCAGCCGCAGGCCTTCGGCTGGCGTGATCTCGCCGTGCAGCACCTGCTGCACCGCGCTGGAGATCGGCAGTTCGATGCCGTGACGTTGTGCCTGGCGCATCACCTCGTCGGCGGTCTGCACCGACTCGACGACTTGCCCGATCTCGCGCACCGCGTCTTCGATGGACTGGCCTCGCCCCAGCGCCAGGCCCAGGCGGCGATTGCGCGACAGGTCGCCGGTGCAGGTCAGCACCAGGTCGCCAAGTCCCGCCAGGCCCATGAGCGTCTCAGCCTTGCCGCCGATGGCGTGATTGAGCCGCAGCATCTCGTTGAGACCGCGCGTGATCAGCCCGGCGCGGGCGTTGAGCCCCAACTGCATGCCATCGGCGACGCCGGTGGCGACCGCCAGCACGTTCTTCATCGCGCCGCCCAGTTCGGCGCCGAGCATGTCGTTGCCGGTGTAGGCGCGGAAGGCAGGGCCGTGCAAGACGTCGGCGACAAGCTTGGCGAAATCGTCGTTACAGCCGTGGACGGTGAGCGCGGTGGGCAGGCCCTGCGCGACCTCCTTGGCGAACGAGGGTCCGGTGACCACGGCCAGCGGCACGCATT
Source organism: Lysobacter niastensis (assembly GCF_031457115.1). Taxonomy (GTDB): domain Bacteria; phylum Pseudomonadota; class Gammaproteobacteria; order Xanthomonadales; family Xanthomonadaceae; genus Lysobacter_J; species Lysobacter_J niastensis_A. Next base: position 1,059,194 of record NZ_JAVDVY010000002.1, read on the forward strand.
CGCCCAGCACTTCCTCGGCGACTTCGTGCAGGAAACGACCGCTGCCGGGTTCGAAGCCCTTGGTCGCCCAGGCGACACCGGCATGCGGCGGTCTATGCGGGGCGAGCGTGCGCAGGCTCTGCGCGAAGGCGTGCGAGGGCACCACTACCAGCACCAGGTCGGCCTCACGCATCGCGTCGGCGAGGTCGGTGGTGGCGCGCAAAGACCCAGGCAACGCGATGCCCGGCAGATAACGGGGGTTTTCGTGGCGTTGATCGATGGCCGCGATGATTTTTTCATCGCGGCCCCACAGCACGGTCGGATGACCATGCCGCGCGATCAGGGCCGCCAGCGCGGTGCCCCAGGAGCCCGCGCCAAGAACGGCAACCTTCACCAGTGCAGTCGCTTCCATGCCGCGACGCGATCAGGCGTTGCCGGCGGTCTCGGCGTCGGCCAGGCCGTCCTGGCCCTGCGCGGCGCGCTGGCGCAGGCCTTCGGCGTAGAGGGCGTCGAAGTTGATCGGCTGCAGGAAGAACGGCGGGAAGCCGCCGGACTGGATCAGGTCGCTGACCAGCTGGCGTGCATACGGATACAGCACGTTCGGGCAGTGCGTGCCGAGCATGACGTCGAGGGTCTGCGCGTCGAAACCGGCCAGGCCGAACACGCCGGCCTGCTTCACTTCGACCAGGTACATCGGCTTGTCGCCGGCGTTGCAGGTCAGGGTGATGCCGAGCACGACTTCATAGGCATTGTCATTGAGGCGCTGCACGCTCTGGTTGAGGTTCATCTGCAGCTGCGGCTGGACCTGATCGTTGAACACGGCCGGAGCGCCCGGCACCTCGAAGGAAACGTCCTTGACGTAGATCTTCTCGACGGTGAAGGCCGGGCCGGTGGCTTCGGACGAGGCGGCAGCGCCGTTGACGTTTTCTTCGGACATCTCGTAACTCCAGGCAAATACGTAAGTAGTCGATTATGGCACGCACCCTCGGCGCGGCCGGCTGTTCAGGGCAGGGAAGAGCCCGCTGCAACATTCGCGCCTGCCATCCCCTGTTTCCGGTGTTGGGGCGCGGCGGCGGCGATCAAGGGGCTGTGGCGCGGGCTGGCCCGCGCGCCTTGAATGGTGAGCGGGTCACGACCCGCCGTGCGGCTTCGGGACGCGGAGAACCGGGTGTGCGCTTACGCGCGGCCCTTCACCAGCGGAAGGTCGGCGTGCTGCCAGGCCTGGACACCTCCCTCGAGCCAGTAGACCTGCTCGAAGCCGGCCTTCTTCAGGCGCTTGGCGGCGTCGGCCGAGGCCTGGCCGTTGCGGCAGACCACCACCACCGGCAATGCCTTGGCGCTGGTCAGCAGCTTGTTCTCCGGGTCGAACTGGCTGGGCTGGACCGACTTGCTGCCGGCGATGTGGCCCTTCTCGAAGTCATTGCTGGCCGACAGGTCGATCACCAGCGCATTGTCGCGGTTGATCAGGCCGGTCAGTTCGGCCGGGCGCAACGCCTTGTAGCCGCGGAACAGGCGGGCCACCTCGGTGTAGATCAGCGCCAGGGTCAGGCCGACCAGGGCCAGCGAGAGATAGAGATGGCGCTCGGCGAAGGCCAGCAGGTCTTGAAAGGTCACGGCGTCACTACTGCGGAAACGGGGGCGCGATTGTCGCCCAGCGCCCGCGGCGGCGCAAAAGTCGCCGTCCGTAGCCCGCCTACTGCCCGGCCCACAGGTCCGGCAGGCCGCTGGTCACCCACCAGGTCTTGGCCTCGGCGTCCCAGCGCCAGACTTCGCGGTACCGCACCGTTCGCTCGGCCAGGGTGTAACGGTTGACCACGCCGATCTCGATCTCGCGCACCGCCGTGCCCGCCTTGAGGTCGGCGCTTGCGCCCTTGTCGTGGTACGAGGTGATCTGCACCTGCTTGTAGCGCTCGAACTCCAGGTCGGTGACCGGGTGCTCGTCGCGGACCTTCGGATCGACCAGATTCCACGCCCCCTCGAAATCACCCCAGCGCACCGCGCCCGAGAAGTCGTACTGGAGGCGGGTGAGGGCGTCGGACTTGCGACTGGCAACAGCCGTGCCCGCCAGCATCAGAAGACACAGCATCACCAGCAGCTTGCGCAGTGCGGGTTGGACGGGGCTCAGCAAGCGCATCGGACCATCCGGATTCTTGAGGATGCCGCCATCGTAGCTCACGACTTGGCGATGGCCACGTAACGCGCGGTGAACTCGGTCGCAACGCCGCCATCGGGCAGCAGCGCACGCGCCACCACGCCGGTGCGGGCGCGACCGCGCTCACGCAAAGTGGCGATGAAGCCGGGCCAGTTCGACTCCGGCGCCAGCTCGGCCTGCACCTCCAGGTCCCCGAACAGGGGCGCCAGGTAGCGGATCTGGCTGTCGGCGACGAACACCTCGGCTTGCAGGCCGGCGGCCTCCACGTGCAGCGACACCAGCCCCCAGGAGGCCAGCGTCATCATCGAGGCGAGGCTGCCGCCGAACGCGCAGCCCTTGTCATTGACGTGCAGTGCCAGCGGCGCGCGCAGTTGCAGGCGGTGACCGTCGTAGCCGGCGATCTCGACCTGCATCGCCGCCACCGGCGGCATCGACTGGTAATGATGTTGGAGGCGTTCGAGTGCGTCTTCGTGGTTCATGCGGTTACTGCGCTTCGGGGGGACCGCGTGGGGCGGCTATGCTGGTCGCATGCAGGCCCGCATGCCGACACAGCCGCCCGGATGGTACGTGATCTCGCTGCGCCCGCGCGGCGGGCACGATGCCATGCGCCGGGCCGCGGCACGGCACGGCGCCGGCCTGATCGCCCTGTCGCCCTGGTCGCTGAAGTTGCGTGAGGACGACGATGCGCGCCTCGCCCTGAAGGCGGCACTGGCGGCGTCCAAAGTCGTGTTCACCAGTCCGGCTGCGGTGCGCGCCGCGAATGCGCTGCAGCCGTTGCGCACGCATCCGCGCCAGCAATGGTTCGCCGTCGGTGCAGGCACCGCGGCTGCTTTGCGTCGGGCCGGCATCGCCCAGGTGCAGGCACCACAGCGCATGGACAGCGAAGGCCTGCTGGCGCTGCCTGGACTTGCCGAACTGGAGGGCATCGAGGTCGGCTTCGTCAGCGCACCCGGCGGCCGTGGCGTGCTGGTGCCTTCACTGCAGGCCCGGGGTGCGCGCATCCTCCGCGCCGACGTGTACGAGCGCGTCCCGGTCCCCCCCTCGTCCAGGGCGGTGGCGCAACTGCAGGCGCTGTCCGACCCTGCCGTGCTGGCCCTGTCGAGCGGAGAGGCGTTGCAGCGGATCCTCGAGACCTTGCCGGCGACCGCGCTGGCCGCGCTGCGGCGCGCCCGGATCGTCGCCGCCAGCGAACGGCTCGCCGGTTTCGCCCGCGAGTGCGGCTTCGACGACGTCGTGACCGCGCGCGGCCCGCGCCCGGCCGACCTGCTGGCGGCGGCGGGCGACGCCCGGACGTGACCGCGGTCGCATCCGGTAGCATGGGCCGGTCCCGCACCCCACGTGATGCCGTGTCCACGACGCCCGATCCGACTTCTGCGCCCGCTCCGGCCACTCCCGCACGCCGCTCCGGCGCGGGATGGTGGTTGCTGCTGATCCTGCTGCTGGCCGGTGCCGGCGCCTACGGGTGGAAGCAGTGGCAAGCGCGAAGCCAGCGCGAGCGCACCGAAACGCAAATCGAGCAGCAATTGTCGGCGATCGACGGCCGCATCGATGCCGTCCGCCGCGACCAGCGCGCGCAGGTGCAGCGCCTGCAGCAGGCCGATGCCACCAACCGCGTCATGCGCGACGAACTGCTCGGCATCGGCCAGCGCGCGGCGTTGGTCGAGGACACCGTCGCCAAGCTTTCCGATCCTGACCGCTACGGCGCACAGGCATTGCGCCTGGACGAGACCGAATTGCTGCTGACGATGGGCCAGCAGCGACTGACCATCGCCGGCGACCTCGACGGTGCACGACGCGCCTACGTGCTGGCCGGCCAGGTGCTGGACGGCATCGACGATCCGGCCTACCTGAGCCTGCGCCAGACGCTGCAACAGGAGCGCGCCGGGCTGGAGGCGATCGGCATCGAACCGCGCTTGCAGGCCATGGCCGAGCTGGATGCGTTTGCGCAGACCATGACCGCCGCGCCGCCGCAGCTGGCCGGAACCACCCGGGAGCGTGCGCCATGGTGGCGCCGCGCTTTCGGCCACCTGATCGACGTGCGCCCGAGCGAGCGCGCCGTCGCGGTGCAGCCGGCCGATCGCCTCGCCGCAATCGCCGGCCTGCAACTGGAGATTTCCCTGGCGCGCGCCGCCGCCGAACGTCGCGACGCGACCGGTTTTCGCGCTGCGCTCGCCCGCGCCGACGGCTGGCTGACCCGCCTATGGCCGGAGTCACCGGAACTGCAGCGCGAGCGGGCGCGCCTGAAGGCGATCGCGGCGCGGCCGCTTTCACTGGCGATTCCGACCCTGGGCAGCACACTGCAGCAACTGCGCCAGTTGCGTGCATCGAGTTGAAGGAGGCCGCATGAACCTCTTCCGTAACCTGCTGTTCTGGATCGTACTGGCGCTGGCCGGCGCGCTGCTCGCGCAGTTGCTGCTGCAGGATCCGGGCTACGTGCTGGTGCGCTACGGCGGCAACGACTACACCACCAACGTGCCCAAGGCCATCGCATTGGTGCTGGCCGCCGCGGCGGTGGCGTGGGTGTTGTGGAAGGTCCTGAGCCTGCCGTTCGTCGCCCTGCGCCGGCATCGCAAGAAGCAGGCGCGCGCGCGCCTGATCGACGGCCTGGATGCCCTGCACCAGGGACACTGGAGCCGCGCCGAGAAACAACTGTCGCTGGCTGCAGCGCAGCACGATGTCGCCACCGTCGCGCGCGCAGCCGCAGTGCAGGCCGCGCTGGCCCGCGGCGATGATGCGGTACTGCAGCGCCAACTCGACGCGTTGGCCCTGGAGTCCGCCTCGGCGCACGCCATCTCCGCCGCCGAAGTCGCCCTCGCCAAAGGGCGTCCGGCCGACGCACTGGCGGCGCTCGATGCGCCCGTCGCCGCACCGCTGCCGCCGCGCGGACTGGCCCTGCGCGCACAGACGCTGGTCGCGCTGGGCCGTGCCGACGAAGCCTACGGATTGCTTGGCGCGCTGCGCCAGCAGCAGGCATTGCCGGCCATGCGCCTGTCCGAACTGGAAGCGCAATGGGCCGCCGCCTCGCTGCGCCAAGCCGCCGACGCCAACGTCCTGGCCGACCGCTGGGAAGCGTTGCCCAAGCCTCTGCGCAACGATCCTGCTTCGGTCGCGGCATACGCCGAGCGCGCTGCCGCCATGCGTTGGGAAGAAGCGGCGGCCCGCAGCATCGAGCAGGCGCTGGATTCACGCTGGGACGAATCGCTTGCCGATCTCTACGGCCGCCTGCCGATTGGTCGGCTGGAATCGCGCCGCGCCAATGCCGAGCGCTGGCTGCCTGCGCATCCGGGCAGCCCCGCACTGCTGGTGACGCTTGCACGCCTGGCCCGCGCGCAGGGCCAGTGGTCGCAGGCGGAAAGCTACCTGCATCGTGCGCTCGCACAGGGCGCGCACAGCGAAGCCTGGGAAGAGCTGGGCCACGGCTTCGCGCAGGCCGGCGACCAGGCCAACGCCCGTCTTTGCTACCTCAATGCCCTGCGCGCCTCGCGCGGCGAGGCGACGCAGGAGTTGCCGGGGCGCGATCTGCGCCAGAGGATCTTCGACGAAGCCGTCGTCGAGGAACGCGACGAGCACGGCGTGCCGCGACTGCGCGGCTAACGCCGTCGCCCAGCACCAGACTACAGAAGGCGTTCCCACAGGACCCCGAACTTTACTTCGGGCACGGCGAAGCAGAACGGCAATGCATCGCCAATGATCGCGTGCAGCGCGTCGCTGTGGAACGACCCGGGCTGAAGGGTCAGCGGCAACACCTGGGCAACATCGACCGGTAGATCAATGCCGGCGATGGCAAGCCGTTGGATGTCGGGCACGCGCGCTATCGCGCATTGACGCAGCGTCAGGCGGGCGACGGCGTCCTCCCAGCTTGTGAACCAGGCCTGCAAGGTGTCTGGCAATTCCCGTGCATCGACTCGTTCGGCGCGGCAACGAAAGTCGGGCGCGCTGCCCTCTCCGGCAACGATCAGCGTTTCATAAACATCGCCCGTCGTGGTGTGGCGAAACTTGTCGGCAAGGTGCGTGGGCAGCGCATCGCTCAACAACCTCGCCCCGGCGGTGTACGGCAAGCTGTCCATCACGTTGTCGATGAAGAACACCGCTTCGCTGTACCGTGCCGAATCTTCGAGATACAGGCGCCAATTGCTCTGCAGCGGCGAAGGAAAAACGCGACGCAGCCACTTGGGCACGGGCGGGCCGAAGTGTCCATGCCGATAGGTCAACACGGTCAGCACCGTCATGCCATCGCGCTGCCAGGGGCACAACCCTGGCGGAACCAGGGATTGCACCCGATCCAGGGGAACCACCCAATTTAGATACACGACGTCTTGCACGTCGCTGACGAGCGGCATGAAGGGCAGATGCGCGAAGACCCTCCGCCGAGCGCGCAGCAGCCAGCGGCAGGTCAGGATCTGTCGCACCCGATGGCCCCACCAACCCGTGCGCGGGTAGGCAAATTCCCTGTTGCCTGGTGCGATCCCCATCCGCTGCGGCGTGCGGATCAGCGCTCGAGTATCGCCACCACGCCCATGCCGCCAGCGGTGCAGATCGACACCAGGCAGCGGCCGCCTCCGCGCTGCTTCAGCTCCTTGGCGGCGGTGGCGACGATGCGTGCGCCGGTCGCGGCGAAGGGATGTCCTGCCGCCAGCGAGGAACCGTTCGGGTTGATCTTGGCCACGTCGATGCGGCCCATCGGCGCGTCCAGGCCGAGGCGGTTCTTGCAGTATTCCTCGCTCTCCCACGCGCGCAGCGTGCACAGCACCTGCGCCGCAAACGCCTCGTGGATCTCGTAGAAGTCGAAGTCCTGCAGGGTCAGGCCGTTGCGCTTGAGCATCTCCGGCACCGCCACGGTCGGCGCCATCAGCAGGCCCTCGCCGTGGACGAAGTCGACCGCGGCGACGTGTGCGTCGCGCAGGTAGCACAGCACTTCGTGGCCGTGCGATCGTGCCCACTCGTCCGATGCCAGCAGGCAGGCCGAGGCGCCGTCGGTCAGCGGCGTGGAATTGCCCGCCGTCAGCGTGCCGCGGCCGGACGTCTTGTCGAACGCCGGCTTCAGCGACGCCAGCTTCTCCAGCGTGCTGTCGGCGCGCAGGATGTTGTCGCGCGAGACGCCGCGGAAGCTGACCACCAGGTCATCGAAGAAGCCGCGGTCGTAGGCCGCGGCGAGCTTCTTGTGCGACGACAGGGCCCACTCGTCCTGCGAATCGCGCGAGATGTTCCACTGCTTGGCCATGTCCTCGCAGTGATCGCCCATCGACTTGCCGGTGCGCGGCTCGGCCACGCCGGGGAACTCGGGCTTGAGCTCGCGGAAATGGAAACCCTTGAACGCCGCGAGCTTGTCGCGCGGCGTCTTGGCGCGCGCGGCCTCCAGAATACGGCGGCGCAGCTTCTGGCCGTACACGATCGGTACGTCGGAGGTGGTATCCGAGCCGCCGCCGACGCCGACCTCGATCTGGCCGGCGGCGATCTTGTTGCCGATATGGACGATCGAGTCGAGCGAGGTGCCGCAGGCGCGCTGCAACGTGATGCCCGGCGTCAGCGGCGACAGGCCGGAGGACAGCGCGGCCTCGCGGCCCAGGTTCCAGTCGCTGGAATGCTTGATCACCGCGCCCATCGCCACTTCGCCGAGTTGCTGGCCGTGCAGGCCGTACTTCTCGACCAGGGCGCCCAGGGTCCGGACCGACATGCCCAGGTTGCCGACATCCGCGTAGGCCGAATTCTGGCGGCAGAACGGAATGCGGACGCCGCCAAGTACGGCGACGGGACGGGCTGGACGCATCAGTGCACCTCGATGGAACCTGGGGGAGTTGCCGGGACCGTAACGACCGCCGGGCATAATGGGGGCAGTGTAGCGCCGCCTTCGCGTGCGACCAAACGCCACCGTATCCATGAGCTTCGCCAACAACACCACCCCCGCTCCCGCCACGCTGCACGTGCTTGGGGCCCTCGCCCTGGAGCTACGCGGCGATGCGCCGGTGGCACGGCAGGCCCTGTCGCAGGCCGAGGTCGGGGCGCTGGCCGATCTGATCGCGCGCGACCTGTCCGGGTTCGCGCCCGAGGCCGCGTCGCTGGAACTGGTCACGGTGGGCGCCCACTACGACCCGGTCGAGCTGCTGCGTCCCGGCTGGCCGCTGCATCGTGAACTGGACCAGCTGGCCGCGCGGGCGCCGGGCCGGGCCGAAGCGCGGGTGGTGGCGTTCGGCGCGCATGAAGAACAGTTGCCCGGTGCGTTGGCGCCATCGGCCGATTTCGCCGGCGGTCCGCTGCGACTGGTGCCGTTCGTGCTGGGCGGCGATGTCGATATCGCCACGAGCGTGGGCGAGGCGTTCGAGCGCGAGCTGCTGGAACGCGGCATGGCCGGCGCCGATACCGCGCTGGCCGCGCAGGAGGCCTTCGGCCTGCGCGTGGAACACGCCCGCTACCTGACCGTGCACGACCTGGCCGCGATGATGGCGATGCAATACGACCACGCCGGCCTCTCGCCGTTGTGGCCCCTGCTGGAAACCGCGCTGCTGCAGCCCGAAGGCGAGGAATGGCTGGACGCGCCGCCGGAGCCGCTGGTGCACTACGTCGGCGGCGAAGCGCGCATCGCGCTGTTCGAGCCGCGCGCCTGGAAGGCCCGTTACGCCTCCGACGCGCCGTGCGGTACGGACGAGTGCCGCGAGAAGCTGGAACGCCAGCACCAGCATTTCCAGGCGCGGCAGCGACAGATCGCGGCCGTGCTGGGCGCTCACGGCATTCCGGTCAACTTCGTGCATGCGATCGCCGAGGGTCGCGAGTCCCTGGATTGACGCGGCCTGCGAGATCGTCCGCAACACGATCATGCGCAAGGTCCTGTTCCTCTGCAGCCAGAACCGCCTGCGCAGCCCGACGGCGGAGCAGGTCTTCGCCGATTGGCCCGGCATCGAAACGGCGTCGGCGGGATTGAACGTCGGTGCGGACAATCCGCTGACGCCGGAGCTGCTGCAGTGGGCGGACCTGATCTTCGTGATGGAACGTGCGCACCGCTCCAAGCTCTCGGCGCGCTTCCGGACGCACCTGGGCGGCAAGCGCATCGTCTGCCTCGACATCCCCGACAACTACGAGTTCATGGATCCGGAATTGATCCGGCTGCTGCAAGGCAAGGTGCCCCCGCACCTGCCCTGACCGGCGGCTACGGTTTGGTTCGTTCGAATTCCGCCTCGAAGATCGCGTAACCCGCATCGACCATGCCCAGCGATGCGTACGTCTTGCGGGCATTGTCATTCTCGCGCTCGACGTACAGTCGCAACCCGATTATGCCCGCGCTGTCGCGCGCCAGTTTCTCGACATGTCGGTACAGTGCGGCGAACACGCCCTTGCGCCGATGCGCCGACGGCACGTACACGCTCTGGATCCACCACCACTCGCCATCGCGCCAGTCGCTCCATTCGCGCGTGAGCATCAGCGTGCCAACCGGTGCGGCGATGGTTTCGCGACCAGCGACGTCGGCCTCGTCCATCGCGATGAAGTAGCGCGCCTTGGCTGGATCGGCGATGCCGGCCGCGACGCCGCGGCGCACGGTGTCCGGGTCAAGCTTCTTGTGCTCGGTTTCCCACGCCATGGCGATCGCCCATTCGGCGAGCAGGTCGCGATCGCGTGCGTGGGCTTCGCGGATGCGCAGGTGCGTGGCCATGGGCCTACTGCGTGACCGTAATGACCCCACAAGCCTGCCGGCCACCGGCATTCCCGGTCGGCTGCGTCTTGTAGTCATCCGGTGCGGCGTGGACGATCACCGCCTTGCCGGCCACGTCGTTGGCCGCGCCACCGCCGAGCGTGACGCCGGCAGCGTGCACGCTCACCTTGGCCACGCCCTCGCCATTGGCGGTGATGTTGTCCATGTCGCCGCCGTGGTGCGCGCCGCTGTCGACCTTGCCGTGCGGCGAGCCGGCCGGATTGAAGTGCCCACCCGCGCTGCTCGCGTCGGCCGCGCTGCAATCGCCTTTCTCGTGGATGTGGATGGCGTGCACGCTGTTGGGGGTGAAGCCGCCGATCTCACCGGTGAGATGCACGCCGTCGCCCATCGGCGTGACGCTGAGCCGACCGCTGACCAGACTGCCCGAGGCCGAGGCCAGGTTGACGACGGCGGCCTTTGCGGTCGATGCCGATGCCGATGCCGATGCCGATGTCGTCTTCGACGTCGAAGACGAAGACGGCGGCGCACTCGTCGTCGGATTGGAACTGCAGGCGGAAACAGCCAGGACGGTAGCGGCGGCGAGCAATAGGGTCTTCATCTGAGTCTCCTTGTGACCTGGTTCCTGCATGGCGAGCGCGAAGCCTAGCCCTGCGCGGGTAACATCATGGTGAATGCCCACGACGGAAATGTCGTGGTGGGTTGGCTAGGGTCGCTTGCGGCCGGAACCCAGCTTGCGCGTGAGCGTATTGCGTCCCAGGCCAAGCCGGGCCGCCGCTTCGCTGCGGCGGCCGCCGGTGTGTTCGAGCGCGGCTTCGAACAGGGCATGCTCGAATCGCTCGCGCGCCTGCGCATGCAGGCCGTCGTTGCCCAGCGCCAGTTGTTCGCGGGCCCAGGCCGCCAGGCGGCTTTCCCAATCGTCCTCCGCCGACACACTCGCATTGCGCACAGGCGCGGATGCCGTGTCGAGCGCATCGTCCATGTCGGCTCGGGTGACGGTGTCGGCAGGCGCCAACGCGGCCAGCCGCCAGCACAGGTTCTCCAGCTGGCGCACGTTGCCAGGCCAGTCGTAGGCCAGCAACCGGTCCAACGCCGGCTGCGACAGACGCTTGGCGGGCGCTTCGAACTTGATCGCAGCCGCAGCGAGGAAACGCTCGGCCAGGCGCGGAATGTCCTCGCGACGTTCGCGCAGCGGCGGCAGGCGCAGGCGCACCACGTCGAGGCGATGCAGCAGGTCGGCGCGGAACCGGCCATCGGCCACCAGTCCTTCCAGGTCCTGGTGCGTGGCCGCGATCACGCGCACGTCGACGCGGATCAGTTCGCGGCCGCCGACACGGAAGAACTCACCTTCGGCCAGCACGCGCAGCAGGCGAGTCTGCAACGGCAGCGGCATGTCGCCGATCTCGTCGAGGAACAGCGTGCCGCCGTCGGCCTGCTCGAAGCGGCCGACATGGCGACGCGTCGCGCCGGTGAAGGCGCCGGCCTCGTGGCCGAACAGTTCGCTCTCGAGCAGCTCCGCCGGGATCGCCGCGGTGTTGAGCGCGACGAAGGGCTTGCGCGCGCGCGGCGACTCGCGGTGCAGCGCGCGCGCCACCAGTTCCTTGCCGGTGCCGGTCTCGCCGGTGATCAGCACCGACAACGGTGCCTGCGCCAGGCGTCCGATCGCGCGGAACAGCGTGCGCATCGCCGGGGCGTCGCCGATCAGTGCATCGGACTGCGTCGCCGCGCCCTCACGCGCGGGCGCCTGCGCCTGTTCGACCGCGCCGAGCGTGCTCGCAGCCAAGGCCACGGCGTCGTCAAGATCGAATGGCTTGGACAGGAATTCGTGCGCGCCGCCGCGGAAGGCGCCGGCGGTGCTGGCGACGTCGGTGTAGGCGCTCATCACGATCACCGGCAACCGCGGCAGGCGCGCCTTGATGCGGTCGAGCAGCGCCAGACCGTCCTGCCCGGGCATGCGCACGTCGGTGAACAGCAGGTCGGGCGCCGCACGTTCGTCGAGCGCGTCCAGCGCATCGTGTGCGCTTTCGAAGCCGTCGACGTCGTAGCCGGCCTCGCGCAGCGCCGTGGCGAGCACGAAGCGCACGCTGCGGTCGTCGTCGACCACCCAGATGCGCGCAGGGTTATCGGACATGATCGCCTCGCCTGGCGTGGTTGTTCATATCAGCATCAAGCGCCATCGGCACTTTCCTCCAACGCCATCGGCAGCAGCAGCGTGAACACGGTGTGCCCCGGCCGCGAGCGATACACCAGCGAACCGCGATGCTCGCGCGCGACCTGCTGCGCCAGTGCCAACCCGAGGCCACTGCCTTCGGCACGGCCCGAAACCAGCGGCAGGAACAGCTGCTCGGCCAATGCCTCGGGCACGCCACGCCCGTCGTCGCTGATCTCCAGACGCAACGCGATGGGATGCACCACATCGGCGATGCGCACGGCGTGCTCGGCGCGCGTGCGCAGCGTGACGTGGGTGGCGCCGGCCTCGATCGCGTTGCGCACCAGGTTCCATACCGCCTGCACCAGCCGGTCGGCATCGCCGTCGAACTCGGGCAGGCTCGGGTCGTAGTCGCGCAGCAGGCGCACGGCCCAACCGGCCTCGCTTTCGGCCAGCCGCAGCACGCGCTCGAGCACGGCGTGGATGTTCACCCGCGCATGCGGACGCGGCGGGGCCGGTGTCAGCAGATGATCGACCAGGGCGGTCAGGCGCTCGACCTCGCTGCCGATCATGGAAACAAGTTCGCGCGCGTTGCCATTGCCGGCATCGGGATCGATGCGGCGCGCCAGCAACTGCGCGGCGCCCTTGAGTCCGGCCAGCGGATTTCGCAATTCGTGCGCGAGCCCCTTGAGTGAGGCCGAAATCGCCGACGGCAACAACAACGCCGGATCGTCGCCGGGAAACTCGTCGACCGGATGGGCTTCCAACAACCACCCGCCGTCCTCGCGCCGGCTCAGCCACAGGTCGGCGAAGCACTCCTCGCCGTCGCTGTAGCGAAGGCGGCCGCGGCGCACCCGCAGCGGCGCGCTGTCATCGCTGGCCCGCCGCAGCGCTTCGGCCAGCCGGCCATCACCCGAGTCCAGTCCGGCCAGCGGCCAGCCCTGCAGGCGCCGGGCACTGACCCCCAGCCAGCGCGAGAAAGCGGTGTTGCAACCGGCGATGACCCCGGCCCCGTCGCTCCATGCCAGGGGTGTGGTCAACGTGTCGAATTCGGGCGCGACGGAACTCATTGCACCATCGTAGTGCAAAACTGCGCCTGGGACGCCGGGGCGCACGTCCAGTTCGCACCAGTACGATGCACTTCTGCCGTCACGTCGCGTTGCCGCCCCTTTCGTATCGTCGGTGCCGATGCGCATGACCGATCCAGACACGCGCGGATGAGCGGCCGGCACCACCCTCGCGCGATTTCGCGGCCATCGGCGTCATCGGATCCCCCGACGGACACCGATGGCGCCGTGGTCGAGCTGCCGGACGACGTCCCCAAGCGGGCCCAGCATGAGCCGGCGACGCGGCGCTGGATCGCCCAGCGCGTCGCGGACCTGCTGGGGTATCGCTATGCGGGCCGTTACGAACCGGACATGGCGGTCGGCGGCCGCCTCTATTTCGTGCCGCAATCGACCTTGCTGCTGGACCGCGCGCGGCAGCTGCGCATCTCGACCGAGCGGGACCTGCTCGGCGGCGTCGTTCCCCACCGCTTCGTGGCCAGCAAGGCCATCTCGCATACGCTCATCGACAACGCACGCGTCGTTCCCGAGGGCTGGTCGCAGGACCTGGCCCGTTCGCTCGAATCCGTGGTTCTGCCGGGCAGGTCGGCGTTCGGCCGCGACGACGCGCGCGAGGCGGGCATCGCGCTGTTGAAGCGCCACGCCGCGATCCGGGTCAAGCCGGGCGCGGGCATCGGCGGCCTGCATCAGTCGGTCGCGACGACGGCGGCCGAGCTCGATGCCGCCCTGGATGATCTCGACGAAGACGCGACCCGACAGCTCGGCGTCGTGCTGGAGATCAATCTCCAGGACGTAGAGACCTACAGCGTCGGGACGGTACGCGTCGGCGATCTGACCATCGCCTATGTCGGCGTGCAGCGACTGACCCGCAACCACAAGGGCCACGAGGTCTACGGCGGCTCGGATCTGACCTGCGTGCGAGGCAGGTTCGAGGAGTTGCTCGATGCCACGACGGATCCCGCGCAACGCAAGGTGCTGGGCCTGACCATGCACTACGACGCCGCCATCGCCGACAGATATCCTCAGTTGTTCGCGTCGCGCCGTAACTACGATGTCGCGGCGGGGCGTGGCGAGGACGGCGCGCTTGCGCATGGCGTGCTCGAGCAGTCCTGGCGCATCGGCGGCGCGACGCCCGCCGAAGTGAGCGCACTGGCTGCGTTCGCGGCGGATCCGACGCTGCACCGCGTGCGCGCCTCGTCGCACGAGGTCTACGATCTGATCGATCCGCCGCCCAGGGCCGAGGTGTATTTCTCCGCCATCGATCCGGCCGTCGGCGCCCTCACCAAGTACTCACTGGTCAAATGCGGCCTGGACGATCGGGATGGACGTTAGGCTCGAATCGCTGGAACTGAAGGTCGAGCAGGACTGCATCTGCGGGTCCGTGCTCTCGCCGGCCTCGGCGTTGCCCGGCGTCTTGTTCGTGCACGGCTGGGGCGGGAGCCAGCGGCAGGATCTCGTGCGGGCGCGCGAGGCGGCCGGATTGGGCTGCGTATGCCTGACCTTCGACCTGCGCGGCCACGAGCGCACCGCGATGCAATGGGAAAACGTCAGCCGGGCGCAGAATCTGGCGGACCTGCTATCGGCTTACGACTGGCTGGCGGCACAGCCCAACGTCGACCCGGCTTCGATCGCCGTGTCCGGCATCAGCTACGGCGGCTACCTGTCCACGCTGCTGACCGCGCGTCGCCCGGTGCGCTGGCTCGCGCTGCGCTCCCCGGCGATCTACAAGGACGAAGGATGGCACCAGGCCAAGCGCCAGTTGCATATGGACGCCGACCTTCCCGCGTACCGGCGCCGGCGCGTCGACTGGCAGGAGAACGAGGCCCTTCGTGCCTGCGCCGATTTCCGAGGCGATGTGCTGCTGGTGCAGGCCGAACACGACGACGTGGTCCCCCACATGGTGATGAACAACTACGTGGCCGCGTTCGTGCATGTTCGCTCACTGACGCGACGCCAGGTCGATGGAGCGGACCACACCTTCAATGCGCCCCCGGCGCAAAAGGCCTACAACGCGATCCTGTGCAAATGGCTGCGCGAGATGATCATGGGCGCGCGCGAGGAGATCGCCGCGACTCGGGTGCGCGAGCGGGCACCTGACTCAATGCCCGACAATTGAATCATCCGAACGGCGCGACGCGCGTCGTGCCTATCCGTATGGACCGCCCATCACCGGCAGCACGATGCCGCTGATGTAGGAAGCACACGCGGGCGAGGCCAGGAACACGTAGGCCGGTGAGATCTCCTCTGGCTGCGCGGGCCGGCCCATGTCGCTAGCCTGGCCGAACTTCTCCACCTTGTCGGCGGATTTGTCGGCGGGATTCAGCGGCGTCCATACCGGCCCCGGCGCCACGGCGTTGACGCGGATGCCACGCTCGAGCAGGTTGCTCGCCAGCGACTTGGTGAAGGCGTGGATCGCGCCCTTGGTCGCGGAGTAGTCCAGCAGGTCCTTGTTGCCGAAGAGTCCAGTTTCCGACCCGGTATTGATGATCGATCCGCCGCGCCCGATGTAGGGCAATGCCGCGCGCGCCATGTGGAAGTAACCGGCGATGTTGGTCTGCAAGGTTTCCTGCAGGTGCTCGTCGGTGATGTCCTCCAGGCTGTGGCTGTGCTCCTGGAACGCGGCGTTGTTGACCAGGATGTCGAGCTTCCCGAACGCCTTCACCGCCTGCGTCACGGCCTGTTCGCAGAACCGCGCGTCCTTGACGTCGCCGGAGATGGCGATGCAGCGCCGCCCTTCCTTCTCGACCTGCCGGCGTGTCTCCTCCGCATCCTCGTGCTCGCTGAGATAAGCGATCGCCACGTCGGCTCCTTCGCGCGCGAACAGCACGGCGACGGCGCGGCCTATTCCGGAATCGCCCCCGGTCACCAGCGCGGCCATGCCCTCGAGTTTCCCGCTGCCGCGGTATTCGGGGGCCAGGTAGCGCGGTTTCAGAACAAGCTCCGACTCCATGCCGGGCTTGCGCAGATGTTGCGCCGGCAAGGGCGGCTCTGGCTGCTTGTGCACGCCTGCCTGCACCGGCGCCTTCTTTTCCCCCGCGGATTTCCTCGCCGGCGACTTCTTCGCATCCTTGCGATCGATGCGGCCCTGGATGGCGCGCTGGTCGCTCACGGTCCGTCGCACGGACGCCGGCTTGTGCCCAGTGGTGTTTGCGCTCTCATGCTTGCTCATGGGCATCGCTCAAATTCGGTATCGGCATGAGTTTCGGAATGAAGCTCGTATACGCATGTGAAGGGGACGCAAGGTCGTTGTTGCCCGACTCGTGTGCGAAGCCTGTTCAGCGAAACCGCGGCGTCCGCGCAACATTTTCTACACGAGCGATGCCGTAACTTCATTCGCGTGCGAATCGCTCAGATCTCACCGCTGTATGAAGCTGTTCCGCCCCTGCTCTATGGCGGCACCGAGCGGGTTGTCGCGTATCTGACCGACGCGCTGGTGGACGCAGGACACGATGTAACGCTGTTTGCATCGGCCGACACGCGCACGCGCGCGACGCTCGCGCCGATGCGCGACCAGGCGATCCGGCTGGATCCGGCCCCCCTCAAATCCGACCTGGCGGCGCACATGACGCTGTTGTACGACGTGCGCCGACGCGCGCATGAGTTCGACATGCTGCATTTCCACGTGGACCTGCTGCACTACCCGTTCTTCGAGGACTGCGCCGGCAAGACTGTCACCACGCTGCACGGCCGCCTGGACCTGAAAGACCTGCCGCAGGCGTATCGTCGCTGGCCGCAGTTTCCGCTGGTCTCGATCTCGGACCGTCAGCGCGGACCCTTGGGCAACGTCAACTGGGTGGGCACCATCCATCACGGGATCCCCTCCGACCTGCTGCACTATTCGCCGACACCCGCCGGCGGCTACTTGGCCTTCCTCGGCAGGATTTCGCCCGAGAAGCGCGTGGACCGGGCCATCATCATCGCGCGCAGGGCGGGAATCCCGCTGCGGATCGCCGCGAAAATCGACGCGGTCGACCGGGCGTACTTCGAAAGCGACATAGCACCGCTGCTCGACGGCGAAGGCGTCGAGTTCATCGGCGAGATATCGGACGACCAGAAAGGCCAGTTCCTCGGTGATGCATTGGCGCTGTTGTTCCCGGTCGACTGGCCGGAGCCGTTCGGCCTGGTGATGATCGAAGCGATGGCGTGCGGAACGCCGGTAGTAGCCTGGAACTGTGGCTCGGTTCCCGAGGTGATCGAGCCGGGCGTGACAGGGTGCATCGTCGAATCCGTGCAGCAGGCCGTGGACGCGCTGCCCGCCGTGCTGGCGCTCGACAGGCGCGCGATCCGCGAGCGTTTCGAGCACCGGTTCAGCGCGAGGGTCATGGCCGCGTCTTATGTGGATACCTACCAGCAATTGCTGCAGCAGGACGATGCCCTGCAGCGCCTGATCGCCTAGGGCGCCGGGCATGGATCCGGCCGCCTCCGCTTCGTTGAACACCAGTTACGTGCTGAAGGATGGCGACAGCTTCCTCATCGCCACTCGTCTCGGGGACGTCGAGGGCGGCGCCGACGGCCTGTTCCACAACGACACGCGGATACTGTCGCGGTATCGATTGGTTCTCGGCGACAGCGCGCCGATGCTGCTGAGCTCGTACGTGACCCGCGACAACGTGTTCTTCGTCGCGCACCTGACCAACCGCCAGCTGCCGCCGCTCGGCAACGACGCTTCCACCGGCCAGGGCTTGGTCTACATCAAACGCATGCGGTTCCTGCACGCGGACCGCCTCTACGAGCGGGTGATGCTGCACAACTACGGCAGCATCCCGGCGCATGTGCCAGTGACGTTCGAGGTCGACGCCGACTTCTCCGACATGTTCGAAGTGCGCGGCAGCACGCGCTCGCGCCGTGGCGAAATCCTGCCGACAGAAGTGCTCGAACACGGCGAGATCTTCCGTTATCGCGGGCTGGATTCGGCGCTTCGCAGCTCGTCGATTGCATTCTCGACCAAGCCGCTGCGCGTTGCCGGTGGCACGGTGGAGTTCCAGATCGGGCTACCCGCTGGCGGGCGCCAGGCCATCCACATCGAAGTCGGCGACGGGATGGCGCTGCCGGCTCGCGATCGCTTTCGCGCCGCGGCGGCGCTGGCGCGCTCGCGCATGCGCAAGCGCGCGCGCAGCAGCGCCCGCATCTGCAGCGAAGGGCCCTTGTTCAATGACTGGATGGACCGCTCGCGCGCCGACCTGGCGATGCTGACCAGCGAACTGGAGACCGGACCCTACCCCTACGCCGGCGTGCCGTGGTTTTCCACGCCGTTCGGCCGCGATGCGGTCATCACCGCGTTGCAGACACTGTGGCTGGATCCGGGCCTCGCGCGCGGCGTGCTGGCGTTCCTGGCAAGCCACCAGGCCCAGGAGGAATCCTCGTTCATGGATTCCGCACCCGGAAAGATCATGCACGAGACGCGCAAGGGCGAGATGTCGACGCTCGGCGAGTTGCCTTTCGGGCGCTACTACGGCGGCGTGGATACCACTCCGTTGTTCATCGGCCTGGCCGGGGCCTATCTGCACCGCACCGGGGACCAGGCGTTCATCGACTCGATCTGGCCGCAGCTGGTCGCTGCCACGGGCTGGATCGAACGCGTCTGCGATGCCAATCCGTTCGGCTTCCTCGACTACGCGCGCGGCCAGGACAGCGGCCTGGCCAACCAGGGCTGGAAGGACAGTTCCGATTCGGTCTTCCACGCCGATGGCCGACCGCCGCAGGGCGCGATCGCGCTGGTGGAGGTACAGGGCTATGTCTTCGCGGCGCTGCGCGCGATGGCGGACATGGCGCGCGTGCGTGGCGACAAGGCTTCGGTCGCGCGCTGGCTGGGGCGCGCCGAGCGCATGCGCGCCGAAGTCGAACGGCATTTCTGGATACCCGAGCGCGGTTACTACGGCATCGCCATCGATGCGGCCGGCGAGTTGTGCGCGGTGCGTGCCAGCAACGCGGGACACCTGTTGTACAGCGGACTGCCCGATGCCGGGCGCGCGGCGCAGGTGACGGAGCAGTTGCTGGACACTTCATTTTTCAGCGGCTGGGGCGTGCGCACGCTGGCACAGGGCGAGACGCACTACAACCCGATGTCCTATCACAACGGCTCGGTGTGGCCGCACGATTCGGCGCTTTGCGCGGCCGGCATCGCCGCCTACGGCCAACGCCAGGCCGCGACGCGGTTGTTACGCGGCGCCTTCGAGTCTGCAGTGCATTTCGACATGCGCTTGCCCGAGCTGTTCTGCGGTTTCGCGCGCACGCCTGGCAGCGCGCCGGTGGCGTATCCGGTGGCCTGCCTGCCGCAGGCGTGGGCGGCCGGCTCGCCATTCATGCTGGTGCAGGCCTGCCTGGGCATCAGCATCGACGGCAATAGCGGTGAGGTCGCCATCGAAAGGCCGCAACTGCCCGTCGGCATCGACGAGGTGGTGGTACGCCACATTCCCATCGGCCCGTACCGTATTCATCTGGTATTGAAGCGACTCAACGAGCGCGTCGGCGTGTTCGTGGAAGGTCGCGATGCGTGTCACGTGCCGGTGCGGATTCGCGCCTGAGGGACTGCGCGAGGCGCCACAGTGTTCGCGGGCCGAGCCCCGCCCTACGATTGGAGCAAGCGGTCAAGCGCGCCCGGTTCGCGCATCCGCGTGCGCCACCAGTCCAGTGCCGCGCCGGATTCGTCGCTGCGCCAGGCCAGGTAGAAGGTTTCCGGCGGCTTGGGCTCCTCGACCTGGCGTTCCACCAGCAGGCCGGCCTCGATGCCGGGACGGGCGTAGTGTTCCGGCAGGAAGCCGAAGCCGGCTCCCGCCACCTGGTAGGCGTATTTGCTGCGCATGTCCGGCACGGTCAACGCGTCCTGGCCGAACAGCATGCCGGTCGTTCGCGGCGGCAGGTTGCGCGCCGAGTCGGCGACGGCGATGGCGCGATGCGCGCGCAGGTCGGCCTTGGCCAGCACTTTCTTGCCCTTGGCGAGCGTGTGCGTGGGCGCGACCGCGAATACGAAAGGCACGACGCCGATCGGCTCGGCGATGTAGCCGCCACCCGACGGCCCCTCGCCGGCCGCGCCGACCAGCAGGTCGACGCGCCGGTCCAATAGCGCCTCCCAGGTGCCGGACAGCGCCTCGGTGGCCACGCGCAACCGGGTCTGGTCGGCGACGGCGTAGAACGCGGCGATATCCGCCACCAACCCCAGCGGCGACAGCATCGAATCCATGCCGATGGCGAATTCGGTTTCCCAGCCTGAAGCCACGCGGCGCACGCGAAGCTCCAGGTCCTGCGCTGCCTTCAGCAGGTAGCGGCCTTCCTTCAGCAGTTCGTGGCCGGCATCGGTGAGCGCGACGCGCGGTCCGAGGCGCTCGAACAGCTGCACTCCCAGATCGTCCTCCAGCTTGCCGACGACGTAGGAGATGGTCGAAGGCACCCGATGCAACTCCTTCGCGGCACCGGCGAACGAGCCGCGCCGGTCGATGGCGTCGAGTACTTGCAGGGCTTCGAGGCTGATCCTGAGCATTCGATTTTTTCGATGATTGGAACGGAATCTTTCCGTTTTTCAAGCGCTTCCGCCGAGCGGATACTGCGCGGCAACCGAAGGGCATGGCGATTGAAAGCCACCGAGCCACCGGCCACACGATCGAAATATTCGCACATAACAGGAGCGCCAACATGCTGCAGGTTCGCAAGAGCGAAGACCGCGGGCTGGCCAACCACGGCTGGCTGAACTCCCACCACAGCTTTTCCTTCGCCGAGTACATGGACCCGAACCATGTCCACTTCGGCCCGCTGCGGGTCATCAACGAGGACCGCGTCGCGCCGGGACAGGGTTTCGGTACCCACGGCCACCAGGACATGGAGATCATTTCCTACGTCCTGGGCGGCGCGCTGGAACACAAGGACAGCCTGGGCACCGGCTCGGTGATCCGCTACGGCGACGTGCAGCGCATGAGCGCAGGCACCGGCGTGCGCCACAGCGAGTTCAACCACTCGCGCAGCGAGCCGGTGCACTTCCTGCAGATCTGGATCATTCCTTCGCAGCGGGGTATCGCGCCCAGCTACGAGGAAAAGCACTTCGCACCGGATACCAAGCGCGGCCACCTGCGCCTGGTCGGCTCGCCGGACGGTCGCGACGGCTCGGTGCTGATCCACCAGGACGCATGGCTGTACGCGACGATCCTCGACGGCACCGATCGCATCGCCCACACGCTGCAAGCCGGTCGCGGTGCCTACGTGCACGTGATCCGTGGCGACTTGACCGTCAACGGCATCGCGCTGTCCGGTGGCGACGCCCTGAAGATCAGCGACGAAACCGAAGTCACCCTCGACCACGCGCAGGACGCCGAAGTGCTCCTGTTCGACCTTCCGCTTTGAAATATCCAAGGACATCGTCATGAACACCGTCAACAACACCTCTTCGTCCAATACCCTGTTCGGGATCGGGCGCGCGCTGCTGGGCGCGCTGTTCGTGGTCTCGGGCATCGGCAAGATCTTCGGCTTCGCCGGCGTCGCCGGCTGGATGGCCAGCGCCGGCCTGCCGTTCGCGTCGTTGCTGCTCACGCTGACCATCGCCGTCGAAGTGATCGGCGGACTGTTGCTGGTCATCGGCTGGCAGTCGCGCTGGGCCGCGCTGGCGCTGGCCGCGTTCCTGGTTCCGGTCACGGCAATCTTCCACGGCTTCTGGAGCGCCGACGATGCGCACTTTCAGGAACAGCTGACCGCCTTCCTGAAGAACGCGGCGATCCTCGGCGGCATGCTGCTGGTGTTCGATCGCAGCACCGCAAAGCGGCAGTAATCGTGCCAGGGCATCCGCGTTGCGATGACCGCACGCGGGTGCAATCCAATGCGCTGCCTTCGTTGCATGCTTGTCGCAGAGGAGTGCGCGGGAGTGCGGACAACGCAAGAACATCTTCGACACAAATTTCTGTGCATCCGGCGACGGCTCCTGACCATCGCCCGGATGCCATGGTGCGTCGTCGCCTCCAACTGACGGCGCGCCCCGCTGTCGCTGCCCGGATACCCCTCCCCCGCCGGGCAGCGGCTTTTTTATGCGTCGCTCCTTCAGCCGACCACGACAGCTGCCAGCACGGCGGTTGAACTGCGGCATGGCGTACCGCCGAGAGCCGATGGGGCAGCGCGCGCAACACCGCGTCGGTCTCGAGGCCGTGCGGATGCTGTCGCGGGCGCCAAGTGAACGATCGTGGTCACGCGCGTGCGTGCGCGTCGACATCGCCGTCAGCCGACGTTTCGACGTTATGCGGCGCGTCCGGTTGCGGTTGCGTGGCAATACGACATGCCAGCTTGAACGCAACTGAATCATTGTTCCGACCACGGGATTCTTCGTGCCCGATATCTCCTATTGGTTGCAACGGCCATGCCCATAGAAAGGTCCTGCAGCGACGGCAGTCCAGGCATTGGGCCGGGGCCCGTCGCCAGGCTCGCAGGCTTCCCCCTCCTGCGACCGATTGAAGGACCCATGCAATGAGCAAGAACAAGATGCTGTCCCGCGCGCTGCTGGCCGCCGTCCTCGGCGTCTCCGCGCTTTCCGCCCAGGCCGCCGACAAGGGCTTCTACGCCGGCGCCGGTGTCGGCCAATCGTTCGTCGACGAGCAGACTTACGACGACGAGGACACCGCGTTCTCGGTGTTCGGTGGCTATCAGTTCAACAAATATTTCGCGCTCGAAGGCGGCTACGCCGATTTCGGCAAGATCTCGCCGGACATCGCCGGCCCTGAGCTGGAAGCCGACTCGTTCTACCTGACCGCGGTCGGCAGCGTGCCGATCACCGAGAAGTTCTCCGCCTACGCGAAAGCGGGCTTCCACCGCTGGAACATCGACGACGCCATCCCCGGCCTGACCGGCACCGACGACGACAGCGGCACCGATCCGACCTACGGCGTCGGCGTGCAGTATCAACTCACCGACCGTGTCGCGATGCGCGGCGAGTACAGCCGTTTCGAGATGGAAGACCTGGACCAGGACCTGGCCCAGCTGCAGGTTCGCTTCGATTTCTGATCGAAGGCGATTGACGCTGCGCCGGATGCGCAGCGTGGGAAGAAAGCAGCGAGCCGTCGGCCTTGGGTCGGCGGCTTTCTGTTTGTGCGGCCGCACTTTTCGAAGATGCGCTCGCGAGCCAGCGTCCGATCATCGCAAAAGCCCCCCTCATCTTGCTCCGGGAACCTTCGTCCGCAATCGTGATAGGGGGTTCTGCCTTGGCTACCAACGGGTTGTGGTCAAGCGCTACGAGAAGGGCCCCGCAACCTCAGGCATTCTCGGTCGCCATCGGCGAAGCCAGCGCCACCTGCCGTCCCGACTCACGCCACGCATCGAAGCCGCCGGCCAACGGCCGCACGCGTCGGAATCCGCGCTTCTGCAGTTCGCGCGCCAACACCGCCGCCGACAGCTCGTTTGGGCAATCGCAGTACACCACTACCTGATCCTGATCGGGCAACGTCACATCGGACAGGGAATTGACGAACACCGCGCCTGGAATCCAGCCGCTGCTTTCGCGCCGCTCGTTCGAGCGCACATCCAGGATCAGCGGCGCACCGCCGGTCTCGATCAGTCCGTGCAGCTCATCGGCCGTGATCCGCGCCATGCGCAGCTGCTGCAGCACGCGATGGCGGTTGAACCACTTCCACAGGATGAATCCGAGAATCAGGACCAGCACCAGCATCAGGCCGTAGCGACCGAGCTCGTCCAATTGCGTCAGCACGCTTTCAACGACGTCCTTGAACAGAACGCCCAGCGCGACCGCAAGGCCCGACCACAACAACGCGCCGATCGTGTCGAACATCAGGAAGCGACGGGTGCTGACGCCGGTTTCGCCGGCCAGCGTGGTTGCGACCGCGGCGAAGCCCGGCACGAACTTGGCGACCATCAGCGATGCCGGCCCCCAGCGTCCGTAGACGCCGCGCGTGCGCAGCACGCATGAATCCGGCGACAGCGACAGCTTGCACATCAGCCGCACCAGCTTCGCGCCGAGGCGCCGTCCTCCGATGAACCACAACCAGTCCGCGACCACCGCGGCGAGGGTGGACACGATCAGGATCGGCCACACGCTTTCGCCGGCCTGCAGGGCCATGGACGTGGTGACGATGATCGGCGGATAGGCGGGAACCGGCACGCCGCCCTGGTCCAGGAACACGCTCACGGCCACCACCAGCAAGCCGTATGTGGCGATCAGGTACAGCAGCGTGTCCATGGAGGGACGACCGGGATTTTCGAGACGCCCATGATACGTCGCGACGCACGCCCCCATGCCGTGCCGGCTGGGCTACAGAGCGTTCCGCAATTCGCACGTAAACAGGGCGCGCCTCTCGTAGGGCGGGCCTCGGCCCGCCTTCCGATGTCGCCCTGAGCATCGGCTACCGCTACGGAACGATGCCTGGTGCGCGCCCGGAAGACGGGCGCGCACCCCGGGCCTTCAGCTCTCGTAGGCCGACTCGCCATGCGAGGTGATGTCCAGGCCCTCGCGCTCGGCCTCCTCGGCCACGCGCAGGCCGACCACGGCCTTGACGATCAGGAACGCCAGCACCGACACCACGCCCGACCACACCACCGTGACGCCGACGCTCAATGCCTGCACGCCGAACTGGTGCGCGATCGAGAAGTCCGCCGCGCCGGTACCGCCGAGCGACGGCGCGGTGAACACGCCGGTCAGCAGCGCGCCGATGATGCCGCCCAGGCCATGCACGCCGAATACGTCGAGCGCGTCGTCGGCGCGCAGCAGGCGCTTGAGGCCGGTCACTCCCCACACGCACAGCGCACCTGCGATGGCGCCGATGGCTATAGCACCGAGTGGGCCGACCGTGCCGCAGGCCGGCGTGATCGCGACCAGTCCCGCCACTACGCCGGACGCGCCGCCGAGCATCGACGGTTTGCCCTTCACCACCGCCTCGACCAGGCTCCATGCCAGCGCCGCCGCCGCGGTCGCCAGCAGCGTGTTGAGGAACGCCAACGCCGCACCAGCGGTGGCTTCGAGGTTGGAACCGGCGTTGAAGCCGAACCAGCCCACCCACAACAGAGATGCGCCGATCATCGTGAAGGTGACGTTGTGCGGCTTGATCGCCTCGCGCCCGTAGCCCACGCGGCGCCCCACCAGGTAGGCGCCGACCAGTCCGGCGACGCCGGCATTGATGTGCACGACCGTGCCGCCGGCGAAATCGATCGCCCCCTTGGCGAACAGCCAGCCGTCCGGCCCGTACCAGACCATGTGCGCGATCGGCAGGTAGGCGAAGGTGAACCACAACGCCGAGAACAGCAGCACCGCACGGAAGCGGATGCGCTCGGCGAACGCGCCGACGATCAGCGCGCCGGTGATGCCGGCGAACGTCGACTGGAACGCGACGAACACGTACTCCGGCAGCGACACGCCCGCAGTGAAGGTAGCCGCCAGGGTTTCCTTGGTCACGCCGGAAAGGAACAGCTTGTCGAACGTGCCGATGAACGCACCGCCACCCCCGAACGCCAGCGTGTAGCCGTAGGCCACCCACAGCAGCACGATCAGCGAGAATACCGCCAGCACCTGCATCAGCACCGACAGCACGTTCTTGCTGCGCACCAGGCCGCCGTAGAACAGCGCCAGGCCGGGCACGGTCATCAGCAAGACCAGCAACGTCGAGGTCAGCATCCAGGCGACGTCGCCCTTGTCGACGACCGGTGCAGCGGCGGCGGCCGTTTCCTGCGCGAGCGCGAAGCCTGGTATTGCCAGAGCCGCCATCGCGATCAACGCTGGCAGCGCTCGCGGGCGCTTGAATGCTTCGATGATGCGATGGCGATCATCCAGCGAAAGCGTCCAGAACCTGTTGCCGTCATCCCCGCGAAGGCGGGGATCCAGCGCCTCTACGCCTGTCATTGTGTCGTTTCCCCTGTTGTTGGATCCCCGCCTGCGCGGGGATGAGGATTCTGCAAACTCGTATGTGCGAATCTGGTTCATAGTCGTCGCCTCCTCACAACGCATCGTCATCGATCTCGCCGGTGCGGATGCGCACCGAGCGCTCCAGCGCCTGCACGAAGATCTTTCCATCGCCGACCTTGCCGGTGCGCGCCGCGTTCTGCAGCGCCTCCAGGGCGGCGTCGACCAGCGCCTCGGGGACGGCGCATTCGACCTTGAGCTTGGGCAGGAAATCGACGACGTATTCGGCGCCACGGTAGAGCTCGGTGTGGCCTTTCTGCCGTCCGAAGCCCTTGACCTCGGTAACGGTGATGCCGGACACGCCCACGTCGGTAAGCGCTTCGCGCACCTCGTCGAGCTTGAACGGCCGGATGATCGCGGTGATCAGTTTCATCTCACAGCTCCGTTGGTTGAAGGGCTAGAACGTCCTGGTGAGCGTCAGAACCACCGTGTCGTCGCCGATGTAGTTGCCGTGCGCATTGGTGTATAGCGCCCGTTCCGTGTCGGTATCGGTGTAGGCGAGCGCCACGGCAAATCCGCCGTCGAAGGACTTGGTCACGCCGAGCTTCCAGTCGGTGTATTCGAAGGCCCCGTTGTTCTCGATCCACTGCTTGCCACCGTGGACGTTGAGCGTCCAGGTCGGCACGAACTCCCAGTTCACCGCCGCATCGAGATAGCCGCTGCCGTCCGAATCGGCGTAGCCGAACAGGTCGGTGAGCGCGTAGGAGTACTTGACCGAGAACACGCCGGCGCTGATGCCAAAGTAGAGCTCGGCGGTGTCGGCGCTGTTGAAGCCGGACGGAAAGTCGCCGGGATACCAGTAGTACAGCGCACCGACGTCGAAGCCGACGCTGTCGCCGAACTTGCCTCGATAGCCGGCGTAAGCATCGAGTTCGAGGCTGCTGGATATAGGTGCTTGCGTCGTGGACAGATCCGACAGCCAGTTGATGTTGCTTCCCCACGTTCCGACGTAAAAGCCGCTGTCGGCGGCGTACTCCAGCCCGGCCTGGAGCGCTGGCTCCTGGTTGGTCTGCGAAACGCCGCGGAAGATGTAGTCGCTGGTCAGCGCTACGGAGCCGGACACACCGGCGCGCGCCATTTCCACAGGAGCGAGCGTCAGCAGTACGGCAATGGCGAGGCTTGGAACGACTGCAACGGATTGATGCTTCATGACACCAGGCTCCTCATGTTGGTTAGCCCCTCCCCGGTCATTGGCTTTCGTTGTTCGTGTTGCCTGCCGATGCAGCCCCACTGCACCGGCGTTGCTGCGATTGCGTTCGGTTGTCCGCGAATGTCCCATCGCGGGCGCAGTGGCCCGGTGCGCCGTGACGACACGGCACCGTTTTTCATTCGGGAGGTGTGGCGGATCGACGGGCAGACCGTCGCTGATGCATGCCCACAGGGACGGCCGCGGGTGGACGTGATGCGCGCTCGCAGGGACGGCCGCGAGACGGACGTGATGCGCCGCCGGGCGGGGCCACGGGGCATTGAGCGGTCCGCGCCCGGAGGGATGGCCACGGGCGGGAGGCAAAGCGCGCCGCGCAGGGAATGGCCGCGCGGCGGTGCAGCGTTTCAGCTCCTCCCGTTGCCTGCGCAGCGGGCCGGAGGAGGTTGGGTTGGGTGCTTTTGCTCGGTGTAGTTACCTGCAGCGCAAAGCGATACCCCGCCCCGGCCCTCCCCTTCGCCAGCGGCGAAAGGGAGGGGTTAAAGGTCATCAGACCGTGTAGTACATCTGGTACTCGAGCGGGTGCGTGGCGGCGCGGAAGCGGGTCACTTCCTGCATCTTCAGCGCGATGTAGCCGTCGATGAAGTCGTCGGTGAACACGCCGCCGGCCTTGAGGAAGTCGCGATCCTTGTCGAGGGCTTCCAGCGCCTGGTCGAGGCTGTGGCACACGGTCGGGATGTTCTTCTCTTCCTCCGGCGGCAGGTCGTACAGGTCCTTGTCGCTCGGTGCGCCCGGGTCGATCTGGTTCTTGATGCCGTCCAGGCCGGCCATCATCAGCGCGGCGAAGGTCAGGTAACCCGACTGGATCGGATCGGGGAAGCGGATCTCGATGCGGCGCGCCTTCGGGTTGGACACGAACGGAATGCGGCAGCTGGCCGAACGGTTGCGGGCCGAGTAGGCCAGCATCACGGGGGCCTCATAGCCCGGCACGAGGCGCTTGTAGCTGTTGGTGCCCGAGTTGGTGAAGGCGTTCAGCGCGCGTGCGTGCTTGAAGATGCCGCCGATGTACCACAGCGCCATCTGCGACAGGCCGCCGTAGCCGTCGCCGGTGAACAGGTTGACGCCGCCCTTGGCCAGCGACTGGTGCACGTGCATGCCGCTGCCGTTGTCGCCGACGATCGGCTTGGGCATGAAGGTCGCGGTCTTGCCGTTGCGGTGGGCGACGTTCTTGATGACGTACTTCATCGTCATCAGCTCGTCGGCCTTCTTGACCAGCGAGTTGAACTTGGTACCGATCTCGCACTGGCCGGCGTTGGCCACTTCGTGGTGGTGCACTTCGACTTCCATGCCGACCTGTTCCAGCGTCTTGCACATCTCGGCGCGCAGGTCGTGCAGCGAGTCCAGCGGAGCGACCGGGAAGTAGCCGCCCTTCACCATCGGACGGTAGCCGGTGTTGCCGCCGTCGTATTCGCGGCCGGAGTTCCAGTGCGCTTCTTCCGAGTCGATGTGGAAGAAGGTGTGGCCCATTTCATTGGCGAAGCGGACCGAATCGAAGATGAAGAATTCCGGCTCCGGACCGAAGAAGGCCTGGTCGGCGATGCCGCTGGACTTGAGGAAGGCCTCGGCGCGCTTGGCGACGCCGCGCGGATCGCGCGAGTAGGCCTGCATGGTCGCTGGATCGAGGATGTCGCA
This sequence comes from Lysobacter niastensis, assembly GCF_031457115.1. Classification (GTDB taxonomy): domain Bacteria; phylum Pseudomonadota; class Gammaproteobacteria; order Xanthomonadales; family Xanthomonadaceae; genus Lysobacter_J; species Lysobacter_J niastensis_A. Next base: position 1,087,887 of record NZ_JAVDVY010000002.1, read on the forward strand.
GGTCAGCACGACGGTCGGATCTGCGGTGAACGGATCCAGGAACGCGGTGGACGCGTCGGGCAGCAGCACCATGTCGGACTCGTTGATGCCCTTCCAGCCGGAGATCGACGAACCGTCGAACATCTTGCCGTCCTCGAACAGGCTCGGCTCGACGATCGACTTGGGGAAGGTCACGTGATGCTGCACGCCGCGCATGTCGACGAAACGCAGGTCGACGAACTCGACCTTGTGATCCTTGATGAGCTTTTCTACGTGTTCGAGGGACATGGCGACTGGCCTTGGTGGTGAGCGATGTCTACTACCAAGCAAGTCGCATGCCAACTTTTTTGAAATCGTAAGATATTGATTTTCAATTAATTAGTCACAGCGCCCCATCCGGACCGAGTCGACGTTCGCACCAAAAAGGTGCGCCGCACAAGGATGGGGCGCTTCCGGATTGCCGTTGGCCTGCGATTGCCGCTACTTGCCGGTGCCGCTGCCCGGCGGGAACGCCGCGAACATCTTGTCCAGGCTCTTGTCGATCTCGGCCTCGGTCTTGTTGGACTTGCTGGAGACCGCGCCGGTGGCCGTGCCCCTCCAGATCGCCTTCTGTGTGCGGCTGTCGAACATGTCGACGACCAGCGTTCCTTCCTCGAAGGTATCGACCGTGGTCGTCGCCATGCCGCCGCCGAATCCACCAAAGCCCCGCCAACCCCAGCCACCCATCGCACCGCCGCTATAGAACGTGTCGAGCGACTGCTTTTCCTGGGTCGTGATGTGCGCCGCGACGGCGACATCACCCTTCGCGCCGAGCTGCCATCCCTTGGCCTGCAATCTCGAGTTGACGCCATCGACGATGCGTTGCGCCATCAGCGGCGAATTGCCTTGGGGCTGCATGGCCCAGTAGTAGGTCTTGTAGGTGCTGAACTGCGCTTGCGGATCGGAGTCGGTGGATACCTTGGGTGTTGCCGCAACGACCACCCCCGATACCAGGATCAATGCCAAAGCCAGTGCTTTCATGTTCGTCTCCACTCTCGAGAGGGGCCGATAGACGGCGTGCGCCAGATACCGCGCGATCAGAACGTTGCTGCCGTGCATGCAATTTGCATGACATCGTTCGCGAGCCTTGCGAGACAGTCGGAGGCTGGGTAAACGGCAGCGCGTTAGCTTCTGTCACGTAGCGTTACAGAGCGATGAAGTGCTGCAACGCCGCATCGATTATCCAGGTGGCGTATAACCATGCACTGCTCAGTGCGAGCTGCGGCATGGCGAGTACGCATGTCGCATGGTCATCCGCGTCTGAATGCGCGACAGGCACGCGCCATTGGCGGTTTGAGGCCGATGCAATGGCCGTCGCCACGAATCACTTTCGTTTTCTACGCGGTTGCACCCGCGGGTGCCCCCAGGGACGAAGCCATGAAAGACCTATGGCCCAAAGAAGCCTTCACGCGCGGATTCGAGCATTGGGTGGTATCGGCGGTGCAGGTACTGCTGATGGTGATGATCGTCCTCGGGCTGCTGGACCTGGTGTACCTGCTGTTTCGTGGCGCGCGCTCGGACCTGTTGAACATCCAGACCACAGGCGAACTGCAAAGGGCGATGCAGCAGGGCTTCGCCGGCATCCTGCTTGTGTTGATCGGCCTGGAATTGCTGGAGACGGTACGCGCTTACCTCAAATCACATCGGATACGACTCGAAGTGGTGCTGATCGTCGCGGTCATCGCCTTGGGTCGCCATATCGTCGAACTCGAACTCGAGGACGTCGACGGGCTCACGCTGGTCGGCATCGCGGCACTGATCGCGGCACTGGTCGGCGGCTATTACCTGGCGCGTCGCTTGCGCGCGGACACGGCCCTGTCGTCCACGACAGCCAGTCGCGAGGAGATCAAGCAATGAACATGTTGACCAAACCAGTGGCAGTCGGCATGGCCGCATTGGGCTTCATGGGCGCTTCCGCCACTTCGCAGGCGGCCGAATGGGAATGGAAGGTCGCTCCGTATCTATGGGCGGCGAGCATCGGCACAGACCTGGAAACAGATCGGTTTCCTTCCGTATCGAATAGAGATTCGTTCTCGGACATCATCGACAAGATCGATGGCGCCTTCCAGATGCATGCAGAGGGGCAAGGCGAGCGCTTCGGTGTGTTCGGCGACTACACGTTCCTGGGCTTGGGCGACAGCAAGAACTTCGACCGGTTCGGCACGCGGTCGCAGCTGGACTCGCAGCTGCTGGAACTGGCGGCGGTGTGGAATCCCGCCGATGGGCGCTATAGCGGTCTGGATGTGTTCGCTGGCCTGCGCTACATCGACGTGGACCTGGACGTGAAGTTCGAGCCGGACGACCCGCTGCTTCCCACCGTCGAGCGCAACGTCAACGACTCGTACGCCGATTTCATGGTCGGCTTGCGCTACACGTGGAACCTTTCCGATCGCTGGGCCCTGACCATGCGCGGCGACGGCTCCTTCGGAGACACCGAAGGCACCTGGAATGCCAGCGCGATCGCGCAGTATCGGGTGAAGTGGGGCTCGTGGGCGTTCGGCTACCGATATCTTTCGGTCGAGGTCGAATCCGGCCCCACCAGCACCGACATCACGATGAGCGGCCCGGCGGTCGGATTCGCATTCACCTTCTGACGGGCGTTATTGCCCCGCAGGCTTGCCGAGCAACACGCCGTAAGACTGCAGGAATTCCACGGTGCCGTGGAATATCAGGGCCACGCCCATTGCCGAGACGAAGAAACCCACGATCCGGCTTGCTGCGTCGATGCCCTGCGGGCCGATCTTGCTCAGGATGGCTTTTGCGTAGACCAGCGACAGATAGGTGACGAATATCGCCGCGAAGACTGCCGCTGACGCCGCCGCGAACGACAGCACCAGATGCCCCGAGCTCTTGATGGTGGAGGTGAGCCCGATCACCGTGGCGATGGCACCCGGACCGAACATGATCGGCATCGCCAGGGGAATGAACGACACGTGCTGGTCGCCGCTGCCGCCACTGGGAATCATCCCGCCGCTTGGCGAAGGCGAGAACAACTCGAACCCCAGGCGCATCAGGATCACGCCTCCGACCACGCGGACCATGCTCAAGGGGACGTCGAACAGGCGCAGCAGCACGTTCCCGAAGATCAGGAAGAAGAACGTCAGCAGGACGACGTTCCAGCAGGCCTTTCGCGCAACACGCTGACGCTCCGCATCGCCCTTTCCTTCCAACAACCCAAGGAATACGGGAACGGCTTCCAGCGGATTGATGATCGCCAGTAGCGTGGTGAACATGCTGACAAACAGCGTGACCGCGGGATCCATTTCTTCACCTTGCGATGCGGTGGTTCAGGGTGATATTCAGTAGAAGCGCGGAACCGCGCGTCTTTACACCACAAAGACGCAGACCGGCGCCGGAGCAGGTCGTGAGGGGGCCGCGTCAGCGCCAGGCGCTGCCGATCTGGACATAGAACGTTTCGTCCTCCGGGCCCCAGGCATAGTCCAGGCCGACGTACATCCCGAGCTGGCGGGCGAGCAGATAGCGAAAGCCGGCGCCCTTCGAGACCCGGCTGGGACCGTCGCCGAAGTCTTTGCGTTGGCCCCAGGTGCGCCCTGCGCCCGCGAATCCGATCAACGCCCAGCGCTGTGTGACGTTCCACCGCCACTCGGTTTCGACGGTGGCCACACGCTGGCCCTGGTACCGCAGGGAGCCGATGCCACGCAGGTCGATGTAGGGCAGGCGATAGAACGGGACATCGCCGTTGGCCGCGCGCAGATCGAGGCGACCGCCGATGATCAGTCGTTTGTCGGCGACGGGTACGTAGACGTAGGAGTGCGCGCGGTAGCTCTGGAAGTCGTTGTCGCTGCCGATGGCGTCGGCGTAGAAGTTGCCTTCGATCATCCCGAGCCAGCCGCTGTTGGGCGTGAACGGGTTGTCGCGGCTGTCGTACTCCAGCGACAGGCCGAGCCCGGAGCTGCGCTGGGCCAACTCACGGTCGGTGAACAGGCCGCGATCGGATTGGGAATCGAAGGAGATGTCCAGGTCGGTGTAGGTCCAGGCCAGGCCCAGATAGAGGTCCTCGTCACCCAGTCGGCGGAATACCTGCTGGAACGACACGATGCCGTCGACGTTGTAGCCGATCTGAAGCGGCTGCAGCAGCGTGCCTGGCGTGTAGACGTCGAGATTGATATCGGCCTTGGCAACGCCTCCGCGGTAACGCCAGCGATCTTCATCGAAGTGCATGCTCGCGCCGGCGCCATAACCACTGGTGCCGTCGGAGGTGCGGATCGCACCGACTCCGTAGAGGTTCGGCGTGATCGTCCGCGTGTGCCCGTCGCTGGTCTTGCGGGTGGTGGCCGCGCCCTTCGGTCGGTGGAAGAACGTCAGTGCGACGCCACCGCCGGTGCCGACCGCGGGATCGGTGATGACGATGGGTACGGGCAGGAATCCACGATGGTCCAGCAGCCAGCGCGAGGTGTCGAAATGGCCGTCTTTCGGGTCCTTGAACAACGCGATGCGATCGCTGTCGTGAGGGGCCTTCTCGGCAGGCGCGGCAGTCGGGGATGTGGATGTGGACGTGGATGTGGAGTCGGCTGCGCTTGATGCCACGGGTATGGATGCCGCCAGCAGGAGGCCTGTCGCCGCCATCCGCGATCGGGCACTGCCGCCGCCAAGCAAAATCGCGCGTTTTATACCGCCCAGAGCAGACCTGCCAGGGTGCGTCATGCAGTGTCGCTCCCTTTCCTGCTCAGAACGTGATCATCGCCGTCACCATCAAGGGATCGCCCTCGAGACGGTTCTTGACGTCGAACTCCTGCAGCCATCGCGCCGCGAACTCGACTTGGCCGCCCTCCCACTTCTTCGTGTAATTCACGGTGGGGCCCAGTGCCAGGGCGCGCCCCTTGAACCCCTTGAATGCCGCGAACTGGCCGGCGATCGGGGGATCGTCGTCTTCGAACTGTTCGATCCAGCCACCGATGCCGCCGATGCCCCAACCGTTGCCGAATCGCTTGACCAACTGCGCGTCGAGGCGGAACACGGCGCCGTTCTGGTAGTGGGTGGCGTCGTTCTCGGTGTAGATATCGACCGCACCGAGCAGGCTGAGCTCCAGCGTTCCCTTCTGCATCAACTGCGTGTAGCCGACGGTCGGCGAGAACGTCCAGTTGTTGAGGCTGAGGTTGGCCAGCCTGTCGGGATCGTAGCTGCCCCAGTCGGTATAGACATACAGGGACAACGACAGGTGGTGCGTCTGGTCGAAGTGGTATCCGGCGATGACGGGCGCGAAGAACGGATCGAACAGCCCCCAGCCATCGCTGTCGCCGACCTGACCGCTGCGCGGCCCCAAGCTGACGTTGGCATCCACATCGACCTGGGCCAATGGCAGGGCAGCCATCGAGGCGAAGTTCCAGCGGCCCTCGCCGGTGTCCCAGACGTACACGCCGGTCAGCGAGAACATGTCGAAGGTGGCGTCCAGGCCCAGCGTCAACAGGTTGTTGACCGGGACCTGCCGATCAGCGCCGATGTCGCCCGAGTAGTGGACGTAGCCCAATCCCATGGTGAAGCCCGGCGTGGGCGGCACCACGCCGGCATAGGACATGATGTTGGTGCCGGTGATGGTTCGGCCCAGCGCGCCCTCGACGGCATGCGCAGGCATGACCATTGCGAACGACGCGGCCACGCCGAGCAGACCGGTGCACAGGATCCCTTCCTTCATCGCCACACTCCCTCCCTCGGAATGCTTAGTCGCTCAGCGCCGGCGGAAGCCGCCGCCACCGCGCATGCCACCGCCCATGCTGGGCCGGTATCCACCGGCCGGACGGCTGTATCCCCCAGCGGGCCGGTTGTATCCGCCGGCAGGTCGGTTATATCCACCGGCGGGGCGGGTGGACCGCGAGCCCTGGTCGAATCCGCTGCCTCCCTGGATGCGCTCGTTGCCGCGCTCGCGCGCGTAGCGGTCGCTGTCGAGACTGGCCGGATCGACACGATTGACTGCGCCGCCCGACTCCGGCCGGGTGACCTGCTGCCATTGCCCGTTGTCGTACTTGTAGACGTTGCCGTCGCGGCCTGCGTAGACGTTGTCGTTGACGTTGACGACGCCGCCCTTGTGCATCGTGCCGGTGTCGGCGTTGTAGTGGAAACCGCCCGCGCCCTTGGCATCGACGCGATCGCCCTGGCTGTTGAACGCGCCGGCACCGGCAGCGCCACCCGGTCCGGCCACCGCGCCACCGGCCTGCTGCGTCACGCGCCCGGTATTGGTGTTGACCACGGTGCGCCGGCCGCCGGCAGCGGCTTGTCCGGTGTAAGGATTCACCGCCGCCGCGCCTGTGCCGGCGACGACGCGTCCGGTCTGCGGGTTGTAGCGGATGCCCTGCGCAGCGGCGCTGGTCGTGCCGGTGTAAATGTTGGTGTTGACGCCGGCGCGTCCGATACCGCGGCCACCGGTGGCCTCGTTGTAGAAGCCTCCGCGCGCGCCCCGTCCCACGTTGCCGGTCCACGGATTGGCCCAGGCCGCCGCCGTGCCGCGCACCGCCGCATTGCCCCAATGGCCATAGACGTTCCAAGCCGCGGCGCCGCCGCCCCACCAGCCCCACGGATACGCCGGTCCGTACCACGGCCCCCACCATGGGTTGTACGGACCGTACCAGCCGCCGTACCAGCCCCAGCCCCAGCCGAAGGTCCAGCCCACCCAGGCATTCCAGCCGAAGTACACGCCCATGCCGTACGTGGCCGGGCAGCCGTACCAGTAAGCACCCACCCACGGATCGCAGGTGTAGCCGGTGCCATAGACGACCACGTCGTCGCTGACCACCGTGCCGTAGTAACCCGGCGTGTAGCCCACGTACACGTCGTCGCCGCTCTGGCCATACACGCGCACATAGGTGACGTAATGCAACGGCGAACTGGTCGGGATGGAGTAGATCTGCGCGGGCACACTGGTGGCGACCGACCACGGCCCCGTCGCCGCCTTGGCGGTGAACCAGATGCCCTTGTCGACCGCGTAATAGCTGTCCGGCGCAACCTGGATGACGGGCACCGGCGTGTTGTGCGCGTAGTGCAGCTGCGTGCCCGGAATCGGCTCGAACTGCGGCACGCCGTCGTACTGCACGCTCAGCTGGGCTTGCTGGCGATTGACCACGGCGGTCTGCGGAATGTTGTTGGCGATCAGCGCCTCCCTCGACTCCGGCGTGTTCGGAATCGACGCCAGCACACCGCTCTTGGGACTGTCGGGCGGGATCTTGCCGAACTCCGCCGGCAGGCGCGCCGGCGCGACATAGGTCCACGGGCCCTTGCTGCCTGGTGCGGTGAACCAGCGGCCCGACACCAGCACGTACCAGGCGTTGTTGGCCGCGGCATCGACGAAAACGTCAGCGCCGGTGTTGTCGATGTAGGTCAGCTTGGTGCCCGGCACCGCTACGAATTGCGGCTCGCCCTGCACCGAGATGAACTCGGCCGGCCTGGTGCGCACATGGATGACCGGAACGCGGCCGGCAGCGTAGTCCTGCTTGAGCGCGTCGGGCGGATTGTCGAGCGCGTCGACCTGCTTGCTGTCCAGCGCCTTCTGCTTGGCCTGGACCAGCGCCGGGTCGACGCTGGCCACCGCCGTCCACGGGCCGGCCAACGTCGGGGCGCTGGCCCAATGGCCACTGACTACCGTGAAATACTGGCCGCCCTTCTGCAGCAGCAGCGAACGGGTGTTGATCACGCGCTGCACGCCTCCGACGCCGCTTGGCTTGAGCACAGGCTCGCCATCGACCAGCATCAGCACCGCCGGTTCGGTACTGAAGATGATGTCGGGCGGATCGTTGCGCACGGGCAGCGATTGCGGCGTCGCGGCATCGACCTTGGCGATCGCCATGGCCGCTTCAAGCTGATCCAGCGATATCGTCATCGTGGATTTCTGTTTCAGCTGCTCGCGGGCCAGCTGCAGGTATTGATCCTGCTTGGCGGTGGACGTCGGGAAGCTGGCGCCGGGCAGTTGGAGATCCGTCAACACCACCGCGCGCGCCTCCTTGTCGACTTCGGTGCGCGCCTGGAACTGCACGACGCCGTAGTCGTACGTGTCCTGGGCCTTGCCGTTCGCGCCGCTGTGCGTGCCGGTCTTCACCGACATCGCGAAGCGACCCTTGAGCTGGTTGCCTTCCCAGCTGTCGAACTGCGGCTGATGGACGTTGAAGCTCGTGCCTTTGACGGTGAACTCGCGGGGGAACGGACGCGCGTCGATGTTCGCCTGCGACGCCGCCGGATCCGAGGCCTGCGAGCTGGCCATCCATGGCGAACCCAGCAACGCCAGGGCGATACCGAGACAAGCTAACTTCGGAAGCGTGCGCATGGCCTACCCCAGAACGGTGTGGATCGGAAACGCGGCGAAAACGGCCCGGCAGCGATCACGGTGCATCGACGACCACGTACTGGACCGACGTGCCGGCGTACTGCGGCTGGTACCAGGTGCTGCCGCATTGCTGGTAGGCGATGCCATTGACCACCGTGGATACGCAGCTGGGTGGCACCGAATGCACGATCGACCCGATCGCCGCCGAGGTCACCGCTACGGCCGTCGTCACCGCCGCGGCCGTGGCGACCGGATGGTCGTTCCACCCGTTGTCCCAACCGTGGTCGACATCGATGTCGACTTCGTTGTGGATGCTGGTGTTGCGATTGACGTTGGTGTTGCGGTTGACGTTGGTGTTGCGGTTCACGTTCTGGACGTTGCTGCGGTTGACGTTGGCGGCCTGATGCGTGCCCGCGCCGCGATTGGCGGCAGCAGCCCGGTTGCCGCCGCCACCGGCATGGTTGACGCTGGCACGTGCGCCGCCACGCGCCGCCGCGTCGGTGCTCACGGCCAGCAGCGCGGCGGTTCCGGCGAACAGGGCAAGCCCGAGGCCCAGCACCGAAGCTTTGCGAAGGATGTTCATGGCGTTCCCTCCTGACCGGTTTCATCCACCAGCGCCACCTTGACCAACTGGATGCGCTTGGCATCCTTGGGCGGGGCGAAAGTGAAGTTCGAATCCTTGAACGTGGCGTTGGTGTTCCAGGTCAGCGTCGATGTGTATTGGGGCTGGCTTGGCTCGTCGGTGGTGGTGATCACCATCCTGCGCGGCAATGGCTTGCTGCCCTGCTCGATCCAGACCTGCCAGTCCACGCCCTCCTGGCGGAATGCGTAGTGGTCGGTGGCGGTGCCGTTGATGCGCGCCGGACCCACGAACGTGGCCCAGGTCAGCGCCGAGGTCGACGCCTTGTCGGTGCCCCAAAGGAACAGGTCGACCAGCGGCAACTCGATGCCGTAGTCGTCTTCGATGATGGCCAGCAGTTCGCGGGTCGTAGGCGGCGCATCGATGGTGGCGTAGTAACCGGTCTTGGCGCCGTAGACGGTCAACTGCTTGCCGTCGTAGAACAGCTGGCGATCCTTGCGGTCGGTCTTGAGGTCGATGGCCAGTGCATTGGGGGCGCGGACCCTGTAATCGATGGTGCCGGGAAACTGGAGCTTCTGCCCGTTATCCACCACCAGGTCGAAGGTGCTGTCGCCGTGCACGCTGAACTGCTTCAACGTGCGCAGGTACGTGCCCATCTTCTCCAGCGCGGCCACGGCCCTGGGATCGACCGCCGATGCGGTGGCCGTGCTGTCCGATCCGGCCTTTGCGGATGCGGACGACTGCGCGGCGGCGGGCAAGGGTGACAGCAGCGCCACGCCAACAGCCAGATACAGCGGTATTGCTCTCATGACGCGCCCTCCTGGGGGAGAAATGTTGAAGGCGAGCTTGCTGCTCGGGTGGTGCCGCGGAGTGTCTGGGTACAGCGGCTGGCGGATGCGATCGGGCGCCCGGATGCAACCGGTGAGATGGCACGCGCAAACAGGCGAACAGAGCGAGCCGGGACCCATCGTCGGGGCGCTGAAGCCGTTCGTGTCGCTCACCCTCCTCTGCCTGTGCAAGGCGATCCATCACCGCAGGCGTGCGCCGTCATTGGCACGCGGTTGCCGCAAGCCTGCTCCTGCCGGCGGTTGCCGGCGCGAGCCCGGCATCGATGATTGAACCGGCAGTAACCTTCGTGAATGCGCCGTCTAGGGCACGTGAAGCGAGACGCCGGTCATTGGTATTGCAGGCGCCGCAATGCCGGTTCTGCGCGTTCGGCTATGCTGGCGCGCCGCTTCTCCATTCACGAAACCGTCCCGCATGACCGATCTGCTCGCCGCGCTGTTGCTCGGCATCATCGAAGGCATCACCGAGTTCCTGCCGATCTCCAGCACCGGTCACCTGCTGATCGCCGAGCGTTGGCTCGGACACCGCTCGGACCTGTTCAACATCTCCATTCAGGCGGGCGCGATCCTGGCCGTGGTGGTGATCTACCGCCAGCGCCTGTGGGACCTGGCGATGGCCTTTGCCGGCCGCGAAGCCAGCGCGGAGCACAGCCCCTCCCACATGGCGATGACGGTGGCGCAGGCGCGCGATTACGCCTTCAAGCTGGCAGCGGCTTTCGGCGTGACCGCGGTGCTGGGCGTGGTGGTCAAGAAGCTGGGCTTCGAGTTGCCCGACCATGTCACGCCGATCGCATGGGCGCTGGTGCTGGGAGCTTTCTGGATGATCGCGGCGGAACATTTCGCCGCCAAGCGCGCCGCCGCGATCGGCGAGCGAACGGTGATCACCTGGACCGTGGCGATCCTGGTCGGCATCGCGCAGGTCGTGGCCGGGGTGTTCCCCGGCACGTCACGTTCGGGTGCGACGATTTTCATAGCGTTGCTGGCTGGCACCACGTCGCGCGCCGCCGCCACCGAATTCACGTTCCTGGTCGGCATCCCGACCATGTTCGCCGCGACCGCCTACGAGTTGCTGCACGTGCTGGGCAACGGCGGAGCCGTCCACGAGGACTGGACCGCGCTTGCGGTCGCCTTTGTCGCTTCGGCGATCACGGCGTTCATCGCGGTGAAGTGGCTGCTGCATTACATCCAGAGCCATCGTTTCACCGTGTTCGCGATCTACCGGTTCTTCCTCGGCTGCGCGCTGTTGCTGCTGGTGCCGGCCGGGAGCTGATGGCACGCCGCGAGGGCGTCACTGCCGACGCCCCACAGCGCCTTGCGCGCGTCGCAGCTACGGCGCGCACGCCCGGCATCGGACAAGGTTAGCCCTCGACCGAGGGATTCAGCGAATACGTGCCGTAGATGGTCGCCTCCTCCAGCACGTGAGCGTGCATGGCGGCGAAGACGTCGGCAGCGGTGAACTTCTCCGGCAGCGGCAGCTTGTCGACATCCAGCGCGAACACGCGGAAGAAGTAGCGGTGCAGGCGCAGGTCGTTGGGCGGCGGGAACGGGCCGTCGTAGCCCAGCCAGTCGCCGGACATCGACGGGGCGGCGGCGAACCACCCGGTGTAGTCGTTGAGTCCCTGTCGCGACCCTGCCGGACCGGCCGGGTCGGGTTTGCCGTGCGCAACCACGCCATCGCTGCAGCTGCCTGCCGCGATCTCGCGCACGGCGGCGGGGATGTCGGCCATCGCCCAATGCACGAAATCGCAGCGCGGCTGGTCGGACGGGATCAGCACGCCCTGCTTGCCGACCATTTCCGGCACGGTCGGCACGTCGGGATCGATGCACAGCAACGCGAACGACCTGGTGCCTTCCGGTACGTCGTCCCAGGCCAGGTGCGGATTGCGGTTCGGCGCGAAGCCGAAACCGTCAGCCGTGGCCCGGCCGGCCGCGAATTCCACCGGCAAGCGCTGGCGATGTTCGAAACTGTCGCTGTGGATCCGCATGTCGCCTCCTGGTTGCGTGACGTATCGATGTGGTCGCGAAGATCCCGGGAGGGATCAGGCGGCCGGATAGCCCAGGCGCTGTGCCACCGGCGCCAGCAGCGCGAAGGCCTCGGCCAGCGGCCCGGCATAGGTGCGCCAGTGACCCGCCTCGAAATGCGGGGGGCCGAGCGCCACCGGCGGCGCGGCTTCGATGGTGATCTGCAATGCATCGGCGATGGCCTGGCCGATGCCGCGCTCGGTGTACTCGATGCCGTCGAGCTTGAGCACGCGATGCGGGAACAGATCCTGCTCCTGCAGATCGGCCACTTGCTCCAGCGATTGCGCCAGCCAGCGTGCGGCAACCACGGGCGACTCCAACGCGAACGGCGCCGGCGCACCGAAGGCCAGCCAGTCCAGCAGCATGTCGCGCGGATCGCGGATCACCGCCATCAGCACCGCCTCGGGCAGCTGCGGGCGCAGCGCGCGCAGCAGCGCGTTGTCCCACAACAGCAGCCAGTCGAAGATCACGCCGTTGCGGATGCCGCGCGCGGGCAATTGCTCGCGCCACTGCGCGACCAGCGCCTGGGGATCGGCGGAACCCGAATCCAGCGAGGTGATCGTGTCGTAGCGCTGGAACAGGTCGTTGGGCGGCTGCGGTCCGAACCGGTCGGCGCGCAGCGGCATGCCGGCCAGGTCGAAGGTATGGGCGACACGCTCGACCAGCGAACCGGGCAGGCCCCACAGCAACAGCACGCTGTTGACGCCTTCCGGCTTCGGCGCCAGCGCCGGCCAGTCGCCGGTTCGCGTGCCGGTCGGCGGCAGCGGCAGGCGCTGCGGCGCGTGCTCGGCGTGCACTTCGGTCCAGGTTTCCGTCGCAGCGGCCGGGTGACCGGCAATGTCGAGCGCACGACCCAGCAACTGCCGCAGGTTGCGCTTGACGTTCTCGTCCTGGGCGAGGCCGATCAGGCCTTCGATGCGGGTCACGGCCGCTTCCGGATCGCGCTGCAGCAGATGGTCGACCACGCGCAGCTCGGCCTGGGTGTGGCCGGGCTCGATTTCGGTAATCCGCACGGCAATGGCTTCGGCCTGCTCGCTTTCACCGGCCTGCTGGTGGATGGTCGCCATCGCCTGCAGCGCCGGCACGAAGTCCGGCATCGCCTGCAGCCAGCGCTCGACCACGGTGCGCGCACCCTGCTCGGCAAACGGTTCGAACAGCAGGCGCGCATGCCACAGGTCGGCGGCTTGCGGGTGCTCGGTCAATGCGGTGTCGAGCGTGTCGCGGGCCTCGCTCTCGGCGCCGAGTCGGCGCCAGGTCTCGCACATCGCGGCCACGACGCGTCGTTCGCTCGGATGTGCGGCGAAGGCGGGGCGCAGCACGGCCAGGGCGCGCTCGTTGCGGCCGGCAGCCAGCTCCATTTCACCGACCACCGCGTGCAGGGCCGGCGTCGCGCCGGCACCTTCGAGCAGCGGTGCCAGCTCATCGGCGGCCTCAGCCATGCGGCCCTGGCGACGGATGACATCGGCCACCAGCGCGCGCAGCGGACGCGAGCCAGGGTTGGCTTCCAGCATGCGGCGGAACGCCTGTTCGGCGAAGGCCAGATGCCCCTTGGCCAGATAGGCGAAACCGAGCGAGTGACGCAGCTGCATGTCGTCCGGCGCGCGTTCGGCGGCCCGGCTCAGGATGGTCAGGGCGTTGTCGGCGTCGCCGCGACGCAGCGCAAGCGTGCCTTCGACCGCCGCCACGTGCGGATGCTCGGGTGCGATGCGCGAAGCGATGCGGACAACGCGCTCGGCGTCGTCGAGATCGCCGCGGCCCAGCGCGAGCTGTGCCTGCACGATGTAGGCGGGGAACTGGTTGGGATCGAGGCCGACGGCGCGCGCAAGCGCGGCCTGAGCCTCGTCGAGCTGGCGCTCCTGCAGCAGCAGGCCGGCGCGTTCCAGGTGGACGTTGGCGTCATCCGGAGCCAACGCAATGGCCTGGTCGATGGCGGCGATGGCGCCCTCGCGATCGCCGTCCAGGCGAAGTGCGGCGGCGAGCAGGCGGTGGGAAGTGGCATCTTGCGGCTGGGCGGCAACGGCCTCGCGCGCGGCGGCCAGGGCCTCGGCGGCGGCGCCACGACGCAGGGCGTCGAGAATCGGTTGGTACATGGACGGCTCGAAATACGGACGAATCGGCGATTGTAGCCGTTGCGAAGGGCGCTGCCCGGAGTCACCAGGCACACCGCAGGCGCCCGCGAGCTCAGCCGGTCGCGTCGTCCAGGCGTTGGGCGATCCAGCGCTCGGCGAAGCCGTCCAGCCGGGCGCTTTCGAGGAAGGCGCAATGCCCGCCCCAAGGCGATATCTCCAGGCGCGCCGTTTCCGGCAGGCGCAGCGAATGGAACCCGTCGACCGGGATCACCGGATCGTCCTGGGCCATCAGGATGCTGGCCGGCACCTGCAGGGCCGACAGGCGCTCACCGGCGATGGAGTAGCCGTCGAAATACCGCTCCAGCGAACCGAATTCGGTGTGGCGCTCGACCATCCATTGCGTCAGCGGGCGCATGCGCAGGCCCAGCACCCGGTCGTCGAAGGCATGCGTCTGCGGGAACAGCTCGCGCTTGCGCGCCAGCGATCCGCGCCATTTGCGCTCGAAATACCACAGGTACACCGGCAGGCCGTGTTCCATCGCATCCATCGTGCGCGCCGGATCGAGCACCGGGCAGACCGCGGCGACGTGCGCCAGCGGCAGTCCGACCGAGGGGGCGCGCAAGGCCAGGCGCAGGGCGAAGTTGCCGCCGAGCGAATAGCCGGCCACCGACATCGGCCGGCACGGGAAGCGCTGTGCCACCTCGCAGGCCGCATGCACGACTTCGTCGATGCGGTTGGAGTGGAACAGGCCTTCATTGAGGTGGTGGGTGCCGCCGTGGTCGCGGAAATTGAGCCGGAACACCTCGAATCCCCGGCGCAGCAGCTGCGCCGCGGTCAGCCGCATGTAGCTGGAATCGGCGCTGCCCTCCCAACCGTGCAGCAGCAGCACCATGCCTTTGGCCGGCGCATCCGGGATCACGCTGTGCAGGCCCTGCAGGCGCACGCCGTCGCCGCCATCGATGAGGTATGGGCGCGTGACCGCGCCCAGGGCGTCGAGGTCGCGCTCGCCCTGGCGACGGCGCAGCGAGCTGGTGCCCAGCACCGACTGCACGTGCGGGTTGCGCAGCCATTGCGGCGGGCGGTAGTCGGCGGCGGTCAGCGTGCCCGGTTTCAGCATGTGCTCGACGATAGTCCGTCGTTTTCGAGTGGTCGCACTAGGCTTGCGCCCCTTGTTCATCTGCTTCAGCTGGTCATCGCGTCGATGATCCGCTGCCGTGCCAGTTCGGCGATGCGGCGGCGTCCATCGGTCTCGCCCGGCATGATCGGCTCCAGGAAATGGATCTCGGCCAGCCTTTGCGGCTCGCCCAGCAGGCGCACGAAGTTGCCGAAGAAACTCTCGCCTTTCTGGAATGCCACCACGCCCTGCGCGTTGCCGCCCTCGCCATAGCGCAGCGCGACCGGCTGCACCGGCACGCCGGCTTCGACGGCCGCCAGGAAGATGCGCGCGTGGAACGGCCCGACCTGGCCACCGCCGCGCGTGCCGCCCTCGGGGAACACGCCGACCGAGCGGCCGCTGCGCAGCCGCGCCAGCATCTCGTGCAGCACACCGCCGAGCGACTCGGTGCTGCCTCGGGAATGGAAGATGGTTTCGCCGCGCGCGGCCAGCCAGCCGACCACGGGCCAGCTCTCGATCTCGCGCTTGGCGACGAAGCCCATCATGCGCTGGCTGTGCAGCGTCTCGATGTCGATCCAGCTGACGTGGTTGGCGACGAACATCGCCGCTTCCGGCAATGGCTCGCCGATACGACGCAGGCGGAACCCGAATACGCGCATCAACCCGGCCGACCAGGCACGGATCGCGCGGTGCTCCAGAGTGTCCCCACCCATGTGCAGGCCCCGCGTCAGCGGCGTGGTGAACAGCAGCACCAGCGGAAGGTCGATCAGCAGGTGCCACACGAGCAGTGGCACGCGGATCAGGTAGCGGAGCGTGCGCGCGAGCGGCGCATGGTCTGGCGCCGTCGCGCCGGCGTGGGGGGACGGCGCATTCATTGCGGAAACGATACCGAAGCCACGCCCCAGCGACCAGCGAAAATCACGCCACGGCTCATGCGCGCGGGACGACCGCCAGCGTAATGCGCGAGATGCACACCAGGCGACCGCGTTCATCCTCGATGCGGATTTCCCAGACCTGGGTGCGCCCGCCGACGTGCAACGGGCGCGCCGTCCCCGTGACCACGCCGTCGCGGACACCGCGCACGTGGTTGGCGTTGATCTCGATGCCGACGCATATCTCGTTTTCGCCGATGCACAGCATGCCGGACATGCTGCCCAGCGTCTCCGCGAGCAGCACGGAGGCGCCGCCATGCAGGAGCCCGTACGGCTGCCAGGTGCGGGCGTCCACCGGCATGGTGGCGCGCAGGTAATCCGGTCCGATCTCGGTAAAAGCGATACCGAGGGGCTCCATGGCGGTGTCCTTGGACATCGCGTTCAGCGCGGCCAGCGTGGTGGGGCGGAACAGGGACTTGGGTTCGGCAGCGGGGATAGTCATCCCCTCACGATAGCGGACGGGCGCCGCAGCGGACAGTCGAAACACCCCCTGCGCGATCAATGTCCGGTTTCGTCGGAGATCTGCGCCTATCAGGCGGGTTCCTGGTTACAAAGAACCCGCGGCCGACGCGCCAAACACCGTGGATGGCGCGCCGGACCGCGGGGCGGAGGAACCGTGGCTCAACTGCAGCGGAAGCGGGGCTGTGCCCAGTCGCTGGTGTAGCGGTGGGAGTTGCCATAACCGCTGCTGCGGCCGTAGCCGATGCCGAAGTCGCGTTCGCGGCGGACCAGGCGGTCCGGGGCCGAGGCATTGGCCGGCGCGCGGGCGGGAAGCGACTTGGCGGGGAACAGGTCGGTGCGAAGCAGGGCGTTCATGGCGGAATCCTTGGGTCTTTCGGAGATCCGCCGGGACGGCCGGATCTCAACGGGTGGAGCGGGTCAGGCGAAGCGGCTCAAGACAACGGTTCATGCGCGACGATTCATGCGCAACGGAAGCGGGGCTGTGCCCAGTCGCTGGTGTAGCGGCGGGTGCAGCCGTAACCGCTGCTGCGGCCGTAGCCGATGCCGAAGTCGCGTTCGCGACGGACCAGGCGGGTCGCAGCCGGGACGGCAGCCGGGGCGCTGGCAGGAAGCGGCTTGCGGGTGAAGGCGGAGGTAAGCAGGGCATTCATGGCGAAATCCTTTGGGGGGAAGGGACGCAGGTGGAGATGACTGGACTTAGACGCAGCGGAAGCGCGACGGAGCCCACTGGTCGATGTAGCGGCGCGGGCTGGCATAGCCGGAGCTGTTGCCGTAACCGACGCCGAAGTCGCGTTCGCGATGGACGTGGCGGACCGGGGAAGAAGCCACTTCCGCGGCGACCGTGCGACTCGGGTTGGAGTAGGTCGACTGCTGGTTGCGGGAGGCGTTCATGGTGGTGTCCTGGCGTTGGTGTGAACTGGTGTGTTGGTAAAGTACAACACCGAACCGATTCCGCCATGGGCCAGAAGTCACCCCACCGAAGACCTAGTGCTGCAAGGGGTTGGCGCAGGCCGGAACACCCATAGAGATGGCCCGCAGGGGCGATCCGTTGCCATGACTGACGACAGGGGGGGGGCAGATCGGACACCGAGGGGAAGAGCGACCGCGCTCAGGAAAACCGCTGCGCGTCAGAGGATCGGCGCGAGTCCCGCGCCAAAGGCGGTGAAGATGCGCGTAGTCAGGCCCTTGAGCCCGAGCGCGACCTCGGGGAAGTCGCCCACCGGGCGATAGCAGGCGCGAAAACCGGGGTCGCTGGGCAGCAGCGGCGCCGGACAGGCCGGGCCGGGCACGAACTCATAGCTGGTGGCATAGCGCATCGGCCACAGGTCGAACACGGGCATCGCCTCGAACATCTTGCCGACCGAGTAGTCCAGCCCCGAGAACACCGGCGGTTTGTCGCGCCGCGCGATCACCCATGAATTCGGCGGTGAGATGTCGTGACGGATGCTGGCGGCCAGCGCCTGGGCGAAGGTCGCATCCTCGATCACCACCGCGCTCTCGGTGTTGTAGTGGTCGCCGCGCGGATCGAAATTGTGGGTCCCGACCACGCCGATGCGCTCATCGATCACCAGCGACTTGGCGTGCATGCCGATGCGCACGCCGGCGCGCTTGAGCGGCACCGGCCAGTTGGCCTTGGTCGAGCCGGTGCGCAGGGCCGTTCCTTCGCGCGAAAGCGCGCGGCGGTAGTGCTCACGCCCGACCACGCTGCGGCGGTCGTACCGATCGCGAAGTTCGCGATGCCGATTCGGCGGCACCACCGGTTCGTCCTGCGGCGTCTCGGCGGACACCTGCGCTGTCGGCTCGGCCGGCGGTTCGATCTCCGGCACGGGCGCGCCGGTGGCCCCGATGTCGATCGGCGCATCCGCCGGAAATGGCTTGTACTCGAAGATGTTGAAGCCGAACTCGCGCAGGTAGCGTCGCTTGTACTTATAGGACAGCGCATAGGCGATGAACGCATCGGTCGCGGCCAGGCTGTTGGTCGAGACGATCACGGTCGGCCGGTTCGGGCGCTGGCGCAGTTGCCGGAACATGTCCTGCGCCGCCTTGGACAGCACCAGGTAGGGCGTCTGCAACAGCACTTCGCTTTGCGCGGATTCGATCAGCCCGCGCAGCGAATCGGAGGCCACCGCGGCGTTCCGCGCCGTGGCGCGATGCTTTTCCGGGGTGTCGGAGATGTAGCGCACCTCGCCGACCGGCAATGCCTGGGAGACCAGCCGGCTGCTGACGAGGTCGGCATCGTCGGCGTCGCGGCGCATCGCCTCGGCCCGCTGCGGCCGCTCGAACACCACCTGCGGCAGCGGCGGTACGCCGCTCTTGAGCAGCAGGCCGCCTACGTCGTCCAGGTGTTCGGCCGGCACGCTGCGGCGATCCTCCCAGAACAGGCCGAAATCGGTCGCCATCTCGCGCGCCACCGGACCGGCAACGAGCAGGTCGCGATCGCGGAAGTTGTACTCGTCGTCCCAGTCGTAATAGTCGTCCTGATAGTTGCGTCCGCCGGTAATGCCGACCGCTCCGTCCACCAGCAGCAGTTTGGTATGCATGCGCTGGTTGAGCTTGCTCCAGCAGCACACCACGGCCCACGCGTATTGCGGGTAGTTGATCCGTGCGCGCCCGAGCACCGGGCTGTAGAGGCGGACCTCGAGGTTGGCGTGGGCGGCCGACAGCGCGGCCAGCGTGTCGATGCGGCGCAGCGCAGACAACTGGTCGATCAGCAGGCGCACGCGCACGCCCCTGCGTGCCGCCTTCAACAGTTCATCGAGCACCAGCCGGCCGGCATCGTCCTCATCGAAGATGTAGGTCTGCAGATCGATGGTGGTGGTCGCGCTGCGGATCAGGCTCAGCCGCGCCAACAACGCGTCCGGACCGCGGTCGAGGATCAGCGCGTAATGGTGCGGCGCCTGCGGCGTCGACTCGGCGAAGGCACGCGCGGCGAGATCGTGCAGCGGCGAAGGCTTGGCACAGGCGTCGGGCGCCGCGCAGTCGACCTGCTGCGAGCGAGCCTGCATCACTATCCCGCTGGCGCGATCGCGCTGTGCCGTCGACAACGACGCGCAGGCCGACAACGCGACCAGCATCAGCGCGGCCAGTCCGGCGCGCGCCGCCAGGGCAAACCGGGTTCTCACTGCCCCTCCGGCCTCAGCCGCACACGCATCGTGAAGCGCACGCGGTCGGTCAGCGCGAACTGCCAGCCGTCGAGGTTGTAGTCGTTGCGACGGACGCTGCCATAGGCGATGACGTCGCAGTCCCGTCCGGGCCGGGCGCACTTCGCCGGCTCCACGTTGAAGGACTCGGCGCGGCTGACGCCGTGCATGGTCAGGCGGCCGCGCAGTCGCCCGCCCTGGGTGGCCAGCGCGGCCTCATGCGGTTCGGACACGAATTCTACGGTCGGGAAACGGGGCGCATCGAAGAAGCGTTCTCCGCGCGCCATGCTGGTGTAGCGCTCGGAGTCCCCCACCACCAGCGAATCGACCACCAGCACGATGCGTACCTGGTGGCGCCCGTCGGGCAATACGCGCAGCTCGCCGTCGTAGCGGGGGAACTCGCCCAGCACGCGCTGTCCCCAGCGCGTGCGCATTTCAAAGTTGAATCGGGTATGCGCAGGATCGAAGCCGGACACCGACGCCTGCGCGAGGCTGGCTCCGGCCAGCACCCACAGCATCAGCAGCCCGGCCAGTCGCAGGCACAGCCTCACGGCCACCAGAAGGCGCTGAGCTGTGCCACGCCCGGCTCCAGGCTGGAACCCGGGGGCACCGACAACACCGCGATCCCGCCCGGCGGCATGCCGCGGTAGTCGCCGGACTGGCCGCTGTGCAGCAGCGCCGCCAGCCGCTCGATGCCCGGGTTGTGCCCGACCAACATCAGCCGTTCGACTTCCGGATGCGTATCGGCCAGCGCGATCAGCGTGCCCGGCGTGGCGTCGTAGATGGCCGGCTCGATGCGCTGGTCGACGTAGCCGATCGTTCCCAGCACGGCCTCCAGCGTCTCGCGCGTGCGCCGCGACGGCGAGCACAGCACGCAATCGGGGACCAGTTTGTTGGCGGCGAGCCAGCGGCCGGCGGCTTCAGCCTCGGCCAGCCCCTCCGCCGACAGCGCGCGGTCGAGGTCGGCCTGGCCATTGCTGGCGGGCTCGGCGTGGGCATGGCGCAGCAGGATCAGTTCACGCATTCGCGTCGAAACCTCGTCGTCGGGGCGCCATTTTATCGACTGCCGGGATGGGCGGGTGAGTTTGCCTCAGGCCTTCCTCAGCCACTTCAACAGCGGCTGCCAGTCGTCCTGGTGCTCGCGCACCTGAGCGGAGTGGTAATCGAACATACTTTTGCCGAGCGAGGTCAGCATCACGTAGGCCTGGCTGTCGCGCAACTGCGAGACCACCGGATACGGCCAGGCCTTGAGCAGTTCGATCGCCTGCTGCGAGGCGTTGGTCCACGGCTTGAGCCGGTTGCCGACCAGCGCGACGCGCAGCTCGCCCTTGCGTACCCGCGGATAGCGCGCCAGCGTGTCGAGGAACGGCACGGTCGCCTCGATGTCGAGCACGGATGGCTGCACCGGCACGATCACGGCATCGGCGATCTCGAGGAAGTGTTCCAGGTCGCTGGCCATCGCCCCGGCCGGCGCGTCGATCACCATGCGCTGGGTGTCGTCGGGCAATCCCTTGCGCCACGCCTTCCGGCGCGTGCCGTCCAGCGGCAGCACGGCGGTCTCCAAGCCGGCGCGGCGGTGCGCCCAGCGCGTCGAGGAACCTTGCGGGTCGGCATCGACCAGGGCGGTGTTCAGCCCGTCTACGGCCGACTGCGCGGCGAGATGGGTCGCGATCGTGGTCTTTCCCACGCCCCCTTTGGAACTGGCCACAAGCACGGTCTTCATGCGAGCTCCTTCCAGACGAAACCGCAGCCTACACCCCGGCCCTGCATGCGGCCACCACGGCCGCCCCGTGCGGACGGCTCCCGGCGATCACCCCACCGGGAGGCCGGCCCACGGCGGCAGCGGGGAGAGCAGGCGGTCTTGGCCGACCATCGCCGCCGCCAGCTCGTCGAAATCGCCGACGCGCCGGCGGTGACCATCGGCGGCATGGCCGATTCCAGCACCCTCACGCGCGCGGTGGCGTCGCCCAGGCTGGTTTCCCGATGTCGCCGTTATGATCGCCGCACACGGAAGACGGCATGCCCATGAGCGAATTGCAGGACCTGACCGCGCTGATCCGCGCGAACACCCCACTGATCGTCATCGAGACCCGCGATGAGGCGCGCGTGGTCGAGTTGTTCCGCCAGGCGCTGATGCAGGTCTGGCGCGCGCTGTACCGCTGGTCGATCACCGAAGGCCTGCGCCGCGTGGACCTCGACCGCGAGGACCCGCCGGAAGTCGCGCCGGATGCCTCCACCACGTTGCACGCGATCCGCGATGCCGACCAACGCGGCATCTACCTGCTGCTCGATTTCCATCCCTACCTGGGCTATGCCAGCACGCAGCGACTGCTGCGCGAGATCGTCCAGCGTCGCGACTGCCAGCCGCACGTGCTGGTGCTGGTCGGGCACAAGGTCGAGCTTGCGCCCGAACTCGACGCACTGGCGGTGCGCTACACGCCCAAGCTGCCCGACGCCAACGCGCTGCTCAAGCTGGTGCGCGAGGAGGCCGAGAACTATGCGCGCGAGAACGGCGGGCGCCGCGTCGAGGTCGATGGCGACGCGGTGCAGCAGATCGTTCGCAACCTGCGCGGACTGGATCCGATCGACGCGCGCCGAATCGCGCGGCACCTGATCTTCGACGACGGCGCGCTCGGCGCCAGCGACCTGCCGCAGCTGGCCAGGCTCAAGTTCGAGCTGCTCAACCGCAGCGGCCACCTGCACTACGAATACGACAGCGCACGCCTGGACGACGTCGCCGGTGCGCGCCGGTTCAAGCGCTGGATCGAGCAGCGCCGCGACGTGTTCGTCAGCGGCGAGGCGCCGGCCGGCCTGGACCCGCCCAAGGGCGTGCTGCTTCTCGGCGTGCAGGGCTGCGGCAAGTCGATGCTGGCCAAGGCGGTCTCCGCCGGCTTCGGCGTGCCGCTGGTGCGGCTGGACTTTGGCACGCTGTACGACAAATTCCACGGCGAGACCGAGAAGAACCTGCGCGCAGCGCTGCAATCGGCCGAACAGCTGGAGCCATGCGTGCTGTGGATCGACGAAGTCGAGAAAGGCTTGGCAGGCGACGGCGGCGAGGGCGACGGCGGCGTGTCGCGGCGCGTGCTCGGTTACCTGCTGACGTGGATGGCCGAGCGCAAGTCGCGCGTGTTCCTGGTGGCGACGGCCAACCAGATCGACGCGCTGCCGCCGGAGCTGCTGCGCAAGGGCCGCTTCGACGAGATCTTCTTTGTCGACCTGCCCGATGCGGCGACGCGCGAGCAGTTGTTCGCGCTGCATCTGAAGAAGCGATCGCTCGATACGGCGCAGTTCGACTTGGCCGGCCTGATCGCCGGCGCCGATGGCTTCTCCGGCGCGGAGATCGAGCAAGCCATCGTCGCAGCGCTGTACGCGGCGCATGCCGCCAGGGCGCCGCTCAACGACTTCCTGTTGCGTGCCGAACTCAAACAAACGCGGCCGCTATCGGTGCTGATGGGCGAGCAGGTGCAAGCGCTGCGCGAATGGGCGCGGCAGCGGACGGTGCCGGCGGATTGAGGCGGTTTGCATAGGCAAAGGCACCTTCTGCGGGAGAAGGGGCAGTAGGCCTCTCTCCGTGCGGAGACAGGAAAGTTCAGTGAGCCCCTCCCGCGCGCGGGCGAGGTGGGGGCAGGGCAGCCTCAAACCTCGGCCAGGTCGAACGAGATGCTGATGCGTTCCCCCGCACCGCGGTAAGGCAGCGTGCGATGGAACAGGTACGACGGGAACAACAGCAACGTGCCGACGCGAGGCCGTACACGGTGCAATGCATGCTCAGGCCACGACGGCAGGCCGGCAAACGGACGACCGAATTCGATCCACCCGGCATGGGTGGCGTCGCCGTCGCCGATCGCCTCGGGCAATTCGACGTAGTAGGCACCGGACAACCATGAATCCTCGTGGATGTGGGTGTCGATGAAGCCCTGCTCTGCGGCCTGGGTCGCCCACACGTGGAGGCGATAGCGTTGCGGAACATTTCGCAGGAACAGGTCGTCCTGTGCGCCCGCCGCCGCCCGGCATCTCGCCAGAAAGACATCGATCGTCTCGCGCAGGCGCTGTTCGAAGCCGACGATCGCCGCCGTGCGGTCGGCCAGCAGGTCGCCGCTGAGATAGGCCTTGCGCGCGGCCAGGCCGGCAGGCTCCCAGCGTTGCTGGCTGTGCCGTCGGATGTCGTCGGCGAGCGCGGCATGGAACTGCGCGGCATCGACGAAGCCCTCCGGTGGCGGCAACTCGATGGCATGCACATGACGGTGCAGTCCAAGCCGTTCGCTCGCGCCGCGGACATCGCCGATCGCTGCAAGGGCGAGGCCGAGATGGGCGATCGCACGCTGGTCGGTCGGCTGGTCGTGCAACAGCGCGGCCAACACCTGCTCCGCTTCGGCCGGTTGGTGGTCGTGCAGCAGTGCGATGCCGTGCTGGCGTCGCAACGCGGGTGTCACCACACCCGAGGCGAGCGCCTTCTCATACGTGGCCACCGCTTCGGCGGGCTGGCCGTTGAGCAGCAACTGTTCGCCCAGTGTGTCGATGCTGTCGGCATTGCGCGGCGCCAGCTCCACTGCGCGCAGGGCATGTTCCTGCGCGCGCTGTGGCTGGCCCAGCTTGCGCAGCGCGATGGCGGCATTGCGATGCGCCTCGGCCAGCGCCGGATCGAGCTGCAGCGCGCGTTCGGCGAAACGCAGGCCTTCCTGAAGCGATTCGCGGTCGAACAGGTTCGACAACAGCGCCGCCAGCGCCTGATGCGCACCAGCCACCTCCGGGCACAACTGCAGCGCGTTTCGGGCTGCCGCAATCGCCTGCGGATAGTCCTGCAGGCGACCGTGCGCCGCCGCCAGGTTGTTCCATGCCTCGACCCAGCGCGGATCGCGCTGTGCAGCCGCAGTGAAGCCGGCCACCGCTTCGGCGAAATCGCCGGTGACGAACGCGGCCGTGCCGTAGCGGAACGCCGCGCGCGGTTCCTCGGGGAGCCTTTGCACGGCCTGGCGCAGGTACGGCAAGGCCGAGACAGCCTCGTCGCCCTGCAGCAGCACGGTACCGAGGTCGAGCAAGGTCGCGCCATCGTCGGGGCGGAGCGCCAGGGAACGTTCGAGTGCGGCGCGGCAGCCGACCCGGTCGCCGAGCGCCTGCTCGGCCATGGCCAACATGCGCCAACCGTCGAATGTGTCGGGCGCCTCGGTGAGCAATGCCTCGCATTCGGCGCGTGCGTGCGCCGGCTGGTTGTGCTGCAACGCCGCCCAGGCCCGACCCAGCCGCTCCCGCACCTGCGCCTGCGTGATCACGTCAGCAACCAGCCGGTGATCGCCAATCGATCCTGCCGCGCCCACGGCGCGACCAGCGACACCGCATGGCCGGCCGGCACGGCGAACAGCGACAGCGTGTTCCAGCGCGGCAGGAACGTGTCGAGCACCTGGCCGTCGGCGTCGATGAATTGCAGCAGGCCACCCCAATCCGCCTGCCAGTGGTGGCTGAGGTTGAGCACGTAGGCGTACAGGCGGCCCTCGCTGTGCTCCTCGTCGGTGTGGTAACGCAGGAAATGACCGGGCTGGTAGCGCGTGGCCTGCGCATTGGCGCGGCGGATGCGCGCATCGCCGGTCAGCGCACGAGCGAAAGCGATGTAGTCGGGCGAGTTGAACAGCTCGAGCACCCGATGCAGCAGCAGGCCCGGGTCGCGGCCCTGCTGGTAGGCGGTGACCATCATGTAGCTGTCGTAGGCGAAGCGGAACTCGCCGCCGGCGCCGGCGTCGCCCGCGCGGGCTTCCGCCGCGGTCTGTGCCAGAAGCGCGGCGCGCGCGCCCTCGTCCATGGCCGCGTACGCCGCATGATCGATCGTGCGCGCACCTGCCCCGTCGCGAAGCGCCAGCGTCCAGGGGACTTCCTGCTCCAGGCATTGGCGCAAGCGCTCCGCCGCCACCGGTTGCAGATAGTCGGCGATCTGCACGCGACCCTCACGCTGCAGACGTTCGCGCCAGTGCACCAGGTCTATGCGATCGTTGATCATCGATCAGGGTCCGTCGATCAGGGCCCAGCGATCAGTAGCCCGCCGCCTGCCCGTCCTTGCGCGACTCGCTGGCGCCGACATAGCCGCCGTTGGGGTTGACCTTGATCGCCTGGTAGCCGCCGTAAGGGCCATCGGCGAAACGCACGCTGTGGCCCATGCGCATCAGCGCGCGCACCGTCTCGTACGGATAGCCGGTCTCCAGGTCGACTTCGCCGCCATCGCTCATCACCGTCGCCTGGCCGGCCGGTTCGGTCGAACCGTCGTGCTGGATGCGCGGCGCGTCGCCTGCTTCCTGCAGGTTCATGCCGAAGTCGATCATGTTGATCAGGATCTGCACGTGACCCTGCGGCTGCATCGCGCCGCCCATCACGCCGAAGCTCAGCCACGGCTTGCCGGCCTGGGTGACGAAGGCGGGAATGATGGTGTGGAACGGGCGCTTGCCCGGCGCGAACGAGTTGGGATGGCCTTCCTTCAGCACGAACTGCTCGCCGCGGTCCTGGAAGATGAAGCCCAGTCCCGGGGGCGCCATGCCGCTGCCCATGCCACGGTAGTTGGACTGGATCAGCGAGACCATCATGCCGTCGGCGTCGGCCACGGTCATGTAGATGGTGTCGCCCTCATCGAGCTCCTTCGGCGTGCCCGGCTGCACTTCCTTCAGCGCCTTGTCCATCGAGATCAGCTTGCGGCGCTGCGCGGCGTAATCCTTGGAAATGAGCTTGTCGACCGGCGACTTGGCGAAGGCCGGATCGGCGTACCAGCGCGCCCGGTCGGCGAAGGCCAGCTTCTTGGCCTCGACGAACAGGTGCACGTGCTCGGGGCTGCCGAAGCCGTAGGACTTCAGGTCGTATGGTTCGAGCAGGTTGAGGATCTGTAGCGCGGCGATGCCCTGCCCGTTCGGCGGCAGCTCCCACACGTCATAGCCGCGGTAGTTGGTGCTGACCGGCTCGACCCACTCGCCCTGGTGCGCGGCCATGTCCTCGTAGCTCAGGAAGCCGCCGTTGGCCTTGAAGTAGGCGTCGATGGTGCGGGCGATGTCGCCCTTGTAGAACGCATCGCGGCCGCCCTGGGCGATCTTTTCCAGCGTGCTGGCGAGGTTGGGGTTCTTCCACATCTCGCCGGTGCGCGGGCCGCGTCTTTTCCCGGCGCCGTCGCCGGCGACGGTGAACTGCTCGGTGAAGCCGGGCCATTTCGACAGCGTCGGCACGCTGCGGCCCCAGTAATAAGCGATCACCTCGTGCACCGGATGGCCTTCGCGGGCGTAGCGGATGGCGGGCGCCAGGTCGTCGGCGATGGGCTTGCGACCGAAGCGCCCGTGCAGCGCGAACCAGGCATCGACCGCGCCCGGCACCGTCACCGGCAGTGGGCCGTGCGGCGGGATGTCGGTCAGGCCGCGGCGCTGGAACTCGGCCAGCGTCAGCGACTTGGGCGAGCGGCCCGAACCGTTGTAGCCATAGAGCTTCTTCGTCTTGGGATCCCACACGATCGCGAACAGGTCACCGCCGACGCCGCTGCCGGTCGGCTCCATCAAACCGAGCGCCGCGTTGGCCGCGATCGCGGCATCGACCGCACTGCCGCCCTGCTTCATCACGTCCAGCGCTATCTGCGTGGCCAGCGGGTGCGAGGTGGCCGCCATCGCATGCGGGGCGTAAACCTCGCTGCGGGTGGCAAAGGTCTTGCCGGTGATGCGGTCGGCGCACATGGCGGTCAGGGGCAGGGTCAGGAGGACGGCAGCGAACAACGATCGCATTACTGATGATCCGCAAGGGAAAGCCGGATCGTAACGCGACCGGTCACGCCGCGGGATAGCGTTGCGCGGCCAGTCGCCGCACCCGCGCCACGGCGGTGTGCACGTCGCTGGCCGCCGGCCGGATCGCGGGCCAGGCGCCCTTGCGTCCGGCAGACTCCAGCGCGGTGGCGGCTGCGGCCAGTTCCACGGCCCCCACCAGTCGCGCAGCCCCTTTGATCCGGTGTGCCTGCCGCGTCACGGCCGTGGCGTCGCCCTGCTCCACGGCGGTCTCGAGTACCGCCAGGTCCTGCGCGGTGGCGCCCAGGAAATCGTCGATCACCACGCGGGCTTCCGACGCCGAGCCGCCGGTCAGTGCGTCCAGGGATCCTTCGTCGAGCACTTGATGCGCCTGCAATGGCGGCACTTCAACCGGGGCTGCCTCGTCGGCAAGTGCGGCGGCCCGTGCATGCGGAAGCCAGCGCAACAGCCGCTCGGCCAGGACCGGCACCGGCACCGGCTTGACGAGGCAATCGTCCATGCCGGCCGCCAGGCACCGCTCGGCCTCGCCTTTGAGTGCCGACGCGGTCAAGGCGACAACGGGTGTACGCGACCTGCTTTCCCTGGCTTCGGCTTCGCGAATCATCCTTGCCAACTTGTATCCGTCCACGTCCGGCATGTGCACGTCCGTCAGCACCAGGCCAAAGCGGCCGCCGTGCCATCGCTCGAACCCCTCGCGTCCATCCTCGGCTACCTCGCAGGCGAATCCCGCCAAGGCCAGTTGCCGCGAGATCACGATCCGGTTGGTTGGATGGTCATCGATCAGCAGCACCAGCGTGCCGGCGGCCTCGGCCTCGGCCACGCTCGGCGCGCGGCGCGCGGCGAATGGCATCGCCGGGCTCGTCTGGGCCGTCGGTGTCGGCACGCTTGCGGCCGCCGCGCGTGGCAGCCGCACCGTCAAATGGATCGTGGTGCCGTGTCCGGGCTCGCTGTCCATGTCGATCTCGCCCTCCATCAACTCCGCCAGGCGCAACGAGATCGCCAGCCCCAGGCCGGTGCCGCCGTAGCGACGGGCGGTGTCGCTCTCGGCTTGCGAGAACGGTTCGAACAGGCGCGCGCGCTGCTCCTCGCTGATGCCTATGCCGGTGTCGCTGACGCTGAAGCGCAGCCTGTCGGCATCGGCTTCTTCCCCGGGACCTGGCCCGTCGACCCGCTCAAGCACGATATCGACGCGCCCCTTGTCGGTGAACTTGATCGCGTTGGACACGAAGTTGCCCAGGATCTGACGCAGTCGCATCGCGTCGGCGCGGTAGGCCGGGGCGACGCGGTCGTCGATGCGGGCCTCGAGCACCAGTCCCTTGCTGGACGCCGTCCCGGCGAAGGCAGCGGCGATCCCGTTCACCAGCGGCCGCAGGTCGACCGCGGCCGGAGCCAGCTCCAGGCGCCCGGCTTCGATCTTGGAGAAGTCGAGTATGTCGCCGATGATCCGCAACAACGCCTCGGCGGAAGCCTGGATCACGTTGAGCGCATGCCGCTGTTCGGTGTCGAGCGGCGTATGCGACAGCACCTCGACCATGCCGTTGATGCCGATCATCGGCGTGCGTATCTCGTGGCTCATCGTCGCCAGGAAAGACGACTTGGCCTCACTGGCTTCGCGTGCGCGCAGCTCGCTGTCGCGCAGCTCGCTCTCGAGCTGCTTGATCTCGGACAGGTCCGTGGCCACTGCGATCACGCCGGCCCGGCGCCCACGCTCGTCCTTGAATGCCGACAGTGCCATCCACACCGGGACGGCCTGTCCCTTCTTGTCATGCAATCGCCATTCGCCGGGCGCCTGCTGCAGCGCCGCCAGCTCGAGCACCGCGTGCCAGTCCGGCGACACCACCCGGCCCAGCGTGGACTCCAGCAGCTCCACGGTGGCCTGGATCTGCCCGGCGGTCGCCAGCAGCGGTCCATCGTCCGGGCGCGGAGGATCGTTGAAACGCAGGACCCGGCCGAGCACTTCCTCGGCACGCCAGCCCAGCAGGCGCTCGGCGAACGGGTTGAACACGATCCAGCGGCCCTGCTCGTCGATCGCCATGATCGCGGCCTGCGCGGCCGACAACAGCGAACTGAGGAAATGCTCGCGCCTTTGCAGCTCGTCGCGCACGCGCTCGTTGCTGGCGAGCTGCTCGGTGAGCTCGACCTCGAAGGCGCGCACCTCGCTGCGCATGCGTACAAAATCATCCATCACCTCGCCCAGCTCGCCGCGCGGCCGGTACGTGGGGGTCGCGGTGAAGTCATGGCGACGCATCCCTTCAGCCAGCGCGGCCAGGCTTTCGATACCGCGGTAGGCATTGCTGAGGATGCGGTGCGCGATCACGCCGACGATCAGCAGCGTCAGCGCCGACAGCGCGATGCGTATCGCGCTGAAGCGCTCCTGGCGCTTGAGGTTGGCTCGCACGATCTGCTCGGCTTCCACCAGTTGCTGGTCCGAGAGCCGCTTGAGCGCCTCGGTGACCGGGTCGATCGCCGGGTACAGCCGATGGTTGGCGAAATGAGAAAGCGCGTCGACGTCACCGGACACGAGGATGTGATGCAGTTCGTCGGCGGCCGCATCGGCGCGCGCCCGCGCTTTTTCTGCCTGCGCGAACAAAGCGTGCTCGCTGGGCTCGTGCGATATCGACGCCACCGCGCTCCAGGCGCTGTCGATCCGTTCACGCGCGGCGTCGACGACAGCCACACCTCGTTCGGGGGTCATCAGGCCGTTGCGGACACGAAAGGTGGTATCGACGAGGTCGAGTCCGTAAGCGTCGGACACGGTCTTGATCCGGCGCAGCCCGAGCAGCGAGTGGTCCTTGAGCATCTGCATCGACTGCCGGCTGCGATACTGGCCGATCTCGTCCAGCACCACCACGCCAAGGGCGGTCAGCAGGAACAGCACGAAAACGGCCCATACCTGGCGACGGATGTTCCAACCGACAGCGCGCCACTTCATTCTTGCACTCACGATTCGCGCACTCACAGCTCCGGCCTGCGCCAGCGCGAGACGACGCCTGCGAGCTCGGCGCCGGTCACCGGTGCCGAAATCAGATAGCCCTGCGCCAGGCCGCAGTGCATTTCGGCCAGCATCTGCCACTCGTCCAGCGTTTCCACGCCCTCGGCCACCACATCCAGGCCCAGCTTGCGTCCCAGTTCGAGACTGGCTTCGATGACGGCGCGCTTGCGCGGCTGTTCGCGCGCGCCGACGACGAAGCCCTGGTCGATCTTCAGCTCGGTGAACGGAATTTGCGACAGCTGCGCCAGCGAGGAGTAGCCGGTACCGAAATCGTCGATCGACAATCCGAATCCTTTCAAACGCAGGCGCGCCAGCACACTCAGCCCACCGGCCAAGTCGGCCATCACCGAACTTTCGGTGATTTCCAACACCACGTCGGCCGGATCCACGCCATGGTCCTCAACGATCTTCTGGTAGCGGTCGGCGCAGCCCGCATCGGAAAGCGTCGTGGGCGATACGTTGACGGAAATATTCAGGCGCAGTGCCATGCGGTCCCAGACGCGTTTCCAGCGACACGCATGGACGAGCATGTGGTCGGTCAGCGCATCGACCATGCCTTCGCGCTCGATCACCGGTATGAACCGCGACGGCCGCACGATGCGTCCGTCGCGACGGCGCCAGCGCGCCAGCGCTTCCACCGCGACCACCTTGCCGTTGTCGAATTCGGCCTGCGGCTGGAACCACGGCATGATCTCGCCCGCATCCATGGCCTCACGGATCGTCGATGCGCCGATCTCGAAGTCGTCGTCGATTTCGATGTCGACGATTGGATCGTCGAAGCCCAGCAGCGCCTGCGAGAGATTGTCGCGGGTCAAAGGCTTCTCGACCGTGCCGAGCACGTTCAGGCCGTAAGCGCGCGCCATCGTCTGCACCGTCATCAGCAGGGCAGACTCCATTGCACTGACCACCAGCACCGAGCGTGCCAGGCCTCCCTGGGCCAGGTGGCCGATGAACTCGATGCCGTCCATGCCGGGCATGTCGAGATCGACCATGACCACGTCCACCGGCGCGGCACGTTCCTGCAATTGCTGCAGCGCGCTGGCGCCATCGGCGGCTTCGCTGGCTTCGAAGACATTCAGTTCCGACAGCAACCGCAACGCCATGCGGCGCTGGAAGCCGTGGTCCTCGACCACCATCACGCTGAGTGCCGACATGGACATGCTGATCACCGGTGCAGTGCGCGGTGCGATCAGTCCAGGCGCTTGCCGCGCCCGCCTGCCCCGAACGGGGCAGGGTCACTGTAGCCGCTTGTCCGTGACAACGGCAACGAAGCCGATAGGCGGTCGCGGGTTACACGACTCTGCGGTTAGGTAACCATTAATTGCTCACGCCGCGCCTGTGCGGCGTGTTTTGGCAGCACGTTACGCGATGCGGCTCAGGGCCAGGCAGGCGGGTTGGCCGCCCAGGCCGCCTGCACTTCGGCGAGCAGACCGCGTTCCGTTTCGCTCCAGGCCGGCAACAGCCGCACGAACTGATCGGCGGTGCGCCACTGCTGCGGCTCGCTACGCACTGCTGCGCCGTACCACTGCACCGCCTCCTCCTTGCGGTCCAGTGACCACAGCACCATCGCGAAGGTGGGCGGCATCCAAGAAGCGGTCACGCCACGCGACGAGAGCAGCGCGCGCCACTGGTCCAGCGCGGCCTTGTCGTCGCCTGCGCGAAACAGATCCCAGCCGTAGTTCCACACGACCGCGCGCCACACCCCGTCGCTGGTTTCGAGCCCCGACAGTGCACGCGTATATAGCTGGCGGCCGAGTTCGGCACGGCCCGACTCCATCGCCATGTGCGCGAGCTGCGCCGCCGCGGTATCGACGTTGTTGCCCCGCTCGATCATCTTGGCGAGCTTCTGCATCGCCACATCGCCCGTTTCCTTGACGGCGATGACCGGCTTGGTGGCGTTGGCATCGGCATCGAAGTAGAACTCCGCCGGCTTCGGCAGGGACTGCGCCGGCGCGATGCCGGCCACGGCCATCAGCGCCGTGAACAAAAGGCTGTGCTTGAGCATGTGTGGATCCCCCTGTAACGCCCCAATGCTAACCCCATCGGGCCGATGCGTGACACGGTGCCGCGTGCGCTGTGCCGCGCTTTCCGTTTTTTCCCCAAGACGGGCAAACCGTCCCGGCCGCCCTCCGACCGCCGGGAGTGGTGCGGCGTCCGCGAAAGGCCTCAGCGCCCGGGCAGCAGGGTCACCTCGTCGATCGCCCACATCGGGTTGTACCCGCCGCTGGCGAAGGTGAAGCACAGGTCGTGCCGCCCGCTCAGCGCCGGCAGCGTCGCCTGCAGCGTGCTCAGGCCGTCGGAACGGCGGGCCGGCGCCAACGGGAGTGTTGCGACCGGCTTGCCCTCGCAGCCGTCGAGGCGGACTTCCAGGGCGCCGCCGGGAACCGTGGCCGGACGCGTAACCACCAGCTTGGCGTCCTTCCACAACTGGAAGTTGTGCGGCAACTGGCCTACACGGACCTCCAGCGTCCCGATGCCATCCAGTTCGGCGCCGTCGTAGACCCAGCACGGGTCGAACACGTCGGTCAGCAGGATGGCCCGGTCACCATCTGGCTTTCCATTGGCCGGAGCATCGTCCTCCAGGCGCAGCGTCAGTCCCTTCTTGCACGAGCGCAGCGCATGGCTGCCCCGCGTGCGCAGGTTCTTCGCATCGACGGCGAAGCTGCGGGTGGCTGCTAGAGGCTTGCCATCGACGAAGGCATTGGCCTTGATCGTGGCCGGCAATGACACCGCCAGCGGCTGCGCGTAGGCGCTCGATGTCGGCGACGGTTCGCTGCCGTCGGTGGTGTAGCGGATCTGCCCGAACCCGGACTGGTTGGAGAGCGTCACCGTGCCGCGGCCATCGGCGGCAGTCTGCGCCGCAAAGCGCACGGCGAAGGCACTGTCGGCGGCATGGAAGCCGGCCGCGCGATAACGCGCCATGTCGGCCGGCATGCGCTGGAGGAAATCGTTCCAGTCGTGCCGCGGCGCCGGCGTCCAGGTGTTCTCGGCCAACGCTGCCGCGCGCGGGAATAGCGCCCGCTGCACGCGGTCGTTGGTGCGCATGTGCTCGGTCCACAGGTTGGCCTGCGCGCCCAGCACGTGTTTGGCCTGCTCGGCACTGAGCTGCACCGGCACCACCTGGTAGCCGTAGACGTCCTTCAACGAGATCACGTCCAGGCGGCCGGGCGTCTCGTCCGCGGCGTCGCTCTGGATGTGGTCGAAGTACAGGTCCGGCGCCGGCGACAGCACGACGTCGTGACCGGCACGGGCGGCGTCGATCGCGCCTTGAGTCCCGCGCCAGGACATCACGGTCGCATCCGCCGGCGGGCCGCCTTCGAGGATTTCGTCCCAGCCAATCAGGCGCCGCCCCTTGGATTCGATGAACGTGCCGAGCCGGCCCATGAACCAGCTCTGCAGCTGCATCTCGTCCTTGAGATTGAGTTCGCGCAGCTTGGCCTGCACCGCCGGCGACTTCTGCCACTGGTCCTTGGCCGCCTCGTCGCCGCCGAGATGGATGTAGCGCGACGGGAACAGCTCCATGACTTCGCCCAGCACGTTTTCCAGGAACGTGAAGGTGCCGTCGTCGACATTGAACAGCCAGGTGTTGATGCCCCAGTCCGGTGATACCGGCGGCGCCTGGCCGGTCACGCCCAGCTGCGGATACGCGGCGATGGCCGCCTGCGCATGGCCCGGCAGGTCGATCTCTGGCACCACGGTGATGAAGCGCTGCGCGGCGTACTGCACGACGTCGCGGATCTCGTCCTGGGTGTAGTAACCGCAGTACGGCTTGGGCTTTCCGTCCGCGTCTCGTCCGGCCGCGCCGGCCGGAATGCGGCAGCCGCCGACTTCGGTCAACTTCGGGTACTGGCGGATCTGGATCCGCCAACCCTGGTCGTCGGTCAGGTGCCAATGGAAGGTGTTGAGCTTGTGCAGCGCCATCTGGTCCAGCAGCGCCTTGACTTCATCGACGCTGCGGAAGTGGCGCGCGACGTCGAGCATCAAACCGCGCCAGACAAAGCGCGGCGCGTCCTCGATGCGTTGCGCGGCGATGCGGGCATCGCCTTGGCCGCCGTCGGCGGTGGCCAGCTGCCACAGCGTGACGGCGCCATAGAACAGGCCGACCGGAGCGCGCGCCGTGATCGTGGCACCGCGGTCGGTGATGTCGAGCGTGTAGGCCTCGTCGCTGGCGAGCGGCGCCTTGGGGTCGATCAGGAAGTTCACCGCGCCGTCGCTTTCGCCCGTGCCCACCTGCGGCTCGAATCCGCGCGCCTGGCGCAATCGCGCTGCGAAATCGCGGGCAATGCGGGTCGCCTCGCCGTCGCCTGCGGACACCCGCAGTGGCGTCTTGCCCGTAAGCAGGAACTGCCCGGACCGCGGTTCGACCTGTGCCGGACGCGGTATGACGGAGGTCGTCATCGCGGCCGTCGCGGCCCCCGTGCCGGTGCCGGCATCGGTTTCCGTCTGCGGTCGCTGGCATGCGCCCAGGAACATCATCAACGCCGCACTGGCGGCCATGACCTTGGTGCTTTGCGGTTTCATCGGTGCATTGGTCTCGTCGGTATTCAGGGCAGCGCCATCGGCCGTGTCAAAACAGGCGGGCCCGGAGTGACCGGGCCCGCCCTTGCCTCACAAGGTTGCTGAACTCACGCGCGACATCAGAAGTTGAAGCGGAAGTTCAGGTAGTACTGGCGACCGTTTTCGTAGATCGAGCGCGGACGCGTTTCGGTCTCGGCAAAGTACTTGGTCTTCGGGTTGTTGAGGTTCATTGCGTCCAGCGTCAGCGCGTAGTTGTCACTGATCTTCCAGCCGAACGAAGCCGACACGTTGTCGATGTCGTCCTGCCAGAACGCCGAGGCGCGATCCAGGCCGCTGAAGAACTTGTCGCGGTAGTTGTAGTTCAGGCGGGCATTGAACATCTCGTTTTCGAACCACACGCCGACGTTGTAGGTGTTCTCCGACGTGCCCAGCATCGGCTGGCCGTCGTCGGTGTTGCCCCTGGCGTAGGTGTAGTTCGCGAACGCGCCGAAGTACTCGCCGAAGGTGCCTTCCCACGCCACTTCGAAGCCATTGACCTCGGCGTGCGAGCTGACCGGCACGACCAGGTCGTAGGGGACGAATGCACCCGGGGCCGGATGCAGCGAGTCGATGGTCAGGAACTCCTGGCGGACGCGATCGAGCGCGACGTAGTTGTCGATGTCCATGCTGAACGCGCCAACGGAGAACAGCGAGCGCTCGGCGTAGTACCACTCGACGGTCGCATCGAGGTTGGTCGACAGGATCGGCTTGAGGTTCGGATTGCCGCCGGTGCCGGAGCCCACGCCACCGAGGGTGGCCGGGGGCAGCAGGCTCACCGAGCCGGCCAGTGCCGAGAAGTCCGGGAGGGTCATCGTTTCCGACGCGGCCAGGCGCAGCACCAGCTCATCGGTGAGGTCGACCTTCAGGTTGGCGCTGGGCAGGAAGGTGCGGTACGTGTTCGTCGTCAGCACCGTCTTGTACGGGCCGAACAGCGACGTGGTGATCGCTGCCGGATCGGCCGCGGTGGTGTTGACGTAGTTGGTGACCTCTTCCTTGGTCTGCACGTAGCGCACACCGAAGTTACCGTTCCATTGCTCGCCCGAGAAGTTCAGCTGCATGTAGCCGGCCGAGTTGCGCTCTTCCAGGCCGTAGGCGCCCGGGAAGAAGAAACGGGCCTGCGGATCGCGGTTGGTGAAGCGGTTGAACTCAGCCAGTTGCTCCATCGAATGGAACCAGATGTTGCGCGGGAAGTTGCCGCCGAAGCCGTCAGCGAAATCGCTCGGGTAGTTCTGGAAGCCCTGCGGGAAGTTGGCCGGGTCGAACGGCGACTGCGAGCCCGGAGGGCAGGACGGATCGACCTGGCCGTTGACCAGGCAGGCCGGGCCCTGGGCGGTGACCTGGTCCAGGTTGCGCTTGTGCTTGGCGTCGCGCACGCCGAACTCGATCGAGTCGAGCGGGCTGGCGTTGTCGAGGAACCACTGGCCGTCGATCTGGCCCCAGTCCTCTTCGTCGACCACGTCGATGTCCTGGAAGCCGAAGATCCAGTCGAGCTTGTAATCGACGAGCGGCGTGCCCGGCACGGAGGTGTTGGCCGAGCCCAGGTTCCAGTCGGCGGCGCCGACGCCGTGCAGCAGGTAGCCGCCGCCGGTGCCCAGGCCGGTGTCCCATTCGGCGACGTCCTGCGTCGGCGTCTTGCCATGGCCTTCCGACGTGCCGGCCTGCGCGCTGAAGCGCAGACTCTCGGTGGCGTCCCACTTGCCGCCTACGCTGAAGAACTCGGTGCTCGACTCGGCGCCCGGACGCGAGATCTCGTCGTAGATGCCGTACTGGCGGGTCGGATCGGCGGTGAAGTTGGCCTGCACCAGGGTGTTGTCGCGCACGACGTAGCCCGGATCCGGCGCCTGGCCCGAACCCTGGCCCAGGATGCGCGAGCCCCAGAGCATGTAGTTGCGGTTGTAGTTGTCGGCGTCCATGTCGGACCGGAAGTAGTTGGCTTCCAGCTCGACGGTGTCGGTCGGCTTCCACTGCGCGCTGATCATGCCGCCCTTGCGCTCGCGTTCCTGTTCGAACAGGGCCGAACCGATCAGCACCGGGTAGAACACGCCCGCCAGGTCAGGATTGCTGGTGGCGATCGCCGAGCCCTCGGCGATCTGCTCGTAGCCGAGCAGTTCCTGGCCGTCGCGGCGCAGGTGACGCTTCTCGCTGAACGCCTGCACGGTCACGCCGAAGCTGCCGTCGTCGTTCTTCCAGTTGCCCAGCACCGAGATCTGCGGGTCGATCTCGTCCGGCTGCTCGGCGTACACCACGCCGACCGAGCCGAACACGCTGAAGCCGGTGTCGAAGTTGAGCGGGTTGCGGGTGATGATGTCGACGCTGCCCGTCGCGCCGCCCTCGACCAGCTTTGCCTCGGAGGACTTGCGCACCACCACCGAGTCGACCAGTTCGGCCGGCAGCAGCGAATAGCTCACGCTGCGGCCCACGGTGCCGGTCTGGTTGAGCACGAACCAGTCGCCGCTGGCGACGTTGTGGCCGTCGATCAGCGTCTGGGTCAGGCTCGGGCTGGTGCCGCGCATGCTGACGCGGTCGTTTTCGTCGAACGCGCCTTCGTTGGCGCTGGCCGCGCTGATGGTGACGCCGGGCACGCGTGACAGCGAGTCGGCCACGTTCTTGTCCGGCATCTTGCCGATATCTTCGGAAGTGATGACCTCGACGCGGCTCACCTCATCGCGCTTGGTTTCCAGCGACTCCGCGATGGCGCCGCGGATGCCCTTGACGATGACGGCGTCGAGATCCTTGGCCTCCTGCGTAGCAGGAGGTGCCGGAGCGGCGGTGTCCTGGGCGGCCGCGTTGGCGGCAAAACCCAGGGCCATGACGATACTGGCCGACAGTACTGACTTGCGAACTTTCATTGCACTCCCTCCCTCAGGGCTGTTGTTGACGCCGCGCCCGATCTGAGTGGGCTTACGACGCCTTGCTCGCTTTGCCCTGCCGGCGGGTGCCGCCAGGACGGTTTCCTTGTGTACGTCAGGCCGCGGTTGCGGCCTTACGCGCTCTGCTCCGAAACGCCGTTTTCCGAGACATGCTCCAGGTACCAGTTGGCCGCACCGATCACGCCCAACTGGTCGTTCTCGATCAGTCGCACCGGCACGCGCTCGAGCACGGCGCGCATCGCGCCCTTGTCGAGCAGGCGCGCGTTGAACGCGCTGTGCGGCAGGAAATCCTTGAGCTGAGGCACGATGCCGCCGGCGATGAAGACCGCCTTGGCGCTGCTGACCGAAATCAGGTCGCCGATCACGCTGCCCAGCAGCGCGCAGAAGGTCAGTACCGCCTCATTCGCGGCCGCGTCGCCGCGACGTGCGGCCTGCGTGATCGCGGCGGGCGCGCGCAGCGCCGGCCAGATGCCGTCGAGGGCGCAGATGGCGTCGTACAAATTGACCAGCCCGGGCCCGGAGACCAGGTGTTCGGTCGGCACGTGGGTCGCGCCGCGCTGCTGCAGCCAGCGCAGGATCGCGACTTCGCGCTCGTTGCCCGGCGCGAACGCGGTGTGGCCGGCCTCGGTCGGCAGCACCACCGTACCGCCGCGGTGCGGAATGCGGATCGCGGCGCCCAGCCCCGTGCCCGGCCCGACCACCAGCACCGGCCCCGGTGCCGCCTCGCTGACGTCGGGCGTGAGCAGCATCGAATCGCGCGGGTCCATGCACTGCGCGGCGTGCGCGGCGGCCTGGAAGTCGTTGATGAATTGCAGCTCGCTCAGCGCCAGTTCGCGGCGCAACTGCGACAGCGAGATGCGCCAGGGCAGGTTGGAGTTGACCACCACATCGTCGAGCACGACGCCGGCGCAGGCGATGGCCACGCGTTCGATGCCGGCACAAATGCTGTTGGACGCGATGAAGTCGGCCAGGATCGCGGCCAGGCTCGGGTAATCGGCGCAGACGTATTTGCGGTGGGCCAGCACGGCGACGGCACCTTCGCCAGGGCCGCCGGCGCGCACCAGGCCAACACGCGTATGGGTTCCGCCGACGTCGGCGGCGATGAAGCGCTTGTCCGGACGCACGATGGAATGGACCACGGCGCTCACCTCGGCCACCGGCAGGCGAACGCGACGGGCGCGTTGGCCGGGCGGCTGTCCTGGTTTGGCGAGGTGCGGCGATCCCACTGCATGTTCCCTCCGTGCGGCCGGCTCCCCGCCAGCCGTGGCGAGATTGCGACTCACATGACAACGTTGTCAACTACCGGCCATCGTTTTTTTAACAATCCTTGGAAGGCCCGGTTTTATTGGGGTTCTCTATGCCGCAGTGCAGCATGGCTGGCGCGCGATTTCCGGCGCTACGTCGAATTTTTCGATACCCATCTGGCTTGTCGGACAAACTTGTGACAACGTTGAGCCAAAGTGATGTCCGACAAGTCATAACCGGCATCCGACGCGGCGGGGCGCTCCCCGCCTTCCTTGGGAGGGGAGTCTTTTCGTCATGTCCAGGTCCAACACCCGCGCGACGCGCCCTTATGGCTCGATCGCCATCGTCGGCGCGCTGTTCTTCATCTTCGGCTTCGTCACCTGGCTCAACGGGCCGCTGATCTCGTTCGCGCGGCTGGCCTTCGACGTCAGCGAGACGCTCGCGTTCCTGATCCCGAGCGCGTTCTACATCTCGTATTTCTGCCTGGCGCTGCCGTCGTCCTTCATCCTCAAGAAAACCGGCATGAAGAAGGGCATGGCGCTGGGCCTGTTCCTGATGGCGGTCGGCGCGGTCGTGTTCGGCCAGTACACGACCCAGCGCGTCTACCCCGGCGCGCTAACCGGCATCTTCGTGATCGGCGCCGGCCTGGCAATCCTGCAGACCGCGGTCAATCCCTACATCAGCATTCTCGGCCCGATCGAAGGCGCGGCGCAGCGCATCGCGGTGATGGGCATCTGCAACAAGGTCGCCGGCATCCTCGCGCCGCTGGTGATCGGCGCGCTGGTGCTGCACGGCATGGGCGACCTGTCGGCGCAGGTGGCGGGCGCCGACGCCGCGACCAAGGAGCAGCTGCTCAACGAGTTCGCCGCGCGCATCCACGACCCCTACATGCTGATGGCCGGACTGCTGGCGCTGCTGTCGGTCGGCATCCTGTTCTCGCCGCTGCCGGAAATCCGCGCCGAGGAAGCCAATGCCGAGAGCGCCAGCAGCGACAAGACCAGCATCTTCCAGTTTCCGCACGTCTGGCTGGGAGCGCTGTGCATCTTCGTCTACGTCGGCGTGGAGGTGATGGCGGGCGACGCCATCGGCACCTACGGCCAGGGCTTCGGCCTGCCGCTGGACGAGACCAAGTTCTTCACCTCGTTCACGCTGTTCGGCATGCTCGCCGGCTACGTGGTGGGCCTGATCGCGATCCCGCGCTTCATCTCGCAGGAGCGTTACCTGAGCTTCTCGGCCGTGCTCGGCGCGGCACTGGCCATCGGCGCCTTCCTCACCAAGGGCTACGTGTCGGTGGGCTTCGTCGCCGCGCTCGGTTTTGCCAACGCGATGATGTGGCCGGCGATCTTCCCGCTGGCGATCCAGGGCCTGGGCCGCTTCACCGAGTACGGTTCGGCGCTGCTGATCATGGGCATCGCCGGCGGCGCGGTGATCCCGCAGCTGTTCGTGCACTTCAAGCAGCAGCACGACTTCCAGCTGGTATTCGTGTTGCTGATGGTGCCGTGCTACCTGTACATCCTCTTCTTCGCGCTGCGCGGCCATAACCTCGGCCACGGCGCCGCGGTGGCGGCGAACCCGAAGCCCGCCTCGCAACACGGCTGATGAACGCTACGCCTGCGCATGTTTCCCATCGCAGGCGGCGCTGGGTAGGCTAGCCGGCCCGCCGCCGCGCCCACTGGCGCAGCGGCTTTCTACCGCCGGCGGATATGTCGATAACACTCGAGGCACTGGTGCGCAGACCCACGATCAAAGACGTCGCCGAGCGTGCGCAGGTATCGCTCAAGACCGTTTCGCGCGTCATCAACGACGAGCCCGGGGTGCAGGCGCGCACGCGCGAGCGCGTGCAGCAGGCGATCGCCGAACTCGGCTACCAGCCGGATCCGTCCGCGCGCAGCCTGCGCAGCGCGCAGCCGTACGCGCTCGGCCTGGTCTACGACAATCCCAACCCGTATTACGTGATCGCGGTGCAGGCCGGCGTGCTGTCGGTTTGCCGCGAGACCGGCTACGGGCTGCAGATCCATCCCTGCGATTCGTCCTCGCCGACGCTGGCCGCCGAACTCATCGACCTGGTGCAGCACTCACGGCTGGCCGGGCTGGTGCTGGCGCCGCCGATGTCCGAGCGCAACGAGCTGGTGACCGAACTGGTCGCGCACGGCATCCGCCTGGTGCGGATCGTCTCGTCCGCCGCCGACCCGCAGGACGGCAGCGCCTGCGTCTACGTCGACGACCGCGACGCCGCCTACGAGATCACCGAGCACCTGATCCAGTTGGGCCACACCCGGATCGGCTTCCTGTGGGGCGGCAAGTCGCACGGCTCCTCGTGGGAGCGCTACAAGGGCTACGAGGACGCGCTGCACGAGTACGGCATCCGGCTGGATCCCGCACTCGTCGTCGAGGGCGACTACTCGTTCGACGACGGTTTCCGTGGCGCGCGCCGACTGCTTGCGCTGACCGATCGCCCGACCGCGATCTTCGGCAGCAACGACGAGATCGCCGCGGGCGTGTTGGCGGCGGCCAAGTCCAGCGGCATGAACGTGCCCTACGACCTGTCGATCGCCGGCTTCGAGGACAGTCCGTTCTCCAAGCAGAGCTGGCCGGCGCTGACCACCGCCAAGCAGGCCACGCAGGAGATCGCGCAGCACGCCGCGCGCCGGCTACTGCAGGAAATCCGCGAGCAGGCCCCGCGCAAGCCGTTGCCCAACGAGGGGTTCAGTCCCGAACTGGTGGTGCGCGGCTCGACCGCGCCGCCGCGCCCCAAGGCATAACGCCGACTCGGCAGGACGCGCGCCTGCCGCTCGTCACCTGCCCTTATCGCCTCTCCGTGCAGGGTGTCGCGCTACGGCCGCGACGCTCGCGCCAGGCCGAATACGCGGTCGTCGCAGCGGGTGACGACGCGGCCCTTGCGGCGCGAGCGGAGATGCCGACATGGCCGCCAGCACCGCCAACGGGAGCACACCGCTCGATCCCACATTGATCGCCCTGCTCGAACGCGACAGCGAGTTGGTCGCCATCGGCCGCAAGATCAAGGTGCTCAAGGCCATCGACTGGCCGGTCGAACTGGAAGAACGCTTCCTCGACAGCTGGCGGCGCGGCCAGCCGGAACTGCCGGAACCGCCGCTGCGGCCGCAGCCCATGTACGAGGAGATCGCGGCGCTCGACGACCTGATGGGCCGCATCGACCGCGGCCATCCCATCGGCCACTGGCTGTACAAGACCGCCTGGAGCTATGCCGTGGCCGCGCGGATGCTGGCCGGCATCGGCACGCCCGAGTTCACCCGCTGCTCGGCCATGCTCTACGGCCGGCCGGATTTCCGCTACCCCAGCCAGGACATGACCAACGCCGACGCGGCCAAGGAGATGCTGGACATCACCGCAGAGCTGATCGATCCGCACAGGCTGCCGCCGGTAGCGTTCGACATTCCTGCCGACGTCTTCGCGCAGCGGCTGCGCGAGCGCATCGGGCCGTTCTTCTGCCATGACACGGTCGAGGTCGTGCTCGATCCGAACCTGCCTTCCAAGGCCACCGCCGGCAGCAAGAGCATCAACCTGCGCGCGACCGCGATGTTCTCCGAGCGCGACCTGGAACAGCTGACCCAGCACGAGGCCTTCATCCACACCCTCACCCTGCTCAACGGCAAGCACCAGCCGCACCTGCGCTCGCTCGGGCTGGGCGCGCCGCGCACCACGCGCACGCAGGAGGGCCTGGCGACGTTCTCGGAAATAGTGACGGGCGCGATAGACATCGCGCGCCTGCGCCGGGTCGCGCTGCGCGTGGTGATGGTCAGGCAGGCGCTCGATGGCGCCGATTTCATCGAAGTGTTCCGGGGCTTCCTGGATGCAGGGCAATCCGAGGTGGAGAGCTACCGCAGCGCGGCGCGCGTGTTCCGCGGCGGCGACGTGCGCGGCAAGGTCTGCTTCACCAAGGACGGCGCCTACCTGGAGGGCGTGATGACGATCCAGGTCTTCATCCGCAAGGTGCTGCAGGAAGGCCGCGGCGAACTGCTGCCGATGCTGTTCGCCGGCCGCGTGACCACCGCCGACGTGATCACGCTGGCGCCGTTCCGCGACAGCGGCCTGATCGGCCCATCGGTGTACCTGCCGCCGTGGGCGCGCGATCCGCAACGGGTACTGGCGACCATCGCCTATTCCGCCGCCACCCAGCGCCTGCGCCTGGACCGGCTGGACCTGCAGCGCTTCGTCGATTTCGAGGACGAATTGATCGCGCAGTCCGGCATCGGCGCCTGAGGCCGTTCTACCAGCGTGCCGACCGGCTACCTGGCCCCGTGCGGCGTTTCGTCCGGAGGTCAGGCCATCCGGCCTGCGATCGAACGACCGGCTAACCACAGCATCCGATCGCGGTCAACGCATTGGAGAACGATCATGAAACCGACCACCCTCGCCCTCGCTGCCGCGAGTGCCATCGCCTGCGCGCTTGCAGCGCCGTGCGCCGCGCAGGACCTCGCCAAGACCGCCGGCAAGAACGCCAAGGTGCTGATAGACAATGAGAAAGTCCGGGTGATCGAGCTGCAGATGGCACCCGGCGCCAAGACCGGCATGCACTCGCACGGCGACAACCTGGTGGTCTTCGTGACCGGAGGCGATGCCACGCAGACCATGGCCGACGGGACGACCAAGACCATGAGCAGGAAGCCGGGCGAAGTGCTGTGGAGCGGGCCGGTCACGCACGACACGGTGAACACCAGCAAGACGGCGATCAGATCGCTGGTGATCGAACTCAAGTAGGCCGGCGCTTGCTCGGTTCAGCCGCTGCAACTGCTCGCGCGACGGCTGAGCCGGGTCCGGCGTCATGGGTTTTCGACATGAACCTCACGTCCAAGGCGGCTCTCGTCACGGCGTAACTGCATGACCAGCAGCGAGGGGCATGCCTCAGTGCCAATGACCTGCACCCGACCGGCCTGGTCCTTCGAACACGACGGCAGCATGGGCACCTCGTCTGTCTGGGAGGTCACCA
The DNA here is from genome assembly GCF_031457115.1 of Lysobacter niastensis. GTDB lineage: Bacteria > Pseudomonadota > Gammaproteobacteria > Xanthomonadales > Xanthomonadaceae > Lysobacter_J > Lysobacter_J niastensis_A. Next base: position 1,131,725 of record NZ_JAVDVY010000002.1, read on the forward strand.
GAAAGTCCTGGCGCACACGCGTCGCGCGAGGGCGGCCTTCTATGGTCTCCGGCTCGAACTGCCACTTTGCCGCGGCGTCGCGCACTTCTCGCGTGAATTCGCCCGTGCCCTCGCTGCTCTCGATGCCTAGCGCACTGACCTTGCCAGATACAGTCACCGTGAAAACCACTCGAACCCAGGCTTTGGTGTCCAGGCCTTGCATGATTCGACGCGGCGGGTTTGGAACGACCGTCAGCTTGGGCCTGGGACCCATCTCGACGCTGGACAGCACAAGTCGCCCATTGCTCTGCGCCGGCTCCAGCGTGTAACCGCCTCGCAGGTAGGTACGGAGCGGCACGGCGCGGCCGTTCTCGAGTGCCGGCGAGAATCGCACGGCGCGCAACTGCTCGTTCAAGGCGGCGAGCAGTTCGGGACGCGCCTCGCCTCCGGGTTCAAACGATTGCAGCGTGCCGCCGGCATCGATCCCGGCCCAGCCTTCGAAGTGCCCCTTGATCGCCCCTGTATCTTCGCCTGCATGCACCGGAACGGCGACAAGCAACACCAACGAGATGGCACACCTGCAACGCATCTGCGACATGTTTCCCTCCCGGCATCGCGACGGATGCTCGCCTCGGACTCCTCCAGGAATCCCGAGGCGATGGTGTGCCAGACGGGACGCTGCCGGGTCAAGCCCGCAGCAGCGTAGCGGCGCGCGCCAGGGCTTCGATCGCGCCCCATTCGCCGGTCGCCACCAGCCGCGATGGCGTCAGCCACGAGCCGCCGACGCAGGCCACGTTTGGAGTGGCCAGATATTCGGGCGCGTTGTGCGTGCCGATGCCGCCGGTAGCGCAGAAGCGGATCTCCGGCAGCGGGCCGTGCAACGAGCGCAACGCGGCCGCGCCTCCCGCCGCTTCGGCCGGGAAGAACTTCTGGAACACGAAGCCGTGCTCGGCCAGCGTCATCGCCTCGCTGGCGGTGGCGGCGCCGGGCAGCCACGGCAGTGACGAATCCTTGGCCGCGGCGATCAGTCCGGGCGTCGAGCCGGGCGACACGGCGAAGCGCGCTCCGGCCTGCTGTGCATCGATCAGGTCCTGCGGCTTGCGCACGGTGCCCACGCCGACGATGGCGCCCTCGACTTCGTTGGCAATTGCGCGCACCGCATCGAGCGCAGCGCGCGTACGCAAGGTGATCTCGATCGCCGGGATGCCGCCGGCCACCAGCGCGCGCGCCAGCGATACGGCGTGTTTGGCGTCGTCGATCACCACCACCGGCATCACCGGCGCGACGTGCAGGACAGATTCGAGCAGACCCATTACTTTCTCCAAAGACGATAGAAAGAACCGAAAGTCACCGCACTTGGCTCGTCATTCCCGCGAAGGCGGGCTCCGCCCACCTCGGCGCAAGCCGAGCATCCAGTGCATTGCTCGACGCTGGAAGGCGGACGTTCAATCACGCAATCCCGAATATCCCGCCGCCGACTTCGGCCGTGCCGGCGGCATTGCGGAACACCTCGAACAGTTCGCGTCCCATGCCGACGTGGCTGGCCGAGCGGTCGATCTGCACCGATTCGCGCGCATTCCATTCGCCCGCCGGCACCAGCACATCGAGCGTGCCGGCGTTCGCGTCCACGCGCACGACATCGCCGTCGCGCAGGCGTGCGATTGCGCCGCCGGCCGCGGCCTCGGGACTGACGTGGATCGCGGCAGGCACTTGCCCCGACGCACCTGACATGCGGCCGTCGGTGACCAGCGCGACACGGTGGCCGCGCTTTTGCAGCACCGACAGCGTCGGCGTGAGCTGGTGCAGTTCCGGCATGCCGTTGGCTCGCGGGCCCTGGAAGCGGACGACGACCACGACATCGCGGTCGAGTTCGCCCCGTTCGAACGCCTTCCTGACGTCCTGCTGTTCGGTGAACACGCGACATGGCGCTTCGATGACGAAGCGGTCTTCCGGCACCGCCGATACCTTGATCGCGGCCGTGCCCAGCGGGCCGCGAAGCACACGCAGGCCGCCATCGGCGCGGAACGGGTCGGTGGCCGGACGCAGGACCGAGGGATCGCCGCTGCGCCCGGCCGCCGGCACGTATTCGAGTTCGCGTTCGTCGTTGAGTCGTGGTTCCACGCGGTAACGCGCCAGGCCCTGGCCGGCGACGGTTTCGACGTCGCCATGCAACAGCCCGGCGTCCAGCAACTCCGCGATCAGGAAGCCCAGGCCGCCAGCGGCGTGGAAGTGGTTCACGTCGGCGCTGCCATTGGGATACACGCGCGCCAGCAGCGGCACCGCCGAGGACAGCGCATCGAAGTCTTCCAGATGTAGTTCGATGCCCGCTGCCGCCGCGATCGCGATCAGGTGCAACAGGTGATTGGTCGAGCCACCGGTCGCATGCAGACCGACCACGCCGTTGACGATGGCGCGCTCGTCGATGATGCGGCCAACCGGGCGGTAGTCATCGCCGAGCGCGGTGATCTGCGCGGCGCGGCGCGCGGCCTCCGAAGTCAGCGCATCGCGCAGCGGTGTGTCCGGGTTGATGAAGCTGGCGCCCGGCAGGTGCAGGCCCATCAGTTCCATCAGCATCTGGTTGGAATTGGCAGTGCCGTAGAACGTGCAGGTACCGGGGCCGTGGTAGCTCTGCGCCTCGGCTTCCAGTAGTTCCTCGCGTGTGGCCTTGCCTTCGGCGTAACGCTGGCGCACGCGCGACTTGTCGTCGTTAGGCAGGCCCGAGGGCATCGGGCCGGCCGGGACGAAAATCGCCGGCAGATGACCGAAACTTAGCGCGCCGATCAGCAGGCCCGGCACGATCTTGTCGCACACACCCAGGTACAGCGCGGCGTCGAACATGTCGTGCGACAGTGCGACCGCGGTCGACAACGCGATCACTTCGCGCGAGAACAGCGACAACTCCATGCCGGTGCGGCCCTGGGTGACGCCGTCGCACATCGCCGGCACGCCACCAGCCACCTGCGCGGTGGCGCCGACGCTGCGTGCGGCGTTTTTCAGCAGGAACGGGAAACGCTCCAGCGGCTGGTGCGCCGACAGCATGTCGTTGTAGGCGTTGACGATGCCCAGGTTCGGCGCGACGCCGCTGCGCAATGCGGACTTGTCGCCGGCCGAACAGGCGGCGAATCCGTGCGCCAGGTTGCCGCACGACAGAGTGGCGCGATGCGGTCCGCTACCGGCGGCGGCGTCGATGCGCGCCAGGTAGGCGGCGCGGCGATCGCGGCTGCGCTCGCGGATGCGTTGGGTGACTTCGGCGATGGTGGGATGCAGCGTGGACATGGCGATTTCCAGGAAGACTTTCAGCTTCGCCTTTCAATCCCCTACCCCGCTTGCGGTGAGGGTTGGGGTGGGGGCGAGCGGAGCGGCATGCTCCGGGCTCGCGGAAGCTTGGCGGACGCCTCGCCCCGGAAGGGGTCAAAGCGTTCGAGCGGAAGCAGGAACTGCAAGCATTACGGACTCCAATACAACTGCGGCGTAACCGGCGCTCCGGACAACACCGAGCGGATCGGCAGCAGCGAACGCGGATCGCGCGCGGCGCCCTCGAGCACGGCGCGCTTCTTCGCACCTTCGATATGCAGATACAGCGATGGCGCGGTAAAAATTGCGCTAAGCGTCAGCGTGATCCGCGGTTCAGGCGCGGCGGCGCTGCGTATCGCCAGTACCGGCGCGCGGCCGCTGGGCTGAAGGCCGATGTCGCGACGCGCGAGATCGGGGAACAAGGATGCGACGTGGCCGTCCTCGCCCATGCCGAGCACGACCACATCGAGCGGCAAAGCCTCGTTCGCCACCTGGGTCAGCACCGGGAGCAATGCGGACTCGGGAGTCGGCGCGGGACGCCGCAAGGGCAACAGTTGTGCCTGCGCCGCGGCGCCCTGGAACAGGGTCTCGCGCAGAAGGCGTTCGTTCGAGCGCGGGTGATCCGGCGCGACCCAGCGGTCGTCGACCGGCACCACGGTGACATGCGCCCAGTCCAGCGTCTGCTTCGACAGCTCGATCAGGAATGCGCGCGGCGTGCTGCCTCCGGAAACGGCGAGCCTGGCCTTGCCGCGACGCGCGATCGCGCCACGCAGATCGGCGGCGACCGCCCTGGCCAGCGCCGATGCGAGCGCGGCGCGTTCATCGAACAGATGCTCCCGCAGCGGCAACGGGTCCGGCTTCAGCACGGTCAGTCGCTGCACGCTTTCAGCCAGCATCTTCATGCCACGTCCTTCCATCGCGTTCGATCAGGGCCACGGCGGCGCTGGGACCCCAGCTGCCGGCGGTATATGGCTTGGGCGCTTCGCTGCTGACTTCCCATGCGGCGCGGATCGGGTCGATCCAGTTCCACGCGGCTTCCACTTCATCGCGGCGCATGAACAGCATCGGGTTACCGCGCACGACGTCCATCAGCAGGCGCTCGTAGGCCTCCGGCTGGCGGCCGCCGAAGGTCTCGGCAAAGCTCAGGTCCATCGGCACGCGGCGCAGGCGCAGTCCGCCCGGGCCCGGCACCTTGTTCATCAGCCACAGCTTCACGCCCTCGTCGGGCTGCAGGCGGATGACGAGCTGGTTTGGCGCGATCGGCTCGACGAGTTCGTCGAAGATCGAATGCGGCACCTGGCGGAAGGTCACCACGATCTCCGACATGCGCTCGGCCAGGCGCTTGCCGGTACGCAGGTAGAACGGCACGCCGGCCCAGCGCCAGTTGCGCACTTCGGCCTTGAGCGCGACGAAGGTCTCGGTGCGCGAATCGTCGCGGCCAAGTTCGTCCAGATAGCCCGGTACCGGACGGCCTTCGACCGCGCCGGCGCGGTACTGGCCGCGCACGGTCAGTTGGGATGTCGAGCCCCCATCGATCGGACGCAGCGCGCGCAGCACCTTGAGCTTCTCGTCGCGGATCGCGTCGGCGGACAACGACGACGGCGGCTCCATCGCCACCAGGCACAGCAGCTGCAGCAGGTGGTTCTGGACCATGTCGCGCAGCGCACCGGACTTGTCGTAGTAGCTGGCGCGGCGCTCCAGGCCGACGGTCTCGGCGGCGGTGATCTGCACGTGGTCGATGTGCTCGGCCTTCCACAGCGGCTCGAACAGCGCATTGCCGAAGCGCAGCGCGATCAGGTTCTGCACCGTTTCCTTTCCGAGGTAGTGGTCGATGCGGTAGATCTGCGACTCGGCGAAGACCTGGCCCAGCGCATCATTGATTGCCACTGCACTGGCGAGGTCATGGCCCAGCGGCTTTTCGACCACCACGCGCGTGTTGGGTCCGGCCAGTCCGTGCGCAGCCAGCCGCGCGCCGACGTTGCCGAACAGGTCGGGGCCCACGGCCAGGTAGAAGACGCGCACGCGGCTCTCGTCGGCCAGCTCGGCAGCGAGTCCCGCCCAGCCGGTGTCGGAACTCAGGTCGATGCGCCGATAGAAGACCATTTCGAGGAACGGCTCCAGCGCGCCCGGGGAGCGCGGGTCGTCGGCCAGGGTCTTCTGCAGGGCCTCGCGGACCCGGTTGCGGTAGGCCTCGTCGCTCTGTTCGTCGCGGGCCAGGCCGAAGATCCGGGTGCCGGCGACGATCTGGCCGTCGACGTAACGATGGAACAGGGCTGGCAGCAGCTTTCGCAACGACAGGTCGCCGGTGCCACCGAAGATGATCAGGTCGAAAGGCGCCATCGGCGTGATGGAGGCGGTCACGGGGCTCTCCGCGCGTGAGTAAGGGGAGGTAAGACCAAAACCATACCAGTGACGATACCAGTGCGCGCCGAAGCCCGCAAACCCCTGCCCCATTAGGGTCGATGAATACGTATTCTGGTATTACTTGTCCTCATTGGTATGGCACTGGTATCTTTCCATCATGGAGACCTACCTGGTCAACGAGTTCCACCGGCAGACGGCGGCGCGGCGCGCGCCCGCCTACCAGCACCTGCGCCGGACCCTGCAGCACGCCATCGAGAATGGCGAGCTGACCCCCGGCCAGGCCCTGCCCGGCGAGCGCGAGTTGGCCAAGCTGCTGGACCTGTCGCGGGTCACGGTGCGCAACGCCATCTCCGGCCTGGTCGGCGACGGGCTGCTGGTGCAGCGCCAGGGCGCCGGCACCTTCGTCGCCGAGCGCATCGTCAAGTCGTTCTCCAAGCTCACCAGCTTTACCGACGACTTGCGGGCACGAGGCCTGGACCCCCGTTCGACCTTCCTCGAGCGCGGCGTCGGCGAGGTCACGCCCGACGAGGCGATGGCGCTGAACCTGTCGCCGGGCGCGCAGGTGGTGCGCTACTACCGACTACGCATCGCCGGCGACATGGCGCTGGCGCTGGAACGCACGGTAGTGCCGCAGTCGGTGCTGGCCGACCCCAGCCTGGTCGAGAACTCGCTCTACGAAACCTTCTCCAAGCTCGGCCTGCGCCCCGCGCGTGCGCTGCAGCGACTGCGCGCGATCGCCTTCGACGCCGAACAGGCGCGCCTGATGAACCTTCCCGAGGGCAGCCCGGGCCTGTTCATCGAACGGCGCACTTTTCTCGAGGACGGACGCGTCGTGGAGTACACGCGCTCGTTCTACCGCGGCGACGCCTACGACTTCGTCGCCGAACTGCAGACCGAATGAGGCACTGACCGGACTCTCCACCCCTATCCCGGCGCAAGCCGGGATCTTTTTCCGGTTCGCCACATCGCATTCCAGGATGACCCGATGATTTCCGCCAACACCACCAAGATGCATGCCGAGGCACAGGAAACGGCCGACGCCGTCGCCCGCCAGTTCGCGGCCAATGCCGACGTGATCGATGCGCTGGTCGCACGCCTGAAACGCAACCCGCCGCGTTTCATCGTGACCTGCGCGCGTGGCAGCTCCGACCATGCGGCGACCTACGGCAAGTACCTGTTCGAGACCACGCTCGGCCTGGTCACCGCATCGGCGTCTCCATCGGTGGGTTCGGTCTACGCCGTGCAGCCGCATCTGGACGGCGCGCTGTTCGTGGCGATCTCGCAGTCGGGCAAGAGTCCCGACCTGGTGCGCAACGCCGAGATCGCCAAGGCCGCGGGCGCGCTGGTCGTCGCGCTGGTCAACGTGGCCGATTCTCCCTTGGCACGGATCGCCGACACCGTGATCCCGCTGCATGCGGGCCCGGAGAAGAGCGTCGCCGCGACCAAGAGCTACCTGTGCTCGCTGGCAGCGCTGTTGCAACTGACGGCGCGCTGGAGCGGCGATGCCGCCCTGCTGGCAGCGACGCAGACCCTGCCCGACAAGCTGCGCGAGGCCTGGCAGCAGGACTGGTCGGCGCTGGTCGACGGACTGAAGGACGCGCGCAATCTGTTCGTGCTCGGCCGCGGCCTCGGCCTCGGCGCGGCGCAGGAAGCGGCGTTGAAGTTCAAGGAAACCTGCGGCCTGCACGCCGAGGCGTTTTCCTCGGCCGAGGTGAAGCACGGGCCGATGGCGATCGTCGGCCCCGGTTTCCCAGTGCTCGCCTTCGCCCAGGACGACGACACCGGCGCCGGCACGGCGGCGGTCGCGGAGGAGTTCCGCCAGCGAGGCGCGCCGGTCTGGCTGGCGCGTCCCGGCGCGACGGGCGCGGGCATATTGCCGCTGCCGGCGTCGCAGCATCCGGCGTGCACGCCGCTGCTGACCGTGCAGGCGTTCTACGGCGCGGTCAACGCACTGGCCGTCGCGCGCGGCCACAATCCCGACGTGCCGCCGCATCTCAACAAGGTCACCGAGACGGTGTGACGCCATGACCCGCACCCTCGCCTTCCACAACGGCCCCGTGCTCACCGAGCGCGGCTTCGAGTACGACCTCAGCGTGATCATCGAGGACGGCTACATCGTCGCCGTAGTGCCGGGCGAGCCACCCAAGGGCGCCGACACGGTCGACCTGCAGGGCCGCTACCTGGTGCCGGGCTTCATCGACACCCAGGTCAACGGCGGCGGCGACGTTCTGTTCAACGACGAGCCCACCGTCGACGGCCTGCGCCGCATCGCGCAGGCACACCGCAAGTTCGGCACGACCGGCCTGATGCCGACGCTGATCAGCGACGACGTGGCGGTGATGTGCCGCGCCATCGCCGCCACGCGCGAGGCGATCGCACAGGACGTGCCGGGCATCCTCGGCATCCATCTGGAAGGCCCGTACCTTAACGCCGCGCGCAAGGGCGTCCACGATCCGTCCAAGTTCCACACGCCGGGCGCGGACGAGCTCGACGTGGTCACCGGACTCGGCAAGGACGGCATCACCTTGTTGACGCTGGCGCCGGAGCGCTTCGATGCCGACACGCTGCATGCGCTGAGCGCACGCGGCGTGATCCTCGCCGCCGGCCACACCGCCGCCGACTACGAGCAGCTGCGCGATGGCTTCGCCGCCGGCATCCGTGGCGTCACCCATCTGTTCAACGCGATGACGCCGATGGCCAGCCGCGAACCCGGCGCAGTCGGCGCGGCGCTGGAAAATCCCGATGCGTGGTGCGGGCTGATCGTCGACGGCCATCACGTCCACGACGCGACCCTGCGCGTGGCGATAGCGGCGCGGCCGCGCGGGAAGATGATGCTGGTGACCGACGCGATGCCACCGGTGGGTGGCGAGCGCGAGGGTTTCGAGCTTTACGGCGTGCCGATGATCTGCCGCGACGGCCAATGCACGACCGCCGACGGCACGCTCGCGGGTTCTGCGCTGGACATGGCCTCGGCGGTGCGCAACACCGTTCAGCGCCTGGGCCTCCCGCTGGAGGAGGCCTGTCGCATGGCGTCGACGTATCCGGCCGATTTCCTCGGATTGGGCGGCGAACTGGGGCGTATTGCGCCTGGGTATCGCGCCGACCTGGTGGTGCTGGATGACGCCGCGCAGGTGCAGGGGAGTTGGATCGGGGGACAGGCTTAGCGGGCGATTGCCCTCATCCCGGCCCACTCCCGCGTGGAGGGTTAGGGCTGCGTATTCAGTTAGCCCGCCGCAACCACGCTACCTCTTGAACATGGCCAATCTCCGTGAGGGATGAGGGCATTCCCGCGAGGGAGAGGCAGCAGCGCGCCCCGCTCCACTGAACCGAAAGTCAGGCGGCCCCCCGGCCGGAACGGGAGGGGCTGCTACAATTCCGAGTCTTTGCTCGGGACTTTTCCGCGGCCTTCCGGCCGTGGGGCACGGTGCCGGGCGCCCGCAGCCACCCCACGCGGTCCCCACCGCGCCGGAGCCACGCATGACCAGCACTGCAGAACTCAGCTCGCCGTCCTCGGCGAACACCGCGCTCACCAACTCCGTGCTCGACGCCGACTACACGCTCGAGCACAAGTACAGCCGCGAGAAGGGCCGCATCTATCTCAGCGGCGTGCAGGCGCTGGTGCGACTGCCGCTGATGCAGCGCCTGCGCGACGAAGCCGCCGGCCTTGACACCGCCGGCTTCATCTCCGGCTACCGCGGTTCGCCGCTGGGCGGTTTCGACCTGGAGCTGTGGCGCGCGCGCAAGCACCTGGAAGCGGCGGGCGTGAAGTTCACCCCGGGCCTCAACGAAGACCTCGGCGCGACCATGGTCTGGGGCACGCAGCAGACCAACCTGTTCCCGGGCGCGAAGGTCCAGGGCGTGTACGGCATGTGGTACGGCAAAGGCCCGGGCGTGGACCGCACCGGCGACGTGTTCAAGCACGCCAATGCCGCCGGCACCTCACAGCACGGTGGCGTGCTCGCGCTCGCGGCCGACGACCATGCCTGCCGCTCCTCGACGCTGCCGCACGGCTCGGAAGACGAATTCGTCAGCGCGATGATGCCGATCCTCAACCCGGCCGGCGTGCAGGACATCCTCGACATGGGCCTGGTCGGCTGGGCGATGTCGCGCTACACGGGTCGCTGGGTCGGCTTCAAGACGATCGCCGAAACGGTCGAGTCCTCGGCCTCGGTCGATGTCGATCCGATGGCCACGCGCATCGTGCTGCCAGAAGATTTCGAGATGCCGGAAGGCGGTCTCAACATCCGCTGGCCGGATCCGCCGATGAACCAGGAGATGCGCCTGCACAAGTACGCGGTCAAGGCCGCGCAGGCCTTCGCCCGCGCCAACGGCATCGACCGCGTGGTCATCGACTCGCCGCGCGCGCGCCTGGGCATCGTCACCACCGGCAAGTCGTACCTGGACGTGCTGCAGGCGCTGGAATACCTGGGCCTGGACGAGCAGGCCTGCGCCGACCTCGGCATCCGCGTCTACAAGGTCGGCATGACCTGGCCGCTGGAGCCGGTCGGCATCACCAACTTCGCCAAGGGCCTCGAAGACATCGTCGTCGTCGAGGAAAAGCGCGCCTTCATCGAGCGTCAGATGAAGGAGTACATGTACAACTGGACCGGCACGCGCCCGTCGATCGTCGGCAAGTACGACGAGGCCGGCGAATGGATCCTGCCGTCCACTGGCGAACTGACCCCGGCGACCATCGCCGGCGTCATCGGCCGTCGCATCCAGAAATTCCACAACTCCGAGCACATCGAGAACGTGCTCAAGTGGATGGCCGAGAAGGAATCCGAGCTGGCCCTGCCACGCGCGCAGTTCCCGCGCGTGCCGCACTACTGCTCGGGCTGCCCGCACAACACCTCGACCGTCGTGCCGGAAGGCTCGCGTGCGCTGGGCGGCATCGGTTGCCATTACATGGTGACCTGGATGGACCGCAGCACCGACACCTTCACCCACATGGGCGGCGAAGGCGTGACCTGGTCGGGCCAGGCGGCGTTCACCGAGACGCAGCACGTGTTCCAGAACCTCGGTGATGGCACCTACTTCCATTCCGGTTCGCTGGCGATCCGCCAGTCGGTCGCCACCGGCGTCAACATCACCTACAAGATCCTCTACAACGACGCGGTCGCGATGACCGGCGGCCAGCCGGTCGACGGCACGCTGTCGGTGCCGCAGATCGCCCACCAGGTGCGCAGCGAAGGCGTGCAGACCATCGTGCTGGTGTCCGACGACATCGCCAAGTGGAGCAAGCGCGAGATCTTCCCGGGCGACATGGAGTTCCATGACCGCAAGGAACTGGACAACGTCCAGAAGCGCCTGCGCGAAGTGAAGGGCACCAGCGTCCTGATCTACGACCAGACCTGCGCCACCGAGAAGCGCCGCCGCCGCAAGCGCGGCAAGATGATCGACCCGCAGAAGCGCGTGATGGTCAACTCGCTGGTCTGCGAAGGCTGCGGCGACTGCGGCAAGAAGTCGTTCTGCGTGTCGGTGCTGCCCAAGGAAACCGAGTTCGGCCGCAAGCGCGAAATCGATCAGTCCAACTGCAACAAGGACTATTCCTGCGTCAACGGCTTCTGCCCGAGCTTCGTCACCGTGGAAGGTGGCGGCCTGCGCAAGAAGAAGGGAAGCAACGCCAAGGATCGCCTCGCCCACCTGCCGATGCCCAACGTTGCCAGCGACCTGTCGCAGCCGTGGAACATCCTGATCACCGGCGTCGGCGGCACTGGTGTCGTCACCATCGGCGCCCTGCTGGGCATGGCCGGCCACCTGGAAGGCAAGGGCGCGAGCGTGCTCGACCAGACCGGCCTGGCGCAGAAGGGCGGCGCGGTGACCACGCACATCCGCATCGCTCGCACTCCCGAGGACATCCACGCCGTGCGCATCGCCGCCGGCGAGGCCGACCTGGTGCTGGGCTGCGACATGGTCGTTGTCAACGACTACTGGGCGCTGTCGAAGGTGCGCGCCGGCCGTTCGCGCGTCGTGCTCAACAGCTACGAAGCGATGCCGGGCACGTTCACCACGCGTCCTGACATGCAGTTCCCGGCGGCCGACATCATCTCCGCGGTCAAGGTCGCCCTTGGCGGGCAGGACCCGCACGTGGTCGACGCCACCCAACTCGCCACCGCGCTGATGGGCGATGCCATCGCCACCAACCTCTTCATCCTGGGCTACGCCTGGCAGCAGGGCCTGGTGCCGCTGTCGCTGGATTCGATCATGCGTGCGGTCGAGCTCAACGGCGCCGCGATCGAGATGAACAAGACCGCGTTCGCCTGGGGCCGCCTGGCCGTGATCGACCCGACCGCCGTGGCCGAAGCCGCCGGCCTGATCCGCAACGCACCGACCGCGGCCGAAGCCACGCCGGGTGCGCTGCCGATGCTGTCGCCGGGTGCCTGGGAAGGCAACGAGTGGGGCGCCACCTCGGCGCCGCGCACCACGCGCAAGGAAGACGAGCTGCGCCACGTGCCGGAGCATGGTGCGAATGGCGACAACATCGCCTTCCTGCCGCTCGACGACGCGCGCCTGTCGCGTTCGGTGGACGAGGTGATCTCGCGCCGCATCGCGTTCTTGACCGAGTACCAGAACGCCGCCTACGCCAAGCGCTACAGCGACTTCGTCGCCAGGGTGCGCGAGGCCGAGCACGCCAAGGCCCCGGGCAGCACCGACCTGACCGAAGCAGTGGCGCGCTACGCCTTCAAACTGATGGCCTACAAGGACGAGTACGAAGTCGCGCGCCTGTACACCAGCGGCGATTTCCAGCGCAAGCTGGAGCAGCAGTTCGACGGCGACTACAAGCTCAAGTTCCACCTCGCTCCGCCGCTGCTGGCCAAGAAGGACGCGCAGGGCCGCCTGATCAAGCAGGAGTTCGGTCCCTGGGTGTTCACCGCGTTCAAGTGGCTGGCCAAGCTGCGCTTCCTGCGCGGCGGCACGTTCGACATCTTCGGCAAGACCGAGGAGCGCCGGATGGAACGCCAGTTGATCGAGGACTACTTCAAGACCGTCGACGGACTGCTCGGCACGCTCGACCGCGGCAACGTCGACCTGGCCGCCGAGATCGCCGGCATCCCGGAGCACATCCGCGGCTACGGTCACGTCAAGGAGTCGCACCTGCACCAGGCCAAGGCCCGTGAAACCGAGCTGCTGGCGCAGTGGAACAACCCACTGCGCATCGTCCGGGTGGCGTAACCAGGGCGGAAAAACGGCTTGCGACCGGGTCAAACCGGCCAAAAAGACCAGGCCCCGCTCCGGCGGGGCCTTTTTTATGCGCTTTTAGTGCTTTTACCGCTTGGCGGCGCGCCGCGCTTGCCCTACATTCCGCCTTGCCGAGCGGGAAATCAGGCAAACGAACCAATCACCGAATACACGGGGAACATATGGCAACGAAGAAGAAAGCAGCTGCTAAGAAGGCTCCGAAGGCCGCCGCCAAGCCGGCCGCGCCGAAGCCGATCAAGGAAGTCCTGACCAAGTCGGGCCTGGTCGCCCACATTGCCGAGTCCACCGGCGTGGTGGCCAAGGACGTGCGCGCCGTGCTGGCATCGCTGGAAGGCGCAGTGCACGCATCGGTCAGCAAGAAGGGCGCGGGTTCGTTCACGCTGCCGGGCCTGCTGAAGATCAGCGCCGTCAATGTGCCGGCCAAGCCGAAGCGCAAGGGCATCAACCCCTTCACCAAGGAAGAGCAGTGGTTCGCTGCCAAGCCGGCTTCGGTGAAGGTCAAGGTGCGTCCGCTGAAGAAGCTCAAGGACGCCGCGGCCTAAGTCGCAGCAGCGCCGGGTTTCCCGGCCGACAGAAAAGCCCCGCGAGAGCGGGGCTTTTCTGTTTGTGCTGCCCGGAGCTGCGCTGGAATTGAAGCACGTGCACGCGGATACCCACGCTTGCGCCCGCCGAAATGCGGGAAGAAGCGCCTCGCTATCCAGTGAATCCAGGGTGATATCAATTAGCACTTCGGTTTTCGGAGATATTCCCGATCGGAAAGAAATGAGAGATTCCGAACTTCGCCGCGCAACCGGTTGAGCCGGAAGGGTCGCAGCCGCTTGACGCAGCACAGGCCCAACGTGAACATCCGGCGCTACACCCCGGAAGTGGGGTCTACTAGGCGTTAGGCGGCATGGAGAGTGCGCCGATGATCAACAAAGAAAGGCACCCCGATGGCTGGGCGGCATTGATGTACGAGCTGGAGGATGCCCAAGAGCACCTGGCTAGACTCATTTCGGAGATCGCGAGCGATCCGGAATACGGCGAGGTAAACCTTCGGGTCGACCTCGGGCACGTGTACTCGCACCTCAACAGGGCCTGGCACGGTCGCAATGCAGCAGATGCCTTGCCAGAGGCGGAGTGGCGCGTCGCCAGTCGGTTTCCGACTGACCTTGAGCCGGTATAGAGTGCCGCCTAACAATTCATTCAAGCCGAAGCCGCTTCGCGGCTCGGCTTAATTCAGGCGTTAGGCCGCTATGCCAGATCGTCACGTAGAGCTGGAGGTTACTTTCCTCGCACCTGATCAGGGAGGCCGGGCCCACCCGCTTACGATCAACGGATACAGGCCTCACCTCCGGGTTCCGCCTGACAACACGATGCTTGGGGTCGAGCTCGTAGGGACTGACAATGTTGCGCCGGTGGGCACACCCATATCCGCATTTGCCAAGCTCCTCTTCGCACCGGCTGTTTCATACTCAGCGCTTCAGACTGGCGCTAGCATTGAGGTACTTGAGGGCTCGCGAGTTGTTGGCCACGGACGTGTCGTTGGCTTGGGTTCGCGGCCTAACAATTCATTCAAGCCGAAGCCGCTTCGCGGCTCGGCTTAATTCAGGCGTTAGGCCTACGACCAATGATCAGGGCACTCACAGCTTCAGTTGGTCTACTTCTTGGGCTTATCGTGCTCGTGCCGCTGCTCGTGTGCCTGGTCTATTCCACGGGTTTGCTCGGTTCCATTGGCCCGTGGGTGCCGGTGTGGGGCGCTGTCACGCTGCTTTGCGCGCCATTTGCGGTGTACCTGCCAGTTTCAAGTCATCTGAGTGGCACATGGCAGCGCGTTCTGCTCGGCTGGGTTTCTGCCGTGTTAGCCGTTCTCGCTGCCATACTTTCCGCAAATGCGCTCATGGCAATAAGTCACCTGTTCGGCCTGTATGACTACTCCCAAATGTAGGCCTAACAATTCATTCAAGCCGAAGCCGCTTCGCGGCTCGGCTTAATTTCAGGCGTTAGGCGCCAAAGAGCATCGCGTGATCAACGCACTCGATAGGGCGATCGGCAAATTGGGCTCTGCTCGTTGGCTCGCAGCCATCGCCGGCTCGCTCGTCTCCGCCGCTTCTGCGGCCGGGCTCTGGTTCCTTGTCGCGCTCAAGGACTTCTCATCCAATCTCAGGGACGCGTATGAAGCGCCGCCTGGACCGGTCCAATACGCGGTGTTCGGCTTGGTGTGCGCCTTCCTGTTAGTGTCGGCTGCACTAGGCGTCGTAGTGGCCGCACTCGGGCTCCGGAGGCGGCATGGCGCCTAACAATTCATTCAAGCCGAAGCCGCTTCGCGGCTCGGCTTAATTCAGGCGTTAGGGCGCAGAGATGGTTCACCTTCTCAAGTGGGTCCGGTCTGCCTTACAAGGCGCTGCGGCGCTCTCGGCAATGGTCGTGGTCGTGTACCTGGTCCGATTCCAAGCGATCCCGGCATCGGCCATTGAAAGCCTCTTTCTCTTTGCGGCGTTCGGAGGGGCCTTAGGGTCGCTCGAGTACCGCCTATCGCTCGCCGTTCCAGCGCTGACACAGCATGCGTTTGCTTGCTGGGGTCTGTCGGTTGGCTGGGGCGCGCCCCTGCTGCTGACTGCCTCGGTTGTTCGGCCTGGTGCCTTTTCGGTCATGCCAGGTCAGGTCGTCGGTTCAATCGCAGTTGCTGCAGTCGTGTCTGCTATCGCGCTCTTCCCGTTATGCTGGCTACAGGGCAAGTGGCTTCCCCGGCATGCGCCCTAACAATTCATTCAAGCCGAAGCCGCTTCGCGGCTCGGCTTAATTCAGGCGTTAGGCGTCGTACTGTAGGTTTGATAGCTGCCGGAGTAGGTCGTGCCCGATTTTCGCTACATCTTGAAGTGGGCTGGGGCAACCTCGATCCTGTCGTGGGTCGCCACGGTCTCTGCTTCGTCCAGCGGGGATCAACGAGTTGCCACGGGTTTCCTGGTTCTCTTTGCAGCAGCAGGGTTTGTCGCCGGTCTTTCGGCGCTCACTGGTGGGGCCATTACGGCCCTGCGATGGCTCGATAGGAGGCGGGGCCAGTGAGTCTGGTTACGCCGCCTAACAATTCATTCAAGGGGAAGCCGCTTCGCGGCTCCCCTTAATTCAGGCGTTAGAGCTGCTTGGAGCGTCATGGCCACCACATATCCAAAGACCGTTCTCTCCGCCGTATTTCTGATTGCGGCCACGCTTCTAGTCGGTCTGGTTCAAACCATCAGGTTCCTTCCTACTGACTTGCCGCTATCACCGGCTATTACGTATGGCATCACCAGCGCGCTCTACTTGGCTCTCGCCGCCCTGGTGTATCTAATTGCTCGTGGCAAAGACTGGGCACGCATTACATACACCGCGATCCTAGTTCTTGGCTTTCTCAAGGCGGCGGCTACGGTTTCCGCTTTGCTCCAGGCACCTCAGGCCAATCTGCTTCCCATAGCGATGTATGGCGCCAAGATCGTTGCCCTCGTTTTGCTTTATGTCCCCTCTAGCAATGCCTGGTTCCGTCATCACGGAGGCAGCTCTAACAATTCATTCAAGCCGAAGCCGCTTCGCGGCTCGGCTTAATTCAGGCGTTAGGCCGCTATGGGCGATATCGCAGTTGATCAATTACATTAAAGACTTTGCGCACAACTGGATCCCCATGTGCGCAGTCGGATTGACATGAAAGTGGTCGGGCCGAGCGGCCTATCGGTCAAGATTGATGGTGAAAACTGCCTTACCTCTATCGGTGTGTGGCCAAATGGCTGCTGCGATGTGGACTATCTGTACGTTTCCACGGAGCGCGGGGAGTTCAAGCACTTCGAGTTTGAAGACACAGATTCTGCGTTTCCAACGGTTCTCCGCGAGATCAACTTGGCTGTGGAGCGCGCGTAGTGCAATCAATCGCGTCGCGGCCTAACAATTCATTCAAGCCGAAGCCGCTTCGCGGCTCGGCTTAATTCAGGCGTTAGGCCGCGTAGCAAATGACCGATCCGTACAAACCGCCCGCATCTCCAACTTTCGATCCCGCCGAGGACATCAAGCGGGTATCCCACTCCGTTGCCGCCTTCATTTCCGGCATCCTGCTGTTCCCAGCCGCCCTTATCGGAACGCTGCGTCTGCTCTTGCCATTGGATGCGAATCGCTTCGGCAACGCTGGATTCTGGTCCGCTGTCGCGCTTGGTAGCCTTATCGCAGCCATCGGGGTCTTCCCGTTCAAGCGGATGCCTCTTTGGCTCGCCGGGATTCTGGGGCCAATTGGTGCATTGGGTATTCTTCTTACCTGGGTCGCCTGGTTGTTCATCACCGGCGCGGCCTAACAATTCATTCAAGCCGAAGCCGCTTCGCGGCTCGGCTTAATTCAGGCGTTAGGCTCATCTAGGGGGAAAGATGACAGGCAATCCATATCAAGCACCCACTTCAGTTGGTCAGGCTTTTGGGGACAAAGCGACGAAGTTGAGCATCAGTGAAACGCTGCCTGTCTGGTGGAGTTTTGTTTGGCGCGCAACCATTTATGGGTTTGTATTCGGCGTTCTGTTGGGCGCGATTGGCGGGGTCTTTGCCGCAGTTCGAGGCGTTCCCGAGCAGGCGCAGATGTATGGTGCTGCTCTTGGCTATCTCGGAACAATTCCAGCATCAATGCTGGCGCTAAAGCAGGCATTGTCCAAGCATCTTGTCTCGCTTGCGGCATTGATTGGCCAGCGCGCCTAACAATTCATTCAAGCCGAAGCCGCTTCGCGGCTCGGCTTAATTCAGGCGTTAGAGCTCACATGCGCAAACTCGTTGCCTCGCTATTTTCAAAAGCCTCGCCGTACAACGATGGCGGTATCAGCACTCCGCCTGAGAGTTCCCTAAAGGCAGCGTTTCAGCGCTCACGAGAGCAAGGCAACATTGAGGTTGTTTGGCCAACGCTAAAAGTCGCAACCCTTTATGTGGTGGTCGCTGAAGACCAGGCGGGCGAACACTGGTTCCTAACAAGGTCACCCAATCCTGAGAGATTTTGTGTGACCGTCGCAGAGCGGCTTGAGTCTCTAGCTAAAGTTCAATGGCCCAAGAAAGAAATGCTCGGCCGGGATCTTGTAGACGCGATTGCACCTGCGCATGAAATCGTTGTCGTCTACTCCGATGGCGGCGACTACATCACCCGGGAGCAACTGGCGTGGTATCGGCAACTAGGGTGAGCTCTAACAATTCATTCAAGCCGAAGCCGCTTCGCGGCTCGGCTTAATTCAGGCGTTATGCGGCACCGGCGAAACAACTCGCATCGGGTTCCTTCGGC
>NZ_JAVDVY010000003.1:0-483609 GCF_031457115.1 Lysobacter niastensis
GCCCCATGTCAGAAGCCAGTTTCAATGAAGAGTGGCAAAAGCGCATCAAACTTATCGGCGATGAGTTGAAAAGCGAATCAGATCGGACAGCAGCTCCACCGGCACGAAGGCCGCTGGCGTCGCGACGACTTGAGGGACGCGGCATGAGCCCGTCCTGTTACGTCGTCAGCGCCGCTGAGTGGAACGCGGCCGGTGAGGTCCTCGGCCAACTCGTGCTGCTCCTGCTCGTGGCTGTGTGGGCCGCTGGGATCGATTGGTGGCGCGTTGGTGACCTGTTGCGCTGCCACCGCCGCCGCCTGCGCCTCCGCGCGATCCGGCAGGCGAGGGCGGCTGCATGAGCGCCCGGCCGCTCGTCGCTTTCGCCGTGGCTGGACTCCCCACTACTAACAGGGGAGTCAGTCTTTCAGGTAGCGCCCAACTCCAACCCCTGACGACGGTCGTCGTTGACTGGATGGCTGGCTCGGTCGATCTGGCCGAAGTGCTGGCCCATCAAGGCCACCTCAAGACGTGGGAGATTTTCAATGACCTCAACGGCTACGGCTTCCAAACGCAGCAAGTCGCCGCGTGCGTCTTCTCGTCCATCTTCGCCGGCACCGACTTGCACCTCTGCAAAGAGCAGCGCAAAGGCACGTTCTACAAATGGCGTCATCACCTCATCAGCGCCAGCGGCGAAAAGGTCGGCCAGATCGAATTCGGCGGACCGCACACAATGCGCCAGGACGGAACCCCTACAGCTAGAGTTGAACTTACCGGTAAGGGCTGCCGCCTCTTTGAAGGCGCAGCGGAAAGCGACCATGCGGAGCGGTGGTCGAGTTTGCGAGCAAAGCTCGCAAGCGTAGCCGGCCGTCTCTCCCGCGTGGATATCGCGTTCGATGATTTCGCCGGGACGTACAACCTCGCCCATGCGGTGAAGCTGTGGCAGTCGGGCAAGTTCGATGCGCGCGGACAGACCCCGGACCTCGAAAGCGTGAACCACGCGAAGGGCCTCAAGGGCGACACCATCTACATCGGCTCGCGCGCTTCGGAGAAGTTTCTCCGTGTGTACGAGAAGGGAAAAGAGCAGGGCGACGAATCCTCCGTGTGGGTCCGATGGGAAGCGCAATTCAAGGCTTCTTCCCGTCGCGAGCTTGACCTAGACATGCTCACCGCACCCGCCGAATTCATGCGCGGTGCCTATAGGGCTCTGTCGTTCATCAGTGAAACGTTGCGCCGCCTTGACCTCACGAAAGAGCAGGCCGCCGCGAACATTCATGGCGCGCTTAAGCATCTGCGTCGCCAGTACGGCAAGACGCTCAACTTCCTCAAGCAAACCTTCCCCGATGACGAAGCGCTAGGCAGCTTCCTCATCAACGTGACCCGGCCCGGCCTGCCGGATTGGTCATGGCAATACCTAGGCCAAGACGGTTACCTGTCAGTGCTGGATGCAATGCGCGTCGAGCGTCAGCAGGTAGCCAAACCCCTCAATGACGGAGAACTGTGTCATGCGCGTTGAAATCAAGAGCAACAAGTCCACGAACCATCGTGCCGGCAACAACGGCAAGACCTACGGCGAGCAGCAAGCCGCGTTGCATACCGGTGGCGATTTCCCGCTGCCGTTCAAGGTGAACGTCGAGGTCGGCCACGAGAAACCCGCCGGCTGGTATCGCCTGTCGCCGTCGAGCTTCGGTACTGACAAGTTCGGCAACCTCGTTCTGGGCCGCCTGTCGCTGGAACAGGAACCGGCCACCGCTGCTAAGGCCGCCTAATCGTGGCCGCCGAATACGTCCAGGTCTGCAACGCCGCCGATTTCGACACGGTAACGCGGACGTGTTCGGCCCCTCATTACGAACTCGCACAGACAGGCTTGCCGCCGCTGTCTACGGCCGAGGCTCAAGCCATTGGAGGAAAGATGGCCTTGGTTCTCGTGCTGGCGTGGTGTTTCCGGCGGCTCCGCAAGGTCGCGGTTTAGACCATCCCTCAATCTGAAAAGGAAAACGCAATGAACGCACGCAAGAACGCTCTGGCCGTCGCTGTCGCTTCGGCCTTCTCGCTGGTCGCCATGAACGCCAGCGCCGCCGTCGATGTGACGGAAGCCGTGACCGAGCTGGAAGGCATGCTCGTGCCGATCGGTCTGCTGGGCGGTGCGGCTCTGCTGGTCGCCATCACCATCAAGATCTGGAAGCGCATCCGCGGCGCGGCCTAATCAAGCCGGTGGTAAAGCCGGGGGCCGGTGCTTAGGTGCCTGCCCCCTTTTTCTAACGGAGGTGGCGTCGTGGAAGGTTGGCTCTGGTTGATTACGTGGCTGCTCGCGCTCGCCATCCTGTTTGGGGGTGAGGACTAATGCGCGCCTGGACAACTCTGTGTCTGTTCGTTGCGCTGTCGTGGTTCGGCATTGGGCGCGCGGACGCATATCCAGCCGTCCCGGGGTGTGTTCCCACAAGTGCAAACACGTTTGTTTGTCAAACCCCGGCCCATGGCGTCGCGCAGCTTGCGGTGGGAAACCCTACGGGTGACACCGGCTCGTCTTGCGCGGGCCCGTTGAAATACATCCGAGGCGATATCTTCGGCGCAGATGGTAAGAACGGCGCACGCGTTTTGCAGTGCGGCAGCGCGCCTACGTGGCCCAGCGGCTACATGATTCACGAACTCAGCTATACGACGAATGCGGGCTGTCCGAACGGTTGGGATTCGACGCTGAATCAGTGCAAGCCGTCAGACGATGATTGTCTAGCTCGAAACAATGATCCCGGGTTCAGCAAGGCTGGCCCCATCTCGCGCGCGTTTACGTCGCGCTGCATTTCCGGCTGCAAGTTCGAACTGAAAGGCAACGGCCCAACCGTCTGCACGGATGGCATCTGCACGGGCAACTACGCGTGGACCGGCGTCTGCCCGGCTACCAGTCCGCCGCCGCCTGCGCCGCCGACTGAGGTCACGAAAAACGACCCGCAGGAATGCGTGAGCTACGGCAGCGGCCAGAAGTTCTGCCAGAAAACCAACGGCGAGCAGTGCTACACGTCGAGCAACGGCAAACAGACCTGTTGGACGGCGGGCGAAACCGGCGAAAAGAATTCCGACAACGTGAAGCAGAAGCGCGACCCCGGCCCGACCGAGATTCCGCCGAATCTCACGCTTCCGAACGGCGACACCCTGACCAAAAACGGTGATTCGAAAACTCAGACGACGACGATCACTAACCCGGGCAGCACGCCGCGAACGGTCACGACGACCACGACGAACTACGTCACCACGAACGGTACGAATTCAGGTCCGACGAATGACGGCGAGAAAGACGACGGCTCGGAGAGTGGCGACGACGACAAAGAGCAACCCGGCAAAGTCACCGGGGGCGGGAACTGCGAGGAAGCAAACAAACCCATGGTGGAGGGCGATCCGCTGCTGGCTAACATCGTGCTGCAGACGTGGGCGACACGCTGCGCCGTCGAGTCCGGCAATGCGGTTACGTCTACCGGCAACATCGAAAGTTGCGCGTCCGACTTCACCGTCACCGGGCCGCCGAAAAGCCCGGAAGTGCTGAAGCTCAAAGCGCTGCGTGCGCAGATTTGTCCCGGTGAGGGCGATGGCCCGATTCAAGACAGCGATTTCCTCGGCGATGGTTCCGGCGAAGCTCCGGCGTCGTCGGTCATCCATGAATTCGATGCAGGCGGCGGGTCCGGCTGGGATATGACCGGCTTCGGGTTCGGGCGTAGCTGTCCGGCGCTGCCGGTGGTCACGGTCTACGGTCGCACGTATGACCTAGGCGGCGACGGTCGCAACGCGGCGGCCTGTGGCATTGCAAACATTCTCGGGTGGTTCGTGCTGCTCGGTGCGGGCCTGTGGTGCCTGCGCACTGTGACGGAGGCTTAAACATGCCATTACCAATTATCGCGGGTGGTGCGCTGGTAGCTCTGTTGGTGAACGTCATGCGCATCATGCTCATGGCGAAGATTGGCGCTTTCATCGTCAAGGCGCTGGCGTTCTTCGGGTTCACGTGGGCGACCAATAAATTCGCGGTCGCTCCGGCGATGGATTTCATTCGAGACCACATGGCAACGCTCAACGGCATTGGCGGCGAATACGGCACGCTCATGGTTCAGTGGCTCGGCGTGCTGCGTTTCGATCAAGCTGTTTCGATGATGCTGTCCGCCTATGCCGCCGCCTGGACAATTAAGGGCGCCAAAGTCTTCCTCGCAAAGCAACCGGCCTAATCCCATGCCTATCGAAGTGCGCACCGGCAAGCCCGGCAACGGAAAGACCGCGTTCCTCATGGTCGATCTCATGGCGGACGTGCAAAAGGCCGAGCGGCCGATTGTTGCCAGCGGTATCGACGGCCTTCAGCCGGGGCTTGCCACCGTGCTGGACGATCCCACCACGTGGAACGATATCGACCCGGCCGGCCCGCCTGAGTGCAATTGCGACAAGCACCCGGAGCCCCATGCGCACGTGCTGCGCAACGGCGCGAAGTGGTACGTCGACGAAGCGTGGAAGTGGTTTGGCCATTTGCAGAACGCGGCGCGCCAGCAAAATCCGGCACACGTTTTGGCACTCGCCGAGCATCGTCACCGTGGCATTGATATGGTCTGGACCACGCAAGGGCCCAGCCAATTGTTCCCGTTCGCGCGTCCGCTGATCGCGGAACATCGGCACTACGTGCGCCGCTACAACACATCTTTTGTCGATGTGTTCAAGTGGGAAGAACTGCAAGACGAAGTGAAGAACCCAGCCCGTCGTGAGGCCGGCATGCGTTCGACCGTGTCCCTGCCTAAGCAGGTGTTCGGCACGTACAAGTCGGCCAGCGAACACACGATGAAAGCGAAGATCCCGCTTCAGGTGTACGCGGTCCCGGTGATGATCCTCGCTGTAATCGCGATGGGGTGGGGCGTGTTCTCGTGGCTCAAACCGGATGCCGACGCCCAGGACAACACCGGCGCAGGCGCCGCGATGGAATCGGCGGCAGCCGATCCATCGCAAGCTGTACCGGGTGACCGTGCATCGGCCCCGAAATATGCCACCGTTGACGACTACATCACCGCGCACAAGCCGAGGATTTCAACGGCACCGTGGACAGCGCCGGTATTCGATGACCGTAGCGCCACCAGTGACCCGCAACTGATCTGCATGCAGGCGGGCGCAGGCGAGGACGTGAGCGGCGCGCATCGCGAGGAAAGCTGTTCGTGCAGGACGGAGCAGGGCACGCCTTACAAGGTCACCGACGCCGAGTGCCGCATGATCGCGCGGCAGGGTGCGCCGTATAACCCGTATCGCGAGCGTGGCTCGCAATCCACGATGGGGCCTGCTGCGGGTGTAGGGGGCGCGCCCCCTACGGCTATGGCCGCGCCTGCGGCCGCTGTGTCACCCGGTAGCGTCATCGCAGGCGGACAGGTGAGCGGTTACGGTGCGATCGGGTACGGGGGCGGCGAATCCGCCCCTCGGTAACTGCTGTTTATGAAAACTGTTTGATACGCTGCTCGCAGTCCAACCAAAGGCGCGCCCCATGTCAGAAGCCAGTTTCAATGAAGAGTGGCAAAAGCGCATCAAACTTATCGGCGATGAGTTGAAAAGCGAATCAGATCGGACAGCAGCTATCGTTGGCGCTGCATGGGTTGAAGACGAGATCACGCAATCACTAAAGTCATACTTTGACGCGAGCGACGAAACGTGGAACCAGCTCTTTAGCTCTAGTCAGGGAGGGGCTCTTTCTTCATTCGGAGCCAAGATCAAACTAGTGCACCTACTAAAAATGGTTGACAATCAGGCGAAGAAAGATCTTGTGGAAATCAGCAGGATTCGCAACGAATTTGCTCACCATATATCGGATCGCAACTCCCGCACAGAGAAGCTGACGTTCTCGTCAGATGTCGTTAGAAAAATGTGTGACAAGTTGACGTGCAACGTTCCCGCTGGACCGATGCCCCCCCGAACTGCGTTTACTGTCGCGTGTGCCAAGCTAGGCGCTGATTTCCACATGCTGCGGGTCGTCGGCGTCAAAGTCGCGGATGCGGGAACAGTTCGCGCCGACACACGCCCGCAGCATCCGGCGACACAGCCCGCCAGTTCTTCTGGTTGACCGCTTTAGCACGGGCCGTTGTTACGCCATTCGCCTTCGACGAGAAGCAGAAGCTCACCGCCGATGCACCGGCTGGTCTTTGGTCGCTTCTGCATGATGATGTGGTTGTCCGCCATGACCTGGGCGCGGAATGCGTTAGCTGCGACATTGCCGGACCCCATGGGGACCGGCATCGCCTCGGGGGTGATCTGCGGTTCGACGTTCTGCATCCGTCGGATTTCGGCGTTTGCGACGGCAAGGGACTGTTTGCTGTGCCACGCTGCAGCTGCGCAGAGCGCGGCAAGCGCCACGGAGAGAAAGGTTGCTACTTGCCAGCCGGTCTTTCCCATGTCGCCCCCTATGTCCTGTGCGAAGCGTATTGCTTCTCGCCAGATAGGGTAAAGAGCCGGCCGTGCTGATACATCCAGCGATCCAGTACGTGCGGCGCGATCCAGTCGCGGTGAGGCGAAATGAGACGTGCACCGGCAAGCCGCCAGCCCGTCCATGGGCCGTTGAGCGTCACGTGGTTGTAGACGGTTTGCTGGTGGAGCCTTGCGGCGCAAGCGTTCGGACAGGGCTGGCCCTCAGGCCAGCACGGGGGACGGTCCATGGCATCGATCCTTGATGAAGGACACGAACCGTTGCAGGGCGCGTGCCAACCGGACGCGTCGTTTCATTTCGCATAATGCATAGCGGCGGTCCTCGTTGGGCGAGGGTAGTGCAGCCAATTCGCCTCATCCCTCTGGATCCGGTTATACGTCGGCTTGTTAGCCGGACCCAGCTTCCCTAAGCTCAAGCAGAATCAGGGGGTTGCAGCCCATTCGGTGGGGTGTGGCGCTGGAGGTAAAACCGGACCCACGGGTCCGTCTATTAGGTAGTTAGGACCACATGGAGACACGCAGGATGCTGATGCGCATAACTTCTTTCTTTCTACTAGCTGCATTCTTGTCTGGTTGCGCCAACAAGATTCTTTACACACAAGGCGCCGCAGACCTTCCTCGTGAGGAAGCAGCCGTTCTACTTTCAGATGACGAACAAGTTGGTATCAGCCACATTGATGGCAAGCATCGTGCGCTAGGCTGGGTAAGCGAGTACCGGCTAACGCCGGGCCTTCACTCCATTACATTTTTCAAGTCGATGTACTTGGTCAATGCTGCCCCTATAACAGTTCCGTACAATTTCGAAAAAGGTCACACATACAAGCCACAGTCAAAAGTGGACTTTGATAGGGGGGCTTGGGAGGTCCGCATTGATGATGTATCGGCGACAGTACCAACTAACTGACGAATGCGGTCCTAACAATTCATTCAAGCCGAAGCCGCTTCGCGGCTCGGCTTAATTCAGGCGTTAGGCCTCATGACAAAATTTCTCGCCATTTGTGTGTTTGTTGTCTCGCTAGCCGTTTGCGCGTGTAGCTCGGCACCAGCCCAGAGCATCGCACCAGTCATTCCTGTCGAGCTCATTCCGCTTGAGCAAGCCAAGACCTTGATTACCTCGGGCCAGGTCAAAGAAATATTCCAGCCGCACTATGGTTGTGTGGTGCTCACGCTTCGCAATGGCGAGTACTTGTCCTTCGAGCAGCCGCATCTGGATTGGGTACTAACGTTCGTGGAGGAGGCTGGGCTTGAGAAACAAATACCCATCTCCGTCGAGTAGGCTGAGGCCTAACATTCAAGCCGAAGCCGCTTCGCGGCTCGGCTTAATTCAGGCGTTAGGCCGCTAATCGGCGTTCAAGCAGTTGGATTGAGGCTTCCCCATGCTCAGGCTTATCAGACCCCTCGCGATATTCACTCTGTTGTACGTCGCATCTGGTGCAGCCCTTTCATCCGGGCTTCCTCGGCTTATGACGTGGCACTTCGCTCATTGCGCAAGTAGCCCTTCACCAGCCTGCTCCGCCTCGTCCGTATTACTGTCCTACTGGTGGCTCGCGTTGCTGCCCGCATTAGGTGTCGTTACGCTTATCGTCAATCGGGTCCTTGCCAGGCGGCACGCGGCCTAACAATTCATTCAAGCCGAAGCCGCTTCGCGGCTCGGCTTAGTTCAGGCGTTAGGCCTCATGGAAAAGGTCGTAGCTCTGATTGTGAGCCTCCTGCTCGCTGGCGCCGCACAGGCCTGCGAGTGCGCCTTTTCGGGCCTCGATACAGCGCAAGCGCGTACCGCTCGCAATGTCTTTGTCTTTCGACTTACTGATGCGCGCGCAGGGAAGGACACTCAGGTAATTGGAACCATCAAGGTCCTGGCCGATGTCCGTGGCAAGACCACAGCTCAAGAGGTCCGCTACTCCACCTTCTACTGTTGCGGGTCACGCCTTGAGGTCGGGAAGTACTATGTCGGCTTTCTTCCGGCCAATTCGGCACGTTTCAATGGCAACGCGGGCAATATCCTGCCTCTCTGGGGCGAGTTCGACCGTGAGACTGCCGATAACCTAGAGGCCGTGCTCCGCGGCAAGCTGCAGCTAGAGGACGCGTTCTCCTATGGGCTAGAAGAGATCAATCAGATCAGGCCTCCACCGGCACCATGTCCAAAGCATTCCAGGACCGGTCGGTAGCGGCCTAACAATTCACTCAAGCCGAAGCCGCTTCGCGGCTCGGCTTAGTTCAGGCGTTCATCGCTCGAATATCCGACCGTGCCGCCACAGCCAGCGGTCCAGCTGATGGGGCGCGATCCAGTCGCCATTCGGTGATACGAGCCGTTGGCCAGCCATGCGCCAGCCGCTCCACGGTCCATGGAGCGGCGTTTCGTTGTAGACGTTGCGGCGGTATTCCTGTGCAGCGCAGTCGTTCGGGCAACGCTGGCCCTCAGACCAGCAGGGCGGACGGTTCATCGGACCGTTCCGTGAGGCAGGACAGGAGCTGACGCAGGGCGCGTGCCACCCATCCCACCACTTCGCATAATGCATATTATGTAAATTACATTGCCGGTCCCGTAGCGCCGGAATCTACACTCTCGGAATGCTCCCCCTGCGTTGACACCTTGAACGAGAACCCGATGGACATCCCCACCGTCCGCGCCTTTAGCGGCTCCGCGCCCTTCTCCGTTGCCCTGGTCGATGAACGAGGCCATCGCTGGTCCGGCGACGAACCTGCCGAATTGGGTGGCGGCGATACCGGGCCGACGCCGTCGCAATTGCTGCTGTCGAGTCTGGGCGCATGCACCGTGATAACGCTGCAGATGTACGCGGCACGCAAGCAGTGGCCGCTGTCGGGCGTCGAGGTCGAACTTCAGTACAACCCCGATGGAGTGCCCGCCGCGGGTACCGAAATCACCCGCCGGATCTCGTTGCGGGGCGAACTCGACGAAACTCAGCGCCAGCGCCTGCTTCAGATCGCCAATGCCTGTCCGATGCACAAGGCGCTGACCGGCGAGATCCGGATCGCCTCTGAACTGGCTGGATGAACCGTGCCGCGGGCCACGTCTCGCATGGCCCAACAGCCGCGCGGTAAAGTAGGCGCACGATGTCCCTGCCCGCCTTCCTGCTTCGCCTGCTGCTTTGCGTGACCCTGGTCCTCAATGGATCGGGCTATGCGGTCGCGGCCACGCAGATGCAGCTGAAGCACATCGCGACTGCTGAACAGGTACATCGACTGGCCGCCGAGGTTGTGCATGACGCCCCGGCGCCTTGCCATTCGCAGGTGGCTGTTGGGAAGGAAGCTGCACCGGCGATGTCGCACGAGACCGTCCAGTCCGGCTCGGCCGCATCGCAGAACGGGTCGCCAGACGATTGCCAGACGGTGTGTTCCTGCGACTGCCTCCAGCACGCTTCGTTGGCGATGCTGGACCTGATGCCGCCGATCCCGGAACGGCTGAATGCTCCGAGCACGCGACGCATCCCTGCCGGGCACGCGGCGCCGGCCTTGGCGAACCTGATCAGACCTCCGATCGGCTGATCGTCGCGTCGCGACGCGTCATCCGTCGGAGCTTCGGCCGCGCAAGGCGCCGCCGCTCTCCGTGCCCCACCGCGCAATCCATCCGCGCACCATGGAGTCATGCATGTCTTCCGATTTTTTCCGGCGAGCAGATGGTTTCGAACCGTCGCGCCGCCGCTTCGTCACCGGCCTTGCCGTCGGCGGTGTCGCCGCAGGCGCCGGTCTTTGGCGAGTGCCCGCCTTCGCCAGCAACGGTTTGGCCACTTCGCCGCAGACGCTGACCGGAACCCAGTTCGACCTGTCCATCGGTACCTCGCCGGTCAATTTCACCGGTCATACGCGGCCGGCCGTGACCGTCAACGGCTCGTTGCCCGCGCCGGTGCTGCGCTGGCGCGAAGGCGACACAGTCACGCTGCGTGTCGCCAACCGTCTCGGCGTGCCGAGCTCGGTGCATTGGCACGGCATCGTGTTGCCGGCCAACATGGACGGTGTGCCGGGCCTGAGTTTCGACGGCATCCATCCCGGTGAAACCTTCACCTATCGCTTCGACATCCGGCAATCCGGCACGTACTGGTACCACAGCCATTCGCTGTTCCAGGAACAGGCCGGACTGTACGGTGCAATCGTGATCGATCCGCGCGAGCCTGCGCCCTATCGTTATGACCGCGAGCACGTGGTGTTGCTGTCGGATTGGACCGATATGGATCCGGCCGCGTTGTTCCGTCGCATGAAGAAGATGTCGGAGCACGACAACACCTACAAGCGCACCGTCGGCGACTTCGTCCACGACGCGCAACGCGACGGCCTGTCGGCAACCTTGCAGGACCGTGGCATGTGGGGCCGGATGCGGATGACGCCCACCGACCTCTCCGACATCAACGCGCACACCTACACCTACCTGATGAACGGCACGGCGCCGGCCGGCAACTGGACCGGCCTGTTCCGCAGCGGCGAGAAGGTGTTGCTGCGCTTCATCAACGGCTCGGCGATGACGTACTTCGACGTGCGCATTCCGGGCTTGAAGATGACCGTGGTGGCCGCCGACGGCCAGTACATCCATCCGGTGACGGTGGACGAGTTCCGTATCGCGGTGGCGGAGACCTTCGACGTGATCGTCGAACCTTCCGGGCAGGACGCCTACACCATCTTCGCGCAGGACATGGGCCGCACCGGCCATGCGCGCGGGACGCTGGCGGTACGCCAGGGCCTCGAAGCGCCCCTGCCCGCGGCCGACCCGCGGCCGATCCTCACCATGGACGACATGGGCCATGGCGGAATGGGCCACGGTGGCCACGACATGTCCGCAATGAAGGGGATGGAAGGCGGGTGTGGCGCCAGCATGGGCATGAAAGGCATGGAGGGCGGTTGTGGCGCGAACATGGCCGGCATGGACCATGGCAGTGGCGCACAGGGCCATCCCGCGAGCGAAACGAATAATCCGCTCGTCGACATGCAGGCCAGTTCCGTCAGTCCCAAGCTGGACGATCCGGGTATCGGCCTGCGCGGCAACGGCCGTACCGTGCTCACGTATGGCGCGATGAAGAGCCTGTTCGAGGATCCCGACGGCCGCGAGCCCAGCCGCGAAATCGAGTTGCACCTGACCGGCCACATGGAGAAGTTCGCCTGGTCGTTCAACGGGCAGAAATTCATGGACGCCGAACCGCTACGCCTCAATTACGGCGAACGCATGCGCATCGTGCTGGTCAACGACACGATGATGACCCATCCGATCCACCTGCATGGTATGTGGAGCGACGTCGAGGACGATCACGGCCAGTTCCATCTGCGCAAACACACCGTCGACATGCCGCCCGGAACAAAGCGCAGCTACCGTGTCCGCGCCGATGCGCTGGGCCGATGGGCGTTCCACTGCCACCTGCTCTACCACATGGAAGCCGGCATGATGCGGGAAGTGAGGGTCGAGGAATGAGCACGCTCCTTCGATCGATTCCGCTCGGCGGGCTGGCACTGGCTGTCGGCCTGGCGATGCACGGCAACGTCCTTGCACAGGACCACTCCCAGCACGGTGCGCCCGCACCGGTTTCCGGGCAGCAGGACCATTCAACGCACACCCAACACACACCGCCGCCAGAGAAGACCGGCGACGAGCATTCGGGGCACGAGGGGCACGAAACCGCGACCGACAAGGACGATAGCGGCGAAGCGCAGGACCATGGATCGATGGACCACGGTTCGATGGACCATGGCTCCATGGATCACGGCTCGATGGACCATTCCGCCATGGGCCATCAGATGCTGCCCTCCACGCAACCAAAAACACCGATTCCGCCCGTCACGGACGCCGATCGCCAGGCCGCATTTCCGCCGCTGCAGCACCACATGCAGCATGCGAAGGAACTCAACACGTATCTCGCCTTCAATCGACTCGAAGGGTGGGATGCCGATCATGGCAGCGGCCAGGCTTGGGAAGCACAGGGCTGGGTCGGCTCGGACCTCAATCGCCTGTGGCTTCGCTCCGAGGGGGAGCGCGTCGACAGCCACACCGAGTCGGCCGATCTCGAAGCGCTGTACGGGCGCAGCGTGTCGCCCTGGTGGGATGTGGTCGCAGGCATCAAGCACGACTTCAAGCCCGGCGACTCCCAGACCTGGGCCGCGTTCGGCGTGCAGGGACTGGCGCCATACAAGTTCGAGGTGCAGGCCACGGCGTACGTGGGCGAATCCGGGCGCACCGCGTTGAACCTGGAAGCCGAGTACGAACTGCTGCTCACCAACCGGCTGATCCTGCAGCCGCTGGTCGAGGTCGATGTGTACGGCAAGGATGATCCGCAGCGAGGGATCGGCTCGGGCCTGAGCACGGTCGAGGCGGGCCTGCGGCTTCGCTACGAGTTCACCCGCCGCTTCGCGCCATACATCGGCGTGGTCCATGAACGCAGCTTCGGCGACACCGCCGATTTCAGGACCGACGAAGGCGAAGACACCCGCGACACGCGTTGGGTGGCCGGTGTGCGCGTCTGGTTCTGAACGGCCCCGGTGAGCCATGGATGGCTCGCAAGGCTTGACTCTGGACCATGGTCCAAGGCGCAGACTGCCTTCATCTCCCCGGGATCGAACGCAATGCAGATCGGTCAAATCGCAAAACGCGCCGGTGTCGCCATCGACACCGTTCGCTACTACGAGCGCCATGGCCTGCTGCGCAGCCCGGCGCGGCAGCCGTCGGGTTACCGGCTCTACGAGGAGCAGGACGTCGAACGTCTGCGCTTCATCCGGCGCGCCAAGTCGCTGGGCTTTACCCTCAACGAAATCCAGGAACTGCTGGCGCTGTCCGGACGTCGTGAGCAGGACATGGCTGGTCTCAAGGCCGCTGCAGCTGAGAAGCTGGCCGACGTCGAGCACCGCCTGGGCGAACTCACCCGCATCCGCGACGGGCTGCAGACACTGGTGGCGTCGTGCCCGGGGCACGGCCAACTGGATCGCTGCCCTATCCTCGCCGCACTGGCGAACGAGGAGGAGGCATGAAGCCGCACGATCACGCGCCTACCGGACATGTGCAGCCCAATAAACCGCACGGCTCCGCAGCATGCTGCGCCGGCAAGACGGCAACGATGCACACAGCCACCGTCATCGATCCGGTGTGCGGGATGGAGGTCGATCCGGCGACGTCCGCGCATCGTGCCGACCACGAGGGCACCACCTACTACTTCTGCTCCGCGCGTTGTCGCGAGCGGTTCATCGCTGATCCTGCCAAATACCTGTCGCCGCGCAGCGAGCCCGAGCCCGCTGCCGCAGGCACCTTCTACACCTGCCCGATGCACCCGGAGATCCGCCAGGATCACCCGGGCACCTGTCCGATCTGCGGCATGGCATTGGAACCGGAAATGCCGAGCCTGGAGGACGAGGACAATCCCGAGCTGCGCGACTTCGGCCGGCGCTTCTGGTGGACGTTGCCACTGAGCGTGGCGGTCATGGCACTGGCGATGATGGGCCACCGCGTTCCAGGGCTGACGGCATCGACCAGGACCTGGGTCGAATTCGCGTTGGCGACCCCGGTCGTCGTGTGGGCCGGCGCGCCGTTCTTCGAGCGCTGCCTGCAATCGATCCACAACCGCAGCCCCAACATGTGGACGCTGATCGGCATCGGCGTGGCGGCGGCGTTCGGCTATAGCGTTGTGGCGACCGTCGCGCCCGGACTGTTCCCGGATTCGTTCCGCGAACACGGCCGCGTCGGCGTCTACTTCGAGGCCGCCGCGGTGATCGTCTCGCTCACGTTGCTGGGGCAGTTGCTGGAACTGCGCGCCCGCTCAAAGACCTCGGCCGCGATCAAGGCGCTGCTGGGCCTGGCACCGAAGACCGCGCGCCGCCTGCGCGACGACGGCACCGAGGAGGACATCGCGCTGGATCATGTGCATGTCGGCGACCGCCTGCGCGTGCGGCCGGGCGAGAAGGTTCCCGTCGATGGCGAAGTTATCGATGGCCATTCCAGCATCGACGAATCGATGCTGACCGGCGAAGCGATGCCGGTCGGCAAGACCGTGGGCGCGAAGGTGTTCGGCGCCACGCTCAACGGCACCGGCAGCCTGGTGATGCGCGCCGAGAAAGTAGGCTACGCGACCGTGCTTGCGCAGATCGTCCAGCTGGTCGCGCAGGCGCAACGCTCGCGCGCGCCGATGCAGCGCATGGCCGACAAGGTCGCGTTCTGGTTCGTGCTGGCGGTGCTGGCCGTGGCGGCGACGACGTTCGTCGTCTGGGGCCTGTTCGGTCCGGACCCGTCCTGGACCTATGCCGTGCTCAACGCCGTATCGGTGTTGATCATCGCCTGCCCGTGCGCACTGGGACTGGCCACGCCGATGTCGGTGATGGTCGCGACCGGTCGCGCCGCGCAG
Organism: Lysobacter niastensis; assembly: GCF_031457115.1. Taxonomy (GTDB): domain Bacteria; phylum Pseudomonadota; class Gammaproteobacteria; order Xanthomonadales; family Xanthomonadaceae; genus Lysobacter_J; species Lysobacter_J niastensis_A. The sequence goes on from NZ_JAVDVY010000003.1 coordinate 14,730, forward strand.
GCCGGCGTGCTGTTCCGCGATGCCGGGGCGATCGAGAATTTCAGGCGCATCGACACGTTGATCGTCGACAAGACCGGCACATTGACCGAAGGACGTCCTGCATTCCGCACGCTGGTTCCGGTCGCCGGCTTCAGCGCCGAGGAAGTGCTGCAACTGGCCGCCAGTCTCGAACGGGGAAGCGAGCACCCGCTGGCTGATGCCATCGTTGGCGAAGCACGCCGCCGCAACCTGCCCTTGCAGGCGGCCGAGAGCTTCGAATCCGCGACCGGCATCGGCATCCGTGGGCGAGTGTTCCGGCGCAGCATCGCCATCGGCAACGCGGAGTTGATGCAGGAAACCGGCATCGACCCGACGCCCGTCGCCGCGGAAGCCGAACGCCTCAGGCAGGACGGCGCCAGCGTGGTGCTGGTCGCGATCGATGGCAGGCTGGCCGGATTGATCGCGGTGGCCGATCCCATCAAGCCCACCACCTTCGATGCGATTCGCGCCCTGCACCAGGCCGGCCTGAGGATCGTCATGGCCACCGGCGACGGCACCGCCACGGCACATTCCGTGGCACGCCAGCTGGGCATCGATGAGGTGCACGGCGAGGTGCGTCCCAGGGACAAGGTAGAGCTGGTGCAACGCCTGCGCTCGCAAGGCCATCGGGTGGCGATGGCCGGCGACGGCATCAACGACGCCCCTGCCCTCGCCGGCGCGGACATCGGAATCGCCATGGGCACCGGCACCGACGTGGCGATGTCCAGCGCGCAGGTCACGCTGGTCAAGGGCGATCTGCGCGGCATTGTGCGCGCCCGCGCCGTCTCCACCGCGACCGTCTCCAACATGAAGCAGAACCTGGCGTTCGCCTTCCTGTACAACGCGCTGGGCGTGCCGATCGCCGCGGGCGTGCTGTATCCGCTGACGGGTCTGCTGCTCAGCCCGATGATCGCCGCACTGGCCATGAGCCTGAGCTCGGTCTCGGTCGTGGCCAACGCATTGCGCCTGGGCAAGGTGCGGCTGGGCTGATTCGCGCATCCGCCGCGGCACGCCGGGGCGGATGCGTTGTGAACATCGGCGGATACGTTGACGCTACTCCGCCGGTGTCCCGAAGCGTTCCTGGTAAACGCCGGCGATCCAGTCGATGAAGACCCGCACGCGTGGCGACAACTGGCGATGCTGCGGATACATCGCCGACACCGGCATGCCGGTGCCGGGCCAGTCCGCCAGGACCTCGACCAGGCGACCATCGCGCAGCTCATCTTCAACGTGGAAGCGCGGCAACTGGATCAGGCCGCAACCACGCAGCGCGCAGGTCACGTAGCTTTCGGCGTCGTTGACGCTGATCCAGCCACCGGGTGCGAACTCGCGCACCTGGCCATCGACGACCAGCTCGAACGGATAACTGCGGTCGTGACTGCTGGAGAAAAACCCCACTGCCTGGTGCGCCGGTAGTGCGTCGGGATGCTGCGGCATGCCGAATCGCTGCAGGTATTGCGGACTGGCGCAGATCACCTCCGGCATCACCGCCAGTCGTCGCGCCATCAGTGACGAATCCTTGGGCGTGCCCGCACGCACGACGCAATCGATGCCCTCGCGCACGAGATCGACCAGCCGGTCGCCGCTGCTGATCACCAGGTCGATCTGCGGATAGCGGCCGCGGAATTCGTCGATGCGCGGCAGCACGATCCGCGTCGCGTGGGTGCCGTGCAGGTCCAGTCGCAACGTTCCGCGCGGATTGGTGGCGACATTGCGCAGCGAGGACTCGGCGTCGTCGAGATCGGCGAGCAGGTGCACGCAGCGTTCGTAGAAGGCCTGGCCGTCGAGCGTGGGGTGCACCTGGCGGGTGGTCCGTTCGAGCAGGCGTGTCCCCAGGCGCGCCTCCAGCTCCTTTACCGCGTGGGTGGCGGTGGCACGCGGGATGCCCAAGGCGCCAGCGGCTCGCGTGAAGCTGCCCAGCTCGACGATGCGGGTGAACAGCTGCAGGGACTCGAAACGATCCACCTTTCTATTGTTGACCATTTTTGAATTCAGTTGCCAGTTTTAGCAGCTTTATCCGAACAGTCACAACACCAAGAATGCTCCCGAACCCGGCGCATCCCCTCCCCCGACGCCACCACAGGAGCCTCTCCATGAACACCACAGCCCAGTCCGACACGACCTCCAAGGTCGCCATCGTCACCGGTGCCTCGCGCGGCATCGGCCAGGCCATCGCCAACCGCCTCGCCGCCGATGGCTTCGCCGTCGTCGTCAACTACGCCGGCAACGCCGCGCAGGCGCAGACCACGGTCGACGGGATCGTGGCCGCCGGCGGCACGGCCGTAGCCATCCAGGGCGACGTCAGCCAGCCCGAGGACGTCTCACGCCTGTTCTCCAGCGCTCGTGACACCTATGGCCGCATCGACGTGGTGGTCAACAGTGCAGGCGTCATGCCGACGACGCCGATCGCCGAGGCCAGCCTCGACGAGTTCGACCGCGTCATCGCCACCAACCTGCGCGGCACGTTCCTCGTCCTGGCGCAGGCGGCGAAGCACTTGGGTGAAGGCGGCCGGATCATCGCCCTGTCGACCAGCGTGATCGCCAAGTCGTTCCCGGGCTATGGCCCCTACATCGCCTCCAAGGCCGGCGTCGAAGGCCTGGTGCACGTGCTGGCCAACGAACTGCGCGGACGCGGCATCACCGTCAACGCGATCGCTCCGGGCCCGGTGGCGACCGAGCTGTTCCTCAACGGCAAGACCCAGCAGCAGATCGAGCAGATCGCCGCACAGGCACCGTTGCAACGCGTCGGCCGGCCGTCGGAGATCGCTGCGGCAGCGTCCTTCCTCGCCGGCCCGGACGGCGCCTGGGTCAACTCGCAGGTGCTGCGCGTCAACGGCGGTTTCGCCTGATTCCCTCTCCCGCGTGCCCCATCCTCGCGACACAGGAGCATTCCCATGAAATCCGATCACACCAAGTCCCGCCAGGTAATTCTCGTCACCGGCGCATCCAGCGGCTTCGGCGCGCTGGCTGCGCGTGCGCTCGCCCGCGCCGGCCACACCGTGTACGCCAGCATGCGCGACACCGGCGGACGCAACGCGCCGCAGGTCGAAGCCGCGCACGACTACGCCACGCAGCATGGCGTGGACCTGCGCACGGTCGAACTGGACGTGCAGTCGCAGCCGTCGGCCGACGCCGCCGTGGCGCAAATCCTGGCTGCTCACGGCCACATCGATGTGCTGGTGCACAACGCCGGACACATGGTCTTCGGTCCGGCGGAAGCCTTCACGCCAGAACAGTACGCGCAGCTGTACGACGTCAACGTACTCGGCACGCAGCGCGTCAACCGCGCCGCACTGCCGCAGTTGCGCAAGCAGGGACGCGGACTGGTGCTATGGGTAGGCAGCAGCAGCCACCGTGGCGGCACGCCGCCGTACCTCGCACCGTATTTCGCGGCCAAGGCCGCCATGGATGCGCTGGCGGTCAGCTATGCCGGCGAACTGGCGCGCTGGGGCATCGAGACCTCGATCGTCGTGCCGGGTGCCTTCACCAAGGGCACCAACCATTTCGCGCACTCCGGGACGCCAGTGGACGTTGCGCGTGCCGCCGAGTACGAGGCGGGCCCGACGACGAGTTTCGCGCAGGAGATCCTCGACGGCCTGGCCTCGTGCGAACCGCCGGATGCGGACGTCGCCACCGTCGCGCAGGCGATGGTGGATGTGGTCGATGCACCGTTCGGTCACCGCCCGTTCCGCGTGCACATCGATCCGTCGGACGACGGATGCGAAGTCGTCAATGTGGTCGCAGACCGCATCCGTGCCGAGTTTCTGCGCCGGATCGGCCTCGGCGACCTGCTGATGCCCCGGGACAATGCGGCCACCATCGGGAGGGCACTTGAGCCGTGACACTGCGGCGTCCTGCCTGGAGGTTCACATGGCGGGAGCACAGGCGGCCGGAAAATGCGCTATATAACGCGCTATATACCGCCGCCCCCATACGAACCAGCCGTCATGCGCGCCCTCTTTCGTCTGGCTTTGCTCACGCTATTCGCGCTGTCGAGCCCCGCGTTGGCCGAAGCGCCGGTTCGCGTGTTTGCGGCAGCCAGCCTGACCAACGCCCTCAATGACATTGCCAGGGAATGGGAGAAGGCCGGGCATCCCAAGCCGAGCCTCGCCTACGCCGCTTCGTCAGCCTTGGCCAAGCAGATAGAAGCCGGTGCACCCGCCGATGTGTTCGCTTCCGCCGATCGGACATGGATGGATTACCTCGACGATCGCGGCAGGATCATGAAGGACACACGGGTCGATCTGCTCGGCAATGAACTGGTGTTGATCGCGCCGAAGGGCAAGCGAATTCCGATCCGGATGGAGCGCAGCTTCGACATCGCCGGCGCGTTCAGCGGCAAGCTGTGCACCGGCGAACCCGGCGTGGTGCCGGTGGGCATCTACGCCAAACAGAGCCTGGAAGCCATGGGCTGGTGGGCGTCACTCAAGGGTCGGATCGTAGGCACGGACGATGTGCGCACGGCGCTGGCCTTTGTGGAACGGGGCGAATGTCCGCTCGGCATCGTTTATTCCACCGACGCGAAGATCAGCAGCAAGGTCGAGATCCTGCAACGCTTCCCGCAAAACACCCACAAGCCTATCGTCTATCCCTTTGCGGCGGTCAAAGATGCGCGCCCGGAAACCCAGGCATTCCTGCGCTTTGTCGAGACTTCGCCGGCCGCGGCCGCCATCTTCGACCGCTACGGATTCACGCGGTTGAAGCGTTGACCATGGCCTGGCTGTCTCCGGAAGAGTGGGACGCGCTTTCGCTGTCGGCGAAGGTCGCACTGTGTTCGACCGCGGTGTGCCTGCCGTTTGGCGTGGCATTGAGCTGGCTGCTGGAGCGCCGCAACTTTGCCGGCAAGGTGTGGATCGACACACTGGTGCAGTTGCCCATGGTGCTTCCCCCCGTGGTGCCGGGTTATCTGCTGTTGTTGTTGTTCGGCACGCAAGGCCCACTGGGCGGCTGGTTGCAGGACACCTTCGGCATCGTCGTGGCGTTCACGTGGAAAGGCGCCGTGCTCGCGTCGGCGGTCATGGCGTTTCCGTTGATGGTCCAGTCGATACGCCTGGCCTTCCGCCTGATCGATCCGAGGCTGGAGAAAGCGGCGATGACACTGGGCGCGCGGCCCTGGAGCGTCTTCTTCAGCGTGACGCTGCCGCTGGCGGTGCCAGGCCTGATTGCAGGATGCGTGCTGTGCTTCTCGCGCAGCCTGGGCGAGTTCGGCGCGACCATGGCCTTCGTCGGCAACATTCCCGGCGAAACCCGCACGTTGCCGCTGGCGATATACAGCCTGACGCACGTGCCCGACGGCGATGCAGCTGCGATGAGGCTGTCGCTGCTTTCGATTGCGCTGGCGGTCGCCGCCCTCCTGCTGAGTCGTTGGATCAGCCTGCGGGCGGAACGCAAGCTGGGCTATCTGGATCACAGGAGCCAGCATGCTGAACTTTGACCTGGGCTATGCACGCGGCGACTTCCGGCTATCGGCAAACGCAACGATTGGCAGCGGCGTCACTGGCATCTGCGGTCCGTCAGGATCGGGCAAGAGCACGCTGCTGCTGTTGATTGCCGGCCTGCTGTCGCCCAGCAGCGGAACGATCAAGGCCGGCGACGAAGTCCTGGTCGACATGGAGCAACGCAAAATCGTTCCGGCCTGGGAGCGGCACTTCGGCCTGGTGTTCCAGGATGGCCAGTTGTTCCCGCACCTGACGGTACGTAGCAACCTGCTGTATGGATTCGAGCGGATTGCATCGCACATGCGGCGACTGGACCTGCAGGCAGTCGCGGAACTGCTGGAGATCACGCACCTGCTGGACCGTCGTCCTGCCCTGTTGTCGGGCGGCGAACGGCAGCGCGTGGCGCTCGGCCGCGCCCTGCTCTACTCGCCGCGCCTGCTTCTGCTGGACGAGCCGCTGTCGTCGCTGGACGAGCGCCTGAAGCAGCAGATCCTGCCCTTCCTCAAGCGCATCAAGGAAGAAACGCACGTCCCCATGCTCTACGTCACGCATGCCCGCGCCGAAGTCGAATACCTCGCCGACCAAGTGATGACCATGGACCGCGGAAACCTGCAGCCGGCACCTTAGGCGCCAACCCCCAGGATCACGCTCGATGCCTTGAAGATCGCCGTCACGGCCATGCCTTCGGCGAGCTTCATTTCGCTGGCGGACGTGTTGGTGATGATGGCCGCGACCGAGTTGCCGCCGGACAGCGCGATGACGACCTCGGCATTCACCGCGCCGGGCTCGACGCGAGTGATCGTTCCTTTTAGCTGGTTGCGCGCCGACAACTTCATCGATGTGCCGTCGTCGCCGGCGACAATGACACTCGACGCCTTGATCAGTGCGATCGCGCTGTCGCCAAGCTTCAGGTTCATGTGCTCCAGGCTTTCGTGCGTGATGATGGCCACGACCCGATCGCCGCCCGAAAGCTCGAGCTCCACCTCGTCGTTCACCGCGCCGGTCGCGATGTGCACGACTTTCCCGGCGAGGTGGTTTCGTGCACTGGTCAGCATGGTCAGCCTCCCGATGAGTTTCAGTTCCGATTCCGCGCCCGCGATGCGTGCGTTCAACCGTTCCAGGAATCGTGTGTTCTCCGACTCCACCTCGCGGTAAATCGCCACCAGTCGCTCGCCATTCGCGGTCAGGCGCGTGCCACCGCCCCCTTTCCCTCCCACAGCCCGCTCCACCAATGCGCGGTCGGCGAGATTGTTCATGGCCTCTACGGCATCCCACGCGGCCTTGTAGCTCATCCCAACGCTCTTCGCCGCCGCAGTGATCGACCGCTCGCTTCCAATCGCCGCCAACAGCTCCATCCAGCGCTTGCCGACAGCCGCGCCATGCCGACTTTCGACGGTGATCGCGCTATTGATGCGAAATGCAGAACGGGACATGGCGCCAGTTCGATGGTCCGATGCGCCAGTGTACGAGCTGCGTGTGTCTGGCTGCTGCGGCTGGGCGCGGATCGACGGGCGCTGGAGGAGAGTTCATGTCGCTTGCGCCAGCGATTGCCAAAAACACTTAGGGCCGCCTCTCGGCAGCCCTAAGTGCTTGATCTAATTGGCGTCCCCACGGGGATTCGAACCCCGGTCGCTACCGTGAAAGGGTAATGTCCTAGGCCTCTAGACGATGGGGACAAAACTGGTTTTTCAGCAAGATGGTGGAGCCAGGCGGGATCGAACCGCCGACCTCCTGCATGCCATGCAGGCGCTCTCCCAGCTGAGCTATGGCCCCACATGCTGGAAAGACGAAAATTCTAGCGGGCGTTCAGCGATGTCGTCAAGCGTTCGCTGCCAGATTTTTTTCGTCGCGGTCGCCGGCGGAGTGGCTGGCGACAACGAAGTGCAATGTTGCCACACCATGTCCCCGTTCCGCTAGATACTCGAGCCACTTTCCGAGGAAGGTATTCATGCGCATGCGGTGGCCGATGACCTCCGCCGGCGGTGGATACATGCCAATCACGTCCTGCCAGCGCCTGCCGACGTAGCAATGCGTGGCCTCCAACTGGCGCGCGTCGTGATACAGCCGCAGGTACGCAGACGGATCGGGCTCGCCGGTGAGCGGATCGCGCAGTACGTAGGTGAGCCGCAACTCGGTGGTGTAGCGGTGCTGCTCGATCACGTCGAGCTGCAGGTCCAGGCCGTCGCCGATGCAGGAACGGTAACAACCGGGGGCCAGCTCCGCCGGTTCGAACAGGCGGGTCAGGCGCGCGTGATTCTCCGCGTACAAGCCCATCAGCCAGCCGAAACGGCTCAGCTTCGGGATGCGCGCGGCGTAGGCGGCAAGGGACGTCATGGACCCGATCCTACACGCCCGCCTGCCCTTGCGGCAGCGTTGACGCGCAGGCCCAGCAAGCCTACGGTAAGCGTTCCCCGCGACCGGGGCCGCAACGGCCCTTCAGAACATCTCGCGGTGGATCCCCAGCGTGGTCAGCACCTTGCTCGCGATTTCCTCGATCGAGGTATTCGTCGTGCTGAGCACGGGAACGCGCTCGGCACGGAGCATCATTTCCGCGGCCGCCACTTCGCGCTTGCAGGTATCCAGTTGCGCGTAGCGTGAATTCGGTCGCCGCTCCTGGCGGATCTGCTGCAGCCGCACCGGATCGATGGTGAGCCCGAACAGCTTGTTGCGGTAGGGCCGCAGGCGCGGCGGCAGGCGATCGTGCTCCAGGTCTTCCTCGGTCAACGGGTAGTTGGCCGCACGGATGCCGTAATGCAGCGCCATGTATACGCAGGTCGGCGTCTTGCCGGCGCGCGACACGGCGACCAAGACCAGATCGGCATCGTCGTAATTCACGGCCTGGCCGTCGTCGTGGGTCAACGCGAAGTTCATCGCGTTGATGCGGCGGTGATACGTCTCGAAGTCGACCAGCCCATGCGCCTGGCCGATCCGGCGCTGGCGGGATTCGCCGAGTTCGCGCTCCAGCGGCTCGATGAATGGCGCAAAAACGTCCAGCATCAGCGCGCCGCTGTCGGCCAGGGCGGCGCCGACGTCGCCATCCATGCAGGAATTGATCACCACCGGCCGCACGCCGTGGATTTCAGCGGCGGCGCGGATCTTCGCCGCCACTTCCTGGGCCCGCTCGACGCTGTCGACGAAGGGGATCCGGTCGGTAAGAAAGCGGGTCTCGGTGAACTGGGTCAGCAGGCTGTGACCGATGGTTTCGGCGGTGATACCGGTACCGTCGGAGACGTAGAACACCGGGCGTACTTCAGCCATGGCCCAAAACTCCTTGAAAATCGCTGGTCAATACGAAAAACCCCGTCGAATCAAGCTTGTATGCATCCGACGCAGCGGCGATCATATCCGGATCACAGCGCCCGCAGGCGCCCGCCCCCTTGGAGATCGCCCGCTTGAACGAGAACATCCTCTGGTTGCACGCGCTTCGTCTGACCGACCTGGCCCGTGTCGGCGGCAAGAATTCCTCTCTTGGCGAGATGATCGGCAACCTGGCGGGCCTCGGTGTATCGGTGCCCGGCGGCTACGCCACGACCGCGGAAGCCTTCAAGGATTTCATCGCCCACAACAACCTGCACCAGCGCATCTACGACAAGCTGGCGACGCTCGATGTCGAAGACGTGCCGGCGCTTACGGCCGCGGGCGCAGAGATCCGCAGCTGGGTGATCGATGCGCCGCTGCAGCCCCAACTGGACGCCGACATCCGCACTGCCTACAAGCAGTTGTGCGATGAGAACGGTGGCGGCGATGTGGCCGTAGCGGTGCGTTCCTCGGCCACCGCCGAGGACCTGCCCGATGCGTCCTTCGCCGGCCAACAGGAAACCTTCCTCAACGTGACCGGTGCCGACGACGTCGTGCACAAGGTCAAGGAAGTGTTCGCCAGCCTCTACAACGACCGCGCCATCGCCTACCGCGTGCACCACGGCTTCAAGCACGAGGACGTGTTCCTTTCGGCCGGCGTGCAGTTGATGGTGCGTTCCAACGTCGGCTCGTCCGGCGTGCTGTTCACGCTCGACACCGAGTCGGGTTTCCGCGAGGTGGTGTTCATCACTTCCAGCTATGGGCTGGGCGAGATGGTCGTGCAGGGCGCGGTCAACCCGGACGAGTTCTACGTCTACAAGCCGACCTTGCAGCAGGACAAGCCGGCCATCCTGCGCCGCGGCATCGGTGCCAAACAGCAGCGCATGGTGTATTCGGACAAGCCCGGTGAGCGCGTGCGCATCGAGGAGACCCCGGCCGATCTGCGCAACCAGTTCTCGATCAGCGACGACGATGTGCACGAGCTGGCCCGGCAGTCGCTGGTCATCGAGAAGCACTACGGCCGCCCGATGGACATCGAGTGGGCGAAGGACGGCGTCAGCGGCAAGCTGTTCATCGTGCAGGCCCGCCCGGAGACGGTGAAGTCGCGCGCCCATGCCACCCAGATCGAGCGCTACCAGCTCACCCGCCGCGGCGAGGTCATCTGCGAAGGCCGCGCGATCGGCCAGAAGATCGGCAGCGGCGTCGCCCGCGTGGTGCGCTCGCTCGCCGACATGAGCCGGGTGCAGCCCGGCGACGTGCTCGTCGCCGACATGACCGATCCCGACTGGGAGCCGGTGATGAAGCGCTCCGCCGCGATCGTCACCAATCGCGGTGGCCGCACCTGCCACGCCGCGATCATCGCCCGCGAGCTGGGCGTGCCCGCCGTGGTCGGCACTGGCAATGCGCTGGACACGATCCAGGACGGCCAGGAAGTGACCATCAGCTGCGCCGAAGGCGACACCGGCTTCATCTACGCCGGCACCCTGCCCTTCGAGCGCAACGTGGCCGACCTGGACAAGATGCCGGAAGCGCCGCTCAAGGTGATGATGAACGTTGCCAACCCGGAGCGCGCGTTCGACTTCGCCATGCTGCCCAACGCCGGCGTCGGCCTGGCGCGCCTGGAGATGATCATCGCCAGCCACATCGGCGTGCACCCCAAGGCACTGCTCGAATACTCGCAGCAGGACGCCGAGACGAAGAAGAAGATCGACGCGAAGATCGCCGGCTACGGCAATCCAGTCGATTTCTACGTCGACCGCCTGGCCGAGGGCATCGCCACGATCACCGCCTCGTTCGCGCCACACCCGGTCATCGTGCGCCTGTCGGACTTCAAGTCCAACGAATACGCCAACCTGATCGGCGGCAGCCGCTACGAGCCGCATGAAGAGAACCCGATGATCGGCTTCCGCGGCGCCAGCCGTTACGTCGATCCGAGTTTCGCCGACGCCTTCGCACTGGAGTGCCGCGCGGTGCTGAAGGTGCGCGAGCAGATGGGCCTGACCAACTGCTGGGTGATGATCCCGTTCGTGCGCACGCTCGAGGAAGGCCGCAAGGTGGTCGAAGTCCTCCGCAGCAACGGCCTGGAACAGGGCAAGGACGGCCTGAAGATCATCATGATGTGCGAGGTGCCGTCCAACGCGCTGCTCGCCGACGAGTTCCTGGAGATCTTCGACGGCTTCTCGATCGGCTCCAACGACCTGACCCAGCTGACGCTGGGCCTGGATCGCGACTCCGGCATCGTCGCGCACCTGTTCGACGAGCGCGATCCGGCGGTCAAGAAGCTGCTGTCGATGGCGATTTCGGCGGCACGCGCCAAGGGCAAGTACGTCGGCATCTGCGGTCAGGGCCCGAGCGACCACCCGGACCTGGCGGTGTGGCTGATGGAGCAAGGCATCGAGTCGGTGTCTCTCAATCCCGACACCGTCGTCGACACCTGGCTGCGCCTGGCCAAGGCCAAGGCAAAGGCCCAGGCGGCCTGATGACGAGCCGGTAACGCCGGTGCGGCCAGGCTTGCGGTGAACCTGACGCCCCGCTGATGCGGGGCGTCGCATTTTGCAGGAGGTGCCATCTTGACTCCCGAACAGATCATCAATGAGTTCCAGCGCAGCGACGGCTGGACCGATGTCGCCATCGAATGGGGACTTCGCCTTGGCGGCGCGCTGCTGGCGCTCTACGTCGGCATCCAGGTCGCCAAGTGGCTCACACGCGGCGTATCGCGGGCGCTGACGCGCGCCCACGTCGAGCCCACGGCGATGCAGTTCCTGGGTCGGCTGACGTACGTCCTGATCCTGATGGTGTTCGTGCTGGCGATCCTGCAGATATTCCTGAAGGTATCGCCTGCGTCGCTGTTTGCCGTGCTTGGCGCAGCCGGACTGGCGATCGGCCTGGCAATGAAGGACTCGCTATCCAACGTCGCTTCCGGCGTGATGCTGGTGACGCTCAAGCCGTTCCGCGTCGGCGACATCGTCCAGATCGGCGGCAGCAGCGGCAAGGTCGAAGCGGTCAGCATCTTCCAGACCCGGCTGCGCGGCGCCGACAACCAGACGATCGTCCTGCCCAACAACCTCATCACGACCGCGCCGATCATCAACCTGACGCCGGACACGATGCGTCGCATCGAACTGATCATCGGCATCGGCTACACCGACGATATCGATACGGCGCGCGAGGCGATCATGCGCATCATGCGCGGCGACCAGCGAATCCTGGCCGAACCCGCGCCCGACGTGGTGGTCTACGAACTGGCCGACACGGCGGTCCGCCTGGGCGTGCGCTGCCATGTCGGAAATGCCGACCATTTCGCGACCAAGTGCGATCTCAACGAGCGCATCAAGCGCGTTTTCGACGAGGCGGGAATCAGCATCCAGGGCGCGCAGCGCGACGTCCGCGCCGTGCGCACCATCACCCAGGACGGCGCCACGGGCATCACGCTCACCGTCGACCGCCCGCCGGGCTGAGCTCAGGCAAAGCCTGCCGGGGCGGTCAGCCTTCGAGGCCGCCCAGCTTGCCCATCGACAACCGGTAGTGGCGCAGTTCGGCGATCGAATCGCGCACGTCGCTCAACGCGGTATGCCGAGCTTCCTTGCGCACGCCCGCGTAGACCTCCGGTGCCCAGCGCCTGGCCAGCTCCTTGATCGTGCTGACGTCGAGGTTGCGGTAGTGGAAGTGCTTCTCCAGGCGCGGCATCTGCCGGTGCAGGAAGCGGCGGTCCTGGCAGATCGAATTGCCGCACATCGGCGACTTGCCCGCAGGCACCCAGTGCGAGAGGAACTCGACGGTCTGCGCCTCGGCTTGCGCCATCGTCACCTTGCTGTCGAGCACGCGGTGCCACAGCCCAGACTTGCCGTGCTGGGTGCGGTTCCACTCGTCCATCGCTTCCAGCCGTGCCAGGGGATGGGCAATGGCGAGCTCGGGACCTTCGGCCAGGATGTTGAGCTGCTTGTCGGTCACCACCGTGGCGATCTCGAGGATGGAATCGCCGATCGTATCCAAACCGGTCATTTCCAGGTCGATCCAGATCAGGTGCTCGTCGTTCGTCGTTATGGCAGCCATGCGCTCGCACTGGTGGAATGTCGGTAGCATCATACAGACGGCCTGCGGATGCAGGCCGCGCCCCGTCAGGAACCCCTGCATGCCCTCGCCCGTCGCGATCGACCCTTCGCACTACGCCGTCGTCTCGGCCATGATCACGCCCGCGTTCTTCCTGACCGCGGCCAGTTCGCTGCTGATCTCGTCGAACAACCGGCTGGCGCGTGTGGTCGATCGGATGCGGAGCGAGATCGAGGTGCTCAGTGGCACACCACAGGGCCCCTCGCGGACAGCGCTGGAAGCGCGCATCGCGATCCATCGCCGCCGCTCGTACCTGGTGCTCGCATCGGTGCGCATGCTCTACGCCGCGATCAGCGCCTTCGTCGGCACCAGCATGGGGATCGCGGTAGACGCATTCCTCGGCTATCGGCTGGACCTGTTGCCGACGGCCCTGGCCGTGATCGGCGTGCTGCTGATGTTCGCCGCGTCGATATGCCTGGGGCACGAAGCGAAGCTGGGCCTGCGCATGCTCGACAAGGAGCTAGACGAGCAGCTCGCCAAGGACCGGATGTACCTTCGTAACGACTAGGGCGCTCGGCGCCTCAGACGGCCTTGCCGCGCTTGCGACGGAAGTACGCGGTAAGGCGGCTTCCCGCTTCTTCTCCCAGTACCCCGCCCTGCACCTGCACGCGGTGGTTGTGACGCGGATCGGCCAGCAGGTCGAAGACGCTGCCGGCGGCGCCGGTCTTGGGATCGGTGGCGCCGTACACCACCCGTGCTATGCGCGCGTGCACCATCGCCATCGCGCACATCGCGCACGGCTCCAGCGTGATGTACAGCGTGGTGCCCAGGAGGCGGTGGTTACCGAGCCGGAGCCCGGCCTGGCGCATGGCCACGATCTCGGCGTGCGCAGTGGGATCGCGATCGGTGATGTTGCGGTTCCAGCCCTCGCCGAGGACTTCGCCCTCGGCCGAGACCAGCACGGCACCTACCGGGATCTCATCGTCTTCGCGCTCGGCGCGTTCGGCCAGCGCGAGCGCGTGCCGCATCCAGTGCTCGTCTGCGGCACGGACAGGATCGAGTTCCTCAGGCGGCAAGGCCTTCGACATCATTCCCACTCGATGGTCGCGGGAGGCTTGCCGCTGATGTCATAAACAACGCGAGAAACACCGCGCAACTCATTGATAATACGGTTTGAAACACGCCCCAAGAAGTCATAGGGCAAGTGCGCCCAATGCGCCGTCATGAAGTCGATGGTCTCGACCGCGCGAAGCGCGATCACCCACTCGTAGGCGCGCGCATCACCCACCACGCCGACCGACTTGACCGGCAGGAACACGGCGAAGGCCTGGCTCACGCGGTCGTACAGATCGGCCTTGCGCAGCTCATCGATGAAAATGTGGTCGGCCTTGGCCAGCAGTTCCGCATGCTCGCGCTTGACCTCGCCCAGGATGCGCACGCCCAGGCCCGGGCCCGGGAACGGGTGGCGATAGACCATCGCACGCGGCAGCCCGAGCTCGACGCCCAGGCGCCGCACCTCGTCCTTGAACAGCTCGCGCAACGGCTCGACCAGGCCGAGTTTCATGTCCTCGGGCAGGCCGCCGACGTTGTGGTGGCTCTTGATGACGTGGGCCTTGCCGGTCTTGCTGCCGGCCGATTCGATCACGTCGGGATAGATCGTGCCCTGTGCCAGCCACTTGGCATTGGCGAGCCTGGACGACTCCTCGTCGAAGATCTCGACGAACAGGTTGCCGATGATCTTGCGCTTGGCTTCCGGGTCGTCGACGCCGGCCAGTGCATTGAAGTAGCGGTCGGCGGCGTTGACGCGGATCACCTTGACGCCCATGTGCTCGGCGAACATCGCCATCACCTGGTCGCCCTCGTTCCAGCGCAGCAGGCCGGTGTCGACGAACACGCAGGTCAACTGCTCGCCAATCGCGCGATGCAGCAGCGCGGCAACGACGGACGAATCCACGCCGCCGGACAGCCCAAGGATGACCTCGTCGGAACCGACCTGGGCGCGCACGCGCGCGATCTGGTCTTCGATGATATTGGCCGCGGTCCACAGCGTCTTGCAGCCGCAGATCTCGCTGACGAAGCGGCGCAGCAGCGTCAGGCCCTGCTTGGTGTGGGTGACTTCGGGATGGAACTGCACGCCGTACCAGCGCTTTTCTTCCAGTGCCATCGCGGCCACGGGAATGCGGTCGGTAACGGCGGTGACGGTCCAGCCCGGCGGCGCCTTGGCGACGTGGTCGCCGTGGCTCATCCATACGTCGATCCGCGACTCGCCGTCGTGGTCGCTCAGGCCGCCGAGCAGCGCGTCCTTCGCGACCAGCTCGACTTCGGCATGGCCGAACTCGCGCGCGTCTGCGGCCTCGGTGGCGCCGCCCAGCTGCGCGGCCAGCGTCTGCATGCCGTAGCAGATGCCCAGGATTGGCAGACCCGAATCGAAGACTTCCTGCGGTGCCTTCGGAGCGCCTTCCAGCGTGGTCGACTCCGGGCCGCCCGACAGGATGATGCCCTTGGCGCCGTACTTCGCAATCTCGGCAGGATCGTGGTCCCAGGCCCAGATCTCGCAGTACACGCCGATTTCGCGGATACGGCGGGCGATCAGCTGCGTGTACTGCGCGCCGAAATCGAGGATCAGGATCTTGTCGCTATGGATGTCGGTCATGGGGGCCGTGCAATGCTGGAATTCGAAGGCTCAAAACGAAGAAGGGAAACCTGCGTCTCCCTTCCTCGGTCATATCAACCCGCGCGGTAGTTCGGCGGTTCCTTGGTGATCTGCACGTCGTGCACGTGGCTCTCGCGCGCGCCGGCGTTGGTGATGCGCACGAAGCTGGGCTTCTTGCGCATCTCCTCGATTGTCGCGCAGCCGACATAACCCATCGTCGCGCGCAGGCCGCCGGCCAACTGGTGCACCACGCCGCGCAGCGGGCCGCGATACGGAACGCGACCCTCGATGCCTTCCGGCACGAGCTTGTCGGCGTCGCTGGCGTCCTGGAAGTAGCGGTCCTTGGAGCCCTGCTCCATCGCGCCCAGGCTGCCCATGCCGCGGTAGCTCTTGTAGCTGCGGCCCTGGAACAGTTCGACTTCGCCCGGGGCTTCCTCGGTGCCGGCGAACAGGCCGCCGATCATCACCGTGGAAGCGCCGGCCACGATGGCCTTGCCGATGTCGCCGGAGTAGCGGATACCGCCGTCGGCGATCAGCGGGATGCGATCCTGCAGCGCCTCGGCCACCATCGCCACCGCGGTGACCTGCGGCACGCCGACACCGGCCACGACGCGGGTCGTGCAGATCGAGCCCGGACCGACGCCGACCTTCACCGCATCGGCGCCGTGGTCCATCAGCGCCAGCGCGGCATCGCCGGTGACGATGTTGCCGCCGATGACCTGCAACTGCGGGAAGCTCTTCTTGACCCACTTCACGCGGTCGAGCACGCCTTGCGAATGGCCGTGCGCGGTATCGACCACGACCACGTCGACGCCCGCCGCGGCCAACGCCTCGATGCGCGCCTCGGTGTCGCCGCCGACGCCGACCGCGGCGCCGACCAGAAGGCGCTCGCTGCTGTCATAGGCGGCGTTGGGGTTGTCGGACTTCTTCTGGATGTCCTTGACGGTGATCAGGCCGCGCAGCTCGAAGCCGTCGTTGACCACCAGCACCTTCTCGATGCGGTGCTTGTGCAGCAGGCCCAGCACTTCCTCGTCGGTGGCGCCTTCGCGCACGGTCACGAGGCGATCCTTCTTGGTCATGATGTGGCGGACCGGATCGTCCAGCTTCTTCTCGAAGCGCATGTCGCGGCTGGTGACGATGCCGAGCAGTTGTCCGCCCTCCACCACCGGCACGCCGGAGATGTTGCGGGCACGCGTGAGCTTGAGCACCTCGGCGATCGTGGTCTCGGGGCCGACAGTGAACGGCTCCTTGATCACGCCGGCCTCGAACTTCTTGACCGAGGCGATCTGCGCGGCCTGGGCCTGCACGCTCATGTTCTTGTGGATGATGCTGATGCCACCCAGCTGCGCCATGGCGATGGCCAGGCGCGCTTCGCTGACGGTGTCCATCGCCGCCGACAGGATCGGCAGGCGAATGGTCAGCTCGCGGGTGAGGCGGGTCGAGAGCGAGACGTCCTTGGGCAGGACGACCGAATGGGCCGGGACGAGCGAAACGTCGTCGAAAGTCAGTGCTTCAGCCTGGATACGCAGCATGGGCGGGGGCCGGGAGGATGAAGCGCGCCATTGTAACCCGTTCCGGTCCCGGCTTGCTCGCCTGGTCCGTGGGAAGCCGCGTTCCAGCGTTGGAGTCTCAGGCCGGACCCTTCAGGCTGGCACCGCGATTACGCTACCGGCGACCAGCCGCGACCCGAATCAGCCGCCTCGGCGGCCTCCAGCGTGTTCTGCATCAGCGTGGCCACGGTCATCGGGCCGACGCCACCCGGCACCGGCGTGATCCAACTGGCGCGTTCAGCGGCTGCTTCGAAGCCGACGTCGCCGACCAGGCGCCCGTCGTCGAGACGGTTGATGCCGACATCGATCACCACCGCGCCGGGCTTCACCCATTCCCCGGGAATCAGGCCCGGGCGACCGACCGCCACCACCAGGATGTCGGCATTGCGCACCGAGGCCTCCAGCACGGCGGCCGGGGTGAACTTGTGGCAGCTGGTCACTGTGCAGCCCGCGATTAGCAACTCCAGCGCCATCGGCCGGCCAACGTGGTTGGAGACGCCCACGATCGTCGCGCTCTGGCCCCGCACCGGTCGGTCGGTGTAGGCCAGCAGCGTGGTGATGCCGCGCGGCGTGCACGGACGCAGGCCGAATTGGCGCAGGGCGAGATGGCCGACGTTCTCGGGATGGAAGCCGTCGACGTCCTTGCGCGGATCGATGCGGTGAATCAGCCCGGTGGCGTCGCGGCGGTCCGGTAGCGGCAACTGCACCAGGATGCCGTGGACGTCGGGGTCGGCGTTGAGGCGGTCGATCAGGGCCAGCAGGTCCTGATTGCTGGTGTCGGCCGGCAGGTCGTAGTCGATCGCGCGGATGCCCACTTTTTGCGCGGCACGACGTTTGTTCCTGACATAGACACTGGAGGCAGGATCGTTGCCCACCAGGACCACCGCCAGCCCGGGACGCGACTTGCCCGATGCCACGCGCGCGTCGACCCGCGCCTTGAGGTTGTCGAGCAGGTCCTCGGAGATGCGCTTGCCGTCGAGGATGCGGGCGGCAGAAGCGGTAGGCGTTGATGCGGTGGGCGTTGAAGCTGTCATCGCAGAGGCTGGGTTACAGTCGAAGGTGCGCATTATCGCTGCATTATCGCCCGGGGAGCCCACGAACTTGTCCGCAGGCCACGAAAACCGACACCAAGCCCCGCCTCGACGGGGGCCGCCATGACCGAATCCGATTTCGAAACCGTCCAGATCGAAGCCGCCGTCTTTCGGCGCCTGCTCCAGCACCTGCTGCACGAACGCGCGGACGTGCAGAACATCGACCTGATGATCCACGCCGGCTTCTGTCGCAACTGCTTGTCCGACTGGTACCGCGAGGCCGCCGAGCAGCGCGGCATCACGATGACCAAGGACGAGGCGCGCGAGATGGTTTACGGCATGCCGTTCGCGCAATGGAAGGCGCAGCACCAGAAGGACGCCACACCGGAACAGCTGGCCGCGTTCGAAGCGGCACAAAAACAACATGGAGGGTGAGTCATGCGTAGCAAGCCACTGCTGGGTCTGGCCGCATTGCCCCTGCTGGGCTATGCCGCGATGTGCGCCTGGCTGTACGCCAGGCAGCGCAACATCATCTACGTGCCCTCGGCCACGCGCATCCACGCTGGCCTGACCGATTTCACCCTCGAGCGCGACGGCGTAACGCTGCGCGGCTGGGTGGTCAAAGCCGGCCTTCCCAACCCGGTGATCTACTTCGGCGGCAACTCCGAACGCATCGAGAACCGTCGGGACCAACTCGCGCGGCTGCTGCCCGGACGCAGCATCTTCCTGCTCGCCTATCGAGGCTTCGGCGCCAGCGGCGGCGAGCCGACCGAATCGGCGTTACTGGGCGACGCCCTGGCCTTGTTTGACCATGTCCGCGAGCAGCATCCAGGGCAGCCGATCAGCGTGATCGGCACGAGCCTGGGCACCGGCGTGGCCAGTTACGTGGCGTCCAAGCGTTCCGTGGAGCGGCTGGTGCTGGTGGCCCCGTTCGACTGCCTGGTGAACGTCGCGCAGAGCCACTATCCGTTGCTGCCGATGGGATGGATCGTCAGGGACCGTTTCGATTCGGCCACCCACCTGCGCGGTTACACAGGCCCGGTGATGGTGCTGCGGGCCGGACAGGACGACGTGATTCCGGCGGCGCATACCAACCGCCTGATTTCCGTGCTGGGACGCCCGCCGCACGTGGTCGACCTGCCCTTCGCCGACCATTCCACGCTCGGCAGCGACCCGGCACTGGAGGGGGCGCTGGCCGGGTTCCTGCAGGCGGACCTCGTACGGACGACCGAGCCCAGCGTCGTGACCGGCGGCGCCTGATACTGATCAGGGCGAGTGGGCGCCGCAGAACTGCACGTAATCGATGTACCCGGGGAAATCCTGATCCGCCGCGCACACCGGACAATGCGGGTCCGCGCGCAGACGCGTCTCGCGGAAACGCATGCCCAGCGCATCGAAATGCAGCAGGCGGCCGGTCAACGGATCGCCCTGGCCCAGGATCAGCTTGATGGCCTCGGTAGCCTGCAACAGCCCGATCACGCCGGGCAGCACGCCCAGTACGCCGGCCTCGGCGCAGTTGGGCGCGGCCTCCGGCGGCGGCGGCTCCGGAAACAGACAGCGGTAGCACGGTGCGTCGCCGCGCTTGCGGCCTGCATCGAACACGCTGACCTGCCCTTCGAAGCGATGGACCGCGCCATAGACCAGCGGCTTGCGCAATTTCACGCAGGCGTCATTGAGCAGGTAACGGACCGGGAAGTTGTCGGCGCCGTCGATCACGACATCGGCGTCGGCGATCAACCGCTCCACATTGGCCGCGGTGATGCGCTCGGGGAAGGTTTCGATGTTCACCTGCGGATTCAGCGCCGACAGCGCGATGCGCGCCGACTCGACCTTGGGCGTGCCGATGCGCGCATCGGTATGCAGGATCTGCCGTTGCAGGTTGCTGCGGTCGACCACGTCGTCATCGGCCAGCACCAGCGTGCCGACACCGGCCGCGGCCAGATAAAAGCCCGCCGGCGAACCCAGGCCACCGGCACCCACCATCGCGATACGCGCCGCCTGTAGCTTGCGCTGCCCGGCCTCGCCCACTTCCGGCAGGCGCAGATGGCGCGAGTAGCGGTCGTAGAAATCGACATCGCCTTCGGGAAGCGTCAACGGCAGGCCTTCGGCGATCCAGCGGGTCGTGCCGCCTTCCACGGACGCCACGTGGCGATAGCCCGCCTCCACGAGCGCCTCCGCCGCCTTCAGCGAGCGACCGCCGCCCTGGCAGATCAGCAGCACCTGCGCGTCGCGGTCGGGCAGCGCCGACTGCGGATCGGCTTCAAGTTCGGCGCGGGCGATGCCCCGAGCGCCCTGTGCGAAGCCGGTCGCGCGTTCGTGCGACTCGCGCACGTCGACCAGCACGGCGCCTTCACGCAGGCGGCCCAGGGCTTCAGCGGGAGTGATGCGTTCGATGTTCATGCGGCCATTATCGCGCCAACCGCGCGACGGATCAGGCGTAGCGCAGGACTTCGACCACCTCGCCCGCCGCCAGCCGCTGCGGACCGTCGGGCACGACGATCAGCGCGTTGGAATCGGCCACGGCGCGAAGCCGGTGCGAGCCGACGGCCGGATTCGGATCGGCGCGCAGCACGCCGTGGTCGTCGCAGAACACCTGCGCCCGCATGAACTCGCGCCGCGGGTGGGCCTTGTCGATGGGCGCGACCAGTTGGGCACGTTCGACCGCTCGCGGCTCGCTACGTCCCTGCAGGCCATCGACCAGTGCGCGGCCGAGGCTGAGGTAGGTGGCGAACACCGACACCGGATTGCCAGGCAATCCGAGTACGCGTGCCTGATCCATGCTGCCGAACAGCAGCGGCATGCCCGGCTTCATGCGCACCTTCCAGAAATGAATCTGTCCAAACTGCTCCAGCACGGCAGGAATGTGGTCCTTCTCGCCTGCCGACACCGCGCCACACGTGATGACAAGATCGAAGGCGCAGGCGGCATCGCGCAAGGCGATCTCGACCGCACGCGGATCGTCGGGCAGGCGCGGCCACGCGGTCGGCTCCAGCCCGTCGGCGCGCAACAGGCCCATCAGCAGTTCGCGGTTGCTGTCGTAGATCTCGCCGGGCGCCAGGGACAGGCCCGGTTCGACCAACTCGTCGCCACTGGTGAAAACAGCCACCGTCGGCTTGCGTGCCACGGCCAGCGAAGGCACGCCGAGCGATGCCGCCAACGATACGCGCGGCGGCGTCAACATCTGCCCTGCATGCAGCACCAGATCACCGACGGCGACGTCCTCACCGGCCTTGCGCACATTTGCGCCAAACGAGGTTTCGCCCGGGACGACGATCCGATCCCCTTCGCTCTGTGCGTTCTCCTTGATGACAACCGTGTCCGCACCTGCCGGCATCGGCGCGCCGGTGGTGATGCGTACACACTCGCCCTCGCCCACCTGGATGCCGAACGCGCGTCCCGCGTATTGCTCGCCGGCCAGATGCAGCGAAACCTGCGCATCGCGCAGATCGGCGTGACGCACGGCAAAGCCGTCCATCGCGCTGTTGTCGAACGGCGGCAACGCCAGGGGTGCGCGCAGTTCGGCCGCAAGCACGCGACCATGCGTGCGCGACAACGCGAGCGTTTCGTTTTCGAGGCGATGCTGTGCGGCGACCTCGCGCACGATGGCAAGCGCGTCGTCGAACAGCAGTCCAGTGGGGAATCCGGTCATGGGGGAGCAGGCGTGATCGAAGCAGGCGTGAACCCGGCCGCGGCCAGGTCATCGGGTGTATTGAGGTTGCCGAAGCGTACGCCGTCGAAGCGTACGGCCGCCATGCCCAACTCTGCCTGCAGCGCATGCACGGCAACCTCGCCCGTCGCGGCCGCCGCCGCGGTGGCATCCTGCAACGCCCTCACCCGCCACAACGCGACCAACGGCTGCGGGCCGTCATCGTCGACGGCGAAGGCGCCGTTGGCGCTCGCCAGTGCCACCAGCGTGGGCAACAGGCACTCGTTGACGCCGACCAGATCGACCGGAAGCGTCAGCAGCCAGGGAGTGGCGCATGCTTCGGCCAAGGCGTCCAGCCCGGCCAGTGGCCCCAGATCGATAGCCGTGCGATCGGAGACCGTGGTCAGCCCGGTCACCGCATAGTGTTCGAGGTTGCGATTGGCGCTGACCAGCACGGTGCCGGTTTCCTGCGCAAAGCGCCGCTGCCAGCGCACGACTTGCGGCACACCGTCGCGTTCCAGCCAGGCCTTGTCGATGCCTCCCAGTCGGGTCGCACGCCCGCCGGCGAGGATGCCGAGAGTGATGTCGGAGGCGGCGGGGCTTGGGATCACGGTGCCATTGTCGTGCAAATGACCGTGACGGCGCGCCGGCACAGCGCGGATTCATCGGGGTCAAGGCGCTGGATCCCCGCCTTCGCGGGGATGACGGCCTGGCAGCGGGGATGACGTCGCGGCAAAGCCCGCAATGGCGCGGGCCCGGACATCACTTGCGGCGTTTGACGTGGCGGATCAACCGCTTCTTCTTCGCAACCTGGCGCTCGCTCAGCACGTTCTTTTTGCCTTCATACGGATTCGTGCCTTCCTTGAAGGCGAAGCGGACCGGCGTGCCGACCAGCTTGAACCGCTTGCGGAAGAAGTTCTCGAGGTAGCGCCTGTAGGTATCGCTGAGCGTTTTCAAGCGCGTGCCGTGCACGACGAACGTCGGCGGATTGCTCGCCGCGGGGTGGGCATAGCGCAGCTTGGCAACGTGTCCGCGGACGGTCGGTGGCGGGTTGGTCTCGTAGGCGACTTCCAGCGCCTTGTTGACCTCGCTGGTGCTGAACTCCCGCGTTGCCGACGCGTGCGCGCGATGGACCGCCTTGAACAGTTCGCGCAAGCCCGAGCCATGCTTGGCGCTGATGCGTACCGCCTCGGCCCAGTCGACGAATCCGAGCTTGCGCGCCAACAGCGACTCGGCCTGCTGTCGCTGGTAATCGGTGAGACCATCCCACTTGTTGATCGCGACCACCAGTGCGCGGCCAGCGTCGAGCGCGTACCCCAGCACGCTGGCGTCCTGGTCGGTCACGCCTTCGCCGGCGTCGAGCATGATCACGGCGACCTGGCATTCCTCGATGGCGCGCAGCGTCTTGACGATGGAGAACTTCTCCACCACCTCTTCCACCTTCGACTTGCGGCGCAGGCCGGCGGTGTCGATCAGCCGATACAGGCGACCATCGCGTTCCATGTCGATCGCCACGGCGTCACGGGTGGTGCCCGGCACGTCGGAGGCGATCATGCGTTCCTCGCCCAGCAAGCGGTTGACCAGCGTCGACTTGCCGACGTTGGGACGGCCGATGAAGGCCACGCGGACGCGCGAGGGATCGGCATCGAGTTCGGTGGTGGCGCCTTCTTCCGGCAACCTGGCCAGCGAGTGGTCGATCAGATCGTCGATGCCCTGGCGATGCGCCGACGACACCGCGACCACGTCGCTGAAGCCGTAGCGGGCGAAATCGTTCATCGCCGCCTGCGCGTCGAGGCCGTCGGTCTTGTTGACCACCAGCACCGTCGGACGTGCCGTCTTGCGCAGCCACTTCAGGATGTCGTCGTCGAGCGACGAAGCTCCCTCGCGCCCGTCCACGACGAACAACACCAGGTCCGCCTCTTCCGCCGCGGCGCGGGCCTGCCTGGCAGTGGCGCCGGCCAGGCCTTCATCCTCACCGGCGATGCCGCCGGTATCGACGACCGCGAATGCGGGCTTGCCTTCAGGACGGCATACGCCGTAGTTGCGGTCGCGCGTGACGCCGGGCTGGTCGTGGACCAGGGCGTCGCGACTGCGCGTAAGCGCGTTGAACAGCGTGGATTTTCCGACGTTGGGACGGCCAACGAGGGCAACTAACGGAAGCATGGGAAACCTACCCGATCAAAATGGAACGCCCCGGCCAAGGCCGGGGCGGGGCCGGGTCGCTTCCCGGCAGATTATTGCGCGATGGAGAACGCGGTCAGTTCACCGTCGACGTTCTGCACCAGCACGATGCCGTCGGCCACGACTGGCGCGGCGCGCAGCGCCTTGCCACCGACGCGGCTACGAGCGGCGAACTCGCCATTATCCAGCTTCAGCCAGTGCACGTAGCCATCGTAATCGCCGACCACGGCGTATTCGCCCTGGACCGCGGCGCCGGTGAGGCTGCGACGCGCGAGCCCCGGTTGCTGCCAGAGCGCGCTGCCGCCGGTCTTGTCCAGGCCAAACACGATACCGGTGGGGTCGGTGATGACCAGGCGGTCACTGCCGACACCAATGCGACCGGCGCCGCCGTGATCGCTGGCCCACATCGGGCGACCGCTGGGCGCGTCGATGGCCATCGTCTGGTTCTTGAAGCTGGTCGCGTACAGCGTGGTGCCTTCCAGCACCGGCGCACCGTCGACGTCCGACATGCGGTCCAGCTCGGTACGGCCTTCGGACTGTCCGATGGCCTGGTCCCAGACCGTGCGGCCGTCGCTGGCGGACAGCGCGCTGACCGTGCCGTCGTCGTTGCCGACGAACACATAGCCCGGACCCAGCACCGGCGAATCGTTGCCACGCACCGTCAATGCCGGCACGTCGTGCACCCAGAACCAGCGACGCTCGCCACTGGCGGCATCGAGCGCGGTCACACGACCGTCGTTGCTGCGCACGAACACGGTACCCATGCCGATCGTCGGCGCGGCGATGACCTCGTTGGTCACCTGCGCCTTCCACTTCTCGGTGCCGGAGGCGGCATCGAGCGCGATCACGTGGCCATCCAGGTCACCGATCACGACCAGTCCGTCGCCCACACCGGGACCACCGGAGAGACGCAGGCCGGACTTCTTCTCGGGCTTGTATTCCCAAATCTCCTTGCCGGTCTGCAGATCGAACGCGCGCACGCCACCTTCGATCGCTGCGGCATAGACGCGACCGTCCGCGACGATCGGCCCCTGGTGAACGCCCAGGCGTCCTTCGCCCTTGCCGGCATTGGCCGACCACAGCTTGGCCACCTTCAGGGTCGGCGTGATTTTGGTGAGTTCAACCGGCTCGTTCGGCTTGCCGTCGTCCTTCTTGCCTCCGAACCAACCCTTGACCGTCGTGCAACCGCCGAGCGCGAACGCGCACAGCAGCACCAGGGAGGAACGGAACAGCGTCGAGCTGGGCTTCATCAGGACTTGGCCTCTGGCTTGGCGGGCGTACCGCCGGCTTCGGTGAGCTTGAGTTCGAGCAGGCGGCGTTGCGGCGAGGCGACGTCGAGCTTGGTCATCGCCTGCGCGTAGGCCTGGCGGGCCTGTTCGTGCTGGCCCAGTGCGAGCTGTGCGTCGCCACGGACTTCGATCGCCGCAGGGCTGCTCGCATTGGCAACCAGCTTGAGCGCGGCATCGGCCTGCTTGGCATCGATCAGCAGGCGCGCCAGGCGCAGGTTCACGACTTCGGCGATGGCCGGGTCTTTGCTGCGGATCGCCTTCAACGTGGCAATGGCGGCATCGCGCTGGTTGGCCTCGACCTGCGTCTTGGCCAGTTCCAGCGAAGCCAGCGTGTGGTACACGCCTTCTCCGAGCGCCTTGACCTTGTTGCCGGCCTGGGCGTCCTTGGCCTGGATGGCATCCATCGCGGCCTGGTACTGCGTGGCGGTTTCAAGCTGCTTGTGCTCGCCGCGCTGCTCCCACCATTTCCATCCGCCGATGGCCGCAAGCCCCAGCAGGATGCCGCCGATCAGGCCTGCGCCGTTATTGCGCAACCACTGGAGGACGCGTTCGCTTTGTTCGTGTTCGTCGAGGAGTTCGTCGATCGCCATGCTGCCTCGCCCCGCCTTGCGGCAGGGCCCGTAGTAATGCACGGGCCTGGGCTACAGGCCGTGGGATGGAATGACCCGCGACGCGGGTCAGTCGACGACCGGCGCGAGGGAACCGTCAGAGGATAGCGTAAAGCGCGCCACATTCGCTCGGCTGAACGGTGTCAGATCGACCGGCTTGCCGGCCTGCTGCGCCTGCACGGCGTTGGAATTGCCGAGAATGATCTTGCCAACCTCGCCCGGGGCGTAGCTGCGCTGCTGGCCGGAAGCCAGCGTTCCCATCTCGATCGTGCGGCCGTCTGGCGCAATGACCTGGAACCAGCTTTCGCCGGTGAAGTTCAGGGAAAGCGCAGACTGCGCGGCCTGCGTCGGCATCGGCGTCATCGACGCGACCATCGGGGTGCGCTGCTGCGCCTGCACAGCCGGCGCGGGGCCAGCGGCCGGCGCCGGGGCGTTTGGCACTTCCAGCGACTGCACAGCGACGTTGTTGCTCAGATGAGGGCGGGTCGCCAGCCAGACCGGCACCGCAATCGCGGCCGTCATGACGATGTAGATGGCCCGGCGCGTGACGTGCTCGAAGACACGCTTGAAGCGCGGCGTGTGGCTGTGGCTGACCAGCACCGAAGGCGCGACCTCGGGGGCCGTCTGTTCGAGCCAGGCATCGACGTCGACATTCAGCAGGCGCGCGTAGCTGCGAACCTGGCCGCGAACGAACACAGGCGCGCCGAGCGAAGTCCAGTCGTCCGACTCCAGCGTCTGGACAACACGGCCCGGCATCTTGAGACGCGCGGAAACCTCTTCCACCGACAGACCGGCAGCCTCACGCGCGTGCTTGAGACGTGCGCCGCAGCTGACGCCACCCAAAGGCGCGACTTCGATCGACGACATCATTGCTTACCCTCATCCCCTGTTTCGGAGGCCCGGGTATCCGGGAACTCCGCCCTTAGTCGCTGAACGTACTTCGCTGCGGCAGTCCTGTCGCCGAGTTTTTCTTCGATCTGTGACGCAAGCTGCAACGAGCGCGCGTCGGCGGGCGCCGCGGCCAGGCGGCGCTCCGAGAAGGCCCTGGCCTCGAATGCGTTGCCGGCGTGAAGCTCCCGCTCGGCCATTGCCGACAGGGCAACGGCGTTGTTCGGGTCGAGCTGGATGGCACGGCGCAGGTCGCGATCGGCACGCGCGTCCTGTCCGGCCTGATCGGCGCAGGAACCGGCATTGGCCAGTGCCGCCGATGGAGTCGCGTAGGACGGATCGGCCAGCGCCCTATCGAACCAGGCCAGGGATTCGGCTGGCTGGCCGCTGGCGCACAGCCAGGTGCCGTAGTTGTTGAGCGGTCCGCCACGACTCGGCGCGAGATCGACGGCACGCTGGTAGTAGGTGCCGGCCCCCTTCATGTCGCCGCTGCGCTCCTTCGCAACCGCGATCAGGGTATTGGCGTCGACCGAGGTCGGATCGAGCTTCAACGCCTGGCGTGCTTCGCTCTGCGCACTGGGATAGTCACCGTGGAGCAATCGCACCTTCGACAGTTGCAGGTGCGCCTGCGCGGCTTCGACGTCGCGCGAGCGCTGGGTGGCGCCGACGCTCACTTCCGGGGCGGTCCGCTCGAAGCCTTTGCGAGCGGTGTCCGGCTTGACGAACGTGAGCCGGTTGCACGAGGTGGCGAGCAGTACGAGCGCCAATGCCATGACCACGGAGCGGACGGCAGGGATTGCGGCGCGGTGCGACGCCGTAGTCGGGAGCCGGAAGATGCGGGCCTCAGGCCGCGGCATCGTCGACTCCCTGTGCGGCAAGTCGTTTACGAAACTCTGCCTGGCGACGCGTGCGGTCCATCACCTGTCCCTTGAGCTGCCCACAGGCGGCATCGATATCGTCGCCGCGGGTGCGGCGCACCGGTGCGATCAACCCGGCCTCGTTCAACAGTTTCTGGAACGAGCGGATCGCGGCGTCGTCCGGGCGCTCAAAACGCGTGCCCGGGAATGGGTTGAACGGAATCAGGTTGACCTTGGCGGCGTCCTTCATCTGCACGGCGTTGTCGAACTGCCGCAGCAGGCGAACCAGCTGCCGCGCGTGCTGCGGCTGGTCGTTGACGCCCTTCATCAGGGTGTATTCGAACGTCACCGAGGTGCCGCGCTTGCGCAGCGCATAGCGCACGCAGGCATCCATCAGCTGTTCGATCGGATATTTCTTGTTGAGCGGCACCAGTTCGCTGCGCAGCTCATCGTTGGGCGCGTGCAGGGAGACGGCTAGCGAGACGTCGCTCTCCTCGCCCAGGCGGTCGATCATCGGCACCATGCCGGCGGTCGACAGCGTGACGCGCTTGTTGGCCAGGCCGTAGCCCAGGTCGTCGCGCATGATGCTCATTGCGCGCACGACGTTGTCGAAATTGGCCAGCGGCTCGCCCATGCCCATCATCACCACGTTGGTGAGCTTGCGCTGCTGGTGCGGGACGTTGCCCAGGTGGCGTGCCGCGACCCAGACCTGGCCGATGATCTCGGCGGTCGACAGGTTGCGGTTGAAGCCCTGGGTGGCGGTCGAGCAGAACTGACAGTTCAGCGCGCAACCGACCTGCGAGGACACGCATAGCGTGCCGCGCCCCTTGTCTGGGATGAATACCGCCTCGATGGCGTTCTTCGGGTCCATGCCCAGCAGCCACTTGTGGGTGCCGTCGGTGGACGCCTTGTCGAAGATCACCTGCGGAACGCGCACTTCCGCGTGCTGCTCGAGCTTGGCGCGCAGCGCCTTGCCCAGGTCGGTCATCTCGCTGAAGTCGGTGACGTAGCGGTGATGGATCCACTTCATCACCTGGTGCGCACGGAATTTCTTCTCGCCGAGCGTTTCCTCGAAGAAACGCTCGAGCGATGCGCGGTCGAGATCGAAGAGGTTCATCTTCTCCGACCCCGCCGCACTCTTGCCGGCCACGGCCGACGCGACGCGCGCCGCCGACTCCGTCGCCGCGGCGTTGCCCGCTTCGGCGAGGGTGAGGTCGATGCTGTCGCGTTGCGTGGTCATGGCCTTGCTTCAATCAACGGGCGAAAACGTCGGTCGCCGGGAAGAAGTACGCGACTTCGATCGCGGCGTTCTCCAGGCTGTCCGAGCCGTGCACGGCGTTGGCGTCGATGCTGTCGGCGAAGTCGGCGCGGATCGTGCCCGGCGCGGCGTCCTTCGGGTTGGTGGCGCCCATCAGGTCGCGGTTCTTCAGGACCGCGCCCTCGCCTTCGAGCACCTGGATCATCACCGGGCCGGAGATCATGAACTCGACCAGCGCGCTGAAGAACGGGCGCTCGCGGTGAACGGCGTAGAAGCCTTCGGCTTCCTGCTTGGAAAGCTGCTTCATCTTCGAGGCGGCGACCTTGAGGCCGGCCTTCTCGAAGCGGGTGTAGATCTCACCGATGACGTTCTTGGCGACGGCGTCGGGCTTGATGATGGACAGGGTGCGCTCCAGCGCCATGGATTCTCTCCGGATAGGCGGGCGGGCGAACCGAGAGTTCGCGCCCGAGGATAACAGAAAAACCCGCGTCAGGACGCGGGTTTAGCCCACAAGGCTCCGGTAATTCTAGCGGATTGGGCGGGCGATTTGCAGGGTCTGGCGAAAGTTTCCGTTGACGGTTCAGGCGCGGCGGGACTAGCATCAAACAAGCGTTTGATTCAGTCGCCCCGGACAACCTAAATGGCCACCACCGCCCACTTCTCCACCAAAGACCGCATTCTCGGCGCCGCCGAGGAACTGTTCGCCCAGTTTGGCTTCACCGGCACGTCGCTGCGCCAGGTCACCAGCCGCGCCGACGTGAACATCGCCGCGGTCAACTACCACTTCGGCAGCAAGGAGAACCTGGTCAACGAGGTCTTCCGCCGACGCATGGACGACATGAGCGTCCAGCGCCTGGCCGCACTGAAGGTCGCCCTCGAACAGCAGCCTGGCGAGCTGGAGCCGATCCTGGCCGCATTCGTCCAGCCTGCCCTGGCCATAGCGCAGGATCGCCACGGGGGCGGCGCGTTCGTCCGCGTGGTGGCCCGCGCCTATGCCGAGAAGAACGATCGCCTGCGCAAGTTCCTGTCCGATCACTACGGCCACGTCCTGCGCGAATTCGCCAAGGCCATCGCCGGCTGCGTACCCGATCTGACCAAGGAAGAGCTGTATTTGCGGCTGGACTTCCTGTCGGGTGCCCTCACCTATGCCATGGCCGATTTCGGCCTGATCAAGCGCCCGGTCGGCGTCAGCGAACCGGCGCACCGCGAGCGCGCGGCGCGCGAACTGATCCGCTTCGCCGCTGCCGGCTTCAAGAGCTAATAAGAATTTATTTTTGTTTTTATAACAAGGACTTGAAACACATGTCTAAGAAACTGCTTGTACGCCGCGCCGCTGTCCTCGGCGCAGGCGTGATGGGCGCGCAGATTGCCGCCCACCTGACCAATGCCGGAGTCGACACCGTCCTGTTCGACCTGCCCGCGAAGGAAGGCGATCCCAACGGCGTCGTCGGCAAGGCCATCGCCAATCTCGGCAAGCTCAGCCCGGCTCCGCTCGCAAGCAAGCCGCTGGCCGAGCGCATCACCGCCGCCAACTACGAGACCGGCCTTGAACACCTGCGCGGTTGCGACCTCATCATCGAGGCCATCGCCGAACGGATGGACTGGAAGCAGGATCTTTACAAGAAGATCGCGCCGTTCGTCGCCGACCACGCAGTG
This sequence comes from Lysobacter niastensis, assembly GCF_031457115.1. GTDB lineage: Bacteria > Pseudomonadota > Gammaproteobacteria > Xanthomonadales > Xanthomonadaceae > Lysobacter_J > Lysobacter_J niastensis_A. The sequence goes on from NZ_JAVDVY010000003.1 coordinate 45,150, forward strand.
CTGGCCAGCAATACCTCGGGCCTGGGCATCAACAAGCTCGCCGAAGTGCTTCCCGAACAACTGCGTCATCGCTTCTGCGGCGTGCACTTCTTCAATCCGCCCCGCTACATGCACCTGGCAGAGCTGATCCCGGCGCGCACCACCGACGCCGCCGTGCTGGAAAGCCTGGAGACCTTCCTGACCACGACGCTCGGCAAGGGCGTGGTGATCGCCAAGGACACGCCCAACTTCATCGGCAACCGCATCGGCGTGTTCTCGATGCTGGCCGGCATGCACCACACCGAACAATTCGGCCTGGGCTTCGATACCGTCGACGCGCTGACCGGCCCGGCCATCGGCCGTCCCAAGTCGGCGACATTCCGCACCGCCGACGTGGTTGGACTGGACACCATGGCCCACGTCATCAAGACGATGGCCGACACGCTCCCGGAAGACCCGTGGCATTCGTACTTCCAGGCCCCGAAGTGGCTGTCGGCCTTGATCGAAAAGGGAGCCCTGGGCCAGAAGACCGGCGCCGGCGTCTACACCAAACGCGGCAAGGACATCCTCGTGCTGGATTTGCAGGCGCAGGATTACCGCGTCTCGGCAGGCGAGCTGGATGCCGACGTCGCCACAATGCTCAAAGAAAAGGATCCGTCCAGAAAATTCGCCGCCCTGCGCGGCAGTGAGCACCCTCAGGCGCAGTTCCTGTGGGCGATCTTCCGCGACACCTTCCACTACAGCGCCTACCACCTGGAATCGATCGCCGACACCGCACGTGAGGTCGATTTCGCCATGCGCTGGGGCTACGGCTGGTCGCTGGGTCCGTTCGAGACCTGGCAGGCCGCTGGCTGGAAGCAAATCGCCGACTGGATCGCCGAGGACATTGTCGCCGGCAAGGCGATGAGCAACGCTCCGCTGCCGAACTGGGTCTTCGACGGCCGCGACGGCGTGCATGGCAATGCCGGCAGTTACAGCCCGGCCCGCAACAGCTACGTGCCCCGCTCGTCCAATCCCGTGTACGCCCGCCAGCGCTTCCCGGATCCGCTGCTCGGCGAGAAGTTCTCGCAAGGCCGCACCGTCTACGAGAACGACGGCGTGCGGATGTGGGTCGACGAAGGCGATGACATCGCCGTGGTCAGCTTCAAAACCAAAATGCACACGGTCAACGACCAGGTGCTCAACGGACTGCAGGAAGCGATCGCGGTCGCCGAACGCGACTTCGCCGGCCTGGTGATCTGGCAGCCGAAGGAGCCGTTCTCGGCCGGCGCCGACCTCGCCGGCGCGCTGGGCCTGCTGCAGGCGGGCGACGTCAAGGGCTTCGAGGCGATGGTCGCCAACTTCCAGGCCACCAGCCAGCGCATCAAGTACGCGCTGGTGCCGGTGGTCGCGGCGGTGCGCGGCCTGGCGCTGGGTGGCGGTTGCGAGTTCCAGATGCATGCCGCCAGCAGCGTGTTCGGGCTGGAGAGCTATGTCGGCCTGGTCGAGGCCGGTGTCGGCTTGCTGCCGGCCGGCGGCGGCCTGAAGGAGTTCGCCGTGCGCGCCTCCGATGCCGCTGGCCCAGGTGGCGACGTATTCGCGCAGCTCAAGACCGCGTTCGAAAGCGTGGCGATGGGCAAGGTGTCCGCTTCGGCCATGGAAGCCCGCGAGCTCAAGCTCGCACGCGATAACGACACCGTCGTCTTCAACGCCTTCGAACTGCTGCACGTGGCCAAGGCGCAGGCACGCGCGCTTGCCGAGAACGGCTACCGCCCGCCTCTGCCCGCCCGCCGCGTCCAGGTCGCCGGCGACGTCGGCATCGCCACCTTCAAGATGATGCTGGTCAACATGCTCGAAGGCCGCTTCATCTCCCCGCACGACTACGAGATCGCCTCGCGCATCGCCACCGTGATCTGCGGCGGCGAAGTCGATCGCGGCGCGCTGGTCGACGAGGAATGGCTGCTCAAGCTCGAACGCGAACACTTCGTCGCCCTGGCGCAGATGCCCAAGACGCAGGAACGCATCGCGCACATGCTCAAGACCGGCAAGCCGCTGCGCAACTAAGCGACGACGACACAGGACACGAAAATGACCAAGCAAGTTCAAGACGCCTACATCGTCGCCGCCACCCGCACCCCCGTCGGCAAGGCGCCGCGTGGCGTATTCCGCAACACCCGTCCCGACGAAATGCTGGCCCACGTGCTCAAGGCCGTGGTCGCCCAGGCGCCGGGCATCGATGTCAACCGCATCGACGACGCGATCATCGGCTGCGCCATGCCCGAAGGCGAGCAAGGCATGAACGTGGCGCGCATCGGCGCGCTGCTGGCCGGCCTGCCCAACACGATCGCCGCGCAGACCATCAATCGTTTCTGCTCGTCGGGACTGCAGGCCGTGGCGCTCGCCGCCGACCAGATCCGCCTGGGCAATGCCGACCTGATGCTGGCCGGCGGTACCGAATCGATGTCGATGGTGCCGATGATGGGCAACAAGATCGCCCTGAGCCCGCAGGTGTTCGCCAGGGACGAGAACGTCGCCATCGCCTACGGCATGGGCATCACCGCCGAGAAGGTCGCCGAGGAATGGAAGGTCTCGCGTGAGGACCAGGACGCTTTCGCGCTGGCTTCGCACCAAAAGGCCATCGCCGCGATCCAGGCCGGTGAGTTCAAGTCCGAGATCTCGCCGTACGAGGTGATCTCGCGCATTCCGGACCTGGCAGGCAATGCCGTCCGAGTGAAGAAGTCGCTGGTCGATATTGATGAGGGCCCGCGCCCGGACTCTTCGATCGAAGGCCTGGCCAAGCTCAGGCCGGTGTTCCGCAACGGCCAGTTCGGCGGCTCGGTCACCGCCGGCAACAGCTCGCAGATGAGCGACGGCGCGGGCGCGGTGCTGCTGGCGTCTGCGCAGGCGATCAAGGACTACGGACTGACCCCGCTGGCACGGTTCGTCAGCTTCTCCGTCGCCGGCGTGCGTCCAGAAGTGATGGGCATCGGCCCGATCGCGGCGATTCCCAAGGCGCTCAAGCAGGCGGGGCTGACCAAGGACCAGCTCGACTGGATCGAACTCAACGAGGCCTTCGCAGCCCAGGCGCTGGCCGTCATCCGCGACTCGGGGCTCGATCCCAGCAAGGTCAATCCGCTCGGCGGCGCCATCGCGCTCGGCCATCCGCTCGGCGCCACCGGTGCGGTCCGCACTGCGACCATCGTGCATGGCTTGCGCCGCCGCCAGCAGAAGTACGGCATGGTGACCATGTGCATCGGCACCGGCATGGGTGCTGCGGGCATTTTCGAAGCGCTCTGATTGCTTTCTGCAACCGTGTAGCGAAACGGGCGGCCACAGGCCGCCCGTTATTTTTTGTGCTCCGCGTAAGGCCCCGTTCGTGCGAAGCGTGTTCGGCACGTTACGAGCTGGCGTTGGGCGCCTGCATGAAATCCCATCGGCCGTCACATTCGCCGCTTTTCGAAAGACAGCCGCTCAGTCTGGCTGACGGACGGGCTGGACACGCCTTCCTGTTACGGGTTTGATGGCGCGGTTACGGGGAGACGACCATGGAAATCCATCGCGCCGACAGGGCTTATCGCAATCGCACGCTGTGGCTGCTCGCGCTCATCATGCTGCTGTGCGCGGTAATGCTGTGGCAGCTGAACCTGTGGCTGCGCGGCGTCACCGAGCATCTGGGCGGCGGTGACCCCGAGACTGTCCGCCGCTGGCTTCGCCAGATGCTGGTCGGCCTAGGCCTGGCCTTGGCGGTGCCAGCGATCGGGCTCGGATTGAACCTGCGACGACTGGGTTACGCCGCCCGCCTCCAGGGGCGTTTCCCGCCCCAGGAATGGAAAACCCTGCGTGACGTGCGCGTGCTGCGCGATCGCACCGCCCTCGACTGGGCACGTCGTGTCGAGTTGCTTGGTCTCAGCGCGCTGGGCTTGGCCGGCGGTCTGGCCGGCTGGGCGTTGTGGGCATGGTGGCGCTACGGCGGATAGGCCAGCAGGACCGACGCTTAGCCCAGGTCCTCGACGCCCAGTTCGCCGAGCGCGTTCTGCATCAACTGGCGCGCCAGGTCGCTGAGCTTTTCATGATCCAGCGCATAGCGGATCGTCGCCTCGATCAGACCGATGTGCGTACCGCAATCGAATCGCGTGCCCTTGAACCGGTAGGCGTTGACCGGCGATTCGCCAAGCAATGACGCGATGGCATCGGTGAGCTGGATCTCCCCGCCCGCGCCGGGCGTCGTGCGCTCGAGCAGGTCGAAGATCCTCGGGCTGAGAATGTAACGACCGACCACGGCCAGCGTGCTCGGCGCGGCTTCAGGTGTCGGCTTTTCGACCATGGCACTGATCCGCCCCTGGCGCCCGCTGAATGCCTCGGTCGCGACGATACCGTAGCTGCCGGTCTGTTCGCGGGGCACGTCCTGCACAGCGATAACGCTGGCGCCCGACACTTCAGCGGCATCGGCCATCTGCTTGAGGGCACCGACACCGCCACGATTCCAGATCAGGTCGTCGGGCAGCAACACGGCAAATGGCTCATCGCCGACGATCGGTTTGGCGCAGAGCACCGCGTGCCCCAGTCCCAACGCCTCGGCCTGGGTAACGAACACAGCCCGGACGCCCTTGGGCAGGACGTTGCGGATCAATTCCAGTTGTTCCTGTTTGCCCGAGCGTTCCAGTTTCTGCTCGAGTTCGTAGGCCTTGTCGAAATAGTCGGCCACCGCATGCTTGTAGCGGTTGGTGACGAAGATCAACGTGTCGCAACCTGCTTCCACCGCTTCGTCGACGGCGTACTGGATCAGCGGCCGATCCACGATCGGCAGCATTTCCTTGGGAACGGTCTTTGTGGCCGGAAGAAACCGAGTGCCCAAGCCGGCAACCGGGAAAACGGCCTTGCGAACACGTACTGACATCAAATCTTCCTGGCGTTACGGGCGGGGAATGCCACCACGGTGGCAGTGCCGGCATAGGGCGATACGTGGGGACCGACCGGACGGAACTCGGGCACGGCGGCATGCAGCCACTCGGCGAGCGCCTCGCGGTCATAACGGACGCTTGCCGCCCGCAGTTCGGTCATCGCGCCATGCACCGCGGCTTCGGAGACCTCGCGCGGCTCAGCCAGAAGGATCTTCGGGTGGAACGTCGGGCGGTAACGCTCGTCCGCGTGAAACAGCGTCTCGTGCAGCTTTTCGCCAGGGCGCAGGCCGGTGTAGATGATGGCAATGTCGCGCCCCGGCTGTTTGCCCGCAAGCCGAATCATCTGCTCGGCCAGCAACCGGATCGGTACTGGCTCGCCCATGTCGAGCGTATAGATGGCTTCATGGGTACCGATGGCCGAGGCCTGCAGGATGAGCTGGCAGGCTTCAGGAATCGTCATGAAAAATCGCGTGACTTCGGGATCGGTGACCGTCACCGGACCACCGTTGCGGATCTGCTCGCGGAACAGCGGAACGACACTGCCCGCCGAATCGAGCACGTTGCCGAAGCGCACCGTGACGAAACGCGTGGAATGCTGGGACGCCAGCGACTGGCAAAGCATCTCGGCCAGTCGTTTGGTCGCGCCCAGCACATTGGCCGGATCGACCGCCTTGTCGGTGGAGATCAGCACGAACGTGCCCACGCCCGAAGCGCAGCACGCCCTCGCCACTGTTTCGGTGGCCAGCACGTTGTTGCGCACGGCCTCGCGCAGTTGGGCTTCCAGCACCGGCACCTGCTTGTAGGCTGCGGCGTGGAACACCGCCTCCGGCTCAGCCAGGGATAATGCATGGGCGATTACGGCCGGGTCGCCACAGTCGCCCAGGATCGAAATCAGTTCGACATCCGGGAAATCCCGACGCAGCGAGGTCTCGATCGTCATCAGGGACAGCTCGTCGATCTCGAGCAGGCCGATGCGACGCGCACCGTGACGTGCGCATTGGCGGCAGAGCTCGGAGCCGATCGACCCGCCCGCGCCGGTGACCAGGACCGAACGCCCACCGAGCCATCCGCGGATGGCCTTCCAGTCCGGCAGCACGGGCTTGCGGCCCAGCAGGTCCTCGATCGCGACCTCCTTGAGTTCGCCCGGCAACGAACGCCCTTCCAGCACGTCCTGCAGGCGCGGCACCATGCGGAACGGCAATCCGGTCCGCTCGCACGCCATCACCACGCGCTGCAGCGCACTGGCATCGACGGACGGCATGGCGATCACCAGCAGCTTGGCGGCGGTCTCGCGCGCGATTTCCGCCACGTCCTGCACACGCCCCAACACCGGCACGCCCTGCACCTTGCTGCCGCGAAGCCGAATCGCATCGTCGATGAAACCCACGGGCTGGTAGGTACCGAAGCGCCGCAGGTCACGCACCAGTGCCTCGCCGGCGTGTCCTGCGCCCAGGATCAGTATGCGGACGGAATTGAGCGCGGAATGCTCGCTCTGGGCATCCTTCCATGCCCGGTAAAACAATCGCGGCGCACCCAACAGGCCCATCAGCACCAGCGGATAAAGCACGAGCACGGTACGCGGAACGAAATCGAGACGGTTATAGAGGAACAGCCCCAAAACGATCGCGAACAGGCCCAGTACGCAGGCCTTGAAGATGTTCCACAGGTCCGGAACGCTGGCAAAGCGCCACAGCCCCCGGTAGAGGCCAACCTGCCAGAAGACCAACGCCTGCGCGGCAAGGACCAGGAGTATTTCGGTCGACCACAGCGGGATCGCAGGCGGATGAGCGAGCACGCCCAGACGCAGCCAATGCAATCCCAGCCACGCCAGCCAGACCATGGTCAGATCGTGGGCCACTACCGCGATCCGCGGTGCAGCGCCTCTCCACTTGTCACGCAAAGATGCCATTCCTTGAACCAGTCCTTCAGTTTCCGCGCAATCCGCGCTGCGCCGCCGCACGACGCAGCAGCCACCAAATAAAAGCGCCCGACGTATACCACGCCATCACGCCACACAGCATGAAAAGCGGTGAGGCCGCTCGCAAACCGAGCATTAATGCCACCGAAAGCAATGTCCACGCCATGTAGGCGAATGTCACCCTTGTGTGCGTAGCCCCGCCTCGCACCCAGACCTGATAGGAATGCTGGACGTGCGCGGTCCACCAGCGTTCGCCGCGATGCATGCGCATCAGCAGGGTCAGTCCCGCATCGATCAGGAACGCCGACAACGGCAGCAGCAGCAAGGGCCACGCTATCGACTGGGTGGCAGTGGCCATGATGGTGATCGCCGCCAGGGCAAACCCCAGGGACCCGCTTCCAACATCTCCCAGAAAGATGACCGCCTTCGGGAAATTGAAGGGAAGAAAGCCCAGGCAGGCGGCCGCCAAAGCCAGGGCCACTCCCGCCCAGGTTCCACTCATCACCGCCGCCAACGCCAGGGACACCAACGCCGCCTGGGTCGCTGCCAGGCCATTGATCCCATCCATGAAGTTCCAGACGTTGACCAGCCCGATGGCCAGCACGAATGCGGCACCCGCCAGCCAGGGGTCGGCGTAGGCGTACTGGACCGCCGCCGCGAACACGGCGGCCGCCAACGCGTGAACGCCCAGGCGAACCCAGGGCGAAGTCGGACGGTGATCGTCCAGCCATCCCGCCCCCGCCACCAACACCAGCCCCACTGCAAAGGCCACCAGCATCCAGGCCTGATCCGGCAGCCGGATCGCAAGGGCGGCACAAGCCACGAGCAACGCCACGACAATCGCGATGCCTCCGCCCCGGGGCGTGCTGACGGCATGGCTGCGACGCTCGCCCGGCTGGTCCATCAGATCGCGGTTGAGCGCATAGCGCCGGGCCAGCCACGTACCGGCCGCACCCAGGGCGAAATGGATGAGCATCCATGCCAACATCGGATCAGACCACGGCGTAGTTGAGCAGCGGCTTGATGGTGCCCCACTCCTTGCAACTCGGGCACTGCCAGTGGTGGCTGCGCGCACCGAAGCCGCACCGGTTGCAGCGGTAGCTGGGATTGCGCACCAACAACTGGTCGGTGATGTGCTTGAGGTCATGCAGCGTGGCCAACGGGTCCGCGCCTTCGGCCAGCGTCAGGTTGATCAGCGCGGCCTCGCCACGCACCGAGGGCCGATCCTTGAGCTGTTGCGCAAGATAGGCCCGCGCCGCCGCAACGCCGTCGGATTCCTCGACCATTTGCGTCAGCGCCAGCACCGGGGAGATGCCACGGTAGTGCTCGCACATTTCCGCGAGGAAGGCTCGCGCTCCAGGCGCATCGCCGACGCGTTCGTAACAGGCGAGCAGCGGCGGAAGGATTTCAGGCAGGTAATCGGGGTCCACGCGTGCGACCCGCTCGAAGGCGCGTATCGCCGCGGCATCCTGGCCGGCATCGACCTCGATGCGGCCTTCGAGCATGCCGGCGCGCACTGAATTGGCATCGGCCTCGTAAGCGCGCTTGACGGCCTCACGCGCCTGATCGATATCACCGGCCGAGCGGTGGCGTTCGGCCAGCTCGCACTCGAACTGCGCGATCAGCTTGCCCATCGGTTCTCCGGTCGCTTCCTCGAAGCGACGGGCATTCTCGATGGCTTTGTCCCAATCGCGCTCGGCCTGGTAGATGCCGATCAGATGCCGCAACGCCAGCGGCGCGCGCATGTCGAGCGCCACCAGATCGCTGAACACCGTTTCGGCGCGGTCGAGCAGGCCCGAACGCATGTAGTCCTCGCCAAGCGCCAGCAATGCCTGCACGCGCTGCTGGTCGCTCAGCCCGGGACGCTGCACCAGCGCCTGATGCAGGCGGATCGCGCGATCGACCTCGCCACGACGGCGGAACAAGTGCCCCAACGCCACCTGAGTCTCGAACGTGTCCTTGTCGAGCTCGGCGATGTGCAGGAACAGCTCGATCGCCTTGTCCGGCTGCTCGTTCAACAGATAGTTCAGGCCACGGAAGTACGTGGTCGACAGGCGGCTGACCTGCGTATCGCTATGGCGCTCGCCGCCGCGCCGACCCACGATCCAGCCGCTGACGGCCGCGATGGGGAGCAACAGGAAGAACCAGAACCACTCGCTGATGAACTCCATCGATCAGGCTCCGGGCGTGCCTTGGCGTTCCGCGCGCGCCAGGCGGCGACGCAGCGGCAACACGAGGCTGGCGCTGATGGCCAGTCCGCCGATCAGCACGCCGATCAGCAAGGCCACGATCAGGGCCACGCCCAGGTTGGTGGTGATGGTGGTAAAGCCCAGGTCGATGTTGATCAGGCCGCGATTGAGCGCACCCACCACCGCACCGAGCGCGAGGCACGCAAACGCCACCAGGAATCGGATCAAACGCATGACGAGGGCCTCCGGCCAACTTCCACGACTAGCTTAGCGGACCGTCCGGACAGGTCCAGCGGGAAACTGTGTAGGGTGTCGAAACTCAGTCGATTTCGTCGACCGGCGCAACGCTGCTGACGCGCTCGCGCAATTCCTTGCCAGGTTTGAAATGCGGCACGTGCTTGCCGCGCAGCGCCACCGACTCGCCGGTCTTGGGGTTGCGCCCCAGGCGCGGTGGACGATAGTGCAGTGAAAAACTGCCGAAGCCGCGGATTTCGATCCGCTCTCCGGTCGAGAGCGCGCCGCCCATCATCTCGAGCAGGGCCTTGACCGCCAGATCCACGTCTTCGCCCTTCAGGTGGGCCTGACGCTGGGAAAGGATCTCGATCAGTTCGGACTTGGTCATGGGCGAAACGCGGGCGCTCTTCCGAATCGAGTGATGGCCAACGAGGGCCAGATGGAAGACGACCCGGCCGAAGCCGGGCCGTCCCCGTGTACATCTGAAGCAACAGCAACAGCCTTGTTACGGGACTGCTTACTCGGACTTGTTGCCCAGCTGCTCACGCAGCAGCGCGCCAAGCTTGGTCGTACCGCTGGAGGCGTCCGACGTCTGACGGTTGTAGTCCGCCAGCGCTTCCTGCTGCTCGGCTTCGTCCTTGGCCTTGATCGACAGCTGCATGCTGCGGCCCTTGCGGTCGTTGCCGATGATCTTGGCTTCGACTTCCTGGCCGACCTTCAGGTAATGCGAGGCATCCTCGACGCGCTCCTTGGCGATATCGCGGGCTGCGATGTAGCCCTCGATACCGTCGGCGAGTTCGATCGTGGCGCCCTTGGCGTCGACTTCCTTCACGACGCCCTTGACGATCGAGCCCTTGGCGTTGGAAGCGACGTATTGACCCATCGGGTCCTGCTCAAGCTGCTTGACGCCCAGGCTGATGCGCTCGCGCTCCGGATCGACGGCCAGCACCACGGCTTCCAGCGTGTCGCCCTTCTTGTAGTTGCGGACCACGTCTTCGCCGGTGGTGGCCCAGCTGATGTCCGACAGGTGCACCAGGCCGTCGATACCGCCGTCCAGGCCGATGAAGATGCCGAAGTCAGTGATCGACTTGATCTGGCCCGACACCTTGTCGCCCTTCTTGTGGATCGCAGCGAAGGTTTCCCACGGATTGCTGGTGACCTGCTTCATGCCCAGCGAGATGCGGCGACGCTCCTCGTCGACGTCCAGAACCATGACCTGAACCTCGTCGCCGACCTGCACGATCTTCGACGGGTTGACGTTCTTGTTGGTCCAGTCCATCTCGGACACGTGCACGAGGCCTTCGACGCCCGGCTCGATCTCGACGAACGCACCGTAATCGGTGACGTTGGAGACCTTACCGAACACGCGGGTCTGCGCCGGGTAGCGGCGCGCGATGTTGTCCCACGGATCCTCGCCCAGCTGCTTGAGGCCCAGCGAAACACGGTTGCGCTCGCGGTCGTACTTGAGCACGCGGACGTCGAGCTCGGCGCCGACTTCCACGACTTCGGACGGATGGCGCACGCGCTTCCACGCCATGTCGGTGATATGCAGCAGGCCATCGATGCCGCCGAGGTCGACGAACGCACCGTAATCGGTGAGGTTCTTGACGACGCCCTTGAGGATTGCGCCTTCCTGCAGCTTCTCCATCAACTGCTCGCGCTCGACGCTGTACTCGCTCTCGACCACCGCACGGCGGGAGACGACGATGTTGTTGCGCTTGCGGTCCAGCTTGATGAGCTTGAACTCGAGTTCCTTGCCCTCGAGGTAAGCGGAGTCACGCACCGGACGGACGTCGACCAGCGAGCCCGGCAGGAAGCCGCGCACGTCCTTGATGTCGACGGTGAAACCGCCCTTGACCTTGCCGCTGATGCGACCGGTGATGGTCTCGTTCTTCTCGAGCGCCTGCTCGAGTTCGTCCCACACCATGGCGCGCTTGGCCTTCTCGCGCGACAGCACGGTTTCGCCAAAGCCATTCTCGATGGAGTCGAGCGCGACCTTGACTTCGTCGCCCTCGGCGACGTCGATTTCGCCGGCGTCGTTACGGAACTGTTCGATCGGCACGATGCCTTCGGACTTCAGGCCTGCGTTGATCACCACCACGTCGCTACGCACTTCGACGACGATACCGGTGACGATGGCGCCCGGCTTCAGCTTGGCCAGATTGGTCTGGCTTTGTTCGAACAGCTCGGCAAATGATTCGGTCATTGGAAATTACTCGGTTGAACACACGGGCCGCACCGGCTGTCAGGGTCGTCCGCCATGGACGACTTCAAGCAGCACGTGGTCGACCCACCCGTTGTGTGGCGCGATGCAACTGCGCCATGTGTCGATGGTTGATAACCGTCGCATCCTTGTAACGTTGCGACGGGACTGTTCTGCCGCGGTGGAAACGCGCTCAGTGCGCCGGCATCAATGCCAGCACACGTTCGACGACCTCGGTGATGCTCAGGCCGGTGGTGTCGATGCGGACGGCGTCTTCAGCCGGTCGCAATGGCGCCACCACACGCTGCGCGTCGCGGGCGTCGCGGGCGAGGATCTCCCGCAGCAGACCATGTAAAGTAACGGAAACCCCCTTGTCTTTCAACTGCTTATAGCGCCTTTCCGCTCTTTCTTCGGCGCTCGCGGTCAAAAACACCTTGTGAGCGGCGTCCGGGAAGATCACCGTGCCCATGTCGCGGCCGTCGGCCACCAGGCCCGGGGCACGGCGGAAAGCCCGCTGGCGGTCCTTGAGGGCGGCACGGACTTCAGGGATGGCGGCAATGGCCGAGGCTGCCGCGCCGGAGGTTTCGGTGCGCAATTCGTCGGTGGCATCCAGGCCATTGACGATGATCCGCAGCTCGCGCGACTCATCGTCCTCGATAAAGTCGATTTTGGTATCGAACGTGCAGCGAACCAGCGCTGCCGGATCGGCCAAGTCAATGTCACCCCAGCCTGCCGCTACGCCGACGGCGCGGTAGATCGCCCCTGAATCCAGGTAGTGCCAGCCCAGCCGCTGGGCGACCAGGCGACTGATGGTGCCTTTGCCGGAGCCCGAAGGGCCATCGATGGTGAGGACAGGAACGTGTTCGGGGGAGTCGGTGCTATTCATCGTCACATTATGGGGCCGAGCTCCACTTTTACGGTCCAATCGCCCCGGCCACTGGAAAATATTTGCCCAACCACTTGATCGACCGGGGAAATGCCCGTTAGAATCGCCGGCTTCGTTCTATTCACCTGTTGCCGAGGTCTGTCATGAAGGTCCTGTCCTCCCTGAAGTCGGCGAAGGCCCGTCACCGCGACTGCAAGGTCGTTCGCCGCCGTGGCAAGGTCTTCGTGATCTGCAAGTCGAACCCGCGTTTCAAGGCTCGTCAGCGCTGATCAGCATCTCCGCGTCACAGCGGAGTGCCCTGCGATACCAAAGGCCGCCGAAAGGCGGCCTTTCGCGTTTCTAGCCCATCCGCATGCCCCATCGCGTCTGCGGCATGCGAAACCGTGACGGCGTCTTGCTGCCGCCCAGTGCACGCTTGTGCGTACAATCGCCCGTCCACTGGGGAGTGCACGCCATGAATGCCATGAAAGCCCGAACTGTCGCCATCCCGCTGCTTGCCCTGCTCGCGTTTTCCGGCGCCGTCTCGGCCGACACCCTGCTGATCGAGCGCGTGCAGGAAGAAACCCAAGCCGAAACGCCGGCCCGCGGCCAGACCATGGCCCAGGTCGAAGCCAAGTACGGCGCACCCGCCGAAAAACTCGATCCTCAAGGCGGCCAGAAGCGCCAATGGCCGACGATCAACCGCTGGGTCTACCCGACGTTCACCGTCTACTTCGAGAAGAGCCGCGTGGTCGACGTTGTGGCCAACAAAGCCAGCGCCGAGGAAATCGGCCCGAAGCCACCGATCAAGTAATGCGGCGCATGCCGTAGTGCGGACGCGGATGCTTTAAAATCCGCGTCCGCCAGATCGTGCGTCTGACCTGGGAGCCCAAGGCCGCAGGCGACACGCAGCGATTCCTCCCCCGCGGGCCGTCAGGCCCGCTTTGCGTTTGCAGGTTGTGCCATGCCGAATGTCGCGCGCTTCCCCGCGGAGTGGGAACCCCAGTCCGCGGTCCTGATCGCCTGGCCGAACGCCGATACCGACTGGGCCGATCGCCTGGGCGAGGTCGAAGAGACCTACATCGCCCTCGTCGCGGCGATCACCCGTTTCCAGCCCGCCGTCATCATCGTCGCCGATGAAGACGTCGAAGCCTACGCGCGTGCCCGGTTGTCGTCCGCGCGGATCGACATGGACGGCGTGCGTTTTGTCGAAGCGCCCTACGACGACACGTGGCTGCGCGACTCCGGCCCGATCTCGCTGCGGGAAGGCCCCGGTTTCCGCCTGCTGGATTTCCGATTCACCGGCTGGGGCGGCAAGTTCGACGCGAGCCAGGATGACCTGCTGGTCGAACGCCTGCACGAGGCTGGAACTTTTCTCAACAGTGCTCGCCAAAGCATTGATTTTGCACTGGAAGGCGGCGCCATCGAAACGGACGGCGCAGGCACGTTGCTGAGCACCTGGCAGTGCCTGCACGAACGTCACCCGGAGGTCAGTCGCGAAGAGCTCACGGCCAAACTGGCCGGCTGGCTGCAGCAGGACCGCGTGCTGTGGCTCGATCACGGCTATCTGGAAGGCGACGACACCGACGCCCACATTGATACCCTCGCCCGCTTCGCCGGTTCCGACGCGATCGTGTTCCAAGGTTGCGACGACCCGACCGACTCGCATTACGCCGAGCTGCAGGCAATGGCGAACGAACTGGCCGCGCTGACCACGCGCGATGGCCTGCCTTATCGCCTGTTTCCGCTGCCGTGGCCCCAGCCTGTCATCGACGAGGGCCGGCGCCTGGCAGCGAGCTATGCGAACTTCCTGATCGTCAATGGCGCGGTGCTGATGCCCGCTTACGGCGATCCCGCCGACGCCAGCGCGCAGGCCGTGCTGGCCGAAGCCTTCCCCGATCGGCAGATCGTGCCCGTACCGTGCCGCCCGCTGATCTGGCAGAACGGCAGCCTGCACTGCATCACCATGCAGCTTCCGAAAGGGCTGGTTGCCTGATCCGGCTGCCTTGATTCGGACAGGCCCGCCGGGCCGCACGTCACGAAGCCACCGATGGCGGGCCCGGGCCCGCCCTACAATGTCCGCGGCCCCGCGCCTGGAGCACGCCCCACGATGAAGAAGACCACCCTCCCCGTTGCCCTGATCCAGGATCGCGACCACGGCAGCCGCGAAGCCAATCTCGCCAACATCGAAGCCCGCGTGGGCGAGGCGGCGAAGAACGGCGCGCGCCTGGTGCTGCTGCAGGAGCTGCACAACGGACCGTATTTCTGCCAGCACGAATCGGTGCACGAGTTCGATCTGGCCGAGACCATTCCCGGCCCGAGCACCGAGCGCCTGGGGCAACTGGCGAAGCAGCACAAGGTCGTGCTGGTCAGCTCCTTGTTCGAGAAGCGCGCGACCGGGCTGTATCACAACACCGCGGTGGTGTTCGACGCCGACGGCTCGACCGCCGGCAAGTACCGCAAGATGCACATCCCGGACGACCCGGGTTTCTACGAGAAGTTCTACTTCACGCCGGGCGACATCGGCTTCGAACCAATCGACACTTCGGTCGGCCGTCTCGGAGTGATGGTGTGCTGGGACCAGTGGTATCCGGAAGGCGCGCGCATGATGGCGCTGGCCGGCGCCGAACTGCTGCTGTATCCCACCGCCATCGGCTGGGATCCGGATGACGAACAGGCCGAAAAAGATCGCCAGCGCAATGCCTGGATCCTCAGCCACCGCGGTCACGCAGTCGCCAACGGCCTGCCGGTGCTGAGCTGCAATCGCATCGGCCATGAGCCTTCTCCGCTGGGCACCTCCGGCATCCGCTTTTGGGGTTCCAGCCACGTGCTGGGACCGCAGGGCGAGTTCATTGCCGAGGCCAACCAGGAAAATGCGGAGATCCTGATGGCCGAAGTGGATCTGGAGCGCAGCGAGCACGTGCGTCGCATCTGGCCGTTCCTGCGCGATCGCCGCATCGACGCCTACGGCGACCTGCTCAAGCGCTACCGCGACTGACCCCCTTGGCTACGGGCCTCCTGATCCGCCCCGCCGTCGCCGACGACCTGACGGCGATCACCGCGTTGTACTCGCGCGAAGTCGACGAACGCGTCGCAACGTATGAGTACCTCGCGCCCGTCGAAACCGAGATGATTCGCCGCTGGAGAGGCATCGTCGACCAGGGCTTTCCCTACCTCATTGCCGAACTGGACGGACGCTTCGCCGGCTATGCCTATGCCAGCAGTTACCGGACCCGCGAGGGCTATCGCTGGACCGTCGAGGACACGGTCTATATCGAGCCCTGGGCGCAGGGCCAGGGAATCGGGCGCGGCTTGTTGCAACGGCTGATCGACGAGTGCCAGGCACTGGGGTTCCGGCAGATGGTCGCGGTCATCGGCGACGTCTCCAACTCGGCTTCGATCGTATTGCACGAGCGTCTTGGCTTCCGGACCGTCGGGGTGTTTGCAGGATTGGGGCGTAAGCACGGTCGCTGGCTGGACACCGTGCAGATGCAGCGGGCTTTGGGCCCCGGCGCAGAATCCGAGCCTGAATAGGGGATTCGTCCCGCCGACGAGTGGTCAACAATAAAACGAACGGACGTGCTATTTTAAATTCCATGTCCGTCATGACTGCTACCACCAAAGGCGCTGCCACCCGAGAGGCGATCATCGATCGTGCCTACGGGATCGCCTGCTCGGCCGGGCTGGAAGGCCTGTCGATCGGCCCGCTGGCGCAGGCGGTCGGCATGTCCAAGAGCGGCGTCTTCGCCCACTTCGGTTCGCGCGAAGACCTGCAACTCGCCGTGCTGGACGCCGCCGGGCAAAGGTTTGTCTCCACGGTGCTCTACCCCGCGCTCAAGGCTCCCCGTGGAATTCCCCGGTTGCGCGCCATCGCGGAGGGCTGGTTCGAATGGGCACGCCAGTCCGAGGGCGGGTGCATCTTGCTCAGCGCGGCCAGCGAGTTTGACGATCGTCCCGGTCCGCTGCGCGATCGCATCGTCAAGAACGAATTGCTGTGGCGTGAACAGATCTGCCGCGCGGTGCAGATCGGCGTCGATGTCGGCGATCTGGCTGCGGACACCGAGCCCGAGCAGATGGCGTTCGAACTCTACAGCCTGGCCCTGACCGTGCATCACGATGCCGGACTGTTCGGTTTCGAAGTGGCCGTTGGCCGCGGCCGCCGTGCTTTGGAGCGATTGTTCCGCTCCTACGCGCCTCAATCCGGCGCCCCTCAATTCTGACCCCCACCCGCTGACTCGCGGAGTATGCCGTGTATCCGATCATCGCCAAAATTAGCACGATCGTTCGTAACTTAATCAAGCTGTACGGGCTCCGCCTGAGCTTCTTCCTTGGCAGCCGGATCGCTCCGGACACGACACTGCAGCGTGCCGCCCGACTCTTCAGCACGCCCTTGCCGTCGTCGCGCGCGCGCGCGTTGGCCACGTCCACCTACGGTGCGCGAGAAACGCAGATCCAGGTCGACGACCATGCCATCGCGACCTACGTCTGGGGCGATCCGCAATCGCAGCCCTACGTGCTGTTCGCGCACGGATGGTCCAGCCATGGCACGCGCATTGCGGCATGGCTACCCCGGTTGCTGGCAGATGGCTATGCGGTCGTCGCATTCGACCAACCCGCCCACGGCCGCAGCCCCGGCCGCCAGGCCACGCTGCCGGACTTCACCCGCCATCTGCTGGCGGTAGGCCAGCACTACGGCCCCGCCGCTGCAGTGATCGGCCACTCATTGGGCGGAGCGGCCACCATGCTGGCGATGGCGAAGGGACTTCAGGCGGGCCGTGCGGTGCTGATCGCCCCAGCCGCCGACCCGATCGCCGCCGCCGAACGCTTCGCCGACATGATGTGGATCGGCGCCAACCTGTGCGCGCCGATGTTCGCCTACTTCGAGCGCCGCGTCGGCATCACCTTCGAAGAACTGCAGGCCCATCTCAATGCTCCCGCCATCGGCCGACCGGCGCTGATCGTCCACGACCTGGAGGATCGCGACGTCCCCTGGTCGGAAGGCGAGCGCTACGCGCGCTATTGGCCGGACTCGCGCCTGCTGACTACGCGTGGCCTGGGGCATCGCCGTGTGCTGGATGACAACGTAGTCATTGCCGCAGGCGTTCGCTTCCTGCGTGGGGAAAACGTCGGTGAACATCTGGTGTCGTCCCCCAACCTGCCCTTCGGCGTGGCCTGAACGGTCGGTTCGTTGCCGGGGTGGTCGGCAGGCTCTAAGCTCTGCTATTGCCCTCAAAGCATCAGCACAACGGCGCCCGATTCGGCGCCGTTGTGCTGATGGGACCACCACAGGCCACCGCATGCATGCAGTCTTCTCCATCGACGTCCAAGCAACCCGGGCAACAACCCGTGACTGACGCGACGCTCCTCCAGTCCGTGCTGGACACCCAGCCGCACGCCATCGTCGAGCGCGACGGCGTTCGCTACACCCTGCTCGGCACGGCGCACGTGTCGCAGGCCAGTGTCGATGCGGTGCGCGATGCGATCGGCAGCGGCACCTTCGACGCGGTGGCGGTCGAACTGGACGCCCCGCGCCTGCAGGCGCTGACCGATCCGGACGCGCTGGCCCGTCTCGACCTGATCGAGGTCATCCGCACCGGCAAGACCGCGCTGTTCGCCGCCAATCTTGCGCTGGCCGCCTACCAGCGTCGCCTCGCCGAGCAGTTGGGCATCGAACCAGGCGCGGAACTCAAGCGCGCCGTGATGGAAGCACGACAGCGCGAGTTGCCCGTGCACCTGATCGACCGCGACGTCGGCCTCACCTTCAAGCGCGCTTCCCATCGTCTGGGCTGGTGGTCGCGCGCCAAGCTCGGCGGTGGCCTGCTGACGGCGCTTTTCGTCGACGAGGAAGTCGGGCACGACGAGATCGAAAAGCTCAAGCAGGGCGACATGCTCGAGTCCAGTTTCGGTGAATTCGCCAGCGACAGCCCCGAGCTGTACGACACAGTGATCGCCGAGCGCGACCGCTACATGGCCGCGCGCCTGCGCGAGAGTCATGGCCCGGCGCGCGAAGTCCTTGCCGTGGTCGGTGCCGGCCATCTGCAGGGCATGGCGCGCCACCTGCGCGAGGAAGTCCGCCCCGCGGAAGCGATCCGCGAAGAACTGGAGGCGCTGCCGAAAAAGAGCGACATCCCGTGGTTCACGATCGTCTTGTCGGTGTTCGTGCTGGGCGGCTTCGCCTGGGGCTTCTGGCGCGGCGGCCTGGATGTCGGCTCCGACCTGCTGCTGCAGTGGGTGCTGGCGACCGGCGTGCTCGGCGCGATCGGCTGCGCCATCGCCGGCGGCCACCCGCTCAGCATCCTGGTGGCGTTCATCGCCTCGCCGATCACGCCGCTGCATCCGGCCCTGGCCTCGGGCACGCTCAGTGCGCTCACCGAAGCCTGGATACGCAAGCCCACCTACGCCGACTTCATGGCGCTGCGCGACGACGTGCAACACTGGCGCGGCTGGTGGCGCAACCGTGTGGCGCGCGTACTGCTGAACTTCTTCCTGACCAGCCTGGGTACCGCGATCGGCGTGTGGACTGGCGGGTTGCGGATGCTGGGCAAGCTGGTCGGCTGATTCACGGCCACATCGCCGGGACAAAAAAAACGGGAAGGCATCGCCTTCCCGTTTTCACTTCGTGGGCCGCGGTTACTCCGCCTTCAACGCCGCCACTGCTGCCGCCGGTACCGCGCTTTCCTTGCCGCGGGCACGGCGCACCAGGCGCGACGTGCCGTGGCGTAGGTCGTCGAGGATGGCGTAGATAGTCGGCAGGAACAGCAGGCTGACGATCGTCGAGAAGGCAAGGCCGCCGGCGATCGCGCGCGCCATCGGGTAGTACGGCGGACCGTCGCCGCCGATCTGCGTGTTGGTCATCGCGATCGGGACCATCGCCAGGATCGCCGTGCCCATCGTCATCAGGATCGGGCGCAGGCGCTCGCGACTGCCCTCCACCAGCGCCTCGGTACGGGACAGTCCGCGTCGGCGCAGGTTGTTGATGTGCTCGATCATCACGATGCCGTTGTTCACCACCACGCCCATCAGCACCAGGATGCCGATGAAGGCCATGATGTTGAACTCGGTGCCGGTGAGCCAGAACAGCCAGAACACGCCGAACACCGAAAACAGCACGCCACTCATGATCGCCGACGGGAACAGCAGCGACTCGAACACCGCTGCCATCACCACGTAGATCATCACCAGCGCGATCAGCAGGTTGAACATCATCTGCTTGTTGGCCTCGGCCTCGTCCTCGAAAGCGCCGCCTTCGAACGTATAGCTGTACCCGGCCGGGAACTTGATCGCCTTGAGCGTGTCTTCCATCGCCTTGCGTGCCTCGGGCACGGTCACCTTGTCGGCCAGGTTGGCCTGGATGGTGACCGTCGTCTGGCGGTTGGAGCGCTGGATCTGTGTCGCCGAAGGACGCACGGCCACGTTCACCATCGCCAGCAAGGGCACAGTGCGGCCATCGGGTGCGCGCACGGTGAACGACGACAGGTCCTCCGTGCCGTACTTCTCGGCGCCAGCGAAGCGGACCCACACCGGCACTTCCGTGTCGCCGCGGCGGAACTCGCGCAAGGGCGCACCACGCAGCGCGAGGCCGACGAAGCTGGCCACCTCCTGCGCGCTGAAGCCGAACGCCGCCGCGCGATCGCGGTCCACGTGCACCGACAGCTCGCTGTTCTGGTCGCCGACATCCACGCGCACGTCACGCAACTCCTTGCGGCGGGACAGGATCGGCACGATGTCGTTGCCCAGCGCAGCCAGCGTCTCGGTCGAATCGCCGACCAGCTGCACCTGCACGTTCTGGCCCGGCTGTCCGCCACCGCCCTGCCCACCCTGGTCGCCGATGCCAACATTGGCGCGCGCCGACTTGGGCAGATCCTTGCGGATCGACTCGATGATCTTCTTGCTCTCGCTTACATGGTCGGTATCCAAGGTCAGGATGGTGCCGCCCCAACCCTGCTCGCTGTAGAACGAGTAGATCTGCTTGAGGTGGTATTCCTTGCGGCGCGCGTCCATGAACTGTTCGACCTTGAGGATCTCGGCCGACATCTGCTCCTTGGTGTAGGCACCCTTCCACTGGTAGAACAACTGGATCTTGTCGCCCTCGTCGCCGCCGAACATGTTCTTCTTGGTCAGCACCATCGGGACGCAGCTGATGGCGACGATCAGGAGGATGCCCAGCACGCTCCAGCCGCGATGCTCGAGCGTCCAGCGCAGCAGGGCCGCATAGCGGTTCTGCATGCGCGGGATGAGGCCACCCTCGGAACGCACCGCCGGCGGCGTCTTCAGGCGCGCCGAGAGCATCGGGATCAGGCTCACCGCCACAAGCCACGACGCCAGCAACGACACCGAAATCGTGATCGCGATCTGCGACAGGTAGATGCTGAGGAAGTTGCGCGGCCCGAACAGGTTGGGCAGGAATACGATGCAGTGGCAGAGCGTGCCCGCCGAGAGCGCAATGGCGACGTGCTTGGTGCCCATGATCGATGCCAGCCGCGGCTGGTTGGGCATGCGCTCGCGTTCCTGGTAGATGCTTTCCACGACCACCACGGCGTTGTCAACCAGCATGCCGACCGCCAGCAGCAGGCCCATCATCGACAGGATGTTGAGCGTCACGCCGGCGAAGTACATGAAACCCAGCGTCATCACGAAGCAGATCGGGATGGCGAGGGTCACCATGGCCGTGGACGGCCAATGGCGCAGGAAGAAGAACAGCACCGCGATCGACAGCAGCAGGCCGATGCCGCCGGCCTCGGCCAGCTCCACAAGCGACTTGGTGACGTTCTCGCCCTGGTTCTCGATGATGATGACCTGCAGGTCACTCAGTTCGGGCTGCTTGCGGATCTCCTCGACTTCCTTCAGCGCCGCGCTGGAAACCTGCACCAGGTTGGCGTTGCGCTCCTTGAAGATGTCCAGGCCGACAGCCACGCGGCCGTCGAGGCGGCGACCGTAGTCCAGCCGCGCCGGCTTCAGGTGCACTTCGGCGACGTCGCCCAGGCGCACGCCCTTGGTGTCGATCACCAGGTCGCGCAACTGCTGCAGGTCGGTGATCTCGCCTACCGGCTGCACGCGAAGGCGCTGGCCGTTATCGTCGATCTCGCCGGCGGACACCGAGAAGTTGACATTCTTCAGGCGTGTCGAGAGGTCGTTGATGCTCAGGTTGTGCGCGACCAGTCGATCCGGGCTGATCGCGATCTCGACCTCGTTCGGTGCCGCACCGGTCACGTCCACGCGCGCCACGCCGGGGATGCGTTCGATCCGGCGCTTGAACTCGCGCTCGATCATGTCGTACGCGCCGGTCAGGTCGCCCTTCGCGGCCAGGCGCACCTTCAGCACCGGCTGATCGGTGGTGGAGAACTTGAGCACGTTGTAGCGCTGCAGGTCATCGGGCAGGTCGTCGCGAATGGCATCGATGCGCTCACGCGCCTCCGAGGCCGCGATTGCCACGTCGCGGTTCCAGTCGGAGAACTGCATGAAGATCTGCGCGCCGTCCGAGCGCGCATTGGAATCGATGCGCTTGATGCCCGTCATCGTCGACAGCGCTTCCTCCACCGGGCGTAGCACCGTCCGCTCCACCTCTTCCGGCGTCGATCCGGTGTAGGGCATCTGCACGAAGATGAAGGGCGGGGAGACTTCCGGGAAGGCTTCCAGCGGCAACCGGATCGCGGCGATCAACCCGATCACGAACAGCGACACGAACAGCATGATGCACGTGACGGGTCGCTTGATGCTGAGTTCGGCGATGGTCATGGCGCGCGCCTCAAGCCTGGCCAGGTTCGGTGGTGCCGGGCTGTCCCGGATCCACGAGCGGCGCTGCCTCGTCGTCGATCAGGGCGACGACTGCGTCGTGCTCGCGGCGAGCACGCCGACCGCGTTCGCGGTAGTACTCGTCGCCGCGACGATCCAGCAGGTCGTACACGACCGGGATCACCACCAGGGTCAGCATGGTCGAGACCAGCAGGCCACCGATCACGGTGATCGCCATGGGCGAGCGCACTTCCGCGCCCTCGCCGAACGCCAGCGCCAGCGGCAGGAAGCCGAACAGCGTGCAGGCGGTGGTCATGACGATCGGTCGCAGGCGCGAACGCGCGCCTTCGATCAGGGCTTCGTGCTTGGGTGTGCCGTGCTCGCGCAACTGGTTGACCTTGTCGATCAGGATGATGGCGTTCTTCACCACCAGGCCGACCAGCAGGATCAAGCCGATGAAGACCACCACCGACACCGGCGAATTGGTCAGCAGCAGCGCCAGCACCGCGCCGACCAGGGCCAGCGGGATGGTGAACAGGATGACGAACGGGTGCAGCAGCGATTCGAACTGCGACGCCATCACCAGGTAGACCAGGAACACGGCCAGGCCGAAGGCGAACACCAGCGACTTCACCGATTCGGCCAGTTCCTCGCCCTGTCCGCCGATGTGCATGCGCACATCCGCACCCAGCGGCTCCTTGTCCACCATTTTCTGCACTTCCTCGACAGCGTTGCCAAGGTCGATGTCGCGCAGGTTGGCCGAGACGATCGCCACGCGCACCTGGTCGGCGCGATGGATTTCACTCGGACCGGTCGTGGCGATCACGTCGGCGACCGAATCCAGCGTCACCGGACGCGTGCTGCCAGGATTGACGATCAGGCGGCGGATGCTTTCCACCGACGCGCGATCGTTTTCCTGCACACGCACCAGCACGTCGATCTTGCGATCCCGGAAGCTGTAACGGGTGGCGACGTCGCCGCGCACCTTCTTCACCACGACGTCGGCGATCTGGCGCGTGGTCAGCCCCAATGCACCCGCGCGATCCTGGTCAAAGCGGACCTGGATTTCCGGGAAGCCCTGCTCCACCGTCGACTTCACGTCGGCGTAGTGCGGGTTCTTGCGGAGCATCGCCGCCATCTGCTGGCCGGCGCGCTGGATGGTCTCCAGGTCCTGTCCGCGCAGTTCGATTTCGAGCGGCGTGGAGAAGCTGAAGAGCTCCGGCCGTGCGAAGTCGACCTGGGCGGCCGGGTATGCCCTCATGGTTTCGCGCAGGCGTTCGGTCTCGGCGGCCTCGACCTCCTTGCTGCCGCCGCCGGCCATCGTCACCGTCAGCTTGCCGATGTTCTCGCCGCTCTCGGTGGGGCTTGCGTCCAGGCGGGTACCGCTACCGCTCACGCCGTACAGCGTCTCGATGCCCGAATCCTTGTCGTGCTTGGCCTGCAACGAGCGTACGAGGGCGTCGGTGTCGCGCAGCGGTGTGCCCGGCGGGAGCTTCACCGTCATCTCGAAGCGGTCCTGGGCCAACTGCGGGATCAGGTCCGCGCCGAGGAACGGCACCAGCAGCAGCGTGCCCACGAATGCCGCCATGGCGACGCCAAGCACCTTCCACGGATGAGCCATCGCCGCCGGCAGCACCTTCAGGTAATGCCTCTCGGCACGGCCATAGGGCGCCATCGCGAGGTCGCTGGCCTTGCGCATGACCGGTCCGACAACCGCCACCACGCCGCGCCATGCGCGCACGATCAGCCAGACGATGCCGAAGCTCGCGCCGCGCGCACCCACGCCCACGCCGTGGCCGGTGGCGGCCAGCGGCTTCTGCCATTTGGCCCCGGGCTTCCAGCGCGGATGCGCGGGCTCTTCCGGGAACGCCATCGGCGGCTTGGCCTTGAGCGCGCTGAGCATCGGGATCAGCGTCATCGCCACGAGCAGCGAGATGGCGATGGCCAGTGCCACCGTCAACGCTTGATCGCGGAACAGCTGACCGGCGATGCCTTCGACGAACACCAGCGGCAGGAACACGGCAACCGTGGTCAGCGTGGATGCGACCACCGCCATGCTCACTTCGCGCGTGCCGGCGATGGCGGCCTCTAGTACGCCGAGTCCGCGTTCGCGCGCCTTGGCAATGCTTTCCAACACCACGATCGAGTCGTCCACCACCAGGCCGGTGGCCAGCGCCAGGCCGCCGAGCGACATGACGTTGAGGCTCAGGCCGAACTGGTCCATGAAGAAGAACGTGGTGATGATCGACACCGGCAACGACAGCCCGATCACGAACGTGCTCCAGCCGTCGCGCAGGAACAGGAAGATGATCAGCACCGCGAGCGCGCCGCCGATCACCGCATCCATCTTCACGTCGGCGATGGCGTGGCGGATGAACTGCGACTGGTCGTCGATGACGGTCAGCTTGACGTCGTCGGGAATCTGCTCCTTGATCTCCTTGAGCTTCTTCTGCACTGCGTCGGCCGTGGACACGGTGTTGGCGTCGCCTTCCTTGTAGATCGCCAGTTCGACGGCTTCCTTGCCGCCCAGGCGGATGATCGCCTCGCGCTCCTTGAAACCCTGGCGAACGTCGGCGACGTCCTTCAGGCGCACGGGCATGCCACCCGCGACGGAGGCGCTGGAAGAGGAGTTGGCGCTCTGCACCGATGCGGCCGCGGCCATCGCCGCCGCGTTGCCGGTGGACGCGGCGATCGCCGCCATCTGCGCCGCCGCGCTGGCCTGCGCGGCGTTGCCGGCGGCCTGCGTGGTCACCAGCATCTCGCGGATTTCGCTGACGGTGGCGAACTGGTTGACGGTTCGCACCAGGTAACGTTGCGAACCCTCCTCCAGGCGACCACCGGAGATGTTGATGTTCTCCTGCTGCAGGCGCTGGATGACCGTGTCGATCGGCAGGTTGAGCTGCGCCAGCTTCTGCTGGTCGATGTCGACCTGGATCTCGTCCTCGAGGCCGCCGCCGACCTTGACCGCGGCAACGCCGTCGACCGGTTCGAGCTTCTTCTTGAGGTCGTCGTCGGCGTAGCGGCGCAGCATGGTCAGCTGGCGCACGTCATCGCCCTCGCCCTTCGCCGACAGCGCCAGGCGCAGGATCGGCTCGGTCGACGGATTGAAGCGCAGCAGCACCGGCGCCTTGGCCTCAAGCGGCAGCTGCAGCACTTCCAGCTTGTCGCGGACTTCCAGGCTGGCCTGGTCCATGTCGGTGCCCCAGGCGAACTCGAGCACGACGTCACTCTGGCCGGTACGCGATACCGACTTGAGCTTGCGCAGGCCCTTCACCACGCCCACGGCTTCTTCCACCGGCTCGGAGATCAGCGTCTCCATCTCGGTCGGCGCGGCACCGGTGTACTCGGTGCGCACCGTCAGCGTGGGGTAGCTCAGGTCGGGCAGCAGGTTGACCTTGAGGTTGAACAGCGAGATCACCCCGAACAGCACGAAGGTGATCATGAACATGAAGATCGTCACCCGGCGGCGGGTGGAGAACTCGACGAGGTTGAACGAGCCCTCGTGGTGGGAGGGCTTCGGTGCGTTCACGGGTTCGGACACGGGGGGCTCTCCGAGTTACTGCTTCTTGCCGTCGGACTTCTTTTCGTTCGCGGCCACTTCGCGGTCCTTGCCGGGCGCGCCGATGACCTGCACCACGGTGCCGTCTCGCAGCGCGGTCTTGCCGGCGGTCACGACCTGGTCGCCCTCCTTCACGCCCTGGCGGATCTCCGCCCAGGCGCCGTCGACATAACCCAGCTTCACCGATGCACGCTTGGTCTTGTTGCCGTTGATCACGAACACGGCCGGATCGCCTTCGTCCTCGAGCAGCGCCACGCGGGGCACCACCAGGGCATCGGCGCGCTGGTCGTAGTCGATCTTGATGCGACCGAACATGCCCGGCTGCAGGATGCTGTCGCCGGCGAAGGAGCAGATGACACGGAAGGTGCCGCTGCCGGAATCGACCACCGGGGATACGCGATCGACCATGCCCTTGAACGTCTTGCCCGGCAGCGCATCGACCTGCAGCAGCACCGGCAGGCCGGCCTTCAGCGTCGCCAGTTCGCGCTCGGGTACGTTGAGCGTGGCTTCCAGGCGCGAGGTGTCGACGATGCGGAAGATCGGCGTGTTGATCTGCACGAAGTTGCCGGTCTTGATCGAACGCGATGCGATCACGCCGGAGATCGGCGCTTCGACGTTGGCGTACGACAGCTCCAGGTTGGCCATGTGGTTGGCCGCGCGCGCTTCTTCCAGGTCGTAACGGAGCTGGTCGTTGTCGTTGGCACTGAGCAGCTTCTGCTCAGCCATCTGCTTGGCGCGGGCGTAGTTGGCCTCCAGCTTGCGCATCTGCGCGGCGGTCTGGGCTGCCTGCAGCTGCGAACGCGCGGAGTCCAGGCGGACCAGGGTCTGGCCGGCCCTGATGTGCTGGCCTTCCTCGACCATGACCGCGAGCGCCACGCCGGAGGTCTTGGCGACGACCTGCGACTCGGCCACAGGCTCCAGCGGAGCGGTGCCGGTATAGCTGGCGGCGACGGGACGACGCGAGGCCTTGGCGACTTCGACCGGAACCGCTTCGGGTCCCTTGTCCTTGCCTTCCTTGGCCTGCGCTTCCCCGGCTCCACCCTCGCCCTTGCAGGCGGCCAGCATAAGCAGGCAGGGCAGCAGGACGGCAGCGGCACGCGCGCTGCGATTTCGGGTGAGATGACGCATTTGAATGGACCCCAATGGCTGAATTCCGGGCTTTGTGCCGGTGTTGTATGAAGGTATATCACCACCCTCGGGGCACACATCCGCCGAAGGTCATGGTGACTGGAGCCATGCACTCGCGGGACCGGCTTCCGGGAGCGAGGCATGGCTCACTCCAACATTGATGCGCGATGGGACGACTTCGTTGCATCGGCATCGCACGTTATACTCCACCGCTTAATGCGCGGCCTTAACCGCGCTGCCCGCTACAACACCCTTCGCTAGCCATTTCGAGATTGCGGACTACGACATGATGCGACCGCTGATGATCGCCGCCTGCTTCGCCCTGACCACCGTTGCGTCCGTCGCATCGGCCCAGGAAGCGGCCCAGGCCACCCCGGCTCCTGCCGCCACGGCCGCTACTGCCATCAAGGGCAACGCCGACAACGGCCGCCAGCTCACCTACACCTGCCAGGGCTGCCACGGCGTCACCGGCTACAAGAACGCCTATCCCAACTACCACGTGCCGAAGATCGGCGGCCAGTCGGCCGAGTACCTGACCAGCGCGCTGACCGAGTACAAGAAGGGCGCCCGCAAGCATCCGACGATGCAGGCCCAGTCCCAGAGTTTCTCGGACCAGGACATCGCCGACATCGCCGCGTTCCTTTCGACCCTGAAGTGAGTGAGCAGAAGTCCATGACGATCAAGAACCTCGCCATTGCCCCTGCTCTGCTGGTGCTGGCCGTCGCCCTGACGGCGTGCTCCGGCGGCGACACGCCGGCCGAGCATTCCGCGGCCGACCGCGCCGAAGGCCACAGTTCCTCTTCCGCCGGCCTGCCTGCCGGGCACATCGCCGCCGGCGAAAAGCTCGCCAGCACCAAGGGCGCAACCGGCCAGTCATGCGTCGACTGCCACGGCGCCGAAGGCAACGCGCCGATCGCAGAGACCTATCCCAAGCTTGCCGGCCAGTACTACGACTACATCGCGCACGCCTTGCAGGCCTATCGCTCCGGCGACCGCGAGCATGCACTGATGTCCGGCCAGGCCAAGGAATTGTCCGACCAGCAGATCGCCGACCTGGCGGCCTATTTCGGTTCGCGCAACAGCAATCTGCGCGATCTGAAGGGCGCGCACTGATACACGCGCCGCTCCAGTTCGACAAGAAAGGCCCGCATCGCGGGCCTTTTTCTTTGCTGAAGCCTGCCCTTCTTTGACTCCGCGCGGCGGAACCGGCAACGCCGTTACGGCTTCACGCTGCCGTTGTCCTCCTGCAACGCGGGCTTGAACGGGATATCCGGCGGCGGCCTGGCACCGGCCGGCTGGTCGTTGAGGTTGGGATCGACGATGCCGCAACCGCCCCCGAACGCAAGCAGCGTCACATCGCACACGATGCGTTTGCTGCTGCCGGGGATCGGAATCAATACGCGCCGGATGCTCTTGCGCACCCACTCCTGCAGCAGCGTCTCGCTGGGCCGCCAGTATTTGTCGAATGCGGTCGGCTCGTAGTCGGTGGGCTTGCGCTTGAGCCAGGTGCCGGCGCGGTCCAGGTCCTTGATCTCCTCGGTCACGGTGCCCGGCGGTTCCCCGGGGGCGGCCGATCCGGGCGTTTCGGCCATGCGTACGCTGCCGTCCGGGTTGTACAGGCCGGGTTGCTGCCCGCTCGGACCTCCGGGGCGGTCGCGGGTACTGTCACCCCAATCATCGCCACGGGTGGGACTTGGCCACCCACCCGGCGTCGCCACCGGTTTGGGGCCAGTGCCGGCGGTCGTGGCCGGACGCGCGGGCGCGGTTTGCGCAGGGGCTTGCTGCGCGCTGGCGGCACCGGGAGCGGTCGAAGCCGGCGCAATGGGGGCCGTGGGCGTTGCTGCCGCGGCGGGTGTTCCTGTCGTGGTCGAAGGCGGCGCCGCCGCGACGGGGGCCGGCGTTTGAGGAGTCGGGATTTCGGCGGTACGTACGCTCGGGATGGTCGCGCGCAACTCCGGAGCGGCCGTGGGCGGCGGCGTCACTTCGGGCAGCGACGGACGCGGCAATGGCGCCGGGATTTCGCGCGCGGCGACTTCGGGCACGCGGGTTGAAATCGCGGGAGCCTCGATCGCTCGCTGTGGGATTTCCCGCGTCCGGGCCTGCACTGGCTCGGGGACTTCGACGGCCTGGACCTGACGCGGCTCGACGCTCAGATCCGGCGAAGCGACGGCCGGCTCCTCGACGCGGCGCCGCGTCGGTGGCAGCACGAACACGGTGGGTGCGCTGGGAACGGGTTCGCTGACCGTCACGGGTTGTTCGGCCGTGGGTGCCGGTTCGGGCACATTGCGCTGAACCACCTCGGGGGGCGGCATGTCCAGGCTGGGAACCATGTCGGGCTCCGCCACGTTCGTTTGCGGCGCGGCGGCAACTGCAGGTGCCTGGCCAGGCGTGGCGGGTTTTGGAGCGGGCTGCCGTTGCACCGGGGCCGCAGGCGCGGCGGGCTGCACCGGCCCTCCAGCCTCCCGGGGCGTGCCTTGGCCGATGTACTCGACCTGCACGACGTTGTCGCCCTGGGCCGGCGTCCCCAGCGCCATGAAACGCAGATACATCAGCCAGATCAGCAGCGCACCAAAGAACAAGTGCCACAGCGCCGACACGATGCCGGCCACCCAGCGGACCTTGCGCTCCTCGGGTTCGGGCGGATGCCACTGCTGGCGCCACAGCGTAGCGAAGGCCTGCCATCGCGTCAGTTCGTCGGCGCGACGCGGCGGGACGGTCAATGGACGCTGCAGGAACTCCGCGACGATCGCTTCGCTGGTGGCGCCGGTGATGGCCCCCACCCGCTCGCGCATCTGCTCGAACCAGCTCTGCCAGCCTGGCGGGAATTCACCGGCCGGACGCCGCCGCTGCGGCGAGCGCAGCAGCATGCGTCGCTGCAGGGCTAGGATCAGATCGGCGGCGGAGAACATCTACGTCGCCGGGCCCGTGTCAGGCCGCGTTGTCGCGGCGGATGTAAGGGGCCTCGCCCGTATCGTGGTCCGTGGCGTCACGCACCGCGGTCACACCGGGTACCTTGCTCAGCAGGGTCTTCTCGATGCCTTGTTTCAGGGTTACATCGGCCATGCCACAACCGTGGCAGCCACCACCGAAGCGCAGCACGACCACGCCGTCGGCGGTCACTTCCTGCACCGCGACATGGCCGCGATGCGAGGCAAGCTGGGGATTGATTTCCTGCTCGACGATCCAGTGCACGCGCTCGACCAGCGAGGCCGATTCGACAGGCGCCTCACCCTTGATCTTGGGCGCACGGATCTGCAGCTGGCCGCCGGTGGCCTGGGTCTCGTAGTCGATCTCCGCACCATCGAGATACTTCACGCTGGGCGCATCGAGCCACAGGGTGAACCCGTCGCAGTCGATCGCCCATTCGTCGCCCTGCAGGTCACCTGGCTCGGCGAACTCCAGGCGGACATCGGCCTTGGGCGTCCCCGCATGGACCGCTGACAGGCGGACGCCCAGGCCCGGCAGGGCCTCGCGCTCGATCAGCTTGCGGAAATGGGTCTGGGCGGATTCGGAAATGTTGATCATGGCGCTATTCTACCGAGGTCCGCGCGACCGTATGGCGCGCCTGCATCCCACGACCACGACGGATGTGTTCCATTCAGTCGGTGTGTCCGCCGCCAGGAAACCAGCATGAACGATCTCGTCCCCCTCGCCCAGGCCCACTGTACCGCCCGCCGCGGCAGCGAGCACCGGCTCAGCGAGGCGCGCGTGCGCGAGCTCATGCCGGAGATTCCCGGCTGGGAGGTGGTCGAGGACGGCCATGCGCTCTCCAAGACCTTCCAGTTCAAGAACTACTACGAAACGATGGCCTTCGTGAATGCCCTGGCGTACATGGCCCATCGCGAAGACCACCACCCCGATCTCGGGGTGCACTACAACCGTTGCGTCGTGCGCTATTCGACCCACGACGTCGGCGGCCTCAGCGAGAACGACTTCATCTGCGCGGCCAAGGCCGAGGAGTTGTCGTCATGAAAGCCCCCGCTCTCCCCGATCGCCGGGGTTCCCGCGGCACCACCCTTGCCCTGATCGCATCCGCCCTGTTGCTGGGCGGATGCCAGAAGGCCGCACCGCCCCCGCCCGTGACGACCACCCGCCCGATGGCGATCGACACGCCGCCGCCGGTCTATCCGGCCGAGCTGGCGTGCGAAGGCACGGGCGGCCAGGTACTGCTGATGCTGACCATCGGCGTGGAAGGCAAGCCGACCGAAGCGCGGATGCTGCGCAGCAGCGGCGTTGCCGCACTGGACGCTGCAGCACAGGACGCCATACGCAACTGGCGCTTTGAGCCCGCCAAGGTCAACGACCGCCCGCAGCCGGCGAAGATCAATGTGCCTATCACGTTCACCCCGCCGGCAATCCGCCCAGCGGAGTGCTTCGTGCTCGACGAGAAGCGCAAGGACAAGCTCTGAAGCCGCTCGCCCGGCCGGATCTCACGCGGTTTGATCAGCCTGATCAGGCCAGGCGGTCCAGCACGTCGATCAGTTCGGGCGCCAGCGGGGCGATGAGCAGGTAAGGCTCGCGTCCGCCATCGAGCGCGAACTCCAGCGTCGAGGCATGCAGGAACATGCGTTTCAGCCCGACCTGTTCGCGCAGGCGCTTGTTGACCGCGGGATCGCCGTACTTGTCGTCGCCGGCAATTGGGTGACCGATGTGCTGGGAGTGCACGCGGATCTGGTGGGTGCGGCCGGTTTCGATGCGCACCTCGCAGTAGGACTGGCCACCGCGACGCTCGAGCACTCTGAAGTGGCTCAAGGAAGCCTTGCCCGCGGCATTGACCTGCACGTGCCGCTCGCCGCCCTGACGCAGGCCTACGTGCAGGGGTGCATCCACCGTCATCACGCCATCTGGCATGCGCCCGGTCAGCAGGGCGAGATAGCGCTTGGCTATACCGCCCTCCTCGCGCATCAGCGCCTGCAGCTCAGTCAGGGCCGAGCGTTTCTTGGCCACGACCAGCAGGCCAGAGGTATCGCGGTCGAGGCGGTGCACCAGTTCCAGAGTCTGGCCAGGACGCAGGGCGCGCAGGGTCTCGATGGCACCGAAGCTGATGCCGCTGCCGCCGTGGCTGGCGACGCCGGCGGGCTTGTTCAGGGCCAGCAGGCGGGCATCCTCGAAGACGATGGCCGCGTCCAGGGCGTCCATGAATCCTTTCGGCGGGGCCGCTTTCTCGCCCGCCTCGGCCAGCCGCACCGGCGGAATCCGCACCTCGTCGCCCGCGGCCAGCTTGCGCTCGGCCTTGGCGCGGCCGCCGTTCACGCGAACCTGGCCAGACCGCACCAGCTTGTAGACCAGTGATCGCGGCGCGCCTTTGAGCTGGCCGAGCAGGAAATTGTCGAGGCGCTGCCCGTCGCGATCTTCCGGGACGCGCACGGTACGCGCCCCGGAGGCCGCTGTTGAGGAAACTGAATGGGTCATCCGGGAGGGGTTATCTGTTACACTCGCGACGCGAGATAAGGTTTTGATTTCGCAGGAAGTTGTCACCTGATAGGCCGAAAGCCCTTTCCTGCGATTCTGGTCCGCGTCTAACCACTGCCCACGGGGCAGCCATGTTAGCAAGCGCAGCCCGGCGGAACCGACCCTCGCGCGGCGGGTCCAACCCACCGTGATGAACATCGCCCCGTGCGGCGCCCGCGCCGCCGGCCTGTAGTACGAACACAATTTAGAGAGAAGCGCTCCCGCGGCGTGCCGTGGTGTCGTAGCGCTGGAAAACTTGAAGCCCCGCCGCGCAGGCCCCCCCGCGCAGGCTGGCTTGCGGTATCCAGAGGCGAAACGCCCACGGCGTTCCGCGGCCGCAGAACGCGCAAGCGTTCTGCGCCGACCACGCGCAGGAGCGCGCGAGGAACGCAAAATGAAGCGAATGCTGATCAACGCGACGCAGGCAGAAGAACTGCGCGTTGCCATCGTAGACGGCCAGACCCTGTACGACATCGACATCGAACAGCCGGCCAAGGAACAGAAGAAGTCCAACATCTACAAGGGCCGCATCACCCGGCTCGAACCCTCCCTCGAAGCCGCCTTCGTCGAATACGGCGGCGAGCGACACGGCTTCCTGCCGCTGAAGGAAATCTCCCGCGACTACTTCGCAGCGGGCGTCGACCACAACAAGGCCGGGCTGCGTGAACTGTTGCGCGAAGGCCAGGAAGTGGTTGTCCAGGTCGATAAGGAAGAGCGTGGCAACAAGGGCGCCGCCCTGACCACGTTCATCTCGCTGGCCGGCCGCTACATGGTGCTGATGCCCAACTCGCCCACCGCCGGCGGCGTCTCGCGCCGCATCGAGGGCGACGACCGCGCAGCACTGAAGCAGGCCATGGACAGCCTGAACATCCCCGACGACATGGGCGTGATCATCCGCACCGCCGGCGTTGGCCGCGATGCCGAAGAGCTGCAATGGGACCTGGACTACCTGCTGCAGGTCTGGAAGGCGATCGCCGAGGCTGCGCTGACCAAGCCGGCACCGTTCCTGATCTACCAGGAAAGCCGCCTGATCATCCGCGCCCTGCGCGACTACATGCGCCCGGACATCGGCGAGATCCTGGTCGATACCGACGAGATGTACGCCGAGGCGCGCGACTTCGTCGAACAGGTGATGCCGCACAACCTGCGCAAGCTGAAGAAGTACGGCGACGACACGCCGCTGTTCAACCGCTTCCAGATCGAATCCCAGATCGAGAACGCCTACGAGCGTGAAGTGCGCCTGCCGTCCGGTGGCGCGCTGGTGATCGACCAGACCGAGGCGCTGACCGCCATCGACGTCAACTCGGCGCGCGCCACCAAGGGCGGCGACATCGAGGAGACAGCGTTCAACACCAACGTGGAAGCGGCTGAGGAAGTCGCCCGCCAGATGCGCCTGCGCGACCTCGGCGGCCTGGTGGTGATCGACTTCATCGACATGGCCTCGAACAAGCACCAGCGCGACGTCGAGAACCGCCTGCAGCACGCCCTCAAGCAGGATCGCGCGCGAGTCCAGATCGGCCGCATCTCCCGCTTCGGCTTGCTTGAGTTGAGCCGCCAGCGCCTGCGTCCGTCGCTGGGTGAGTCCAGCCAGATCGTCTGCCCGCGTTGCGAAGGCCACGGCCGCATGCGCAGCGTCGAGTCGTTGTCGCTGTCGATCCTGCGACTGGCCGAAGAGCATGCGATGAAGGAAAACACCGGCCAGGTGCTGGTGCAGGCGCCGACCGAGATCGCCAACTACCTGCTCAACGAGAAGCGCCGTGCGCTCAGCGAAATCGAGCGTCGCCACGATTCGCCGATCGTCATCGTGTCCGACGAGCAACTGCAGACGCCGCACTACGAAGTCACGCGCATTCGCGAGAACGAGCTGGGCGAGGAGTCGAGCAAGCCGAGCTACCTGCGCAGCACGCCTCGCAAGCTGCCGACCTATGCCCTGACCAAGGCGCATCTGAACATCCCGGCCGCACCGGTGGTGACCAACGTCAAACCGGCCCAGCCGGCACCACTGCGCGAACCGCGCGAGACGCCCGTTGCCGCCGCCCCCGCTCCGGCTCCCGCGCCGGTCGCAGCGCCGACGCATTCGATCGGCATGGTGGAACGCATCCTGCGCTTCTTCCGTGGCGCGCAGCCCGTAGCCGCCGAACCGGCACCGGCCGCACGCACGCAGGACACCCGTGGCCGTAACGAACGTGGCGATCGCAATCAGCGCCGCGACCGCAACGATCGACAAGGTCGCCGCGAGGAGCGCCGCGAAGAGCAACGCCGCGACAAGCCGCAACAGCAGGCGGGACAGCAGAAGCAGCCGCCGCAGCAGCAGCCGCAGCAGCCGAAGCAGCAATCGCAAAAGCAGCAGGGCCAGCAGCAGAAGCAGCAGCAATCGCAGCAGCCCAAGCCTCAACAGCAGGCTGCGGCCACCGCACAAGCTGACGACCGCGCCCAGCAGAGCGCGCCGCGCCCGCCGCGCAACGAGCCCAAGCCTGCCCCGGCAGCAAAGACCGAACCGGTTGCCGCCGCCAAGGTCGATGCCCCCGTCGTCGCTCCGGTCGCTGCCCCCGTCGACACCACCACGCCTGCGGTCGCCAAGGCGGCCGTCGAAAGCGTGGAGGCCGTGAAGATCGAAGCCGCCGCCGTCACCGCGCACGAAGCAACCGCTGCTGTTGCCGGTGCCGATGCTGCCGGCGAAGGCGGTAGCCGCCGCCGTCGCGGTCGTCGCGGTGGCCGTCGTCGTCGTCGCGGCGGTGGTGCGGGTGAAGCCGCCGCCGGCGAGGCGCAACTGCATGACGATTCGGCATTCCTCGACGACGAGGAAGACGAAGCAATGGAAACGTCGGAGATGTCCGAGGCGTCCGAGGCACCGCGCGCACCGGTCGCGCAGCGCTCGCAGCCGGAGTTCGACTTCGACGACGTGCCTGCACCGCGTGCCGCCGCTCCTGCCGCACCGACGCCGGCCCCGAGCAGTCCTGCTCCTGCCGCGTCGATGCCGAGCAGCCCTGCTCCCTCGACGCCGGTGACCGCCGTCGCCGCTCCCGCCGCGATGGCCGCCGCCATCACCGAAGCGGTGCGCCAGACCGCGCCCGCTTCGCCGGCGCCGACCGTCGAGAGCGAGCCTGCCGCTGCCCAGCCGCAGGCGCCTGCGGCACCGACGGCTCCGTCGGAGGAAACTATCGAGGTCGAACCGACCGAAGTAACGCCGGAGGTGGTGCCACCGCCGACGGTGGTCGAAGAAACGGTCGTGGAGCCGGTGACCGTCCCGGCACCGGTCGAAGCCGATCCTACCCGTACAGCGGAAGATGCCGAGCCAACGCGCAGTGAAGACGCTGCCGACGAACCGGCACCGGACGACGCTGCCGCCATCGTCGAGCCTGCGTCGGCCCCGTCGGTGCGGCCGATCCCGCAGACCGGCGGCCTGTTCGATCCGCCGTCGGCACCCGCCGACGCGGCCGTGTCGGGTGCGGAACAGACACATCCGCAGGGTTCCGACGACGACGACGGGAAAGCCGAGCGTCACGGCTGAGTTCTCCGATACGCAGCAAAAAAAACAGGTCGCATCAGCGGCCTGTTTTTTTTTGGGGCGTCGGGGACGCTTAGATAGCCTGCGCGGGATCCGTCAGCCCGTACTGGCCGACCATTCGCGCCAACGCGATGTTGTCGTGGATGCCCAGCTTCTCGAACAAGCGGGTCTTGTGCGTGTTGATGGTCTTGGCGCTCAGGCACAGGCGCTTGGCGATGTCTTCCTGGCGCAATCCCTGCACGAGCAGCAATGCCACCTCGAGCTCGCGCGGCGACAGCTCATCGAATGGCGATCCGCCGCCATTGATGCCGGCCAGTGCGAGGTTCTGCGCGACGCTGCTGGCCAGGTAGCGCTTGCCGCGCGAGACATCGCGCACCGCGCGCACCAACTCGCCCGCATCGCCGCCCTTGCCCACGTAGCCCGATGCGCCAGCTTCCAGCAGGCGCTTGGGCATCGGTCCGTCTTCCAGCACAGATACGATGATCACGCGCGGCCCCTGATCCATCTTCACCACGCGTTCGGTGACCTCGAGCCCGCTGACGCCCGGTAGGTGCAGGTCGCATAGCACCACGTTGGGCTTGAGCTTGCGTATCAACGGCAGCGCCTGCTCGCCGGTGTCGACGTCGCCCACTACTTCGATGTCGGTTTCCGCGGAAAGGATCATGCGCATGCCGGTCCGCACCAGCGCATGGTCGTCGACGATGAATACTCGAATGGTCATCCGATGGCTCCCTGCTCCCTGGGTGCGACCGAGGCTACTGGCCAGCGGCAAGGCACGCAACCAATGGCACATTCGATGTCTGTGACTCTATGCACACTGGCGTTTCTGTCTGGGAAGGAGCCTGTCATGCCTTGTCGTCCCCCGTTCCATGGTTTTGTCCTTGCCGCCACGCTGGCACTCACCGCGTGCGCCCATGCGCCCTCGACCTCCGCTGCACATAACGCGGACGCAGCCTCGCCCGTCGCTGGCGGGAATGCCTCTGCGACGTCGTGGCTGTCGGACGTACAGTCGATGGCCAACGCAACCGACAACGCCGGGCGACGGCAGGCGATCGAGCAACGTCTGGATGCGTTGGGATTGCCCTGGCACCGCCGCACGTTCAAGTCGGGCGAACACCAGGGACAGAACCTGTTCGCCGAAGTGGGAGACGCGGCGGATTCGCCGTTGCTGCTGATCGGTGCTCACTCCGATCGCGTCGCCGTCGGCAAGGGGGCCACCGACAATGCATCCGGCAGCGCGACCGTGCTGGCGTTGGCCGAACGTTTCAAGCGCGAGCCGCTGCGGCATCACCGCGTCGTGGTCGCGTTCTGGGATCTGGAGGAGGTCGGCCTGCTCGGCGCCAAGGCCTATGTCGCCGATGGACACGAGAAGCCGGTGCTGTACGTCAACTTCGATGTGTTCGGCTGGGGCGACACCCTGTGGATGATGGCACCGGATTCCGACGGAGCGCTGGTCGCCGATACCGCGGCCGCCGCTGCAGGCAACGGTTTGAAGCTTTCGGCCGGGCAGCAGTACCCGCCTACCGATCACCTGCCCTTCCTCAAGGCCGGCTGGCCGGCGGTGTCCTATTCGCTGATCGGCGGTGACGAGATCGCGCCCATCCTGGCGGCCTATGCCGGCGAGAAGCCGAAGGCTCCGGCCAAGGTCATGCGAGTGATCCACAGCGATGCCGATGTCATGGTCGAGATCGACGCGCAGCAGGCGATTCGCGGGGTCGATGCGGTCGAGGATGCGCTGCGTCGGTGGGACGCAGCCGACCCCGGCGCACGCCAGGCGAAATGAGGATCGATGTCCGGAAACGGCGAGCGACCGTTTGGCCAGCCGGTGAACATGGACGGCGTTGCCCTACTCGCTCTGGAGACCACACATGACCATTACTTCGGCGTTTGAAACCTTCCGCCGATTGCACGGCAACGGCGTGCTGCTGCTCGCCAATGCCTGGGATGCCGGCACGGCGCGCCTGATCGAAAGCCTGGGCGCCCAAGCCATCGCCACCACCAGTGCCGGCGTGGCCTGGTCGCATGGCTATGCCGACGGCGACCACCTGCCGGTATCGCGACTGGTGGCGACGGTGACCGACATCCTGCGCGTGGTGCGGGTGCCATTGAGCGTGGACATCGAAGGCGGTTACTCGGACGATCCGGCCACCGTGGCCGGGACTGTCGCGCGCCTGGCCGATATCGGCGTCGCCGGCATCAATCTGGAAGACGCAAACGCATCGCCCGACCTGCTCTGCGCCAAGATCGAACACATCAAGCGCGCGTGCGCGCGGGCTGGCACAAACGTCTTCGTCAATGCGCGTACTGACGTCTACCTGCGCGGACTCGCGCCCGCCGGCGAACGCGTGGAACCGACGCTGGCCCGGGCGACGCGCTATCGCGAAGCCGGCGCCGACGGCCTGTTCGTGCCGGGCGTGGCCGATCGCGGCGAGATCGGGGCGATCGCCGCGGGTGCTGGCCTGCCGTTGAACGTGCTGCTGCGCCCCCAACTGCCCGACCTCGACGATCTGGCGTCTCTGGGCGTTCGACGCCTGAGTGCGGGCTCGGACCTGGCCGAATTCGCCCACGGCGTGACCCGACAGCTCGCCGAGGGCTTCCTGCGAAGCGGGCGGTTGGCTCGCGTCACGGCCGAAGCGATGGGTTACGGCGATCTCAACGCGCTGTTTGCCGATCGCTGATCGCGTCCGGCGCACGCTTCACAATCGGGAGCCCGTGGCAAGGCTTTCAGGCAAGCCTTGAACCCCAACCGGTGCTGCATGAATGGGCCTGCCTACGAACAACCTCGAAATCCAGCTGCCGTCGATCCGGCCGGCATGGCGTCCCCTGGCCGATTGGTGTCGCCACTCAACGAAGCGCTGCGGCACCATCAAATTCGGCACATCCAAAGGCCACAAGTCGACAGGATGTGCAGCAGCAATCACCTTGCGGCGAGCTGGTAGATCAAGCCCGCCGCGCGCATGAACCCCATCCGAATCCACCTCGCTATTCATGGAACTGTCCGGCGGAGACCCCGTCGACCTGTCATGAAATGACAAGTTGATGTCGTCGATTGGCAAGAATTGCGCCAACGCCCTCCCTATAGTCCAAGGCAATCGCCCCCTACGAGGGGCTCCCATCCGGGATTTCGCGGCGCTTTAAACGCCGGTGATCTGGAGGGGATTTGGACCACAACAAGGGGGAAGGGGTGGAAGTGAAGTCAGTTAACGCAAAGAAGACGTCGTCGAAGATGTCAAAGCGCATGCTCAGCAGCATGATCGTGGCCGTGCTCGCGGCCTCGGGCAGCGCCGGGGCCGTTGAATTCAATACCGGGAACCCGGATCTGGTCCTGCGCTGGGACAATACGATCCGCGTCAACTTGGCCAACCGTGTCGAGGGCCAGGATCGCGAGATCATCAACAGCCCGAACTTCGACGATGGCGACCGCAATTTCGATCGCGGCATGGTGTCCGAGCGCCTCGACCTGCTGAGCGAGTTCGACCTTGTCTGGCAGGACCGCTTCGGCTTCCGCGTCAGCGCCGCCGGCTGGTATGACGCGGCCTACGAGGATCTGGACAACGATCACCTGGTCTCGTCCAACCACCTGGTCAACGGGCGGGCGGCCTTCGGCCTGAGCGACGAGACCGACCGCTACTTCCACGGCCCGTCGGGCGAGATCCTCGACGCCTTCGTGTTCGGCAAGTTCGATATCGGCCAGGTGCCGGTCAACGTCAAGCTCGGCCGCCACACCGTGTTCTGGGGCGAGGCCATGCTCAATCCGGTGCACAGCCTGAGCTACGGCCAGTCGGCGCTGGACCTGGGCAAGCTGTTCTCGGTGCCGGGCACCGAAGCCAAGGAACTGTTCCTGCCGCGCGAAGCCGTCTCGTTCCAGGTCCAGGCCACGCCCGAACTCTCCTTCGCCGGTCAGTATTTCTTCGACTGGGAGCAGGCGCGCATCCCCGAATCCGGCTCGTTCCTCGGCTTCAACGATCATCTGCTGCGCGGCGGCGAGTCCTTCATCTTCGGCCCAGCGGCAGTGACCGCGGCCAACCCGCTGGGCGTCAACCGCCTGGTGCGCGGCGAAGACAGCGATCCGGACAAGCACGGCGACTGGGGCATCTCCTCGCGCTGGAGCCCGCAGTGGCTCGATGGCACGCTCGGCGCCTACTACCGCGAGACCGCCGACATCCTGCCGCAGGGCAACGCCACGCCGGCGGTACGACCCGCCACGCCTCCGGGCCTGTGCCGCGCACTGGGCGCTTCGCCGCTGGGCCCGCCCACCTCGACCACGTGCTACATCAACCCGTCCGCAGCGACCGTACCGGAAGTCCTGGGCGGCACCATCGGTCGTTATGCCGCCGCTTACGCCGACGACATCAAGATCTACGGCCTGAGCCTGTCCAAGAACCTGTGGGGCGTCAGCTTCGGTGCGGACCTGAACTACCGCGAGAACATGCCGCTGCTCAGCGATACCGTCAGCGTGCTGCCGGCATCGTTCGCTCCGTTCGCGGCGGTCCTGCCGGCGGGCAGCCTGTTCGCCCCGCCTGCGGAAGGCGAAAGCGGCGGCGCGCGCGGCAACACCTGGCACGGCGTGCTCAACGGCTTCGCGACGTTCGCCGAGTCGCCGGTGTGGGATTCGGCCAACCTGATCGTGGAACTGGTCTGGAACCACTGGAGCGACGTCACGCAAAACGCCGCCGTCTTCAAGGGTCGCAGCAACTACACGGTCATCGGACCCGCCGGCACGCCGGTGACTCCGGCCGACAAGGTGACCAAGGACTTCTACGGCCTGGCCGTCAACTTCAATCCGACCAAGTACCAGGTCTTCCCGGGCGCCGACCTGTCGCTGCCGATCAGCTACTCGCAGGGCGTGAGCGGCAACTCCGCCGTGCTGCTGGGCGGTAACGAGGATGCCGGCAGCTATTCCTTGGGCGTGGCCATCGACCTGCGTTCCAAGTACCGCTTCGATCTGAAGTACGTGGACTTCATCGGCGAAACCACCGCCAACCCGGCTGCCCAGATCACTTCCAGCGGCGGCGCCAATTCGCTGCTCACGGACCGCGGTTTCGTGGTCTTCACCTTCAAGACCACGCTGTGACGGTCCTTCAGACATTGCAGAGGAACACACCATGAAATTCACCAAAACCCTGCTGGCCGGCGCGCTGCTGGCCGTACTCGGCACCGCCCAGGCAGTGAGCCCGGAAGAGGCCAAGAAGCTCGGCACCGACCTGACCCGCGTCGGCGCCGAAAAAGCCGGCAACGCCGACGGCACCATACCCGCCTATACCGGCGGCCTGACCACGCCGCCGGCCAGCTTCAAGGCCGGCAGCGCGGTCCGCACCGACCCGTTCGAGAGCGAAAAGCCGCGTCTGACGATCACCGCGGCGAACATGGCCAAGTACCAGGGCCAGTTGACCGTCGGCACGCAGGCGCTGCTGAAGAAGTATCCGAAGTACCGCCTCGACGTGTATCCGACCCACCGCACCGTGGCGCTGCCTGATCGCGTGCTGGACAACACGCTCGCCAACGCGACCCGCGCCAGCACCAAGGACGGCGGACTGGGCATCTCCGGTGCCATCGGCGGCTATCCGTTCCCGATCCCGAAGAGCGGCTACGAGGCGATGTGGAACCACCTGCTGCGCTACGTCGGCGTGGCCAGCAACTTCAAGTACGACAACTGGAACGTGGACTCCTCCGGCACGCCGGCGCTGGCCACCAGCGGCAAGCTGTTCGTCGAGTACCCGTACTACGACCCGAAGAACACCAAGCCGGCCGAAGAAACCGATGTCTACTTCGAGACCAAGATCTTCTACAACGCCCCGGCACGCCGCGCCGGCGAAGCGCTGATGGCGGTGGACGTGGTCAACCCGCTCAAGCGTCCGCGCCGCGCGTGGCTGTACCTGCCGGGCCAGCGCCGCGTGAAGCTCGCACCCGACATCTCCTACGACACGCCCAACCCGGGCACAGCCGGCTCGGCGACCTACGATGATTCGTGGATCTTCAACGGCGCCATGGACCGCTTCGATTTCAAGCTGGTCGGCAAGAAGGAGATGCTGGTTCCGTACAACACCTACCGGCTGACGTATCACAAGAAGGCCGCCGAGGTGACTACGCCGCAGTTCATCAATCCGGATCTGGTGCGCTGGGAACTGCACCGCGTCTGGGTCGTGGAAGCCACGCTCAAGCCGGGCAAGCGACACATCTACCACAAGCGCACGTTCTACCTCGACGAGGACAGCTGGACCGCCCTCGCCGCTGACCAGTACGACGCCAACGGCAAGCTGTACCGCGCCTCCTTCGCGCACATGTCGCCCAGCTACGACGCCAAGACTCCCAATGCCGAGACCCAGACGTTCTACGACCTGACGTCGGGTGTCTACAACATCAGCTTCCTGATGGGTCCGCATGGCGGCATTCAGTACACCAATCCGCTCCCGGTCAACCAATGGTCGCCTGATGCGCTGGCCGGCGCCGGCATCCGCTGAACCCTGAAGCACACGGCCTCCGGCGGCGGCTTGCCAGCCGCCGGAGCCTGCTCTTCCAGGCTGTCCTGTCTCAGAACGAAATCATTCTTATGAAGCACCCTGCCCTAAGGCTGGCCGCTGTGGCCGGACTGGCGACGTTGCTCGTCGCAACGGCGGCTCCCGGCCGCCGCTTCACCGATGTGCTCGATCAACCCGCCACCATCAGTCCGTTGGCCGCGCAGCGAGTGCTGCAGGCCAGCGCCATCGCCGGTCAGCGCATGGTCGCCGCCGGCGCGCGCGGCCACATCGTGTATTCCGACGATCAGGGCACGTCCTGGCACCAGGCGAAGGTGCCCGTCAGCGCCGACCTGACCGCGTTGCATTTCGTCGATGCGCGCCAAGGCTGGGCCGTGGGCCACGAAGGCGTGGTGTTGCACACCCGCGACGGCGGCGCGTCCTGGCAACTTCAACTCGATGGACGTCGCGCCAATGCGCTCGTGCTCGAGCACGTGCGCAACCTGCCCGCCGACACCGATCCCGCCGTGCTCGAATCGTTGAAGGCCGAGGCCGAGCGCGCAGCGGCGGAAGGCCCGAGCCGGCCGTTCCTCGATGTCTGGTTCGCCAACGACCGCGAAGGCTACGTCGTCGGCGCCTACAACCTGATCTTCCACACCGCCGACGGCGGCAAGACCTGGGAGCCCTGGATCGATCGCACGCAGAACGAACGCTTCTACCACCTGTACGGCATCCGCGGCAGCAGCGACGGCGTGTACATGGTCGGCGAACTGGGACTGGCGCTGCGCCTGGATCCCGCCTCCGGCCGCTTCACCGCGCTGCAGACCCCGTACGAAGGCAGCTACTTCGGCCTGCTGACCAAACCCGGACTCGTGCTCGCCTACGGCCTGCGCGGTACCGCTTACCGCTCGCTAGACGGCGGCAAGAACTGGGAATTGGTGAACACCGGCATCACCACTTCGATCACCGCCAGCAGCGTCACGCCTGACGGCCGCCTGCTGCTGTGTTCCATGGCGGGCGACGTACTGGTGAGCGACGACGACGGTGCGCATTTCCGCCGTCTTCCC
Organism: Lysobacter niastensis; assembly: GCF_031457115.1. GTDB lineage: Bacteria > Pseudomonadota > Gammaproteobacteria > Xanthomonadales > Xanthomonadaceae > Lysobacter_J > Lysobacter_J niastensis_A. Next base: position 88,318 of record NZ_JAVDVY010000003.1, read on the forward strand.
TTGAAGGCGGCCATGCCCTGCACCGGCCTGGCCGTGTCCGGCGATGCGCTGGTCCTGAGCGGCCTGCGCGGCGTACGTGTCGTACGCCCCGAACTGTAATTGTTGAGGATTTAACGTTGGATATGTCACCCCCCTCCCTCGACGGGATGCCGGTCGTTCGCACGATCGAGGATTTCGACCACCGTTCGGGTCATGTTTTCGAGCGAGCGATCTTCAACAACCGTCTCCTGATCGTCGTCGCGTGCGCACTGCTGACCGTGCTGCTCGGCTTCCAGGCCACGAAGCTGGCGATCAACGCCGGTTTCGAGAAGATGATTCCGCACGGTCACGCGTACGTAAAAAATTACCTGGAAAGTCGCGGCAGTCTGCGCGGCCTGGGCAATTCGGTGCGCGTCGTGGTCGAGAACACCGACGGCGACATCTTCGATCCTACGTACCTTGAGGTCCTCAAGCAGGTCAACGACGAGTTGTTCCTGAATTCGGACGTCGACCGTGCGTGGATGAAGTCGATCTGGACCCCGGCCGTGCGCTGGAGCGAGGTCAACGAGGAAGGTTTTGTCGGCGGGCCGGTGATGCCCGACAACTACGACGGCACGCCCGCCTCGGTCGATGCGCTCAAACTCAACATCCGCCGCGCCAACATCGTCGGCAACCTGGTGGCCAACGACTTCCGTTCGAGCATGGTGTTCGTGCCCCTGCTCGAGCGCAACGCGGACACGGGTGAACGGCTGGACTACCACGCGTTCTCGCAGAAGCTGGAGCAAAGCGTCCGCACCAAGTACGAAGTCGCCGGGAAGGGCAAGGTGAAGATCCACGTCATCGGCTTTGCCAAGCTGGCCGGCGACCTCATCGAGGGCCTGGTCAAGGTCGCAAGCTTCTTCCTGGTGGCGGCATTGATCGCCGCGCTGATCATCTTCCTGTACACCCGCTGCCTGCGCAGCACGGTGCTGGTGGTCGCCTGCTCGGTCGTCGCCGTGGTCTGGCAGCTGGGCCTGGTGCGCCTGTTCGGCTTCGAACTGGACCCGTTCTCCGTGCTCGTGCCGTTCCTGATCTTCGCCATCGGCGTCAGCCATGGCGCACAGAAGATGAACGGCATCATGCAGGACGTGGGTCGCGGCACCCATCGCCTGGTCGCCGCGCGCTACACCTTCCGTCGCCTTTTCCTCGCCGGCCTGACCGCGCTGCTGGCCGACGTGGTCGGTTTCGCGGTGCTGATGACAATCGACATTCCGGTGATCAAGGAGCTGGCACTGACCGCCAGCATCGGCGTCGGCGTGCTGGTGTTCACCAACCTGATCCTGCTGCCGGTGCTGCTGTCCTACGTCGGCGTCAGCCCGGCCGCCGCCAAGCGCAGCCTGCGCGAGGAAGACGAAGAGGCGCACGGTCGCGGTTTCGGCGCGTTCTGGAACTTCCTCGATAAATTCACCGAACGGCGCTGGGCGATTGGCGCGATCACGGTCGCGGTGGTGCTCGCCGCAGGCGGCCTGTGGATCAGCCGCGGGCTGCAAATCGGCGATCTGGATCCGGGCGCGCCGGAACTGCGCAAGGATTCGCGCTACAACCAGGACAACGCCTACATCACCAAGAACTACGCGCTGTCCAGCGACCTGTTCGCGGTGATCGTCAAGACCAGGAAGGACGCCTGCCTCAACTACAAGACGCTGGTGCAGGCTGATCGCCTGGGCTGGGCGCTGCAGCAGGATCCCTCGGTGCAGACGACCGTGTCGCTTGCCGACGCGGTGCGCAACATCACCGCCGGTTCGTTCGAAGGCAACCCGAAGTGGCTGACCCTCAACCGCAACCAGGACGTGATCAATTACTCGGGCCAGCAGGCCACGGTGTTGAATCCGGACCTGTTCAATACCGAGTGCTCGGTGCTGCCGGTGATCGCCTTCCTCGCCGACCACAAGGCCGACTCGCTCAAACGCGTGGCCGCGATCGCCGAGGACTTCGCCGCGCGCAACAACGATCCGGACGTGACGTTCAAGCTGGCCGCAGGTTCCGCCGGCATCGAGGCGGCCACCAACGAAGTGGTTAGCCGCGCCAGCCGTTCAATGCTTTTGTACGTGTACGGCGCGGTGGCGCTGCTGTGCTTCGTCGCGTTCCGCAGCTGGCGCGCGGTGATCGTCGCGGTGCTGCCGCTGATCCTGACCTCGATCCTGTGCGAGGCGCTGATGGTGCAGCTCGGCATCGGCGTCAAGGTCGCGACCCTGCCGGTCATCGCGCTGGGCGCCGGCATCGGCGTCGACTACGCGCTGTATCTGCTCAGCGTGCAGCTGGCGCAGCAGCGCGCCGGCCTGCCACTCGCCGCCGCCTACCGGCGCGCGGTGATGTTCACCGGCAAGGTCGTCGCTCTGGTCGGCATCACGCTGGCCGCCGGCGTCATTACCTGGGCGTTCTCGCCCATCAAGTTCCAGGCCGACATGGGCATCCTGCTCACCTTCATGTTCGTGTGGAACATGATCGGCGCCCTGGTGCTCATCCCCGCGCTCTCGCATTTCCTGCTGCGCAAGGTGGAGGCATGACATGCTCGGTTTGATGCAGGATCACAAGCTGCTGGTCTCGTCGCTGATCGAACATGCGGCGTGCTGCCACCCCGACGCCGAGATCGTCTCGCGCACGGTCGAAGGGCCGATCCATCGCTGCACCTACGGCGATATCCATCGGCGCTCGAAACAGGTCGCCAATGCGCTGGGCGCCCTGGGCGTGCAGCACGGCGACCGCGTCGCCACGCTCGCGTGGAACGGGTACCGGCACATGGAGTTGTACTTCGGCGTGTCTGGCTCGGGTGCCGTGCTGCACACGGTCAACCCGCGCCTGTTCCCCGAGCAGCTCGAATACATCATCAACCACGCCGAAGACACGGTCCTGTTCTTCGACCTGAGCTTCGTGGCACTGGTGGAAAAACTGCTGCCGCGGCTGAACACCGTGCGCACCTTCGTGGTGATGACCGACCGGGCGCACATGCCCGAGTGCGCCATCCCCGGCCTGCTGTGCTACGAGGACCTGCTGGCGGCCCAATCCGATAGTTACGTCTGGCCCGATCTCGACGAAAACACCGCCACCTCGCTGTGCTACACCTCCGGCACCACCGGCATGCCCAAGGGCGTGCTGTATTCGCACCGCTCGACCGTCCTGCACGCGTTCGGCACCTGCACCGTGGACAGCTTCGCCATGTCGCGGAACGAAACCGCGTTGCTGGTCGTGCCGATGTTCCACGTCAACGCCTGGAGCATGCCCTACGCCGGCGCCATGAGCGGCGCCAAGCTGGTCATGCCCGGCCCTGCCCTCGACGGCGCCAGCGTCTACCAGTTATTGCGCGACGAGCAGGTCACGCTCGCACTGGGCGTGCCCACGGTCTGGATGATGCTGTTGCAGCACGCCTCGACCGCGGGACTGAAGCCGATCGACGAGTTGGCGCTGCGTCGCGTCGTGATCGGTGGCGCCGCCGTGCCGCGGGCGATGATCGAGGCGTTCGAGCGCAACTTCGGTGCCTCCGTCGTGCATGCCTGGGGCATGACCGAGACCTCGCCGGTGGGCACGCTCTGCAACCTGCTCCCCAAGGACCGTGCGCTGCCGCTGGAACAACGCCTGAACGTGCAGGCCAAACAGGGCCGCGCCGTATTCGGCGTCAGCCTCAAGCTGACCGGCGAAACCGGCCAACGCCTTCCGCATGACGGTCAGGCAGCGGGGCATCTGAAGATCCGCGGACCGTGGATCGCCAAGGCTTATTACCGCGATGAAGGCGGTCCGATTCTCGATGACGAGGGCTACTTCGATACCGGCGATGTCGCGACGATCGATCCGGATGGCTACATGCAGATCACCGATCGCTCCAAGGACGTGATCAAGTCCGGCGGCGAATGGATCTCCTCCATCGCCCTGGAGAACGCCGCCATGGGTCACCTGATGATCGCCGAGGCCGCCGTCATCGGCATCGCGCACCCGAAATGGCAGGAGCGGCCGCTGATGCTGGTCGTCGTCAAGCCCGGCCAACAGCTGGAGCGCGAGTCCGTGCTGCATTACCTCGAGGGACGCGTCGCCAAATGGTGGCTCCCCGACGACGTGGTGTTCGTAAAGGACCTGCCCCACACCGCCACGGGCAAATTGCACAAGGCCGTGTTGCGCGAGCAGTTCCGCGACTACCGTTTCCAAGACGCTTGATAAACATCAGGTCGGGGCACCGCGAGGCGCCAATGGAAGCTTTATGGACGACCGCGTAAGAAAGCTTAAGACCCCAGCAGAGTGCGAGAGCTTTGCAAAGAACGCCAAAGGGCAAGGTCGCGACGATCTTGCCCTGCAGGCCAAGCAGCGCGCTGTCGAGCTGCGGGCAGTCGCATACGGCGCCACATCAGACGCAGAGCGCGCATGTCTGGAAGCGGTCTTTGCCTATGAGGAGATTCTTTCAGCCAGGAATGGCAAGCGCACACGCGCATCAAGAACTTGGCAAATGATCAAGCGGCATGGAATCATCGCTGCAACGGAACGCGCAGTCGATCGGCCCGATGAGACTGCTGGGTTTGCTGCGCTCGAAGAAGCCGGCCTAGGCCAATACGCGTTTGAGGCGGTGATCTTGCGCCACCCTGACCTGTTCTCGGAGAGCGCACTGGTTCGTTCTCGTGAGCGTATGTCCGGGTTTGGTGCCTGACATTCAAGCCGAAGCCGCTTCGCGGCTCGGCCTGGTTTCAGGCGCCCCGCTCACCGCCCGCACTGCTCAGCGATCGAGCCTTCCGATCAGCTCCAGCGCCTGCGGCCACTCGCCGAAGCCTGCGGCCGGATTGAGATGGCCGACCGGGCCGAGATCCTCAAGCTCGCTTCCCCACTCCTGCGCCAGCGCCTGCGCGCGCTCGAACGCGCACAGCGGATCGTTGCGGCTTGCCACGACCAGACTCGGGAACGGAAGCGGACGGCGCGGAATCGGTAGCCAACCGTGATCGCGCAACGTGTCCGTGGTCGGATAGCCCTCCGGGAACGGATTTTCCACGTCCGCCGGCGTGGCCAGCAGCGCACCTTTGATCGAGTGCGGCTGAGCCGTCTGTGCCCAGTGCGCCACCATCATCACGCCCGCGCTGTGGGCGACCAGGATCACCGGGCCATCGATGGCACGCAGCGCCCGATCCAGGGCCTCGACGCGCGCGATGCAACTGAGCTTGTCCTGCTCCAGCGGCGGCACGGTATGCACCTTGGGCAACTTGGCCGCCAGCAGGGTCTGCCAGTGCTCAGGCACGTGCTCGCGCAGCCCTGGGACGATGAGGACAGTGGAATCAGTAGTCATGGATTTCCTCACGCAGTAGATTGCCGGTGTCGGTCCGGCCTCGAAAACTCGGGTGTGTAGCCGCAGGAAACACGGTCCCGCCGCCGACCAGCCGCACGGTTACCGGTTTATGCGCAGGCACAGTCGGCCGCGATCGATTCCTGCACGCCATGGCTCATGGCGTCGAACAGGATGGCGGCGTCATGCGCACCGGACAGCGACAGGCGCCCGTTGAACACGAAATGCGGCACGCCCGGGACGGCGGACTCGGCCGGAGCGTTGCATGCGTAGTCCAGCTTCACGTCGCCGAGCTGATCCGAAGCTACCCCGACCTCTTCGGCCAAACTCCGCAATGTCGCAGCGTCGCCGATGTCCTCGCCGCGCTGGAAGTACGCGACAAACAGACGTTCGAGCAGCGCCTCGTACAGCGCCGGCTGGCCTAGCGTCGCGACTCGACGCAGCAGATCGATCGCCCGCGCCGTGTTCGGCATGCGCTGGATCGCGGCCATATCGAGTTCCAGACCGGCCTTGCGCGCCGCCATTTCGATCTGCTGCCGACGTTGCCGAACTGCTTGCGGTGATCCCAGGCGCCGTTCGTAGAACTGCGCGAACGGCAGCCCCTGTTCCGGCACCTCGGGCAACAACTGCACTGGTTGCCAGACCGATTCCACGACGACTGCGGGGTACTTCTGCACCAACCGAGCCCGCGCGGCCTCGAAGTGGCGCTTGCCGATGAAGCACCAGGGGCAGATCAGGTCGAAATGGATGCCGATCGTGACTTTGCTCTTGTCGCTCTCGGCGCTCACGTCGGCGCCTCGGCGCCGCCGCAGGTGTGCACATGCCGTCCTACCTGCTGGACGTCGGCCAGGTAATGCCGCTTGGCGAAGTAGAACACCGCGGCCGCGGCCACGCTGATCAGCGGCACCAGTTGGAATGCCTTCGCCAGACCCATCTGGTCGGCGAGCATGCCGGTGACCAGCGGCCCGGCGGCGAGCCCGAGCAGGTTGTTGACCAGCGTCAGCATCGCGAACGCAGTGCCGTGGATCGGCAGCGGCGTGAGATTGGCGACCATGGCCCCGGCGGGGCCACTGGTGCCGGCTGCCACGAACATGCCCAACGCGATCATCACCAGTTGCGGCGTGCCGTGCGGCAGCGCGAACGCCAGCGACAGAAGCACGCAACTGGACAGGGCGTAGGCGATCGCCAGGCTGAACTTGTGTTCCGGCCCGCTCCGGCACAGGCGGTCGCTGAGCATGCCGCAGGCGATCATGCCCAAGCCTGCGACCAACACGATCAAGGCCGCCACGCCGCCGGCGGCATCGGTCGCCATCGCGTAGTAGCGGTTGAGGTAGCTTGGAATCCACACGATGACGGTGCCACCGACGAACAATTGCAGGCCGCTGCCGATGTAGGCGCCGACCACCGAACGGCTGTTGACCAGGCTGCGCAGCGGCACCTTCGCGGCTGGCAGCTCACTGGAGCGCGACTCATCGGTTCGCGACGGCGGCGCAATGCGTTTTTCGCGGACGATGATCGGGTACAGCAACGCCAGTACCAGACCGAACAAGGCCATCGCGGCGAATGCCCAGCGCCAGCCCAGGTGCGCGGCCACGGCCCCGCCCAGCGCCATGCCCAGCACCGAACCGAACATGCCACCGGCCATGAACGCGCCTGTCAGCGTGGCCCGCATGTGCTTGGGGAACACCGATAGCACCACCGCGATGCCGACGCTGCCATAAGCCGCCTCGCCGACACCGACCAGGAAACGCGCCACCAGCATCTGCGGGTACTGCTGCGCCAGGCCGCAGGCAAGTGTCGCCAGGCTCCACACGGTCGCCATCACCGCCAGGCTCTTGACGCGCCCGAACCGGTCGGCAAGCAGCGACAGCGGAAACGTCAGCAGTCCCACCATCAGCGCCACGATGCCGCTGAGCAGACCCAGTTGCGCATCGGACAGCACCCACTCCTGCTTGAGCAGCGGAAACACTGCGTTGAGCACCTGCCGGGACATGTAGTCCGACAGCAGCAGGCCGAAGCTCAGCGCGAACACGACCCAGGCATAACGCCGCGGGATGCGCGCGCCGGGATCGTCGTCGCCGTGACTGGGAAGGGAGTGGTAAGCCATGTGGTGCAACCTGTGCTTCGGTAAGCGGGATTTCTAAGCGTGTTTCATGCGGGCTGCGGCACGCCCTTCCAGACCGGCCAGCGGTTCGGTGCGAAGCCGTTCGCTGCCAGCGTCTCGTCGGCATCCTTGTAGAACGTGCCGATCTTGTAGATCGCGCGCGCCTCGGCTGCCGTGGCGATGTCGCGGCCGAATTCGCGCGAGATCCGCACCAGTTGCTCGATCTGCGCGACGCTGCTCATCTTGCCATCGCGGCGCTGGGTCCAGATGTTGTCTTCGTTGCCGCAACGCACGTGCAGGCCCATGGCGATCGCCATCATGTTCAGCGGCAGCACGTTGAGCATCGACGACTCCAGCGTCAGCACCGCATCGTCCGGGCAGGCGCGTACGAAACTGGCCAGGTTGTAGAGGTTCGGCGCATCGAAACCGCCGCCGATCGCCACCCAGGTCAGGATCAACGGCACGTTGCAGGTGCCTCTGCGCATCATGCGCTCGACCGTCTCGATCTGGGTGGTGTTGGCGAGCTGGAAGTGGGTCTGGATGCCGTTGGCCGACAGCCGGCGGATGTGTTCCTCGACCCACTCCGGACCGGCCGGAATGGTCATCTCGCGATAGGCGCGGAAGCCCTCCGGCGTGCCCAGAGAGGTGCCGGCGAGGTCGGCCTCGCACATCTGCTCGACCACGTTCATCTGGTTCGTGTTGATGGCGAGGGTCACCTGGTCCGGTGCCGGCGTCAGTTCCGCCAGCATGTGCCGGGTGTCGTCGGACAACCACTTGGCCACGTTGCCATCGCCTTCCGGCGCGAACGAGATCGAACCGCCGACCTGCAGGATCATGTCGGGCACGCGGGCACGGATGCCGGCCAGCAGCTCGTTGAACATGGACAGACGCTTGGAGCCCTTGCCGTCGAGTTCGCGCACGTGCACGTGCAGCACGGTGGCGCCGGCGTTGTAGCAATCGACCGCCTTCTGGATGTGCTCCTCCATCGTCACCGGGATGTCCTCCGGGAAGTCGGACGGCATCCACTCCGGGCCATAGGGCGCGGCGGTGATCACCAGCTTGGGCTGGTTCTCGGGGAACAACGATCCATCGAGGAATTTCATGGTTTTCTCCGTCTGCTCAGTCTTGCTTAGTCGTGCTTCGGTCGTAATTCGGTGGCGCTTAGGCCGTGCGGATCAGTAAGGCACGTCGCCGATGATTCCGGCCCGTTCCATCTTTCGATGGCACGGCGGGTAATCCATCACTGCGTAGTGCTGGGTGCTGCGGTTGTCCCAGATCGCGATGCTGTTGGGCTTCCAGCGCCAGCGCACCTGGTACTCGGGGATCTGGGCCTGGCTGATCAGGTACTGCAGCAAATGCTGCGCTCCCGGTGCGTAGTCCTGGCCGTAACGCACGTTGTCGGGCGAGTGGAAGTTGGTGAAATGCGTGGTGAAGGCGTTGACGAACAAGACCTTCTCGCCGGTATCCGGATGGGTTCGCACCACCGGGTGCTCGGCATCGGGAAACTGCGCTTTCAGTGCGAGGCGCTTCTCGACCGGCATGGCGGCGCCGAACGTGGCCTCGATGCTGTGGCGGGCACGCAGGCCGGCGATCTGCTGCTTGATGTGCTCCGGCAGCTTCTCGTACGCGAGCGCCATGTTCGCCCAGATCGTGTCGCCGCCCGCCGGGGGGCATTCCACGCAGCGCAGCACGCAGCCGAACGGCGGCGCCGCGCGCCAGGTGGCATCGGTGTGCCACGCGTTCTCGTAACGGTCGTTGGGCTGGTCCGGCGACTTGTAGATGCGCACCAGTCCCGGATGATCCGGGTCGCTGCCGGCCACCGGATGATCCTCCAGCTCGCCGAAGCGGCGGGCGAAGGCCACGTGCTCGGCGCGGCTGATGTCCTGGTCGCGCAGGAACAGCACCCGGTGCTGGATCAGCAACTGGCGCAACTCCTGGAACAAGGCGTCGTCGTGGATGGCATCGGCCAGGCGGACGTCGGACAGTTCGGCGCCGATGGCACAGGTCAGTGGTTCGATGCGCATGTCAGCCTCACTCAGATGACGAAGATCGACGACCCGGTGGTCTTGCGCGACTCCAGGTCGCGGTGCGCCTGCACCGCGTCCTGCAGCGCGTAACGCTGGTTGATCTCGATGCGGATGCGGCCGGCGCCGACGTGGTCGAACAGTTCGGCGGCCAGCTCGGCCTTCTCGGCCGGGTCGGCGATGTAGTCGGCCAGCGCCGGACGGGTCAGGTACAGCGAGCCCTTCATCGCCAGCAGCTGCGGATTGAACGGCGGGATCGGACCCGATGCGGTACCCACGCAAACCATCAGGCCGCGGCGCTTGAGCGAATCGAGCGAGGCCTCGAACGTGGTCTTGCCGACGCTGTCGAACACCACCGACACGCCCACGCCACCGGTCAGCTCACGTACGCGCTTGGCGACGTCCTCGTGGCTGTAGTTGATGACGTGGTCGCAGCCGTGCGCGCGCGCAATTTCAGCCTTGGCCTCGGTAGAAACCGTGCCGATCACGGTCAGCCCGAGCAGCCGCGCCCACTGCGCGACGATCAGGCCGACGCCGCCGGCCGCTGCGTGCAACAGGATCGAGTCGCCGGCGCGGAACGGATAGATGCGGCGCATCAGGTAGGCCGCGGTCAGGCCACGCATGGTCATCGCCGCGGCGGTTTCGTAGCCGATGGTCTCGGGCAACTTGATCAACGGTGCGGCCGGCACCAGGCGCTCGGTGCTGTAGGCGCCCAGGGTGTTGACGAAGCCGGTGTAGGTCACCCGATCGCCGACGCTGACGTGGTCGACGCCCGGGCCCAGCGCCTGTACGACGCCCGCCGCCTCGACACCGATGCCCGCGGGCAGCGGAATCGGATAGGTGCCGTTGCGAAAATAGGTGTCGGCGTAGTTCAGGCCGACCGCGACGTGACGCAGCCGCACCTGACCCGGGCCTGGCTCGCCGACCTCGACCGGCTCGTAGCGCAGAACCTCGGGGCCGCCGGCCTCATGAAATCGAACCGCGTGGGCCATGGCAGTCTTGCAACCTCTCTGGAAACCGGGAGCCCCTGATAGGGCGAACGCTTCCGACTATAGGCAACGGGGGTGCGCAACTCTTGCCAAACGGCGACAATGACTTGTCATTTCATGACATCCACCCGAGCCGCCGACCGCCCATATGAGCACCCTGATCCGTGCCGCCACCATGAAGAACTACTTCGAGGTGGCGCAGCAGCTCGGCCTCAATCCGCAGCCGTTGCTGAATGCGGCCGGCCTGAGCCGGACCATGCTGGCCGACCCCGAGCGGCGCATTCCGGCCGCCGCCGCCGTCAGGCTGCTGGAGGAATCCGCGCGCCAGAGTGGCTGCGACACGTTCGGCCTGCGCATGGCCGAGTCGCGGCAGTTGTCGGACTTCGGCGTGGCCAGTCTGTTGCTGATCCACCAGCCGACGCTGCGCGATGCGCTGGTGGCCACCATGCAATACCGCCACCTGCTCAACGAGTTGTTGGCGATCCATGTGGAGGAACGGGGCCGGACCGTGGTCATCCGCGAGGAGTTCGTGTCCGACGTGGGCACGACCTCGCGCCAGGCCATCGAACTCGCGCTGGGCGCCCTGTACCGCCTGTGCGGCTTCCTGCTGGGGCCGCACTGGAAGCCGCACAGCGTGAACTTCGCCCATGCAGCGCCGGAGAACCTGCTGGTCCATCGCCGCCTGTTCCGCTGCGCCACGGAGTTCGACCGGGAGTTCAACGGCATCGTCTGCGATGCCGCCGATTTGAACTTTCCCAATCCCTCCGCCGATCCGGCCATGGCCAGCTACGTCAAGCGCATGGTGGAGTCGCTGCCGGGCCCGGCCCAGAACTCCATCGCCACCGATGTGCGCAAGGACCTCTACATCCTGATGCCGATGGGACAGGCGACCATCGAGCAGGTGGCGCGCGGCCGGGGCATGAACGTGCGCACGCTGCAACGTCGGCTCGAAGAAGCCAACGAGATCTTCTCCCATATCCTCAACTCGGTCCGGGCAGAACTGGCGCTGCGCTACATGGAAAACCGGCAGTACTCGCTGCAGGTGGTCGGCCGTCTGCTGGGCTTTTCCTCTCCCAGTTCTTTCACGCGCTGGTTCAGCGCCGAATTCGGCATGGCGCCACGCGAATGGCGCAAGGCTGCCGGAAACACCAATGATGCTGGGTGAAGACGCGGCGAAACCCGGGCATTTCGTCCAGGGACTTCTACAAGTCGAAGCACCGGCGTCGCGGCAAGGCGCGTAGAGATACCCTACCTGTTTTGCTCCTCGCTGATCTCGATCACTTTGCTATTGGCTACGACGACCGCGATGGTTTTCCCTTCGCGAAAGTACTCCCACCGCTCGGCCACAACCGCGCCGAACTCGTTCTCTATTTCGACGATACGGTCGGGCTTGCCGAGGACTTCGACCACGATACCCACCGGATCATCTTCGGTGATGACACGGTTGCCTACTCTGACGGAATCGGCCATGGCCGATGTGGACAGGCCAACGGCAAGAAGCAGGGCAAGCACTGCGCGCATGGATGACCCTCGGGCGTCCTTGGGTGAGTTCTGCGTCAAGCTTACGCCTCCGCCGGACGATGGAATCCCTCCGATCGCAGCAGCACCCGCCCCGGCCTGCATCGCTTCAGACGGATAGGAAGCGCCCGGCTTGCTTGATCTGGCGTTGTGCCGGCGCCAGTGCGGCGAGTTGCTACCAGCGGGGCCGTTGCAGCCCCAGGTCGTTTTGAATTGGCGGAGAGAGTGGGATTCGAACCCACGGAAGGTTTGACCCTTCGGCGGTTTTCAAGACCGCTGCCTTAAACCACTCGGCCATCTCTCCGATTCGGTCGCCTCGCCGGCGGCGCGCATTCTCTCACGCCTGTGAGGGAATGCGTGGCTCCGGTATCGAGGCAGCGGTCGCGGCCTTGATGGACTCCGGGCATGGCTGGCCACCCTTGATGTCGCTGCACTGCAGTCGCGCGGATTCGACCAGGCCGGGCGCCTTCTCGGCGACGTAATCGATGAAGACGCGCACGGCCGGCAGCAGGCCCCGGCGTGATGCGAACACGGCGTGGAAAATGCCCTGCGGCAGGCGCCAGTACGGCAACACCACTTCGAGCTCGCCGCGGCGAACGGCCTCGGCGCAGACCGTCTCCGGCAACAGCGTGATACCCACGCCCTGCTGGGCCAGCGCCATCAGCATCGGGAAATCGAAACCCATCACGCGCGGCTTGAGTTCGACGCGGCTGACGTCGCCCTCCGGGCCGTGCAGTTCCCATCGCTGGCGGGCGTCGTCCTCGCTCATGCTGAGGGTGACATGGCTGGAGAGTTCGTCGGGGTGCTTCGGTCGGCCCATTCGGCGCAGGTAATCGGGGCTGGCGACCAGCAGTTCCTGGATCTGGCCGAAGCTGCGCATCACCAGGCTCCCATCGTCGTCGAGCTTGGTACGCACGCGCAGGGCGACGTCGATGCCCTCGTTGATGATGTCCACGCGCCGGTTGCTGACCAGCAATTGCACCCGCACCTGCGGATACCGCGCCAGGAACTCGGGCAACAGCCTGGGCATGTGCTGCTGCGCCATGCTGACGGGCACGCTGACGCGGATCACGCCGCGCGGCTCGGCGCTGAGCCGGTCGACGACTTCGTGCGCGGCCTGGGCTTCGGCCAGCATCGACTGGGCGTGGCGGTAGACGCTGTTGCCTACGTCGGTCACGGCGAAGCGGCGGGTGGAGCGCTGCAACAGGCGCACGCCCAGGTCGGTTTCGAGCTGGCTGATTCGACGGCTCAGTCGCGATTTCGGAATGCCCAACGAGCGCTCGGCCGCGGCGAACCCGCCGTGGTCGACCACCATCGCGAAGTAATAGAGGTCGTTGAGGTCGTGCATGGCATAATTCCAAAATCGGAACGGTTAGTGACATTTGACCAGCTTTATCCCACCAAGGCAACAACCTAGATTGGCCTCCAACGCGGCGCCCCTGCCGCGGCTCCCACCCAAATGAGGCCTCCCATGAAGCTCCTGCACCTCGATTCCAGCGCCCTCGGCGCCAATTCGGTGACCCGCGAACTGAGCGCCGCCGTCGTCGGCCGCTGGCAGGACGCCCACGCCGGCCTGACGGTCGAATACCGCGACCTGGACAGCAACCCGATCCCGCACCTGACCGGCCGATCGCTGGCCCAGGCCGATGCCGCCGAGGCGGCGGACGCCGCTGCCGTCATGCAGCAGTTCCTCGATGCGGATGTAGTGGTGATCGGCACGCCGTTTTACAACTTCGGCATTCCGTCGACCCTGAAGGCCTGGATCGACCGCATCGCGGTGGCCGGCAAGACCTTCAAGTACGACGAGAACGGCCCGCACGGCCTGGCCGGCGGCAAGCGCCTGATCATCGTCAGTGGCCGCGGCGGCATCTATGGCGATGCCAGCCCCGCTGATTTCCAGGAGACCTACCTGCGCCACGTGTTCGGGTTCCTGGGCATCACCGATATCGAGATCGTCCGTGCCGAGGGCGTCGCCTACTCGGAGCAGCACCGCACCGACGCGCTCGCCGCGGCGCGTGCATCGATCCCCCAGCCGCTTCGCGAGGCGGCCTGAGACCGCGGGCCGGCATCCCCTCCCCTCCGACGCCGGTCGCGCAACGGGCCCGCAATGCGGGCCCGTTTTTTGTTCACGAGTCTGTTCGGCGGCTCAGCCAATGCGTTCGAGCCCGCCCATATAGGGGCGCAAGGCCTCCGGCACCATGATCGAGCCGTCCGCGTTCTGGTAGTTCTCCATCACGGCTATCAGGGCGCGACCCACCGCGACGCCCGATCCGTTGAGCGTGTGCGCGAGTTCCGGCTTGCCGGTCGCGGGGTTGCGCCAGCGTGCCTGCATGCGACGCGCCTGGAAGGCTTCGCAGTTGGAGCAGGACGAAATCTCGCGATAGGTGTCCTGGCTCGGTAGCCACACTTCCAGGTCGTAGGTCTTGGTCGCGGCGAAGCCCATGTCGCCGGTGCACAGCAGCATGCGGCGATACGGCAGGCCCAGCTTCTCCAGCACCACCTCGGCGCAGCGCGTCATGCGCTCGTGTTCGGCATAGCTGTCTTCCGGCGCCGTGATGGAAACCAGTTCGACCTTCTCGAACTGGTGCTGGCGGATCATGCCGCGCGTGTCGCGGCCGTGGCTGCCTGCTTCGGCGCGGAAGCACATCGAATGAGCGGTCATGCGCAGCGGCAGCGCGTCGGCCTCGACGATTTCGTCGCGGACGATGTTGGTCAGCGGCACTTCCGAGGTCGGGATCAGGTAACGTCGATGCGAGGCCTCGCCATCGCCGACCGCGGTGGCGAACAGGTCCTCCTCGAACTTCGGCAACTGGCCGGTGCCGCGCATGCTGTCGGCGTTGACCAGCAGCGGGACGTTGGTCTCCTGGTAACCATGCTCACCGACATGCAGGTCGAGCATGAACTGCGCCAGCGCACGATGCAGGCGCGCGATCGGGCCGCGCAGTACGGTGAAGCGCGAACCGCTGAGCTTGGCCGCGGTATCGCCATCGAGCCAGCCGTTACGTGCGCCAAGCTCGACGTGGTCCTTGACCGGGAAATCGAAGGTGCGCGGCGTACCCCAACGGTGTTGTTCGGCGTTGTGGGCCTCGTCGTCTCCCAGCGGCACCGACTCGTGCGGCACATTGGGCATGGTGAGCGCGATCGCCTCGATCTCGGCGCGGATGGTTTCCAGGCGTGTCTCGCTGGTCTTGAGCTCGTCGCCGAACCCGGCCACTTCCGCCATCAGCGCGCTGACGTCCTCGCCCTTCGCCTTGGCCTGGCCGATCGCCTTGGAGCGCGTGTTGCGCAGGTTCTGCAGTTCCTGCGTGCGGATCTGGATTTGCTTGCGCTCGGCTTCCAGCGACTCCAGCGCACTCGCGTCCATTTCGTAACCACGGGTCTGGCGCAGGCGCGCGGCGAGTTCGGCGGGGTTATGACGCAGCAGGTTCGGATCGAGCATGGCGGAGGAAGACGAAGGGGTGATCGAGTTCGCGATTATCGCGTGTAAACGCGCTCACGGGCGACCAATTGCCTAACCGTTAACGCGGATCCACGCAGAATCCGGAGGATCCCGTCCCCGGAGCCCGCATGTCGGTCCCTACTCCCGCCCCTACGCGCCGCTCTTTCCACCTCGCCGATTGGCGCCCGTCCAAGCGATCACTGCTGTGGGTGCTGCTTGCTTTCGTGGCGGGGCTGGTGCTGTTCGCGCTGGCCACGTCCGGCGGGCGCAAGGACGAGTTCTATCGGGCGGATATCACCCCTCCCACGGCTACGGGCCCGGGTTATGCGCCGTTGCCGACTCCCCTGCCGGCTGCGCGGGACACCGCCAGCGGGTTGGGCAAGGCGCCCCCTGCAGAGAAACCTTCCGCCGAGAGGCCGCGCCTCGTCGAAACGGCGCCGCCGCCGATCCCGCCCCAAGTCGCGACGGCACCCACCCCGGTGCCCGCATCCACGCCGAGCAGCGACCCCAAGCCGATCCCGGGAAAATCGCCTGCCCCTCGTTATCCCTCGCAGGCTTTGCGTCGCGGCGAAGGCGGCACCGTCACGGTGCGCGCCGAAATCGGCGCCGACGGCGTGCCGAACGAGGTCGGTGTCGCCAACAGCAGCGGCTCGCGCCAACTCGACCGCGCCGCCATGGACGCCGTGCGCCGCTGGCACTTCACCCCGGCAACGCGTCAGGGCGAAGCCGTGGCCGGCACCGTCGTTGTGCCGATCACGTTCGATGCCCGTCGTTGATGCGCCGTTACTGCGCGACTGAATTACGGCGACGGATCAGCCCGTAGGCGATGCAGCAACCGAACAGGATCTCCAGCGGGGCCCGCGAGTACTCGAAGCGCCAAAGCAGCGAGTCGAAGGCATTGGCCACCAGCACAATGCCGAAGCAGCCAGCGAACACACAAAGCGTGGCCGTGGTGATGACGCTACTGCGCCACGCCAAAACCAGCTCGCGCATCAGCAGTACGAACACCAGGCCGAGCAGGCCGGCGCCTACCAGGCCGATGCCGACGAAGGCGTCGAGGTAGGCATTGTGAAGGTGGACATGGCGCACGCCGCCCGTATCGAGGTTGGCCTGCCCGATCAGCGCATGGGTACTTCTCATGCCCCAGCCGAACCACGGGCGTTCGCGCCATTTCTCGACACCCAGCTCGTAAAGCTGAAATCGGATGTTCACCGCTTTGATGGTGACGTCGGCATCCCCTTGTGCCGAAGACGCGGGAGCAGGCGCGGGCGTCCACGGGGCGGAAGACTCCGCCAATCGGGCGACAGACACGGGAGCGTCGGGCGCGACCGATGCCGCAGAAGCAACGGGGGCGGAAGGCGGCGGCGCGGACGCAACCGGTTCAGCCAGCGCCGATCTTGGCGGGAGAACCGGAGTGACCGTTGCCGGCCCGGTAGCCGTCATGGACGACACGGCCGTGCGTGCAGCCGCAGGCGCGGGAATGGGGGCAGCGGAAGCAGCTGGAGGCGAGGCCTGCGGCTGGGATAGAGGCGTGGGCGCGGGACCATCGCGCACGACGACCGTCTCATCAGCCGTTTCGCGCTTGAGCAGCTTCTCCGCGCTGGACAGCCTTCTCGATACGATATCGCGCGTCGCCAGCAGCACGATTCCCGACAGAAGCACCACGACGATTGCTGGCCAGACCCTTGTCATCCGGCCATTCCCCCTGCGCATCCACCACAGGCCAGCCATCACGGCCGGCAGCGTCACTGCAAACGCGAGCCAGGCGCCGCGCGACTGCGAAAACAGCAGCGCAAAGAAACAACCGGCGTAAGCCACGAGACAGATCACGGCGAACGTTGCCTGATGTTTCTTGCTCCCGCTACGGCGCCATATTGCGACCATGAGGCAGACCGCAAGCCAGCCGGCGACGGCGGCCAGCTGCCCCGCCAGGTTTTCAGGAATGCCAAAACGCGGCCTGAGCTCCCCATCAAGTACAGCCGACAGCTCCGACCAGGGCATGAAGATCAGCACACCCGAAAGCAGACCCAGCACCATCAACGCAAAGAGATAAGGAATGGCACGTGGCACCAGCGAAAGCCACCAGCCGATGAAACAACTGAAAACGCCGAGGCGCACCAGCTTGCTCGCCGTAGTGAGCTGCCCCGAGAACTCCATCGGTGGCGCAACGGGAGACAGCCATGTCACGTAGGCTGCCTGGAACACCAGGAACCCGGTAAGCAACAGCACCGCACGCGACACCGGTTGCATTGCCAGTTCACGCCAAGGCTGACCTCCCACCAGCAACAGGGCGATCAAGAGGACGAAGGAACCGTACTCCGAGCGGAACTGCCAGCCAAAATGCGTCATGGCGAAGAAGGCCTGGAATGCCATCGCCGCGATGGCCAGGCGCAGGACCCCGTTCGGAACGGCAGCTGCAACCTCGGGATCAACCCAGCGGGGCAGTCCCAGGCGCTCTCTTGTCCGCTCCGACGGCGGAAAACCTGTCACGTAGTCGTTCACGCCAATGTTCAACGATGCCGGGACATCACCGCCGGCCATCGCACCCTTCCTGTTGGTCATTGCAGAGTTGATTTCCTATCACATTAATCCTGTACGGCCGCGTGCCGGCGATCCGAGCTCCCAAGCGCGGCATTGGCGCCGGCCGAGGTGCGACACTCTACTCTAACGTTCGTTTCAGGACCGAGAACTGGCGGCGATCTCGTTTCCGGTATCGACCTGCATCCCGACACGGCGCGCCAATGCTTCGAACCCGGGGAAGGAGGTGGCGACATTGGCGATGTCGCCGATCCGGACGTCGCCGTCCGCGCGCTGCGCCGCAACGGCAAAGCTCATCGCGATGCGGTGGTCGCCACGGCTGTCGATGGTGCCGCCGGACATCCTGCCAGGCACGATGGTGGCTCCATCCGGATGCTCCTCTACTTCCAGGCCCAGCACGCGCAGGCCACCGGCCATGGCCGCAATCCGATCGGACTCCTTTACCCGCAATTCGGACGCATCTCGAATCACCGTCACGCCCTGCGCACAGGCTGCCGCCACGAACAGCACCGGGAACTCGTCGATCATGTCCGGAACCAGTTCGCCTTCGATCTCGATGCCATGCAGCGGCGCATGCCGGACCACCAGGTCGGCCACGGGCTCGCCGCCCTGCTCCGCCGCATTTTCCTCACGGATGTCCGCGCCCATCCGGCGCAACGCGGTCAACAGCCCGGTGCGGCGTGGGTTCATGCCGACCGCCTCCAGCCGCAATTCCGAGCCCGGCACGATGCTGGCCGCGACCAGGAAGAACGCCGCCGATGAGAAGTCGGCTGGCACGGCAACATCACGACCGTGCAAGCGATGCCCACCGCTCAGGCGGGCGAACCCCGGCGAGAACTCGATCGGCCAGCCGAACGCCGCGAGCATCCGCTCGCTGTAGTCGCGGGTCGGGTGCGGTTCGCGCACCACGGTTTCGCCATCGGCGTACAGGCCCGCCAGCAACAGCGCCGACTTCACCTGGGCGCTGGCGACCGGCAAGGTGTAGTCGAGGCCACGCAGTCGGCATCCACCCTGGATGCGAAGCGGCGGCACGCCTCCCGCTTCGGAGCCGATGACCGCGCCCATGCGTTCCAGCGGCTCGATCACGCGACGCATCGGCCGCTTCGACAGCGACGCGTCACCCACCAGCACGCTGTCGAACGATTGCCCCGCCAGCACGCCCGCCAGCAGTCGCATGCCGGTGCCCGCATTGCCGCAGTCCAGCGGCGCGTTACTGCCCTTCAGGCCGCCAAGGCCTACGCCGTGGACGATGCGTTCGTTGGCACTCGGCGTTTCGATGCGCACGCCCAGTTGCCGGAACACCTGCGCCGTCGCCCGGGTGTCTTCGCCTTCCAGAAAACCGCTGATGCGGGTGATGCCTTCGGCCAGAGCGCCGAGCATGATCGCCCGGTGCGAAACCGACTTGTCTCCCGGCACGCGCAGGCTGCCGCGCAGCGGACGACCAGGGCGCGCCACCCAGTCCAGGCGTATTGGATTCATTCCAGCACCGCGTCGATGGCCGCAAGCAGGCGACGATTCTCGTCGGTATCGCCGACCGTGATGCGCAGGCAATCGGGAAGCCCGTACCCGCCCATCGGTCGCAATACCACGCCGCGCGCCACGAGGTCGGCCTCGGCCTGCGCGGTGCGGGAGCCGAACTCGACCAGCACGAAATTGGTCTGCGACGGGTAAACGCGCAGGCCGCGCTTCGCCAGGGCGTCGCTCAACGCGGAGCGCTGCTCGGCGTTGCGCGCGCAGGCACATTGCAGGTGGGCTTCGTCGCCAAGTGCGGCTTCGCAGGCGGCCAACGCCGGGCCATTGACGTTGAAGCTTTCGCGCAGCCGCTCCATCACCGCCACCAGTCCGGGGGCGCCGAGGAGATACCCCACGCGCAACCCGGCGAGGCCGTAGGCCTTGCTGAAGGTGCGGGTCAGCAACAGATTGGGATAAGAGGCCAGCCACGGCAGCGCGCTCGCCGCATCGGCATCGGCATCGGCCATCTCGGCGTAGGCCTCGTCCATCACGACGATCACTTCGCCAGGCACGCGAGCCATGAATGCCGCGAACGCCTCGCGGCCGAACCAGGTTCCGGTCGGGTTGTTCGGATTGGCCAGGTACACCAGCTTGGTGCGATCGGTGATGGACGCGGTGATGGCATCCAGGTCATGGCCCAGCGGCATCCTTGGATGCTCGCGCGGCAAGGCTTCCACCACGCGCATCGTGGCGCCGGCGGCTTGCGTCGCCAGCGCGAACACGGCAAAGCCATAGCGCGAGAACACGACGTCCTCGCCAGGGCCGGCGAACACCTGTCCCAACATCATCAGCAGCTCGTGTGATCCGTTGCCGAGCAGGATCTGCGATGGATGTACGCCGTGCCTGGCCGCCAGTGCGCGCTTGAGGTCGGCACCCAATGGATCGGGATAGCGATGCAGCGCGTGCAGCTGATCGACGATCGCCTGGCGCGCGGCCGGGGACGGACCGTAGGGATTCTCGTTGGACCCGAGTTCGACCAGTTGCGATTCGCGGAAGCGCCGGCGCAACGCCACCAGGTCGTGCCCAGGATCGTACGCGCGCAGTCGTTGCACGCCTGGCTGCGCACGCGCCGCGAACCACGCTTCGTCATACGCGATCATCGTATCGTCGCCTGGATTCGCTGCCGCGCTCATGCGATCGCGACCGGGTACGAGCCCAACACCTTCACTTCCTGCGCGTACTCGTCCAGTTCCTCGACGGCGCGGCGCATCGCATCCTCGTGGACGTGGCCGCCGATGTCGATGAAGAAGGCGTACTGCCACAGGCCGGTGTGGCCCGGCCGGGACTCGATGCGGTTCATGCTCAGGCCGTGTTTCGCGAACGGCGCCAGCACGTGGTACAGCGCGCCGGGCTGATCCTTGATGAAGACCAGCAGCGAGGTCCGGTCGTTGCCGGACGGCGGGAACAGCTCGCGCCCGATCACCAGGAATCGCGTCGTGTTGTCAGGCCGATCCTCGATTGGCCCCGCCAGCGACTTGAGGCCATAGACATTGGCCGCGCTGATGCCGGCGATGGCGGCGGCATCGTCGGAACTGCGCGCGCGCCGTGCGGCTTCGGCGTTGCTGGAGACCGGGATCTTCTCCGCCTTCGGCAGGTACTGGCGCAGCCAGGCCTTGCACTGCGCGAAAGACTGCGGATGCGAATAGACCCGCTCGATGTCCTCGATGCTGCCGCTGCGCGAGAGCAGGTGCTGGTGCACGCGCAACTCGACCTCGCCACAGATCTTGAGCCTGGAGGTCAGGAACATGTCCAGCGTCGACTGGATCGTGCCCTGCGTGGAGTTCTCCACCGGCACGACACCGAAATCGGCGTGGCCGGCCTCGACCTCCTGGAACACCTCTTCGATGCTCGACAGCGGCAGACCGTGGATCGAGTGGCCGAAGTGCTTGTAGACCGCCTGTTGCGAGTGCGTGCCTTCCGGTCCGAGGAAACCGATCTTCAGCGGCTCCTGCTGGGCCAGGCAGGCCGACATGATCTCGCGGAACAACCGCACCAGCACTTCGTCGTTGAGCGGCCCATCGTTGCGATCGACGACCCGGCGCAGCACCTGCGCCTCGCGCTCCGGACGGTAGTAGTCCACCGCCGCCGCCAGCTTGCCCTTGGCCTTGCCGACCTGGTTGGCGAACTGCGCGCGTTCGGCGATCAATTGCTGGATATGGCGATCGATGCCGTCGATGCGCTCGCGCAGTATCGCCAGATCGGGCTTGGCCACGGTCTCCGCTGGCGCTTTCCTGGCCGGCGCCTGCTTCGGCGCCGGCGGCTTTTTGCTCTTGCTCATTTCAACCGTGCCATGTCAGCCGTTTCGTTGCTGGAAGTCGCGCATGAAGGAAGCCAGCGCCTGCACGCCCGCCTCCGGCATCGCGTTGTAGATCGACGCGCGCATGCCGCCAAGGGCGCGATGGCCCTTGAGGGAGATCAGGCCCGCGGCTTCGGCCTCCTTCAGGAACGGCTTGTCGAGCGCGTCGTCGCGCAGGAAGAACGGCACGTTCATGCGCGAGCGCGCGGTCGTCGCCACTTCGTTGCGATAGAAGCCGCCCGAACCGTCGATCACGTCGTAAAGCAAGGCCGCCTTGCGCGCGTTGCGCCTGGCGAACTCGGCGACGCCGCCTTCCCGGATCATCCACTTGAACACCAGGCCGGCCAGATACCAGTTCCAGGTCGGCGGCGTGTTGAGCATCGATTCGCCCTTGACGTGGGCGCGATAGTCGAGGATCTCGGCGCGCGGCTGGCCGGCGCGTTCGAGCAGGTCGCGACGGACGATGACGACGGCGACGCCGACCGGACCCAGGTTCTTCTGCGCGCCTGCATAAATCAGGCCGAACTTCGACACGTCCAGAGGCTCGGCCGCGATCGACGAGCTGAAGTCGGCAAACAGCGGAACGCCGCCAACGTCGGGGATGTCGCGAAATTCCACCCCGTGGATGGTCTCGTTGGCGGTGTAGTGCACATAGGCCGCATCGTCCGACAGCTTCCATTCACTGCGCGCCGGGATGTCGCGGAAGCCACCGCCCTCACCATTGGCGACGATCTGTGCATTCACATAAGGCTTGACCTGCTTCAACGCGGTCTTGCCCCAGTGGCCGGTGATCACGTAGTCGGCCGTCTGGCCAGGGTTGGCGAAATTCAGCGCAATCAGCGCCTGCTGGGTGGTCGCGCCGCCCTGCAGGAACAGCACGGCGTAGTCGTCCGGAATGGCCATCAACGTGCGCAGATCCGCCTCGGCTTCCTGCGCGACCTGCATGAACTCGGGACCGCGGTGGCTCAACTCGACGATCGAGGCGCCCACGCCGTGCCAATCGAGCATTTCCGCCTGCGCTTGCAGCAGCACCGGTTCGGGAAGGGTCGCGGGGCCGGCACTGAAGTTGTAGGCGCGGGACATGAATCGCTCCATCGGCAATTGGGGGTGAAAACCTAGTATGCCGCAGTGCAGCAGACAACGCGCCCATGGTTTCCCGCGCAACTTTTTGCCCCGCCGCTCCCTCTATAGTTCAGGAGCAGCGCGCCCCCGCCGCTGCCGGAGCCGAACATGTCGTTGCGCGATGCCTTGAATATCCCCGCGTCTGAAATCACCGACGAAACCGTCTATCGCGAGCGCCGGCGCCTGCTCGCTGCGCTGGCCGCCGCGCCAGCCATGGGACTGGCGGGTTGCGCCGATGCGGAACCTCCGCCGCCCGCGAAGGTGGTCATCACGCCCGAACAGGCGCGCTCGGGCTTTCATACCACCGAGACCCTGACCCGAGTGGAGGACATCACCTCCTACAACAACTTCTACGAGTACGGCACCGGCAAGGCCGACCCGTCGCGCGCGCCACGCACGCTGCGCACCAGCCCCTGGACCGTGGCCGTGGGCGGGCATTGCGCCAAACCGGGCAAACTCTCGCTCGACGATCTGCTCAAGGGCCTGACTCCGGAAGAACGCGTCTATCGGCTGCGCTGCGTCGAAGGCTGGTCGATGGTGATCCCATGGCTGGGCGTGCCGTTGGCCGATGTACTCAAGCGGTTCCAGCCGACCTCCCAGGCCAAGTACGTCGCCTTCACCACCCTCGCCGACCCCAAGCAGATGCCGGGCATCGACTATCCCGCGCTGGATTGGCCCTACCGCGAGGGACTGCGCATCGACGAAGCGATGCATCCGTTGGCGCTGCTCGCAACCGGCCTGTATGGCAAGCCGCTGCTGCAGCAGAACGGAGCGCCGGTGCGGCTGGTCGTACCGTGGAAGTACGGCTTCAAGAGCATCAAGTCGATCGTGGCGATCACCTTCGTCGAGAAGATGCCCGAAACCAGCTGGCACGATGCGCAGGCCAGCGAATACGGATTCTTCTCCAACGTCAATCCGACCGTCGACCACCCCCGCTGGAGCCAGAAGACCGAGCGGCGCATTTCCGGCACCGCCAGCAAGCTGTTTGCCGAGCGCATTCCTACCCGGCTGTTCAACGGCTACGCCGATCAGGTCGGCAGCCTGTACGCCGGCATGGACCTGAAGAAGTGGTTCTGATGGGCACTGCGACCTGGCGTCCCGGTGCCCGTGCACTGCTTGCCTCCAAGACCCTCGTGCATCTGCTGGCGCTTACACCGGCCGCAATCCTGGGCTGGCAGATCCGGCAGGAGATGCTGACCGGCAGCGGTGGCCTCGGCGCCGACCCCGTCGCCGAGATCGAACATCGGCTGGGGCTGTGGGCGCTGCGCTTTCTGATGATCACGCTGGCCATCACGCCATTGCGCCAGCTGACCGGGCAACCGGCCTTCCTGCGCTACCGGCGCATGCTCGGCCTCTACACGTTCTTCTATGCGACGCTGCATTTCACCGCCTACCTGGTGCTGGACCTGCGCGGCTACTGGGCGCAGATCTTCGAGGAGATCGCCAAGCGCCCCTACATCACCGTTGGCTTCACCGCCTGGCTTTTGCTGTTGCCGCTCGCCATCACGTCGACCCAGGCGGCGATCCGCCGGCTGGGTCGTCACTGGGCGCAACTGCACAGGCTCGTCTATGCCATCGGCGTGCTCGCCGTGCTGCATTTCTGGTGGCTGGTGAAGTCCGACATCCGCGAGCCGGCGCTCTATGCCGGGATCCTCGCGGTGCTGTTGGGGTGGCGCCTGTGGAAACGGCTGCGCGCGGTCAGCGCGCGCCGTACAGCAACAGCAGGCTGAGCGCTGCGGCCATCAGCAATGCCGCGAGCAGCAGCCAAGGCATCCGGCGCATGGGGTTCCGCCGCGGACGCGGTGCTTCTTCGCTTCCGTGGACAACCGACGTATCCGCCTTCGGCATCCCAGCCGAATTGCCGACACCGGGGCGACCGACCGGCGCTTCGATCACGAAACGATGCTGGAGATCGAAAACCACCTGGTCGCCCGGATGCAGCAGCGCGTCGCGGACGGACACGCCATTGACCAGGCTGCCCTCGGCCGAACCGGCGTCGCGCAGCACCACGCCATCGGCATGGGGTTCCAGCCGCGCGTGATGCTCGGCGAACGCGGGTTCGTTGATGCGCACGTCGCAGTCGGCGGCGCGTCCCACCGCCCGCGACTGATCCAGCGAAAAAGCACGGCCGTGATGCAGGCCGCCGATGCCGCGCAAAACCAGGCGCGCCTCAGTCGCGGCGGGTCCACTCACCGGTGGCGCCGGTGGCGGCTCGCTGCCAAGCAGCATCAACTCCACGCCGTTGACGTAGATCGCATCGCCCACCCGCAGCATGGCCATGCGCCTGACCGGCCGGCCGTTGACGTGCAGCCCCCTCACCCCTTCGCGCACCTGCAGCCAGACGCCACGACGGTCCACGCACAACTGGGCGACCGCCTCGTCCAACTCCTGGACGAGCACGGCATCGCCGCTGCGGTCGATGCCAAGCGCATGCACGCCCGGGCTCAGCGCCAGGTCGGCATGGGGTCGGTTCTGGAATCGAAGTCTGAGGGCTTCCACTCCGCGGGAATCTAACATGACGTCGCGCACACTTGGACGCTGTCGCCTTCGCCCCGCACAATAGCGGCCACTCCCGGAGGACCACATGTCGAACATCGATATCCGCCATGCGCATTCGCTGCCGCCCAAGCAGGCCCATCAGGCGGTGCAGGAAGTCGCCGAGAAGTTGGCCGAACGATTCGGCGTCGCGTACTCATGGGACGGAGAGGACACGCTGCACTTCAACCGCAGTGGCGTCGACGGCCATATCGCACTGGACCCGCAGCAGTTGCGCGTTACCGCGCATCTGGGGTTCCTGCTGGGCGCGTTGAAGGGCCCCATCGAGGCCGAGATCCGTCGCGTGCTGGACGAACGCTTCACCTGATCCGCGCTTTTTCCAAGCCTATTTGATCGCGACCATCGCAAACGGTCGCGGATCTCCGTCGAACAGCCGCCGCGCCAGTTCTCGCTCGTCGGCTTCGATTTCGGCGATGAAGGTGCCGGCATCCCCCAGCGCGCCGAACGCGGCAAAGCCGCGCTCAAGAAAACCCTGCAGTTCTTCCAGCCCCGCGGCTCGCGCCGGGCCGCGAGAGAGTCTCAGCAGCATGGAGACTCCGGGCAGGCGCAATGCCCTGCCCAGATCGACGCCCACTTTGGCCAGCAGTTCGATCTGGTGGTCGCGCAGGCGCGGCAGGCCGCAGGCGCGATAGGCCTGCGCATAAAGTTCGCCGTCGAGATCGCGTAATTCGGGGGCAAGCGCCTGCAACATGCCGGCCATGCGCAGGTCCAGGGCATGGGTCAGCAGGCCCAGTTCGATGGCGTCGGCGATCGTCGTCAGCAGCGCCGCCGGCAACAGGCGTTGCATCATCGGCAGCACTTTGGCGACGTCGGCGTCGCGACGACTGAAGTCGCGGTCGTTGTAGACATCGCTGAGAAAGAACTGCGCGGCCGGGCGGCGCCTGGGATCGCGCAGGAAGCGGTCGAAGCTCGCCTCCAGCCGAAGCGCCTGCCAACGCCGCACCTCGGGCAGCCAGCGCAAGCGGTTGCGTGGCTCGAGGTTGGGATCGTGCAGGGATTGATGGCGTGCCAGCAGGCAGCCAAGCCGTGCGGAAAGGTCGCGGTTCCTGGACATTGCCCGGCGATCATCGGCTGCGGCGCCGGACCGGCGCAAGCCACGGGCTGGGCTACACTCGGGCCACTTCCGTTGTGTAGCCGTCTTCATGCTGTCCATCCACACCGCCCGGCAACGGACGCCCAAGACTCCCGGGACGCCGGCCCGGATTGGCCTGGCCGTGGCCGGGGGCGGCCCGATCGGCGGCATGTACGAACTGGGTGCGCTGCGCGCCCTCGACGAAGCCTTCGAAGGCCTGGATCTCAACCGCCTGGACTGCTACGTCGGGGTCAGCAGCGGCGCCTTCCTCGCGGCCGCCCTGGCCAACCGCATGGACACGGCGGAGATGTGCCGCATCTTCATCACCGGCGACAGCGACGATGTGCAGTTCCGCCCCGAGACGTTCATGCGTCCGGCCTTCTTCGAATACATGCGTCGCGCCGCCAGCCTGCCGCGCCTGGCGACGCAGTGGTGGCGCGAGTTGCTGTTCGCGCCGCGCGAGGCGCGTTGGGCCGACCTGATCACCCGCTTCGGCGGTCTGGTGCCCAACGGTTTGTTCGACAACACGGAGATCGAGCGCTTCCTGCGCGATGTGTTCACCCGTCGCGGCCGCAGCAACGATTTCCGTGAACTGTCCGCGCCGCTTTACGTGGTCGCCGTGGATCTGGACAGCGGCGAGGCGGTGAAGTTCGGCGGTCCCGGCTGGGACGACGTGCCGATCTCGCAGGCGGTGCAGGCCAGCGCCGCCCTGCCCGCGCTATATCCGCCCGTGGAGATCCGTGGACGCCACTTCGTCGACGGTGCCCTGCGACGCACGATGCATGCCTCGGTCGTGCTGGAACAGGGCATCGACCTGATGATCGGCCTCAATCCGCTGGTGCCGTTCAACCAGAACGAGGGCATGGCCGTCGAACACGACCGCAGCCTCGCCGCCGGCGGCCTGCCGACGGTGCTCTCGCAGACCTTCCGCACGCTGCTGCAATCGCGGATGCAGGTCGGCCTTGCGCGCTATAGCCAGCAGTACCCTGACATCGACCAACTCGTGTTCGAGCCCAATGCCCGCGACAGCGAGTTGTTCTTCACCAACGCCTTCAGCTTTTCGTCACGCCGGCGCATCTGCGAGATCGCATACCGCAACACGCTGGCCGACCTGCGCCGGCACGCCGACACGCTGCGGCCGCAGCTGGCCGCCCACGGTATCCGCCTGCGCGACGAGATCCTCGCCGACGAGCGCCGCTCGGTACTCGATGGCATCGCCCGGCCGTCGCGCGACACCGAGACCACGGCCCGTCTGAAGCGGGCCTTGGACGATGTCGAGCACCGGGTTGCACAGACGCCCGCCGCGGCGCCGAAACGACGGGCGCGTCGCGTCACGCGTTGACCACGGCTGGTGTGAAAGCTCTAGAGGGCGGGGCCAATGTGGCCTCACCACGATCACGCCCGACGACGGAGCGCACATGGCTGCCAAGTTCAAGAAGACCGCAAAGAAGTCCACGGCCGGGAAGGCCAGTGCGCAGCAGCAGGCCGACCGCCTGTCACGCAGCCTGAGCGAATCGGCCCAGCAGATCTGGCTGGCCGGCGTCGGCGCCTTCAGCCGCGCCCAGGCCGAGGGCACCAAGCTGTTCGAAGCGCTGGTCAAGGAGGGACTGACGCTGGAGCAGACCGCTCGCAAGTTCGCCGGCGGCCAGGCCGACGTCGTGCGCGACGTGGTCGAATCCAAGGTCGGCCAGGCTCGCGAACGTGCCACCGACACCTGGGACCGCCTGGAGAAGGTGTTCGAGGAGCGCGTGCAACGTGCCCTGGTCAAGCTGGGCGTGCCCGGCCGCGACGACCTCAACGAACTGAGCAAGCGCGTCGATGCATTGACCAACGAACTGCGCAGGCAGGGCGGCGCTCCGGCCCGCAAGGCCGCAAAGAAGACCACGGCCACCAAGACGGTGGCTGCGCGCAAGGCTCCGGCCAAGAAGGCTCCGCGCAAAAAGGCCGCATCCGCCTCCTGACGCGGCAACAGATTTAACGCCCGGCCCACCGGGCGTACCGCCAAAAGCCCGCCAGTCCGCCCTTCCGTATGCTCCCCTCCCCTTACGGTTCCGGACTGGCGGGCTTCCTATTGCTGGCCTGACACACGCGAAGTCCCTCGCCGACCCGTGTTGCCCCACTTGAACCCGTGACCGGCTCCACGGGCCTCGTGCGAGCGGCGGCGGTATAGTTCGCGCCTTCAGGGATCGGCCTGCTCGCATGCTCAACGGTTTTTCCGTCACTACCGCACTCATCATCGCCGTGCTGCTCGGCGTCGCGTTCACCGCGTACTTGTGGCTGGTCCACCGCAAGCAGGCAGAGGCCCGCGCCGGCATCGAAGCGTTGTCGGCAATGCGCTGGCGCGAGTTCTCGCGGCTGGTGATCGAGGCGCTGCAGCCGCGCGGCTTCGTCGCCGAATCGATCGAGGATGCCGCCGACCGGGGACAGGAGGCCGACCTGCGCCTGAATCGCGACGGCCAGATCTGGCTGCTGTCATGCAAGCAGGGCGCGAATTACCGCATCACGGCCCCCATGGTGAAGGAACTTTCCGACGGCATCCGTTTCCACGGCGCCAAGGGCGGCATCCTGGCCACGCCCGGGAGAGTCGAAGCCGAGGCACGCAAGGCCGCGTCCGGAATCGAGCTGTACGACGGCAACGCCCTCTGGGCGCTGGTGAAGCCCCTGCTCCCGGCCACCGTGCACAACGACCTGGCCGCCCAGGCCCAGACGCGCACCGCGCGCCAGACCGCCATCGCCTGGGGTGCGGCGCTGGTGCTCGGCTTTGTACTGGCCGCGCTGCTGGCCGGACGGACATCGGACAAGTCGGCCGCTCCGGCAGAGACTACCGAAGCCACGTCATCCGACGCGCCCGCACCGGTACCGGTCACCGCACCGTCCGCCTCCGCCGCCAATGGCATGACGGCGCCGGCTCCGCCCGATCCGGGTCGTGAAGAGTTCGAACGCAACGAGGTCATCCGCAGCGTCTCGGCGCTGCCGGGCATCGACAAAGCCATGTGGTCGACCCGGTCCACGCTGATGGTCTATCTGCGCGAAGACGCCGGCGACCCGGTCAAGGACATCTGCGCCGTCCTCGAACGTTACGAAGACCTGCGGGTCTCGCGGCTGCACCTGCAGCCCCCCGCCGGAAGCGACCGCCGCGTCCGCTTCCTGCAGTGCCGGACCTACTGAGTCCGGCACTGCATCGACACTACCAGTGGACGCCGCGCATCAGTGCGGCGAACGCGATCTGCTCGTTGCTGGCGCGCTCGTCCTTCAACGCCTTCTTGTCGCCCTTGGCCGCGGCCGAATCCGGGAACAGTTCGAAGGCGGTATTCATCACCACTTCGTAGGCTTTCGGCGCCAGCGCGTTGACCACCGAGGCGAAGATGCCCAGGCGCGTGGCAATGCGGCTGGGGCGGTCGATGATGCCCTTCACGACCAGGTCGGCGGCTTCCTCCGTAGTCAGCGTCGGCACGCTCTCGTACATCTTGGTCGGCGCGATCATCGGCGTCTTCACCAGCGGCATGTTGATCGTGGTGAAGCAGATGCCCTTGCCCGACAACTCGCCCTGCGCGCAGCGGCTCCACGCGTCCAGCGCCGCCTTCGATGCGACGTAGGCCGAGAAGCGCGGTGAATTGGCCAGTACGCCTATCGAGCTGATGTTGATGATGTGCCCCTTGCGGCGATGGGTCATGCCCGGCATGAAGCCCATGATCAGGCGCAGGCTGCCGAAGTAGTTCAGCTGCATCGTCCGCTCGAAATCGTGGAAGCGGTCGTAGCTCAGTTCGATGGAGCGACGGATCGAACGGCCGGCGTTGTTGATCAGGATGTCGACGCGGCCGTGCGCTTCCAGCACTGTCTTGACCAACCGATCGCAGTCGGCCATATCCGACAGGTCGGCGGTATAGGCGAACACCTTGCCGCCGGCCGCCGTCATCGCATCGCGCGCCTTGAACAGGTCATCCTCCCCACGCGCGACGATGACCGTGATCGCCCCGGCCTCCGCCACGCGCTGCGCGGTCGCCAGGCCGATGCCCGACGAGCCGCCGGTGATCACCACGACCTTGTTGCGCACCTTGCCCTTGAGCGTGCGATCGACGAACAGATCCGGATCGAGATGCCGTTCCCAGTAGTCCCACAGACGCCATGCGTATTGCTCCAAGGGCGGCACTTCGATACCGCTGCCGCGCAGCGCCCGCTCGGCTTCGCGGTTGTCGAAGCGCGTCGGATAGGTGATGAACTTGAGGACTTCCTTGGGAACCTTGAAGTCACGCAGCAACATGCCGATGAAGCGTCGCACCGGCGGCAGGTTGCCGACGACGCTGCGCACGCCACTGGGCACGAAGGCGAACATGCGCGCATCCAGGCGCATCGTCATCTCCGGCGAGTGGCCGGCACGCGCAAACGTATTGAGCACCTCGCCCACGCGCATCGGCTGCGGATCGACCAGGTGGAAGCAATGCCCATCCAGGCGCGGTTTGTGCGCGATGTGATCCATCGCATCGACGACGTAGTCCACCGGCACCAGGTTGATGCGCCCGCCTTCGACACCGAGCATCGGCATCCACGGCGGCAGCATCTCGCGCAGTTTCTTGAGGAAGGTGAAGAAGTAGTAAGGCCCATCGACCTTGTCCATCTCGCCGGTCTGCGAGTGGCCCACCACCATGCCGGGCCGGTAGATGCGCCACCTCAGGCGCTTCTCCTGCCGCACCAGGCCTTCCGAATCGTGCTTGGTGCGCAGGTAGGGATCGTCCAGGCCTTCGGCCTCCTCGAACATGTCCTCGCGGAACACGCCCTGATAGAGACCCGCGGCCGCGATCGAACTGGTGTGATGAAACACGCCGGCGCCGATGGCGGCGGCGAGGTCGAGCGCGTTGCGCGTGCCTTCGATGTTGGCCACACGTTGCTGCTCGGCCTTCGCGGTCAGGTCGTAGATCGCGGCGAGGTGGAAGAAATGCTTGACCTTGCCGTTCAAGGTCTTCAATTGTGCGGCACTCACCCCGCACTTGGCCTCGGTCATGTCGCCGTCGACCACGACCACGCGCTTGCGATCCCAGCCCATCTTCTTGGAGATGGCATCGAGCTTCTTGACCGAGTCCTTGCGCACCAGCACGTAGATGGTGCCCTTGCGCTTGAGCAGGTTGCTGACCAGATAGCGACCGATGAACCCCGTCGCGCCGGTGACGAAGTAACTCATGCCTTCTCCCCTATCCCTAGTAGCCGCGAAGGCGGCGAGATGGCACTACGTTGCCAGAGCCGATGCCTGCGAACAATTCCCCTGCGTATTGACCACCCCGACATCGCATGCGCTAATGCCCGAACCAACTTGGCCGCCAGGAGGGGCGTCGTCATGTCCGACCTACAGACTGCATTCGAGCAAGCCGCCAAGGACGTCCAACTGCTGCCGGAGCGTCCGGACAACGAGACCCTGTTGCGCCTGTACGGGCTCTACAAGCAGGGCTCGGAAGGCGACGTCAGCGGTCCGAAGCCCGGTTTCTTCGATTTCGTCGGAACCGCCAAGTACGAGGCCTGGGCCAAGCTCAAGGGCACCGGCCAGGACGATGCCAGGAAGAAGTACGTCGACCTCGTGAAGAAGCTGCGCGGCTGACGCCGCGGCGGGCTGTCGCAACCGACCCATGGCGAAACAGACCCGCCAGCGCATCCTCGACACCGCGTTGACGATGTTCAACGCGCAGGGCGAGCCCAACGTCACGACCAACCACATCGCAGACGAGCTGGAGATCAGCCCGGGCAACCTGTACTACCACTTCCGCAACAAGGACGACATCATCGAGCAGTTGTTCGCGCGCTTCGAGGAGCGCATGGACGCTGCACTGTCGGTCCCGCAGGGGCGCCTGCCCGGACTGGAGGACATCTGGCTGCAACTGCACCTGGTGTTCGAGTGCATCTGGGACTACCGCTTCCTGCACCGCGACCTGGTCGAGATCCTCAGCCGCAACCGACGGCTGCGACTGCGCTTCGCCCGCATCCTCAGGCGCGCCGACGAGCAGGCCCTCGGGGTCATGCGAGGACTGTCGCAGGCGGGGATCATGCGCGCCTCCAAGGACGAACTGGCGGCGACCGCGACCAACGTGCTGGTCATCGCCACGTTCTGGCTCAATTACGCCGCGGCGCGCGGCGACCGCGACGAGCACGCCGCGATCCGGGCCGGCATCGTCCAGGTGATGATGCTGCTGGCGCCGTTCCTGCGCGATGCCGAACGCGTGCATCTCAACACGCTGACCCGCGCCTACATCGACTGAGCATCCGCCCATACGCCCCGCATCGGCGGGGCGTCGTTGGCGTGCTGGTGACCTATCAGGCGCGTCGAGTGGAGCGCCGGGGCTGCACTTTTTTGGCCGATGCGGTACGGCCGCCGCGCTTGCCCGCGCTCTTGCGTGCCTTGCGGGCGGGCTTTGGCGTGGCGTCCTTCAGGCCCAGCTTGTCGAGCACAGGCGTGAGGCGGGCTTCCACCTCGGCGCTGAACTGAACGACCTTCGGTTCGACCTGGCCGCGCACGAGGTCCAGGCCACCGATGACGTTGGCCCGGGCGTCGTCCGCCAGCGCGAGCGCGCGACGCTTGAGTTCGTCGGCCTGCCCGGCCACGCGATCGCCGGCGGTCAGCGCCTGACGGCGTGCGAGTACGGCCAGGCCGAGACCTGCCAGCCAGACATGACGCAGGGAAGTTTCACGGTTCGCTGGGGTCTTGCGCTTGGTGGCTGCCATGGTCCTGGGCTCCAGTGATCGGCCGGAATGCCGTTTACGCAGCGCACTGTGCGCACGGTCCATGGAGCAAACACACTACCCCTTGCCCCGCACCCGTACCGTGGCGGATGCTGCGGCTCCCACCCGCCGACAAGGACCGCATATGGCCGCCAAAACCAGCTGGGCCGCGTTTCCCCACGACGCCAAGGGCTTCACCTACGCCGGCGATGCCCTGAAGAAAGCCTGGCCGAAGTTGCATGCGGGCGATGTCGAACCCTTCCCGGACACCAAGCGCGCCGCGACGCTGATCGCGGCAGCCGGCAAGGCGGCGCCCAAGGGGCTCGATGCCGATGGACTGGCCGCAGCACTGCAAGAAGCTTGGCGGGCGTTCCACTTCGGCGACTTCAAAGCGGCCTTCGATGCCGGCGAAAAACTCGGCCCGGTCGGCGCGTCCGTGGCGGTGAAGGCCCTGGGTATCCACGCGACTTACCTGGTGGAAGACGATGCGGAAAAGCTCAAGCGTTTCGAGCACGCCGCGAAACTGGCCGAAGCCGCCGTCAAGGCGCTGCCGGACGAAGCAAACAGCCACTACCGCCATGCGTTCGCCTTGGGCCGGTACAGCCAGGGCTTGAGCATCGCCAAGGCGCTGAAAGCCGGCATCGCCGGCAAGGTCCGCAACGCCCTGGACACCACGCTCGAACTGGCGCCCAAACACGCCGAAGCGCACACCGCCATGGCGCTTTACCACGCCGAGATCATCGGCAAGGTCGGCGCGATGATCGGCGGCCTGACCTACGGTGCCAAGGCGGCCGAAGCCGACAAGCACATCAAGACCGCGCTGAAGCTGACGCCGGATTCGCCCATCGCCCACATCGAGCATGGCAACGTGCTGATGCTGCTGCACGGCGACAAGCAGGAAGACGCCGCCGCCGCGGCCTATGAAAAAGCGGCCAAGCTGAAACCAGCCGATGCAATGGAGACGCTGGACGCGGCCTATGCCAAGTCCCAGCTGGAGTAGCCGCTCACAGACCGGACAGCCGACCGCGCTCGCGGACAATACGCACCAGGTCGGCGTTGCGGCGCGCGCCTGATCGACTGAGCCGGCCGCGGGTCGCGCGCCGGATCACCGCGATCCGCGCAGGACCCGCTACACCTGCCGCAGCCGCCCGTTCTCCAGCCGCAGCACGCGGTCGGCCAGCGCCAGGCTGGCTGGGCGATGGGTGATCAGCAGCACCGTGCGCTGGCGCAGGATGTCGTGGCACTCCTCGATGAACTCGCGCTCGCCTTCGGGATCGAACATCGCGGTGGCCTCGTCCAGCACCAGCACGGCTGGATCCTTGAGCAGCGCGCGCGCCAGCGCGATGCGCTGCTTCTGTCCGCCGGAGAGCTTGATGCCCTGGTCGCCGACCACGCTGGCATAGCCTTCGGGCAGACCGGCGATGAACTCATGCGCACGAGCAGCACGAGCGGCGCGCCCGATCTCTTCCATGCTCGCGTCAGGGCGGCCGTAGCCGATGTTCTCGGCCACAGAGGCATTGAACAGCAACACGTTCTGCGCGACCAGGCCGATATTCGCGCGCAGCGACGGCAAGGCGAGGTTTCGCAGGTCGACACCATCGAGGGTGATCCGTCCCGCCTGGGGATCGGCGAAACGCAATAGAAGATGGGCCAGCGTGCTCTTGCCCGCACCGTTGGCCCCGGTGATCGCGACGGTCTCGCCGACGGCGATCTGCAGGTCCAGGCCGTCCAGCACCGGAGGCCGGCCCGGATAGGCGAAGCGCACACTCTCGAAGGCCAACGCTCCGTGCACCTCGTGCAGGTGGTCGTCGCCGCTGTCGGGTTCGGGCTGCTGCGCGAACAATTCGCGCAGGCGCTCGGCGGTGCCGCGCGCGGTCTGCACCCGGCCGTACACACTGGCCAGTTGGCTGACCGGCTGGGTCAGCAGCAACCCGTACAACAGCAGGCTGACCAATTCGTCCGCGCGCATCGCGCCGCTGGATACGCCGTGACTGGCGGCCCACAACAGCAGCAGCACGCAAGCGGCCGCAACCACCCGCACCACCGGCCCGATCGCCTCGTGCAAGCGGGTTTGACGCAAGTCCACGTCGCGATAGCGGTGCGCCTGGGCAAGGAAACGCGCCGACTCGGCTGGCTCACCCGAGAACGCCTTGATGATCGGCAGCATCACCAGGCTCTGTTCGGCGATCGCCGACATCGCTGCGTGCTCCTCGATCGCCTGCCGCGCCAGCGGCCGCAGCCGTCGCCCGGCCAGCTTGAGCATCGCGAAGAACAGCGGCACCAGCACCGCCACCCCCAGCCCGACCCGCGGATCGATCCGCAGCATCATCGCGAACGCACCGGCGCAGGTCAGCAGCAGCGGTAATAGCGGCAGCAACGTGGCAGTGACGAAATACCCCAACCGGCCCACGTCCTCGGTCAGCAGCGCCAGCACCTCGCCGCGGCGGCGATCCTGGTGCCACGGCAGCGGCAGCGACTGCAGGTGATCGAACACCCGTGCCGAACCGTCGGCGATCAGATGCGAGGCGATCGCCTGGCTGCGCACCGCGATCGCGTAGCCCAGCGCGGCCTGCAACGCGATCACCGCGAACCACGCCAGCAGCAGCCCGGTCACCGGCTGGCTGTTCAGCAACGCGGCGGAAAACCGCCCGGCCAGCCACGGCATCGCCAGCGCTGCGGCGCTCTGCGCCAGCAGCAGTGCCAGCGCCACCAGCAGCGGACCGCGGTACGGGCGCAGCAGGCGCCAGGCCAGGCGTGCGTCGCCCGGGGTTCGCTCCTGTCCCATCCTTTACTTCGCCCGCTCCGGACCCGTACCCTGCCCGCCCGCCTGTGTTCGACCGTCCCGCATCGCCATGTCCCCAATTCCCGCGCCCACGCTAGCATGCCGCGTGCAGCCTTCGCCTCAGGCGATGCTGCAGATCACCGGCGATGAGGCGATCCTGCTCGACCTGCGCAGCGAACACTATTTTGGGCTCGACCCGGTGGGCACCCGGCTGTGGCAACTGCTGTCGGTCGACCCGGAGCTGGGCGCCGCGCACGGTGCGCTGCTGGCCGAGTACGACGTCACCGCCGAGCGCCTGGAACAGGACCTGCTAGCACTGGTCGCGCAACTGGCCGATGCTGGCCTGGTCACCGTTGACTGAATCCCGCACCCGCTGGGCACGCTGGCGCGCACTGGGCGCGGGCGATCGCCGCCGCCTGCTCGCGCTGGCCGTGCTGCTGCCGTTGATTGACCTGGCCCTGCGAAGCGCCGGCTTCGTCCACACCCAACGCTGGCTGACCCGCCACGGCGAAACCCGTCCGCTGCGGGCTTGCACGCCGCAGGCGCTGGCCGAGGCCGAACGCTTGGCGCAACTGGCCTCGATCGCCGGTCGTCACGGCGCGTGGACCAACACTTGCCTGCGCCAGGCCTTGGTCGTGCAGTGGTGGCTGCGCCGCGAGGGCCTGCCGGCGCAGCTGCGCATCGGCGCCCAGCGCGGCGAAGAGGGTTTGCAGGCGCACGCCTGGGTTGAACTGGAAGGAATGGCGTTGGCGCAGGGGGAGGATCTGCCACCGACTTTTCCGCTAGCCGCGCCAACAACGCGCGAAGCTACGTCGTTCGACGTGCCGCGTTGAGCGGCAGCTCCATACATCTTCGTTTTGCCACTCAGCGACGCGCCGCCATCACGGCGCGTTGAATCATCGGTGCGAACGCACGGCACGGAACGCAATGCCGATGCACTCCCCCAGGCGACGCGCGTATGCGGCAGGTAATTGCATGCTGTTGCAAAGATTGTATACCTGGCGCATGTAGGCGGCGCTTGGAAATACACGCTTGAGAAAGTAGCCGGGCCGACTCCACCAGGGCAGCGTGCCCAACACCTGCCATTCGTAGTAATCGCGCCGGTGTGCCTGGTCGGCCTGGAACTCTTCCCCTCTCGCGCATTCGGCCAATGAAGTCGCGACCTCGGCAGGTAAGCGGGTGTGGAGCCATCGCTGTGCGGCCTGCAGCGCCGCATGGCATGCGCCGCCCAACTGCCTGTCACGCACTATCTGCAACAGTTGTGCCCAGTCGTCATCGGCGAACCGCTGCACGAGCAACTCGAGGTCGTAAAGCCAGATCAGCCTATCGCCCTCGCCTGTGCGCAGGTTGGACACTCGGTGCACGCATGCCTGAATCAGCGCGTGCACCAACCCCAGCCCGTTAGCGGTCGCAATGCCGGGCAGCACACGGCGCGCCGCAAACAGCTCCTCGAATCCGAAACGCTCGGCGTAGACGGGGTAGTTGGACATCCGCCAATGCGCATCGATGACGTGCACATGGCCGCCGGGCGAGCGCGCAGTGAAGGCACGCTCATAGTGGATGGCATTGGCTGCAAGAGGTGCAGCCTCATAGCCAAGCTCGGCCAAGACCGGGGTTGTGGCCTCCAGCGATTCGACAGTCTCGAACAACAGATCCACGTCGCAGCGTTGCCGCAGATGCGGTTCCGGATACAGCCAATGCGCCAGCGCGGCGCCCTTCAGCACCAACACCGGCTGGCCGGCCGAGGCCAAGGCGTCGCTGACCCGAACCAACTCTGCCCGGCGTAGCAGTTCCAGTGCCCGCTCGCGACGCTCGGCACCGTCGAGCTTGGCGCGCTCCTCCGGCGGGATGCCTGTTGAGCCAGACCTCCGCAGCGCAGCCGCTAGCAAGCCGACCACGCCCTCCTGC
Source organism: Lysobacter niastensis (assembly GCF_031457115.1). Taxonomy (GTDB): domain Bacteria; phylum Pseudomonadota; class Gammaproteobacteria; order Xanthomonadales; family Xanthomonadaceae; genus Lysobacter_J; species Lysobacter_J niastensis_A. The sequence goes on from NZ_JAVDVY010000003.1 coordinate 126,152, forward strand.
GCCGCTGCGTCCGCCAAGGCCAATGGGGCGACAAACAGGTCCGGTGCCCAGGCCGGGCAGTCTCCTCGCAGTGCCGAAGCCAGCCAGGCCCGACGTTGGCTGCGCATTTCCGACCGGGAATCCATCACACTAATCTTCGCCACCTCGCGGAATCACGTTCGACACGATGAAGGGGATCTGCGGATTTTTCCAGTTCGATGGGCGCCCGTTGCAGGTCGGCGACCTGAATGCGATGTGCGCCGCGTTGGTGCGCAACGGCCTCGGGCAATTTCAGCACTGGCACGGCGGCTCGATGGCCCTCGCCAGCGCCGAATGGTCGGGGCACGATGGCATCGTCGGGGAGCCGATCGTATTTGATCATCCGGCGTCCGGCTGCGTCGTGGTGGCCGACGTCCGCCTCGACGACCGACGGCGCCTGTCCGCAACACTAGGACTGGCCGGCGGCACCAGGGCCAGCGATACAGAGTTGGTACTGCGTGCGTGGCTGCGCTGGGGCGAGCGCTGCATAGAGCAGCTGGATGGAGACTTCGCCTTCGCCGTATGGGACCCGCGGCAGCAGCGTCTGTTCTGCGCGCGGGACCGCATGGGCGTCAAGCCGCTGTACGTTCACCATGCGCCAGGCCGGCTGTTTGCCTTTGCCTCCTCGAGCACCGCACTGCTGGCCCATCCGCAGATACCTGCCCGGCTCAACGAGGGGCGCATTGCCGACTATCTGGTGACCCAGCTCGAAGGGATCGACCACACCTCCACGTTCTACCGGGACATCGAACGCCTGCCGCCCGCTCATGAGCTGATAGCCACGCCGGGCTCCGCACATAGGCGGCGCTACTGGGCCCTGCAGGCGCGCCCCACCAACGAACTGCCTCGGGGCGAGGACGACTGGGCCGCGGCATTGACCGAAGCCCTGGAGCGCGCGATCACCCGCCACCTCGATAGTCCTGGCCGGGTCGGCTGCATGCTCAGCGGCGGCCTCGATTCCTCCACGCTGGCATTGCTGGCCAACCAGCAACTTGCGACCAGCGGAGGCGGACCGCTGCCGACGTTCTCCTGCATCGATACCGGCGCCGACAACGAGGAGACACGTGCCATCCGGGCCATGCTCGCCCTGCCTGGCTTCGACGCGACCCTCGTAGACCGAAACCGGATCCTCGACGAGCAGCCGGCTCTACTGGACTGGATGCTCGACGCAGAGGAACCCTACGACGGCTCCATGCCGTTGATCCACGCGCAGTACCGGGCCGCCGCCGAACGCGGCGTCGACGCCGTTATCGACGGCATCGACGGAGACAGCCTCTTTCTCGAAGGCCATGGTCTGGTCCGCCAATTACGCACGGGCCGCTGGCTGGGCGCACTGCGCAATGCCCGTGGCATCGACCGGATCTACTTCGACCGCCGTAGCGGTTTGCGCCCATTGGGCGCCGCGATGCGTTCGGCGCTGACCCCGATGCCGCTTCGGAACTATTGGCACCGTGCGTCCGCGATGCGCAGCAACCTTGCCAGCTCGCTGATCTCGCCAGAGTTCGCTCGGCGCGTCGACCTAGACGCTCGACTGGCTGCGTTACGCGCCCATCGTTCGCCGGGTGCCCACGCTCAACCCGCCAATGAGGCAATGGAAGCACTGAGCCATCCATACCTGAGCGTGGCGCTGGAGCGGTACCACCGGGTAGCCGCCCAACATGGCGTCGAACCGCGTCACCCGATGACCGATCGGCTCCTGGTCGAACTATGCGTCAACCTGCCCGATCGCCAACGGCTGCACGACGGCTGGAGCAAGGCAGTACTGCGCCACGCCATGCGGACCCGCCTGCCCGCCGCCGTCTGCTGGCGCCAGGACAAGCAGCATCTGGGCTGGTCGCTGACCCGGACCCTGTTGGCGAGCCAGCAATCCCCCCTGCTGGACCGACTGAGACAGTTGCGTCCGCTGTTGGCCCCGTACATCAACCTCGCCACCCTGGATGCGGCCACCGCCCGGCTCGGCGCGGGCAGTGCGGACGACCCGTCCCATGCCGCTGTGGTCGAGGCGGCCTTGCTGGGGTCCTGGCTGGCCCGACAGAAGGCGTGATCCGCCATCACATTTCTAATGTGACTTACTTCTCATTTTTGAGATAGGATCGCCCCGGGGATCCCAGCGCCAGTCATTTCGGACCGCGACTTCCGGCCCGATACAAGCGCGCGCTGGTCACCGATCCCGGACAACCGGTCTCAGACCGAGGGGGCTTGTATGCAGGATCGCGATACCGATGCCATCAGCAGCACCCGTCCTGTCACCGCCGAGACGGTGCGCAGGCCTTATGCAACACCCGCACTGGTCGACTACGGCAGTGTCAATACATTGACCGCCGGCGGCTCCGGCCATGCGCTCGAGAACAGCAACGGCGACTTCAAGCGAGCCTAGAGTGCGACTACCACCTGGTTTGGATAAACGTCTGGTAACTGATCACAGAATCGGGCACGATTGCATTCGATAGCCAAACTGTGACAACCATCCATCTCAGGGGACGCAATGCAAGTTGAACAGATTTTGACCGCTTCGGCGCAGCGCCAGCCCTACCAGACACCGCAGCTGCACAACTATGGTGCCGTGTCAGATCTAACGGCCGGCGGCTCGGGCAATGCGAACGAAGGCAGCGGTGGGCAAAGGCCGCGCCCATGATCGGTTGAGCGACACCTCGGGGTGTCGCCCGCAACCACGATCCCCGGCTTGCGTGACTGCCGGGGATTTTTTTTGACATGCATCCATGACCCATCACTGGCACCGTTATGCAGGCCACACCATCGTGTCGCCCATTGCCCTGCCTGAGCTTCCCACCGCCTCCGCTGGCCCCGGCGACTTCCGCCTGACGATTGTCGCCGAGCCACTGTTCCCCACGGGCGCGTGCGAATGGCAGCACGATTTCACCGATCCGCGCGGCGGGATCACCCTGTCGTGCGCGCGTGCGGGTGAAGTCTGTTATTTCCGCTTCCCGCACGTGGCCGAAGCGCGCGCCGACGCGCAGGGCGACATCGCCGTATGGCCCGCGCCCGGCTCCAGCGATGAGTCGCTGCGGCACGTCCTGCTCGACCAGATCCTGCCTCGCCTGCTGGCCCAGCGGGGTCGGTTGATCCTGCACGGCAGCGCGGTTCGCACCGCCACCGGCCGCACATTCGGGATGCTCGGTGACAGCGGCCACGGCAAGTCCACCTTGGCCGGCGCGCTGGTGCTCAGCGGGGGGCAGTTGCTCACCGACGATTGCGTGCTTTTGCGATTCGATGGCGAACAGGTACACGCAGTACCCAGCTACCCCGGCCTCAGACTATGGCCGGATTCGTTGGCCAGGCTGTTTGTCGGGCGCGCGCATCAGGCTACGCCGATGGCCCACTATTGCGCCAAACAGCGCCTGCCCATCAGCGAGTCAACCGACGCCGCTGTTGTCATTGATGCGGTGTTGGTATTGCAAGCGCCGCCGGAGGAGCCGGTCATCCGCCTCACCCCCCTGCCGGCCCAGGCGGCCTGTATGGCGCTGGTGCGCAACAGTTTCCAACTCGACCTGAGCGACCGTGCCCGGCTGGCCCAACACCTCATCCAGGCAGCCACCGCCGCTGCCAGGATGCCTGTATTGGCGCTGGCCTACCCACGCGACTACTCGCGCTTGCCGCATGTTGTCGAAGCACTGGAACAGATGGGCGCAGTTTGACGGCCGACGGCGCGGACACGGGCTATGGCGTCGCGCGCTGGCCGCCCAATGCCGCCCAACCCGGACGCCACCACCAGGCAAACCCAACCCCGACCATACCGGCAGCGACGTCGGCCAGCGACGCGGTGCGCTGGGGCAGCCAAGCCCACTGCACCAGTTCGATGCCAACCGCGACCGACAGCCCAAATAGCAGATAGCCGGCCAGGCCGAGGCGCGGGTTAGTGCGTCGCAACGCCCAGCCTAAGGCCAGGAAACCAAGCACGTGGTGCAGCTTGTCCTGGTGGTCCCAGAACAGCGGAAACGGCAGTGGATTGAGGCCAGCCAGCAGCAATACCGCCGCGGCCACCGCCAAGGGCAGGAATCGAAGCACCACTCACCGCGCCTCGTTGCCGGACAGATTGACGAGAATCATCAAGACAGCACCCTGCACCGAAGAGAGCGCCATTCTACTGGCGAAGTTCAGGCCGCCTCGACCTCGGTCTCTGCAACTCGCGTCGCGCTCCTCTCAGGCCCCTTGAAGCCGGCCATCACGCGCAGGACGACCGCCGGCTCGCTATGCCCACGCAGTGCGCGGAACATGCCGACGACGCGCTCGCGGCGGCCGGTCAGCCTGTACCAGCCGAAGCACAGACCAAGGAAGGCCACGAGTAACAACGGCTGTGGCACGTCCATCCGCATCGCCTGACCCGCAGCCAGACCGCATATGCCGCTGAACAATGCCAGCGCCAGCGCCACCTGGGTCGGCCCGAAGCCGCCTTCCTGCATGATGTGGTGGATGTGGTTGCGGTCGGCGATGAACGGCGATTTGCCTAGGCACAGGCGTCGCGCGATCAGCACCAGACAGTCCATGACCGGCACCGGCACGAACCACAGTGCCAGTACCGGGCTGACCGGATGCCCCGGGTTCTGGGTCAGGCTGAAAGAAATCCAGGCGATAACGAAGCCAAGAAACGCGCTGCCCGCGTTGCCCAAAAATACCTTGGCCCTGGGCTGCCAGGGGAGTCGCATGTTGTAGGTCAGGAAGGCGCCTACTGATCCAATCAGGATCAGGGTGTGGTCGGCGATGCCGCCATTGCCGGCGTACAGCGCGGCCGCGGTCAGCATCACCAGCGCGCCGGTCACCAGCAGCCCGGCCAGGCCATCGGCTCCGTCCACCATGTTGATGGCGTTGATCAGGCCGACAGTGGCGAACACCGTGAACGGCACCGACAGCATGCCCAGGGACGTTTCACCCAGGCCGAATACCGGCCCGAGCTGCTCGATCCGCACGCCGCCCAGATACACCATGACCAGCGCCGCCACCGACTGCGCCAAAACGCGCCAGTACCAGCGCAGGTCGTACTTGTCGTCCAGCAACCCCACCACGATCAGCAAAATCGAGGCAGCGCAGAACGCATACATCGCGACAGTCGCCTGCAGCATCGACAGTCCGGTTACCACCACGCCCACGGCGATCGCCAAGCCACCGGTGATCGGGGTCGGATGCGAGTGGTCCTTTCGGCCCTTCGGGTGGTCTAGCAGATTCCAGCGGTGCGCAACGGGTCGCAGCAGCCATTGCACGAGGAACGTCAATCCGGCAGCCGCGAGCCCCCTCTCGGCGCTTACCAATTCGATCACTGAAATCCCCTGCGGCAAAAAAGTGCCATGTGTCACATATTAAATGAGACGCAGGCCCACGCAAGGAAAACAGAAACCTTTCTTTACCTTCCTAAAATTGCCGCTCGGCACTCATTTGACGCATGGCGTCACTATTGAACGCAGCAGGCCCCACTCCTAACGTGGATCGTCATCCGGCACTTGCGAGCCAGGCTCCTGCCCGCATCTTCCTCAGCCAAGCGCAAGCAGTTCTTCGTGTGTTTCCAGCGTCCGCCGGATGACGATGTTTTCGTCGAACTGAGCTAGCGCCTTGTTGCGGGCCGCCCGGCCCAATCGCGCAGCCAACTCCGGATCGTCCTGCAGCCGTGCAATGGCGTCGGCCAAGGCATCGGCGTCACGTGCAGCCACAAGCAGACCATCGACCCCGTCGCTTACGACTTCACGGCAACCGGGTACATCGGTAGTCACCAGGGGCAAGCCGCAGGCCGCCGCCTCGATCAGCCCCTTGGGCAGGCCCTCGCGAAAGCTGGGCAGCACGACGATATTCACCGACGCAAGCAATGCCGGCATGTCGTCGACATGACCGAGCCACTCCACAACCCCTTCCTCCACCCAACTGCGGACCCTGGCTTCAGTCACTGCGGCAGGATTGCCGGGATCCGGATCCCCGGCCAGCAGGAACTCGATCTCCCGCCCCTGCGCGCGCAATGCACGGGCGGCGGCGACGTACTCGGCCAGCCCCTTGTCCCACAACAGGCGAGCCGCCAACAACACGCGCAAGGGACCCGCCGGATTGCGACCGCCCCCGGAGAAACGGGAACAGTCCACGCCCGACCCGGGGATCATGCGGATGCGCTCGCGATCCACAATGCCGGCGCGTTCGAACAGCGCCACGTCGTCCGGGTTCTGCAGGATCAGGCGCGCATTGCGCCCATCCAGCGCGACATGCATCAGTGCGCGCACCAGCGGACGCAACAGCCTGGCCTTGCGACTCTGGCTGGTGAACACATAGCCCATGCCGGCCACCGCATTGATCCGCGCCGGAACCTGCGCCAGGCGCGCCGCGAGCGAGCCGTAGACCGCGCACTTGATAGTGAATGCATGGACCAGATCCGGCTGCTCGCGCCGTAACAGGCGCCACAGAAACCAAAGCAACGCGGCCTCGCGCAAAGGGTTGAGGCTGCGCCGGTCCATCGGCACCGGCTCCCAGCGCAACCCAAGCGCGCGCAGCCGCTCGCCGTAGGGGCCAGGTGGCGAGATAAGCAGCACTTCGTGGCCAGCGTCGCGCAGCGCCAACGCCAACGAGCGGCGGAAGTTGTAGAGGTACCAGTCGGTATTGGCGAACAGGACGATCTTTCGTCCCGAGCCGGCGTGTGGAGGTGTCATGCGAACGGCGCGAATTGGTACGGGACCCAGTACTGGGCATGGGTGGCAAAGTTCAGCCAGACGAACTGCACCGCCGCGTAGAAGGCCACGATCCCCAGCACTAGCGGCGTGCGCACCTTCGTGGTGGTGGCCAGTCGTGGCAAGCGGGAGAATACGAACAACTGCAACGGGATCAGGTACAAGGCCACTCGGTCCACGGCTGTCGACGACACGGCCACCATCGGGACGCAGGCCAACGCGAAGACGGCCATCCACGACCACAGTCGTCGAGCGGCGGGATCGGGCTCCAGGCGTTTACCGAGCACTACCAGCAACAACGCGGGGACCACATTCATCGCAACACGGATCGCGCCGCCCTGGGACTGCATGTCGGCCTCGACATAGTTGATCCAGAGATTCTCGGCGCTATCGGCCAACAGCAGGTAATACAGCAGCGCCGTCGATACGAGCACCAGCAGACCCGTCGTGAGCCTGTTGCGGCTTGTGGCCAGTGCCGCGATCGGCAGCAGCAGCACCGCGGACTTGTGGAACAGCGCCCCTACCGCGACCCAGACCACGAAGGAGCGCACACGCTTGTCCCCCAGTGCCACCAGCCCCAGCAAGGCGAACCCGAGTGCCACCGACTGGCGCGTATAACCCATGCCGACCACCACCAGCATGTAGGGCACCGCTGCCAACAGCGCCAACCAGGGGTTCGGCTGACGCCGGCAGAACGCGACCGTGCCCCACATCATCAAGGCGGCGCAGACCAGGTTGACGGTGTAGATGCTGCCGCCCAATCGGGCCGCCAGCCAGTTCAGCGCGTAGTAGCCCGGATCACTGCGTTGTAGCGCCTCGAGAAACGTCATTCGCGCGGTTGCCTGGAAATGCGGCACGTAGTTGAACCAGTCTCCTCCCACTTCGTGGCGAAGCCCCATCATCAAGGCGAAGAACGCGCCGACGCCGCACCAGATCCACCAAGCCTGCCGCTGGGGCAAGCGCCCCGGCATCAACACACCCCATGCAGGCACCAGGAACATCAGCCAGAACGGCCACATCAGCACGCCTCCTGCTGTTCGAGCCACGCCTGGAACATGAGCACTGACCACAACCGGTAGCCGAACGAGGCTTCGCCGCGGACATGAGCCCGCCAGGCAGCCCGGACCGGAACGGGGTCCAGGAAGCCTTCGCGGCGCAATCTGTCCTCGGCCAGCAGGCTTTCGGCCCACTCGCGCAATGGTCCACGCAGCCACTCGTCCAGCGGGATGCCAAAACCCATCTTGGGACGTTCCACCAACGACCGCGGCACGTACCGGTCCAACAACCGCCGCAACGGCCACTTACCCTTCCCGTCGCGGAGCTTCATCGCCATTGGCAAAGACCATGCGAACTCGACGACCTCTCGATCCAGGAATGGCGCGCGGGTTTCAAGCGAGACCGCCATCGAAGCACGATCGACCTTGGTGAGGATGTCGTCGGGAAGGTAGGTCAGCCCATCCAGTGCCTTCATTCGTGCAACCGGGTCGCCCAAACGCGGCCAGCGCGTGCGGTCGTCGAGCAAGTTCGGCGGCATGCTGCCGCCGGACACCATCCGACCGGCATCCGGCCATTCCGACACCATCGACACGTACATGTCGTCGAGCGAGCCGACCTCGCGCATGCGCAGCCCGAGTTTGTGCGCCTTGTCACCTGCCATGGCGACATTCGCACGCGTGGCCAAGGGGGCCGCGAGTCGGTTGAGCGCGGCGGCCGGTATGGCCGTCAGTCCAGCGCCCACTGCACGACGCAGGCCCCGAGGCATCCACCCGATCCAGCGCCAGACCGCCGGCCCCAGGAAATACCGGTTGTACCCACCGAACATCTCGTCACCGGCGTCGCCTGACAGCGCCACGGTCACGTGCTGGCGGGCCAACTGCATCACCAGGTGCGTCGGCAACTGCGACGAATCCGCGAACGGTTCGTCGTACATCGAAGGCAGGCTCGGGATCAGCGACAGCGCTTCGTCGCCACGCAGGCGAAGCTCGGTGTGCTCGGTACCCAGGTGCGCGGCGACGGCGCGCGCATGCATGGCCTCGTCGTAACCGTGCTCGTCGAAGCCGATCGTGAAGGTCCGCACCGGCCGCGTGCTGTTGGCCTGCATCAACGCGGTGATGGTGGTCGAGTCGATGCCACCGGACAGCAGGGCGCCCAGCGGTACGTCGGCGACCATCTGCCCACGCACGGCATTGCCCAGATGCTGCTCCAGCGCATCGAGTGCCTCGGCCTCGGAGCCCTGGAACGGGTTGGCCATGCCGCGCTCGGCCACTTCGGCCAGCGACCAGTACGCCACCGGCTCGACGTCGCGCTGCCCAGTCCCGAGCCGCAGCCATGTCCCCGGCGGCAGCTTGCGGATGCCGGCATGGATGGAATATGGCGCCGGGATGTAGTTGTGGCGCAGCATCAGCGCCAGCGCGCCGCGGTCGATAGCGGCATTGAACGCCGGATGCGCCCGCAGCGCCTTCAGTTCGGAGCCGAACAGGAAGGTGTCGCCCTGCCACCCGTAGTACAGCGGCTTCTCGCCGATGCGATCGCGCGCCAGCCACAATGTGCGCTCATTGCGGTCCCACAGCGCGATCGCGAACATGCCGACGCTGCGCTTCAGCGTGGCATCCACGCCCCACGCCTCGATGGCGGCCAGCAGCGTTTCGGTATCCGAATGTCCACGCCATGCCGGAGCCCTGCCTTGGGCCTCCAACTGGCGACGCAGGTCGAGGTGATTGTAGATCTCGCCGTTATAGGCCAACACCCAGCGGTCGCTTGCCGACATCATCGGCTGGTGACCGGCGGGTGACAGGTCGAGGATTGACAGGCGACGGTGCGCGAATGCGATCCCGGCACCGTCATCGGTCCAGACGCCGTAGTCATCAGGACCGCGGTGGACAATGCGGTCGGCCATCGCCACGGCCAGCGGTGCCAGGGCGCCTGCATTGCCGGCCCGCGTCAGGAATCCCGTCAGCCCGCACATCAGCGGCTCTCTCCGACTACCAGTTCGCGCAGCAGACTCACGAGACGCGGAGCTTGTGCCTGTAAGGAATACGTATCTTCGACCGCACGCCTGCCGGCAGCGCCCATCGCACGGCGCAGTGAAGCGTCGGCAATCAAAAGCTCAAGTGCATCTACCCATTCTGCAGTCGTTGACGCCAGCAAACCGTTGATACCCTGCGTGACAATCTCCCGATTGACGCCGACCGGAGATGCCACAACGGGCAGACTGCACGCCATGTACTGGATCAGCTTGTAGCCGCACTTGCCGCGCTCCCACGACGCATCCGGCAACGGCATCGCGCCAATGTCGAATTGCTGGAGCATCGCCACCTCATCCTGCTCGCGCCAGGTCCAGGCTTCAAAGGGCGTACCCTCGAGCTGATCCGCACGCGCCCCGATAGCGACGCATCGAATCGGCTGGCGTAGGGCAAGCGCCTGCAACGCCGGCGTGATCGCCTTGAGATAACCGGCTGTCGAAGGCGAGCCGATCCAGCCGATGACGACCGGCCCAGTCGACTCGCGTGTTTTCTCGCTTCGTGGATAACGCTGCAGATCGACAACGGTTGGCAGGCGCTCGATGCGTCGCGCACCGGCCGCGTCTGCGCGTTCGGCCAGGTAGGCGTTGCCGGCCGTAACCAGGTCGGCGCGACGCATGACCCTGTCGACCTTGCGCCCCAGCACCTGACGGACGAATGCGTTTGGATGCTCGTCATAACGATGGAAAACGGCGTCGTCGTAATCCGCAACAACAGCCACATCACGGGGAAGCGGCGCTGTTTCGCACAGACTGGGCAACCACGGCCATAGCTCCTTCTCCAGCCAGACCACATCGTAGCGGCCGACCTGGAGCAGTGATTTGAGCCGTTGCCAGTAGCCATCGAGCACCGACGACGCCGAAATCCGACCGGCGTACAGTGCGCGAACATAGCGGTCGTCCAGCAGCGGTGCTGCCTTCACTTCGATGCCTGCTATCTGCAGCGCAGGGATGTACTGAAGCAAACGCAACCGACTGCTGGCGCCAAGCTCATCGTATCGGGGCAACATCAACATCCGCATTAGCTTGCGGGCTCCATTGCGTCGTGGATGGCCCGATAGCGCGCGACACCCTGCTCCAGCGAGAAATGCCGTTTGGCAGCGGTCACGCAGCGCTCGGCCATGCCCTCAGTAGCAACGAGCGCCAACAGACGGTTCAGACCTGCCTGAAGCTCGGACTCATCGAAGCCATCCAAGGCGACGCCAACCCCTTCGCCTTCCAGGACTTCGGCCATGTCTCCAACTCCTCGGTTGGACAGGCACGGGATCCCACAGCCGAGAAACTCCCCTAACTTGGTCGGGGCACATGCCATTCTCGAATAGGAGGGCTTGTAAAAGAAAATCCCTGCGTGCATCTGCGCCATCTCGGCCGGCACTTCGGCATGACTGACAGCACGAATATCGACCACCTGATGGGGAACTCCCGCCGCCGCCAACCGCTCGCGGATATAGCCATGCTCATGGCGATTGACGACCCGCAGCCGCGCGTCCGGACGCAGTACAAGCAATTGCTTGAAGCAGGCCGCGACGGCATCGAACAGGTACCACGTCCCGGCGGAACCCACGTAACCGAGGACGAAGCCGTCATCCCTCACTCCTGCGCCCGGCCGGAACCGTGCTAGGTCGGCACAGGTTGGGATGACCGTGACCGGCGGAATACGTCCGGTCAGATAGGGAAAACTCCCCATCTCCCGCGCCGACGCGTGCGTAAGCGCCACAACATGATCGGCACTTAGCAAAAAACGACGCTCGAACCATTTTGCAACCCGGTACATCCGCCCTTCACGGGGCCACAGACCACCGTCGACGCGCTCGTCCGCCCAGAAGCCGCGCATGTCGAAAACGAACTTCACGCCTGTCAGTCGTTTCAGCGTGAGTGCCATCACCGCAGGAACATAGCTGCGCGCGTGCATGGTGCGAATGCGGCGGCTCAGGATCAACCAGAATCCAACGAGCACACCAACGGCAATGTCGTAGCTAGTGGCCAATGCCGTCGGGCGCTTGTGATAGCGCCGTGGGTGCCAGTGGATTCCAGCCGCCTTCATCCGGGCAACGACCTCGTCGCGTGCCAAACGATCAGCCCAATCGCCCGGCTTCTCGAAACTCAACAGATGGATCTCGCGACGGACAGACAGATGCTCAAGGTAGGCCAGCACTTGTGACTGTCCCAACGGCTCGAGAACCCCGTCGTATGAAACGTACAACACCGCGCGTGAATCGCCGGCAATCACTTCACCTGTCGACATTGGCGACACCCCGACGCGCCGGAGCGCCAAATCCGAAAATCGAAGCATCCAAATTGCAATGCTTCATAGCATCCTTCCACATGATCCAATTCCAGCAAGCAACCGTTGCACTGCTTGCCAACGCCGCTCCGGCGCCCCCGTACACCAAAGTCAGCGGAACCACCATGATGGCTAGAAACAGGAGCGAGACGAGGAAAGCCCGCGTCACTTTCTTTTCGTGGCCCGTCATGTTGAGCAATCCAATGGCAGCGCCGAAGACCGCGTTCACGAGCGCGCCCGCAGAAAGAATCAACAGTGAATTGAGCGATCCGGAAAACTGCTGCCCGAATACAAAACCAAGCAGCTCTCTACCGAAAAAAACAAACGGAAGGCATAGCAAAATCACACCAACTGTCATGCCGACAGACACCCGGAACAGTAGGCGCTGCATTCCTGCGAGATCGCCCTCGGCATGCAACTTCGCCAGCATAGGACTCGATACAACGTTCAGGAGCGAAACAGGCAGGGTGATCAGCAGCGAGACAGAGACCGCTACACGAAAAAGCCCCACTTCGGAAGCGGCCGCCATGACACCAAGGACAATGATGACCAGGTGTGCTTGCAGCACTCGAACGCCTTCCGACAAGGCCATGGGGGCGGCAGAGCGCAACCAATTCCCTGAAGACTTGACCGACCGCGTGCCAATTACTGATGTAGGCCAATCGCGTCGCAGCAGGAGACCTGAAACGAGCAATGCTGCTCCAGCCGACACCAGCCCAAGAATCATCGCAATGGTGGGGTCAAACACGACCAGGCCAGCCTGATGCACCAGCAGGAGCAACAACGAAAACAACGCCGGTCGAAGCAGTACATCTGGAAATTGTCCGCCCGCAATATTCTGCAAGCCACGCAGCGCCCCGCCCCATACGCTCGCCAAGGCCACGACAGGAACTAGCAGCAGGCCGTACGCCAACGTTCTGTACAAGCCCTGCCCCAACCTGACATGCATCGCACCCATTAGCAGCAACATGCCGCCAATCAGAGCCAATGAGCAAAGCAGGACGAACTTGTTTGCCCAGGCGAGGACGTCACCAGCACTGACGAAGCTGTTCAAGGCCTTCGCAGACGCAACTTCGCGGGTGACCAGAATCGAAAGTCCGAATTCCGCGGCAACGGTAAGAAGCGCAATCACCGACATGGCGACCCCGTAGACACCATATCCTTCCGCGCCAAGAAGCCTCGCCAACTGAATACCGACGAGCAATCCGAACGCCATGCCGGTCACCCGGAGCGTTGCACTGGCGACAACGACCCGCAGGAACGGGCCATCAGGGGCGAGGTGATTTCGCAGCTTGCCGATCATGCGTCGTAACAGCCCTTGTACCAGCGGACAAAGTTCGCCACACCCTCTTCCACGGTCACTTGCGGTCGATACCCCACCGCCCCGATCAGTTCCGACACATCCGCTTCGGTGTCCGGCACATCCCCCGCCTGCAGCGGCAGCAGTTCCATCTGCGCCTTGCGCCCGAGGCACTGCTCCAGCACCTCGATATAGCGCAGAAGCTCGACAGGCTGTTCGTTGCCGATGTTGTAGAGACGGTATGGCGCCACACCGCTGGCGGCCGGGTCCGGCGTGTCGCCGCGCCACCCCGCGTCCTTTTCCGGCACCTTGTCCAGTGTGCGGATCACGCCCTCCACGATGTCGTCGACGTAGGTGAAGCTGCGCTTGTGCTTGCCGTGGTTGAACACCTTGATCGGCTTGCCTTCCAGAACGGCCTTGGTGAACAAGAACAGCGCCATGTCCGGCCGGCCCCACGGGCCGTACACAGTAAAGAAGCGCAAGCCAGTACAAGGAATTCCGTAAAGGTGCGCATAGCTGTGCGCCATCTGCTCGTTGGCTTTTTTGGTGGCCGCGTACAGCGTCAGCGGGTGCTCGGTGGAGTGGTGCTCCGAGAACGGCATGTTCGTGTTCGCCCCATAGACCGAACTGGTCGAAGCGAACACCAAGTGCTCAACGCCATGATGGCGGCACCCTTCCAGGACGTGCAGAAACCCGGTGACGTTGCTGCTCACATACACATGCGGGTTCTCGGCCGCGTAGCGCACACCCGCCTGCGCGGCCAGGTTGATCACCCGCTGCGGCTTGTGAGTGGCGAATGCCGCTTCCACCGCGGCGCGATCGGCCAGGTCGGCCTGGATATGGGTGTAGTTGGGGTGCTCCATGAAGCGGGCCAGGCGGGCCTTCTTCAAATTGACGTCGTAGTAGTCGTTGAGGCTGTCGAAGCCGATGACCTGGTCGCCGCGTTCGAGCAGCTTGAGCGCGACATGCGATCCGATGAAGCCGGCGGTGCCGGTCACGAGCACTTTCATTTCGTAGTTCCTTACAGGCGGCCGTCGACCGCATGGCGCGGCAGCACGTATTTGACGTCGTAGATCACCGAGTCGGGCTTGCCGTAGGCACGAATACCGTCCACGCCCCTGGCAGCGAATTGTTCGTGGCCCACGGCCAGCACGATGGCGTCGTACATGCCGGCTTCCGGGTCGCTCGTGATGTCGAGGCCGTACTCGTGCCGGGCCTCGCCCGCATCCACCCACGGGTCGTGGATGTCGATGCGGGCGTTGTAGTCCCGCAGCGCCGCGAGGATGTCTACTACGCGGGTATTGCGCAGGTCCGGACAGTTCTCCTTGAAGGCCAGGCCCAGCACCAAGATGCGCGAACCGACCGGATTGATACCCTTGCGGGCCATCAGGCGGACGACCTGCCCGGCTACATAAGCCCCCATGCCATCGTTGGTGCGACGGCCGGCCAGGATCACGTCGGGGTGGTGACCCACTTCCTGGGCCTTGTGGGTCAGGTAGTAGGGATCCACGCCGATGCAATGCCCACCCACCAGGCCGGGGCGGAACGGCAGGAAGTTCCATTTGGTGCCTGCAGCCTCCAGTACTTCCAGCGTGTCGATGCCGAGGCGGTTGAACAGCATGGCCAGGTCGTTGACCAGGGCGATATTGAGGTCGCGCTGGGTGTTCTCGATGACCTTGGCGGCTTCTGCCACCTTGAGCGAACTGGCCTTATGAGTGCCGGCGGTGATGATGGAGCCGTACAGTGCGTCGACGAAATCGGCAACTTCCGGCGTGGAGCCGGAGGTCACCTTGAGGATCGTGGTCACGCGGTGGGCCTTGTCGCCCGGGTTTATGCGCTCGGGGCTGTAGCCGGCGAAAAAATCCTGGTTGAACGTGAGCGCCGAGACCTTCTCCAGGATGGGGATGCACACTTCCTCGGTGCAACCGGGGTATACGGTGGATTCGTACACGACCACGTCGCCGCGCTTGAGCACCGTGCCCAGCGCCTCGCTGGCCTTGACCAGCGGGGTCAGATCGGGGCGACGTGCGGCGTCGATCGGAGTGGGCACGGTGACGATGTAGACGTTGCAGTCGGCGATGGCCTCCAACTGATCGGCATAGCGCAGATGCGTTGCCTTTGCGAGCTCTTCGGCTTCGACTTCCAGGGTGCTGTCGCGGCCGGCCAGCAGTTCGACCACGCGCGCGGGGCGAATGTCGTAGCCCATCGTCGGGTAACGCTTTCCGAACTCGACTGCCAAGGGCAGACCCACGTAGCCCAGGCCAACGACGGCCAGACGAACGTCCTCAAGAGACAACATCGGCACTTCCGCTTGAATGAAAAGAATCGCTGCGCATGGCCGTGAGCTGCGCCACGACGAGCGCAAACAGCACGGCCACCTCGAGCGTGCGCAGTGGGTAATCCAGCAGGGAATGCAGCAGGGGCCCCAAGACCGCGACTGCGGTCACACCCGCAATTATCGCGTCCGGGCCGGTGGCAGCGGTGAGATTTTTTCGCATGACCAGAAGCAGACAGATGGTGACGCAGACGAGCAGCAACAGCCCGGGCGCGCCTAACTCCAATGTCGTTTCAAGCAGATCGTTGTGGGCGTGCAGCGCGTAAGTGGTCGTCATGGCGCCCACCGGTTCGAACGGCGCGTAGACATCACGGAAACTGCCTGCACCGCTGCCCCACGGGAAATAGGTACGGACGGCATCGAGACCGTATTCGAGGTAGACCCAGCGTTGGTCTCCCAGGGCGTCCTGCTCGAAGCGGCCGAGAATCCGATTCCAGGCATAGTGGGCGACGGCCAAGGCGGTCAGCCCCAGGGTAACCAGCAGCGCTGCCCTCGCCGACGACCTGCCGGCCGTGCCGATTCGGGCTGCGCGGTCGCGCCAGACCAAGACGGCCGCAGCGGCGGCCGCGAGACTGGCCAGCACCACGCCGGCGCGCGAGAACGTCAATGCGCTGCCAAGCAGGACCAGCACGGTGGTCGCGTACCAGGCGGCCGCCCAGCCGAGCCGATGCTCGCGCTGGGCAAGGTAGCCGAACGCGATGGCGAACGGCGCAAGCATGGCCAGCAGCGAGGCGAAGTGGTTGTGGTTGGCGAAGCTGCCGGTGGCGCTGCCGACATTTTGGAAGGAGTGGAACTGCAGATCGACATGTTGTCCACCGGCAACCTGAGCGAAACCCAGCAGTACCAGCGGCGCCGAAACCAGTAAGGCCAGCTTCAATAGGCGCAGGCGCGCAGACGCGGACAGGGTGGTCGCCAATCCCCACATCGAAATGAAGGTACCGAGCGCCAGCAGAGATCGCACGCTGCCCCAGCGGTCGAGGGCGATGGGCAGCCAATCGGGCTGCAGGCCGGCAAGTTTCAGATCCCTCAGCACCCCGGCACGCTGCGGCAACTGCGAGATCCACGCCGCCGGCAGCGGCACCAGTTGCAGCGCTACCAGTGCCAGCGCCGCCATCAGCAGATACAGGAATGCGCGCTGCGCGCGACTGGTCCGGTCCTGGCGCCAGCGCAACAGCGCCAATAACGCGGCCGGAAGGGCGCACAGGTGCACCACCAGGTCGCCGAGGCCGCGGCTACCGCCACCGAACAACAGTGCGGCGACCAGCAGCAGACCGGCAGCCGCTTCCGCCAGGAAATCCCGGTTGGCGACGCGCTGGACCTGCATGGTGAAGCTCCCCTTAGACGACGACGGGCCGCTACGAGCGGCCCGTCGATGACTGCTGCCGAACCACCCGGATCAGGGGCTGGACGGCTTGTCGTCGCCGTCGCTCAGCAGCGCGGCAGCCGCGGCCGCGGCACCGGCGCCGCCAAGGATGTAGGCGGTTTCGGTCTGCATGCCGCTCTCGACCGGCTTGGCGCAGATCGGCGTGGCGGCCTTGACGGTGTAGCGATCGGTCACCAGCACGGCGCAACCGTTGGAATAGGTAACGGTCGCTTCACCGCCGTTGACGACCACTTCGTCGCCGATCTCGGCACCGTAGCTGGAGGACTTGGGCACAGCATGACCGGCCACCTGCACCTCGCCCTTACGGGCATGGACCAGCACCTTGGGCGACTGCGCCATCGCGCTGCCGGCAAATACGAGTGCAACCAGGCCCAGGAACAGGGACTTCTTCATGCAGGCTCCGTAGTGTCATGTGCGCGACACCGGTCCGGTGGCGCTAGCTGTTAACGAAACGTGAATACTACGTGAAGAATGTGACATTCGGCAAGGAATGTGACATGCAGCGACCCGGCGCTGCGCCGGGTTGGCTAGGGCGTCAACGCTTGTTTACGGGCTCGACGGCTTGTCTTTGCCGCCACCGCCACCACCCGCAGCCAGCGCGAGCGCGGCAACCACGCCGCCGGCGGCGAACGCCTTCTTGGTGCCGGAGCTGATCGCGCCGGCGCACTTGTTCTTCTTTTCCTCACCGGCCTTGGCGTGGGACTGGGCGCCCTTGCACTTGGAATCCTGGGTGCTGGCGACGTTGGCCGACGCCGGCGCAGGCTTCACCGAGACCTGCTGTGCGGCCACTTGGCCGAAGGCGAAGATGGCGATCACGCCGAATACGAGCTGCTTCATGCAAATCCCCCTGTAGGTTCGCCGCTAGGCGATGCGACACAAACAGTAACGTGACATGAAGCACATTTCAACGCGAAGATTTCGCCGCCTGCCCGACGGCAACCGTTGACGCTGGAGGAGCCACCAGCGGCGTCACCGCGACCGCGTCGACCTGCAACCGGCCGCGCAACTGGCGCTCAGCGCTCGAACGTCCGGCATGGCGCAATTGCAACCATTGCAGTGGGCACTGTTCGCCGACCTCGAACTCCGCCTGCACCCGTTGCCAGCCGCTGTCACCGGCGCCCGCGTTGAGTTCAACCAGGGTTGCCCAGCCGTCGGCGCAGGACAGGCGCCAGAAAAATGCGCGGGCGCTGCCGGTACGGTCGTCGAACGCGCTGCTCAGGCGATAGCGGCCCGGCTCCAGCACCAGCGCCTGGGCAGGGCCGGCAAAGGCAACCACGCGCCCGCTGAACTCCGCCACCAGCGACTGCACTCCCTCGGCCGGATCGCTGCCATCGACACCCATGGCGACCCCCGGCTGCGGTGCCAGTTGCCAGCCGAACGGACCGGAGGTGCCCGGATCCAGCCAGGCGCCTTCGAAACCGCCATCGAACACGATGCCGTCCCTCGCGCGATTCGCCGGAGCCAGACGCTCGCGCCACAGACCCCGAGCCAGGTCCGCGCGGCCGAGCTTCACCAGCAGTTCGATGCGCGCCTGCGCTTCGGCGTCGGTAGGCGGCAAGCGCTCAGCCAGTGCGGCCAGCAGTGCTTCGGCCGTTGCAGGGTCGACATCGTCCTGGCGCAACGCGGTCGCGAGTGCAGCCCGCCACGGTGGGTCCGATGCCAGGCGCGGTGCGAGGACAGCCTGCAATGCCGGCGCGGGCAGCGACTGCACCAGCGTCGCAAGCAGTGGCGCGCCCAGTGTGGGCATGACCCGCAGTAATGCATCGACGTGCTCGCCGGCCAGGTCGTAGTTCTCCGCAACCAGTGCGTCATCGAGCAGCTTGGCCCGCGCCAGCCGGTCACGCGGCGCGCGTTCGACCGCGATCCGGTACAGCTCACGCGCGCGCTCGCCCTGCCCCTCCAGCTCGGCGCGTTGCGCCAGCAGACGGAATCCGCGTCCGTCGACTGGCCGGTCGGCCAGCACGGCAGCCGCTGCGGCCTTGAGATCGGCAGCAGCGTCGGCATCGGCGGGGATCGCCTCGACGATCCGGTCCGGACCGCGCGGCGGACCGAGCGGTCCGTCCACTTGCGCCAGTTCCAGCGCAGCGATCGCGAACGCTGCCGCCAGCGCGATAGCGATCGCCAACCGCAACAGGTGCACGGCGGTACCGCTTGCGGTGGACCCGAACATCCGCACGCTCAAGCGCGCTCGCCCCGGACGCCGACCACCGCCGCCCGCAATGCGGCCGCAGCGGGGGTCAGCCCATGGCGCTTACCTGCCGCCGTACTCGTAGGCATAGCCATAGTTCTCGCCTTGTCGCTTGGCGTCGAAGCGGGTCAGCACTGAGCCGAGCACGCGTGCGCCGGTCGCATTGAGACGGCGCAGGGCGGCGTCGATGGCGTCCGAGCGGGTCTCACCGGCCGCGGCCACCAGCAACGTAGCCGCCGCATGGTGTGCCAGCAGCGGCGCGTCGGCCAGGCCGAGCACCGGCGGACCATCCAGCACCACCACGTCGAAGCGCTGCCCCAGCTCCTGCAGCAGCTCGGCGAAGGCGTGGCCGCCGAGCAACTCGGGCGGGCTGGGCGGGATCGGGCCGGAGGTGATCACGCTAAGCCCGTCGCCCATCGTCTGCACCACCTGCGCGGACGCGGCCGCACCGGCGAGCAGGTTGGACAGGCCTGCCTCATTGGTCAGGCCGAGCGCCCTGTGCACGGACGGCTTGCGCAGGTCGGCGTCGATCAGCACGACCCGCTTGCCGAGCTGGGCGATGTTGCGCGCCAGCTCCACTGCGGTGGTGGTCTTGCCCTCGGCCGGACCGGCGCTGCTGATCAGCAGGCTGCGCGGCAGGCCACTGGAGGTAGCGAACTGCAGCGCGGTGCGCACCGATCGGTATGCCTCGGAGAACGGCGAGCGCAGGTCGGCCACAGCCTGAGCTGGCGTCGCGCCCTTGCCCAGCAGCGGGATGGCGCCCAGAACGGGGCGCCGCGACGCGGTTTCCAGCGCCTTGGGGTTGTGCACGGCTTTGTCCAGGTAGTGCAGCAGGAACGCGAGCAGAACTCCGAGGAAGCCACCCAGCAGCAAGCCCACCGCCAGATTGAGGGCCTTGCGCGGCGAGTGCGGGAAGTCCGGCACCTGGGCGCGGTCGACCACCGAGATGTTGTTGGCGCCGATGCCGCCCGCCACGCCGATCTCCTTGTAGCGTTGCAACAGCGCGTCGTAGAGCTGCCGGTTGGTCTCGGCCTCGCGCTTGAGGATGTTGTACTGGATGCTGCGGCCCTGCAGGTCCAGCACGTCCGACTTGAGTCCGGCGATGCGCTCCTGCAGCAGGGTTTCCTGCTCCTGCGCGGCGCCGTACTCGGCCTGCAGCGCGGCGCGCACGTTACCGACCTCGGTGGCGATCTGGCGGTCGACTTCGCCGATCTGGTTGTGCAGGCGGACCATGTCCGGGTAGTCCGGCTTCATCGTGCCCAGCTTTTGCTGGTAGTCGGCGGACAGGGTCGCGCGCTGCTCGCGCAGTTTCTGGATCAGGGTATTGGCCACCACCTGAGGAAGACCCAGGCCGTCGCCGGTGCTGGCCTGGCGCCACTGCGCCTCGGCCTTGATCCGCGCGCTCTGTGCGGCGGCCAGCGCGGAATTGATGTCGCCCAGGTTCTGCGCGTCGAGCGAGGGCTTGTCCTCGCCGACCGAGACGATCTGCTCCTTCTCGGAGAAGGTCACCAGATCGCGCTCGGAGTCCTCCAGCTTGCCCTTGAGCTGTGTCAGGCGGTCTTCGAGGTACTTCTTGGCGTAGCTGGACGCATCGAAGCGGCGCTCGATGTTGCTGGCGATGAAGGCATCGCCGTAGCCGTTGGAGATGCGCGCGGCCAGTTGCGGATCGGGCGAGTCGAAGTTGACCCGGACCAGGCGCGAATTGCGCACCGGCTCGACGGTCAATCCGCCCATCACCGTGCCGACCAGCGCATCCTCACGCGCCTGTGCCTTGCCCAGCGCGTTCGCCTTGCCGGGATTGCGCTCGTTGAACGCCTCGTCGACCGCGGCCACGGTCTTGGCGAAGTACGGATGCTCGACCAGGCGCAGGTCCTGGACCACGCGCTGCGCCAGCGAGCGGCTCTGCAGCAGCTCGTACTGGGTCTGGTAGAAATCGATGTCGTAGGGCGATTCGGCCGGCTGCAGGCCCTGGACGTCCAGCAGCTGGATGGTTTCGCGCTCGATCTGCAGAGTGCTGCCAGCGCGGAACACCGGCGTGGCCAGCAAGGTCAGCACCAGCGCCACCAGCGCCACCGCCGCGGTCACCCCGACCACCAACCACTGGCGTTCGCGCAGGATCCGCCAGTACTCGAGCAGGTTGATCTCGTCGCTGTCCGGCTCCTGGCCCAGCGGTTCAGGCAGCAGCGGATGCTCGGTCATCGTGGTCATTGGTACACCCTCCAGACCGTCAGGAATGGTGTCAGCTGGACCAGGGTCTTGAGCGATTGCTTGCCGGCCGACGAATCGACCATGACCACGTCCTCGCCCTGCAGTTCGGGGTCGGTCTGTTCGCCGGCCTCGATCGCGGCGACGTCAAAGCGGGCGAACTGACGCTGGCCGTCGACGGTGCGGAACACGAACACGTTGCGGTGGCTGGCCACGTCGGTGAAGCCCTGCGCCAGCGCGATCGCTTGGACCAGGGTGACGCGGGAATTGACCGGGAAGATGCCGGGTTTCCCCACTGCGCCGCCGACAGTGATGCGTTGGCTGACCAGTTCCTTCACGAACACGCTTATCTGCGGGTTCTGCAGGTAGCGCGCGCCGTAGCGGCTGGCGATCTCGCCTTCAAGCTCGCCGATGGTGCGGCCTGCGGCATCGACCGTGCCGATCAGCGGCAGCGAGATCTGGCCGGCGTTGTTGACCCGCACCTCGCGGTCGAGATCCTTGACCTGGAACACCGACACCGCGAGCAGGTCGCTAGGGCCGACGCGGTATTCGGCACGACCGAGCAGCGAGGCGACAGAGTCGCTGGCCGGCAATACAGGTTGAGGGGGCTGGCTGGCGCAAGCCGACAACAGCAATGACAGGGCGCACACAAACGCCCATCTAGGCAACACGATCATCGACTCGGCGATCCCCGGAGAAAACAGAAACAACGTGCGCGCCGGTCACCCAACCCCTTGGGTCAATCGCAGGCGCTGCCCGGGCATTCTAAACTGTGACATTGGTCCGCGTCGGCTGTCGGCCGAGACTTTTTCCCACCCGACCCCATTCAGCCTCGCCGACCACGCAGGGACCGGAGGAATCGGCCGAAGACCGCGCCATCACGTTCGGTCGCCGCCGACGGACGCGCCCTGAAGCCGGGCTGCCCGGCGGGCAACGGCGGCAGCGCGGCGGGTGCCTGGTCGGCGACGATGCCGCGTGGACGGGTCTCGACCAGGTGGGTGGCCTCGGTTGTGCCAACCAGTGCCGCCGCGGCCTCGCGCGCCTCGGCCAGCAAGGGCGGGCGACGCGTTGGATGATGCGCGTCGGTCGCCAGCACCATCGCATGGCCCTCGCCGACGAAGCGTTCGCCCCAGTAGCGCACCCTCCGGCCAAAACGTCCGGTCAGCGCGCCCGCGGTGATCTGCATCCAGGCCCCGCGCTTGCTGAGGCGGGTGAACAGTTCGTAATGCGTTTCGACCCAGCTGAGCCGTTCCGGATGGGTGATGACCGGCACGATCCCGGCGGTCATCAACTCGAACACGGCATCCTCGAACCGCGGCGGGGCTACATGATGCGGCGGCTCCAGCAGCAGGTAGCGCGAGCCGGCCAGGGTCGGCACGCGTCCCGCGCGGATGTCCGCGACCAGCGCCGGCGCGAGGTGCACGTCGGCGCCTTCGACCAGGCGCAAAGTGATGCCGCGCGCATCCAGTTCCGCCTGGAATGCGGCGATCGCGGCGCGAATACCCTCGGCGCTGTTGTCGTACATGCCGGGATAGATGTGAGGCGTGCAGGCGATGGTGGCGATGCCGTCGGCGACTGCGATACGCGCCATCTCCAGGGCCATCTCAAGATCGGTGGCGCCGTCATCGATGCCCGGAAGCATGTGGCAGTGAAGGTCGAACATCGCGATTCCATCTTGATGGCCGCGCCAGTGTAGCCACCGCAGGCGCACCTGGGCGGATTGGCGCGCGCCGCGAGATCGCTTCGATTCGCGTATCGCTCGGTTTTGGACCCAATCCTGCACCTCACCCCCTTGGCAACCGATGCGGGCCATGCTGTATACTGCGCAGCCCTTAGGGGCGGTTAGCTCAGCGGTAGAGCACTGCTTTCACACGGCAGGGGTCACAAGTTCGAAACTTGTACCGCCCACCATATCCAGACAAAAGGCCGGCGCAAGCCGGCCTTTTGTTTTTTCCGTCCAGGCCCTTGGGCCGCGTTCATGAGGACCGTCCAGTGATCGGCACCCGCCTCTTCCATAACCCGCGCTGCTCCAAGTCCCGCGGCGCGCTGGAACTGTTGCTCGAGCGCGGGATCGAACCCGAGATCGTGGCGTACCTCGACACTCCGCCCACCGTGGAGCAGCTGCGTGACCTGCTCTGCGTTCTTGGTATCTCCGCGCGCGAGCTGCTGCGCACCGGCGAGGACGACTATGCCGCCTTGGGGCTGGCTGACATGTCGCTGCCGGAACAGACACTGCTCGAAGCGATGGCCTCGCACCCGCGCCTGATCGAGCGTCCGATCTTCATCCATCGTGGCCGCGCCGTAATCGGGCGCCCGCCCGAGCGCGTGCTGGAGCTGCTGGACTGATCCACGCTCGACTCCGCTAGAGCGACTTGCTCACGCGCATCGCCTGCACTTTTTCCGGCGCGGCGAACGAATCGCTCCGCGCGCCCGCCCAGAACGACTGGAATACCGCGTGGTCCGGAATCCTGCCCAGCAGGTCGCCGGGCTTGAGGAAGCGATAAAGCGCGGCCAACGAGCGCACTTCGATCGGCGAAACCCGGCGCAGGATGTGTTCGGGGCCCAATTGTTGGGGATGCTCCAGGCCAGCCGCGCACAGCAGGTCGCGCAATGCCTTCAGCGTGTTCTGGTGGAAGCTGGCCACACGCACCGCCTTGTCCGCCACATCGAGATTGCGCCAGCGTCGCGGATCCTGCGTTGCCACGCCGGTCGGGCAGCGATCGGTATGGCAACTCTGCGACTGGATGCATCCCAGTGCGAACATGAAACCGCGGGCGGCGTTGCACCAGTCCGCGCCCATCGCCATCGTGCGCGCGATGTCGAACGCGCTGGTGATACGCCCGGCGGCGCCGATGTGGACGCGCTTGCGCAGGTCCAGCCCGACCAGGGTGTTGTGCACGAGCATCAGCGCCTCGTGCATCGGTACGCCGACGTGGTCGATGAACTCCGCGGGCGCCGCACCGGTGCCGCCCTCGGCTCCGTCGACGACGATGAAGTCAGGCAGCAGGTCGCTTTCGAGCATGGCCTTGGCAATGCCGAACCATTCCCAGGGATGACCGATCGCGAACTTGAAACCGACCGGCTTGCCTCCGGACAACTCACGCAGTCGCGCCACGAATTGCAGCAGTCCCAGTGGCGAGTCGAACGCGCTGTGCTGAGCCGGCGATACGCAATCCACTCCCATCGGCACGCCGCGCGTGATGGAGATTTCAGCGGTGACCTTGGCCGCAGGCAGGACACCGCCATGGCCCGGCTTGGCGCCCTGCGAAAGCTTGATCTCGATCATCTTCACCTGCGGGTCGCGCGCGTTTTCGGCGAAGCGTTCCGCATTGAAGCTGCCGTCGTCGTTGCGGCAGCCGAAGTAGCCCGAGCCGATCTCCCAGACCAGGTCGCCACCGTATTCGCGGTGGTAAGGCGAGATCGACCCCTCACCGGTATCGTGATAGAAGCCCCCGAGCTTCGCGCCATGATTGAGCGCGCGGATCGCATTGGCCGACAGCGATCCGAAGCTCATCGCCGAGATGTTGAACACGCTCGCCGAGTATGGGTGCGGGGTTCCCTCGCCCACCACGACGCGGAAGTCGTGGCTGCCATGCGGCGCCGGCAGCAGCGAATGGTTGATCCACTCGTAGTTCGGCCCGTACACGTCCTGCAGCGTGCCGAACGGGCGCACGTCGTTGACCGACTTGGCGCGCTGGTAGACCAGCGCCCGCTGCTCGCGCGAGAACGGCACTTCGGCGGTATCGGACTCGATGAAGTACTGCCGCATCTCCGGGCCGATGGACTCCAGGCCGTATCGGAAGTGCGCAGTCACCGGATAGTTTCGCCGCAGCGTGCTGCGTGTCTGCAGCAAGTCCCAGGTCCCCAGCGCCGCCAGCGCGCCGAACGCCCCGGCACCCCATAGCCAGCCGGGCGAATGCAGGCCCAGCAGGATCGAGACGATCGTGGCGAGGAGGCAGAACGCGTAAAAGGCGTAACGCATCGTCTTCAGGGGTGGCCGGTTGTCTGAAGCATACCCGCGCCAGCTGAAGCCAGGCGTCACAAACGCCCGTCTACGTCCTCGCGCGGGAACAGGCTCTTGATGTCGTACAGCAGCGCCTGCGGCTTGCCGAAAGCGCGGGCCCCACCCGCCCCGAGCTTGCGGAACTGGTCGTGAGCGACGGCCAGGATCACCGCGTCGTAAGCACCTTGCGCCGGCTGCGCGAGCAATCCGACGCCGTATTCGCGCCGGGCTTCATCGGCATCGGCCCACGGGTCGTGGATGTCGACCTGCGCGCGGTACTCGCCGAACTGGCGCGCCAGCTCGACCACACGCGTATTGCGCAGGTCCGGGCAGTTTTCCTTGAAGGTGATGCCGAGGATCAGGATGCGCGATCCGGCCACGGCGATGCCGCGCTGGATCATCAGCTTGATCACTTCGTTCGCGACATGCGCGCCCATCGCGTCGTTGATGCGACGGCAGGCAAGCAGGATGTCCGGGTAATAGCCGGCCGCCTGCGCCTTCTGGATCAGGTAGTACGGGTCGACACCGATGCAGTGGCCGCCCACCAGACCCGGACGGAACGGCAGGAAATTCCACTTGGTGCCAGCGGCTTCCAGCACTTCGGTCGTATCGATGCCCAGGCGCTGGAAGATCAACGCGAACTCGTTGATCAACGCGATGTTGGCGTCGCGCTGGGTGTTCTCGATGACCTTGGCGGCCTCGGCCACGCGCAGGCTGGACGCCTTGTGCGTGCCGGCCGGGATGATCTCGCGGTAGAGCGCGTCGACGAAGTCGGCGGTGGCCGGCGTCGAGCCCGAGGTCACCTTGGGAATATCGACCAGGCGTCGCTGACGGTCGCCCGGATTGATGCGCTCGGGGCTGTAGCCGACGAAGAAATCCTCGTTGAAACGCAGGCCGGAGGAGCTCTGCAGTTCCGGCACGCAGATTTCCTCGGTTGCGCCCGGATAGACCGTCGACTCGTAGATGACCGTGTCGCCCGGCTTGAGCACGCTGCCGATCGCGCGGCTGGCGCCGATCAGCGGGGAAAAATCGGGACGCTTGTGCTCGTCGATGGGCGTTGGCACCGTGACGATGAAGACGTTGCGGTCGCGCAGGTCTTCCAGCGAATCGGTGAAGGCCAGGCGCGTCGCAGCCCGGATTTCCTCGGGACTGGTTTCGCGATTGCCGTCGTCGCCATCGCGCAGATGCTGGATGCGGCGGGCATCGATGTCGTAACCGAGCGTGTCATGGCGCCTGCCGAATTCGACAGCCAACGGCAGCCCGACATAGCCCAGCCCGATCACCGCGATACGCGCACTACCGACTTCCTGCATCTGATCCCCCGCCGGGTGCCCGCTGTTGGCACCTTCGCGACGCATTCTAGGGCCAGAGCGTGGCGCGATAGCAGTACGTAGTACTCAGTGCAGCCAGCGCACCAGCGCGTATCCGCCGATGCTCAGCCAAAGGAACAGTACCGCCGCCAGCAGAAGCGGCTTTGGCCCCAACGCGCGCAACTTGGCAAAGCGCGTCCCCAGCCCGAGCGCCGCCATCGCCGTGGCGAGCAGCAGCGTGTCGAGGGAGAGCAGCATCGACTTGAGCGCCGCTGGCACCGGCACCAGCGAATTCACCGCCACCATGGCCAGGAATCCGATCGCGAACCACGGAATCACGATCCCGTGTCCCCCGCCCTTGCGCGACTCCCGCCAGCCCAGCAGGAACAGCACCGGGACCAGCATCAACACACGGGTGAGCTTGACCACGACTGCGGCATCCGCCGTTTCCGGACCGATCGCGCTGCCGACGGCCACCACTTGCGCGACCTCGTGCACGGTCGCTCCGGTGTAGAGCCCGAACGCGGCCGCATCCAGGCCCAGGTACGGATAGAGCTGCGGGTACAGGAAGATATTGAGCGTGCCGAACAGCACCACGCTGGCGACCGCCATGGCGACCTTGCTGGAATCTGGCCGGATCACCCGCTCCACCGCCAGCACCGCGGCCGCGCCGCAGATCGCGCTGCCCGCTGCGGTCAGCAGGGCGGTGTCGCGATCCAGGCCCAGCCAGCGCCGTCCCACCCACGTGCCCAGGCCCAGCGTGCTGGCGACGATGATCAGATCCAGCAAAAGGCCCGTGGTACCGATGGCCGCGACGTCCTGGAAGCTCAGTCGCAGCCCATAAAGGACCACGCCCAACCGCAGCAGTTGCCGCTGCGCCAGGGCGATGCCGACCCCGGTCGATGCCGGCAGGCGGCTGCCGGCGAAGTTGCCGATCAGCATGCCGATCACGATCGCTACGGTGAGCGCGCTCAGCTGCGCGCCCTGCAACAGCGGCTGCTGTGCCAGCCACCACGCGAACAGCGCCAGGCCCGAGGCCAGCAGGAGGCCGGGCAGTTGCGGCGGGAGGTAGGACGGCGTGAGCGGCTTGGCGTATGACATGGCGACATGGTCAGGCCTGCCATGAAATAATTGAAGTTGAATTTCCTTAGGCCATCAATAAGGAATACTGATGATCGCGATCAGCCCGCGCCAACTCGAAGTCTTCGTTGCCATCGCCCTGTCCGGCAGCGTCCGCGCCGCCGCCGAGCAAATGCACCTGACCCAGCCGGCGGCGAGCATGGCCCTGTCCGAAATGGAACGCCTGCTGGGCGCGCCGTTGTTCGAGCGACACCAGCGCCGGTTGCATCTCAATGCGCACGGTCGCCGCGTCCTGCCGCTGGCGCAGGAACTGCTGGAGCGAATGCGCGAACTGACACGCAGCGTTGATGCTGACGGCGCCGAACTCGGCGGCGAGTTGCGCCTGGGCGCCAGCAACACGGTCGGCAACTACCTGGTGGGCGAACTGCTGGGAAGCTTCGTCGCCAAGCATCCGCAGGTCGCGGTGAAGCTGCAGGTCGACAACACCGCCGCCATCGTGGCCGGCGTGCTCGATTACAGCTTCGATCTTGGCTGCATCGAAGGCGCGGCGGCGCATCCGGACCTGGAGTTGCTGCCATGGCGCACGGACAGCCTGTGCGTGTGCGCCCCGGTCGGACATCCATTGGCGCAACGCAAGCGGCTGGAAGTCCGCCACTTCGCCGGCACTCGCTGGATCCTGCGCGAATCCGGCTCGGCCACGCGCGAACACACCGAACGCGCTCTGTCGGTGCTGCCCCCGGGCGAAACCGTGCTGGAACTCGACCAGAGCGAGGCCATCAAGCAGGCCGTCATTGCCGGACTGGGATTGGCATTGCTGCCGGCGGTGGCGGTCGCCGACGCACATGCAGCGGGAAGGCTGGCTGTGCTGCGCACGCCGTTCCTGCAGCTGGATCGCCCCTTGAGCCTGGTGTTGCATCGACGGCGTTATCGCAGCGCGCTGCTGCAGGCCTTTCTGCGCAGCGTGAGTGGGCGCGCCTCGTAGTGCCGGCATAGGCAGCGCTGGTGCGACCCCCACCCCGGCCGAACTGGACTGCGTCGGTAGGGCACTCCATACAGGCGCTCGGCGACGGTCTGCTATCGGCCTATTCTGTTAAAAAACTCTGAGGCTGCAACTGATCGGTTGACAGCGCCAAGCGCGCCGGGCGGCGCGCCTGGAGCATCGGAAGAGGACCAGCAGCCGTCCGTTCAGCGCGAGTCGCGTGTAAAGGCGCGGTCTGCTTCGAGCTTTTCCTCGCGCATTTGCGCGACGGTCTTGCACACCGTCTGGGGCCGGTTGCTGCCGACCGGTTTGACCCGCGTGCACACCATGCGCTCTTCTTCGGCCTGGTTGATGATGGCCTCGATGGCCTCAAGCGAATTGAACACGACGATCTGATCCTTCTCAGGAAGATCGGTGGTGCTCCCTACGCCGTCAAGCGCCCGATTCACCTTGTCCTGGTGCGCGAACAGTTCCTGGCGCTTGGGCTCGGCCATGTCCTTGTAGCGCCCCTTCTTGTTCATTGCCTCGGTCCGGATTCCGGCCTGCTGTTCCAGGATGGTCTTGGCGTCGGTGTTGCGGGTGTTGTTGGCGGCGGCCGGCGGAGCCGCCAGGCACATGAGGGCGATGACGGCAGCGAACAGCAACGGCAAACGCATGAGCATTCTCCTGAAAGGGGTCGTCCAATCCTGCAAGGGCGGCGCCGGGCGGCGCGCTCAGTGAAGCCTACCTGTCATCGGAAGGTTCTGGAATTGGGGGAAGCATCGGCCGGCACTTCGCCGGGGCCGGGTCCAGATGCGCAGCTTCGACCGGGCCTCGCTGTCCGCCTCCACTAGCCGGCTCTTCGGGCCGAAGCGGTAGTCGTCCCCGGCGTTGTCGGCGATGGACCGGCACTGCGCGGCAAGCGCGCCCTCGCCGTCGTCGCGCGCGATGGCGCTTGCAACGTCCTCGCCGGTTAGTGCGACGCCCTGAGACTTCCTGGAACTTAGAGATGGTGCCCGGAGCCGGGATCGAACCGGCACGGCCGTGAGGCCGGCGAATTTTAAGTCCGCTGCGTCTACCGATTCCGCCATCCGGGCAGGGATGCGTCGCGGGATAGCTTACGCGACGTGTTTCCAGAGCGGGAATCCAACCTCGCGCACGGCCCTATCGGACAGACAAAAACAAAAAGCCCGGCGTCTGCCGGGCTATTTGTTTTGCTTTGGAGGCCTGGGTCGGAATTGAACCGGCGTACGCGGATTTGCAGTCCGCTGCATGACCACTCTGCCACCAGGCCGGTGACTTTCGAATCCGCCTTGGCAGATTCTGCCGCAGGCGATTGTTCCATAAACCGCGCCCTGACGCAGCGCTGGACCCGGAAACAACAAGGCCCCGCGTGCGGGGCCTTGTCTGAGGAGGCAATCTTTCGAAAACCCCCCGAATTTGGAGCGGGAAACGAGACTCGAACTCGCGACCCCGACCTTGGCAAGGTCGTGCTCTACCAACTGAGCTATTCCCGCAGAGGAACCGACATTTTAGGCATGAAACGAAAAGTGTCAACCCTTTTTCGTTTCCGGAAGACCTGTTCCAGGCCTTCCTCGACACCGGATCATGCGCGCCACCGCGTGATCCACGCGAACAATGGCGCCGTTCGCGATGTGCGTATTTTCTATGAACGGACGTCTTCGCGCAAGACGGGCCACGCCACTCGCAGGTATTCGAAACCGGACCACAGTGTCAGCAATGCCGCCGCGGCCAGCAGCCAGTCGCCGATCCTGAATATCGGTTCACCCATCCAGATGTCCGCGCGCGCCGTCGAATCGGGCGTGACCGCATACAGCAGGCACAGCAGCGCGACCATCTGCACCACGGTCTTG
The DNA here is from genome assembly GCF_031457115.1 of Lysobacter niastensis. Taxonomy (GTDB): domain Bacteria; phylum Pseudomonadota; class Gammaproteobacteria; order Xanthomonadales; family Xanthomonadaceae; genus Lysobacter_J; species Lysobacter_J niastensis_A. Next base: position 156,766 of record NZ_JAVDVY010000003.1, read on the forward strand.
ATCTTGCCGACGTTGGCCACGGCCACGCGGGCACGCTGACCGAGTTCGGCCATCCACTCGCGCAGCGCCGACACGGCGATCTCGCGACCGATGATGACCGCGGCCCACAGCGCCATCCATATCGTGTGGTGACTCTGCACAATGATGACCAGCGCGGTCGTCACCATCAGTTTGTCCGCCACCGGATCGAGGAACGCGCCGAACGCCGAGTACTGGTTGTAGCGGCGCGCGATCCAGCCATCGAGCCAGTCGGTGATGGCCGCCAGCGCGAAGACGAAAGCCGCGGCGAAGTTGGTCCATTTGTAGGGAAGGTAGAACACCAGCACCAGCACCGGGATCAGCACGATCCGCAGCAGGGTCAGCATGGTCGGTACCGTCAACTTCATCCTTCGCTCCGCGTGCTGCTCATCGGTTCGTTCGTGTCGGGGGCGCCGTCGGGCACGTCCAGCCCGTGCAGGGTCGCATAGATGCGCTCGGCCAGGGCGTCGTTGATGCCATCGACCCGCGCGATCTCCTCGACCCCAGCCGCCTTCAGGCCGCCCAGGCCGCCGAAATGCCGCAACAGATTAGCGCGGCGGCGCGGCCCGATACCTGGGATGTCCTCCAGCCGGCTGCTGTTGCGGGCCTTCTGTCGGCGTCCACGGTGGCCGGTGATGGCGAACCGGTGGGCCTCGTCGCGGACCTGCTGGATCAACTGCAGCGCCGGGGACTCCGCACCGGGCCGCAAGCTGCGGCCGTCCGGCAGCAACAGTTCCTCGTCGCCCGCGCGCCGCGCGGGTCCCTTCGCCACGCCTACCAGTACCACGCCCTCCACGCCCAGGTCGTCCAGCGCGGCGCGCGCCTGTGCGACCTGGCCGGCGCCGCCGTCGATCAGCAGGATGTCCGGCATCACCCCGCCCTCTTCGACCGCGCGGCGGAAGCGGCGCTCGATGGCCTGGTGCATGGCCGCGTAGTCGTCACCCGGCTCAATGCCTGTGATGTTGTAGCGCCGGTACTGACCGCGTACCGGTCCCTCCGCATCGAACACCACGCACGAGGCCACGGTCGCCTCGCCCATGGTGTGGCTGATGTCGAAGCACTCTATCCGGGAAGGCAACGCCGACATGCCCATCATCTCGCGCAGCGCTTCGGCTCTCGCGTGCTGCGCGGCATGGCTGGTGCGCTCGGCGGCCAGGGACAGCTCGGCATTGCGGCGCGCCATGTCCAGGTAGCCCGCGCGTTCGGCGCGCACGTTGAACCTGAGCTGGACCTTTCGCTCGCCCGAACTGGACAGCGCGTGCTCGATCAGCTCGCGATCCGGAATGTCGCGATCGATCACGATCTCGCCCGGCGGCGGTTGCTCGACGTAGTACTGCGACACGAACGCCGCCAGCACTTCCTGCGGGTTGTCGCTGCCGTTGGTCTTGGGGAAGAAGGCGCGCGTGCCCAGGTTGCGGCCGTCGCGGAACGCCAGCAGCAGCACGCAGGCGGACACTCCATGCATGGCGATCGCGAGCACGTCCAGGTCGGCCGCGCGGCCGTCCACGTATTGCCGCGCCTGCAGGCTGCGGATCGACGCCACCAGGTCGCGCAGGCGCGCCGCCTCCTCGAAATCGAGGCGGATGCTGGCAGCCTCCATCGACTTGACCAGGTCGTCACTGAGCTCGTCGCTGCGCCCCTCCAGGAACAGGCCTGCGCGGCGCACGCTTTCGGAGTAGTCGCGTGCAGGCACCAGCCCCACACACGGCGCGCTGCAGCGACCGATCTGGTGCTGCAGGCACGGCCGCGAGCGGTTGCGGAATACGCTGTCCTCGCAACTGCGCAACTTGAACAGCTTGTGCATCAGGTTGAGTGTGTCGCGCACGGCGCCGACGCTGGCATACGGGCCAAAATATCGACCCGGGATCGCGCGCGGCCCACGGTGCATGGCGATGCGCGGCCAGGCCTCCTGGGTCATCAGCACATACGGGTAACTCTTGTCGTCGCGCAACAGCACGTTGTAGCGCGGCTTGAGCGACTTGATCAGCTGGTTTTCCAGGATCAGCGCTTCGGTTTCGGTGCGCGTGACCGTGACTTCCATGCGCGCGGTCTGCGCCAGCATCGTCATGATGCGCGCGGATTTGGGCGTGGCGTTGAAATAGCTGGACACGCGGTTCTTCAGCGCGCCTGCCTTGCCGACATAGAGCACGCTGTCGTCGCCCGCGATCATCCGGTACACGCCGGGCGCGGTGCTGAGGTTCTTGATGAAGGCCTTGCCATCGAAGGCCGGGAATTCGGGCTTGGTCATGAAATGGTGCGCCCCGCCACGCGCCATCGATCGCGGACCACGGGCGAGGAAAATGCAGCGGGCTGGGCGGTGACAGGGTTCGGCATGGATGGGGCCGATTATGCGTCAGGGCAAGGCGGAGTCGGGATTCAGCGACCCGGACCGGTATCGCTCCGGCCACATGAACGGCGCCGGCTAACCCAAACGGTCCGGATACTCGTGGCGGAGCCGCGCGATCACACCATCGGCGGCGCGATCAAGCAGATGGAACACGTGCTCGAACTGGGCCGGGCCGCCGGTGTACGGATCGGGAATTTCGCCATCGGCCTCTACTCCCGCCCAGTCCAGTAGCAGGGCAGCCTGTGCGTGGCTACCTGTCGGCATCCGCGCCCGCACGTCCCGCAGATTGGCGCGGTCGGCGCACAGCAACCAATCGAAGTGCCGATAGTCCGCTGCGGCGAGCTGGCGCGCGCGCAACTGCGAGATATCGATGCCGTGCTCGGCCGCATTGGCAATGGCGCGGCGGTCGGGCGGCTCGCCGATGTGCCAGTCGCCGGTGCCCGCCGAGTCGAGTTCGACCCGGCCGGCCAGGGTCGACACGCCGATGCGCGCCCGCAGCACGCCTTCGGCCACAGGCGAGCGACAGAAATTGCCGAGGCAGACGACCAGCAGGCGGATCGATTCAGCCATGACCGGTGATGCGCGCCTCGGCACGCGCGAGATCCTCGGGCGTATCCACGCCGGGCGGGAACGGTTCGGGCGTGATGCCGACAGCGATACGGTAGCCGGCCTCGAGCACGCGCAGTTGTTCGAGCGACTCGATCTGCTCGAGCCGCCCCGGCGGCAGCGATGCGAAACGCTGCAGGAAGCCGACGCGGTAGCCATAGATGCCGATGTGGCGCAGCCACTCCCCTTGATCCGGCATGCGACTGCGATCGCGGGCGAACGCGTCGCGCGGCCAGGGAATCGGCGCCCGGCTGAAGTACAGCGCGTGCCCATTGCCTGCGCGGACCAGCTTGACCGCATTGGGGTCCAGCAAGGTTTCGACGTCGGTCACGGGCGCGGCGAGCGTCGCCATCTCGGCGGTGCCGCCGTGCATCAGCGCGGCCACCGCGCGGATGCCGGCCGCGGGGGCAAAAGGCTCGTCACCCTGGAGATTCACCACAACGGTGTCATCGCTCCAGCCCGCGATGCGCGCGCATTCGGCCAGGCGATCGGTGCCGGAGGCATGTGCGGTCGATGTCATCGCCACGCGTACCCCGCAGCCGTCCAGCGCGGCGGCGATGCGCTCGTCGTCGGCGGCAACCCATACCTCACGTGCGCCGGCCGCCAATGCGCGCCGCGCCACGTGCAAAACCAGGGGTTCACCGGCGAGCAATTGCAGCGGTTTACCAGGCAGCCGCGTCGCGGCGTAACGCGCAGGTATGGCGACTACGAAATCGTCCATGGCGAAGTCCTTGGGTTATTTCGTCGCGGCGCTGCGCAACGCATCGCGCTTGCGCACCAGCCGGTCCAGCAGTGAGACCCAGAATGCCTCCGGCAGTTCGCCGCGCACGGGCACGCTGAAGGTCAGGTCGTTGGCGAAGTCGGCGCATTTCACCGCGTCTTTCTCGGTCATCAGCACCGGCAGCGGACTGCCGAACTCGAAATCGGCCGCGCTGTAGCGATGATGGTCGGCGAAAGCGTGTGGCACCACGGCAATGCCGTATCCGCGCAACATCGCGAAGAACCGTTCGGGATCGCCGATGCCGGCCACCGCGTGCACGCGCTGACCGGAGAACGAGGCGAGCCTGCGCGGGCGCACGCCGGTCAGCGGCAGCGCCTGGTCCGACAGCATCCGCATCGGCCACTCGCCGAAGCCGGTGTCGCCGTTGCCATTGCCGTTGCCGCCATTGGCTACGTTGACGACGCGGAAATCGCAGCGGGCGCCGCGTTCGGGCAGTTCCCGCAATGGCCCGGCCGGAAGCAACTGGCCGTTGCCGTAGCGGCGGCGGCCGTCCACGACCTCGATCTCGATATCGCGGGCCAGGCGGTAATGCTGCAGTCCGTCGTCGCAGATCACGACGTCGCAGCCAGCCTCGGCCAGCGCCTGCGCGGCTGCGGCCCGGTCGCGATCGACGCGCAGGCGCACACCGGTGCGGCGCGCGATCAGCACCGGTTCGTCGCCGCCACTGGCCGCATCGGTACCCGCTTCCACCCATAGCGGGCGCGAGCGCTCGACACGGCCGTAACCGCGGCTGGCGACGCCTGGATTCCAGCCTTCGGCGCGAAGGCGCTCGACCAGCGCGATGGTCAGCGGTGTTTTGCCTGAGCCGCCGGCGGTGATGTTGCCGACCACGATCACGGGAACGCCCGGGTGGTGCCGACGCAACCAGCCACGTGCGTACAGCCCACGGCGCAGCCCCGAGAGCGTTGCGTAAATGGTGGATAACAGCCTGGCGCCCAGCGGAACCGCCGCATCGCCGTACCAGTAGGCCGGCACCGCGCCGCGCGATTTGCTCATGGACGGTCCGCTCATTCGGCCTCGCGGAACTGCATGCGATGCAGGTGAGCATACAACCCACCGTGGGCAAGCAGTTCGGCGTGCGTGCCGCGTTCGACGATGCGGCCCTGGTCGAGCACCAGCACCTGGTCGGCGTGCTCGATCGTGGACAGGCGGTGGGCGATCACCAGCGTCGTGCGGTTGGGCATCAGGTGGTTCAGCGCGTCCTGCACCAGGCGCTCGGACTCAGTGTCCAGCGCGGCGGTGGCTTCGTCCAGGATCAGGATCGGGGCGTCCTTGAGCATGGCCCGCGCGATCGCCAGGCGCTGGCGCTGGCCGCCCGACAGGCGCCCGCCTTTGCTGCCGATCGACGTTTCCAGGCGCTGCGGCAGGCGCTCGACGAATTCCATTGCGTTGGCGCCGCGCACGGCCTGTTCGAGCGCCTCGGGTGCTGCGCCCTGCAATTCACCATAAGCAACGTTGGCCGCAACGGTGCCGTCGAACAGCATCACCTGCTGGCCGACCAGGGCGATCTGGCGGCGCAGGTCGGCTAGGCGGTATTCCTGCAGCGGATGACCGTCGAGCAGGATCTGTCCTGCCTCGATGTCGTAGAAACGCGGGATCAGCTTGATCAGCGTCGACTTGCCGCTGCCGGAGCGGCCGACGATCGCGGTGACCGTGCCCGGGCGGGCCGCGAAGCTGATGTCGGACAGTGCGGGCTGCGCCTGTCCCGGATAGCGCGCGGTGACGTCGCGGAACTCGATGACGCCCTGGGCGCGCGTCAGCGGCCGCGTGCCGGTGTCCACCTCGTCCGGGGTGTCGAGTACGTCGAACAGGCGCTCGGCCGAGGCCACACCACGTTGCAGCATGCCTTGCACGTTGGTGAGCTGCTTGAGCGCGGGAATGACCGCGAGCATCGACGTCATCAGGCTGACGAAATCGCCCGCGCTCAGGCGCCCTTTCGCGGCTTCACGGCCGGCGAAGAACAACAGCAGGGCCAGCCCCACCGCGCCCATCAGCTGCACCACCGCCGAGGAGATGCTGCGCGTCGACTCGACCTTCAGGCTCAGCTTGAGGTGGTGGTTGGCCTGGCCGCCGTAGCGCTCCAGTTCCACCGCCTGCGCGCCGTACACCTTCACTTCCTGATGGTTCGACAGCGCCTGGTCCGCCGACTGCAGCAGTTGTGCGCCGCTCTCCTGGATGCGGTGGCCGATCTTGCGATAGCGCCGGCCGACCGTGTCCATCGTCCAGGCCAGCAACGGCCCGAGCAGCAGGATGGCGGCGGTCACGCGCCAGCTGTAATAGAGCATCACGCTCAGCATCGCCACGACCTGCAGCGATTGCTGCAGCATCACCTTGGCGGCGTCGATGGCTGCCTGCGCGACTTGGTCGCTGTCCGAGCCCAGGCGGGTCAGCATCGATCCGACCGGTTCGGTATCGAAACGCAGGCCCGGCAGGCGCAGGTACTTGCCCAGCACCGTGACGCGCAGGTCGCGAGCGATGCTGCGGCCGGCGCGGGCCATGAACGTGTCGGTGACGTAACCGGCGATGCCGCGCACCACGAAGATGCCGACAATGGCGAGCGGCAGCAGCAGGCTCAGCTGCGAATTGCGGCTGATGAAGGTCTCGTCCACCACCGGCTTCATCAGCCAGGTGAAGGCGCCGGCCGAGGCGGCTTCGATCAGCATGCCCAACAGCGCCAGCAGCAGCACGCCCCGGTAGGGAGAGACGAACTGCAGCAGGCGGCGGTAGGTCTTCCAGGGCGACATTTCGTCGCTCACTTGCCCGCCCCCGTACCCGCTTCGCCGGTCTGCGGTGCGGTGGCGCTCATGATCCTGCGGAAGCCCAGCTGCCCGAGGGCGTCGTAGACGGTGACGACGGCCTGGTACGGCGTGCGCGCGTCGGCGCGCAGCAGCACCGGGCGGTCGCGGTCGTTGCCGGCCACCTCGCTGATGGTGCCCTTCAGCGACTCGACGTCGTCTCGCAGCACTTCGCGGTCATCGACGAAATAACGGCCATCGGCGTTGACCAGCACGACCAGCGCCTTGGCCGGGTCGTTGGCCTGCTCGCCGGTGGCGCGCGGCAACTCCAGCTTGAGCACCGAGCGCGCATCGAAAGTCGCGGTGACGACGAAGAAGATGATCAGCACCAGGATCACGTCGATCAGCGGAACCAGGTTGATGTCCGGCTCATCGAAGGCACGGTGGTCGCGGATGCGCATCGGGCATGGACCTCAGGCTGCGTTCTGCGCGCGCACGGCGCCCACGGGCGGTCGCGCTTCGATCGTGTCCATCAGCTGGATCGCCTCGTGCTCCATCGCGACGATGTACTCGGCGATGCGCCCGCGGAACCAGCGGTGCGCGATCAGCGCCGGAATCGCCACGATCATGCCGGCAGCCGTGCACACCAATGCCTTGCCGATGCCACCGGCCAGCTGGTTCACGTCGCCGATGCCGTGATCGAGGATGCCCAGGAACATCTGGATCATGCCGACGACCGTGCCGAACAGGCCCAGCAGCGGGCCGGCCGCGGCAATGGTGCCGAGCGTGTTGAGGTAACGCTCCATCTTGTGCACCAGGTGGCGGCCCACGTCCTCGATGCGTTCGCGGATCTGGTCACGCGGGCGGTTGCGCACATCGAGCGCGGCCGCCAACAGTTCGCCCAGCGGCGAGGTCTTGCGCAGGGTCTCGATGTGCGCCGGATCGAGCTTGCCGGTCCCGGCCCAGGCGCGGACTTCCTTGCCCAGGGTGGGCGGCAGCACGGTGACGCGCCGCAGGGTCCAGGCACGCTCGACGATCAGCGTCAACGCCAGCACCGACAGCAACAGCAGCGGAATCATCGGCCAACCGCCGGCCTTGACCAGTTCCAGCACTCGCAACCCCCGGCCCATGGCCGCATCAAAACTGGCCGATAGAATAGCCCAGCCGTTGCTGCAGCCTACCTCCGGGTTACATCCCACGGGCGCGGGTGTGTCCGCCGTCGCGCTTCCACATCGACCCCGCCTTCCTGAATCCGGATGCGCAGCGCGCCGTCGCCGGCCGTGTCATGGACCTGGGCGCCCGCACCTTGCCAGCGCTCGAGCACCTCCGGACGCGGATGGCCGAAACGGTTGCCGAAGCCAGTGGAGACGACCGCGTGGCGCGCACCAGTGGCGGCCACGAAGCCAGGATCGGACGATCCGCCGCTTCCGTGGTGCGCCACCAGCACCACTTCCGCCCTCAGCAGGGCGGAATCGTCGTGCAGCAGACGGCGCTCGATCACCCCGCCCACGTCGCCCAGCAGCAGCACGGCCCCATGCCGGCTTTCGATGCGGAGCACGCAACTGGCCTCGTTGCCCAGATACGGGAAATATCGCGCCGGATGCAAGTAGCGGAATCGCACGCCATCCCATGACCAGCTCTGGCCGGCCAGGCACAGCTGCGCACCAGGCACGCCCGCGCCCTCCGGCGCGCTCAGGCGAGTGACAGGAATAGCGCGGCGGACCGCTTCCAGACCGCCGGCGTGGTCGTTGTCGCCATGGCTCACTGCTGCGCGATCCAGGCGCGATACGCCCAGCGCATGCAGCGATGGGACCACGGCCCGTTCGCCGGCATCGAAGCCGTCCTTGACTGCCGGCCCCATGTCGTAGAGCAGCGAATGTCCGGCCGTGCGCACCAGCACCGACAGACCCTGCCCCACGTCGATCACCTGCAACTCCACGGCACCGTGGGCAGGCAGCCCGCGATCGGGCCACAGCAGCGGCAGCCACATCAGCAACGCCAGTGGTTTGCCGGGGATACCACGCGGCAGCAACAGCCAGAAGGCGGCCAGCAAGGCCAGCAGCAGCGCGGGCATCCCGGATTCGGGCAGCCACCACAGCGCCAGCGGACTGGCGGCCATGCGCTCGAACAGCGGCCAACTGAGATCGAAGCACCAGGCCGCGGCCTGCCAGGCCCAGACGCCCGTGCCCGAATGAAGGGCCTCGAGCCCGGTACCGAGCAGCGACAGCGGCACCACCACCAGGCTCCACCACGGCACCGCCACCAGATTGGCCAGCGGCCCCGCCAGCGAGGCTTGTCCGAACAGCACCACGCCTAGCGGCAACAAACCGAGCGTGGCGACCCCCTGCGCCGCAAGAAACTCCTTCCAGCTTTCGCGCAGCGGCTTGCGTCCCGCACCAGGCAGGCACCACAGCAACCAGGCCACACCGAGGAAACTCAGCCAGAACCCCGCGCCCAGCACCGAAAGCGGATCGGCCAGCAGCACCATGATCGCCACCAGCGCCATCGTGTCGAGCGCGCGTCGAGGTCTGCGCGACCACGTCACCGCGGCCACGACCGCGATCATCAGCAGCGTGCGTATCGTCGGCAGCGAGGCGCCGGTGAGCGCCGCGTAGCCCGCGGCTCCGAGCATGGCCGCGATGGAGGCCGCGGCCGGACGGGGCCATCGACGGCCCAGCACGGGGCACAGCCACCACAGCCCCCGCACCGACAAGGCGAAGAACCCCGCGACGAGGCTGACATGGAAGCCGGAGATCGCGATCAGGTGGGTCAGGCCGTCAGCCCGCAAGGTATTCCAGTCGATATCGTCCAAGGCTCGGGTATCGCCCAGCGCCAGCGCACGGATGAATCGTGAGGATGGAGCGGCCACGGCCGCCGCGATCCTGGCAGACATCGCTTCACGCCATGCGGGCACTCCGTCGGGTTGGGTCAGCCTGCGCGCCAGCGCCGGCTCGTGCACGTAACCGACCGCGGTGATCCGCTGCGCCATCGCGTGCTTTTCGGCATCGAAGCCTCCGGGATTGCGCAGGCCACGCGGGGTGCCAACGCGTACTGGCAACTCCCATCGCGCACCTGCTTTCAGCACGCTGCGCCTGGCGGGATCGTCGTCGTACCAGGCCAATCGCAGCAGGCGTCCCCGAAACGGCGCCGACTGCGTGTCGTCGCCATCGACACGAAACAGGAAGCGCGTCCGCCGCACCTCGTGCTCGGGCAGGTCGACGATGCGTCCTGTAACCACCGCATCGCGCTTTTCCCACGCTGCGGGCAGTTGCAGCCATAGCGCATGAGCCGCATGCAGGCCCGCAAGCCCGAAGCCGAGCAATACCGCTCCTGCAAGACGCAGGAAAGGGGATTGTCGCCCGCCGCGCCACCAAAGAAAGGCTCCGGATAGCGCCGCCGACAGCAGCCATGGCCATGACGCCAGCCGCGGCGACCACAGGCAGACCACGACACCAACCAGCAGCGCCGCAGCGCAGGCGATTCCGAAACGCGGCGTCCCTGCCGCTGTTGCCATGGTCTACACCTCGTCGTGGCTGAGCTGTCGCAGCTTGCCTTCGTGGAGTTCCATCACGCGGTCCAGGCGTCGTGCCAGGCGGCGATCGTGCGTCACCAGCACCAGGCTGGTGTGCTGTTCGTGGTTGAGCGCGAGCATCAGTTCGAACACCGTCGCGGCAGTCTTCTCGTCGAGGTTGCCGGTGGGCTCGTCGCCCAGCACGCAGGCCGGCTTGTTGACCAGCGCCCTGGCCACCGCAGCGCGTTGGCGCTCGCCGCCCGATAGCTCTCCGGGCTTGTGCTGCAGGCGATGGCCGAGCCCCACCGATTCCAGCAGCGACCTGGCGCGATGCAAGGCATCGGGAACATCCGCGCCGGACAGCAGCACCGGCAGCATCACGTTCTCCAGCGCGGTGAACTCGGGCAGCAGGTGATGGAACTGGTAGACGAACCCGAGCGATCGATTGCGCAACGCGCCGCGGGCCGCATCGGACAACGCGCTCATCTTCTGGCCGGAGACGAATACCTCGCCCGCCGTAGGGGTATCCAGGCCGCCCAGCAAATGCAGCAACGTGCTCTTGCCGGCGCCGGACGCACCCAGGATGGCCACCGTCTCGCCCTTGCCGACAGCCAGGTCCAGGCCGTGGAACACGTGCGTGCGCAGCGTGCCCTCGGCGTAGGTCATGGCCAGGTCCTGGCAACTGAGGACGATCTCGCCGTTATGTTTCTGCTTGGCCACGGTTTGCTCACTCATAGCGCAGCGCCTCCGCCGGCGCCGTGCGCGCGGCGCGCCAGGCGGGATAGATCGTGGCCATGAACGCCATCGCCAACGCCACGCTGGCGATGATGATCACGTCGCTGGCCTGCAGGTCGGTCGGCAGTCCGGTGATGTAGTAGACGTCCTCGGGCAGCAACTGCACGCCAAGGACCGCCTCGATGGCCTTGAGTATGTGTTCGAGGTTCAGCGTCAGCACGATTCCGCCGATGACACCGATCACTGTGCCGATCACGCCGATCAGCGTGCCCTGCACGACGAACACCTGCATCACGCCGCGCGGTGTCAGGCCCAGGGTGCGCAGGATCGCGATGTCGGCCTGCTTGTCGGTCACCAGCATCACCTGCGAGCTGACCAGGTTGAAGGCGCCCATCGCGATGATCAGCGACAGCAGGATCGCCATGATGGTCTTTTCCATCTTCAACGCACGGAACATGTTGGCGTTCTCGCTGGTCCAGTCGCTGACCCGATACGGACCGCCCAGGCCAAGCGCGAGATCGCGGGCCACGTCCCAGGACAGGTCCATGTCGTGCAGCCTCAGCCGCACGCCGGTGACACCCTCGCCCATCCGCAGCAGTCGCTGCATGTCGTTGAGGTTGACCACGGCCAACCCCTTGTCGAACTCGTTGTAGCCCGCCTCGAAGATGCCGCTGACGGTGAAGCGCTTCAGTTGCGGCACCGCGCCCAGCGGCGTGCTGCGGAAGTCGGACGTCGTCATCACCACGCTGTCGCCGGTGCTGACGCCCAGCCACAGCGCCAGTTCCTTGCCCAGCACGATGTTGAAGCTGCCCGGCGTCAGCGAGTCGAGCCGGCCCTGCACCATCTTGTCGGCCAGCACCGAGACCTTGCCCTCCTCGGCCGGCAACACGCCGCGCACCATCGCCGGCTGGTTGCGTGCGCCCGACAGCAGCGCCTCCTTCTCGATATAAGGTGCGGCGCCCGCGACGCGCGGATCGGCCACGGCCTTGTCGACGGCACGCCGCCAGTCGGCCAACGGTTCGCCGTAGGCGCTGACGGTGGCATGCGCCGCCATCTGCAGCATGCGGTCGCGGATCTCGCGCTGGAAGCCGCTCATCACCGCCAGCGTGGTGATCAGCGCGGTCACGCCCAGGGCGATGCCCGCGATCGAGGCCAGGGAAATGAAGGAAATAAAGCCATTGCGGCGTTTGGCGCGAAGGTAGCGCAGGCCGATGGCGACGGGGATGGGTTTGAACATTAGGGCCTGGTAAGTACTGTGGAGTAGGTCGCGCCGGGCCTGATGGCGTGTGGAGCAAGGAAGAGCGAAGGAGTGTATGTCGATACGCGACTGAGCGATGACGCTGCGCCACGCGCCATCAGGCCCGGCCCTTCGGGTTGGCCTTCAGTCGCCGCCATGCGGCGCCGCGCAGCTTGACCTTGCAAGGAGCAAGGCAACTGCGCCGCGCAACACCACCTGGCGGCGACTGAAGACCAACGCGACCTACTCCACAGCACTTACCAGGCCCTCGGCTATGGTGCCATCGAAGTTGCACGGTGCGCAGTCGCTTGGACAGGAATGGCCAGCCGCAGTTCACGGCGACCGCGGGAATCCAGCGTGTCGGGCCACCATGCCAGCCGCTGCCAGCGCCGGTCGGTGTCGCGAAAACGCATGAAAGCCAGTGAACCGCGCCATTGCACCGTCAGTTCGGAGATCGGCTGACCATCCAGGGTCGGGCCAGAAAGCGTGTCCGTCGTACCCGCCACCAGCCACCGCACCGGCCGTGCCAGTTCCCGCCTCGCCTGCCGGACGCCATCGCCCGCCGCGAGCAACGCCAGCGGGATCGACCAGGCCAGGGGCATCTCGCTGGCGATTACGGACAGCCCGGCCAACAGGCCCATCAGCACCAGCGCGAGGGACAGCAGGCGCGAAGGCCGCCACTGCAGCCGACCCGCGAACGATTCACGCGGAGGGTGGCAAGGAGCGGATGCGATCAACAAGTCGGGCGAGTTCGGCATCGGTCGGCACGTCGTAGCCCATGAACCAGTGCCAGAGCTTATCGTCCTCGGTTTCCAGCAGCCTTAGGAAAACGCCGCGCTCGTCCTCGGAAGCCTGCCTCCAGGCACGATCGAGGTAACGGCCGAACAACTGGTCCAGCTCGCGCATGCCACGCCGGCAACGCCAGCGCAGGCGACGCAGTTCGAGTTCGTCGGCGTCGGTCATGCCCGTATCAACTCCATCCCGATGACGGCCCACAAAGCCCACAGCACCAGCGTGCTCGATGCGTGGACAAAAAGGCGGTGCATGACCCGGTTGTAGCTGCAATGGATCACGCTGTGCACGACACGCAGGACCACGAACAGCCAGGCCAGCGCCAGCGCGGCGGCACCGCCCATCCCGGATATCGCGATCACCCCGACCGCCACATAGAACAACACCGGCAACTCGAACAGATTGCGGAAGTTGTCCGAGGCACGGGTATCGGTAAGCCGCGCCGCGGCCTGGGCGGAAGTTGCCACGGCCTGCGGATCGATTCGCCCACGGTGGATCTGGGCGATGCGCACGACATACAAGCGGCACCACACCAGGAAGGTCAGCGCCACCATCGCGAGCGCGGGAAGGAAGATCGCGCGGGTGTCCATGGGGAACCTCTGAACGTTTTCGAAAGCGTCTTCTGCGATGACCCGGGAAGCGCCCCACAAGAAAGGGCGCACTCGCGTGCGCCCTTCCATGGACGTCGCCTGCTTACGTCGGATCAGACCCGGCGGGCGAGCATCAGCTTCTTGATCTCGCCGATCGCCTGCGCCGGGTTCAAACCCTTCGGGCAGGTGCGGGCGCAGTTCATGATGGTGTGGCAGCGGTACAGCTTGAACGGATCTTCCAGGTCGTCCAGGCGCGCACCGGTGTCCTCATCGCGCGAGTCGATGATCCAGCGGTAGGCCTGCAGCAGGATCGCCGGGCCGAGGTAACGGTCGCCGTTCCACCAGTAGCTTGGGCAACTGGTCGAGCAGCACGCGCACAGGATGCACTCGTACAGGCCGTCGAGCTTCTTGCGGTCGGCCGGCGACTGCAGGCGTTCGCGGTCCGACGGCGCCGGACTCTGCGTGCGCAGCCACGGCTTGATCGATGCGTACTGCGCATAGAAATGCGTCATGTCCGGCACCAGATCCTTCACCACCGACATGTGCGGCAGCGGGTAGATCGGCACTTCGCCCTTCTCGCAATCGCCGATCGCCTTGGTGCAGGCCAGCGTATTGGTGCCATCGATGTTCATCGCGCACGAACCGCAGATGCCTTCGCGGCAGGAACGGCGGAAGGTCAGGGTCGGGTCGATCTCGTTCTTGATCTTGATCAGCGCGTCCAGAACCATCGGGCCGCACGCCGCCAGGTCCACCTCGTAGGTGTCCAGGCGCGGGTTCATGCCGTCGTCGGGGTTCCAGCGGTAGACCTTGAAGGTGCGCGGCTGCTTGGCGCCGGGCGTCGGCCAGTGACGGCCCTTCTGGATCTGCGAGTTCTTCGGGAGGGAAAATTCGGCCACGGTCGTATTCGCTCCGGAATCAGTAAACGCGCTTCTTCGGCGGAACCACGCTCACGTCGTCGCTCAACGTGTACATGTGCACCGGGCGGTAGTCGATCTTGGTTTCACCGCTCTCGCTGACCGAGCACAGCGTGTGCTTCTGCCAGTTGGCGTCGTCGCGTTCCGGGTAGTCCTCGCGGGCATGGGCGCCGCGCGACTCGGTGCGGTTCTCGGCAGAGACGATCGTGACGAGTGCCTGGTCGAGCAGATTGGACAGCTCGTAGGTCTCGATCAGGTCCGAGTTCCAGATCAGCGAACGGTCGCTGACGCGCACGTCGGCGAACGAGGCGTGGATCTCGCGCATCTTCCTGACGCCGTCGGACAGCGTCTCGCCGGTGCGGAACACCGCCGCATCGAGCTGCATGGTGCGCTGCATCTTGTCGCGGATGACCGCGGTCGGCGTACCGCCGGTGGCGTTGCGCAGCTTGTCCAGGCGCGCCAGCGCGGCGTCGCAGGCATCGCCGGCCAGCCTGGCCTGCTTGCCGTCGGCCTTGACCGTCTCGGCGGCGCGATTGGCCACGGCGCGGCCGAACACGACCAGGTCCAGCAGCGAGTTGGAGCCCAGGCGGTTGGCGCCGTGGACCGATACGCAGGCGGCCTCGCCGATCGCGTACAGGCCCGGCACGACCTGGTCCGGGTTGCCGTTCTTCAACTGCACCACTTCGCCGTGGTAGTTGGTCGGGATGCCGCCCATGTTGTAGTGCACGGTCGGAAGCACCGGGATCGGCTGCTTCTCGACGTCGACGTTGGCGAAGATGCGCGCCGATTCGGCGATGCCCGGCAGCTTCTCGTGGATGACTTCCGGACCGAGATGGGTCAGGTCGAGCAGGATGTGGTCCTTGTGCTCGCCGACACCGCGGCCTTCGCGGATTTCCATGGTCATCGCGCGGCTGACCATGTCGCGAGGCGCCAAGTCTTTTACGCTCGGCGCGTAGCGTTCCATGAAGCGCTCGCCGTTGCTGTTGCGCAGGATGCCGCCTTCGCCGCGCACGCCTTCGGTGATCAGGCAGCCGGCGCCGTAGATGCCGGTCGGGTGGAACTGCACGAACTCCATGTCCTGCAGCGCCAGGCCGGCGCGCAGCACCATGCCGCCACCGTCGCCGGTGCAGGTATGGGCCGAAGTCGCGGAGAAGTACGCGCGGCCGTAACCGCCGGTCGCCAGCACCGTGCCTTGGGCACGGAACAGGTGCAGCGTGCCCTCGGCCATGTCCAGCGCCAGCACGCCGCGGCAGGTGCCGTCGGCGTCCATGATCAGGTCGAGCGCGAAGTACTCGATGAAGAACTGCGCGTCATGCGCCAGCGACTGCTGGTACAGCGTGTGCAGGATCGCGTGGCCGGTGCGGTCGGCGGCGGCGCAGGTGCGCTGCGCCGGCGGACCTTCGCCGTAGCGCGTGGTCATGCCGCCGAACGGGCGCTGGTAGATCTTGCCTTCCTCGGTGCGCGAGAACGGAACGCCGTAGTGCTCCAGCTCGATGATCGCCGGGATGGCTTCCTTGCACATGTATTCGATCGCGTCCTGGTCGCCCAGCCAGTCCGAGCCCTTGACGGTATCGAAGAAGTGGTAGCGCCAGTCGTCCTCGCCCATGTTGGCCAGCGCGGCGGCCACGCCGCCCTGCGCCGCGACGGTGTGCGAGCGGGTCGGGAAGACCTTGGTGATGCAGGCGGTCTTGAGGCCCTTCTGGGCCAGGCCGAACGTGGCGCGCAAGCCGGCGCCACCGGCGCCGACCACGACCATGTCGAAGGTGTGTTCCTGGATCTTGTAAGCGGCGGCCATGAATCAGGCTCCCAGCGCGATGCGGATGACGGCGAGCACGCTGGCGATGGCCGCGATTACGCTAACGAAAACAATGGCGAGCTGTGATGCGACTGCCAGCCACGGGGTATGGACGTAGTCCTCGACGATCACCTGCATGCCCAGCTTCATGTGCCAGAACGAGGCGATCAGGAACGCGATCAGCAACGCGGCGTTGCCTGGCTTGGCGACACTGTGGCGCACGTACTCGTAGTCGTGGCCGATCAGCGACACCACCAGTGCGACTGCATACAGCGACAGGAAGATCAGGGCGACCGCGGTGGCGCGCTGGACGACGAAGTGATGGGTACCGTCCTTGGCCGAACCGAGGCCGCGCGCGGTCTTGAGCGGATTGCGCAGCCGCGCCCTGTTCGTGCTCATGCGCCACCTCCCTGCGTCATCGCCGCCATCCAAATCAGCGCGGTCAGCACCAGGCTGCCGATCACGGAGATCCAGCTGCTGCGGACGAACGATTCGATGCGGTAACCCAGGCCCGCGTCCTGCACCAGGTGGCGGATGCCGTTGATCAGGTGGAAGGCAAGCGCCCAGCTCCAGCCGAACATGATCAGGAAGCCGAAGGCGGAACGGGTGAAGGCCGTGAAGTGGGCCCAGGATTCCGGACCGGCGGCCAGCGACAGCAGGCCGCAGACGATCAACAGGTTGCCGAGGGAAAGGACCACACCGGTGCCGCGGTGCAGGATCGAGGTCACCATCTGCACCTGCCAGCTATAAACCTGCAGATGCGGTGACAAAGGACGTTCGCGATTCGCCATGGGGTTGGCGGTCTCTCGGCTGGGCGGCAGCTGCCGCGTGGCGGGAAGGCGTGGAGGCGCCTTTAGAAGTCGATGCAGCGGCCGTTCTTTTCCCAGTCCCCGTAGCGGGTCGGTTCGGGGCCTTCGCGCCCGCCGAACTCCTTCGCCTGTGTTTCGTCCGCGACCGGAGTGCGTTCCGGTGCCTCGGGCGCTTCGGGCGCTGCGGAGGGAGTGGTTTGACCTATCATCACGGCGCTGAATGTTAAATCCCGCCACCATGCATGACAACCCGCAGGCCTCATCCGGTCTGGTTTTCGCCCTGCCCGACCATCGTCTGATTGCGCTCACCGGGCGCGATGCGGCCACGTTTGCGCAGGCACAGTTCATGAACGACGTGGCGCAGCTGGAGCCCGGCCAATGGCACTGGAGCGGCTGGCTGACGCCGAAAGGGCGCGTGATCGCGCTGTTCGCTTTGCTGAAGCTGTCCGATGAGGCGATCTGGCTGCTGCTGCCCGATGCCGATCCGGCGGCCCTGGCGTCCGGCCTGAAGCGCTTCGTGTTCCGCAGCAAGGTCGCCATCGAAGTCCGCGCGGACCTGCATGTGAGCGGCGCCTTCACGGACCCGACGCTGGCGCGGGGGCCGGATCTGGCCGGGAGCGATGCGGAATCCGGGATCGAGTTGGACATGGGAGCAGAAGCGGGCCCGCGGGCGGTGCGCATCTGGAACGGCCCCGTCGCGCCCGAGGATCCCGCCGTCGCACGCTGGCAGGCCTTCGACCTGGAACACGGCCTGCCCCGACTCCCGGCGTCCCAGGCCGAACATTGGACGCCGCAGCAACTGTCCCTGGAGCGACTGGGCGCTTTCAGCGTGAAGAAGGGCTGCTACCCCGGCCAGGAGATCGTGGCGCGCACGCACTTCCTTGGCCAGGCCAAGCGCGGGCTGGCATTGCTGGAGGGTGATGAAATGCTGGTCGCTGGCAGCGACGTGAGTTCGGAATCCGCGTCGCTGGGCAAGGTGATTGCCACGGCTGGAGCGGATGGGCGCCATCTGGCGCTGGCGGTAGTGCCGCTGGGCCACGACAGTCAGCGGCTGTCGGTGGATGGCAACGCGGTTCGCGAATTGCCGGTGCGCGGCGGGCTGGCACGATAGCCGTCGGCTCAATGTCGCCGTTGGACGTCCGATTCCGGCGAGCCGTCCAACTCAGGCGTGTACGCCGTGGACGCCACGGCGCTGCTCGCGCCAGTGCTCCTGCCATGCCTGGAACATCAGCACGTTCCACAGGTGCGTGTGCCATTTGCGCTCGCCGCCGAGGAACTGCTCCCACAGGCCGTGCACGGCGCCGGCATCGAAATAGCCTTCCTGGCGCAGGCGACCTTCGTTGAGCAGCGTCGCGGCCCATTCGCCCAGGTCACCGCGCAGCCACTGGCTGACCGGCGCACCGAAGCCGCGTTTGCCGCGGTCGACCATGCTGTCGGGGAGATAGCGACGCAGCACCTGCTTAAGCAGGTATTTGTTGCCGGACGCATGCCGCTTGAACTCCAGCGGCAGCGACCAGGCGAATTCGGCGACCTGCCAGTCCAGCAGCGGCGCGCGCGCTTCCAGGCTGACCGCCATGCTGGTGCGATCGACCTTGCACAGCAGGTCGTCGGGCAGGTACACGCTGAAATCGGCCAGCATCATCGCGTCGGCCGGCGTGCCACGGCCCTGCAGCGGATCGGGCTGGTCGTAGAACGTGGCAGGCAGTGCCGCGCCGAGCACCGCGCGGACCGGATCGCGCCAGCGGGCGATACGCTGGCGATAGACATCGCCGATGCCGCGCGCGTCCATCTCCGCGGCCAGCGCGGCGAATCCGCCCGTCCGCGACGCTTCACCATGCTGCCGCGCGCTGCGTGCCAGTGCGCGCCGCACAGGTGCCGGCACGCGCCGCTGCCAGCGCCAGTTGCGCAGGGCGCGGTCGTAACGCTTGTAGCCGAAGAACAACTCGTCGCCGCCGTCGCCGGACAGCGCGACCGTGACCTGCGTGCGTGCCAGGCGCGCGACCAGCGCGGTGGGCACCTGCGAGGCATCGGCGAAAGGTTCGTCGAACATCGCCGGCAGGGTCGGCACTACCGCCAGCGCATCGGCGCCGCTGACGTAGAGCTCGGTGTGCGCGGTATGCAGGTGCCCGGCGACCTCGCGCGCGAGGTGCGCTTCGTCATGATGTGAACGCTCGAATCCGATCGTGAACGTGCGCACCGGGTGGCGGCTTTGCGCCTGCATCAACGCGGTGACGATCGACGAATCGGTGCCGCCGGACAGGAACACGCCCACCGGGACGTCGGCGACCATCCGCAACGCGACGGAATGTCGCAGCAGCTCGTCGAGACGGTTCTCCGCCTCGAGCACATCGCCCGTGAACGGCTGCGCGATCGCCGCGGCCATGCGTTCGCGCGCGTCCCAGTAACGACGCTGGTCGCGCTCCGGGGCGTGGGCCTGCGCGCCGCGGGCGACGTCCTGGGCATCCACGCGCAGCAACGAGCCCGGCATCAGCTTGAAGGTATCGACGTGGATCGAGTGAGGCGCGGGGATGTAATCCAGGCGCAGAAGGAGCGCCAGCGCATCCGGATCGACCGCGTTGTCGAAAGCCGGGTGTTGCCACAACGCCTTGAGCTCGGACCCGAACACGAAGGTGTCGCCGGCCCAGCCGTAGTACAGCGGTTTCTTGCCGACGCGGTCGCGGGCCAGCCACAGGCAACGTTCCTGCCGGTCCCACAGCGCGATCGCGAACATGCCGTTGCAACGCGCGATCGCCTCCTCGATACCCCACTCCACCACCGCGGCCAGCAGCACCTCGGTGTCGGAATGGCCGCGGAACGCGTGGCCCCGCGCGACCAGTACCTCCCGCAATTCGGCGAAGTTGTAGATCTCGCCGTTGTAGGCGATGACATGGCGGTGGTCGGCGGAGGCCATCGGCTGATGGCCCAGCGGCGACAGGTCGAGGATGCTCAGGCGCCGGTGAGCAAGCGCGATGCCGGCCTGCTCATCGACCCAGACACCGCTGTCGTCGGGACCGCGATGCAGCATCGCATCGCCCATCGCGCGAGCGAGGCCGGACAGGCGATCGGCGCCGGTGTCGGGGGTCGGGCGAAGCAGTCCGGCCAGGCCGCACATGGGCTGTCCTCAGGCCAATCGATCGGCTGCGGCGACGATATCGTCGTCCGACGGAATCACAAGGAACGCCGCACCGGCCAGCGGCGTGTAGGTGTCCACGCCCACCACGCGCTGGAACGGCCGCGCGCCGTAACCGCCCTCGGCGATCGCGGTCAGAACGCCCTCGCCCACACCGGCGCTGTGGCGGCCTTCGTCGACGATCAGGATGCGCCTGGCGCTGCGCGCCTGTTCGCGGATGTAGTCATCGTTGAGCGGCACCAGCCAGCGCAGATCGACCACACGGGTCTTCCACCCGTGCTTGTTCTCGATGGTGCGGGCCGCGCGCAGGCTCATCGGCACGCCGTTGCCGTAGGTGAAGATCACCAGGTCATCGCTGCCTTCGCCATAGACACGGCCCTCGCCCAGCGGCATCGCCTCGTCGGGCTTGGGATAGCTGGTCAGCCAGCCGCCGTCGCCGTGCTCATGCAGGTCCTTGGTCATGTACAGCGCGATGGGTTCGAGGAATACGCTGACGCGCCCATCGACCTTGGCCAGCGCCGTCAGCGTGCGCAGCATGGTGGCCGCGTCGTCGCCGCGCGACGGACAGCCCACCACCAGGCCTGGGATGTCGCGCAGCGCGGTGATCGAGTTGTCGTTGTGGAAGTGCCCACCGAAGCCGCGCTGGTAACCCAGTCCGGCGATGCGCACGACCATCGGATTGGCGAACTGGTTGTTGCTGAAGAACTGCAGCGATGCCGCCTCACCGCGGATCTGGTCGCAGGCGTTGTGGAAGTACGCCAGGTACTGGATCTCGGGGATCGGCAGCAGGCCGACGTTGGCGAAGCCCTGCGCCATGCCCAGGATCATCGTCTCGTCGAGCAGCGTATTGAACACGCGACGCGGGCCGAAGGCCTTCTGCAGGCCCTTGGTGACGGTGTACACGCCGCCCTTCTGCGCTACGTCCTCACCGAACAGCAGCGTCTCGGGGTACTTGGCGAAGATGTCGTGCAGGGCGTGGTTGATCTGAATGGCCAGATGTTTGGGCGGCTGGTTCTCCGGCAGCTTGGCCTCGCTGCCGAACACTTCCAGGCGGCGCTGTGCGTAGTCGGCGCGTTGCGCCTCCTGCTGCACGGCCTCGGGCGAGTACGGCGCCAGCGGCGCGATCACCTCCTCCAGCTTGTCGAGCTTGGGACGACGGTCGGCTTCCTCGGCGGCCGCGAAGCACTTCTGGCGCGTGGCTTCATACAGCGCCAGCACTTCGTCGCGGGTCATCAGGCCCGACTCCATCGCGATCGCAGCCGAGCGCAACAGCGGATCGGTCGCCTCGACCGCGCACAACTCCTCGACCGAGCGCCACTCGATCTCGAAGTCGGTGCCGGCGTGGCCCATGATGCGGGTGGTCTTCAGGTGCAGGAAGGTCGGCCGGCGCGTGCGACGACAGTGTTCGACCGCCTTCTGGACGTCGCCGTAGCCGTTGGCCAGGTCGAGGCCGTCGGCGAAGAAGTAGTCGAGCCCATCCATGTTCTGGAAGCGGTTGGCGATCCAGCCCGACGGCGTCTTGACCGAGATTCCGATGCCGTTGTCCTCACAGACGAACAGCACCGGTGCCGGCAGCTTCTGGTACGAGGTCCAGGCGGCGGCATTGAACGCGGTCTGCGCGGTGGCGTGGTTGGACGAGGCGTCGCCGAAGGAGCAGATGGCGATGCTGTCGTCGGGAATCGGCATTGCGTGGCCGAGTCGCTTGGCGGCTTCGATGGCGACCGCGGTGCCGAGCGCCTTGGGGAGGTGCGAGGCGATCGTCGAGGTCTGCGGCAGCACCCACAACGGCTTGCTGCCCCATACCTTGTGGCGTCCGCCGCTGGCTGGATCGTCCTTGCTGGCGGCGAAACTCAGCGCCGAATCCATGATCGGGTCGAGCTTCTTGCCACCGGTTTCAGGCATCTTGCGGAAGCGCTCGGCCATGAAACCGCCGGAACGGTAGTGCAGGAACGCCGGATCGGTATGGCGCGTCAGCCGCGCGACCATCGCGTTGCCTTCGTGACCGCTGGAGCCGATCGTGTAGAAGACCTTGTTCTGCACGCGCAGCACGCGCGCCATCAGGTCGAGATGGCGGCTGATCAGCTGCGATTCGAACAGTTCGAGGAAACCACGGGCGTCCAGCGCGCTGCCATCGAGGACGGGCTCGCCCGCCGTCGGACGAGCGTCGGCCCGGCCGTTCCAGTGCTTCACGAACTCGGTGAAATTGACGTCGCAGATCTCGGCGCGGTTGAGGCCTTTCATGCGGGCCGGGATCGGATTGGGTATGGCGAACTGCGATTGCAAGGACATCAGTAACTCCACTTCCCCAGCCGGAGAAGCACAAGAAAGGAAAGAATCAGTCAGGCAGGGCGATGCGCGAAGCCGCTTCCACCGGCGGCGGCGGCATCGCGACAAACCCTGGTGTCTTGTGGACGCGCTGCAGCCAGTCGCGGATCGCGGGGTACGGCGCCAGGTCGAATCCGCCTTCGTCGGCGACATCGGTGTAGGCGAACAGGGCGATATCGGCGATGCCATAGGCTTCGCCGCTGAACCACGGGTGTTGCTTCAGGTGCTGCTCCATCACCGCCAGCGCCTGATGGCCGCGCTCCTGCAGTTTGGGCAGATCGGCACGACGCGGCGAACCCAGCGGCGTCCAGCCGCGTATGAAGCGCGCCACGGCGACGAAGGGCTCGTGGCTGTACTGCTCGAAGAACATCCAACTCAATACCTGCGCGCGCTGCCAGGCATCACCGGCCCAGAACGCGGTGCCTTCGGCCAGCCAGCACAGGATCGCGTTGGACTCGGTCATGATCCGGCCGTCATCGGCCTCGATCATCGGCACCTTGCCGTTGGGATTCTTTGCCAGGTACTCGGCGGTGCGCGTCTGGCCGCCGGTGCTGTCGACCTCGACCCAATTGAACTCGCGACCGAGTTGCGTCAGCAGCAGGCGCAGTTTGTGGCAGTTGCCGGAATTGGAATAACCATAGACGGTGATCACTGGCGTTGCTCCTTGCTTGCGGACCATTCTTCGCGCGATTGTCCCCAGACCTCGACCTCGTTGGCATCGTGCGGCGCCGGCAACCGGTCCATGCGCAGATAGCGTGAGCCCAGCTTCGCGGCCACGCCCTTGGAGGCGGCGTTGGCGGGATCGATGGTGTGGATGACCTCGCTCCAGCCGAGCGCGTCGAACGCCCAGTCGATCGTCGCTGTGGCGCCCTCGGTGGCATACCCCCTGCCACCGGCGTCGGACACGATGGACCAGCCGATCTCGGTGCCGGGCCAGCCTTCCGGCTGCCACGGACCCAGGCGACCGATCCAGCGCCCGCTGGATTTCTCGATCACCGAGAACATGCCGAAGCCCAGCACCGCCCACGATCCGACCATGGTCATCAGGCCGCGCCACGCCAGCGAACGCGGCTGCGCGCCACCGATGTAGCGGGTGCGGTCGACGTCGGCCATGAAGGCCGCCCAGGCTTCGAAATCCTGCCCTTGCGGCACCCGCAGCAGCAGGCGCTCGGTTTCCAGTTGGACATCCGGTATCTGCAATGCCTGCTCCTCGCTGCTGCCACTGACGATGCTGCGGCCAATCTTTGGGAACGCCGGCTTACGCCGACGCTCCACCGGCAAGACCAAGGTCCGGAACCTGCGTTCCGCGACCGGGCCTTGGATCAGAACGCGCTGATACCCGTCAGCTCACGGCCGATCACCAACTGGTGCACGGTTTCGGTGCCCTCGTAGGTGATGACCGATTCGAGGTTGAGGGCGTGGCGGATCGCGGCGTGTTCGGTGGTGATGCCGGCGCCGCCGAGCAGGTCGCGGCATTCGCGCGCGATGTCGATGGCCATGCGGCAGTTGTTCCACTTGGCCAGCGATACCTGCGACGGCTCCATCTTGCCGGCATCCTTCAGGCGCCCCAGCTGCACCACCAGCAACTGCGCCAGCGTGATGCGGCGGGCCATCTCGGCGAGCTTGATCTGCGCACTCTGCGTGGCCGCCACCGGGCGGTCGAACAGGATGCGTTCCTTGGTGTAGTTCAGCGCCTCATCAAGGCAGGCAATGGCCGCGCCGATCGGACCCCAGGTGATGCCGTAGCGCGCCTGGGTCAGGCAGCCCAGCGGTCCCTTGAGGCCCTTCACGTTGGGCAGGCGATTGGCTTCCGGCACGCGCACGTTGTCGAAGAACAGCGAACTGGTCACCGATGCGCGCAGGCTCATCTTGTGCTTGATTTCCTGCGCCGCGAAGCCTGGCATGCCCTTCTCGACGACGAAGCCCTGGATGCCCTCGTCGGTCTGCGCCCAGACGATGGCGATGTCGGCCAGGTTGCCGTTGGTGATCCACATCTTGGAGCCATTGAGGATCCAGTCGCCGCCGTCCTTGCGCGCGTTGGTCTTCATGTTGGCCGGGTCGGAACCGCCATGCGGTTCGGTCAGGCCGAAGCAGCCGATCACCTTGCCAGCGGCCATGTCGGGCAGCCAGCGCTGGCGCTGCTCCTCGTTGCCGTAGGCATAGATCGGGTACATGCACAACGAGGATTGCACGCTGACGAAGCTGCGGATGCCGCTATCGCCGCGCTCCAGTTCCTGGCAGATCAGGCCGTAGCTGACCGCGTTGAGGCCGGCGCAACCGTACTTCTCCGGCAGCGACGAACCCAGCAGGCCGAGTTCGGCGATTTCGCCGACCAGCTCCTTCGGAAACCGGCCTTCGTCGAAGGCGTCGCCGATGATCGGGATCACGCGCTCGTTGGTGAACCGCGCCACCGTATCCTGCACGGCGCGCTCCTCTTCGCTTAGCAGGGAGCGGACGTCGTAGAGGTCATACGGGTGCAGGGCCATGGCGTACTCGGCGTAGGGGAAAGTCAGACATTGTAATGATGGTCCCGAGCCGGAGTAAGGCCGGGAAACCGGTTTCACCTCAGAGCCGGGCTCGCCGCCGGACATGCGCTTGCGTACAGCACACAAAAGCGAAGGGCCGGATCGCTCCGGCCCTTCGCGCATTCCCTGAATCGCTGGACGAATCAGCCCTGGGTGGTGCCGCTGGCAGCCGAGGCCGTCTGGGTCACCACCTGGCCGTCGATCACCGGCAGGCGGTTGGCGGCAGGACGCTCGTCGAGGCGGACCGTCTGTTCCTGGCCCTGGTAGCGGTAGGTCACGTCGTAGCCGACCACCTTGTCGTCGTCGCCGAGCAGGATGCGGTTACCCGGCTTGCTGTCGACGCGCATCGTGCCGGTGGTGCCGTCCGGATTGCGGTAGGTCACGTTGTAGGCCACCACGCGCGAGGACTGCGAGGTCGACGTGGTTGTATGGCACTGGCGCTCGGTGCGGCTGGTGACCTGGCCGCCGACGTGGTTCTTGTCGACGCGGTTGCCGATGTAGCCACCGGCCGCGGCACCGGCCACGGTCGCGGCCTTGCGGCCGTTGCCGCTGCCGACCTGGTTGCCGACCAGGCCGCCAATGAGCGCGCCGGCCACGGTGCCGCCGACGTTGCCGTCGCGTTCCGGGGCGCGTTCCTGCACGACGACGTCCTTGCAGACTTCGCGCGGGGTCGAGGTGGTGCTGGTCTCGCGCACCGGTTCGGTGCCGATGACCTGGGCGTACAGCGGTTCCTTCTCGGTGATCGGCTTCACGTTGACCACGTCCGCGTATTCGACGCGACCCGGCTGGATTGCGCCGTCGGCGGCGACGTCGCCACCTTGGCCCGCCAGCTGGGCATTCGGATCCGTGCCGAGGCCTGCCTGCGGGTTGTCGTTGCTGCGGAAGCTGTTGAAAGCCGCCACCGCCACGCCACCCACAAGTAGCGAAGCCAGCGCAACTGCAAGCAAGTTCTTATTCATTTCAGGCCTCTGCGGGGGGCATCCCGCTGTTGTTGGATGGTGCCATTCGAGCATTGACAAGCTGAACGGCTGCCGATTTTTTAACATCCACCCCACGCAACTGTGAACCTCATTAAGCCTCGTGTTAGCGTCTTTGAGACCGCCGTCAAACTCCGACCGCTAACCATGGCCAATCCACTGACCGCTCCCCTGCTCGGCTTCCTGGCCAAGCTCAGCTATCCGCGCCTGTTCCTGTTGACCGGGGCGTTGTTCGTGATCGACCTGATCGTGCCGGATTTCATTCCGTTGGCAGACGAGTTACTGCTGGGCCTGGGCACCTTGCTGCTGGCTAACTGGAAAAAGCGCAAGGACGTCATTCAGCCGCCATCGCGCTGACGCCGATGCTGATCGACAGCCACTGCCATCTGGACGCGGCCGAGTTCGACGCCGACCGCGCACAGGTCATCGAACGCGCGCGCCAGGTTGGCGTCACGCGCCAGGTAGTGCCGGCCGTGGATGCCGCGGAGTGGCCGAAGCTGCGGGAGGTATGCGCGGCCGATGCGGGACTGCACGCCGCCTACGGCCTTCATCCGATGTACCTGGCCGCGCATCGCGACGAGCACCTGTCGCAACTGCGCGAATGGATCGAGCGCGAGCAGCCAGTAGCGGTGGGCGAATGCGGTCTGGACTATTTCGTCGAAGGCCTCGATCGCGACCTTCAACACCACTACTTCGAAAACCAGTTGCAACTGGCGCGCGAGTACGACCTGCCGGTGATCGTGCACGCTCGCCGCGCCGTGGACGATGTGATCGCCGCCGTGCGCAGGATCGGTGGTTTGCGTGGTGTCGTCCACAGTTACTCGGGCAGCGAGGAGCAGGCGCGGCAACTGTGGAAATCCGGATTCCTGCTCGGCCTGGGCGGCCCGGTCACCTACGACCGCGCCAACCGCCTGCGCCGGCTCGCGGCGACGATGCCGATCGAATACCTGCTGCTCGAAACCGATGCACCTGACCAGCCCGATGCGGGCATACGCGGCCAGCGCAACGAGCCTGCGCGACTGGCCGCGGTATGCGAAGTCATCGCCGGACTTCGCGGGATCGCCGCGGACGAACTCGCTGCGGCGACGAGCGCCAATGCGGAGCGGCTGTTTCGATTGGCCGCGTGACGCGTAGGCCGACCTCGGCCCGCTTTCATGGAACGCAAAGCAGATCGGCGGGCTTGAGCGCGGCCTACAGCCTGCCTACGCGCTGTGGTGCGCAACCGACCGGCGCGGTTTGAGCAGCAACTCCAGTGCCTTCCCCACGGCCGCGAAGGCGAACGTGCCGGTGATGTGGGTCGCAGCGCCCAATCCGGCACCGCAATCGAGTTTCAGCGCGGCCTCGCCATTGACCTGCGGACGCACGCCGCACACCGTGCCGTCGGCTTGCGGATAACGCACGTTCTCCAACGAATAGATCGCGGAAATGCCGAAGTAGCGATCGGCGTTCTTCGGGAAGTTGAACTCGCCGCGCAGCTTCTTGCGCACCAGCGCGAGCATCGCGTCGTGCTCGGTGCGCGAGAGATCGCGCACGCGCACCAGCGTCGGGTCGGTACGCCCACCGGCGGAACCCACCACGATCAGCGGCACCTTGCGGCGCCGGCACCAGGCGGCCATCTCGACCTTGGTGCGGAAGCTGTCGCAGGCGTCCACCACCAGGTCGAAGCCGCGATCGAGCATCTCCGACAGGTTGGACGGGGTAACGAAACTCGCCACCGACTCGGCGGTGACCAGTGGATTGATCGCGCGGCACCGTTCGGCCATCGCCTCGACCTTGGACCGGCCGTACTGGCCCGCCAGCGCGGGCAACTGGCGATTGGTGTTGGACACGCACAGGTCGTCGGCATCGATCAGGGTGAGATGGCCGATGCCGGTGCGTGCCAGCGCCTCCACCACCCACGACCCGACGCCACCCATGCCGATCACGGCCACGCGACAGGCGGCGAACCGGGAGACCGAGCCGGCACCATAAAGACGGTCGATGCCGGAAAACCGCTCCTGCCAGGCAGGATCCAGAGTGATTTTGCTCATCTCGGCATTGTACCGGCGCCCCCCTTGAGTCCGCTTGGCTCGGGGCGAGGACCGCATGCTAAGGTGCCGCCAACATCGTGGCCGGACAAGATCAAGGAGAAGATGTCATGAGCGATCCACAGCCCACCGCGGCCCGCAAGAGCAACGCCACCAGGTACCTGTTCCTGTTCCTGCTCGGCCTGGTGATGGGGATCATCGCCACGGTCATGGCGATGCGCGCGCTCGACGCCCGCAAGGACCACTTTCCCGAGAGCGTCATGCAGGTGCAGCAGTGGCACCTGGGCCAACTCAAGGACCGCGTCACCGAGAACCGCTGCGCCGCCACCGACACGCTGCCTCATATCAAAGCGTTGCGCACGATGACCGATAACCTCGAGCCGGCCTTCCCCGACCTGAAGGACGACGCGCGCTTCCGCGATCATGCGAGCAAGATCCGCGGCGTGCTCGATGCCGCGCTCGCCAACCCGCCGCTGAATTGCGAAGGCGTCGGCGACACCACGAAGAAAATCGGCGAGGCTTGCAAGGCCTGCCATCAGGATTTCCGCAGCTGATGATGCGTTGGCTTGTCGCGCGTCCACGCGGCGCGCGACCATCACATGGCGTTGATGTGCCGACATTCGGCGATTGTCCGAATGTTCACGCTGGTTGATCGACTGTTCACGCAATGGCGACTAGGTTGAGATCACGCAGCGACACAGGTCGCCGCGACCAGTCCCTTCCGCAGGAGCTTTCCATGAACGGTCGCATCCCATTTCGCATGATGGCCGCAGCCGCCACGGCGGTAGTAGTGGCGCTTGCCGGTTGCGCCACAAGTTCCCCGGGTTACAGCACCTACCCGCAATCCTCTTACGGCAGCACCACCGCCAACTGCCACGACTGCGGCACCGTGACCCGGATCGAGCAGGTCACCACCGGCAGCAGCGCGCCGAGCGCGACCGGTGCGGTGCTCGGCGGTATCGTAGGTGCCGTGGCCGGCCACGAGATCTCGCGCCATACCGGTGGCAGTGAAGGCAACCAGAACGTCTCGGCCGCGGTCGGCGCCGTGGGCGGTGCGGTGGCCGGCAACGCCATCCAGAAGAACACCTCGGCGTCGTACAACGTCTACGTCCGCATGAACGACGGCCGCACCACGGTGGTCACCCAGACCGACCTCGATGGCGTCCGCGAAGGCTCGTACGTACGGGTCTACAACGGCCGCGCCTGGTCGCAATGATCCAACGGTTTCGTCAAGACAAAGGCCCGCGCAATGCGGGCCTTTGCTTATGCGGCCACGCTTCCCTTACCAGCACTGGTAGCCGCTGGGCGGGGTACCGGTCTGCGAACGCACGCCGACATGCGTCAGCGTCAGCGTGCCGCACTTGGTATCGCTGGTCGCCTGCCCGCGTTGCGGCACGGCCCGCAAGGTGTAGGAACTGGCCGCGATCGCGCTGGCGCTGACCCGGTACCAGTCGTTCTCCGAGGTCATCTGGTCCACCCCATTGCAGCCTGCGGCGTTGTAGGCATTGAACCGGGTGAAGCAGCGCTCCAGGCGACTGGCGACTTCGTTGAGCGCGACCTTGCCCTCGGCGCGGCGGGTCTTGCGGACCTGCTCCTCGTAGCTGGGATAGGCGATGGTGGCGAGGATCGCCACGATCGCCACTACCACCATCAATTCGATCAGGGTGAAGCCGCCGATGACGGCGGGAGGGCGGGATGTGCTCATGGCCAGAACTGCCTCCAAGACGTGCGCCCGCGCGGCAGGACGTCACGCTCGCCTACTTCCTGGATGTTGCCGGTGGCGCCGGACATGATCTTCTTCTGCAAGCCCTGCCCCGGCACGTTGATGATGCTCGGCGTCTGCAAACCGCCGACAGTCGACTTGATGCCCGACACAGGCACCTGGTTTCCACCGTGCGTGACGGTGTCCCCCGGGGTGCTTGGCGTGGTGGTGGTGAACAGGCCGTCGCCGTTGATGTCCAGGATCGGGCTGTCGAACCGGCCGCCGTCGCGCGCCTGCAACTCCATCAGCCAGCCATCGGAGCCGCCGCTGCACGCATCGCCGGGCATCAGGGTGGTGAAGATGATGCGCCCGCCCTGCAGCACCGGATCGGCCACCACGCGCTCGCCACGGAAGCCGGCGGCGCTGTAGTGCAGGTCGATGAACCAGCCCTTGTGGTTGGTCGTCAAAGCGTTGTTCGACGTGACCCGATACGAGCCCTGCCCGGTCAGCGATACCTCGTTGAGGATCGACTGTTGCAGCAATACGCTGCGCCCGGCGACGACGTCACGATTGTTGGCATTGTCATCCTGCACGGCATAGAAGCTCTGCACCGGTCCCGTCGCCCCGGCGGTGATGGCATTGTCGCCGTCCTCGAAGAACTTGCCGGTGCCGAAATAGATCGTCTGCCCCGTCGAATACGGACCGCGACCGACCACCGGCCGGACCGTGATCGGCTGACGATTGGCGGCGGCGCAACCATAGATGTTGGCGACGTTGCCCGAGGCGCATACGGTGATCAACGGGCGTGGATCGTTGGCCTGACCGTGATGGACCCGCCAACTGTTCGTCGAGGTGGCGTCGACATCGAAACGCCACAGGTTGCCCATCAGGTCACCGGCGTAAATCATGTCGATGACGGCGTCGCCATTGGTATCGACCGGATAAGGCGGCGACAGCCCGTTGGCCGGGTTGGTGGCCGGGTTGTAGTCCGGGTCGGTGTCGATCGGCGCGCGCGCGTTGGCGGGGCCGGTCAGCAGCTGGCCGGTCTCGATGTCGACGATGAAGAGCTTGGCCGACTTGTTCAACCCGTAGCCGCTGCCGAAGATCGCAGCCCAGCGTCCGTTGGCCATGCGCTGGATGCTCGGCTGGCCCATGACATGGCCGAGGTCGGCATGAGTGAACTCCCACAGCACCTGCGGCGCAGTGCTCGCGGTCGGATTGGTCACGTCGATGGCGACGATGCTGCGGCCACCCGCGCCCATCGGCACGATCAGCACGGTATGCCAGGCATTGCCGAAGAAGGCATCGCCGGCGACAGGCTGGCCGTCGACGTAGTAGCGATGTGCGTAATCGCTGCGCGGCAACTGCGCCAGCGCCGGCGACTGCCCGAGCCCGGTCGCGAGGAATTCGGACGGAATGAACGCCCACTGCTCGATGCCGTCGGAGGCGCGGATGGCGTGCAGCATGCCGTCGTTCGCGCCGATATAGACCATCGACGTGCGGCTGGCCTTGCCGAATCGGAACGCCTGGTAGTCGTCGCGCCCCGCTGCACCGGACGGCAGGCGGTCGTATCCGTAGTTCTCGGTGCCGACATAACGCGGGCTCGAGTTGACGATGTCGCCCAGCGACGAGGTGCGCTCGCGCAGGCGTACGGCGCCGGGCGAAGGAACGCCTTGCACGGTCCGATCGCCGCGAAGCCAGGCGACGCGACGCTGGCCGGCGCCGTCGCTGCGCGTGGTATTGGCCGGATCGAGGTTGAACGAGGCTTGCTGGGCCGCGGTCAGCTGGTCCCACTCGAACGAGGTGCGCTGTCCGGACGCATTGCGGAAATAGATGTTGCGCACGCCGTGGGCCGGGATCGAGCCTGCGGCGCTCCAGCGCGGACTCGTCGAAACCGCGCCGCCGGTGAGGATCTCGTGTGCGGCCAGCTCGCCCGTCCATTGCGAAGCATCGAAGTGCGCCTGGAACAGCAGCGATCCGCCGCCGGCGCGCGTGGATGAAGACGCAGTACGCGAGCCGGAACCCTCCGAGTTGGCGATGATCGACTCCAGCGCCTGGCGCAGCCGGTTCGTCAGCTCGGTGCTCGAACGTGCGTTGAGCATCTCGCCGCGTCCGTTGACCGAGGCGTGATACAGGTCGTCCACCTGCACCGGGCTGCGCTGGGCGGCCGGATCCACCCACGTCGGCGCCGTGGTGTAGGCATCGGCGACACGCTGGTGGGTCACGCCGAAAACGTTGCCCTGCGCGCCCAGGGTGATGCCGTAATGGTTGACGTGCGGGTTGGCGTTGCAGTCCAGCGACGGATCGCGGTTCGCGGCGCGACAACCGACCGGAACCGGCACCTGGCCGCCGGCCAGGTCACTGCGGATGCGCGTGTAGTACTTCATCGCGATGTCGGCGATGGTGTTGCTGTAGGCGTCCTGGTACGGCGCGCCCTTTCCGCTATCGGCGTTGCCGACGCCGGACGAGGTGTTGGGACTGGAGAATCCGTCGGTGAACTGCAGCACGAAGTTCTTCTGGCAGGCGTGCTGGACGATGCCGGTGGTGGTGCTGTCGAACTGGTCGTCGGCGAACTTCAACCCCTCGCGGTTGGGCGTGCCCCCGTTGTTGCCGCCGATACCGTAGAACCAGTTGTAGACATCGGAGCGCTGGCTGTCGAAGTCGTACATCGTGACGCTGCCGGGACGGTTGTTGATCGGCGTGCCGCCCAGGCGTATGCCGCTGATGTCGTTGAACGCCTCGCCCATGCCGGCGCGCAGCGCCAGGTGGCGTTTGCGGTGGTACTGGAACCAGTTGGCGAAGTTCTGCATCTCCGCCGAGCCGGCGGAGATCTGGGTGCGTGTCAGGCAGTAGCCGTCCGGCGCCAGCGCCACCACGCCGTCGTTGAACGAGGCAGAACCCGGGTTGGCGAAGAACGCGGCATAGGCAGCCGGATCGGGCGTGGCGCAGTTGTAGCTGCGCGCGTTCACCGTATAGGCCGAGGCTTCCGTACGGCGACGGTAGTACGTCGCAACCGTGTAGGTGAAGTCGTAGTTGCGGCCGACCTCTTCGTCGGCATCGGCGCGCTCGTTGTTCGCCATCGCGTTGCCGTTGGGCTTATGCATCCCCGGATGCAGGCGAAACGACTGGGTCACGTTTCCGGTGACGTTGATGGTGATGGTGCCGAGGGGATCGGTCTTCACCGCGCTGGGAGTCGCGGCGGCGAAGGTGGTTCCGCCCTCGCTCGGCCAAGGCCCATAGCTGACCGATGGATCATAGTACTGGCCGTTGTAGTCCGGGCTGCGGGCGAAGGCGAACTCCAGCGTCGGCGGCACCGCGAAGTGGTCGTGGTCGGCGTCGGCATAGACGCGCGGTTCGGCGGGGAAGAGGTAGACGTATTTCTTCCAGGTACTGTCGGCCGTGCCGGCGTCGTTGAAGTTGAGCCCGGCATTGCCGCCACGCCCGGTGGACGCGCCCCAGAACGTGCGCGTGCGGGTGTTCCACCACAACGCACCGTCGTTGGTCGGATACAGACCCTCGCCGTCCATGCTGCCTGAGTTGTCGATCACCAGCATGAGGTTGGGCTTGACCCGCGTGCCGATGGTCAAGGGCTGCTGCGCGATGCCGGCCTGCACGTCCGTGCCGGGCGTCAGCATGGCCGTACCCAACACCAGCGCTGTCGCCGACAGCGCTCCGCAAATATTCGTTTTCATGTCGTCCCCCTGCCCTTCGGTCAGCGCCGATAGGTGGTTTGCAGAATCACGAAGGTGTCGCCGCGCTGGCCGTAGCCGCGTGCGCTGATCCGGTAGACCGTGGAGTCCTGCGGCTGTTCGGTCGGGTTGAGGCCGCCGCCCGGATCCGGCACCGCGGGCAATTCCTCGATCGCGATCTGCGCGTTGGCGCCGTCGATCGAATAACTGATCTTGCCGTTGCCCGCCGCGTCCCATGCCGTCGGCGTGCTCCAGTCCGGTGACGGCTTGGCGGCGTAGTGATACCAGCCGTTGGCGGTGATCACATCGGGCAGTGCGCCATCCACCAGCGACTCGCCGTGACGCAGCGCCGCCTCGGTGGTCTGGAAGGCCTGGTCGAGCTGGCGCGAATTGCCGACCAGCCGCTCCATCAGCGTCGAGCCGCGCATCGCCGCCAGCACCAGCAGCGTCAGCACGATCATGATCAACAGGCTGACCATCAGCACCGAGCCGCGAGCCTGATGCTTGGCAACGGCGGGCTTGGCAAGGGCGGGCGCGATAAGGGTGGGCGTGCGTCGCGCGGTCATGGCAGACGGTTCCGTAGCGAGATGGTCATGGCGAACACGCGACGCTGGCGGCGATCGTCGACGGGATTGACCGTCGTTCCTGCCAGTGCGTAGGTGGCAGCGTCGTCCTGCGCCAAGCTGTTCTCCGCCGCGCGTGCCAGCAGCGCCAGC
The DNA here is from genome assembly GCF_031457115.1 of Lysobacter niastensis. Classification (GTDB taxonomy): domain Bacteria; phylum Pseudomonadota; class Gammaproteobacteria; order Xanthomonadales; family Xanthomonadaceae; genus Lysobacter_J; species Lysobacter_J niastensis_A. Next base: position 190,727 of record NZ_JAVDVY010000003.1, read on the forward strand.
TGCACGGTGCGAACCTGTTCCCAGTCGGCGACGCCGGCGGCGGTCTGGTAGCTGTTGATGGCAAAGTCGCCGTCGGTGTCGACGCCGTAGAGCAGTTGCATCGATTCGATGCCGCTGACCAGCTCTTCCGAACGCAGCACGCGGGAATTTGCATTGTTGTCGGGCGCCAGCAAGGTCGCCCGGAACAGCGACGGCGCGCCGCCGGATCCGCGTCCGATGAAATAGGCGATGCTAGTCGCACGCGCGACCATCGCCCCTTGGCGGAAGGCGCCGCCGTTGGGACCCTGTTCGGCGATGTTGCTGCTGTTGCCCGGCGTGACCGTGGCGGCGTTGGATCCGACCACGTTGGTCTTGCCGCCCGCCTGAGTCACGGCGGTGGCCTGGAAGACGATGCCCTGCGCGCAGTCGGTTACGAACAGGACATCGCCCTGGGCAATGTCGTTGCCCGTCTGGACGAACATCTGCGAGCCGCTGGTGAACGGATCGACCAGCGGCCAGGTCTGCGCACCGAGGCCTCCGAGCAGCAGCACGTCCGCCCCCGGAACCGCCAGGCCCATGTCGCGCAGGGCCTGCGGGAGGGTGGCGTCCCAGGTGCCGCCCGCCGCCGGATCGCTGGCGGCCAGCGTCAGCGTATTTCCTGGCGCACTGCTGTTGGCCTCGTAGCCCATGATCGCGACGTTGAACCGCCAAGGGAACGTGCCGGCGCCATTGACATGGTTGGTGACCGGGAACTGCGCGCCCGGCATCGTGCGGCTGCCGCAACCGGTCAGGCCGGCCATGCGCACGTCGCGGGCGATGTATTCGAGCGCATAGCGCCCGGTTTCCTCGACGCCGGACTTCTGGTCCTGGGCGACGAACGTCATCTTGGTCGACAGGTAGACCTGCAGGACCGCGCCGAGCAGCAACAGCCCGAGCACCATCGCCACCATCAGTTCGATCAGCGACAGGCCAAGCGCCTGCCTTCGCGACAGCCAGCCGTCGCGCCCAGGCACCGGGCGCCGGGATGTCCACATCATTGGGTGCATAGACGCGTGCTCTCGCTGAAGGCCAGCAGGGCCGGGTCGCCGGCAACGGCGGCGGCGTTCTCGGCGCCCTGATCGCCGCGCGCGTCGTTCCAGCGCACGGTCACCGTGGCCACGCGCGTGGCCGCATTGACGGCGACCGAGCCGGTGCCTTCCGGCAATGCCTGCGCAATGCGTGCGCGCCACTGGCGCAGGTCGGTGCTGGGCAGGTCGTTACCGGAGCCCGGTGTGCCGGCCAGGGTGAGGTTGTACGAACCGGCCAATGCGGCGGCGCAGTTGCCGCGCATGCGTTCGATCATGTCGTGGTTGATCTGCGTCGCCTGACCGCGCATGAAGGCGTTGTGCTGAGTCTTGATCGACAGCAGTTGCAGCGATGCCAGACCAAGCAGCCCCATCGTGGTCACGACCAGCGCGACCAGCACTTCGATCAGGCTGAAGCCTTGTTGTGTGCGTGGGCTTTTCATTGGGTGCACGACTCCGCGGCGCTGCGTAGGCGGCCGATGCGGTTGACGGTGATCCGGCGTTGCTGGTTGCCGCGACAAAGGCTGTTGCGCAGTACGAAGCTGCGCTCGCCCAGCGTGCCGGCCGTGCTCCAGCTCAAGGTGCCGGTAGGTGAGTAGCGGTACCACTGGTCGGCGCCGGTGAGGGCGAATCCCGCATCGGTGGCGGGCGATACCGACACCATGCGTTGCTCGTAGTCGCTGCCCGAAGCGTTTTGCGGAGCGGCGGGAGCGCCGCTCATGGCGGTGTCCTGGAACACGACCCAGCCGGTGGCCCAGTCGGTGCTGGCACTGCAGCTGCGCTGGTCGGCGCTGGCGCAGACCGTGACGGGCTGGCCACGGCGCAGAGCCTCGGCACGCGCAACGTTGAGTGCTGTCACCAGGGCGTTGTTGGCGGCGGCCAGGCGATTGGCGCGCAGCAGGTCGGCGAACGACGGCGTAGCCAAGGCGAGCAGGATCGCGGCCACCGCAAGGGTGACCAGCAGTTCCACCAGCGTGAAACCGCGCGATTGGGCGCGCATCCTTCCCCTCCCCTGTTCCCTGTCCCCGACATCCATCCCGATGCCTCGACGCCGACGCCGTTATCCCCTAACGGCGACGGCCAATACAGCCGACACACGGCATAAAGTAGCGGATGGAACGGTCAAAGAAACCGACCGGCGGCTTTTTTATCACAAATTCAGAAGCCGGTCGCAGATTTGCGCGCCGTCCGTCGGCCTCCATCACCCGGGCCGAAGGCCGGGTCGGCTAGTGTCGGCCGGTCCGTGTCCGCGGACCTTTCCTACGTTGCTAACCGGGGGTTTCGAATGGAATTTCGCCTCATGCACGTCGTATCGGGCGCCGCTGTCCTGGCCGGCGCAGTCGCTGCTGCCACCGCGGCACCTCCCTTGGCCAAGACCAATCCGCTGCGCGTCAGCGTCGTGGCCGCAGCGGGCGCCGCCGGTGACTTCCTGGGCGCGGTCGAGGTCACCGTGACCAACACCAGCCGTCACACCGTGCGTGTTCCCAGTTGGGAACTGCCGTCGGAATTCATCGAGTCGAAGCTTTTCAGCGTCAGCCGTGATGGCACTGCGGTCCAGTACGAAGGCGCGCTGATCAAGCGCGGCCTGCCGCAGGCAGCGGACTTCACGATCCTGCGTGCCGGTGAAAGCCTGCGCACGGTGGTCGATTTGTCCAGCGCCTACGACCTGTCCACGACCGGCGAATACATCGTCACTTTCCGCTCCCCGCTGCAGCACGCTTCGCTGTCGGACGGCAGCCAGCTCAAGCAGGCCAATGGCCTTCCGATGCTCGCGCAAAGCGCGTCGCTGCGATTGTGGGTGGACGGCACCGACCAGCTCGGTGCGAGCAAGGGCGCCGGCAACACCGCCGGCAAGGGCAAGCCCGGCACCGGCGGCACTCTCGTCAACGGCGTGACCTACAAGGGTTGCAGCACCACCCAGATCAGCGACGCCGGCGATGCCGTCGTCTCGGCACGCGCCTACTCCGAGAACGCCAAGGGCTACCTCAATGCCGGCACGGTGGGTTCGCGCTACACGACCTGGTTCGGTGCCTACACCTCGTCGCGTTACGGTACGGCCAAGCAGCATTTCGTCGATATCGATGCCGCCATCGACCAGAGCGGCGGACAGGTCACGATCAACTGCGGTTGCAACCAGAACTACTACGCCTATGTCTACCCGACCCGCGCTTACGAGATCTTCGTGTGCCGCGCCTTCTGGACCGCACCACGCACGGGCACCGACTCACGGGCCGGCACGCTGATCCATGAGGTGAGCCATTTCAACGTGGTCGCCAGCACCGACGACATCGTCTACGGCCAGACCGGTGCGAAGAACCTGGCGGCCACCGACCCCAACGGTGCACTCAACAACGCCGACAGCCACGAGTATTTCGCCGAGAACCATCCGTCGCTCAACTGACTTTGCTTCGCCCTGCGGCGGCCCGCTCCTGCGGGCCGTCGTCGTTCTGTCCCGCAGAAAAAAGAAACCCGGCCGAAGCCGGGTTTCCAAAGCCTGCGCGCGGCGAACCGTCGCGTGGCCTGGTCGAATTACTGCGGCTCGACGGCGTCGGCCTGCAGACCCTTCTGACCCTGTACGACGGTGAACGTCACCTTCTGGCCTTCCTTCAGGCTCTTGAAGCCCTGGGTCTGGATGGCGCGGAAGTGGACGAACACGTCTTCGCCATTCTCACGGCTGATGAAGCCGAAGCCCTTGGCATCGTTGAACCACTTGACGGTACCGGATTCACGGGACGACATTTTTACTTTCTCCTTGGAACATTGGTTGAAAACGCGCCTTGCGACGCGTGCTGGTTGCAAGGAGGAAGCGAGGTGCAACGATGTAGCGGATCGTCGGATCAACCGCATCGGGCCACGATTCACGGTGACCCTGGCAAACACAGCGACCGCAAAGTACCCCGCACCGCATGAAAATGCAATAAAGGCAAAGTGCCCCACAAACGGACTGTTGGATATGGACCCCACACCTATTTATTACGTACTGGCCGGGCTGTTGATCCTGGTCGGAATCGCCGGCACGGTGCTGCCGGCACTGCCCGGCCTGCCACTGGTTTTCGCCGGCATGCTGTTGGCGGCCTGGGCCGGAAACTTCCAGGAGGTAGGTTGGGTCCCGATGCTGGTCCTGGGGTTGCTGACGCTGCTGTCGCTGGGCATCGACTTCCTGGCCACCTCGCTGGGCGCCAAGCGTGTCGGGGCCAGCAAGCTGGCCGTGGCAGGTGCGGTGTTAGGTACCTTCGCGGGATTGTTCTTCGGCCCGGTGGGACTGTTCGCCGGACCGTTCGTGGGCGCGCTCGGCGGTGAACTCATACACGGCCGCGAAGTGCGCAAGGCAACCAAGGTCGGATTCGGCACGTGGCTGGGCATCGTGTTCGGGATCGTGCTGAAGCTCGGGCTCGCGTTCGCGATGGTGGGGTTGTTTGCGTTCGCCTGGTTCTTTTGACCGTCATTCCCGCGTCCGGCGGGTCGGCCCGCCTGGCGGTTATCCCGAGGCACGCGTGCAACGCTCCATGCTCACCATCGTTCATTATTCCGGCAGCACGGCGATGCCACACTGCCGCCGTTTATCCGACACGCCCATGAGTTACGCATGCCGCCAGTCTCCAAGCGCGACCGTCTGCGCATTTCGATCCCGCTACTGACCGCCCTCCCCCTGTTCGCTCAAGCCCAGGCACCCGCGACTCCTGCTACGCCCGAGGCATGCGTTTCGATCAACATCGACGCCGACCGGCTCGCCTGCTACGACGCGGCGCTGGGCCGCTCCGCCCACGACACGCACCGCGCCGACATCGCCGCGAAGGAAGCACGTGCGATCCAGCAGAACCTGGAACTGGCCGACCAGATACAGCCGGAAATAGAGGCCACCGCGCCGACGCAAGGCGACCTGTACGTGGACGATGCGCTGCGCAGCGCCATCGCCAATGCCGGCAAAGGTTCGCTGCTCGACAGTCGCTGGGAGCTGGCCCGGGACTCCAAGCTGGGCATCTTCAACTTTCGCCCGTACAAGCCGGTCTACCTGCTGCCCGCGTTCTGGAGCAGCGATCCCAACGAGACGCCGCATTCGCCCAACCCCGACAACACCGTGAGCGAGCCCATTCCGGTGGATGCGCTGGAGGCCAAGTTCCAGCTCAGCTTCAAGACCAAGGCTTGGGAAAACATCTTCGGCGACAACGGCGACCTGTGGATGGCGTACACGCAGAGTTCGCGCTGGCAGGTCTACAGCTCCGAAACCTCCCGGCCGTTTCGCGAAACCGACTACGAGCCGGAGGTGATGCTGATATTCCGCAACAACTACCGGCTCGGGGGCTGGAACGGGCGCATGGCCGGCGTCAGCTTCAACCACCAGTCCAACGGCCGCGCCAATCCGCTCTCGCGCAGCTGGAACCGCGTCATTGGCGTGGTCGGCCTGGATCGCGAGAACTGGGCACTGACGGTGCGTCCGTGGTGGCGGGTGCCGGAAAGCGGCGCCGATGACAACAATCCCGATATCCAGGATTACATGGGCCGCGCCGATGCCACGCTGGTCTACCAGCATGACGGCCATGAGTTCTCGATGATGGCGCGCCACTCGTTGCGCGGTGGCGATCGCTCTCATGGCGCGGTGCAGTTCGACTGGGGGTTTCCCATCCACAACAGCCTGCGCGGGCACGTGCAGGTGTTCGACGGCTATGGCGAGAGCCTGATCGATTACAACCACCGCGCGACGTACATCGGCCTGGGTATCTCGTTGCTGGAGTGGTACTGACCGGAGGTTCCAGGTCGCAGGCTGTGCGACCGCCATCGCAGATCATGACGTCCCGTTGCCGGAAGCTGGAGAGCGAGTGCAAGGAGACGTCACGATGAAGATGCGCCGCATCCTGTCCCTCGATGGTGGAGGTATTCGAGGCCTGGTCAGCTGCCTTTGGTTGGCGGGCGTGGACGATGCGCTGACCCGCGCCGGCAAGCCCGGCGTACTGAAGAGCTTCGACCTGCTGGCAGGCAGCTCGACCGGCGCGATCGTGGCCTGTGGCCTGGCCATCGGCCTGCCGCCGCAGCAACTGGCGGAGCTCTATCGCGAGCAGCGCCACGAGATCTTTCCCGGCATGGCCGGTCGTCTGTGGTCGCGTGCCGGGCGACTGTTCACGCAGGGCGTGTCGGCGCCGCGCTACGACGGCAAGGGACTGGAAAGCGTGCTCAGAAAGGTCTTCGGCGCGGCGACGTTGGGCCAGGCCAAGAAGCCGCTGCTGGTCACCAGCTACGACACGATCTCGCGCACGCCCATCGTCTTCAAGAGCTTCAAGGCCGAGCACGCCGACCTGCCGATGTGGGAGGTGTGCCGTGCGTCCTCGGCGGCGCCCACCTACTTCCCGGCCCACCCGATGATGGTGGAAGGCCGCGGGCGTGCATTGATCGACGGCGGCGTCGTGGCCAACAATCCGACCGCGTGCGCGATCGCCGAGGCGCTACGCAAGGACGCGCGCGTGGACAGTGCGCAGGACCTGGTCGTGCTGTCGGTCGGCAGCGGCGAACGCAGCCGCCCGATCGACCTGAAGTCGGCGCAGGAATGGGGCGCACTGGAATGGGCGATCCCGATCATCGACGTGCTGTTCGACGGCAGCACCGACGCCGTCGATTACATCGCCCAGCACCTGGTCGGCGACGGCTACTTCCGCCTCCAGGCGGAACTGCTCACCGGGCTGGACGATCTGGACGACGTCAGCGCGACGAATGTTGCTGCGCTCGAGGCGATGGCCAAGGACTACCTGCTCCACGCCAACACGCAGGCCAAGCTCGGCTCGCTGGCATCGCGGCTGTAGCGATCACCGGATGCTGAAACGCAGAAGTCCGGGACAAGCCCGGGCTTCTGCGTGCGATTCGCCGCGTGGTCGGCGGCGGTATTACTCGACCACGACCGGAATCTTGCCGATCTTCGCCTGCCATTCGCGCGGGCCGGTCTTGTGCACCGACTCGCCGCTGGAATCAACGGCGACCGTGACCGGCATGTCCTGCACTTCGAATTCGTAGATCGCTTCCATGCCCAGGTCGGCGAAGCCAACCACCTTGGCCGCCTTGATCGCCTTCGACACGAGGTAGGCCGCGCCACCGACCGCCATCAAGTAGGCGGACTGATGCTTGCGGATCGCCTCGATCGCCGCCGGGCCGCGCTCGGCCTTGCCGACCATGCCCATCAGGCCGGTCTGCGCCAATACCTGTTCGGTGAACTTGTCCATGCGCGTGGCGGTGGTCGGCCCCGCGGGGCCTACGACCTCGTCGCGCACCGGATCGACCGGACCGACGTAGTAGATGAAGCGACCGCGCAGGTCCACGGGCAATGCCTCGCCCTTGTTGAGCATGTCGACGATGCGCTTGTGCGCGGCGTCGCGTCCGGTCAGCAGCTTGCCGTTGAGCAGCAGCACCTCGCCCGGCTTCCAGCTGGCGACGTCTTCCTTTGTCAGCGTGTCCAGATTGACGCGGCGGCCCTTGGAGGCGTCGTAGGTCAGCTGTGGCCAGTCGGCCAGCGACGGCGGATCCAGCATCACCGGACCGCTGCCGTCGAGCGTGAAATGCGCATGGCGGGTGGCCGCGCAATTCGGGATCAGTGCAACAGGCAGGTTGGCGGCGTGCGTCGGGTAATCCTTGACCTTGATGTCGAGCACCGTAGTCAGGCCGCCCAGGCCCTGCGCGCCGATGCCGAGCGCGTTGACCTTCTCGTACAGCTCCAGGCGCAGTTCCTCGGCGCGGTTGCTCGCGCCGCGAGCCTGCAGCTCGGTGATGTCGATCGGCTCCATCAGCGCTTCCTTGGCCAGCAGCATCGCCTTCTCCGCGGTGCCGCCGATACCGATGCCGAGCATGCCCGGTGGGCACCAGCCGGCGCCCATGGTCGGCACGGTCTTGAGCACCCAGTCGACGATCGAGTCGGACGGGTTGAGCATCGCGAATTTGCTCTTGGCTTCCGAGCCGCCGCCCTTGGCCGCGACGATCACGTCCACCGTGTTGCCCGGCACGACCTTCACGTTGACCACGCCCGGCGTGTTGTCCTTCGTGTTGGTGCGCTTGCCGGCCGGATCGGCCAGCACGCTGGCGCGCAGCTTGTTGTCCGGATGGTTATAGGCGCGGCGCACGCCCTCGTGGACCATGTCCTCCACGCCCATGGTGGCGTCGTCCCAGCGCACATTCATGCCGATTTCCAGGAACACCGTGACGATGCCGGTGTCCTGGCAGATCGGACGATGGCCCTCGGCGCACATGCGCGAGTTGATCAGGATCTGGGCAATCGCATCCTTGGCCGCCGCCGACTGCTCGCGCTCATAAGCGGCGGCGAGACTGCGGATGTAATCGACCGGGTGGTAGTAGGAGATGTACTGCAGCGCGTCGGCGACGGACTGGATCAGGTCTTCCTGGCGGATCGAGACGGGTGCGTTGGAAGCGGACTTGCGGAGGGTCACGGCGGGCATGGGCTGGCGGTGGGGGCGGCCATTCTACCGCCCGCATCCGGCCGATGCCTGCCGCGGTCAGGCTCCTCGCCCGCACCTGCCCGCCTGCTGGTTCAACTCAACTCGTCGTCCTTGTAGTAGCGGCTGCCCATCGTGATCTCGGCAGAAGTGCCCATGGGCGGCCTGCAGGCCGTTGTACCTGCCCGCCTTGGCCGGACGGACACTTGCGCATCGTTCCACCGGATGTGGTTTCCCCCCGGTAATCCGGCAGTTCACCGAACCATCGGGCGTCACGCGTCGCTGAAGGGCTGTTCGCCAGGATCGTCCGTCGACACACCACGAGGGGATCAGGTTGGCACGCCATACCCGCCCGCGTCCTGGCAAATGCCACTGGATCCTCTTTCTCCTGCTCGCCGCCCAGGCCGCCGTAGCGGATGCCGCCCAGAAAAACAGTTGCGGCACGCGCGCGCCGGACGATACGCGCCCGCGGGTGGGCCTCGCACTGGGCGGCGGCGGCGCCCGCGGCATCGCTCATGTGAGCGTCCTCAAGGCGATCGAGCAGGCCGGCGTCAAAGTCGATTGCGTGGCCGGAACCAGCATGGGCTCGCTGGTCGGCGCGCTATACGCGACGGGACAGACGCCCGCCGAGATCGAACAGCAGGTGTTGTCGATCGACTGGGATCGCCTTTTCAACGACTCGCTGGAGCGCCGCGAGCGCTCGTACCGTCGAAAGGCCGACGACCGCCTCGCGGTCAACTCGATCGGCGTAGGCGTTGAAAAGGGCAGGCTCAAGCTGACCACCGGCGTGCTGGCCGGCCAGCGCATCCTGATGCTGTTCGAACGCATGACGCTGCCGGTGAGCGGCATCGACCACTTCGACCGGTTGCCCATTCCCTATCGCGCCGTCGCCACGGACATCAACACCGCCGAGCCCGTGGTGATCGACCACGGCAGCCTGGCGCTGGCCATGCGCGCCAGCATGTCGTTGCCGGGCATCTTCAACCCGGTCGAGATCGACGGCCGGGTGCTGGTCGACGGCGGGCTGGTGAACCAGGTGCCGGTGGACGTGGTGCGCGACATGGGCGCCGATGTCGTCATCGCCGTGGACGTCGGCACGCCGCTGGAGAAGCTGGATGTCGACGCAAGCCTGGTGGCGGTGCTGAACCAGATGACCGGCATGCTCACCACCGGCAATACCCGCGCCCGTCTCGCCACGCTCGGCAACCGCGACATCCTGATCGTGCCGGCACTGGGAAAGGACGTCGGTACCAGCGATTTCACCAAGGGCAAGCAGGCGCTCGAGATCGGCGCCAAGGCGGCAGCGTCGGCCATGCCGCGGTTGGCGTCGCTGGCCCGCGAGCAAGGCAGCGCGGATCCGATGCTGGCTGCCCAGCCGGCGCCCAAGCATGCTCCCACGCCTGCGGCGATCGAGTTCGTGCGCCTGGACAATCGCACCGGCTACGACGATGCATTCTTCCTGGATCGCCTCGATGTGCCGCTGGGGCAGCCGCTCGATGTCGACGACCTCGAGCAGCAGCTGCAACGGATCTACGGGACCGAGACCTTCGCGCTGGTGAGCTACCAGGTGGTGGAGGAAAACGGGCGCCGCGGCATGGTGGTGCAGGCCCAGCCCAAGCCGCAAGGACCGGTGTACCTGCAGGCGGGGCTGTCCGTGGATTCGGATTTCGAGGGCACCTCCAACACCAACCTGCGCGTCGGCCTGCTGTTCGCGCCGGTGTCGAGCTACGGCGCCGAAGCGAGGATCCTGGCGCAGATCGGCAACGAACCGGCGCTCGCGGCCACGTACTTCCATCCGTTCGATCCGCGCAACCGCAACAACCTGTTCGCGGCAGCGGAATTCCTCAATCCGCAGATCAACGTCTTCGACACCGAAGGCAACAACACCGCCACCTACGCCACGCATCTGGGTGCACTCGAAGCGGCGTGGGTGCGCGAGTTCGGCAACTATGGCGCGGCGCAGATCGGAATAAGGCGCGGGGCCGGCGAGGCCGAAGTCCAGACCGGCGATCCCGACCTGCCGGACCTGAACTTCCAGGTCGGCGAGGTCGCCGCGGTGGTCACCGTGGATCGCCTGGACAGCGTCTACTTCCCCCGCGACGGCTATTTCGGCCGCCTGGGCTACAAGCGCTCGGACGAAGCACTGGGCGCCGACACCGACTTCGACCAGCTCGATCTCGACGTCGTCTACGCCCACCGGTTCGGGCTGCATGCCATCGAACTGGGGGCGCGCTATCACTCGACCATTTCCGGCGTTGCCCCCATCCAGAGCATCTACCGCCTGGGCGGACGCGGACGCCTGGTCGGCTTCCGCAGCAACGAACTCACCGGGCAGAACTACGCAATATTGCTGGGCGGCTACGTGTACGAGCTGGCCGACGTCTTCGGCCGCCCCGCGCTGCTGGCGAGCACACTCGAGTACGGCAACGCCTGGCAGCAGCGCGACGACATGAGCCTGACCGACGGCATCTGGAACGGCAGTGTCTACTTCGGTTTCGATTCCTGGCTGGGCCCGGTGATGTTCGGAGTGGGCGCACGGGAGGGCGGAAAGGGAACGGTGTTCCTGCAGATCAGCGATCAGTTCTGAGGGGTTTCCCATTGCCTCCGAACCGGCTTCCGGGAGGCCGCCTGCCTTGTCCGGCCCCGTCTGGCGGCCGGGTCCCGGCGGCTGGCCGGATTCAGGAAGCCGGACCGTTCTGGCCTACGGGAAGCACAGAAATACGCCGCCCCGGACGGACGCGATGTCCGGGGTACTCATCGGGAGATCTTCATGTCGTCCAAGTCCAAGTCCAAGTTCCTGGTCGCATTGGTCCCAGCGTTCGGCATGCTGGCGATGGCGCCGCAGGCGCGGGCGGTGGAACCGCTGGATACATTCAGCGGGCGGATCGGCGGCTATATCACCGACTTCGATACCGAAGTGCGCGCCGACGGTGAAACTGCTGCCGGCACCCCCATCGATCTCCATCGCGACCTCGGTCTCGACAAGAGCAATACGATCGGCTACGTGGGCTTGACCTGGCGCCCGTGGGAGCACCACGAGTTCGGCATCTCCTACTACAAGAATGATTCGGATTCGACGCGGACGCTGCAGCGGGACATCGAGTTCGAGGACAACGTCTATGAGGCGTCGGCCACGGTTCGCACCGACCTCAATGTCGACACCTACGAGGCCTACTACGTCTGGTGGGCGGCTTCCCACGACACGTGGGCGTTGGGCCCGCGAGTCGGGCTCGTCTGGTACAAGCTGGAGTTGAGCCTCTCGCTGGAGATCGATGCCGGTGGCAACCAGGCCGGGGGCAGCGTCAGCAATTCGGCTGATCTCGACCTGCCCGCGCCAACGATCGGCGGCAGCTGGCGCTGGACCCCTGGAGAGGACTGGCGCATCTCGGCCGATGTCGGTTACTTCAGCGCCGACATCAACGACATCGATGCCGACGTTACCTTCGGTCGTATCGGCGTCGAGTGGTTCCCATGGGAGAACACCGGCTTCTCGCTGGACTACACCGCGGACAAGATCGATGCCGACGCGAACAAGTCCAACTTCAACGGCAACGTGGATTTCACCGACAGCGGATTGCGCCTGGGCGTGGTCTACCGCTTCTGACATCCGCTGATGCGGGCATTGGCCCGCGCCCACCGGCCGGCATTCACCGGACCTGAGCATTGAACAGGCAGAATCGGACCTGCCTGTCACTTCATGACCAGCCCGTGGCCGAACCTGTCTCCTCCGGTAAACCGAGCCTGCGCGAACGCTTCGACGCACTGCGCAACCTGCCGCCCTTCCTTCGCCAGATCTGGGCCACCAGCCCGGCACTCACGCTGGCCACGCTCGGCCTGAGGTTGATCCGCGCGTTCCTGCCTGTCGCGACGCTCTACGTCGGCAAGCTGATCATCGATGAGGCGGTCCGGCTGGTGGCGGCCGGCGTGCAGTTCGACTCCATTGGCGCCGCCTGGCGCAGCGGCCAGCTGGAAACGCTGGCATGGCTGCTGATGATCGAGTTTGCGTTTGCGATCGGTTCCGACCTGCTCGGCCGGCTGATCAGCTACGGCGACGCGCTGCTGTCTGAGTTGTTCACCAACGCCACCAGCGTGCGGCTGATGGAGCATGCGGCGACGCTGGACCTCGAGGATTTCGAAGATCCCGACCTGCAGGACAAGCTCGATCGCGCGCGTCGTCAGACGATGGGCCGCATGAACCTGATGAGCCAGCTGTTCGGCCAGGTGCAGGATTCGATCACCGTGATCAGCTTCGCCGCCGGCCTGCTGGTGTATGCGCCCTGGCTGATCGTGCTGCTGGCGGTTGCGCTGGTGCCGGCGTTCATCGGCGAGGCGCATTTCAACGCGCTAGGTTACTCGCTCAACTACGCCTGGACGCCGGAACGGCGCCAGCTCGAATACGTGCGCCAGATGGGCGCCAGCGTGGAGACGGCGAAGGAGGTGAAGATTTTCAACCTCCATCGCTACCTGATCGCCAGGTACCGCGAGCTCGCCGACAAGTTCTACCGCGCCAACCGCGCCCTCGCCCGCCGCCGCGCGGTCTGGGGCGCGCTGCTGGCCGCGCTGGGGACGCTGGGCTACTACTTCGCCTACGCCTACATCGCCTGGCGCACGGTCACGGGCGATTTCAGCATCGGCGACCTGACGTTCCTGGCTGGCAGCTTCCGCCGCCTGCGGCAACTGCTGGAAGGACTGCTGGTCGGTTTTTCGCAGGTGGCCGGACAGGCGCTCTATCTCGACGACCTGTTCTCGTTCTTCGAGATCCGGCCGGAGATCATTTCCCCCGAACATGCACTTCCGGTACCCAAGCCGATCGCACGCGGCTTCGTGTTCGAGGACGTCGGCTTCCGCTATCCCGATGCCGAGCGCTGGGCATTGCGCCATCTCAGCTTCCAGTTGCATGCCGGCGAAGTGCTGGCGCTGGTCGGCGAGAACGGCGCCGGCAAGACGACGTTGGTAAAGCTGCTCGCGCGCCTGTACGACCCCGACGAGGGCCGCATCACGCTCGATGGCCGTGACCTGCGCGAGTACGACCTGGACGAGTTGCGCGCCAACATCGGCGTGATCTTCCAGGACTTCGTGCGCTACCACCTCACGGCCGGCGAGAACATCGGCGTCGGGCAGATCGACGCGATGGACGACGCCGGACGCATCCGCGACGCCGCGCGCCGGGCGATGGCCGACGAGGTGATCGCCGGATTGCCGCAGGGTTACGACCAGGTCATCGGTCGCCGCTTCAAGACCGGTGTCGACCTCTCCGGCGGACAATGGCAGAAGATCGCGATCGCCCGCGCCTACATGCGCGATGCTCAGGTGATGATCCTCGACGAACCCACGGCGGCACTGGATGCGCGCAGCGAGTTCGAAGTGTTCCAGCGCTTCAAGGAACTCTCGCACGGCAAGACCGCGGTGCTGATTTCGCACCGCTTCAGCAGCGTGCGCATGGCAGATCGCATTCTGGTCCTCGCCGAGGGACGGCTGGAGGCGAGCGGCACGCACGAGCAATTGCTGGAACAGGGCGGACGCTATGCCGAACTGTTCGAGCTGCAGGCGTCCGGATACCGTTGATGGCCGATGTGGATGGTGAAATTCATGCCGCCCTCCAGCCAAACCGCCATCTACCCGTCGTTCCGGCGAAAGCCGGGATCCATTTTGACGTTGCCTCGGCTCTTTGCCCGCGGTTTGCCAAGGCGGCAAAGGCAAAAGCAAAATGGATTCCAGCTTTCGCTGGAATGACCGGCCGCTGGAACGACGGCGAGAATGGCGCGGTCAGGGCGGCGAGACTTGCGCCAATCCGCAGCACTTATCGACATCACAAGGACCGCACATGCACGCAGTCGTCCAACGCACCGCACTCGTCGTCGGCCTGTCGCTGGCGCTGTCGGCCGGTCTTTCCGCCTGCCGCGCGCAGCAGCACGACGCCCAGGCGTCCCAGCCAGCCGCCAAGGCCTTGGCCACGCAGCAAGTGACCAGCCAACTCGGCTCCGTCGGCGTGACGACGATTGCCTCTGGCCTGGAGCACCCGTGGTCCGTGGCTCTGCTCCCCGACGGCGGCTTCCTGGTCACGGAGCGGCCGGGCCGGCTGCGGCGCATCTCGGCCGATGGCAAGGTCTCGGCACCGCTGTCCGGTGTACCGGCCGTCTGGGCCGAAGGACAAGGCGGCCTGCTCGACGTGGTGCTGGCTCCGGACTTCGCCAGCAGCCGGCGCATCTACCTGAGCTATGCCGAACCGGGCCCCGAGGGCAGTGCCGGCACCGCGGTTTCGATCGCCACGCTCGGCGACACTTCGCTGACCGACGTACGCCGCGTCTACCAGCAGCAGCCCAAGCTCGTCGGCCCGAACCATTTCGGCTCGCGCATCGTCTTCGACGGCAAGGGCCACATGTTCATCAGCCAGGGCGAGCGCAACGACCGTCCGACCGCGCAGAAGCTCGACATGCTGCAGGGCAAGCTGGTGCGGCTCAACCTCGACGGCAGCGTTCCCGCCGACAATCCATTCGTCGGCCGCAAGGATGCGCGTCCGGAGATCTGGAGCTACGGGCATCGCAACATGCAGTCGCTCGCGCTCGATCCGCGCACCGGCAAGGTCTGGGAGGCCGAACATGGTCCACGCGGCGGCGACGAGATCAACCTGCCGGAGCCGGGCAAGAACTACGGCTGGCCGATCATCACCTACGGCATCAACTATTCCGGCCTGAAGATTCCCGAAGCCGTCGGCACGTCCGCGCCCGGCATGGAGCAGCCCTACCACGTCTGGGAAAAATCGCCCGCCCTTTCCGGCATGGCGTTCTATACCGGGCACGCCCATTCGAAATGGAGCGACAGCCTGTTCCTGGGCGCATTGTCCGACGGCAGCCTGATCCGACTGAGCCTGGACGGCGGCCGCATCACCGGCGAGGAGCGGCTGTTGAAGGAACTGGGCAAGCGCATCCGCGATGTACGCGTCGGCACGGACGGCAAGGTCTACGTGCTGACCGACGAGAGCGACGGCCAGTTGCTGCGCCTGGACGCTCCCGCCAACTGAGGCATGACACCGGGGCGAAGTACTGGGATGCGCGCGCCTAATGGGTAGCGCCGCCCTGCACCGGCATCGCGGCGACATCGGCCGACAACTCCTGCGCCAGCTTCGCTTCGAACTGCTCGAAGCTCAGCCCCTGCGCGGCCGCTTCCTGATGTGCTGCGGAGCGCAGGGTCGTGGAGCAGGTCAGCCGCACCGCGGTGCCTTCGCGTTCGTGCAGCGTGGCGGCACGCTTGAGGATGGCCAGCACGCGCGCGGCGCTTTGCGATTCGCCGACGATGCGACCGCCGAGCCCCAGCGTCCACTCGCCTTCGCGACGAACGATCCCGCCCAGCAACGCGCCCTGCGGATCGCGCAGCTCGGCATGCGGTTCGATCGAAGGACGCTGCGGGCCGGCGGGCTTTTCGTGCTTGAGCTGGCGCTTCTTCGCATCACGGCGCGCCTTGGAATTGATGGACATGGCGCGCCTCCCTGGGAACCGTGAACATCATACCGCCAGCCGACATGCCGATTGGGCGCGTCCGCCTAGAACAGGGCCCCCTGCTTATCCGCATCCGACGCCGGCGAATACACCAGGCGGCCTTCGACGATGCGCGCCGCCGATGTGAACGGATGCTCGTCCTGCCGACCGTGTGCCATCAGGTGGATCACCAGCCAGCCGCTGGCCTTGAAGTCGTCCGCAATCAGCCCACGATGGCATTGCCACCACACCGCCTCGGCGCACATCACCGCCGTGCGCGCCTGCCGCGCCAGCGAGGCCAGACGATCGCGCGCCTGGCGGTACGGCGCGGTGGCCATGTAATCGGCATAGCCACGAAAGGCCGCATTGCGCCACGCGGTGTTGGGCGAATCGGGCGCGGGAGTGCGCCGCCCGCCCAGTTCGGGCATCGGGACGTAGCGCATGCCGGCCTCTGCCAAAGCATCCGCCATGGCCTCGCCGGAGAACTGGGGATGGCGGCGCGAGCCGTCGAAACGGCGCACATCAACGAGGTTGACGATACCCGCCTGCGTCAGCAGGCCCAGGAACGTGGGCCAGTCGCGTGTCGAATGACCGATGGTCCACAGCGTGCCGGGCGCGTCGTCGGGCATGGCACCAGCATACGCCCGCGCGGTGGCGTAAAATTCCCGGCCACGATTCACTCCCCCGCCCCCTCAATGTCCTCTGCTTTCGGCACCGAAATCGTGCTGGACGTCCGTCATTGGACGGACGACTACTTCAGCTTCACCACCACGCGCGACGACGGCTTCCGCTTCGACAACGGCCAGTTCGTGATGATCGGACTGCAGGTGCCGCAGGCGGACGGCTCGCTGCGTCCGCTGCTGCGCGCCTATTCCATCGCCAGCGCCAACTGGGAAGAACAGCTGGAATTCTTCAGCATCAAGGTTCCCAACGGCCCGCTGACCTCGCGCCTGAAATCGATCCAGCCGGGCGACCAGGTGCTCATCGGCCGCAAGCCGACCGGAACGTTGCTGATCCACGACCTGCACGCCGGTCGCAACCTGTACCTGCTGGGCACCGGCACCGGTTTCGCGCCGTGGCTGGCGATCATCAAGGACCCGGAAACCTACGAGCGTTTCGACAAGGTCATCCTGACCCACGGCGTGCGCAGCATCCAGGACTTGGCCTACCGCGACTACATCGTCAACGAGCTGCCGCGGCACGAATTCCTGGGCGAACAGATCGCGGCCAAGCTGAAGTACTACCCGGCGGTGACGCGCGAGGCCTTCGAGTTCGGCGGCCACGACCATTGTGGCCGCCTGACCGAACTGATGGACAGCGGCAGGATGATGGAGCAGCTCGGCATCGAGCCGCTGGACCCTGAGCATGACCGCGCCATGATCTGCGGCAGCCCGCAGATGCTGGCCGATTTCCGCGCCATCCTCGACGGCCGCGGCTTCAGCGCCGCACCGCGTATCGGCACGCCGGGCCAGTACGTGTTCGAGCGGGCGTTCGTCGAGAAGTGATCGGAACGGGTCGTCAGGCCTCGGCCAGCCAGCGCTCAGCGCTTCCCTCATCGACGAACACCCGCGCATCGTAGTCCGCGTCGCGGGCGAACAGCTCGCAGTATTCGACATCGCGAAGCCCGCCCGGCCTGACGTGGGCGATGCGGAAGCGCCGCAGGTGCGAGCCGTCCATCGACACGATCAGGTCCAGCCATTGCGGCTCCGACAGCGGCGTGCCCTGCAACTCATCGATCAGCAACAGGCCACGCCCGGGGATACCGTCGAGCTTGTCGATGATCGTCCGCCAGTAGGCGACGGTGTTCTCGAAGGTTTCCTCGCCGCGCACATGCACGCGCAACCCCAGCCGATGCCGGCTGATCTCGACCTGCAGCGGCGATGCCTCTACTTCCATCAGTACCATCGCATCACCCCAGTGCGGCTTCGATGTCCTTGGCGATCGTTTCGGGCTTTTCGGTGGGCGCGTAGCGCTTGAGCACCCGGCCGTCGCGCCCGACCAGGAACTTGGTGAAATTCCACTTGATCGCATCGATGCCGAGCAGGCCGCCCTTCTCGTCCTTGAGCCACTTCCACAGCGGGTGCGCGGCATCGCCATTGACGTCGATCTTGGAGTACAGCGGGAAGGTGACGTCGTAGTTGAGCGAGCAGAAGCTCTTGATCTCGGCCTCGTCGCCGGGTTCCTGGTGGCCGAACTGGTCGCACGGGAAACCCAGCAGCGCAAAGCCACGGTTGCCGTAATCGCGCCAGAGCCTCTCCAGTCCGGTGTACTGCGGCGTGAAACCGCATTGCGATGCGACATTGACGATCAGCAGCACCTTGCCGCGATGTTCGTCCAGGGAGCTCGGCTGGCCGTCGATGTTGGTGGCGGTGAAATCGTAGGCGGTGGTCATGGGGGAATCCTCCGATGCAGCGTCCTGTCCAGAATAGCGCAGGCCACGGGCTCGGTGGCCGTGGCTGCCAGCGATCTCCATGTCGCCTGAAAAACAACGCCGGGACTAGCCCGGCGTTGTATGGACACGATTGGCAGCAACAATCAGAAGCTGGCCTTGAACTCCGCACCGAACAGGCGCGGCTCGTTGATGAAGCCGGTCAGGTTGTTGAAGTCGATGCCGCCGACCACCTGCACTTCGTCGGTGATGTTGCGGCCGTAGATCGCGACGTCGTACTTGCCGTAATCCCAGGTGTAGCCCAGGCGCAGGCCGCCCTCGGTCAGCGGCTTGCCGGTGAACTCGATCGAGTCGTACAGGAAGAAGCCCACTTCGCTGCGGTAGACCCAGTCGGTGTAGGCGTAGAACTCGCCGCCGTTGTCCATCGGGATGCCCCAACGCAGGGTCAGGTTATGCGTCCATTCCGGGGCCTGCGGCAGGCGATTGCCGTCGATGAAGAAGCGTCCCGTCGGCAGGCCGGTGACCGGATCCACCTCCGGTTGATCCGTGACGGTACACGCTGCGCAACCCGACACCCTCAGGTCGGGGTCCTTGATCTCGGTGTCGTTGTAGCTGCTGCCGAGCGTGAACAACAGGGTGTCGGTGATAAAGGCCTGGAAGTCCAGCTCGAAGCCCTGGCCAACGGTCTTGTCGGCGTTGATCAGGATGTTGGCGTTGCTCATGCCACCCACGGCAGTGAGCTGCTGGTCCTTGACCTCGTAGTAGAAGATGTCGGCATTGATGCGCGCGCGGTTGTCCCACAGGTCGGCCTTCACGCCCATCTCGTACGAAGTCGAGGTTTCCGGCTCGGCGACCGACTTGAAGTTGAACGCGCTCGCGGCCTGGATGCTGCTGCCGCGATAGCCGGTGGCGACGCGGCCGTACACGTTCACGTCGTCGTTGATCTCGTAGGTGGCTGCCAGGTCCCAGCTGAACTTCTGGTCGTCCGTCGAGGCCGACAGGTCGCCGTCGGGCTCGGCGTTGGCCAGATCGGTCAGCGTGCAGCGAACCGGCGGAGGCAGGATACCGATGGCCGGGCCGATACACGGCGCGAAGCCGGTGTTGAAGTATTCCTCGACCTTCAGGTCCTTCTTGTCCCAGGTGTATCGCGCACCGGCGCGCAGCTCGAGCTTCTCGGTGGCCTGCCACGTCGCGGCGCCGAACACGGCCCACGAATCGTTGGTCTGGTTCACGCGCTCGTAGCCGTCCTGCGCCCCGCCGTTGAGCGAGTCGTAGCTGAAACTTTCGACGTCGTAGTCTTCATTGAAATAGAACAGGCCGGCCTGCCAGTTCCAGGCGGTGCCGGTGTTCGATTCGATGCGGAATTCCTGGGTCCACTGCGAGTGGTCCGGAATGCCGTCGGCCGTTTCCGAGGCGAACGGGATGACGCCCGGGCCGGACACCGGCAGGAACACCGCGCCGAAGCCGCCGTCGATGTCGCCGCGGCTGTAGGTATCCAGCGTCTCGTAGCCGGTGATCGAGTACAACGTGTAGCCGTCGCCCAGCTCCCAGCTCAGGCGGGCATTGGCGCCGAAGCTGTCGAGCTCGGAGTGGTTCAGGCCGTCCAGCGATACCTTGTCTTCGTCGAAGCCGTCGACCAGATCGTTGGTGCCCGGCTCGATGATGTTGGCGCGGAACAGGCGCGCGGTGCCGTTGAGGTGGCGCGCATGCGCGTTGAGCAGCGCCTCGAAACCTTCGCCTTCGTACAGCGCCTGCACGCGGGCGGCCGACTCGTCATAACCCTCGAAGCTTTCGTTCGGGCCCGGGAAGGTGTTGTCGACCCAGTCGTCGCGGCGCTGGAACAGCACCGACGCGCGCCCCGACCACTGGTCGGTCAGGCCACCGCCGACGGCGCCTTCCAGATTCCACATGTTGTCGTCGCCGACGCCGACCTTGCCGTAGCCGTCGAACTCCTGCGACGGACGGGTCGATTCGAACTTCACCACGCCGGCCGGGCTGTTGCGGCCGAACAGCGAGCCCTGCGGGCCGCGCAGCACTTCCACGCGATCCAGGTCGAACACCGGGAAGCCCTTCAGGATCGGGTTCTCCTGCACGACGTCGTCGTACACCAGCGACACCGGCTGCGAGGTGTTGAGGCGGAAATCGGTATTGCCGTAGCCGCGGATGTAGAAGCGCGGGAAGGCGCGGCCGAATGAGGATTCGATGTTCAGGCTGGGCACGCGGCCGGACAGGAAACGCACGTCGTTGCCGCCCGATCCGAACACGTCGAGCTGCTCGGCGTTGAGCGTGCTGACCGAGACCGGCACGTCCTGCAGGTTTTCGACCTTGCGCTGCGCGGTGACCTGCACGGCATCGAGGGTCTTGGCCTTCGACTCAGCGGCGGACGCAGCGGGCGCCGGGGTCTGCGCATCCTGCGCGAGGGTGGCCTGCGCCGGGAGCATCAGCGCGATGGCGACGGTCAGGGCGTGGCGGGGAAGCTTGCGGGCAAGCGGCATGGAAGGCATTGGGCGGTCTCGATAGGTGGCGCCAAATGAAGCGCCAAAGGTTCGAAGGCCGACGCACCGGCACACCCTCTCCAGCATGCAGGCACGGCGATGGAACAAGGCTCGACTGCAAGACTCAGGCCGTCCCCTGACGGCCTCGACGCGGACCGATCCCGCGCCTGGCGGCTGACATGATCGGCAAATGTTACCAGACTGTTAAAGCTCCGTACCCCGCCGCATCCTGCGATCACCCCGCGCCCTCGCGGGCGCGGGGCGTGAATTCATTTCGCGGTTCCGACCTTGACCGGCATTGCGAACGGCTTGACGCCGAGCGCCTCGTGGATCTCGCTCGGGTAGTACGCCATATCGCCCTTGATGACCAGGGCCACCTTGCGGATATCGCCGATATTGGCGGTGGGATCACCGTCGATCAGCACCAGATCAGCGCGCTTGCCTGGCGACACCGAACCCCGCTGGTCGAGCGTGCGAGTGTACTTGGCGCCATTCCAGGTGGCGATCTGGAGCACTTGGGCGGGGGTCAGGCCCGCCTTGACGTACAGGTCGAGCTCGTGCTGCAGCGTGAAGCCAACCATTTCGTCGGTACCGGCCACGACCGGCACGCCAGCCCGGTAGGCCCGACCCACGAACTCCACCATCTTGCTGTAGGAGCGGTTGTACCGGGACGCGGTGGCGTCGTCGGGGATGTTCATCTCGGCGGTGCGGCGCCCGCGCTGGATGTCCGGCGGCAGATGGTCGGCGACATCGGCCACGATCGGCGACATCTCGCCGGCACGCTGGTGCAGGAACTCGAAGGTCGCCAGCGTCGGATCGATCACGATCTGCTTCTTCGCCAGCCCGGCGATGAAGTCCTGCACCGGCTGGCTGTCGAGGTCGAGGGCGTCGGTCTTTTCCGCCGGCAGGTAGAAACGGGCCAGCGTGCGCGTGTCGGTCTTGTCGTCGACGAAGAAGTTCAGCATCAGCTGGTTGATGTGCTGGATCTCATCGAAACCGCTATCCACCACGTCCTGCGCACGCAGGAATGCCGGTACGTGGCCGCTCACGCGCAGGCCCTTGGAATGCGCGTAGGCGACGGTGTCCTTCAGCACGTCCTTGGGGAACGAGTTGTAGATCTTGATCTGCGGGTAGCCGTGCTCGGCGTACCAGTCCACCGCTTTCTTGGCCTCATCCAGGTTCTTGATGACGAAGCCGTTGCGCGCGGAGAACTTGCTTTCGCCCTCGATGAAGCCGGCCGGGACGATATCCGGCGACATCAGCGTGCCGGCCTTGATCTCCTGGATCATCTGCTGGAGCGTGGCGTTGTCGTTGCCCATGTCGCGCACGGTGGTGACGCCCGCCGCCAGGTCGAGCCCGCCATCCCAACGCCCCATGTGGCCGTGCATGTCGAACAGGCCCGGCAGCAGCACCTTGCCCCCGGCATCGACGACGTTGTCGGCCTGGGTCTTGTCCTTGCCCGCCGGCGAAACCGACACGATCTTGCCGCCGCGCACCAGCACGTCGCTGGCCGGGCCGAGCGTGGCTTTCTCGCTGTCGAACACGCGCGCATTGCGGATCAGCGTGGCGCCGGCCAGCGGATGACCCAGGCGCTTGGCCAGGTCCACCAGCGCTTCGCCTTCGGCCACTTTCTGCCTGGCCTCAAGCGCATTCGCATCGGCCTGGCAGCCGTCTTCGATCAACTGCAGGTAGCCCGGATAGATGTAGGCGAACAGGCGCGGATTGGCACCGGTCGTCGCCCAGGCGAAGGTCGGGGTGAGGCCGACACCGGTGACGGCGACCAGTTGCACCTGGCGCTTGGCGCCACTGCACTGGACCTCCATGTCGGTGACCTTGCGCGAGGTCAGCGTGCCGCTCGGAATCAGCGGCAGTTTGCCGTCGCTGCGCTTGGACAGCGCATTGAAGGCCACTGAAAATCCTGCCGGCGTGCCGCCCAGCGGCGAGTACAGCGCGGTGCCGTCGACGGCCTGCCGGCCATCGTCGGATGTCGACTTCCACTGCGCCTGATTACCGCTGCGGGTGAAGCTCTCGTCGATCTTCGCCCCGAACGTCGAGGTGCCCTGCACGCGGTAGGACTGGTATGTGCCGTCGGCGGCCAGGCGGTACTCTTCCTTCAGCTCCGGCCCGCGGCCGTTGTCCTTGAAGATGAAATCGACCGCGGTCGTGCCGTCGTCCCGCACCGTCACCACCTGCTGCCCGGCCTGCTTGCCTCCGTCGACCAGCGCCACGTAGCGCAGGGTCTCTGCCGCCAGGGCATTGGCGCCGAATCCCAGCGCCAGACAGCCCACCAGCACCGCGCCCGCCTTCGAGCCCATTTCCCTCGACGTGTCTTTCGACTTCATGTCTTTCGACTGCATGCGAATCCCCAGGTGTGCGTATTCAGGTATGTGAGCCGCCACATCGAGCCAAACGTTACGCCCGTCGCAGACGACAGCCTCGTGCGCCGCAGTGTAGCCGCCCCGAACCGTGCGAAACCCGGGTCTCCCCCCATGCCTTTCGTCAGGGGTCCGGCAGGCCCCCTTCGGGTAGGCTTCGGGCTCCCTTTGACGAGGCTCACCGTCCCATGAAGCACCCTCTCGCGCTGGCGCTGGCCGTGGCAATTGCCGCGACCGCCCCCACCTATGCCAAATCGCCCAAGGCAGACACAACCGTGAGTGCGCAAGCCATCAACAGCGCGAACCCGTTCTTCGCCGACAGCCCGCTGTCGCTGCATTACCCGCAGTTCGACAGGATCAAGGACGCCGACTTCGCTCCCGCCTTCGACGCCGGCATGGCCGAGCAACTGAAGGAAATCGACGCGATCGCCAACAATCCGGCGAAGCCGACCTTCGACAACACCATCATCGCGATGGAGAAGTCGGGCCGCACGCTGACCCGTGCCCTGACCGTCTTCTTCAACCTCGTCGGCACCGACACCAACCCGGTCCGCGAGAAGCTGCAGGGCGACTATGCGCCCAAGTTCTCCGCGCATCGTGACGCGATCAACCTCAACGCCAAGCTGTTCGCCCGCGTCAAGACGTTGTACGACACCCGCACCTCGCTGGGCCTGGACGCCCAGGGCGTGCGCCTGGTCGAGCGCTACTACACCGACTTCGTCCGCTCCGGCGCCAACCTGTCGGACGCCGACAAGGCCCGCCTGAGGCAGATCAACTCCGAACTGGCCGCGCTGGGCACGAAGTTCAGCCAGAACGTGCTGGCGGAAGTGAACGCTGCGGCGATCACCGTCGATACCAAGGAAGAACTCGACGGCCTGTCCGACGAGCAGATCGCCTCCGCTGCCGAAGCCGCCAAGGCGCGCAAGCTGGAAGGCAAGTACGTCATCGCCCTGCTCAACACCACCGGCCAGCCGCCGGAAGCGCAGCTGACCAACCGCGCCCTGCGTGAGCGCCTGCACAAGGCCTCGGTCGCGCGCGGCAGCCACGGTGGCGAGTTCGACAACACCGCCATCGTCTCCCAGGTCACCAAGCTGCGCGCCGAGCGCGCGAAGATGATGGGCTACCCGAACTACGCGGCCTACGTGCTCGAGGACGAGACCGCCAAGACTCCGGATGCCGTCAACAAGATGCTCGGCCAGCTCGCCCCGGCCGCGGTCGCCAACGCCGAGCTCGAGGCCGCCGACCTGCAGGCGATGATCGACAAGGAGCAGAAGGCCAAGGGCCAGCCGACCTTCAAGCTCGAGCCGTGGGACTGGGCCTTCTACACCGAGAAAGTGCGCCAGGCGAAGTACAGCTTCGACGAGTCGCAGCTCAAGCCGTACTTCGAGATGAAGAACGTGCTGGAGAACGGCGTGTTCTACGCCGCCGGCCAGCTCTACGGCCTGAAGTTCAAGCAGCGCACCGACCTGCCCAAGTACCACGCCGACACCTGGGTGTACGACGTGTTCAACGAGGACGGCTCGCAGCTGGCGATCTTCATCTTCGACCCGTATGCGCGCTCCTCCAAGCGCGGCGGCGCATGGATGAACTCCTACGTCGACCAGTCGGACCTGACCGGCTTCAAGCCCGTCGTCGCCAACCACCTCAACATCCCCAAGCCGTCGGAAGGCAAGCCGACCCTGATGACCTGGGATGAAGTGACCACGGCGTTCCACGAGTTCGGTCACGCCCTGCACGGCATGTTCTCGAACGTGAAGTACCCGTACTTCAGCGGCACCAGCGTTCCGCGCGACTTCGTCGAGTACCCGTCGCAGGTCAACGAGATGTGGGCCGACTGGCCGTCGATCCTGTCCAACTATGCCAAGCACTACCAGACCGGCGCGGCTATGCCGAAGGAACTGCTCGACAAGGTGCTGGCCACGTCCAAGTTCAACCAGGGCTTCGCCACCACCGAATACCTCGGTGCGGCGATGCTCGACCAGAACTGGCACCAGGCCACCGCGGACCAGCTGCCGGCCGCCAATGGCGTGATCGGTTTCGAGGCCGATGCGCTGAAGAAGGACGGCGTCAACTTCTACGCCGTGCCGCCGCGTTACCGCACCACGTACTTCAGCCACATCATGGGTGGTTACGCCGCGGGCTACTACGCCTACATCTGGTCTGAAGTGCTGGACGCCAACAGCGTGCAGTGGTTCAAGCAGAACGGCGGCCTGAGCCGCGCCAACGGCGACCACTTCCGCCAGACGCTGCTGTCGCAGGGCGGCAGCGAGGACGCGCTGCAGCTGTTCCGCAACTTCGCCGGCCACGATCCGAAGATCGAGCCGCTGCTGGAGAAGCGTGGCCTGACCGGCGGCAAGGGCGCTGCGGCGACCGACAAGGCTGCGAAGAAGTAAGCAACCGCATCGGTTTGATGCATCGAGCCGCCCGGAGCAATCCGGGCGGCTTTTTTTGTGCCGGCCGATTGCGATCAGATCTCGACCGGCGCGCCCAGCTCGACCAGGCGTGATGTCGGGATCCTGAAGAAATCCGTCGCCGGCGCGGCATTGCGATGCATCAGGCTGAACAGCTTGTCGCGCCAGATCGGCATGCCGCGGCGACGGTGCGCGATGATGGTCTCGCGGCTTGCGAAATACGTCGTTTCCATCGGATCGAAGCACAGCGTGC
Organism: Lysobacter niastensis; assembly: GCF_031457115.1. Classification (GTDB taxonomy): domain Bacteria; phylum Pseudomonadota; class Gammaproteobacteria; order Xanthomonadales; family Xanthomonadaceae; genus Lysobacter_J; species Lysobacter_J niastensis_A. The sequence continues at coordinate 216,595 of NZ_JAVDVY010000003.1, forward strand.
TGCAGTCCACCGATCGCATCAGCGCGAGTGGAACATCCGGCGATTCCATGAACCCGTATCGCACGATCGCCTTGTAGAAATCGTCCCCGATCGTTTCCAGCGACAGCCGGGAATCGGCGGCCACGAACGGAACCGTCTGGGTTTCGACCGTCAGCAGCACGTTGCGTTCATGCAGCACCTTGTTGTGCTTGAGGTTGTGCAGAAGCGCCTTGGGCACGATGTCCTGCTGCGCGGTCAGGAAGACCGCCGTGCCGGGCACGCGTGCCGGCGGCGCCAGCATCAGGCCCGGCAGGAAGGCATCCAGTCGGATGCCGTCCTTGCGGATCTCGTGCTGGAGCAGCGCACGTCCTCGGCTCCATGTGCGAAGCAGCGCGAACACCACCACGCCAAGTGCGATCGGGAACCACGCTCCGTCCAGGAACTTGACCAGATTGGCGAACAGGAACGCCACGTCCACCAGCACGAACAGCGCCGCCAACGGCCAGAAGACGTAGCCGGGGAGCGTGGCGCGCGAACGCATCGCCACCACCAGCATGATGCTGGTGATCAGCATCGTCCCGGTCACCGATACACCGTAGGCGGTCGCCAGCGCGGTGGAGCTGCGGAAAGCCAGGACCGTGGCGATGACGGCGACCATCAGCAACCAGTTGATCGAGGGCACGTAGATCTGCCCGATGGTTTCGTGCGAGGTGTGCCGGATTCCCATGCGCGGCAGGTAGCCCAGCTGGATGGCCTGGCGCGTGGCCGAATAGGCGCCGCTGATCACGGCCTGGGAGGCGATGACGGTGGCCGCGGTCGCCAGGCCGACCATCGGATACAACGCCCACTCCGGAACCCCCAGGTAGAAGGGATTATCGACGGCCTGCGGATTGGCCAGCAGCAGCGCGCCCTGACCCAGGTAATTGAGCGTCAGCGCGGGCAGCACGAGGAAATTCCACGCGTACTGGATGGGCCGCCGGCCGAAGTGCCCCATGTCCGCATACAACGCCTCGCCGCCGGTCACCGCCAGCACCACGGCGCCGAGGATGAAGATGCCGTGCCATCCGTGCGAGATGAAGAACTTCGCTCCCCACCAGGGGTTGAGCGCGCCCAGCACTTCCGGATTGCCGGCGATGTTGTGCACGCCAATGGCCGCCAAGGCGAGAAACCAGAAGACGATGACCGGCCCGAATGCCTTGCCGACCGTATCGGAGCCAAAGCGCTGCGTAGCGAACAGCACGAACAGCACGCCGATGGTGATCGGCAGGACCCACTCACGCAGCGTGGGTGTGGCGACTTCCAGTCCTTCCACCGCGGACAACACCGAGATCGCCGGCGTCAGCACGCCGTCGCCAAAAAAAAGCGCGGCGCCGAATACACCGAGGATGCCCACGACGTAGCAGGCGCGGGAACCGGCCGGAAGCGTACGCTGCGCGAGCGCGGTCAGCGCCATGACCCCGCCCTCGCCGTGATTGTCGGCCCGCATGATGACGGCGACATACTTGATGGTGATGACGACCATCAGCGCCCAGAAGACCAGCGACAGGATGCCCAGCACCGTGGCGTGATCGGGCGTCAGGCCGTAGTGCGGCGAGAACGCCTCCTTGATGGTGTACAGCGGGCTCGTGCCGATATCGCCGAAGACGACGCCGATGGCGCCGAGCATCAAGGCGCCGAACCCGGCGCTGCGCTGGCCATCTGGCAGAGATGTGGAACTTGCAATGGTGCTGCTCATGGGTACGTGGGCCGTGGCGAAGGGGAGCAAACGCCGAGGCCTGACGCTTGCCAGCCCCGACAGGCGCAGTGTTCATCCGCAGCCCATAAACGCAGAAGACGCGGCTCAGCCCCTGCGCGTAAATTTCCCGTAAATTGTTCGCGGCAGGCGTGCGCGCAGCGGCAAGGCGCGACACACTGGACACGCCCTCACGGCACAATGATGGCTGCCGCACGCACCCTCCTCTCATGACCGACGACTCACAGGCCACCAATCCGGCCGCCGGCTACGTGCTCGCCGTGATCGGCGCCTTGCTGGCCGTTGGCGTGGCGGCGGCCGCACAGCGCTGGGTCGGGCTGGACGACCTGTCGCTGGTGTTCATGCTCGCGGTCCTGATCGTGGCGTCGCGCACCCGCACCGGCCCGGCGGTGCTGACCGCGCTGCTGTGCTTTCTCGCCTACAACTTCTTCTTCATCGAACCCCGTTACACGCTGTACATCAGCGCGCATCACGGCGTGGCGACCGTCGCGCTGTTCCTGGCGGCCGCCCTTCTGGCCGGGCGACTCGCCTCACGACTGGCCATGCAGGTCCAGGCGCTGCGCACGACCAACCGCGACGTCCTGACGCGACAGGAACTGGGACAGCGCCTGGCTGTCGCTGCGAACGAGGACGATGTCGTGGCGGCGGCGAATGCGGTGCTGAGCAAGCGCTTCGATGCTCATGTCTGGATCCAACTAAGTGAGGGCCGCCTGGGCGAGCGCGACCTGCATGTCGCCGGCGTGGCGCCGCCAGCGCCGCCCGTCCTGCGCCAGGTCCAGGGGCCGCCCCATGCACGCCACGCCGAAACGGCCGAGGAACATGGCTGGTGGTTCCTGCCGTTGCAGGCGCCGCGCGGCACGCTGGGCGTGATCGGCCTGAAGATGCCGCCGCATGCACTCAAGCTGGACGAACGCCAGCGTCAGCAGGCGCGATCGATGGCCGACGATATCGCCCAGGCCCTGCTGCGCGTCCGACTGGTGGCCGAACTCCAATCAGAGCGCGTCGCCAACGAAACCGAGCGACTGCGCAGCGCCCTGCTCTCCTCGGTATCCCATGATCTGCGCACGCCGCTGGCCGCGATCATCGGAGCGGCGGGCAGCCTGGACAGCTATGGCCACGCCATGAACGAAGACGATCGCCATGCGTTGCTCGACACCGTGCGCAGCGAAGGCGAGCGCCTGGACCGCTACATCCAGAACCTGCTCGACATGACCCGTCTCGGCCACGGTGGCCTGACCCTGCAGCGCGACTGGATCGGCGTCGACGAACTGATCGGCTCCGCGGTCGGCCGCCTGCGCCGCTATCAGGCGGCTCCGCGATTCGCCATCCACGTGGATCCGGCACTGGGACCGATCTGGGTGCATCCGGCCCTGGTGGAACAAGCGTTGTTCAATGTGATCGAGAACGCGGCGCGGTTCTCGCCCCCGGAGGAAGCCATCGCCATAGACGCCAGGCTCGACGACGGCGGGTTGCGCATCGATGTGCGCGACCTCGGCCCCGGAATCCCCGACGACGAGCGCCGCCGCATTTTCGAGATGTTCTACAGCGTGAGCCGCGGAGATGGCGGCAACGGCGGCCGTCCGCGTCACGGCACCGGCCTCGGACTGGCCATATGCCGCGGCATGATCGGCGCCCACGGTGGCGAAGTCGAAGCGCTGCCCGGGCCGGACGGCCGCGGCACGATCATTCGCATCACGTTGCCGCTCAACGAACCGCCTCCCGGTACCCGGCCATGAGCGGCACAGGGAAACCCTCGCCGGGCACGCCACCTGCGCGTGTGCTGGTCATCGACGACGAACCCCAGATCCGCCGGTTCCTGGAGATCAGCCTGCGTTCGCAGGGCTATGCGGTCGACCTGGCGGAGAACGGGCAGAAGGGACTGGATGCGCTGGCCCTGCACGGCGCCGATGTGGTCATCCTCGACATGGGATTGCCCGACCGCGACGGCCTGGACGTGCTGTCGGACATCCGGCAGTGGTCGCGGGTGCCGGTCATCGTGCTGACCGTTCGTTCCGGCGAATCGGAAAAAGTGGCCGCGCTCGACGCAGGGGCCAACGACTACGTCACCAAGCCATTTGGCGTGCAGGAACTGATGGCGCGTATTCGCGCACTGCTTCGCTCCCAGGTGGCGGTGGACGATGCGCTGCCGGTATTCGAAGACGACCACCTGCGGGTGGACCTTTCTCGCCGTGAAGTCAGCATCGACGGCGAGCCCGTCGTGCTGTCGCGCAAGGAATACGCGCTGCTCGCGTTGCTGGTCCAGCACGCCGGCCGCGTGGTCACCCAGCCGCAACTGTTGCGCGAAGTATGGGGGCCCACGCACCAGGAAGACACACACTACCTGCGCATCCTGGTCGGCAAGCTGCGGCAGAAACTGGGCGATGACGCCTCGGCCCCCCGCTGGATCGCGACGGAGCCGGGCGTGGGATTGCGCTTGCTGCTGCCCGGCAATGAGCCCGGTAACCCCGTCACTTCCCGCGACTCGCAATGACCGCCGCGCTACTTGCCTGAATTCAGCGGACGGCTCAGGTCAAGGAACATCTCGCGCGCTGCCACGCCCTGGTCTGGCTGGTCGATGAAAAAGCCCTGCACGCCCAGACTGTACAACTGCACCGCTTCGGCGATGACAGACTGGGTGATGCCGTCGGGCGTGCGCGCAAGATAGGTCTCCTCCGCGCGCAACGTATAGGGATGGACCTGCAAGCCGGCTTTGAGCGCCCAGCCCAGCATCGGATGCACCAGCCCGGTGCCGTGCCCCGCCAGCTCGGCCTTTCCGTCGCCGTTGGCATCGACCTTGGGCGATAGCGGCCTGCGCGGCAGCAGGTTGCCCTTCCACGGACCCACGCCGCTGGCGTAATGGGCCTTCATCCAGCCGAGCACGGCCTCGGTGGCGAAGGCGCCGTAGCGTGTGTTCGCGGTGAGGCCACCTTCGACGCGATCGGCCAACCCACCGTACAGCGCGCTCATGTCGGCGCCGTGTGTGGCGTTGTAGACGACGTCGTAAGGCCGCGCATCGTGGAAGTCGTCGTACAGCTGCACCAGCGGCAGGCGCACGCCCGCCTGCGGCATGACGTTCTTGTGCAACTCGATCAGGTTGGCGACCTCGAAGCTCTGGATGTAGACGCGATCCGGATCGGTGAAGCCTTCGGCGACCAGCGTCTCTACAAGCTTCGCGCCCAGCGAAACACCGATCGGCGTGCCGTCGAGCCTGCGCCCTTCCATGGCGAAGTACGTCGGATGCTTGGTTTCCGGATAGACACCGATGCGGCGCCCGCCGCGGCTCTCATGCTTGGCCAGTTGCACGACCTCGGCGAAGGTCGGGATCGTGTAGAGGCCGTCGAAGCGCGTGTTGTCGGGGCGTATCGCCGGGATGCGCTCCTTCGCGCGCAGCGTCCGGATCTCGGCGAGCGTGAAGTCCTCGGCGAACCATCCGGTCATCGCCACGCCATCGACGACCTTGGTGGTCCGGCGGCCGGCGAACTCGGGATGCGCGGCGACGTCGGTCGTGCCGGAGATCTCGTTCTCGTGGCGGGCGATCAATACGCCGTCGCGGGTGGCTACCAGGTCCGGCTCGATGAAGTCGGCGCCCTGGCGGATCGCCAGGCGGTAGGCCTCCAGCGTGTGCTCAGGGCGATAGCCGCTGGCACCGCGGTGGGCGATGACGATCAGTCCCTGACGGTCGCGCTGATTCGGTTCGGTCATCGCATGAGAAGCCTGGGCGAAGGCGGTGAAGGCCGTGGCGATCAGCGCAACGGCGCCGGATATGCGGGCCAGCTTAAGACAAGGCAACGTAATGTTGTGAACCTCGCGGAAGTCGGTGGGACCGACTCCCCCGTGCAGCCCGCAAGCGTAAGCGTGGCCGGAGCAGGTTGCGGGACGTTGACGGCTGCGAGTCAGTATTGGACGCGCTTCACATTCCGGCCATCGCGGCGCGTGATGAGTCAAACGCGATGGAGACAGCGGAACGTCAGTGAACCTGTCGCGGCGCCGGCACCTCGGCTGCGGCCAATTCGGTCCACATCACCGATTCTGGCTCGCGCAGAAGCAACCGCCTGGCAGTACGTTCCTCGTCCGCATCCAGCTGGCACAGCAGCTCAACCTGGCCTGCCACCAGCGTCGCCATCGGCAGGCCGTCGCGATAAAGCACTCGCGCGCCACTCAGCCTTGCGACCTTGTCGCCCGGCAGCACGGTACCGACCAGATTGAGCGGATCGGTGGCGGACAGGCAGATCCAGGCACCGTCATGCTCGCGCTGGCGCACCTGCCGCAGCAGTCCGATCGCTTCGGGTAATGCGAACTGCTCGCCCGACAGGCTGGCAATGAAACGTCCGCCGCGGATCTCGCCGCGCGCTTCCAGGCGATGGTAGACACGCAACAGTTCACGCCACGGCGGCAGCCAGCCTGCTTCACGTTCGAGCAGGCGCCAGCACACGACGCCGTAGCGGCGCAGCAGTACGCGGGCGATGTGCTCGATCACATCCGGGTCGGGTTTGGCCGGCGCCGGCGATGCCGGCGTGGACGTCGCCTGCGCAGGACGTCGGATCAATGCCCACCGCCCTGCATCTTCGATGCCGAACATTGCGACGCGTCGACGCCGATGCGGCTGCGCGCTTGGCCGCTTCGCTGCCGGCACCAGCAGCGCGCGCAGGCCGGCATAACTGTCGCAGTGGACGCGGCCGTGCGCGACCAACTCGGCCAGAGCATCTTCAAGCTCGGTGCGCAAAAGATGCGCGCCCGTCACCAACTCGTCGAAGAATGACGCGCCATGCTCGCCGAGGTAATCGACCGCGCGTTGCGCCCGCGAGGAGAGCGTCTCATCGGCCGCCGTTGGCGGCGCCAGCTTCGTCCACATCGGCGCGTTGCGTCGAGGCAGCAGCACGACCGGCGTGGCGCGCACCGAAGTCGCGCTGCGTCCACTGCCTTCGTTGCTATTGGCGCGAAGGCGCGTCCACAACGTGCGGCCCGCCGTGCACAGGTCGTCAAGCCAAGTGATCGAGTAATCGACCATGCGCGCCGGCAACAGTTCGGTCTCCCATGCAGCGGCCGGCGCCTCGAAGCCTTCGAGTTGCGCCAGCACGCTTTCCAATGCCTCCGGGCCGCTGACGCGCGTGGCCGGACTGACGCGCTGCCAGTCGAACAGGAAGCGCATGAAATCGCGTGGCTCGACCGGCTCGATCTCGCGGCGCAGGCGCTTGAGCGTGTAGCGGTGGATGCGCGCCAGCAGGTGCCGCTCGCACCACTCGTCCTCCGCCACGCCCGGCGAGAACCGGCCCTGCATGGCGTAGCCCTCGCCCTGCAGTTGCAGCAGCGCCATGTCGATGTCGCCACGCGGCAACGACAGGTCGCTGGCCAACACGCGCGCCGGCACCGGCCCCAGTCCGGTCAGGCGCGAGCGCAGCACCTCCACGAGCGCGTCCTCACGGCTCCATGGCTGTTGTGCGTACTCGGCGGGCGCCTCGATCGCCGGTTTCAGCGGCGCTTCGGGGAACACCGCCCGCAATTGCGGCAGGCGCTCGGCGGCCACCCAAAGACCGTGTCCGTCGGTACTTCCGAGCGCGACCACGCTACCCGCCACCGGCGGTTCCAGGCGCGTGGTCCGATGTGTCTTCACCAGCCTTTGCAGCCAATCCGCCCAGCCGTTCTCGCGGACTTCGCGCGCGGTGACGATGCCCAGCCCCATCAGCGCCTCGTGCATCTCGTCGGCATTGCGCACCTGCGGCCAGGCTTCCTCGCGCACGGCCTCGATTGCGTCGCTGTCGAGGCGTCCCAGGTCGTCCGGGCTTTGCGGGTCGGCATAGCGGCGCGTCTGCACAGCCTGGGTGCGTCGCTCCTCCAGCGGTGCGTCATCGAGGAACGAATACGGACGCGCGTTGAGCGCCTCGGCGGCGAACGGCGACGGCGCCATCAGGTCGCGGGCCACGATCTTCACCTCGCCCGACTCCAGTCCGCGCAGCAGTTGCAGCCAGCCATCGACGTCCATCGCCTCGTGCAGGCAGTCCTGCAACGTCTGCGCCACCAGCGGGTGATCGGGCACTTCGCGCTCGCCCACCAGGTTCTCGGCGCACGCCACCTGATCGGGAAACACGGTCGCCAGCAGGTCCTCGGATTTCATCCGCTGAAGTTGCGGCGGCACCTTCTTGCCGCCGACGAAGCGCGGCAGCGCCAACGCCGTGGTCGCGTTCCAGCGCCAGCGCACGCCAAACAGCGGCGCGTCCAGCAAGGCCTGGATCAGCACGTCGCAGGCGGAGCTGGAATGCAGGTAGCGCGACACCTCGTCCAGCGGGAAGCTGTGGCTGGTCGACAGCGACAGCACGATGGCGTCCTCGGTCGCCGCGGCCTGCAGCTCGAAGTTGAACTTGCGGCAGAAGCGCTTGCGCAGCGCCAGGCCCCAGGCGCGATTGACCCGGCTGCCGTAGGGCGTGTGGATGACCAGTTGCGTGCCGCCGGAATCGTCGAAGAAGCGCTCCAGCACGATGGTGTCCTGGCTCGGCATTTCGCCCAGCGCGGACAGGGTTCGAGCGAGGTAGTCGATGATCTGTTCGGCGGCCGCGGTCGGCAGGTTCAGCTCGTCGGTGAGCCACTGGAATGGGTGCCCAGCGCTCCCCTCTCCCACCGTTGAGCCAAGGCGCTCTGCCACATCCACCCGCAAGCGCGACACCGCGAACGACAACTCATCCGTACGCCCCGGCGCTTCGCCGAGCCAGAACGGAATGCTCGGTGGCGCCCCTTCGGCGTCCTCCACGCGCACCTTGCCCGGTTCCACGCGCAGGATGCGATAGCTGGTATTGCCCAACTGGAAGATGTCGCCGGCCATGCTCTCGATGGCGAAATCCTCGTTGACCGTGCCGATGTTGTGGGCCTGCGGCTCCAGGATCACCGTGTAGTCGGCCATGTCCGGGATCGTGCCGCCCGACATCAGCGCGGTCATGCGGCCGCCCTGGCGACCGCGCAACTTGCGGTTGACCGCATCGCGATGCAGGTAGCCGGCGCGGATGCCGCGCCGCGTGGTGAAGCCGTCTGCGAGCATCCGCACCACGGCGTCGAAATCCTTGCGCTCCATCCGCGCATACGGCCAGGCCCGACGCACCCAGTCGTAGAGCGCGCCCTCTTCCCATTCGCGACACGACACTTCGGCGACGATCTGCTGCGCCAGCACGTCCAGCGGCGCGACCGGCATCACCAGCGCGTCCAGTTCGCCGCGACGCACGCTGTCGAGCAGCGCCGCGCACTCGACCAGCTCGTCGCGCGTCTGCGGAAACAGCCGCCCCTTGGGCACACCGCCGACCTGGTGTCCGGAGCGGCCGACACGTTGCAGGAAAGCGGCGATCGAGCGCGGCGAGCCGAGTTGGCAGACCAGGTCAACATCGCCGATGTCGATGCCCAGCTCCAGCGATGCGGTCGCCACCAGCACGCTCAGTTCGCCGCGCTTGAGGCGTTGCTCCGCATCCAGGCGCAACTCCTTGGCCATGCTGCCGTGGTGCGCGGCGACGTGTTCCTTGCCGAGCAGGTCGCCCAGGTTCTTGGCCGTGCGTTCGGCCATGCGCCGCGTGTTGACGAACACCAGCGTGGTGCGGTGCTGTTTGACCAGTTCGGCCACGCGCGCGTAGACCTGCTCCCACTGATCGTTGGACATCACCGCACTCAGCGGCGTCGGCGGCAGTTCCAGGGCGAGGTCGCGCTGGCGCGTGTAACCGATGTCCACGATCTCGCAGTCGGGCGTGCCATCGGCCGCCACGGCGGCGGCGCCGACCAGGTAGCGGGCCACTTCCTCGATCGGCTTCTGCGTCGCCGACAGGCCGATGCGGGTGAGGCGCCGACCGCAGAGCGCCTCCAGGCGTTCCAGCGACAGCGCCAGGTGGCTGCCGCGCTTGCTGGCGGCGACCGCGTGAATTTCGTCGACGATCACCTCGCGCACCGTCGACAACATCGCGCGGCCGGATTCGGATCCGAGCAGCACGTACAGCGACTCGGGCGTGGTCACCAGGATGTGCGGCGGCTTGCGTCGCGCCTGCGCACGCTCGGCCTGCGGCGTGTCGCCGGTACGCACCGCGGTGCGGATCTCGACGTCGGGCAGGCCCAGGCGTTCGAGTTCGGCGCGGATGCCCGCCAGCGGCGCTTCCAGGTTGATGCGGATGTCGTTGGACAGCGCCTTCAGCGGCGAGATATAGACCACCACGGTTTCGTCCGGCAGACCCGACTCCGGCGGCTCGTAGCCGAACAGTCCCTGCCCGCCCCCTTCCAATCCTTGCCGCACCAGTCCGTCGATTGCGGTCATGAACGCGGTCAGCGTCTTGCCCGAACCGGTCGGTGCGGCCACCAGCGTGTTGCGGCCGCTGCGGATGGCCGGCCACGCCCGCACCTGCGCCTGCGTCGGCGCGGGAAACGCGCCTGCGAACCAGGCGGCGACGGCGGGATGGAAGGCGTCCAGGGGCATGGGATCGGATGCTGCCTTGGTGGCGTCTCAACCTGTGAGACAAGGCCCGGCGCTGCCTGAACGGCCCGACACGGCAGCGACGGCGCGGAATGAGAACATGGGCGCCATGAACCTGCTTTCCAACCCGGCGACCACCCTATCCAGCAATGGTCCGGAGGACGCCGCATTGCAGTTGAAGCAATGGCTACAGCCGCTCAAGCGCGTATTCGTGTTGACCGGCGCCGGGTGCAGCACCGCCTCGGGCATTCCCGACTACCGCGACACCGACGGCCAGTGGAAACGCACGCCGCCGGTCACCTACCAGGCATTCACCGGCGATGCGCAGATCAATGCCCGCTACTGGGCCCGCAGCTTCATCGGCTGGCCGCGCATGGCCCAGGCGCATCCCAACGACGTGCATCGGGCATTGGCGCGATACGAGGACGACGGCCGCATCTCCAGCCTGATCACGCAGAACGTGGATGGACTGCACCAACGCGCCGGCAGTCGCGAAGTGATCGACCTGCATGGCCGCATCGATGCCGTGGTGTGCCTGGGCTGCGGCGCGCAGCAGCCGCGCGCCGCGGTGCAGGAACGGCTGGCAGTGATGAATCCCGACTGGGCCGGGCTCGAGGCCGCGACCGCGCCTGACGGCGACGCCGACCTCGACGGCCACAACTTTTCACGCTTTCGCGTGCCGGCCTGTGACCACTGCGGCGGCATGCTCAAGCCCGACGTGGTGTTCTATGGCGAGAACGTTCCGCGAACCCGCTATCACCAGGCCCAGGCCGCCCTGGTCGCGTCCGACGCGGTGCTGGTGGTCGGCTCGTCGCTGATGGTCTATTCGGGCTATCGCTTCGTGCGGCAAGCCGCCGAAGCCGGTGTACCGATCGCGATCCTCAACCGCGGCCGTACCCGCGCCGACGATCTGGCCTCGCTCAAGCTGGAGGCCGATGCCGGACCCACGCTGTCGGCCGCGGTGACCAACGCCTGACAAAACGGCGGACACACACGCTGTGTCCGCCGCAAGTATCCGGATCGATCAGGCTTCCTGGCCGCGCGCCAGCAGACTGCCGCGTCGGCCCCACACCATGTAGGCCACCAGGCCGACCGCATTCCACACCAGGAACCACAGCTGCGTCTTATGCGGCAGGCTCCAGAACAAGTACATGCAGCCCAGGATCGCCACCGGCCCCACCACCCACGCCAGCGGCGTGCGGAACACGCGCGGACGCAGGGGCTCGCGCTTGCGCAGGACCAGCAGGCACGCCGCGACCGCGACGAAGGCCGCCAGCGTGCCGGCGTTGGCCAGCGCGGCGATTTCGTCCAGGCGCGCCACGCCGGCCAGCGCCGCGACCAGCACGGCGGTGAAGGCGGTGATGGCTACCGGTGTGCCGGTGCGCGGGCTGACCTTCGACAGCGCGCGCGGCAGCAGGCCGTCGCGCGACATGACGAAGAAGATGCGGCTCTGGCCGTACAGGAATGCCAGCAATACGGTCGGCAATGCGACCACCGCGGCACCGGCCACGATCTTCGACGCCGTACCCTGGCCCAGCTCGCGCATGATCAGCGCCAGCGGTGCCGGGCTCTGCGCGAACGCCGTGTAGCTCATCGCGCCCACGGCCGCCAGCGCGACGATGATGTAGATCAGGGTGCAGCCGACCATCGAACCGATGATGCCGATGGACAGGTCGCGGCCCGGGTTCTTGGTTTCTTCCGCCGCCGTGGAGATCGCATCGAAGCCGTAGAAGGCGAAGAAGATGATCGCCGCGGCCGCCATGACGCCGCGCTCGACGCCATCCGCGCCCATCTCCTTGGCGAAGCCGAACGGCATGAACGGCTGCATGTGGCCGGTATCGAAGTGCGGCATGGCGATGGCGACGAACACGCCCAGCGCCAGCACCTTCACGATCACCAGCACCGCATTGAGCGTGGCGCTCTCCTTGGTGCCCGCGATCAGCATGCCGGCCACCAGGAAGACGATCAGCACTGCCGGCAGGTTGACGATGCCGCCGGCATGCGGTCCGGCCGCCAGCGCCTGCGGTATGTGTATGCCCAACCCGTTGAGGAACTCCATCACCGAGCCGGACCAGCCCACCGCCACCGCGCTGACGACCAGCGAGTACTCCAGGATCAGGCTCCACCCCACGATCCAGGCGATCGACTCGCCCAGCACGATGTAGCTGTAGGTGTAGGCGCTGCCGGCGGCCGGCATCATCGTGGCCATCTCGGCGTAGGCCAGCGCGGCGCAGGCGCAGACGACGCCGGCGACCAGGAACGACAGGAGAACCGCCGGGCCGGCCAGGTTGGCGCCGACGCCGATCAGCGTGTAGATGCCGGTGCCGACGATGGCGCCGATGCCCAGCGCGATCAGGTGCGGCCAGCTCAGGGTCGGGACCAGCCGCCGCCCTTCCTCATGCACCGTGACCTGATTGATGTCCTTGCGCCGGAACCATGTCTGCATAAACCCCCCAAGGTGGATCGCCCCGCGTAGAGCGGACGAAATGGCGCCCATAGTGAGCCATCGGCGGCGGCGATGCGATGTGCAGTGCAGCTTGCGCGCGGGGCGTCGATGTTGTGGGTCCCGGGCACCCGACCTGCGGGACTCTGTCAGCGCGGTGCGACGTATCCGCCCGGCACGCCTTCCGGCGATAGCACCACCTGCCACAACTGCGCGCGGCGGCTGCGGAACGTGGCCATCGACGCACACAGATAGAACCGCCACATCCGGCGGAAGCGCTGGTCGTATTGAGGCGGCAGGCTGGCCCAGGCCGCATCGAGGTTATCGCGCCAGGCCTGCAGGGTGCGGTCGTAGTCGGTGCCGAAGTTGTGCCAGTCCTCGATGACGAAACGCCCCTCCACGCTTTGCGTGATCTGCTCGGCGGAAGGCAGCATCGAGTTGGGGAAGATGTACTTGGCGATCCAGCGGTCGGTATGGCGCACGGAGTGGTTGCCGCCGATGGTGTGCAGCACCAGCAGTCCATTGCGCGGATCCAGGCAACGGCGGGCGGTCTCGAAGTACGTGTCGTAGTTGCGCACGCCGACGTGCTCGAACATGCCGATCGAGAAGGCGCGGTCGAAGCGCTCGTCCACTTCCCGGTAATCCTGCAGGCGGATCTCGACGGGCAAGCCTTCGCACAGCCTGCGTGCGTATTCGGCCTGCTCCTTTGACACCGTCACGCCCACCCCGCTCACACCGTAGCGCTCGGCAGCGAACTTCAACGCCTCGCCCCAGCCGCATCCGATATCCAGTACGCGCAGCCCCGGCCCCAGGTCCAGCTTGCGGCAGACCAGGTCGAGCTTGGCTTCCTGGGCGGCGTCCAGATCGTCCAGCGGCATGCCGGTCGCATCGCGCCAGTACGCACAACTGTAGACCAGCCGCTGGCCCAGCATCGCCGAGTAGAGGTCATTGCCCAGGTCATAGTGCCGGCGCCCCACGGTGAAGGCGCGCCGCATCGACTGCATGTTGACCACCCGGGCTTTCACGCCGGCGAGTACGTCGCCGAGGCTGTGCACACGCTCATCCACGCGCGCGTGCAGCAGTTGGAACAGGAATCCGTCCAGCGAAGGCGCGTCCCACCATCCGTCCATGTACGACTCGCCCAGCCCGAGAGATCCCTGCGCCAGCACGCGGGCGAAGAAGCGCGGTTCGTGCACCTGCACGTCCCACGGCCGCTCGCCACCGACCCGGATATCGGCGGTGGCGAGCAGTTCCTCGACCTTGCTGCGGGAAGACAATGCCGGCATGGCGACCTCGGCGCGAAGACCGTCGGCGAGCGCCGGTTGGCGTCGGCGCCCCGTTCATCGTAACGAGGCGACGTATACGCGGCGTCAGCCGCCGGAGAACAGCGCGCGGTAATCCGGGGCAACGAAGGGCAGCAGCACCGATGCCGGCACATCCACGGTCTGGGTCCCGTCCGAATACGGGCCGACCTGGTAGGGCGCGAACACGAAGCGCAGCGCCGCCACCTTGCCGTCCCGCCCCATCACTGGTTCGAACTGGGCGAAATGCGCGGCGTCGGCCTCGGTGCCGTCGTCGATCATGCGTCCGGCGTTCTTGATCACTTCGGCGCGCTGGGTCGCATCGAGGTCGTCGGCGTCGATGCGCTGCGAAAGCGCGGTATGCAGTTGCTCGCGCACGTAGCCCGAGATCGCCGACCAGCCCTGCGCATCGGGCACCAGATCGCTGGCACGCAGGCGACGGTTCTGTTGCGGCAGCCAGACGAAGCGTTCGAGCAGTGGCGCGCCATGGGCGCCGCCGGTGTAGCTGCTGCCATCGGCAGCGACCGCCACCAGTGTCGGCGAGTCCAGCACCTGGGTGAAGCTGAGCGACAGATCGTAGGGTGCCGGCGCATCCGGCCTGCGCTCCGCCGCCGCCTCCAGCAGATCGGCGCGGGCGGCCTCGGCATAACGCTTCAGCTCGGCGGCCAAGCCCGGGTATTTGCTGGCCGAGGGCGGGTAGCTGATGCCGATCACGTAGCTCGACGTAGTTTCGACGACGTCCTTCAGCTCCCCCGTCACCGGAGCGCTCGGGGTAGTCGCGGTCGTGGTCGCGGACGGCTCCGGCTGCGGCGCAGGCGCCTCACGGCGGCAGGAGCACAGGATCAGCAGGGCAATGGACAGCAACGCCCAGCGCGAGAACCGGGCGAGTCTATTGGGGGAGGCGTACAGGACCACGACAGATTCCATTCCGAAGGAGTGATAACGGAATCATAACGAACGTGACGTGATGCTGAAATTGACATCGAAGTGCCGGACTTGCCCGGTCAACTCACCATTGCGTGCGCTGCGGCAGCAGTCCCTGCAGCTCGGCGTCGGTCAGGTTGCGCCACTGCCCCACCTTGAGATGCGCCAGCTTGACGTTGCCGATGCGCACGCGCACCAGCTGCTTCACGCGGAACCCGAAATGCGCAGCCATCAGGCGTATCTGCCGGTTGAGTCCCTGCACCAGCACGATGCGGAAGCCGAACTTGCCCAGCCGGCCTGTCTTGCACGGCAACGTGGTCTGGCCGTGGATCGGTACGCCACGGCTCATGTTGCGCAGGAATTCGTCGGTGACCTGATGGTTCACCCCGACCAGGTATTCCTTCTCGAGCTTGTTCTCCGCGCGCAGGATCTCGTTGACGATGTCGCCGTTGCTGGTCAGCAGGATCAGGCCTTCGGAGTCCTTGTCGAGCCGTCCGATCGGGAAGATGCGGCGCTCGTGGCCGACGAAGTCGACGATGTTGTCCTTCACCCCGGACTCGGTCGTGCAGGTGACGCCCACCGGCTTGTTGAGGGCGATGTAGATGTGCTGGCGTTTTCCGGGCGCGACCTTGCGCACGCGCAGCGGCTTGCCATCGACCAGGACCTCGTCGCCCTCGCCGATCTCGGCACCGATCCGGGCACGGGCGCCATTGACGGTGACCCGTCCCTCGCCGATCAGGCCGTCGGCCTCGCGGCGCGAGCAGAATCCGGTGTCGCTGATGTGTTTGTTGAGGCGCATGCGGGCCGGCGCCGGGGGGCGCCGCTATTCAAGACGGGCGCGCATGATACCCGGGCGGGGTGCGGCCCACGATGATGCCGCGCCCGGTCAGCCCAGAAGCTGGTTGTATTCCGGGTGCCGCTCCACCCAGGCCGCCGCGTAGGAGCAGGCCGGTCGCACGTGCCAGCCCTGCGACCGGGCGTACTCGAATGCGGCCCGCACCAGTTCGCCGGCGATGCCGCGCCCGCCAATGGCGTCGGGCACGCCGGTGTGGGTGATGACCATGCGCTGGCCTTCCAGGTGATAGACCAGCTGCGCCTGGACGCCATCCACGGTGGTGCTGAATTCGTGGGCCTCAGGGTCGTGCTCGATGGTGTGCGTGGTCATGCGATTGGCCATGCCTGGGACTTGGTCACCGGGTTCATCGATTATCGCGCTTGCCCTGGCTGTGCCGATCCTGGCTGCTGATGCTGCCCTGGATCGCCTGCATGCGGCTTTCGCCGGCGTGCAGTTCCTCGGCCTTTGCCGCCGCGCCCTCGGACTGGTACCCCGGTCCCGGCACGTGCCCGTGATGCGGATCGAGCTGCTGCCACGGCTGCGCCTGGCGATCGTGCTCGTGCTTGGCCTCCAGCAACTGGAGCGTGTTGGCCAGCGCCTGTTCCGGGCTGATCTTGCGGCGCGAGACCTTCTTCGGCGCGACCTTGCGGGCCGACGTCTTCTTCACCGCGACCTTGGCGACCTTCTTCGCCGCCGTTTTCTTCACGACTTTCTTCGCCGCCTTCCTGGTCACGGCCTTCTTCGCCAATGCCTTTTTCGCCACTGCCTTCTTCGCCACTGCCTTCTTCGCCACGGCCTTCTTCGCTACGGCCTTCTTGGCGACTCGCTTGGCGACCTTCCTGCCCGCTACTTTCTTGGTAGCAGCCTTTTTGGCTACGGCTTTTCTGGCTACTTTCCTGGTCACGGCCTTCTTGGCCACTTTCTTAGCCACCTTGCGGGCCGCGACTCTCTTCACGGCTTTCTTCGCAGCCTTCTTCGTGGCTTTCTTGGCGATCTTTTTCGTCGCGACTTTTCTGGTGGCTTTCTTCGCAGCGGTCTTGCCGGCACGGCGGGCACGAGTGGCCATGGCGTCTCCTTCGATCAGGTGAGCAACAGGTGAGCGAGGTTCGTGCGCGTAGCGATACCACGTTCGACCTGCACGACGGGTGAGCATGCGCCTAGCGTCATGGCGGGGTCTTGTCCATCCCCCGTCATCACCCGCCGCGACGTCCCCGATCCGGGGCCTGATCAGGACGACGGAGACGTTCTATATCCATACCCAGGCAACAAATGTGGACCTGACATGCGCATCATCCAATGCATGCCGGATGACAATAGCGACGATGGCCTACTCACCGCACGGCTGTTCGAGTTGGCGCTCAACGGCGATACCGACAGTGCGGAACTGAATGCGATCGATGCGGTGGTCTATGCCCGTCTCGAGGAAACCTACGGACGCGATGAGCAGCGTCCCCGGACGCGTACACACCTGACGTCCTGAGAGGACCGCCTCAGCCCCATCTCGGGTTCAGCAGACGCTGCACGAAGTCCGCCCCGACCCCGGGGTCCATGAACAACATGAACAACACGCCGTAGATCGCGCCGGACAGGTGCGCGCTGTGGTTGATGTTGTCCCCGCCGCGTCGGTCCATCCAGAACGAATACGCCATGTAGCCGATCGCATAAAGAAACGCCGGTACCGGGATCGGGATAAAGATCAGCGACCACGGTTGCAGCAGGATGAATGCGAACAGCACTGCCGACACCGCACCCGAAGACCCCAGGCTGCGGTAATGCGGATCGTGGCGATGTCGCAGGTAGGTCGGCAGGATCGCAATGACGATCGCCGACAGATAAAACAGCACGAACCCGACCGGCCCGATCAGCGCGCTGATCTCCCGTTCGATCACGCGACCGAAGAAGTACAGCGTGATCATGTTGAACAGCAGGTGCGACCAGTCGGCATGGATGAAGCCGTGGGTCAGCAGACGGTCGTACTGCTTGCTACGATCGATCGCCGGCGGCCACAGGATCAACCGGTTGAGAAGCGCCGGGCGCTCGAAGGCCAGCCACGACACCAGTACGGTCGCGGCGATGAGGGCGAAGGTCAGCATCCAGGCAGGGCTCGGAAGTCAGTCGGGTTGGCGAGGCAATGTAAAGCGGCGCTCAGGCGGCGCGATGTTCATGCGGCACGGTAGTTGTCCTGCATCGGATAAGTCCGCGCATACAGGGCGAACGCCGCTGCTGCCAGGAACGCGAAGCCGGCGAAGAAGAACATCAGGAACGCGTTCTCGCTGAGCCCGGTGCTGGCGATGTGCGAAATCACCGCGTCGTTGCGCACACCGGCATTGGTCAGCAGCACCCACAGGCTGCCGAAGGTGCTGGCCAGGTACCAGAACGCCATGATCACGCCCTTCATCGCCTGCGGTGCCTGGCTGTAGGCGAACTCCAGCGCGGTCGCCGACACCAGCACCTCGCCGAACGTCAGCAGCGCGTACGGCAGGGTCTGCCAGACCAGCGACACCGGATCGCCGCCGTCGATGTACAGCTGGATGATGCCTGCGACGATCCACGCCATACCCGAGAACGCGATGCCGAACCCCATGCGACGCAGCGCGGTCGGGTTGAAGCCGAACTTGCGCAGCGCCGGATACAGCACCAGGTTGTTGAACGGGATCAGCAGCATCACCAGCGCGGGGTTCAGCGCCTGCATCTGCGCGGCGTCCTTGACCAGCCAGCTCGGCCACCACCACGACTCGTGCGGCATGACCATCTCGTTGCCCTGCAGTATCCAGGTCGAGGCTTTCTGGTCGAACAGCGACCAGAACGGTGTGGTCAGCGCGAACACGATCAGGATGCGCAGCACCGCGCGCACGCCGTCGACCGCCTGATCCGGATGCTTGCCTCGGGCGCGGTCCAACTGCATCGACGCGCCGACACCGCCGAAGGCGATGACCAGGCCCAGCGCCATGCACGCGCAGATCACGAAGCCGAGCTTGGGAATCAGCAGCAGCGCGCCGATCGCAAGCACGCCGCCGATGGCCGCGACCATGAGCCCCGGACGCCCCTGCCCCGGCGCGTGCGCCAGCAGCGCGGTACGGGCCACGTGCAGGAACGAATCCGGATCGGTCTTGGTCGGCGGCACGTTGACGTACTGCTTGCGCCCCAGCCAGAAGATGAAGGTGGCAATGAACATCAGGATGCCGGGAATGCCGAACGCCACGGCCGGGCCGTAGCTGCGCAGGAAGATCGGCATCAGCAGCGAGGCGAAGAACGAGCCGAAGTTGATGATCCAGTAGAAGGCATCGAAGACGACCTTGGCCAGGTGTTTGTTGGTCTGGTCGAACTGGTCGCCGACGAAGGACACCACCAGCGGTTTGATGCCTCCCGACCCCAGCGCGATCAGGAACAGGCCCGTATAGAAGCCGCTGCGGTTGTCCTCGAAGAACGCCAGGCAGGCGTGGCCGGCGCAGTAGATCAGCGAGAACCACAGCACCGTCTTGTACTTGCCGAAGAACCGGTCCGACAGCCAGCCGCCCAGCAGCGGAAAGAAATACACGCCGATGACGAAGCTGTGGAAAACCTCCTTGGCGATGCCGGCGCGCTCGGCCTCGGGGGCGTAGAGCAGCAACGTGCTGACCAGGAACGGGGTCAGGATGTTGCGCATCCCATAGAAGCTGAAACGCTCGCAGCCTTCGTTGCCAATGATGTAGGGAATCTGGCGCGGAAGCTTGGCGGCGCTCTCGGCGGGAATCGCGCTGGCTTGGGTCGTCATCCGGTTCTACCTGGGGCGTACGCCTGTGGGCGTGTGGGTCGGAACGAATCCATTCGCGGACGGGCACGACCCGTCTTGAGTCACCGGGCGCGACGGCGCGCACCCGGTTCCGGACAGAAAAGCGGAGACAGGACTCGGCTCGCCGGCGAGAGTAGCAAGCGGCGAACGACAAGCGAAGGCTTGACGCCGCCCGGCATGCCCGGGCAGCGGCCAGAGCCCACTACTGGACAGCGCCCGCCACGTCGCCGGGTTCGCCATCCACTTCGAGTTCGTAGCGGAAGTTCTGCATCGTCTGGCGCGGGCCATCGCGGAACGTGGCGGCGACGGCGAGCTGGTGCTTGCCCGGCGGTAGCGGCTTCAACATCAGCCAATAGCCGTCGCTCGCACCGGACAATCCGTCGGGAGAGGCGAAGCAGTCGCCGCCGGCGACACGCATGCGCTGCAGTTCGCCGACCGGACGACCGTCGAGCAGGACCAGCCCCGAAACCACGTGATCGGCAAACCGCTTGGCCCGGGCCTGCTTGTCGGCGCACGACATTCCATCGTTGGGCAGATCGTGCGTGACCACCCAGGTGATCAGCGGCACGAACAGGTGCTTGCCCGCCGGGATTCGGCAGTCGCGCACGGCATCGAAATTGCCGTCGGTGCCCGCCAGGAACCAGACCGGTCCCTGCCCCTGATGCTGGGCGCAACGACTACCGTCCACGTCCAGGTACGGCGCCTGGTCGGAAAATTGCCCCACCCAGTGCCACCAGTGTTCGCTCCAGCGTGCCTGGCTGGTCGCATCGACGGCGCTGTTCGCCGGAATCCAGTGCGACGCCAGCGAAGTGGCTTCGACCGGCAGGGTTCTGGCCTCCTCCCGTTTGATCCAGCCCAGTTCCTCGCCGATGTCCTTGATCTCGTTGCAGCCGGTGGCCAGCAGCGGAAGCAACAAACATGCAGCGACCCGCGCCGCGAAGCGCTGACGAATGCGGATCATGCCCATTCGGTCAGCCCTTCGCGCTCATAGAGGGTCTTGAACGACGGGCGCGCCTTCATCCGCTGCGCCAGCGCGGCCAGGTGCGGCCACTCATGACCGGGCCGCGGCATGTTGCGGGTCCAGCGCATCAGCATGGTCAGGTAGAAATCCGCTGCGCTCACGCGCTCGCCGAGCAGGTACGGGCCATGGGCCGCCAGGTGCGCGTCGAGACGGTCCCAGGTCGCTTCTATGCGCCGGCGCGCGCCGTCCTTGATGGTGTCGGCCTGCGCCTCTTCGATGTCCTGCGGATACCACCACAGGCGCAGCGGCGATTGCAGCGTGTTGGCCAGGTTCAAGACCCACTGCAGATACTCGCCACGGCGGGCATCGTCCAACGCCGGTGCGAGACCCGATTGCGCATGGCGATCGGCCAGATGCAGCACCAGCGCTGCCGCCTCGTACAACGGCTTGCCGTCGTCATCGATCAGTGTTGGCACGACGCCGTTGGGGTTGAGGGCCAGGTATTGCGCGCTCTTGTGCTGCTTGGCCTGGGTATCCACCAGTCGCAGTTCGTGTGGCGCGCCCAACTCGATCAGCAACCAATGGACGACAAGACTCGCCGCGCCGGGCGCGTAATACAGGCTGTACATGCAGGGCTCCCCAGGGTGATGCCGCATCATCGCACGCGTCCGCGCGGGGCGGACGTGCCGCAACGCACACGTCCTGCTGCCATCGGCTGTCAGCAGCGTGACCCACGACGGGCAAGGCCCCTGTGTCACTGGGCTACCATGCGCCGACTTCATGCCCCCGTTCCGGCGAGACATCCGCACAATGACCCGCACCCTGCTGCTCACCGCGCTGCTGGCGATCCTGCCGTCCTCCGCATTAGCTTCCGACGACACGTTGACGACGTTGTCCGAACGCAGCGGCTTCGTCCGCACCGGTCGATATGACGAAGTGATCGCGCTGTGCGAAGCCTTCGCGCGACGCTATCCCGACGCCGTGCGTTGCGCCGACTTCGGCACGACGCCGGAAGGCCGGCCGATGAAGGTACTGATCGCGTCAAGGACCGGTGCGCTGACGCCCGAGGCCGCCAAGGCCAAGGGCCTGCCGGTGCTGCTGATCCAGGGCGGCATCCACGCCGGCGAGATCGACGGCAAGGACGCGGGCTTCCTGGCCCTGCGCCAGGTGCTCGATGGCCAAGCTGCCGCGGGCGCGCTGGACAAACAGGTGCTGGTCTTCGTGCCGGTCTTCAACGTCGATGGACACGAGCGTTTCGCCCGCTGGAACCGTCCCAACCAGCGCGGTCCCGAGGAAATGGGCTGGCGCACCACCTCGCAGAACTACAACCTCAACCGCGACTACGTGAAGGCCGACACGCCCGAGATGCAGGCGATGCTGCGCATGCTCGATGCGTGGGATCCGCTGGCCTACATCGACCTGCACGTCACCGACGGCGCCAAGTTCGAGCACGACGTGTCGATCCAGGTCGAGCCGGTCAACAGCGGCGACGAGTCCCTGCGCACGGCCGGCAAGGCGCTGCGCGACGGCGTCATCGAACGCCTGGCCGCACAGGGCTCGCTGCCGCTGCCGTTCTATCCCTCGTTCGTGGTCGGCGACGACCCGTCGTCGGGATTCGAGGACGGCGTCGCCACGCCGCGCTTCTCGCAGGGTTACTACCAGCTGCGCAATCGCCTGGGCATGCTGGTGGAGACGCATTCCTGGCGCGACTACCCGCATCGGGTCAAGGTCACCCGCAACACCATCGTCGCCCTGCTGGAACTGATCGCGCAGAACGGGACGCAGTGGCGACAGCAGGCCGCAGCCGCAGACGCGCGCGCCGCGAAGCTGGGGGGCGAGACAGTCGCGCTGGATTACAAGGCCACTGCGAAGACGCACACCATCGCGTTTCGCGGCTATGCCTACACGCGAACGCCGTCGGAGGTTTCCGGCGCGCTGATGACGCGGTACGACGAGAGCAAACCGGAAACCTGGCAGGTGCCGATGCGCGACGAGGTCGTGCCGGATCACGTCGTCGTCGCGCCCAGGGCCGGCTATCTGGTGCCGGCCGCGCACGCGGCGTCGGTCGCGGCCAAGCTCGACCAGCATGGGGTGAGCTATCGGCGCCTCGACAGCGCCCTGCCGAACGCCAACGTCGAAACCTTCCGCGCCGACCAGTCGAGCTTTGCGGCGCAATCAGTGGAAGGACATCAGCGTCTGACCGTTTCCGGCGCGTGGAAGGCGGAAACGCAGGACTTGGTCAAGGGTGCGCTGTTCGTGCCCATCGCCCAGCCCAAGGCACGACTGGCGATGGCGCTGCTGGAACCGCAGGCGCCGGACGCGCTGGTGGCGTGGGGCGAGTTCAACACCCACTTCGAGCGCAAGGAATACATGGAGGACTACGTCGCCGAGGAAGTGGCACGCGAGATGCTTGAGGATCCCCAAGTCAAGGCCGACTTCCAGCAGCGCCTGAAGGACGATGCCGGGTTCGCCAAGAGCCCGCAGGCGCGGCTGGAGTACTTCGCCCGCCGGCATTCGTCGTGGGATTCGCGCTACCAGCTGTATCCGGTGCTGCGTACCGATCGCGTGCCGCGATGACGCGGCCTGAACACCGGCAGGGCTAGTCTGCGCGCACATTCGAGGAGCCCTGCCATGACGATGACCCGCCGACTGTCCGGCCTTCTGCTCGTTCCCGCATTGGCCTTTTCGCTGGCTGCCTGCCAATCCACGCACGCCGGCGAATCCAGTGGTGGCACGCCCTCTGGAGAGAAGCCCTCCTCAGGGGCTGCCCAGAAGGTGATCACCGGCACCGCGACCTACCTGGAGCGCGTCAAGATGCCGCCCGGCGCGAGCCTGCATGTGCAGCTGATCGACAATCACATGGCCGACACGCAAAAGGCGGTGATGTCCGAGATCACGATGAAAGACGTGGCCGGCCCGCCCTACAAATTCACCCTCCCCTACGATCCGAACAAGCTGTCCGACGTCGGCGTCTACACTCTCAATGCGACCCTGAACGGGCCGGACGGGCAATTGTTGTTCGCCACCACGGAGCGGCAGCCGTTCGACCCGATGGACGGCACCCCCGTGGAACTGCGCATGCAGCGCGTGGGAAACCCCTGAAAAGGTTTGGCCTTTACGCCGCATCGCCCACCGGCGCGACTTGAGCCCGGTGGACGGGCGGCGCCAGCGGGATCGACACCTGCCAGCCGAGCGGTGCAGCGGCCTGGGGGCTCAGCCAGCGCCACGAAACCGCGCTCACGTTGTCATCCGCCTGTGACGTTGTGGGCGAACCGTTCTGCGATGCCGCTGGATGCCAGCCAAGCGGCGACGACCAGGTTGACGAGGACCGTGAGCCAAAAAGTGAGCTGGAACGACGCCTTGACCGTCTTGTGCCGGAACTGATGCTGGGCGACAAGCGCGCCGGGCCAACCGCCGAGCAAGTCCACGAAGTGCAAGTTGGCTTCCGGAGTACGGCGCTGGCCCTTGCTTGCCGCGGCCTTGTCCACGCAATACATGACGTAAGCGATCAGGCTCAACAAAACGTAGGCGGCAGCCAGGATCATCGGCAAGTGGCCGAGCCCGACGCCAACCGATACAGCGGCGAGGAAGCCGAGCGCGATGGGAAGGCGGGGGATCTGCCGATGGCGCCTGGGTGGCTCGATCTTTTGCCCAGCGAAACGAATGGTCTGCGCGTTGAGACGGCCTTTTGAGTCTTTGACCGCGTCATAGGAGATCAGATCGCCCTCCGCAGGCCGCCGCGACCCCGGTTGAAATGCCTTGATGTGCACGAAGGCGCGATCGCCTCCGCCGTGAGGGACGACGAACCCGAAACCTTTCTCGTCCTTCCAGTCGGTAATGCGTCCGACAATTCGCATGCAATGTCCTGTCAGCGGCCGACGATCATGACCAGGTCCGAGCCCTTTCGCGCCCGACTCAACACTTCATGTACTTCCAGTTGCGCGACTTGCCCTCGGCCAGCCACTCGACGGTCTGCTTCAGACGGCGCTGGCGCGTGTCCTCGCGCTTGGCTTCGGTGATCCACTCGATGTAGTCGCGGCGGTAGCTGGGCGCGAATCCGTCGAACGTCGCGCGGGCTTTCGCGTCCTTCTTCAGCGCCGCGGCGAGATCGTCCGGCACTTCGAGCGGCGCACGTGGCGTGGCGGCCCCGGTCGGCACGCGTTGGGCACCGCTGTCGATCAGGGCCATCGCTTGCCGTACGTAGCCGGTGAGTTCGCGCTTGCCGGGCAGATCGGACAGCCGGGTCAACTTGCCGAACTGCCCCATCCCCTCGCCTTCCGCCTCCGTCCCGTTCCCGGTCACCTGCGCGCCCTGCCAGAAACCGAACGAGGCATGCTGCTTGAACGCCGCCATGCTGCACAGGATCTTGCCGCGATAGGTGAAGCTGGGCATCCCCCACTTCACGGTCTCCTCCGCCTCCAGGCAGGCCGCGTGCACGGCCGCGCGCAGGTGACGGAGGATCGGCCAGGCGAATTCGGCCGATTTGGCGATGTAGGCGTCGATGCGCGGGTCTGGGGTCATGGCCTGTTCCGTCGGGTCGCGTCCTATTGTGCCGCTGCTTTCGCGTTGGCATCGACATGCAGGCCAGGATGGGAGGGGATGCCATGAACCTTCGCGACCGACGCGCGCCTTCGACGGGCATCGTGGTGCAACGACGGATCGGGCTCACCCGGCGGCAGGCACAGGCACTGAGCGATTGTGAACGCTTTGGCTGGAAGCTCGCCTTCGTCCGCGAGCCGCTCGAGGACCCCATGCCGGTGCTGTTCGCCACGGCCGACAATTACGTGGTGGTGCGCCTGGACGGCAGTGTCGACCTGAATCCGGACATCGAGGTCCGGCAGATCGGGATCGGGCACTGCCTCGACCCGGCGGCTCAGGCGGCCAGCGGCCAGCGGCCCACCACGGTGTAGGGACGACCGGGCTGGCTGTCGATCAGGGCGAACTCGCCGACGTGCCACCGCAGCGGCGCGATCTGCAGTGCTGCGATGTGCCGCCTCACGTCGCGTTGGATGGTCAGGTGCGGTGCGAACGGCTGCGCCGACGACTTCACGCGCACCCGCGCCTGCAGCAGCGCCTGCCCCAGGCTGTCCCACAGATTCTGCAATCCGGGCGGCATGGCATGGCTGCCGAGCCACCACACATTGCTGCCGCGGAAACTGCCTGCGCAGTCCAGCATCAACTCGAACGGCGCCAGACGTACCGTGGCGGCGGCGGCGCAGGCGTCCTCGACCAGGCGTGGCGGCAAAGGCTGGAAATCGCCGAGGAACTGCAGCGTCAGGTGATAGCGGTCAGCGCGAAGGCGACGGCCTCCCGGCGCATGTTCGCGTTCCAGTTGCGCGGCGACCTCGTCGATGCGCTTGCGCAAAGTGTCGTCTGGCCACAGCGCGAAGAACAGGCGATGCATGCCGTCCTGCGCTGCGTGCCCGCCAAGGCCGGAAAGACCGGGTTGCATCATCGTCTGCTCGAAACCTCAATCATGGATCAGGGTTTGGCGGCGGGCTTGCCCGCATTCTTGCGCAGGTAGTCGGCCAGGCCACCGAGCTGCAGGCCCTGCACCTTGTCGACCACCGGCGCGAATTTGCCCAGGTCGTCGGGTGAATAGCCGCCGCTGCGGCAGTACAGCGTGATGCGCGTGCCACCGCCTTCGGCCGGTGCCAGGCGGAACTCGACCACGCCGCCCAGGCCCATGCCCTGCAACGGCCCGAGGCCACCGACCATGCGCAGGGTCTTGCCCGGATCGACGAAGGTCACGGTCAGGTGCTGGGCCTGCTGCGCGCCAGCGATTTCGCAGAAGCAACCGCCCGCGCGCGCATCGATCGACAGCTTCGATGCTGCACCCCACCAGGTATGGTCCTTCGGCCACCAGCGATCGACGTCCTGGGTCAGCGCCTTCCATGCGGTTTCGGCATCGACCGGAACGACCTGCGTGTTCTCGACCGTGAATCCGTTGGCCGCCGCATCCTTCACGGCCGCCGACACGGATTGGCAAGGCAGGATCGTCAGCCCGGAAGCGACCAGTATCGAACCCAACACCAGACTCGTCATGCGCATGTTCGTGGCTCCCGTCGGTTGCGGCGCATTAACCCATTGCGACCTGACGATCGCAAGTGCGGCACGTCAACGATGTCCGGGTTCGAACGGCCGCACTCGAAACGCCAGGCTGATGCGCGGCCCCACCGCCTCACGCGTCTTGGGAATGCCGTGGTCGTAATGCCGCTGCGAGGCGTGGCTCATCACCAGCAGGCTGCCGGGTTCGAGATCGATATGGCAGGTCCGGTGCGGCGCCTGCTTGGTACGGATGGTCATGCGTCGCGGCGCCCCCAGCGAGAGCAGCGCGATCGGTTGTCCCGGCACCAGGCTGTGCAGCTTGTCGTTGTGCGGGGCGACGCTGTCGCGACCGTCACGGTAGTAGTTCAGCCCGACCGCGTTGAAGGGAGCCGGCAGCGCTTCGCGCAACCGCTGCTGCGCTTGTGCGAGCGGTGCGGGCAACTGCGGATCGTCGAGGCGGTACGCCGCCACCAGTCGCGGCACGTCGACGATATGTTCGTACATCGGCCGTTGCCGCGCTTCCCAGGCAACGCGGTCGCGCAAAGCCTCGAACCAGAGTTGCGCTTGCTGCCCCGCGATGAATCCGGGGCAGTAACGCACGCCGCCCTCCGCATCGTCGAGCAACGTGTGGGGGCCGGCATCGAACAATGAGGTCTGGGCGGCGGAGTGACGCATGGACAAAACATGCAATGCCTGCGTCTCACAGGCTGCGCCGGAACTGCGGCGCAGCTGAACCATCAACCTTCCAGTTCGTTCCACCGCGCGTAAGCCGCGTCGAGGTCGGCCTGGGCCGCGGCGAGCTGGCTGTTATGCGCGGCCACCGCCGCGCGATCGCCCTGGTAGAACGCGGGGTCGTGCATGTGCGCGGTAAGTGCAGCGACACGGGTTTCCAGCGCTTCGATGCGCGCCGGCAGTTGCTCGAGCTCGCGCGCGTCTTTGTAGCTGAGCTTGCGCTTGGGCGCTGCCGGTGTTGCGACAACCGTTGCTGCCGCCGCGGGCGTCGCCGTGGCTGCCTTGGCCGCGGATGTGATCGCTGGGACCGCAGGACGCTGCCGCACCCAGTCGCTGTAACCGCCGACGTACTCACCGACGCGCCCATCGCCCTCCATCACCAGCGTCGAGGTCACCACGTTGTCGAGGAAGTCGCGATCGTGGCTGACCAGCAGCAGCGTGCCCGGATAGTCGGCCAGCATTTCCTCCAGCAGTTCCAGCGTCTCCACGTCGAGGTCGTTGGTCGGTTCGTCCATCACCAGCAGGTTGGACGGCTGCGCGAACAGCCTGGCCAGCAGCAGGCGATTGCGCTCGCCGCCGGACAGTCGGGTGATCGGCGCGCGGGCACGTTCGGGCGTGAACAGGAAATCCTGCAGATAGCCGATGACGTGCTTGGACTTGCCGCCGACGTCGACGAACTCGCGACCCTCGGCCACGTTCTCCAGCGCGTTCCAGTCCTCGCGCAGCGTGGCGCGGTACTGGTCGAAATAGGCGACCTGCAGGTTGCTGCCCAGGCGTACTTCGCCCCTGTCGGGCTTCAGCTCGCCCAGCAGCAGCTTGATCAATGTGGTCTTGCCGCTGCCGTTGGGACCGATCAGACCGATGCGGTCGCCGCGGAATATCGTCGTCGACAGATCGCGCATCAGCGTGCGCTCGCCGTAGGCGAAGGAGACATCCTTGGCTTCGACCACCTTGCGTCCGGACGAGTCGCCCTGGGCCAGCGCCATCTTGACGTTGCCGGTCTGCTCGCGCCGTTGCGCGCGTTCCGTACGCATCGCCTTGAGCCGGCGCACGCGACCTTCGTCGCGGGTACGCCGCGCCTTGATGCCCTGGCGGATCCACACTTCCTCCTGCGCCAGAAGCTTGTCGAAGCGTGCATTCTCCTGCGCTTCGGCGTTGAGCCGCTCCTCGCGCCGGCGCAGGTAGTTGTCCCAGTCGCCCGGCCAGCTGGTGACACCGCCACGGTCGATCTCGACGATGCGCGTGGCCAGCGCACGCAGGAAGCGGCGGTCGTGCGTCACGAACACCAGCGCGCCCTGCCAGGCCTTGAGGAATCCTTCGAGCCAGTCGATCGCCTCGATGTCGAGGTGGTTGGTGGGCTCGTCCAGCAGCAGCAGGTCGGGCGACGACACCAACGCGCGCGCCAGCAGCACGCGACGCTTCATGCCGCCCGACAGCCGCGCGAACACCGCATCGCCATCGAGGTCCAGGCGCTCCAGCGTCTCGGTCACGCGCTGGTCGAGCGACCAGCCGTGCGCGTCCTCGATCTTCGCCTGCACCTTGGCCAGCGCATCGGTGTCGACGTGTTCGGCATGGCTGAGATGGTGGTATTGCGCCAGCCACGCGCCCAGTTCACCCAGGCCACCGGCCACCACGTCCCAGACATCGCCTTCGGCGCCGGCCGGCACCTCCTGCTCGAGCCGCGCGACGCGCACGCCACCCTCGCGGCGGATTTCTCCGTCGTCGGCCTGGATTTCGCCGGCGATCAGGCGCATCAGCGTGGATTTGCCGGCGCCGTTGCGGCCGATCAGGGCGATACGCTCGCCGGGTTCGATCGAGAGGACGACATCGGCCAGCAACAGCGGACCGCCGACGCCGTAGTCGACGTTGTTCAGGGTAATCAGGGGCATGACCGTATTCTACGGGCGACGGGGATTTCCGTCGCCGCGCCGGTCAGGTTGCCTTTTCGATCAGGTCAGGGCCCGCCGTGCGGCGGCAGCAGGACGACCTTGGTGGCCGTGCGGTCCTTGACATCCTTGCGAACGGCCATGTCCAGTTCATCGCCTGGTTTGAGCGAGCTCAACTGGATTGTTTTGCCGTCTGCGTCGAAGGCCCGAGTGTTGTCGTCGTAGCGGATCCGGACGAAGTTCAGCGTCTCGGCCTGGTCGATGTGGACGCTGCGGGTTGCCTTCTCGATCGAGCGCAGCGTGCCGTGCAGGTAGCGGCCCCAGTCCTGGCCCGGCGAGGTACTGGGCAGGACCCTCACGCGCGAGCCCTGCGTCCGGTTGCCGCTGCGCTGCGTCGCCACCAGCAGGCGCTCGCCCACTTTCAGGTCGGTCATTTTTACCGGGCTGCCGGACCGCGTGATCACGGTCGACGGCGACAGGTAGATGTTGTCAGGGGTCCCCTGGCCGACCGCGTTGCCAGTTTCCGAATCCCTGCTCAGCACGATCCGCGATTGACCCGAATCCACCCGCGCCAACGTGCCGACGGCGTGGTCCGCCTCCGGCGTTGCCGCCCAAGCCGCCATGCATATCCCGACGAGCCCTGCCAGCAGCACGGTCCGGGCCGCTGCGCGCAGCCTGGCCATCCGCGTGCCGCCACTGGAAACGACGATCGTTAGCATCGCTATGCCTCCCGCCCCAACGGGCCACCATGATGCGCTCGCTGCATGTAGGGGGCGTGTGAGCGGGGTGCAAACCGGCAGTGATCCAACGCGCGGCATGGGATCATCGCAGCGAGATGGAACCGCTGCTGCGCGCCCTTGCCGCTCCCGCTTCGGCCAGGATCCGGGCCTGGGTCCTGGGTGCGTTTCCGCGAGGCCAAAGCGGCATCGATTACGACCATCCTGCGGGCGATCCCGGCCTGTTCGGGCCCGACAGCACCACCTGGCGGATCCACGCCGACTTTCCCGGGATGCTGTCGGGCGGCCTGTGCGCGCTGATGTTGCAGACGCTGCACCCTCTCGCGCTCGCCGGGGTCTGGGACCACTCCCAGTTCCGCACCGACCTGGTCGGACGCCTGCGCCGCACCACCAACTTCGTCGCCGGCACCACCTATGCCGGCCGCAGCGAAGCCGAGCGGTTGATTGCGCATGTCGACCGGATACATGCACAGGTCAGCGGCGTCACGCCGGACGGTCGGCCCTATCGCGCGCGGGATCCGCAGTTGCTGACCTGGGTGCATGTCACCGAGAGCTACGGTTTTCTGGAAGGCTTCCGCCGCTACTCGCCGGTGGCCCTGCCCGCGGGCGCGGGCGATGCCTACTACGCCGAGGTGCGGCGCATCGCAGAGCGCCTGGGCGCGCGCGACGTGCCGGCATCGGAAACCGAGGTCAGCCAGTACTTCGCCGATATCGGCAAACTGCTGCGCTTCGATGAGCGTTCGCGCGAGGTGCTTGCGGTGCTGGCGCGCATTCGCCTGCCGGTGCCTGCGGCCAACCTGTCGCGCGAAGTATTTCTCGGTGCGGGTGCGGTTCTGCTGCCGGACTGGGCGGCATCGCGCCTGCACCTCACGCGGGCACAGCGCGCCAAGGCGCGCGTGTCGGCACGGGCACTGCGCGCGATGGCGCCACTGTTCCGCTCCGCATTGCGCGACGGCGTCGCCCAACGCGCCTGCAAGCGCGTGGGCGTGGATCCGGCGATCCTGGAGCGCTGGCCCTGATCGGCAGACTCAGACTCAACCAGGCGGCGCTCAACCTCCGCCGGAGGAACTCACCACCACCACTTTGGTCGCCGTGCGTACGTTGTTGACCAACCGGTACGCAATATCGACGTCGTCGCCCGTCTTCAATTGGGCGAAGGTCATCGGACTGCCATCCAGTGCGAGCACCTTGGTGCCCTGATCGTGGCCTATGCGGTAGCGGATGTTGGTCCCGGCCTGAGCGACCATGAAGACCTGCGTCCGGTCCACCATCTCGCTGATCGTGCCGTGCACATACCGTCCCCATCCCTGGCCGGGCGTGGTGTCCGGAAGCCACTGGACCGATTTCGCGCTGATCCGGTTGCGCGCCTCGGTAGTTTTCACCATCAGGCGGTCGCCCACCTTCAAGTCGGTTGCCGCCTTGGCACTGGATCCGCTGATCGTCGTCGTGCCGTCATAGTAGATGTCGATCGGCGCGCCCTGCCCGAGCGAGTCTCCCTCTGCGGCATCGGTGCCGAGAACCAGGCGATGCTCTTTGGTATCGATGCGATCCAGCGTGCCGACCGTGTGGCCATGATCCGAAGGCGTGGCCGCCATCGCCATGCCGCCGGCCAGTGCAACAATCGCTGCTGTTGTCGCCAACCGGGCAGACACTCGCCCGGCGGCGGTAGGAACCCATTTGCTGCAGGACATGACGCCACCTCCACGCTACTGGTGCTGGATCATGCGCCCAAGGGGAGTAAAAACCGCGTCGTCGCCAGTCAGGAACTGCAGGACAGCATCGAGCATCCGGCACGGCTGCGTGCCCAGTCCGGTCTTTTCGCCGCGTAAGCCTCGCGGCCCGGCTGATCGTCGTAGGGGCGGCGCATCACGTCCAGCAGTTCGGTGACGCCGGAAATATCGCCCTGGGTGGCCTGATCGATGGCCTGCTGCGCCAGGTAATTGCGCAGCACGTAGCGCGGGTTGGCCGCGTTCATGGTGTCGCGGCGCATTAGCTCCGGCAGGTCCTGCTGCTGCATCCGTGTGGCGTAGCGCGACAGCCATTCGCGCAGTTCCGGCTCGGCGGCATCGCGCTTCCCGTCGTCGTAGAACGCTTCGCTGAACAATGCAGGCTCCGGCGCCAGCGGGTCGAGATCGGCCAGGCGCCGGAAGAACAACGTCATGTCGACCTCCGCCTGCGTCAACAGGTCCTGCAGCGCCTGCATCAGGCCGATGTCCTCGTCGCGGCATTCGACCAGGCCGAGCTTGCGCGCGGTGTTGTCCCGATCGGCGGCGGTGTAAGTCTCGACGTAACGCCGCAGGCCGTCCTGCAACGGTGCGACATCGTCGAACAGCAGCGACAGCGCGCCGGCGAGCCGACCCAGGTTCCAGTACGCGACCTGCGGCTGCTGTCCGAACCGGTAGCGCCGCTGATGGCGATCGGTGGTATTGGGCGTCCAGCCGGGGTCGAAGTTGTCGATCCAGCCGTAGGGGCCGTAATCGATGGTCAGTCCGAGGATGGACATGTTGTCGGTGTTCATCACGCCGTGGACGAAACCGACCCGCATCCAGTGCGCGATCATCACCGCGGTGCGCTCGCAGACCTGGGCAAACCATTGCGCGTACAGCGCCTGTCCCTCGCCGCGCAGTTGCGGGTAGTCGCGGCGGATGCAGAAGTCCACCAGCTGCCTCAGCAGGGCTTCATCACCGCGTGAGGCCGGAAGCTCGAAGTTGCCGAAGCGAATGAACGACGGCGCGACGCGGCAGACCACCGCGCCGGGCTCCATCTCCGGATGGCCGTCGTAGAACATGTCGCGCTCGACCAGCTCGCCGGTGCCGACCAGGCTCAGCGCACGCGTGGTCGGCACGCCAAGGTGATGCATCGCCTCGCTGCACAGGAACTCGCGGATCGACGAGCGCAGCACCGCACGCCCGTCAGCGGTGCGCGAGTACGGCGTCAGGCCAGCGCCCTTGAGCTGCAGTTCCCAGCGCTCGCCTGCTTCGTTGACCAGCTCGCCCAGCGTGATCGCGCGGCCGTCGCCCAGTTGCCCGGCCCATTGGCCGAACTGGTGCCCGCCGTAATTGGCCGCGAACGGCTGCATGCCGGGCAGCAGCGCGTTGCCTGCGAACACACGGGCAAACTCTTGCGAGGCGGCGTCGGCCTCGGTGAAACCCAGCCGCCGCGCCATCTCGGCCGAATATGCCAACAGGCGCGGCGCCGCGACGGGGGTCGGATCGACCCGAGACCAGGCCTGGCCGACCTGACGGATGCCGGGGCCGGTATCAGGATCGCCCGGCAGCTCGCGGACGAAGGCATTGTCGAAATCGGGATTCAGCATCGGCGCAAGACGGGTGGACACCTTGGGAGATGGTGGTCGCTGCCGCAACAGACAAGCACGGCACACAGGAAACCGGGCGTGATCGCAAAACGGCCCGCCGCCAGCGCTTATGCTCCTGCGTCCAGACAGGGGAAACCAACGCAATGACCGCAATTTCCGGCCGCGCCGGCCGCACCGTGTTCGGCGCACGTTCCATGCTGTTCGCCTCCATCGCCCTGGTGGCGGCCGGGCCGCTGCAACCCGCACAGGCAGCCGGGGCAATGCCGGCGCAGTCCCCGCAATGGACCGTGGTCCACGCCGGCCACCTGCTCGACCGCCCGGGCCAGGCTCCTCGTGGCGCCAGCACGTTGCTGCTGCGCGATGGCCGGATCGAGGCGGTCCGCAATGGCTTCGTCGAACCCTCCGCCTTTGCCGGCGCGCCGGCGGACGCGTCTGTCGTCGACCTGCGCGACCGCTATGTGCTGCCGGGGCTGATCGACAGCCATGTCCACCTGACTTCGGACAAGGCCGGCGTCGAAGGCCAGCTCGAAGGCGTCACGGCCAATATCGCCGACCTGGCCTTTGAAGCGGCCGTCAACGCCCGCAAGACCCTCGCCGCCGGCTTCACCACCGTGCGCAACCTCGGCGACGAAGGCGGCGTGACGCTGGCGCTGCGCGATGCGGTGGCCGCTGGCAAGGTACCGGGGCCGCGCATTGTCGACGCCGGCAGCGCCATCTCCACCACGGCCGGCCACATGGATCCGACGCTGGGCTTCCGCGACGACCTGCACGCCGCCCTCGACGTCAACGGCAACACCTGCGACGGCGCCGAGGATTGCCGCCGCGCGGTGCGTCGCCAGGTCGGACGCGGCGTCGACGTGATCAAGATCGCCACCACCGGCGGCGTCAACAGCCGCATCGGCGCGGGCCTGGGCCAGCAGATGTTCGACGACGAGGCGCGCGCGATCGTGGAAACCGCGCACCTGTACAAGAAGAAGGTCGCCGTGCACGCGCACGGCGCCGACGGCATCGCCGTGGCCCTGCGCGCCGGCGCCGACTCGATCGAGCACGGCACGCTGCTGGACGACACCGACCTCTCGCTGCTGCGCAAGACCGGCGCCTACTACGTGCCGACGCTGTCGACGGTGAACGGCTACAAGGAGCGCCTGGCGAAGAACCCCGATGCCTACACCGGCGAGGTGCGCAGCAAGATCGAGTGGCGCATCGGCATCACCGGCAAGGCGCTGGAGCGCGCGGTCCCGGCCGGCGTGAAGATCGCCTTCGGCACCGATGCCGGGGTCAGCCTGCACGGCCGCAACGCCGACGAATTCGAGCTGATGGTCGCCCA
Source organism: Lysobacter niastensis (assembly GCF_031457115.1). GTDB lineage: Bacteria > Pseudomonadota > Gammaproteobacteria > Xanthomonadales > Xanthomonadaceae > Lysobacter_J > Lysobacter_J niastensis_A. The sequence goes on from NZ_JAVDVY010000003.1 coordinate 251,040, forward strand.
TGGCATGACGCCTGCGACCGCGATCCAGGCCGCCACCGTGAACGCGGCCGATCTGCTCGGCCTGGCCGACCAGGTGGGCAGCCTGGAACCGGGCAAGCGCGCCGACCTGATCGCCGTGTCGGGCGACCCGCTCAGCGACGTGACCACGCTCAAGCACGTCGATTTCGTCATGAAGGACGGGCGCATCGAGAAGGATCTGCGCGCTCGCTGAACAATGTGGTGGCGGCGTATACGGGAGCGATACGCCGCCGTCCGTTACACTGTTCGGTCTTCCGACCGGCGTATGCCGGCGCTGCCGAGCACCCCCCATGAGCGCCGAGACGCCCAGCTCCGCCGATTCGAGCCCGAACCCCGAATCCCCCCCGACCATCAAATTCACCGACCTGGCCCTGTCCGAGCCGCTGCTGCGGGCCCTGTCCGACGTCGGCTACGAGTCGCCCTCGCCCATCCAGGCCGCCACCATCCCGCCGCTGCTGGAAGGCCGCGACATGCTCGGCCAGGCCCAGACCGGCACCGGCAAGACCGCCGCGTTCGCGCTGCCGATCCTGGCGCGGATCGATCCCAGCCAGCACAAGCCGCAGGCGCTGGTGCTGGCGCCGACGCGCGAATTGGCCATCCAGGTCGCCGAAGCCTTCCAGAAGTACGCCCATCACCTGCCCGGCTTCCACGTGCTGCCGATCTACGGCGGACAGAGCTATTACCCGCAGTTGCAGGCGCTCAAGCGTGGCGTCCAGGTCGTGGTCGGCACCCCGGGCCGCGTCATCGACCATCTTGAGCGCGGCTCGCTGGACCTGTCGCAACTGCGCTGCCTGGTGCTCGACGAAGCCGACGAAATGCTGCGCATGGGTTTCATCGACGACGTCGAGACGGTGTTGAAGAAAACCCCGGAGACGCGCCAGGTCGCGCTGTTCTCGGCAACCATGCCGCCGCCGATCCGGCGCATCGCCCAGACCTACCTGAAGGATCCGGTCGAAGTTTCGATCAAGGCCAAGACCACCACCGCGGCCAACATCCGCCAGCGCTACTGGTCGGTCAGCGGCGTGCACAAGCTCGACGCGATCACCCGCATCCTCGAAGCCGAGCCGTTCGACGCGATGATCGTGTTCGCGCGCACCAAGCAGGCCACCGAGGAACTGGCCGAGAAGCTGGCGGCGCGCGGCCTGGCTGCCGCTGCGATCAACGGCGACGTGGTGCAGGCGCAGCGCGAGAAGACCATCCAGAACCTCAAGGACGGCAAGATCGACGTACTGGTGGCCACCGACGTGGCCGCGCGCGGCCTCGACGTGGAGCGCATCAGCCATGTGCTGAACTACGACATCCCGTACGACACCGAGAGCTACGTCCACCGCATCGGCCGCACCGGCCGTGCCGGCCGCAAGGGCGAGGCGATCCTGTTCGTCACGCCGCGCGAGCGCGGCATGCTGCGCGCGATCGAACGCGCCACCCGCCAGCCGATCGAGCCGATGTCGCTGCCGACGGTCGAGACGGTCAACGAGCAGCGCGTGAACCGCTTCCTCGGCCGCATCACCACCGCGCTGGAAAGCAACGAGATCGGCCAGTTCCGCGACCTGGTGGAACGCTACGAGCGCGAGCAGAACGTGCCGGCGGTCGAGATCGCCGCGGCGCTGGCCAAGCTGGTGCAGGGCGACATGCCGCTGCTGCTGGACGTGACCGCCCAGCAGTTGCGCCCGCACGCCGCCGCCGGCTTCGAGCGTGGACCTCGCGAGGACTCACGCGATCGCGGTCCGCGGCAGCGTGAATTCCAGCCGCGCGAATTCCAGCAGCGTGAATCGCACCGCGACCGCGACACGGCGCCCCGCCAGGCCCGTGAGCCGCGCAGCTTCGATCGCGACGAGCGTCCGCGTCATGCCGAACGCCAGTTCACTCCGCCGACCGCCGCCGGCGCCGGCGCCGGCGCCACCAACTTCGGCGAGACGATGTTCCACGACGACGCCGCGCCGCGTCGCGAGACGCGCGAACCCCGCGAGTCTCGTGAAACGCGCGCGCCGGAAGTCGGAATGGAAACCTTCCGTGTCGAGGTCGGCCACGTGCACGGCGTCAAGCCGGGCAATATCGTCGGCGCCATCGCCAACGAGGCCGAACTGGAAAGCCGCTTCATCGGCCGCATCGACATCCGCGACGACCACAGCCTGATCGACCTGCCCGAAGGCATGCCGCGCGAGGTCATGGATCACCTCAAGCGTGTGCGCGTGGCCGGCCAGCAACTGCGCATCAGCCGCGCCGACGAAAGCGGCCACGGGCAGCCACCACACGGCCGCTTCGAAGGTCACCGCGCCGGCGGACATGGCGAGGGCCGCCGCCCCGACGACGATGGCCGGCCGCCGCGCGGGCCGCGCCCGCATGGCGGCAAGCCTCACGGCGGCCCGCCCCGTCCGGGCGGCTTCAAAGGCAAGCCGCGCCTGCCGCGCGGCTGATGCCCCGCAGGGTGTCATGACGGACGCTCATGACACCCTGACGATCCGGAAGGGCGCGACGGCGCCCATCCATCGCGCTGATTTGGCATAGTCGGGCCGTATCTCGCCCGCTCCCGCACCATGCCCCGCCTGCTCGTCTTCCAGCACGTCGCCGCCGAACCTCTCGGCACGCTCGATCCGTTGATCCGGCGGCGCGGGCATCGCATCCGCTTCGCCAACTTCGAGCGGCATCCCGACCTGCAGCCCAACGTGGACCGCTATCGCGGCCTGATCGTGCTGGGCGGACCGATGAACGTCGAGGATCACGCGCACCGTGCGCACCTGCTGACCGAGATGCGCGCGATCGAGCGCATGCTCGAACTCGGCCGGCCAGTGCTCGGCATCTGCCTGGGCGCGCAATTGCTTGCGCACGTGCTGGGCGCGCCGGTGGTGCGCCACGAGCAGCCCGAGATCGGCTGGTATCGGCTGCGCACCACCGAGGCCGGCCGCGCCGACCCGGTGCTGGCGCCATTGGGCGATGGGACGCCGGTGTTCCAGTGGCATCGCTACCGCTTCGACGTGCCGACGGACGCCACCCACCTGGCCCGTACCGACAGCTGCGAGCAACAGGCCTTCCGCTATGGCGACAACGCCTACGGCTTCCAGTTCCACATGGAAATGGACCAGCCCTTGATCGAACGCTGGCTGGCCAACCCCGTCTATCGTGATGAACTGGCCGAACTGGCCGGCATCGAGCCTTCACATGCCACCGAAGAGCTGATCCGCACGCGCACACGCGAACACATCGCCACGATGCAGGCGCAGGCCAACGAAGTGTTCAACGGCTTCCTCGACCTGGTCGGCGTGCCTCAGCGGCGCTACACGCTCCCCTCGCGCGAATGGGTCTGATGGCGGGAATGCGCCCGTTCAAAGACGCCATTGGCTTTCGAACCGCCGCTCGACGCCGTTGAGCGGATCGACGAAGGACAGCGCGCGGGCCAGCAGCTTGAGCGGCTTTTCGTAGTTTCCATCGACGTGCTGCGCCACCAGCGATGGATACAAGGTGTCGTTGAGAATGGGCGCGCCCAGTCCGGCCATGTGCACTCGCAACTGGTGCTTGCGGCCGGTGACGGGTTCCAGCGCGTAACGCCAGACGTCCTCGCCACGTTCGAGCACGTCGATCCTGGTCTCGCTATTGGCTGGCCCCTCCACCTCGCACATGCGGAAGAACGGCTCGCCGGTTTGCAGGCGTGTCTTTCGCAACAGAGGAAATGCGCAGTCGGGCAATGGCGGCGCCAGTGCTTCGTAGCGCTTGTGGATGAGGCGTCGCGGAAACAGCGCCTGGTAGCGGGCACGCGAGTCCGGGTTCGGTGAAAACAGCACCAGGCCGGCCGTGCCGCGATCGATCCGGTGCAACGGCACCAGTTGCGGATTTGCGAGCCTGCGCACCAGCCGCGCCAGCAGCGTTTCGGCGACGAAGCCGCCGGCTGGCGTCACCGGCAGGAAGTGCGGCTTGTCGACGACGACCAGGTGCTCGTCGACGTGCAGCACGACCTCGTCGAACGGAATCCGGGGCTCGTCCGGGACCTCGCGGTAGTAGCGGATCTCGGCGCCAACCCGGTAGAAAGTGTCCGGCGTGATCGCGTTGCCGTCCGCATCGCGCACCAGGCCGCGCGCCATTCGATCGAGCCAACGCGCACGGTCGACCGCCGGGAAACGCGCGCACAGGCCATCCAGCACCGTCGCCCACGGCCCCGGCGGCAGTTGCCAGCGGCTCGCAGCGACGCCGTCACGATGCAGGGATGCTCCGGTCACGCCCCATTCTGGCATCGCCGATGGACATCGCACCGCCCCATCGCACCGCCATACAGGCAGCATCGGCCTCCAGCGCCTAGAATGCGCGCTGCTTCCCACCGGACATCGCACATGGCGCTCAAGGCCACCGTGGTCAAGGCCGAGCTTCAGATCAGCGACCTGGACCGGCATCACTACGCCACTTACCCCCTCACCCTCGCCCAGCATCCGTCGGAAACCGACCAGCGGCTGATGGTGCGGCTGATCGCTTTCGCGCTGTTCGCCAGCGAACGCCTGGAATTCGGCAAGGGCCTCAGCACCGAAGACGAGCCGGACCTGTGGCGCCGCGACTACACCGGCGAGATCGAGCTGTGGATCGACCTCGGCCAGCCCGACGAATCCCGCATCCGCAAGGCCTGTGGCCGTGCACGCCAGGTCGTGGTGGTTACCTACGGCGGCCGTACCGCCGACCTGTGGTGGGACAAGCAGTCCGCGGGACTGTCGCGGCTGGATAACCTGACCGTGATCGACATCGCCCCGGAATCCGTCGAAGCGCTGGCGGCCATGATCGAACGCAGCATGCGCCTGAACGTGCTGATCCAGGACGGAGAGTTTCAGCTGATGGGCGATACCGGCACGGTGATGCTGCGCACCGTCACGCGCATGGCGTCGGACCCGCAAGCAGTCTGAGCATGACCGGGCATTTCGATGTCCTGATCGTTGGCGGCGGCGCCGCCGGCCTGATGTGCGCGCTGACCGCCGGCCAGCGCGGCAAGCGCGTGCTGGTCGTCGAGCATGCCAACCGCGTCGGCAAGAAAATCCTGATGTCCGGTGGCGGACGCTGCAACTTCACCAATACCGGCACCACGCCCGCCAACTTCCTCTCGGCCAACCCGCACTTCTGCAAGTCGGCGCTTGCCCGCTTCACGCCATGGCATTTCATCGACATGGTCGAGCGGCACGGCATCGCCTACCACGAGAAAGAGCTGGGCCAGCTGTTCTGCGACGTGTCGTCGAAGCTGATCGTGAAGATGCTCGTCGACGAGTGTCATGCCGCCGGCGTGCGCATCGAGACCAGTTGCAGCGTCGAGCGCATGACGCATGGCGAGAGCGAGGATGCAGCCTTCCGACTGCACACCACGCACGGCAATTTCGCCGCGCCCGCGCTGGTCGTCGCCAGCGGCGGGCTGTCTATCCCCAGCATGGGCGCGACGGGCTTTGGGTATGAGCTGGCCAAACAGTTCGGCCATGCGGTGCTGCCCACGCGCGCGGGGCTGGTGCCGCTGACGTTGAGCGGCAAGCACCAGGAAAGACTGGCCGACCTCAGCGGCGTCGCGTTGCCGGTCACCGCCCGATGCAATGGACGCGCCTTCAGCAACTACATGCTGGTCACGCATCGCGGCCTCAGCGGGCCTGCGATCCTGCAGATATCGTCCTACTGGCAGCCGGGCGACGACCTGCGCCTGGACCTGCTTCCGCAGCACGATGCGTTGCAGGCGCTGCAGGACTGGCAACGCGAACGTCCCGCCGCCGAACTGAAGACGGTGCTGGGCGATGCCATGCCCAAGCGTTTCGCGCAGCGGTTGTGCGAACTGTGGCTGCCCAACCGGCCGATGAAGCAGTACAACATGCCGCAACTGCGCGAGATGGCGCAGGTGCTGAGCGACTGGTCGCTGGTCGCCAGCGGCACCGAGGGTTACCGCACCGCCGAGGTGACGCTGGGCGGTGTCGACACCGACGAGCTGTCCTCCAGCACCATGCAGTCCAGGCGCGTCCCGGGACTGTATTTCATCGGCGAAGTCATCGATGTCACCGGCTGGCTGGGTGGATACAACTTCCAGTGGGCATGGGCATCGGGGCATGCGGCGGGTAATGCCGTTTAGCGCAGACTCTCGCCTCAATATTTCACCGACTGGTTGACAATCGTCTCGACCGGGACCGAGATTTCCCTGGCGGCGGCCTCCCAGCACATCAAGGTGCTCGAACGCGCCCTCTGCGCCGATCGCATCCAATCCGGCTGGAACGACGTGCTGGCATCGCTGGCGCAACAGCGCTCCCCCACCCAGCTCTCCCCAACATGAAGGAGACCGACATGAACGACTACGGCACCGTCATCGCGCCAGGCACCGTGCGCATCGAACGCAGCCTGCCCGGCCCGATCGAACGGCTCTGGGACTACCTGACCGATTCGCGCAAGCGCGGCACGTGGCTGGCTGCGGGCGACATGGACCTGCGGGTCGGTGGAAAGGTCGAGCTGGTGTTCCGCAATTCCGAACTGACGACCGACGACGATCCACCCCCGGCCAAGTACGCGCAATACGCCGGCGAGAGCCGGATGGGCGGCCGCATCACCGCCTGCGAGGCACCGAACCTGCTCGCCCATACCTGGGGCGAGGACGGCGGCGGCGACTCGGAAGTACGCTTCGAATTGACGCCGCAGGGAGACCGCGTGCGACTGGTGGTCACCCACAGTCGCCTGCCCGATCGCGACACGCTACTCAGCGTCGCCGGCGGCTGGCACACGCACCTGGGAATCCTGCAAGCGCGACTGGACGGGCGCGAACCGCCGGGGTTCTGGCGCACTCACACGCGCCTGGAATCGGAGTATGCGCAGCGGATTCCGCCTGGCTGAATTCCGCACGCCGGACGAAGCCTTCGAGCGCTTGGCCGACGTACCGGCTCGGGCGCGATGATCGGTGCCATCGTCAGTCCGAGCCGCGGTTCGCTGGACGACTGAAGGAACGCGCTACCCTTGTCCGCTTCTCCTATCGAACGCCGACGATGCGCCTCGCCCTATCTGTTTTGCTTGCCGCCTGCCTGCTCACCGCCTGCGCCGATCCCGGCCCGCCGCCTGGCGGCACCATCGCGGCGTTCCAGGCGATCGACGAGAAAGTCGGCGACGGTGCCGTGGCGAAATCCGGCCAGGAAGTGGTCGTCCACTACACCGGCTGGAACTACGACGAGAAGGCGCCGGACAAGCACGGCAGCAAGTTCGACAGCTCGCGCGATCGCAACGAGCCCTTCACCTTCCTGCTAGGCGCCGGCCGCGTGATCCGCGGCTGGGACGAGGGCGTGGCCGGCATGCGAGTCGGCGGCAAGCGCGTGCTGATGATTCCGGCGGCCTACGGCTATGGCCGCAAGGGCGCCGGCGGTGTCATCCCGCCGAACGGTTCACTGGTGTTCGAGGTCGAGCTGCTCGAGGTGCGCGAGCACTGAGGGCGCGCGTCGCCTGACACGCTCGAGTGGTCGGGCTCACCACAAATCGAACGCGAGCCCTTCGCGCTCGTTGTCCCAGATCGTGCTGAACACCCACCAGCGACCGTGTTCGTGGCACAACTGGATGCTGTTGGCGCCGCGCTTGAGCAGCACCGGCGAGTCCGGCGCCGGGCGCGCCTCGTACAGACTCCATACGTGCGCAACCTGGCCGAAGCGCTGGACGCGCTGCTCGATCTCGACTTCATGGAAAGCGTGAAGCGCGAAGAACGGCGTCACATCGGCAATGTAGCTGTCGACGTCGAACACCTTGGCGCTGGTCGTGCCGTCGGCCTCGACCACGGTGCGCAGGCTGCGTGCCTGCGGATGCTGCAGGTAGCGGAACCGCTCCCAGTCGCGCGGCGCGCCCGCCGCTCCCGAAATGCATTCGTAGACCGCGCGCACCAGCCGCGGAATGTCCTGCGTGTCCTGCCACCAGGTTTCGTTCATGGGTGAGGTCCCTTCATGCCTGGCCGGAGAGTACGTGTACGACCAGCTCCCACCAAGTGCCTGAGGTTGTTCCTGCGTGATAATGCCGCGTCGCCACCGACGCTCATTCCATGGCCTTCAGCCAGCCGCTCCCGGCCCGCGAAGTGTTCCGCGTATTCCTGCACCTGGGCCTGACCTCCTTCGGCGGGCCGATCGCGCACCTGGGCTATTTCCGCGAGGAATTCGTCGTGCGGCGCGGTTGGCTCGACGATGCGCGCTATGCGCAGTTGCTGGCGGTCTGCCAGTCGTTGCCGGGACCGGCCAGCAGCCAGATGGGATTCGCCATCGGCCTGCTGCGCGCGGGCTGGCGCGGCGCCCTGGCGGCGTTCCTCGGCTTCACGTTGCCCTCTGTGCTGCTGATGCTTGCCTTCGCGGGGTTCGCGCCATGGCTGCAGCACGGCATGGGGTTGGCCTTGCTGCACGGTCTGAAGCTCGTGGCCGCCTGCGTCGTTGCATACGGCGTGTGGGGCATGGCCAGGCAGATGACGCCGGACCTGCCGCGCCTGCTGCTGGCCGCAGCGGCGTGTGCGCTGGTGCTGCTGTCGGGAACGGCCTGGGCGCAACTGCTCGCGATCGCGCTCGGCGCGCTGATGGGCCGATGGCTGTGCCGGCACGTGGCGGCGCAATCGCCCGCTGCGTTTCCCGCGCATTACGGACGCCGTCCTGCCGCGATGACGATGGCCCTGTTCCTGGCCGCGCTGGTCCTGGCCCTGTTGTGGCCGTCGCGTGATCCGACGGCGACAGCGATGTCCGCAGCGTTCTACCGCGCCGGCGCGCTGGTGTTCGGTGGCGGCCATGTGGTGCTGCCGCTGCTGCAACAGTCGCTGGTCGACAGCGGCTGGATCGGCTCCGACACGTTCCTCGCCGGCTATGGCGCAGCGCAGGCGCTGCCTGGCCCGATGTTCTCGATCGCCGCCTTCCTCGGCGCCGAAGTGCCGACCGGCCTGCCGCGCATGCTGGCCGCCGGCCTGGCCGTGCTCGCCATTTTCCTGCCCGGCTTCCTGTTGCTGACAGCGGCGCTGCCGGCGTGGCAACGGCTGACGGCCTGGCAAGGCGCCGCACCCCTGCTGGCCGGGATCAACGCGTCGGTGGTGGGCCTGCTCGCCGCCGCGCTGTACGACCCGGTGCTGACACAGGGCGTGCACCACTGGAGCGATGTCGCCATCGTCGCAGTGGGCCTCGTGTTGCTGTTCCGCCTGCGCCTGGCCGCACTGTGGACGGTGGCCTGGTGCGCGACGGCCTCCATCGCCGCGCATCTGCTGATGTGATCTGCTGATGTACTCCGGGCCGGCCTCGCACCGCTTCGCCCGCCCATCACGCCACCCGTCCGGGTGCGCTCTCGCTGCCATGCCAACAGCAGCCTAATGTGGCCTGCACGATCCCTTCACGGCCGGCGGGAACCTTTCGGCTACTGCTGCGTCTGCTGCTTAGGAGAAGAGGAGACACCATGGCCCCCACCGACGCACGGCACGCCATCGACTATGCCGCCCTGGACGACGCGGCGCTGATCGCGCTGGTGCAGCATGGCGACCGCGACGCCTTCCGCCAGATCATGCGCCACTGCAACCAGCGCCTGTTCCGGGCCGCACGTGGCGTGGTCAACGACAATGCCGAGGCCGAGGACGTGGTGCAGGAAGCCTACGTCCATGCTTTCGAGAAGATCGGCACGTTTCGCGGCGAATCCTCCGTCCTCACCTGGCTGACCCGGATCGTCCTCAACGGCGCACACAGCCGACTGCGCCAGCGCCGCGAGACCGTCGACATCGAAGAGGCCGACCGTTACGCAGCCTCTTACGGAGACCGCATCGTGCCGTTCCCATCGAAATTCGGAAGCGAGGACCCCGCCGCCGCGGCCGCACGCAGCCAGATCCGCACGCTGGTCGAGAACGCCATCGACGAACTGCCAGAACCTTTCCGCATCGTGTTCGTGCTGCGCGAGATCGAGGGCTGTTCGGTGGAGGAAACCGCATCGAGCCTGGAACTGCGCACCGAAACGGTGAAAACCCGGCTGCACCGTGCGCGGCGGATGTTGCGCGCGGCACTGACCGACACCGTTTCCGCGTCGCTGACCGATGCCTTTCCGTTCCTCGGTTCGCGCTGCGAGCGGATGACCGAAGCGGTGCTGGAAAAAATAGACACCGTTCCAAAAACCACCCCGTAAAGGAGTCGACATGCTGACCTATGCACTCATCTGTTTCGCCCTCGGCGCCATGGGCGGCCTGGTCCTGGCCGCGCACGTGCTCAAAGGCAAGTTCGCGCCGTGGGCGGTTTCCGTGCTGCATGCGCTGCTCGGCGCCAGCGGCCTGTTGCTGCTGGTCGTCCTGGTCGTGCAGGGCACGGCTTCGTCGCGCGTCATGGCGGCATTGGGGCTGCTGGTGCTGGCCGCGCTGGGCGGCTTCTACCTGGCCTCGCTGCACCTTCGACGCGCAATTCCGCCGAAGGGTGTCGTCTTCATCCATGCCGGCGTCGCCGTGGCGGGATTCCTGACGCTGCTCAGCGCGCTGCTGGCCGCATGAGGCATCGGCATCCACTGCATCCGGCGCTGGTCCACTTCCCCGTCGCCTGCTGGTCGCTGGCGACGGCCGCGGACTTCGCCGGATTTATCTGGGGCGAACCGGTGTGGCGCTTGGCCGGCATTCTCATGGTGACCGGGACCGTCATCGCCGTCGCGGCCATTGCCGCGGGCTTCATCGAATACATGAAGCTGGACGAGAACAGTCCCGCCCTGCCCGACGTGCACCGGCACATGCTGCTCGCCGCGACCGCATGGAGTTGCTATGCAGCGAGCCTGTTCCTGCGCGTGCAAACGGGCTCGCTCTCCAGCCCCGACGGCTTCGCCGTGGCGCTTAGCGCGGCTGGCTTCGTGAGCCTGGGGTGCGCCGGATGGATGGGAGCCAGGCTCGTATACGGTCACGGCATAGGCGTGGCGAAACCGCCTTCGTCCTAGGGCTCAGCTTCCGCTTTCGCTTTTGGCCTTCTGCGGCGCCAGGCGCAGGTCCTGGAAGTCGAAGCTGAAATCGGTCAGCGGCGAGATCGCCTCCATGCGCGCCTCGCGGATCGCGCCGTCGGCATCCAGCGCGAAGGTGACGAAGGCGTCGGCGTTGAGCCAGCGCTCGTCCCAGCGGACGATGAAAGTGTCGTGCTGCCAGTGCGACAGCTCGCCAACCAGTTGCCTGGTGTGGCTGAAACGCATCACCAGCTTGTCGCCGCGCTGCTCGATGACGACGTCGCCATACCAGGGATCGCGATAGGTCCGTGCATAGTCGGCCAGCGGCAGCGACGGAAGCGAGTTGGCCGCGCGCACCTTCTGGTGCTTTTGCCAATCCTCGTCGGCCTTGTCGCGCGACTTCGCCAGCGCTGCGGCATAGGCGGCGTTCCAATCGGTCCTGGGCGCCTCCAGGTAGGCATCGAGCACACGCATGGTGACGGCATTGAATGCGCCCGACAGCTCGGCACTGGTCAGGACGATCACGCCCAGCTTCTTCGACGGAACCAGCGTCAACCGCGAGACCATGCCCGGCCAGCCGCCGGTATGCCAGACGAGCTTCTGGCCACGATAGTCCGACAGCTGCCAACCCTCGCCATAGCCGAGGAAATTGGGGCTGACCGGTTCCAGTTCCGGCACCGCCGGCTTGGCGATCGGCATCGGCGTGACCACCGACCACATCTCCTGCTGGCGCTTCTCACTGAAAAGGGACGACTCCACGCCCTTTGCATCGCGGTACATGCCGCCCGCCAGCTGCATGCTCATCCAGCGGCTCATGTCGTGCACGCTCGAATAAAGTCCGCCCGCTCCCGACACATTGCCCCAGGACATGCGCGGCGCCGGCTGCAGGTCCCTGAAATCGGCCTTGGCGTAACCGGTGGCGACGTTGTCGCCGGGTTTGAGGGCATCGCTGTTGAACCGGGTTTCGTTCATGCCCAGCGGTCGCAGGATCCGCGCGCGCAGGAACTCCTCGTAGGACTGCCCGCTGACCTGTTCGATCACCAGCTGCGCCACGCCGTAGAGGATGTTGTCGTAGGCGTACTGGCTGCGGAATCCGCCCGTGAGCGGCACGTCGCTGAGCCGGCGCGCCACCTCCTGCGTGCTGTAGTCGGTGCCGGGCCAGTACAACAGGTCGCCGGCACCCAGGCCCAATCCGCTGCGGTGCGCCAACAGGTCGCGCACGCGCATCTCGCGGGTGACGTAGGGATCGGACATCCGGAACCACGGCAGGTGGTCGATCACGCGGTCGTCGAGGCTGAGCTTGCCTTCGTCGGCCAGGATCGACAGCGAGGCCGAGGTGAACGCCTTGGTGTTGGATGCAATCGCGAACAGCGTGTGCGCATCGACGGGCTGCGGCCTGCCGCGGCTGTCCTTCTCCAGTTCGCGCACGCCGAAACCACGCTCCAGCACGATGCGCCCGTCCTTGACGATGGCCACCGCGATACCGGGCACGTCGAATTGCTTGCGCACGCCTTCGACGTAGGCGTCGAAATCCTGCAACTGGGCCGGCAGCGCCAGAGCCGGGGTGGTGGATTCCGCCGGCGGAGCCGCTGCTGCGGCGATGCCGCCCCAGGCCAGTCCCGCACCCAACACCGCGCACCGCGCCCAACCGCCGTTCGATCGCATCCGCGCTGCTTCCCCATGGATTTCCGCCGTCGAAGATACCTGACGCAACGTCGGATCGGCGGTGGCGAGGCCGGCATAATGGCGCGCCACGCTTCCGGTTCCCGACACATGCCCTCGCCCCTCGCCTTGCCCGGACTGGCCATCATCGGCGGCGGCCCTGCCGGACTGATGGCGGCCGAGGTCGCACGCGCGGCGGGCGTGGAGGTGGATCTGTTCGAGGCCAAGGGATCGGTCGGGCGCAAGTTCCTGATCGCCGGCAAGGGTGGACTCAACCTGACCCATGGCGAGCCGCGCCCCGCCTTCGACCGCCGTTACGGTTCGCGCAGCGCGGAAGTCGGCGCCTGGCTCGACGACTTCGATGCCGATGCGCTACGCGAGTGGGCCCGCGGACTGGGCGTGGAAACCTTCATCGGCAGTTCCGGGCGCGTGTTCCCGCTCGACCGCAAGGCGGCACCGCTGCTGCGTGGCTGGGTACGGCGCCTGCGCGAGGACGGCGTGCGCTTCCACGTGCAGCATCGTTGGCTCGGCTGGAACGACGACGGCGCATTGCGCTTCGCCACGCCCGAAGGCGAAATCGTGGCGAATGCCCCCGCCACAGTGCTCGCACTCGGCGGCGGAAGCTGGCCGGAACTCGGCTCCGATGGCGCGTGGGAAGCGTGGCTGCGCGATCGCGGCATCGACGTGGCGCCGCTGGAACCTTCCAACTGCGGATTCGACATCGGCTGGAGCGAGCATTTCGCCACGCGCCACGCCGGCGCGCCGCTGAAGCCGGTGGTGGCGTTCTGGCACGATGAAAACGGAAAGGAACACTCGCTGCAGGGCGAATGCGTGGCCACCGCGACCGGCATCGAAGGCAGCCTGGTCTATGCCCTGTCGGCGACGCTGCGCGACGAGATCACGCGCGTCGGCGAGGCGTGGCTGCATCTGGACCTGGCGCCGGGCCGCGACATCGAACGCCTGCGTCGCGAACTGTCCAAACCCCGTGCCGGCCGCAGCCTAAGCGAACACCTGCGCCGCCAGGCGGGCCTGGACGGCGTCAAGGTGGCACTGGTGCACGAGGTGCTGGATCCATCGCAGCGCGGCGATGTCGACGCGATCGCGACCACGATCAAACGGTTGCCGTTGCGTCTGCTGCGCGCGCGTCCGATTGCCGAAGCGATCAGCAGCGCCGGCGGCGTGCGGTTGGAGGCGATGGACCAGCACTCGATGTTGCGTTCGATGCCGGGCGTTTTCTGCGCCGGCGAGATGCTGGACTGGGAAGCGCCGACCGGCGGTTACCTGCTGACCGCCTGCTATGCCAGCGGTCGTCGCGCGGGACTGGGCGCGGTGGAATGGATCAACTCGGGACAATGACGGCGTGCCGATGACAGCACGCCGGTGAGGGACGACTGCGGCAGGGCCAAACTGCGACGCGCACCATGGCCCAGGTTCCGCTACGCCGATTATTGCGACACGGGTCCGGGAGCAGACCGAACTTCAAGCGTCGTCCCCAGAATGCGCAGCGGCTCGAAGCTGCCGCGCTCTGGTGTTTCTCAGCGGTTCGCCTTCTTCTCGTTCTTCGCTGCCCGCTTTTCCTTCATCGTTTTCTCGGGCTTCTTCTTCTGCTCTTTCTTCTTGTCCAGGCCTTTGCTCATTTCCGTCTCCTCAGGTGGTCACCGACATGTGGAAGCATGGCATATCCGCGGCGGTTTTCACTTGCCTACGTAATGCGTGCTGGCGCACAAGGCAATACCGGAAGCGCCCGGCGCCGGCAGATCGGCCCCCTGCAACCCCATCAGCTTGACCACCTCGGTCTTGTCTTCCATGACCTTGGCCATCGCGATGTAGCCGGCGCGCCCGTTGGCGCACAGGGCATTGCCGGGAACCTTGCTGGGCGGGGTTTCCTCGAGCACGCGGCGCAGCTCGACCGTTTCGGTCGGCTCGATCATCATTGCCTCGGCGTAGGTCTCGCCGGCGGTGTATTCGTCGCCCCCCTTGAGGATGGCGACGCGCTCGGTGGTGAAGCTGGCGCCGTTGGCGCCGCGCAACGTGGTGTCCTCGACTTCGAGCTTGCCGGTGATGGCTTCGGCGACCGGGTTGCCGGGCTCGAACGTACCCAGGGCCACCGGCTTCAGCATCGGCGGCGCGGCGCGCTCCACCGGCGCGGCATTGGCGTCAGGCTCGGGGTTGGCGGCAGGCGCGGGCGCAATGGTCGTCTCCGGCTCAACGGCCTCGGCGGCGGGCTTCTTGGCCTCGCAACCAGCCAGGGCGAGGACCGCTACGGCGATCATCAGCCCGTTCGTGGCCAGGGAGATGGCAGAGGTTCCGCGCATTGGGCGAACTCCAGGTTCGATTCGACAGGCAAGCAAACACGACTTCAGTCGCACATGCAATGCGCGGCGCGTTAAAACCAGGGCCACCGGCACACCGATGGCAATGAATTGGTCACGCCGCGGCTTCGCGGCTGCAATCGTTCATGGGAGCCAGCTGCGCATCCAGCGCGACGCGCTCGTCGAAGACAAAGCAGCGACCGTCGTAGCCGTAGCCGCCCACCTGTTCGAAGTAACCGAGGATGCCGCCGTCGAGCTGCAGCACGTTGTCCATGCCATCGGCGCGCATCCACAGCGCGGCCTTCTCGCAGCGGATGCCGCCAGTGCAGAAGCTGACCACGGTCGCGTCGCGCAGCGATTCGCGATGCGGCTCCAGGGCCTGCGGCAGATCGGTGAAGTTGTCGATCGGCAGCGTCAGCGCATTGGCAAAGGTGCCGTAGCCGACTTCTTCGCGGTTACGCGTATCGAGCAGGACCACGCGCTTGCCGCTGTCATCGCGCCCCTGCTGCAGCCAGCGCGCCAGCTCGGCCGGCGCCACCGCGGGCGCCCGCCCCTGCAGCGGCGAGGAGTTGTCCCGACGGAAGCTGATGATCTCCGCCTTGACCTTGACCTTCAGCCGCGCGAATGGCTGCGTCGCGCTGCGGCTGAACTTCACGGTCAGCCCGGCGAAGCGCGCATCGGCGCGCAACCCGTCCAGGAATCCGTGCAGTGCATCGTCCGGTCCGGCCAGAAACAGGTTCAGGCCTTCGGGGGCGACCAGCACGGTGCCGCGCAGATCGGCGCTCCCTGCCCGTTCACGCAATAGCGCGGCCAGGGCCTGCGGGTCGTCGATGGTGGCGAAGTGGTAGGCGGCGGCATTGAGGATCATGGCGATATTTTAACCATCCCCGGTTGCAACCTTGCCTGACAGAACCACAGGCTCCCGGCTGGCCGGGGCCAGGCGGCGCAGCCAGTAGGCCGCCAGCGCCAGCCACGCCAGGATCAGCAGGATCACCGCCTTCTGGGTCAGGCCCCTCGGCGCCGAGCGCCACAGGGCATGTCCCCACAGCGCGGCGAAGCAGGCGACTGCCAGGATGAACGCCGGCGCGAAACGCGCTCGCCACTGCGCGTCGCCACGCAGGCACCACGACTGCAGCAGCATTCCCATGGTCACGAACAGGAACGCCAGCGGCGCGGCGATGGCGTGGACCGTGCCCGCCGTCGTCAGCGCTTGCCGGGGACGCTGGGTCTCCGCCGAGGCGGTGACGGCCAGGGCCAGGCCCGCCAGCACGAACAGCGCCCGCGCCACGCCGCTGCGCGCCTGTGGCGTCAGGACGCGGTAGTAGCCCACGCCGATCAGGCCCAGCGTCACGCTGAGCAGCCCATAGGCGACCCGCACCCAACCCCCGTAGGCGTCGATCAGATAGAAGCTCAGCGGCGTCCGCATCCAGTCCAGGTCGGCGCGCAGGAACTGCACCGCGCTGCACACCAGCACGAACACGAGCACGCCGGCAAGCGCCGCCGTGCCCATCCTGCGCACGCTGGCATCGTCCCCTGGCAAGCGCATCGGCAAGCCCCCCTCAGTAAGAGCCCATGAAATCCTTCTTGCCCACCTCCACGCCGTTATGCCGGAGCAGGCCGTAAGCGGTGGTGACGTGGAAGAAGAACTGCGGCAAACCGTACGCCAGCAAATAGGCCTGCCCGGTCAACTTGCGCTCCTTGGGCGTGCCCGGACGCAGCACGATCTCGCGTTGCTCGCTGCCGTCGAAGCCTGCCGCCTGCAGGCCATCGATGAAGGCCAGCGTCTTGGCGATGCGCGCGTGCAGGTCGGCGAAAGTCTGCTCATTGTCCTCGAACGCCGGCACGTCCACGCCGGCCAGCCGCGCCGGCACGCTCTTGGCGAAATCGCAGGCGATCTGGACCTGGCGGATGAAGGGGAACATGTCCGGGAACAGGCGGGCCTGCAGCAGCGCCGCCGGGTCGATGTTGCGCGCGGCGGCGTGCGCCTCGGCCTTGCCGAGCAGGTCGTCGAGGCTGCCCAGCATCTGCCGGAAGACGGGGACGCACGCGGTGTACATGGAAATCGTCATGGGGGTCGCGCAAGAAGAAGGTGGGCGCATGGTACATCCGCCGCCGTGCGAACCCGACGAGACAGCGGTCACGACATTGGAGGTGCGCCTCAGCGATTGCGCTGGTAAGTGCCGATGAGCTCGCCCTGGGCCACCACGTGCCCCTTCATCGCCTCCAACAATCGCGCCTTGTCGGGCTTGCCGAGGTCGGATAGCACCGTGTCCAGCGCATAGAGCTTGTGGAAGTAGCGATGCCGCCCGATCGGAGGGCACGGGCCGCCGTAGCCGGTGCGTTCCCAGTCGTTGAGCCCTTCGCGCGTTCCCGCCGGCAGTTGCGCCGACGCGACACCTTCGGGCAGTCCCGTCGCGTTCGCCGGAATGTCGTAGAGCACCCAATGCACCCAGGTGCGCTTGGGCGCGGCCGGATCGGGCGCATCCGGGTCGTCGACGATCAGCACCAGGCTGCGGGCACCGGACGGCACGCCCGACCACTGCAGCGGCGGCGATACGTCCTGACCGTCGCAGGTATGACGCGAAGGGATCGATGCCGACGCGGTGAACGCGGGTGAGGTCAGGGTCAGGCTCACGACGGGCTCCTTTGCTTCGCTGAACGGGACGACCATCGCGAGCGCGAGCGAGACGACGGCCGCGGGCCATGGGCGGATGAGGGTCATGGGACCGGTTCTCTGTCGGATTGTTCGATTTTAAGGATCCGTGCATCACGCTCATGCGAAGCGCCCCTCTCCGTGGCCGCCTTCGGCGGCCTGTCGTCTCAGGTGTTCGAAGGCCCACGCATTCCCTCGCTCTGTGGAGAGCGTGTTCAAAAGCCGCGATGCGAATCTCCCTCTCCCTTGTGGGAGAGGGACAGGCGCGAAGCGCCATGGAGAGGAGTGATCCGCGACCCCTACCGCTTTTCGGTCACCGCCCGCCGCAGATTGCGCCGCGCCTGCGCATCCAGCCGCGCATGGAAGAACTCGCTCAGGAAGATGCGCTCGCGCGCCAGCAATCCCTTGAGGAACCGCCGGCGATTGAGCTTGTACAGCCACCCGGGCACATGCCCCCGGTACTCCGCGGCGATGCCGCGATCGTAGGCATCGAACACAGCCGGCTCGGCACCGAGGATCGCCATGTCGCAATCAAGGAACAGCGACGCGTCCTCGTCCACCTCTTCGGCGGCGACACGTCCGTGGCGCGCGGTGAGTTCGATCAACGCGGCCACGCGCGCGGGATCGACGCCGGGCAGCCAGCGCGCGATGTGCTCGCGCGCCAGCTCGGCCGAACGCGCCTCATTGTCGTTGCGTCCGGGCTGGTAGACGGCGTCGTGGTACAGCACTGCCAGGTAGACCTCGGCTGGCTGCTTCCACCCGGGCCCGGCCGCCACCATGTCGTAGTTGCGCATCACGTCCTGGACGTGGCCGTAGTGATGGTAAGCGCGTGGGGGCGTAGCGTAGGCCGCTTCGATGGCGGCCTGCTGCTCGGGGAGAATCGTCACGGGTGCCACGGCGGCATTCATGCAGGAACTCTACCGCCGCCGGCGATGCCTGCGCGAATCAGGGCGCGGAAGAACCCACCGCGGCCGCGGAACGCGGGACTTCCTCTGCGGCGGCCTCGTCCACGCGCGGCGTGTCGAACAGCGGCAGATCCATCGTGAAGGCGCGTACCTGGTTGCGGCCTTCGCGCTTGGCCCGATAGAGCATGCGGTCGGCGTGCGAGATCAGCACGTCCAGCCCATAGCCGGACGACGCGGTCGCGCTGACGCCGAAGCTGGCCGTCACGGTGAACGTGTGCCCGCTCGGACGCGTGTCGATGCGGGTCAGGCGCAGACGGCAATCCTCGGCCAGGCGCGTCGCCGCCGCCAGGTCGCAGCCGCGCAGCAGGAACGCGAACTCCTCGCCGCCGAGCCGACCGATGTAGTCGATGGCACGGCAGAAGCCGCGGCAGTTTTCGGCAACCTCGCGCAGCACCCAGTCGCCGGTGGCGTGGCCGTAGGTGTCGTTGATCTCCTTGAAGCGGTCGAGATCGAACATCACCAGCGCGGCCTGCTCGCGGTTCTTCGCGCACTGCGCCAGCACCTGCTCGGCGCACTGGGTGAAATGGTGGCGGTTGCTGACCTCGGTCAGCGCGTCGGTCTCGGCGAACCGGCGCAGCGACTGCTGCCGGCGCCTGATCCAGTACGCCCAGTACCCGAGCACGGCGACGACCAGCAACAGCAACAGGACCACCAGCCGCGTGTTCTGCGCGTTCTGCTTGGCCACCCGCTGCTGCAGTTGCAGTACCTGGTTCTGGCGGTTCAGCAGTTCGATCTGCTGGGTCTTCTGCGCGGTTTCCTGGCGCACGAACTGGTAGGCCAGCTCACGCGTCTTGACGTCGTTGAGGTAGGCCCGGTCGGCCTCGGCATAGCGGCGGTAGTAACCCAGCGCATCGCTCGCGTTGCCGCGGCGGTTGGCGATCTCGTACAGCGTCTTGTAGGCAGCCACCAGCGGCTGCGAGTGCGGCATGGACGGACCGTGACCGATCGCGGCACGCGCATGCAGATCCGCTTCGGCCAGATCGCCCTTGGCAAGGAACAACTCAGCCAGCAGGGAATGCACTTCGCCGATCAGGCGGGCATAGCGCGTGGATTCCACCTCGGGGAGGTGGTCGTCAAGCAAGGCGATCGCCTTGTCGCCCTGCCCCTGCTCCGCCCATTTGCGCGCCAGCGTGCCACGCAGCAGGTTGGCGATCACGGCCTCGTTTTCACTGACGCAATTCTGGATGGCGCCACGCACGAGGGCATCATCGTCGGGCAGGCGCTTCAGACGCCACAACGCTTCCACCCGGTACTGTCCGGCGAAACAGCGCGCACGCCCATGCACGGGCCCAGCGAGAATGCGCTCGGCGTATTGCAGTCCCAGCCGGTATTCGCCGATCTCGTTGTACATCACCGCGGCCACGCCAAAGCCATGCTGGCGCAGTTCCGGATCCTTGACCCGTTCGGCCAGCTCCAGTGTCTGCTCGAGCTGGCGCAGCCCCTCAGCGAACTGGCGAGTGACCGCGTAACCGTTGACCATCAGCGCACCGGCGCGGAACCGCGTTTCCAGCGTGCTCGCACCGTTCGCCAGGCGCCGCAACGCCGGAATGGCGACGTCGTAATTCCCAACGTACGACTGCTGGTAGGCGTGCAGATAGGCGATCTGGTCGCGCTGGGGCGCCGTCGCCTTGCCCTTGGCGGCCTGCAGTTGATCCAGCAGGCGCTGGAAACGCTCCGGATCGGAACTGCGCACGCCCTCGGCCTCGCTCAGCAATGCCGCAACCGAAGTCGCGGCATTGCCGGAGCCAAGCGCCAGGCAGAGGCTGGCGAAGATCAACCAGGACAGCAGCCTGTACATGACCGAATAATCCGGAGGTCAGTTGACCTCGTCGGAATCCGGCGTCGGATCCTGCGAAGGCTCGCCGCCTTCCTGGTCATCGTCCTTGCGCTGCGGCTCGGAGTCCGGCGCCCATTGCGACAGCATCATCCGCTCGCGACCGCCCAGCAGGTCGTTGAGCGAGGACACATCGCGCTGCAGCAGCGCATGCTTGTGCGCGTCGTCGACCTCCAGCGCGGCCACGCTGGCGGCGAACTCGCCCGCCGTGATGGCCGGATTGCGGCCCATGCTTTCAAGAAAACGGATGACCTCGGACATGCTGCATTCCCCTTATGCGTACAAGACGAAGTATTGCGGTTACTGAAGCAGTGGCTCGCCCCGCGCGGCCTCACTGTCGAGTGCGGCAATACGGTCGAGCATCGCCTGGTTGCGCTGCAGCGGCCGGGCCGGCGGAATCACCAGCGTGGTCTGCAGCCTCAGGTCGGCATCGACGATCGCGGATAGCGGCATCCCCTCCGTCCGCGGCGTCGAGATGGGGAGAGTAGCAGCTTCGTAGGCGATCACCCCATGGTCGGGGGGGTAGTCCTGTGCCAGCAGTTCCACCAGCAGGCGGCGGTAGGCCGGGCCGGTGGCGGTCCGGCTGACCGAACGATCGCCTGCGTGACCGACCTGCCACAGGATCAGGTAGGCCGACGGATCCACTACGCGCCGGTAGAACATGAACTGGCTGGCCTCATAGTGCTGGCAGCCGACGTTGCCTGGGTCGATGCCCAGGTCGGCGTACAGGCAGTCCTCCGCCGAGATGCCCGGCTCCATGTGGGCCTGGAAGCCCTCACGCCGCGCCTGCTCGATCGCCCGGTGCGGGGCCTGCGCGAACACGCCCGGATGTCCGTAGAACACGCCGCACACGCGCCGCCCGGAGCGGACCTGCGCCAGCATCGCCTCGACCATCTCCCGGTAGGTGTCGTGGCGCGACTTGCCGGTCCCGTAGCACGACTGCAGGCTGCGCACGTCGCCATGCATCTGCTGCAGCCACAGCTCGACCAAGGGGTCGGAGACGGCGGCGAACACCACGTCGGCCTGTTCGATGTGGGCGCGCGAACGCGGGCTGACGTGGGCACCCAGCATCATGCCGAGGCCGACGCAGACCAGACTGCCTGGATGGGACATGGACCTCGTTCGCGATCGCGGCGGAAGCCGCAATCTACCGGGCTGCGCGGGCCGTGGCTACGTGCTTGTCACCGTTCGCCCCGGGCGTAGCGAAGCGAACTCGAAGGGTGCGCGGGGAGATCGGCCATTGCTGCGTGGGCCTGTTCCGCTTCACCCGCGCGCATCCGCCAGCGGCACGAATCCGGCCCCGGCCCGTCGTCCTCGCGGAACAGACCGAGTCGGGAGGCGACCGCCGCCATGGCCAGGTTCTGCGGGGCATGCCGCAACCAGAGCTGCGTGACCAGCCCCGTCGCCATCGCGCGCGCCGCCACGGCGGACATGGCCTCCCTGGCGATACCGCGCCGCTGCGCCTGCGGCAGCAGCACGATGCCTATCTCGGCGACGGCGTCCTCGCGCACCAGGCCCACCACGCCGACATCCGCCATCGACGCCGCCTCGTGGATCACCCACCAAGGCCGGCGCATCGGCCGCTCGAAGGCCTGCTCGCGGGCGACCTGGAAGCTGCGTCGTGCCACGTCGATCGCCAGCGGCTGGGCGATGTGATGCATCACCTGGGGGTCGGTATAGAGCCGGCAATAGAGGTCTTCATCGCCCTCGCCCATCACGCGCAGGCGCAGGCGCGGCGTGTCGATGCGCTCCATCAAGGCCGCCCGCGCTTCACGAGGCGCACTCGGCGGCACGCTGCAACAGCAGGTCGCGTTCGCGTGCGTTGCCGGTAAGGCCGGCGGCCTTCTCGAACTCGGCCCGCGCCTCGTCCAGGCGCCCCACCTTCTTCAGCAGGTCGCCGCGCACGCTCGGCAGCAGGTGGTAGCCCTCCAGCGAGGACTCCTCCACCAGCGCATCGACCACGCGCAGGCCCGCCTCGGGACCGAACAGCATCGACAAGGCCACCGCGCGGTTGAGCTCGATCACCGGCGACGGCGTGACCTGGGCCAGCGCGCCGTACAGGCCCACGATGCGCGCCCAGTCGGTTTCCTCGGCGGTCCTGGCACGCGCATGGCACGCCGCGATGGCGGCCTGCAACGCATACGGCCCGCGCGCGCCGCCCAGCTTTTCGGCACGATCCAGCGCCGCCAGGCCGCGATTGATCAGCAGCCGATCCCAGCGCGCGCGATCCTGTTCGAGCAGCAGGATCGGTTCTCCCGAGGGGCTGACCCGTGCATGGGAGCGCGAGGCCTGGATCTCCATCAGCGCGATCAATCCGTGCACCTCCGGTTCGTTCGGCGCCAGCCCGGCCAGCACGCGTCCCAGCCGCATCGCCTCCTCGCACAGCGCCGGGCGCATCCAGTCGTCGCCGGCCGTGGCCGAGTAGCCCTCATTGAAGATCAGGTAGATCACGCCGAGCACCGACGACAACCGCGCCGCCAGTTCCTCGCCACGCGGCACCTCGAACGGCACCTGCGCCTCCGACAGCGTGCGCTTGGCGCGGACGATGCGCTGGGCGACGGTGGCTTCGGGCACCAGGAACGCGCGTGCGATCTCGCCCGTGGTCAGGCCGCCGAGCATGCGCAGCGTCAGCGCCACGCGCGCCTCCATCGACAGCACCGGATGGCAGGCGGTGAACACCAGCCGCAGCAGGTCGTCGCCGATGGGGTCGTCGAGCGCGTCGAACACCGCTTCGGCCTCGTCCGCGCGCTCGTCCTCGAGTTCGCGCGCGAGTTCCTCGTGCTTGCGCTGCAGCAGCTTGCTGCGGCGAAGCCGGTCGATGGCGCGGTGCTTGGCGGTGGCCATCAGCCACGCGCCCGGGTTGTCGGGCACGCCGGACTCGGGCCAACGCTCGAGCGCGGCAACGAGGGCGTCCTGCGCGAGTTCCTCGGCCAGGCCGACGTCGCGCACCATGCGCGCCAGCCCGGCGATGAGCCGGGCCGATTCGATGCGCCAGACCGCTTCGATGGTGCGATGGATGTCGGTCGCCGTCATGGCGAGCGATCAGACCATCGCACCACGCGCGATGCAATACCGGGAACCGCCCTGTTCAAGAACGCGATGCCCGCAACATCGCATTCAATGCCCGCCGCATTCAATACTCGGCTGCGGTCTTGAGGTCGGCGAGCCCGTTCTCGAAGTCCTCGCCGATCATCTCGTCCATGTCGAACACCAGCCCCATCACCTTGGATACATAGGGACTGGGACCGTGCATGGTCCAGGTCACTTCGGTCGCGTTGCCGGTCGGCTGCAGGGTGAACTCGACGTTGTTGTGCGCCTTGAACGGCCGCACGAATTCGAGCGACAGCGCGACGCGCGAGGACGGCACGGACTCGACGATGCGCATCTGGCCGGCGCCGATGTTGCGGTCGCCGTCCCAGGCGTAGGCGGCGCCGGGGCCACTCGGGCTGCCGGAAAACTCGCGCGTCATGTCGGGGTCTTTCTTCTCGTAGGGCGACCACGCCTGCCAGCGATGGAAGTCGTTGATCAGGGCGAACACCTTGTCCGGCGGCGCCTGGATGCGGGTCGAACGCGCGATGCGGAACGTGTCGGGTTTGCTCGCGGCGAACGCGAGCACGCCGATCACGAGTACGGCAATAACGATGAGTACGGTCTTGAGCATGGGAGACTTCCTGGTCGTGGGGGGATGGCAAAAAGCAGATGTCAGCCGGAAGCGGCTTGCGCCTGCGCCGGTTTGCCGGTCGCAGCGCCCATCGGTTCGTAGAGTGGGCGGATTTCCATCGCGAAATCCTGGACGCCCGCCGCGATATGGACGTCGAGCACGCGCTGGGCCAGCGCCAGCGCCTGTTCGCGCGAATCGGCGCGCAGGATCGCGAAGCCGCCCACCAGTTCCTTGGCTTCGGTGAACGGTCCATCGACGACGGTTCGCCGCCCGTCTGAATAAGACAGGCGCATGCCCTGCGCGCTCGGCGTCAGGCCCTCGGCCGAAAGCAGCACGCCGGCCTGCGCCATTTCCACGGTCAGCGCGGCCATGCCGGCCATCAGCTCCGGCGGCGGCGGCTTTCCTGCCTCCATGATCATCATCAGGTAACGCATCGCAGTATCCTCAGGTTGGCAGCGCGATGACCATCCACATCACGCCGAAACGATCGACGGCCATGCCGAAACTCGGCGAAAAGAACGTCGGCGACAGCGGCGCCTGGACTTGGCCACCATCGGCAAGCGCATCGAATACTTTCTTCGCTTCCGCGGCGTCCTTGACCGTGATCGACAGCCCGAAGCCGCGGAACTCGGCCGGCGCGCCACCATGTCCGTCGGAAGCCATCACCAGCGTCTCGCCGATGCGGAACGACCCGTGCATCACCTTGTCTTCCCAGCCGGGCGGCACCGGGCAATCCGGGTTCGGCGGCTCGGGGCTTTCCCTGAAGCGGATCAGCGCTTCCACCTTCGCGCCGACGGCCTGGCGGTAGAACTCGATAGCCTCTTCGCAGCGGCCGTTGAAAAACAGATAAGGCTCGATCTTCATCGTGGGTAACCCTCGTTCGCAGGTTCAGGACTTGACGTGCCGCGCGGTGATCTGCTCGCGCAGGCGTTCTTCCTGCTCGCGCAGCTCCGGCGTGTATTCGGCGCCAAAATCCTCCGCCTCGAACACCGGTCGGATCTCGATCTCGCTTTCGATGTCGCCCTCGAACGGATTCGGGCAACGCTTGACCCATTCGATGGCCTCTTCCATCGAGCTCACTTCCCACAGCCAGAAGCCGGCGACCAGCTCCTTGGTCTCCGCGAACGGGCCATCGACCACCGCGCGCTTGCTACCGGAGAACCTCACCCGGGCGCCCCTGGAACTGGGGTGCAGGCCTTCGCCGGCCAGCATGATTCCCGCCTTCACCAGCTCTTCGTTGAAGCGCCCCATGTCCGCGAGCAGCTTCTCGCTGGGCATCTCGCCCGCCTCCGAGGCCGCCGTGGCCTTCACCATCACGATCACACGCATTGTCGTTTCTCCTGTTTATCGGGAACCGGTCACCGGCGGATTGACCGGGCCTTTGTGATGACGACGAACCGGGAACGGCCGGATCGACATCTCCGCGAAATTTTTTTCAGCCGTCCTTCAGCGCCTCGACCTGGATGCGCACGCGGATCCGGCCCATGCCGTCCTGGGTATAGCGGGTCAGGCCGAAATCGCCGCGATCGAGCTCGGCTTCGGCGTCGGCGCCGCACACTTCCTTGGGAAACACGGGGTGCCGCATGCACTTGAAGCTGCGAATGGCCAACGTGACCGGCCGGGTGACGCCGAGCAGCGTCAGTTGCCCGTCGACCGCCGTCGGCCGGTCGCCGTCGAAGCGGATCGTGCCGCGGTAGGTCATGGCGGGGAACGCCGCCACGTTGAGCCAGTCGGCCGTCACCGCGTGCTCATGCATCGAATCCAGGCCGAAGTCGATGCTGTCGGCGTCGATGCGTACATCGACCTGGCCGGCATGGCCGGCTCGGTCCAGCGTGACCGAGCCCGTGGTGCGGTTGAACTTGCCACGCCACACCGACAGGCCCATGTGCGACATCTCCAGGCTCGGATAGGTGTGTTCGGGATCGATCGTGTAGCGGTCGCCGGCCGCCATCGCGGGCATGGCCAAGCCAAGCAGGATCGGGAAAAGGAAGGTGCGGCGCATGATGGGTCCTGGGTCGTCGTCCGGCAGCCCGGGAGTGGGCTCCTGTCAGTACGACGAACCAGATACGGGCGGATCGACATTCCGAAGGCGCCCCACCCCACTCCGCGCCACCACCCGAACGGGATCACCCCGCGTGCTTTTGGATCCACTGCACGTAGCGGTCCATCCAGCCCTGCAGGAACTTGCGGCTGCCTTCGCCGATATTGCCGTCGGCATCGAACAGGTCGTCCTTGGCCTGGAGGAAGGCCTCGGGCTGGCCCAGCGTCGGCATGTCCAGGTACGCCAGGGTGTTGCGCAGGTGCTGCTGGGCGATCGCGGTGCCGATCGCGCCCACGGAGATGCCGATGACACCGGCCGGCTTGCCGGCGAACGCGCTGTGACCGTACGGGCGCGAGGCGTGGTCGATGGCGTTCTTCAGCACGCCGGGTACGGACCGGTTGTACTCGGGTGTGACGAACAGGACGCCTTGCGACTCGGTGATTTCCTGCTTGAGCCGCTTCACCGGGGCGGCCTGATGGCTGTCGTCGTCCTGGTTGTACAGCGGCAGGTCGCCGATCTCGCAGTGATGGAAGCTGAAGTCCTTGGGCGCAAGCCGGATCAGGCCCTCGGCCAGCTTTTTGTTGAACGACTCGCGGCGCAGGCTGCCGACGATCAGGGCGATGCGGTACTGGGTCATCTCGGACTCCCGTATGGCCGTATTGGGAGGCCTACTTTTGGAACCCCACCGTTACCGCGTCGTGACGGCTCGCTGAATTCTGGCGGCGATCATCGATTGCCCTACGCCTTGCGCAGGAAGCAGGTCTTCAGCACCAGGCCCTTGATCTTGTCCGAGTTGCCTTCGATGTGTTCGGCGTCGTCCTCGACCAGGCGGATGTTCTTGATCACCGTGCCCTGCTTGAGCGGGATCGAGGAGCCCTTCACCTTCAGGTCCTTGATCACCACCACCGTGTCGCCTTCAGCCAGCACGTTGCCGTTGCTGTCGCGCACCACGACGCCCGAGTCGGTGGCGTCGCCGGATGCGGCCCACTCGTAGCCGCAATCCGCGCAGACGTAATTTCCCCCGTCGACGTAGGTGTTCTGGAGGGTGCATTGCGGACAGGCGGGGGAAGTGGGCATCGCGGCTTCAAACACGGTGGGGACAGGCATTCTAAGGCCCGCGGCCACTGGCGTCGCGAAGCCGCCGTCCATTGATTCGTCATGCCAGCAAAAGCCGGGATGGCGAGGGCCAACGCGGGCAAGATGCGCCTGAGCTTTCAGCCCGATATCTCGCGCACGGCCCGCACGGCCTTGTCGACTTCTTCCGGCGTATTGACCAGGCTCGGCGCCAGGCGCGCATAAGTGATCGCGTACGGACTGGTGCTGGCGATGATATTGCGCGCCAGCAGCTGCTTGACCACTTCCGCGGGCTTGAGCCCCTCCACCTCGAACGCAACCAGCCCGGCCGACAAGTCGCCCGAACGCGGCGTGTGCACGCGTACCTTGCGGTTTTCCGCCAGGCCCTGCTTGAGCTGGTCGTTGAGGCTGCGTATGCGCGCGGCCACGCGCGGCCGGCCCATCTGCTTGTGCATGCGGAACGCGGCGGCCGCGCCCCACTGATGCTCGAAGGCGTGGAACCCGCCGGGGGTCATCCGCGCTGCGCTGGTGGGCGTGGCCGGGGCCCGGTCTTCCATCCAGGCCTCGTAGCTCTCCATGTCGCTGAAATTGGGAATGGTCGGCCGCAATATCGCCCAGCGCTGCGCGTTGGCCCATATCAGCGCGGTGCCGCGTGGGCCCAGCATCCACTTGTGCGTGCCCGCACAGAAGAAATCGACACCCATGGTGGCCACGGTTTCATCCACCGCGCCAAGCCCGTGCACGCCGTCGAGCACCACCAGCGGCGGTTCGCCCGATTCGCGCAATGCCGCGGTGATCTCGCGGATCGGCAGGCGGATACCGGTGCTCGAATGCACCCAGGTCAACCCGATCACGCGGGTCTTGGGAGTTATCGCCTGGCGCAGCCGCGCGATGATGCCGTCCGTGGTCGCCTGGGCCGCGTCCTCGAACAGCGGCACCTTGCGCATTGTCGCGCCGGCGCGCGCCGTGGCCAGCCGGATCGACTCGTGGTGCGAGTAGTGATCATGGGTGGTGCACAGCACCTCGTCGCCCGGACGCAGCGGCAATCCCTGGTACACCATCGCCAGTGATTCGGTGGTGCTGCGGGTCAGGCACACGTCCTGCGCACGTCCGCCCAGGTATTCGGCGATCTGGGTGCAGACCTTCAGCGGCACGTTGTGCGCCTCGTCCTCGAACATCGCCTGCTCGACCACCAGGAAAGGATTGCGATCGATGGCGCGACGGTAGCCCTCGATCGCCTCGCGCACCGGCGCAGGGTGGCTGGCAATGAAGAAGCTGGCGAAGTGCAGGTACTCCGGATCCAGCACGAACTGGGCGCGTACGCGGCTCCAGTCGGAGAGATCGGGCATGGCCGGGGTTTCCGAAATCACCGCCGCCAGCAGGCCGCCGGGGACCAGCGTGCTCGCCGCCAACGCGGCAGGCACAGCCAAAAATTCACGCCGTGTAAGGGACATGGTCGTCTCCGCGCTAAGGCCGAATGGCACAAGCCGTTCAACGCCCGATGCAGTGCGGGTCGGACAGGGCGCCGCACCGCATCCGGACGCAGCGTACTCGCGCACGAGCCGAATCACCCGGGTGCACCCGCCACGGATGAGGAGCGAGATGGCCCCATCCACTGCCACCGCAAGTGGCCCCTGGGCAGGCCAATCCACGCCCTATCGTCGGCAGCAGTCCCACCCACCACAGGAAACGGCAATGAAGACGAAACGCGCGACTCGCCCCATGGCCCTGCTGCTTGCCCTGACCGCACCCGCGGCCGCGCTCGCGGGCCAACCGGACTCGACTGCAACAGGCTGCGAGCAGCAGTTCGAAGTTGCCCAACGGATCGACATGGAGTCGTTCCGCGACTACGACGCCGATACCTTCCGCGCCATCCATGCCGACAACGCGGTGACCATTTTCGCGAGCGGCGCGGTGCGGTACGGCATCGATTCGATCATGCTGACGCTGGCCTCGCACTTCCAGAACCGCGAGGCGATCTGGAGCTGGACCGAGCTCTACCGCAACGTCGAAGGCTGCAAGACCGCCTACATCCTGTACGACACCGTCTACGAGATCCCGTTGATCGGGTTCCGCCAGAACGCGCGCGTCGGTGTCACCTATACCCACGATGGCAACGGCTGGCTCGGCGTTGCCGACCAGAGCACGCGGCTGCCTTGAGCCGGCGCGGGATGCGGCCGCTGCGGTGGCCGCATCCCGCGTTTTTTCCGTGCAGGGCTACGCCGGCCCTTCACGCGCGGGCAACGCGAGCGTGCGGATTCTGCCGCCATCGTCCACACCGCGTACCGTCCATGACCCTGCGCATCGACACTACGGCCGCCGTTCTCGTTCTCTGTGTTGCACTGGCAGCCTGCAAACCCGGCACCGAAACTCCGCGCTCCCCGGCCGCCACGCCATCGGATACCGCTGGCGCCGCACCGGCGCCGTCGTCGACCGCCACGCCGTCCAGCACTGTGTCGAAGGACACCGGCTTTCGCGCCACCGGCAACGAGCCGGGCTGGATGGCGCAGGTCACTGCCGGCGCCTCCCCCAGCCTGCATGCCGAAGTCGACTACGGCGAGCGCAAGTTCGACATCTCTCCCGTCGCCGAACAGGCCGATGGCTGGACCGGCAAGTCCGCCGACGGCACGGCCATCGTGCTGAAGTTCGAGCGCCGGGCCTGCCAGGATTCGATGAGCGGCCAGGCGTTCGAGGCCGTCGCCACGCTTACGGTCGGCGACCGGAGCTATCAAGGCTGCGGCAAATTCAACCCGCAATGAGTGGGGCGCGTCGCATCACTTGGGCTTGAGCTGGTGCAGCAACAGGGAGTTGCCCTCCGAATCCAGGCACACCGCCATCCGGCACACGGGACTGTGGATGACGTCGCTGCGGAAGGTCACCCCTTTTTCCTTCAGGTCACTCATCAGCATGTCGAGGTCCTCGACTTCGAACGCGATGGTCCCGCCCGCCGACTCGCTCGGCTTGTCCGGAATGAAATTGGTCAAGGCCAGACAGCCGCCGTCGGGAAGGTCGTACTCCACCCAGTAATTGTCGCCCTGGTTGCCGGCCGAACCCGGCGTGAGGCCCAGCGTGTTCTCGTAGAAATTCCGCGCGCGGGCCACATCCGTCATCGGGTACATCGTGAATGCCACCTTCTTGAACATGATCAGCTCCTTGCTGGGTCGACACCTTTAAGACGTCGGAAACACGAGCATGCGGCAACGGGGCCAGCCAATGCGCGCCGATTGGCTCCACGCCAGGCCCGCGAACGCCGGTGCCATGAGGCCCCGCGGTGAGCCAGCCGTCACACCTTCTCTGCGAGCGCCAGCTTCCGGCAAAACCGCGCCGTCGCTTCATCCTCGGGAAAGCAGCACTCGATGTGCAACTCGTCGAGGGTCACGTCGCGCGGCGTGCCGAAGGTCGTGATGGTGGAGAAGAAGCGCAATTCCTGGCCGTCGTGGCGGAACGCGGTGGTCAGCAGCGGCGAAGGCGCCGACTCCAGTTCGCGCGTGCGCCAACGCGCCGGCACGCCGGGAAAGGCCAGCACTTCATCCAGCAAGGCACGCGCTTTCGCATCCGACGGCGCCGACGCGACCAGGTTGTGCAGATGGCGGATCAGTCCGCCGGCAATCTCCTCCCAGTTGACGACGGCCGCGCGCAGATCCTGCGGGTCGAAGAAGTGCCTGAGCATGTTGCGATGCGGGCTGTCGCGTCCGCCGAGCACGAATCGATTGACCCGCATCGCCGCGCGATTGGCCATCAGCACGTCCCAATGGCGGTTCATCAGGAACGCCGGATACGGCTCCTGTTGCTCCAGAATGCACTCGATGGCGCGGCTCACCTGCGACAACTCGGGCGTCGACAAGGCGGTTTCCGGATATCTGGGCGCATAACCGGCAGCCACCAGCAGCGCGTTGCGCTCGCGTAACGGCATGTCGAGCGCATCGGCCAACCGCGCGATCATCTCGCGGCTCGGCTGGGACTTTCCGGTTTCCACGTAGCTGACATGCCGCGCCGATACTTCGGCGGCCAGCGCGAGGTCGAGCTGGCTCAGCCTGCGGGCGGCGCGCCAGTCACGCAGCAGGGCACCCACCTGAACTTGCGGCATAGGCGTGGACATGGAACCGAATTCGCTGGACCGAGGCGACAAGGATACGGTCGCGTCCAGCGCAGGACCATGACCTGCGAGGTCATTGATCGCGTGCAGTCGGGCAACCAGAGTGTGTCCCATCGATTCCTCCACGGAGACGGACATGCAACGCAGGCACTTTCTTGCCCTGGCCACCGGCACCTTGGCTGCTGGCGCGCTCGGCGGTTACCTTCCCGATGCGCTTGCAGGCCGGGCGCCCTCCGCCAACGGCGCGACCGGAACGCTGGACGCAGCAGCGTTTCGTGCGCTGCGCCGATTCGCCCGTACCGGGTTCGGCAACATCGCCTACATCGATCATGGCCGCGGCCCGGCAGCGCTGTTCCTGCACGGCTTCCCGCTCAACAGCTTCCAGTGGCGCGGCGCCATCGAACGGCTTTCGCCCCATCGCCGCTGCATCGCGCCCGACTTCCTGGGCCTGGGCTATACGGAGGTCGCCCCGGGCCAGAGCCTGGCTCCCGCCGAGCAGGCGGCGATGCTGGCGGCCCTGCTCGACCGGCTCGGCATCGACGACGTCGACCTGATCGCCAACGACAGCGGCGGCGCCGTCGCGCAGTTGTTCGTCGCGCGCTATCCCAAGCGCGTGCGCACGTTGTTGCTGACCAATTGCGATGCCCAGATCGAGTGCCCGCCTGCGGCGTTGCTGCCGGTCATCGACCTGGCCAAACAAGGACGGTTCGTCAGCGAATGGCTGGCTCCCTGGCATGCCGACACGACGCTGGCGCGCTCGCCGGAAGGCATCGGCGGCATGTGCTTCGCCAACCCGGATAATCCCACCGACGAGGCGATCGAGTACTACCTCACCCCACTGGTACGCGCGGCCGATCGCACCCATGCCTACGCCATCGCGCTGGAAAGCAATTCGCTGGCGGGCATCGCACCGGCACTGAGGCAATGCAACGCGCCGACCCGGATCGTATGGGGCACCAACGACAGCATCTTCTCCACGGCGGGCGCCGAACACCTCGACCGCAGCTTCGGCCAGTCGCGCGGCGTACGTTGGCTGGAGGGAAGCAAGCTGTTCTGGCCGGAGGAACGGCCGGACGTGATCGCCGAGGAAGCGCTCCGACTGTGGGGTGGCGCCTAGGCGCGCGCGCTACCGGCGCCGACAAGCGGCAGCGCGCAGTTGCAATCGCTCAGGCGGCTGGCCGTTTGCGAGCCGCCTTTGCGAAATCCCTCAGCGCATCCTTGCCGATCCAACGCGCGGTCGCATCCGGCGATTGCGCCAGTCGCTTGGCCGTCGCCAGCGCCGCGGCCTTGAGCTTCGGGCTGCGGCGCCGGCCGATCGAACGCAACGCCCAGCTCACGCCCTTCTTGACGAAGTTGCGCTCGTCACCGGCCTCGCGTTCGATCAGCGACAGCCCTTCGATGAATTGCGCATCGGCCGCTTCGCGATCGTGCAGCGCGAGACTGGCGAGCAGCGCGAAGCCCGCGCGCTTGGCGTACTCGTCGCGACGACCCGCCCACAGCGCCACCTTCTTCCACGCATGCGGCGAACGATCGAACAGGGCGAAGCACAGCGTGTCGCAGATGGCCCAGTTGTCGAAGTCGCGGCACCAGCGGTCCATCTGTGCGGATGTCAGCCGGGCGGGCTCGCCGACATAGGCCGCCAGCGTGCGTGCCTCGTACCACCCCGTTTCCCACAGTGCCTGCGCAAGCGCCTGATCGCGCCCCAGGCGCCTGGCGAGTTGCTGGATGTTGGCCATGGAGACGCCGAAGGCATGGTCCGATGGGATCGCGTAGCGCGCCATCCCTTCCAGCGTGGCCTTCGTGGCGTGTCGCTGGAGCCATGCGAGGGCGGCATCGACCTGTTCGTCGATAGACGGCTCGACAGGTATCAGCATGGGACTCGCCCCCTTCATCGGCGGAGCGGGAACCGCGCTTTCCGTCCTGGCGCTGGTGGAGGTCCTGGCCATGATGCCGACTCCGGGAGTATCAGTGCATCGATGTTAGCGACGCTCGGCCGCCCACGCTGCCTGATCCCAAATGGCTCCCTGCGCCGGACCCGATGCCCCCTAGAATGGCCCTACCCCCCCGCGAGCCAAGGTTCCCCTCATGAGCATCCTGGTCACCGGCAGCGCCGGCCATCTCGGCGAAGCATTGATGCGGACGCTGCGGGCGCAGGGGCGTCCGGCGACGGGAGTGGACCTCGTGCCCTCGCCCTACACCGACCGTGTCGGGTCCATCGCCGACCGCGCCTTCGTCGATCGCGTTATGGCCGGCGTTCACGCGGTCGTGCACACCGCGACGCTGCACAAGCCGCACGTGGCCACGCACTCGCGCCAGGATTTCCTCGACACCAACGTCACCGGCACGCTCAACCTGCTGGAAGCCGCTGCCGCCCACGGCGTGACGGCGTTCGTGTTCACCAGCACCACCAGCGCCTACGGCGACGCGTTGACCCCGGCCGACGATGCGCCCGCCGCATGGATCGACGAGAACGTCGCCCCCGTCGTCAAGAACATCTACGGCGCGACCAAGCTGGCGGCCGAGGACCTTTGCCGCCTGTTCCACCGCAACCAGCGCCTGCCGTGCCTGGTGCTGCGTACCTCGCGCTTCTTTCCGGAGCCGGACGACAGTCCGGCCAAGCGCAACGCTTTCGTCGACGCCAACCTCAAGGCCAACGAATTCCTGTACCGCCGCGCCGACGTGCAGGACATCGTCGACGCCCACCTGCTGGCGATCGAACGCGCGCCGCAGATCGGCTTCGGGCGCTACATCCTCAGCGCCACCACGCCATTCACGCGCGACGACCTGGCCGAACTGCGCGCCCATGCCCCTGCCGTAGTGTCGCGCCGCGTGCCCGGCTACGAGGCCGAATACGCACGCCGCGGCTGGCGCGTGTTCCCGGGCATCGAGCGGGTCTACGACAACACGCTCGCACGACAGGAACTGGGTTGGCGCCCAACCTACGACTTTGCCCATGTGCTGGATCGCCTGCGCGCGGACGAAGATCCGCGCAGCCCGCTGGCTCAAGCGATCGGGGCCAAGGGATACCACGCCGGGGCGTATTCGGACGGTCTGTATCCGGTCGAGAACTAGCGGGCCACGCGTCTGGATGGCGCGCTCCCACTTCGGTCGCCTCAACGAAGCTGACTGTCCTTGCTGCCACGCCGGTTGTAGCCGCTCTGGCCGGACTGCTCCTGGTCGTGGGCTTCCTGACAGGTGATGCACAGACGCACGCCCGGCAGCGCCTTGCGCCGCGCCTCGGGGATGGCGGCGTCGCATTCTTCGCAACGGGTCAGCCCCGGCCCCTGCGGCAACTGACTTCGGGCGCGCTTGATCGCGTCCGAGATGGTGGCGTCGATCTGGTCCTGCACGGCGCCGTCGCCTGCCCAACCTGTAGCCATGACGGTCTCCGGTGTCACTGAAGATGGGCGGAGGATAGCGTCGGCCGGCTTAACGGGACTTTGCCCGCGCCGGCCGTCCTCTCCGGCGCCTCCTCTCGCCGGCGCATTCGACCGCTTGTCCAGCACTTGCGTCGCGAACCCCTCGCGGCGCGCAGAGCGCACACCTCGTCGCGCGACTTCCCCTACGCTGCCTGCGGCCGGCGATCGCCGGCCGCTCCTGTTGTCCATGGATCTGCTTCGCGGAGAAGAAGTCATGACACGGTTGATGCTCATCCTTGCCACCCTGATCCTCGCCGCCCCTGCCCTCGCATTCGCAGGCAAGCCGGTAGCGCCGAAGAACACGACACCCTGGCAGACGCCGCAGTATTGGCCCTACGCCATCGGCGACCAGGCGCCGAATCTCTCGGACCATTTCGTCATCCACTACACCGATGCCGGCGACCTCGCCATGGCCGTCGAAGTACTCGGTCATCTCGAAGGCGCCTGGCACGACCAGATCATGGTCAACCATGCGCTGCCACCGCTCAGCGACAACGGCATCGCGCCGCCCAACGGCAAGCTCGACGTCTATCTCTGGCGCGGCATCGACACGCTGTACGTCGATTCGGTCACCGATAACCCCTCGACCTGGTGGGACGACGCGGCGACCTACATCGTTCTGGATCCCTGGGGCAAATACGGCGCTACGTTCGAGGAGCGCCGCGCCAACATCTACCATGAGTTCCGTCACGCCAGTCATCAGGCAGCGACCGACTGGTGGGAAGACTTCCCC
Organism: Lysobacter niastensis; assembly: GCF_031457115.1. Taxonomy (GTDB): domain Bacteria; phylum Pseudomonadota; class Gammaproteobacteria; order Xanthomonadales; family Xanthomonadaceae; genus Lysobacter_J; species Lysobacter_J niastensis_A. The sequence continues at coordinate 286,386 of NZ_JAVDVY010000003.1, forward strand.
ATCTTCGAAGCCGACGCCACGTTCTGGGAAGCACGCAAATACGGCTTTGCACGACTGCCCTTCGCCTGGGTCGATTTCCAGGCCAGGCCCGACTGGAGTCCGTTCCGCGACGACGCCTTCCGCACCTGGTCGATGTACGGCGGCGCGCTTTACTTCGACTACGTGAGCCGACGCCACTTCAACAACAGCCTGGGCTTCACCAACGAGATGTGGCTGCTCAGCGTGAATCCGCCGGGGGCCGAGTTCGACCCGAGCAAGAACGAGCCGGACTTCATCGACGCGCTCGACCAGTTGCTTGGTGAAAAGGGCACGACGTTCTTCGATTCCATCGTCGGCTTCACCCGGGCGCGCTGGTACACGGGCAGCCGCGCGGCCGGACAGAACTTCTTCACCGCCGGCGCCGTGCTGGCCGAGGTGACGCCGCGCATCCACACCCGCGGCGGCGGTTCGCCGAAGAGTTCGGTGCGCGTCGACGCGCAGATGCTGGGCAGCGCCTTCATCACGGTGGTGCGCGGCGCGGCCGATCCGATCGAGCTCAATGTGTCGTTCAAGGCAGGCGGACAGAACACCGCAAGGTCCGTCGTGCAGACCGTGGGCAACGGTTCCGCCGATGCCGTGCTCAACCTGGCCTCGGGCCCTGCCCGCCTGCGCTTCGGCGCCAATGGCCGCGCCACGATCGCAGTCACCATCCTGCCCGGCCCGGGCATGACCTACGACCCGGATCTTGCCGACGACACGCAGTTCTCGACCGAACTGGTCTTCGATCGCCCCTGATCCAGCCGATCAGGCTATGCGGGACGGAGGTCGACTCCGTCCCGCATTGTTTTGCCCTTACCTGCTTGCCGACACCGGCGCCGCGTCTGCGTAGCGCTTGACCAGCTGATACAGGAAGCGGCGGCCGTCGAGCAGCGATTCGACGCGGATACGCTCGTCCAGGCCGTGCGCGTGACTGCCTTCGGCATCATGGAACATGCCGGACACGCCGTAGGTGGGGATTCCGGCCGCATTGAGGAATCGGCCGTCGGTGGCGCCGGTCGCCATCGTCGGCACGATCGCGACGTGGGGCCAGATGCCGTCGGCGACCGCGCGCACCGGACCGAGGATGTCGGCCCCCAACGGCGGTGGCACGGTCGATTGCCCGAGTTCGCCCACCGGCGCGACGCGGATGGCCGGATCGGCCAGCACGCGCTCGATCGTCTGCTGCACCTGCACGACCGGCACGTTGGGAAGGATGCGGCAGTTGACGTTGGCGGTGACCTTCTGCGGCAAGGCATTGGGCGCGTGGCCACCGTCCACCATCGTGGCGATGCAGGTCGTGCGCAGCATGCCGTTCCAGCCCGGGTTGACGTCCCACAGTCGCGACGCGGCCGCTTCATCGGCCGGGTCGCGCAGCACCGCGCGCATGTCGGCGGCCACGGCCGGCGCCGCCTGTTTCGCCTGCGCCTCGAAATAGCCGCGCACCGCTTCGTTGACCGCGATCGGAAACTGGTACGCGCCCAGCCGCGCCAGCGCCGCGCTCATCTGCACGATCGCGTTGTGCTTCTTTGGACGCGAGCTGTGACCGCCCTCGTCGCTGATGGACAGCTGGAAATCCTGATAGACCTTCTCGCCGGCCTGCACCTGCAGCGTCGCCGGTTTGCCGCTGGCGTCCAGCTCGCCACCCGCGCCTTCATTGAGCGCAAACCCGGCGTCCAGCACGTCCGGCCGGTTGGTGGTGAGCCAGCGCACGCTGTTGAAGATCTCCGGCGTTTCTTCGCCACAGGTCAGCGCCAGCTTGATCCCACGATTGGGCACGTAACCTTCCTTCCGATAGCGCACCAGGCTGTCGGTGAACGCCGCCGCCATCGCCTTGTCGTCGCTGGCACCGCGCGCATAGAACCAGCCGCCCTCTTCGACCAGCTTGAACGGATCGCGCACCCAATCCTCGCGCCTGGCTTCGACCACATCGATGTGGGCCAGCAGCAGCAGCGGCTTGAGGCCAGCGTCGCGTCCGCGCAGCAGCGCCACCAGTGCGCCGTCCTGCGGACGATCGGCCGGCGCCAGGATCTGCGCGTCGTTCGCCGGAAGCCCCGCAGCCAACAGCCGTGCGCGCATCGCTTCGGCCGCCTTGGTGCAACTGCCGGACGAGCGCGTCGTATTGATCTCGACCAGTTCCTGGTAGAGCGCGCGGAACGCGGGCTCGGTCGGATCGGCCGGCGTCGCCGCCGAAGCCGCGCCCATCGTCATTCCCAGCGCCATGACGGCGCCACATACCCGCTTTGCCATTGCCCCACCTGTGAACTGGATTTGGATCGATGTTACGACGCTGGCGCGTTGGACGGACCGCAGGGACGGCATGACTTCCGCCACAGGCCATGGACGCAGCGCACATTCCGCCCTAGGCGCACGCCACCGAGAAATCGCCATCTTCCCCACGCAAGGCACGGCAGCCGAAGCGGGCGTATTCGCGCTCCAGCCTGGCCAGCAGCCAGCGACGGTCGTCATCGCCGGCGCGGTTGACGCGAAAACCCTGCACGCGCGTTGGCACCAGCTCCAGTTCCAGCAACTTGCCGCTGACGCCATCCAGCGAGGGGAAATACATCAGTCCCAGTTCCCCGCGGTAGGACTCGTGGCCGGTGATGCCTTCGTAATCGTTGAGGAAGTCACCGCAGCCGTAAAGGATCAGGTGCCCGTGATGCACTTCGAGCGTGCGCGGATGATGCGACGAGTGGCCATGCACGAGGTCCACGCCGGCCTCGTCGATCAGCGCATGGGCGAAGGCGCGCTGCCCCGGTTCCAACTCGTAACCCCAGTTGTCGCCCCAGTGAAGCGAGAACAACACCCGGTCGCCGGCCTGCCGGTGGCGTGCGACTTCGGCGGCAATCGACGACACCGTCTTGTCGGACAGATCAGGCAGTCGCCAGACGCCGGGGCGGTCGGGTTCAGCGTCCCACGACTCGGGCACCCCCGAATCGTCGGTGGCGGCGGCGAACGCCAGCACGCGCGCGCCGTCGGGCAGCGGCAGGATCGCAGGGGCTCGTGCCGCGGCCCGGTCGGCGCCGGCTCCAGCGCTCGCGATGCGCAGGCCGCGCAACGTGCGCAAAGTTTCCAGCAGTCCTTCGCGCCCCCAATCGAGCACATGGTTATTGGCCAGCACGCAGCAATCGATTCCCGCGGCCACGAGACTCGGGGCATTGCGTGGATGCATGCGGTAATGGATGCCCTTGGGCCATGGCTGGTCGTTGCGCGTGATGCTGGTTTCCAGATTGACGATGCGCAGTTGCGGTTTGTGCGCGGCCAGCGCGTCGAGCGCGTCTCCCCACACGTAATCGAAATTCGCCGGCACCGGAATTTCGGCGCCGCGGCGTCGCGCAAGTTCGAGGTAATCGCGCGCATCGCGCACATAGGTTTCGTGCAACCTGGGATCGGAAGGCTGCGGAAGGATCTGGTCGATGCCGCGCCCGAGCATGACGTCGCCACACAGGAACAGGCGCACGGATCGGGCCTGGGGCGCGTCTTTCGCCGGCTTCGACTGGCGCTTCACCAAGCCTGCAACCGCCGCCGTCCCCGCCATCGCGCCCAGCACGATGCCGGTCGAGCAACGCAGAAAGCGCCTCCGGTCCTGCATGGGCCGATGCTAACTCCGCGAGCATCAGCGGCGGCTGACGGACCATGACTTTCGACATAGACAAAAAGGTCTAGACAAAGACGTCTACTTGATCTAGCTTGAGACCCACGCCTGGGACACAGGGCCAACGAGGACATCCGAATGACCAGGAAGGCGACCAAGCCGCCCAAGCCGACCGCCGCCGAGCTCGACCTGCTTCGGGTGATCTGGAAGCTCGGCCCGTCCACCGTGAAGGACGTGCACCAGGCCCGCCTGCGCGAACGCCCCGACCTCGCCTACGCCAACGTCCTGCGGCTGATGCAGGTGATGCACGGCAAGGGTCTGCTCACCCGCGACGAAAGCCAGCGCTCGCATGTCTATGCCGCGGCGCATGCGCGCGACGCCCTGCAGACCAACCTGCTGCGCGACCTCATCCAGAAAGCCTTCGCCGGCTCGGGCAAGGACTTGGTACTGGCTGCCCTGAGTGGGCACGTCACCGACAAGGAGCGAGCGGAGATCAGGCGCATCCTCAAGGAGAACGGCGATGACTGATCTGTCGATGACGGAACTGATGCAGGCGCTGGTTCCGGTTCTGGGACGCGCCTTGCTGCACTTCCTGTGGCAGGGCGCGATCATCGGCCTGCTGGCCGCTGCAGCATTGCAGTTGCTCCGCAACGCCCTGCCGCAGACGCGTTATGCCGTCGCATGCGCGGCGTTGCTGGCCTGCCTGCTGGCGCCGGCGATGTACATCGTCGCGCATATCGGTATCACGCCCGATGTCGTTGTCCCCGCATCGATGGCGGCGCCGGCTGTGTTCACTGCACTTGTCGCGCAACCGGCACCATCGATAGACGCCTGGTCAATTCGACTGGATTCCGGCCTGCCGTTCATCGTCGCGCTGTGGGCCGCAGGCGCCTGCGTGCTGTCGCTGCGCATGGCCATGGGCGTGGCCTGGCTCGGCCGCCTGCGCGCCACGCCACAGGGCCCGGCCCATGCCGCATGGCAGGCACGACTGGACGCCCTGTGTGGAGTGCTGGGACTGCATCGCCCGGTCGCATTGCGCCTGGTCGATGCCATCGACTCGCCGGCTTCGGCCGGATGGTGGCGGCCGGTGGTACTGCTTCCCACCGCGTTGATCGCCCGCATGCCCCATGAACTGATCGAGGCACTGCTGGCGCATGAACTCGCCCACATTCGTCGCCACGACTATCTGGTCAACCTGATGCAGGGCGTGGTGGAGGCGCTGCTGTTCTATCACCCGGTGACGTGGTGGCTGTCGCGCCAGATCCGCAACGAACGCGAACACATCGCCGATGGGCTGGCGGTCGAGGCAACCGGCGAACCGCGCCGGCTCGCGCTCGCCCTGTCCGAACTTTCCGAACTGCTGTCCCAACCGAACCAGTCCAAAGCGCATCACACGTCATTCCATCTTGCGCAAGCCGCCCACGGAGGCCACCTCATGTCCCGCATCGAAAAGCTCGTTCGTCCGGATCGCAAGTCCAACGGAGGCCGCCTCGCCTTCCCTGTGCTTGGCCTCGCCGCTGCATGCCTGGCCTTCTATGCCCATGCCCAGGTCACCAAGCCCGCTGTGATCACGCCCGCCGTCGTCGCGCCCGCGACGGTGAAGCCATCCGCCGCCCAGTACTCGCAAGCCGTGGCGAAAGCCGGATCGGGAAACACGATCCGCCTGCGCGATGACTCGCCGCAGGACGCCTATGCCCTGATCCGCAAGGGTCAGCACGGTTTCACGATGTCCGGCTCCTCCGACGATATCGACGAGATCAGGGCCGCCCAACACAGCCTGTCGGAGGACTTCATCTGGTTCCGCCGCGCCGACAAGGCCTACGTCATCGTCGATCCGGCCATCGTCGCCCGCGCCCAGGCGGCCTGGCGCGACAGCGACAAGCTCGGCGCCAGCATGGAGGCGCTCGGACAGCAGATGGAAACGCACGGCGACAAGATGGAAGCGATCGGCGAGCAGATGGAGCGGTTGTCCGAGCAGCATGGACAAAGCGCCGCCATGGAGGTCGCGTCGCAGCGCATGGAAGCTTTTGGCAAGCAGCAGGCCGCACTCGGCGCGAAGCAGGCGGCACTGGCAGCGTCGATGGCCACCGGCGATGAAGCGCAGCAGCGCTCGCTGGATCGGCAGATGGATGCCCTGTCCAGGCAACAGGACGCATTGGCGCGACAGATGGACGAGCAGGCCAGGGTATTGGATGCCGAATCCGATCGCATCGAAGCACAGATGAAGCCAATGGAAGCCCTGAGCCGGCAGATGGAAGAAGCGAGCAAGCCGATGGACGCCCTGGGCAAGCAGATGGACACCTTGGGCAAGCAACAGGAGAAGCTGGTGGAACAGGCTGAGCGCGAAACGCAGAAGCTGATCTCCGAAGCGATGGCCCAGGGCCTCGCGCGTCCCGTGCCAGGCAGCACGAAGCGATAACAGGCGCGAAGGGCTCGTGCTCGCGCGGGCCCTTCGCCATGTCGCGGTGAAGCCGGCCATCACCGCATGCAAGCGCGTTTCGCGCCGCAATAGGCCACAGGCCGACATTCCGATAGCATCCCGACAAGCCCTTCGCCTGATCCGACGCATGCCCGCCGCCATCGAGGAACTCCGGCTCACCGATCCCGCCATCACGCTGGAGCGCATCGTCGATGGCGCGCGACCGCTCGTGTTGCGCGGGTTGTGTCGCGACTGGCCGCTGGTGCAGCTCGCCCTGCAGTCGGATACCGCGTTCGCGCAAGGCCTGGTCGCCCATGACAACGGCACACCGATCGATGCGCTATTGATGCCGCCCGATGCGCACGGCGTCGTCGGCTACAACGCGGCGATGGACGGCTTCAACTACAAGCATTTCCGCGTGAGCGTGACCCAGGTGCTGCAACGCCTGGCGTCGTACAGCCGGCAGGACGACATGCCGGGCCTGGCGATGCAGAGCGCGCTGATCCAGACCAACCTGCCCGGGTTGCTGGAGAGCCATTCGATTCCTTTCCTCGACCCGGCCATCCAGCCACGCCTGTGGATGGGCAACCGGGTCACCACGCCTGCGCATTTCGACAGCTCGCACAACCTCGCCGTCGTGGCGTGCGGGCGACGACGCTTCACGTTGTTTCCTCCCGACCAGGTTAAAAACCTGTACGTCGGTCCGCTCGACTTCGCACCCACCGCCGCGGCGATCAGCCTGGCGCCGCTGGATGCCGTGGCCGATGCCCGTTACCCGCGCCTGCGCGACGCGCTGTACAACGCGCAGGTGGCCGAACTGGAACCTGGCGATGCGATCTACATCCCGCCGGTGTGGTGGCACCACGTCGACTCACTCGAACAGCTCAACGCGCTGGTGAATTACTGGTGGCGCCCGGCAGCGTTCCCGGGCCACGTCGCCGAACCGGGACTGGATGCGCTGCTGCACTGCATCCTGGCATTCAAATCGCTGCCGCACGCCGAGCGCGATGCGTGGAAGGTCCTGCTGGACCACTACGTCTTCAGCGACGAGGATCCCGCGGCGCACATCCCATCCTCACGCCGGGGCGTACTGGGCCCACTGACGCCGGAGATGGTGGCCAGGCTGAAGCAATTGATGGCCAAGTAACCCGCCCGCAGTTTCAGCGATTCACCGGCGCAGCGCCCGCCGCGCGAACAGCACGCAGATGACCCCGAACACCATGTGCGCGACGATGCTGGCGCTGATCCAGTCCAGGTGCTTGAACGAGGGCGACCGGCCCACGCGCGACAGCGGCATCACCACGAAATTCATCATCACGTACAGCACGACGCCGTAGAGCGGGCCATGGAGCCAGGGCCGGCGAAGCAACGCTGGCACGCGCCGGGCCACCAGCGTGTACGTCACCACGAACATCGTCGCCATGAACACATGCAGCGCCGCGCCCAGCCAGGCCGAAGTCAGGCCGCCCTCATAACTGCCCTTGCCGAGTACGCCGACGGCGATCGTCTGGAATACGCGCGTCAGCCCTTCCTGCGTCCATGAGAACCACAGCGTGGTGGCAAAGGCGATGTCGCCGATGGCCACAAGCAGCCCGCCGAGCAGCACCTGCCGCCACGCGATGGCGGCCGGCTGGGAAACGCTTGGGTAGGACATGGTCGATCTCCCGAAGGTTCGTGGAATGGGGACGGCGATCGTCGGATCGGCCGGCTGTTGACGCGAGTATCAGGCATGTGGGGCGCGTGCCGGTGGCCCCCCGGCCATTGCCACTGGCACATGCCCGGAACGGGACCGGGTTTACACTGTGCTTGGCCCACTTTGCTGCCCGCCGGCAGCGGGGGTTGCTGCGAATGTTCCCCTGGCTTCTCGCGTTGGCCCTGACGGTTTCCGCGCCCGTACCCGCGGCGGTCGCGTACCCCGCGCCGGTGCCCGCCCCACCGGAACAGGTCATGGCGATGCCGCCCGCATTGCAGGCACGCCTGCACGACGAAGTGCTCGCCGACCGGCCCTCGCCATCGCAGCGGCTCGAACGCCTGGCGCACTTCATGTTCGATGCGCAAAGCGGCTTGGGCATGACCTACCAGGAAGACGCCACCTACACCGTCGCAGGGGCCTACGACACGCGAAAGGCCAATTGCCTGGCCTTCACCATGCTGTTCCTGGCGCTGGCTCGCGAGGCAGGGCTGGACGCCTATCCGCAGGAAATCCTGCAAACGCTGTCCTGGCACCAGGATGGGGACATCGTCTACCGCAACAGTCACGTCAATGCCGTCGTGCGCATAGGCGCGCGCCATTACACGGTGGATGTCGCCGGAGACTCGGTGATCGCGCGAGACCAGCCCATTCCCGTGTCCGACGCGCGGCTGCTCTCGCACTACTACAACAACCTGGCCGTGGAACTGCTCGCGCGCAAGCAACCCGAGTCCGCAGCGCAGTACATCGCCACGGCCCTGCAACTGGATCCATCGCATGCGCCGCACTGGAGCAATGCGGGCGTGATCCGCCTGCGCAACGGAGACGCGCGCGCCGCCGAGGACGCCTACGAACGGGCGCTGGCCCTGGAGCCGGACGAACCGGGCGCGCTGTTCAACATGGCGGGGCTGGCGCACCGGCAGGGCGACAGTCGGCGCGAGGCCGAGTTCCGCAAGCGCCTGGACGCCGTCCAACGGAGGGACCCGTTCTATCAGGTCCTGCAGGCCATCCAGTACGAACGCGCCGGCGATTACCCTGCGGCGATCAGGCATTACCGTCGCGCGATCCGCCTGCACCCGGACGAACACCGTTTCTACTCCGCCCTCGCCCGCGCCTACCTCGGCGCCGGCGATACGCGCCGCGCCGCGAAGGCGCTGGCTCGCGCCCAGCACCTCAGCGACGGCGAGCAGCGCGCCGCCTACCGCGCACAACTGGACCACCTGCGGCGGGTATCGAACTGACCGGACAGGAGGGCAGCCGCGGCTTCCTCCCGGCCGAGATCGACCGCTTTCACCGTTGGGGCAGACATCGTGGCGGGCCATCAACCGCGTGGGCGCAATGGACGCAGCCCCTGCTCCGGGTCGGAAGTGACCCTCCGTCTGGAGAAAGGATCGCGAATGCCGATGGCATGGCTTGGGTGGATATTGCTGGCCGTGGTCGTCCTGGTGCTCAGCGGGCTGTTGCTGGCCAATCGGCTGACGCCACGGGCCACCGGTGCGCCGGCTAACACGCTGCCAATGCAGCCCGCACAAACGCTGATCGACCGCGAGCTTGCCGCACACCTGGAAGCGCACCCGGGCCAAACCGGCGCCGCCATGCTGAACCACGGATTGGAGGCGTTCGCCGCCCGCGCCGCCAGCGCCCGAGCGTCGGGGCGCAGCCTGGACCTGCAGTACTACATCTGGCACGACGACCTGGTGGGCAGCCTGCTGGCGCGCGAGGTGCACGACGCCGCCAGTCGAGGCGTGCGGGTGCGGATGCTGCTCGACGACATCAATGCGCACGGACTCGATCCCGCCCTGATGGCGCTGGACGCACATCCGAACATCGAAATCCGCCTGTACAACCCGTTCCGCAACCGCGCCGGGTTGTGGCGGCTGGTGGAAATGGTGCAACGCGTCTTCAGCATCAACCACCGCATGCACAACAAGGCGTGGATCGCCGACGGACGCGTTGCGGTGGTCGGCGGGCGCAATATCGGCAACGAGTATTTCGATGCCCACGAATCGGTGAACTTCCGCGACCTCGACCTGGTGATCGCGGGGCCGGCCGTGGCCGAAGCCAGCACCATCTTCGACCGCTTCTGGAACAGCGTGTCGGTGGTGCCGATCGCCGCCCTCAGCGACCCGGATCCGGAGGCCTTGCGCGCCTACCTGACCGGCACCGCAGATCGGTCCAACACCGCCGCAGCCCAGCAGTACCTGCAGCGGGTCTGGTCCTCGCTGCAGCAGGGACTGCAACAAGGGCATGGGCTGCACTGGAGCGACGGCATCCACGTCGCCTCCGATCCGCCGCAAAAGACCCGCCGCGGCGACCGCAGCCACTGGCTGGTAGAACGTCTGGTCGCGCAACTCCATACCAGTCGGCGCGAGGCCTTGTTGATCTCGCCCTACTTCGTGCCCGGCGATGCCGGAACCGATGCATTGGCGACGCTGGCGCGCACAGGCGCCCACGTCGGCATCGTGACCAACTCACTCGCCGCCAACGACGTGCCGGCCGTGCATGGGGGCTACATGCGTTACCGCGGCCGCCTGCTCGATAGCGGCATCCGGTTGCACGAAATCCGACGTAGCGGCCCGCGGTCAAGCGGGCTGTTCGGCAGCAGCGGCGCCAGCCTGCACACCAAGGCCTTCGTCATCGACGGCACGCGTGGGTTTGTCGGCTCGTTCAACCTCGATCCGCGCTCGGCGACCCTCAACACCGAGATGGGCGTGCTGTTCGAGGATCCGATACTGGCCGAGTCGCTGCGCCAGGAGTACGAGCGGCTGGCGAGTCCCGAACTCAGCTACCAGGTGATGCGCAACAGCCACGACGGCCGGTTGCAATGGATCGACGCCAGCGAGTCGCCGCCACGCGAGTTCAGCCACGAGCCCGATGCCGGCGTGACGGCGCGCGTCACGGCGCGCGTGCTGAGCTGGCTGCCGATCGAATCGCAGCTGTAACCGCCGCTATCAGGCGGTAGCGGCATCAGGCCCTGCTTCGGAAAAGATCAACCGCGCTGCAATGCGCGAAACACCTTCATGATCGCGTCCGCACTTCTGGCGACGTCTTCTTCCGACGTCGCCCAGTTCGATACCGAGATGCGCATTGCCGCCCGGCCGTGCCACGTGGTCCCTCCGAGCCAACAGGTGCCGTCCTGTTGAACGCCCGCGATGACCCGGCGGGTGGTGTCCTCGTCGTCGGCAAAGCGGACCAGCACCTGGTTCAGCACGACGTCGTTGAGGATGCGCACGCCGGATTCCCCGGACAGGATTTCGGCCACCTGGTTTGCCCGCGCGCAGCAACGATCCACGAGGTCTCCCACGCCATCCCGGCCCAGCGCGCGCAGCGTCGCGTAGACCGGCACGCCGCGTGCACGCCGCGAGAACTCGGGAACCCAGTCGACCGCATCCCGCTCGGTCCCCTGGGTCTGGATCAGGTATGCCGCAGTGGACGTCATCGCCGCACGGTGGTCTTGCGCATGGCGGACGATGGCCACGCCGCTGTCGTAGGGCACATTGAGCCACTTGTGCGCGTCGGTGGCCCAGGAATCGGCCAGTTCGATGCCGTCGGCCAGCGCCGCGTGGCGGTGGCTGGCGCGCGCCCACAAACCGAACGCACCATCGACGTGCAGCCAGGCCTGGTGCCGCTGCGCGATCGCGCCAATCTCGCGCAGCGGATCGACCGCACCGGTGTTCACGTTGCCCGCCTGCGCGCAGATGATCGTCGGGCCCTCTAGCGAGGCCATGAGCCCGGCCAGGCGGTCGGCGCGCATGCGTCCCTGTTCGTCGGCCTCCACACGTTGAATGGCCCTGGTGCCGAAGCCGAGGTAGCGCAGGGCCACGTCGATCGTGATATGGGCCTCGGCCGACGCCACGATATTCACGCGCGGCGCACCGTACAGGCCATCGGCCTCCACGTCCCAGCCGGCGCGGCGCAGCATGCCGTGACGGGCCGCGGCCAGGCAGGTGAAGTTGGCCATCTGGCAGCCGGTAACGAAGCCCACACCCGACTCGCGCGGCAGGTCGAACAGGTCCAGCAACCATCCGGCCGCCACCTCCTCCACCACCGCTACCAACGGCGAGATCACGTAGATGCCCGCGTTCTGGTCCCAGGTCGACACCAGCCAGTCGGCCGCCAGCGCGACCGGGTAGGCACCGCCGATCACGAACCCGAAATAGCGCGGCGAACTGCACGCCGCGGTCCCGCGCACCGCCTGCGTCGCGAGCAGGTCGATCACCGCCTCGCCGGCTTCGCCCCCCGCCGCCAGCGGAGCGCCGAGGGCAGCAAGCAATTCGTCGCGGGTGGCGGATGCGTCGACGTGCCGGTCCGGAAGTTCGCGCAGGTATTCGAACGCGTGGTCATGGGCCCGTTCCAGAAGCGGGCCGAAGGGGGTGGCGGTCATTCCGGACTCCTGCATGCGCGAGGACGGGCAACAGTGTGCACTCTCCCCGTGGCGCGCCGGTAGCCGTCCGGGATACGGCACCCGCCTGTCCCGAGACTGAAGAATTCAGCTGGACCGTTCGGATTTCACGCAACGTTTCTTTACGAAATCACCGACACCCGGCAATAGTTTCCGGCATGAGCCGTGCAGACACCCGCGACACCACCGCACCGGAAGTGGAGGAGGTCGCCATCGAAGTCATCGAAACCGCGGACGTGCTCGGGGGTTTCCTGTGCACGCCCCGGACGGCTGTGGAAGACGAGGGCATCCTCGTTTCCCCGCGCAACCGTCGGGCGACGAGGTGTCGGCCGGATATCGGAGTGCATACTGGTCCCGGCACTAGGCCGGATGGGGTGCTGGCACCTTGTCCGGGACATCGCACGTCCAGGGTCCGATATCCGGCCCGGCTCACGACATCACGCGTCGCTGGCAACTCCACAGGTCCAGATTGTCCGATCGAGGAACGCAGAAAACCATGACCCACCGTGCCGCATCCAGCGATGCCCCCGGGCTCGAATCCACGAACGGTCATGCATTGCATGTCTACGACAACGAGAGTGTCTTTCTCGACACGCTGGAAGGATTCGTGGCAGGTGGCTTGCGCCGCGGCGAGGCGGTGATCGTAGTTGCCACATCGGCGCACCTTTATTCGCTCGACTACCGCCTTGGAACATCGCCTGTCGATATCCAGGAGCTTCGGGACGACGGCAGCTTCATCTGCATCGAAGCGGACACCATGCTCGCGAGCCTGATGGTGGATGGCCGTCCCGATGAAGCCTCGTTCAACCGCAACATCGCGCAACTCGTGGAGAAGGCGCATGCCGGCGGCCGCCGGGTGCGGGTGTTCGGCGAAATGGTCGCGCTGCTGTGGCATCGTGGCGAACACGAGGCCACCATCGAACTGGAGCGACTGTGGAACAAACTGTGCTCGAGGCTCGAATTCTCGCTGCTCTGCGCCTACCCGCGTTCGGCCGAATCTGCGCAGGCCTTCGGCTCGGTCCGCGAGCAGCACGATAGCGGCCAGCACGACAGCAGTCGGCACGACTGCAGCCAGCCCCAGCCTGCGACCGAGACGTAGCCGGAAGCAGGCTTCAATCGCAGGGCACCTCCCGCCTCGCATCGAGCGGCCATCGGCGCTGCAGCCTGCACCTGCATGGGGGACGGGTGAAGTTGAGCGGAACGACGCCTTCATCCCGACAAGCCGATTTCAACGCGGTTTGCCGCGCAATTGCGTGCGCCGATCGCGCCGGGGCATCACCCCACCCGCCTGGCAATGCTGACCGAGGCACCAGTTGAGCTCCGTTTGTTGCTCATGCCGCGAGCTTCGCGGTCGCGCCCGCGCGCGATAAACACTGCCAGGAGTACTCCAATGAAGGTCCGCTCTGCGCACATCCCCCGCTCCGTATCCCGCCGCTGGTTGCTGGCCGGCGCCGTGGCGCTGGCACTGCCCGGCCCGGCGCTCGCCGATGCGGTTACCGATTGGAACGCCATCACCAACCAGCTGGTCGGCTCGGCGGGCGGCCCGCCCCAGCAGTTCCGCATCTTCGCGATCGCACAGATCGCCGTGCACGATGCACTGAATTCCATTGACCCGCGTTACAGGACGTATACGTCGGTCGGTGCGGCCAATCCGAATGCCTCACCGGAAGCCGCGGTCGCGCGCGCGACGGCCGACGTGCTGCTTGCCACGCTGCCTGCCAGTCAGGCCGCCGCCATCAATCTGGCGTATTCCAACTATCTCCTCACCCTGCCTTCCTGCCCCGTCGCGGCGCCGACCTGCATCACCGATGGCGAAGCCGCCGGCTCGGCGGCAGCGGACGCCATCCTCGACATGCGCACCCTGGACGGGTCCGAAACCCCGCACGTGCCTTACACGCTCGCCCCGGGCGTGGGCGTGTACCAGCCGACGCCTCCGACACCGGCACCGCCGGCACCCTTCCCGCAGTTCGGCGGGTGGGGCGACGTCAAGACGTTCTCTCTCAGCAACGGCAGGCAGTTCGCCTCCGGCCGCACCGACTTCTTCAACATCAAGGGCAAGACCTACACAGCCGACTACGACGAGGTCAAGGAACTGGGCTCCAACGCGGTCCGCAGTGCTGCCCCGGATTCCGAAGAGAGCCTGATCGCACGCTTCTGGTCCGGCGGCGGCGGCAACTGGAACGCCGTCCTGCGCGCCGCTGCAAGCCCGATCGATCTCGACTTGTGGGAGCGCGCGCGCCTGTTTGCACTGACCAACATCGCGGTGCACGACGCGGTCGTCGTGACATTCGGTGTGAAGTACCGCAACAACTTCTGGCGACCGTATACCGCGATCCACTGGGCCGACGACGGCAACCCGGATACCGAGCCGGATCCGGACTGGACGCCCTATGTCGTCACGCCTCCCTACCCTGACTACCCGTGCGGCCTGCCGAGCGTGGTCGGCGCCGGCACCGAAATACTGCGTGAGTTCTTCGACACCGACGAGGTGCCCTTCACCTTCACCGCGACCGGCCTCCCGCCCAGCGTGACGCGCACATACACGAGCCTGTCGCAGGCGGCGGCCGACTCAGCTTCGGCACGCGTGTACAGCGGCATCCATTTCCGCACCGGGTGCGAGATAGGCGTGCGGCAGAGCCAGAAGGTGGCGCAGTTCGTGTTCCGGCACGAATTGAAGCCCCGGTAAGAGGGCTCATCGGAACGGCGCAGCAGCGCGCCTGCTGCGCCGTTCCTTTCGACGCTCGTCTCGCCTACGCTGGCAGGAACTTGGGGATCCCCAGTTTCAGGCCCTTGCCTGGCAGCGCCATCAGCGTCGACGTCCCGTGCGCGACGAGTTCCCCGGCTTCGTCCAGCACGCTGGCCTCGGTGTAGCTGATCTGCCGGCCGGCGCGCAGGCAGCGGCCTTCCGCGCGCAGATGCCCTCGGGTCACCGCTTTCAGGTAGTTGAGCTTGAGATCGACGTTCACCAACCCGGCGTCCTCGGGCAAGCGCATGAAACCCGCCCAGAACGTGGCGGTATCGATCAGTGTGGCCAGTACGCCGCCGTGCACGATGCCGAAAGGCTGAAGGTGGCGTTCGCCGAGGTCCAGTTCGATGCGGCAACTGTCGAAGTCGAGCGCCGCGATCCTCATGCCGATCAGGTGCGGGTAAGGCGCTTCGCGGACGCTGTCCTGCAGGGCCTGGATATACGCGGGATTGGGAGTCATGGAAGACCTGTGATCAAACCGGGAAGGCGGCCCAATGTGGCCGACCCCGAACGAAGTTGCCAGCCCTGGCCCATGTCACGTCTTGCCCTTCTCCTTGCGCAGCGTGCGGTTGAACAGTTCCAGCGACCGGCGCCACGCCTCGCGCGCGGCATCCTCGTCATAGCGCGGCGTGGTGTCGTTGTTGAAGCCGTGCTGCGTGTCGGCCGGCTGGTAAAGCGAATAACGCACTCCCGCCGACTTCAGCGCCGCCTCGTAGGCCGGCCACCCGCCATTGATGCGCTCGTCGTTCGCGGCCAGCACGATCAGCATCTCGGCCTTGATCTTCGGCACGTCCTCCAGCGGCGCGGCACTGCCGTAGAACGGTGCCGCGGCGGCCAGGTCGGGCAGGCGCGTGGCCAGGAAATTGGCCATGCCACCGCCGTAGCAGAAGCCGATCACGCCCAGCCGGCCATTGCCGCCATCGATGTCGTCCAGCATGTCCGCGGCCGCGATGAAATCCTCGCGCGTCCTGGCCTGGTCGAGCTTCTGGAAAAGGGCGCGCGCCGCATCCTCGTCTCCCGGATACCCGCCCAGCGGAAACAGCGCATCCGGTGCGAAGGCGATGAAATTCTCCAGCGCCAGCCTGCGCGTGATGTCCTCGATGTGCGGATTGAGGCCGCGGTTCTCGTGCACCACCAGCACCACGGGTAACGGGCCGCTGGCCTTCGCCGGCCTGGCCAGGTAGCCGCGTGCCTTGCCGTAGCCCTTGGGCGAAGCAAACTCCATGTATCGGGTCGACAGACGCTTGTCATCGGCCTTGACCTGCTGCGCGGCCGCGAACTGCGGGCTCAACGCCGCCAGCAGGCTTGCCGCTCCCGTGGCGCCGACCGCGAAACGCGCCGCTCCGGCAAGAAAGCCGCGACGATCGATGTGGCCGTGCACGTACTGGTCGAAAAGCCGCAGCACCTCGGGGTCGAAATCGCTGGCCTTGCTACGGGGAGTGTTCGCCATGGAAGCCTCGCGCGGTTGGGTTGGACATCGGGTACTCGGATGCAGAGATTAACGGCAGCACCCGACAGGCGTCACCGCAGGGCACGTGGCGCCGCGCATCAGTCCGGCAACCCCGCCCGCGACATGCCTTCGGCGAGGAGAGCTGCGTCTTCCGGATTGCGAAATGGCGTCTTCGCCAGGAAATGGGCGATGGAGAACCCAGGTCGCGTTGCAAGGCATCGCCCGGCATGGAGCCTCGCCAGTTCCTCGTCTCCCCTCAATGCGTGGCAGGCGGCCTTCAGCGCGCAGATGCGGTAGGCGCGCCCCGGCAGATGGTTGAACATGGCCACCGCCTCGTCGTAACGATGCAGCAGCAAGTACGCCAGACCGTACTCGCGCCAGTACCACGGGACACTGAAGTAAGGATCGATGTCCCTTGCTCGCTGGAACCAGGCCAATGCCTCATCGGCCTGCCCGAGGTAGATCAGCATCATCCCCATGTCGGCCGCATTCCACTGGTTGGTCGGGTTGAGCTCGACCGCGCGTCGTATGTGCAGCGAACACAGGTCGAACTCGCGCCGCAGGTGGCAGACCTGGGCGTAGAGGGAATGACAGGTACTTTCGTTGGGATCCAGCTCCAGCGCCCGCAAGGCTAACGCATGGCCTTCGTCGAGCGCGTCATCGCATCCGATCGGTGCGTCGTACCACACGCCGTAACGCATTCCCGCCAGCAGCGAATGGGCCAGTGCGTAGCGGGCATCGAGCGCGATCGCCTGCTCGAACAGCTGGGCGGCCTCGGCCGCTGCCTCGGGATCGTCCCAGGGCAATGCATTGCCCTTCAGCACGCATTCGTATGCGGCGAGGCTGGCGGGTGGTCGGCGCCGGGTGCCCTCTTCGCCGCGGGCCCGCACGCGTCCTACCAGCGTGCTGACGATCGTGTGCACGACTTCGTCCTGCACCGTGAAGACATCGGCCAGTGCGCGGTCGTACTTTTCCGCCCAGACGTGGCTGCCCGCTTCGGCATCGATCAGCTGCGCGGTGATGCGGACGCGATCGCCCATGCGTCGGACACTGCCCTCGACGATGAAGCGCACCTGCAACTCGCGCGCCACCTGCTGCACGTCGACCGCCACGCCGCGAAAGCGGAACGACGCGGCGCGCGAACGGACGGCAAGCGAGCGCCAGCGCGATAACTCGGTGATGATGTCCTCGGTGATGCCGTCGCTGAAATAGGCCTGCTCCGGGTCGCCGCTCATGTTGGCGAAAGGCAGCACCGCGACCGGAACCGTCACGCCGTCGGCCGCGGCAGGCGACAGCGTGACCGCCTCGTCACCATCGATCTCGTCACGGTCGTTCGATCGCGTCGCGATCGGCGCTTGCGCCATCGCCGGCGGTGATGTCTCGTCGCTGCAGGTCACGGGTGCGATGAAGCGGTAGCCAAGCGCATGCACCGTCTGGATGTAGCGCGGATGCTCACTGTCGTCGCCCAGCGCCTTGCGCAACTGCGCGACCGAGCGGCTGAGCACGCCCGGCGTGACGAAACGATGGCCCCACACCATGTCCAGCAAAGCGTCGCGGCCCATCAGCTCGCCCCGGTGCTCCAGCAACTGCGACAGCAGCGCGAAAGCCTTGGGTTCGAGCGCCACCGGTTGGCCGTCGCGCAGAAGCTCGTGCTGTGCCGTCCGCAAGCGGAAACGGTCGAAGTCATAGCTCTGCGGGCCGTTCATGGGCGAAGACCTCCCACGGTGCATCAGCGTGCGGTCTGATCCATGGCCGGCCAGGACAGACCAGGTCGATGTGGCATCCGTGCCGGCAATGAGGGGCGAATTTTATCATTCGCGCTACAGCCCTTGCCCGGCAGCGCACAACATCCCTGCCCCGCTGTCCGCTCCACCGTCTTTCGCCCGTTGGCATGACGACAACGCGTACGTGCTTGCGTCATGCATCCGCGCTGGCGTTGAGTCTGATCATCGGCCCGTCTACGTGTCCAACCGCATCGAGGTGCTTTACCGGGGAAGTGCTGAAGATCGTGCCGCTCAAGCGGCTATAGCGGTAACGGACACGGCCGGGCCAGCTTCCACCGAAGCTGGCCCGGCTTCGTTTTGAACGCGTAAAGCTCCCGCATCGTCCGTCACCGGCATCTACGATCGAAGCGGCGCCATGGAATCGGCCTTCGTGCCCGCATGCCCTAACCCGTACGGGTGAGTCCTATCCGTGGTCTACGGCGCGTTCACCTTGTTAACCGAACCCGAGAACCCGCGCCCGTGCACGGACACCGACTCGCCACCTTTCTGCTCGCGCTATCGATGTCCTCGGCTATGGCCTCCGCGGCCATGACCGGGATGCTGGAATCGCTGGATATCGGAATGACGTTCTACGGCTGCGCCAATGCCGACGGCGAAATCGTCCTCGACTCGCTCGAAGAAAAAGTGCATCCGATCTGCCGACGCGAGGAAGTGCTGGTGTCCTGGCGTACGGACGAGCCCGCACTTGCACAAATGTAGGTTCCATTCGGACCGGATCAGCCCGCTCCACCGCCACTCTTGCCGAACAACGGCAGGCAGGCCTCCATGATCGCCGCGACATGACGCTCGTCGGTCCCGAAGCAACCCCCCAGCACCGAGAGTCCTGGCAGTCGAGGCTTCAGCTGCGCGTGCTCACGCGCGGGCTCGGCGGGTGGCCGCCTGGTCCAAGCCATTATCGACGGGCGTTCCCTTGGCGATCGGAGCTAGTACGGTTGTTTAAGCCAACTGATCGCTTCGGATTCCGATTCGAACACGTTCATCGAGAAACCAAAATTGCGGGCGGCGATCACGCCGAACCGCTCTGGATCGATGAACGCAGCAGGCATCACGATGGCCATGATGACCCGCCCCTCCGCGACATCCGCCCACTCGCGCACCATCTGGTGCCGCTCGGCAACGGAGGGCGGGTCGAACCCGCTGACGTGGGTGCCGACGATCAGCAGCTTGCCGATGCCCTCGTCCCGGGCCTGTGCGATCGTCCGCGCCACCAGCTGAACCGCCTCCGGAAAATTGAGGGTTCCAACCGGCCGCCAGACGGCGAAGCCATCCATTTTTTCCAGCGTTGTCGATTCGTCCACGGCATGCGAGGGGAATGTCGGAAGCCGAATACTACCGGTACGCCGTGGCGGACCGCTCAACATCGGGCTTGCCGGGCCCCATCCGCGACGCCGCGATGGCTCCGGAAGCGCTGATCTCATGGTCGACGCTGCCTTGCGCGTTGCACTCACGCCCGCGTCGATAGCATGGGACTCATCTCGCATGACATGCATGAAGGGAGACCCCATGAAGACCTTCCTCGCCATCTACACCGGTTCGCCATCGGGCATGGATGCCTGGAAAGCCCTGGATGCGACGCAACGCGCGGCCAAGGAGAAGTCCGGCAAGGAAGCCTGGATGGCCTGGGTGGAAAAACATCGGTCCGCGATCGTCGACGGCGGCGCTCCGCTGGGAAAGACCAGGCGGGTCTCCGCCGACGGCATCGCCGACATCCGTAACCAGATGACCGCATACACGATCGTCCGCGCGGACTCCCACGAAGCGGCGGCCAAGCTTTTCGATCAGCACCCGCATTTCACGATCTTCCCGGGCGATGGCGTGGAGATCATGGAGTGCCTGCCGATGCCGGACGTGTAAGTCGTTCGGCGAATCCGCCTTGGCTGCGACGAGCGCCGGCATCGTGCTCTACCGGCATCGCGACCGCGCGGTGCAGGTGCTGCTCGCGCATCCGGGCGGGCCTTTCTGGCGCGGTCGCGACGAGGGCGCCTGGACGATTCCCAAGGGCCTGGTCGAGCCCGGTGAGCACCCGCAGGCGACGGCGCGGCGCGAGTTCGAGGAAGAGATGGGGACGATGCCGGCCGGCGAACTGCGGCCGCTGGCCCGCATTCGCCAGCGCGGCGGCAAATGGGTCGAGGCCTTCGCGTTGGAAAGCGACTTCGAAGTGTCTGCACTGCGCAGCAATTCCTTCACGCTGGAATGGCCGCCGCACAGTGGACGCCCGGCCGAGTTTCCGGAGGTGGATCGGGCCGAATGGTTCGCGCTGGACGAGGCCCGTCGAAAGATCCTCGCCAGCCAGGAGCCGCTGATCGATGCGCTGGTAGAACTGCTCGATCAAGCGGCAGGTTCGGCGTGAAGAACAAAAGCGTCATCCCGGCGCAGGCGAGGATCCATCCCTCCGACCTTCGCTGACACTCGCGGTCTCACTGTCGCTTGCAGGGTGGATTCCCGCCCTCGCGGGAATGACGGCGTTATGCTGCGCGAAAAACACCCCCGGAGACACGCTTGATGCTTCGCTTCCTCCGCACCGCCATGGTCGCCGCGGTGCTGCTGCTCGGCACGCCCGCCTGGGCCGCCGACTACGTTCCGCCGCGCCACAACTGGGCCCGCCAGGTACCCGCGCAGGCCGGTTTCGATCCGGGGAAGCTGGCCGCGGCCGTCGACTACGCAAAGAGCAAGGCCGAAGTGCAACCGGCCGACATGCGCCAGGCGCTGCTGGACTACTACGCAACGCGCGAACCGGGTTACCGCATCCTGGGCCCAGTGGTGGCGCGCGACAAAAGCAGCGGCCTGATCGTGCGCGGCGGCCGCATCGTGGCCGAATGGGGCGACATCGACCGCGTCGACATGACCTTCAGCGTGGCCAAGAGCTACCTGTCGACGGTGGCCGGCCTGGCCGTCGAAGACGGCGCGATCGCCTCCGTCGACGATCGCGTCGCCCCGTACATGCCGGGTCCGTGGTTCGAAGGCGAACACAACGGGCCGATCACCTGGAAGCACCTGCTGCAGCAGACTTCGGACTGGAGCGGCACGCTGTGGGACGTGCACGACTGGGCCGACCGCCCCGAAGGCGACGATCCCTCCAAGCGCACGCTGCATGCGCCCGGCACGCACTACAAGTACAACGACGTACGCGTGAACCTGCTCGCCCTGGCCCTGATGAACGTCATGCGCGAGCCGCTGCCGCGGGTGTTGAAGTCGCGAATCATGGACCCGATCGGCGCTTCCTCCACCTGGCGCTGGCACGGCTACGACAATTCCTGGGTGCTGGTGGACGGGCTCAACATGCAGTCGGTGTCCGGCGGCGGGCATTTCGGTGGCGGTATGTTCATCAGCGCCACCGACCATGCGCGCTTCGGCCTGCTGATGCTGCGCAACGGTCAATGGGGTAACCGGCGCCTGTTGTCGAAGGACTGGATCGCGCGCGCCATCCAGCCATCGCCGATGAAATCCGACTACGCCTACCTGTGGTGGCTCAACACCGGTCGCAAAGCGATACCTGCCGCGCCGGAATCGGCGTTCTGGGCCGCGGGCTTCGGTGGCCATTACATCTACATCGATCGCGAGCACGACCTGGTCGTGGTGCTGCGCTGGACGCCGGATCTTGGGGGAGTGGTGACTCGCGTGCTGGAGGCGATCGAGCAGCGGGGATAGCCATCGCCTCGACGGCAGGCTCAGAGCGACAAGAGCTCGATCACCTTGACCACCGCTTCGCGCTTGCGCGGCGCCACGCGCCGCAATCCGATCAGCGCGCGGCTCTCCAGTTCGTCGCGGGCGTAGTCCTGCACGACCACTGCCATATCGAACGCGCCAGGCTCCGGCACGCTCTCGCCCCGCCCGGTGGCCAGCCACTCGAAATTCACCTTCGTCTCGCAGGCGATCTGCGCCAGGTGACCGACACTCGGGCTGGTCCCGTGGTCGCGCTCCCATTGCGTCACCGCGCTGCGCTGCACGCCGAGCCTGCGCGCCAACTCCGTCTGCGTGAGTGCGGCCATTGTCCGTGCGCGGCGGATGCGCGAAGCCATCGAAAACATGAAAGCCCTCCCTGTGCCTTTCCCAAAAATCCAAACGTAAGTCCCGCTTACGGCCGGCCCTTGGGGGATCACTGGACGGGGCATCCGCGGGCAGAGTTCAACAGGCCCGGGCGTGCAGCGCAAGCTATGGCAACAAAAGGCGCCAAGTGGAGAGAATGGCTGCCCTGCAAGCGTTTCTTCCCCCGGTTGGGTAACCCGGCTTACTTTCGTTGCAGCGTATGCCTTGGGGAGGATGGGCGATAGTGATACTTAACATGTTCGCCTGACACTGCAGCCACCGCGGGTGCCGGAAGCCCCGCCAGTCGCAGCAGGTTTGGAATGGAACAGAAAAGCGTAATCTCCCGCTTTCCCTTCACCCCGGAGCGTCCCATGAAAGCCCTGTCGAAGCTCGCCGCTTTCGCCTTCCTCGGCGCCGTCGCCTTCGCCGCACCGAGCCTTGCCGCGCTCAAAGCCGGCGCCAAGGCACCGGATTTCACCGCGCAGGCCTATCTCGCCGGCCAGCCTTTCACCTTCAAACTCGCAGACGCGCTGAAGAAGGGTCCCGTGGTGGTGTATTTCTTCCCCGCCGCCCACACGCCCGGCTGCAATCTCGAGGCGCACCTGTTCTCCGAGGCCGTCGAGCAATTCAAGGCGCACAACGCCACCGTGATCGGCGTCACCGCAGGCAACGTCAACGAACTCGCCGATTTCTCGAAGGAAACCGAGCACTGCGGAGGCAAGTTCCCGGTCGCCGCAGACCCTGGCGCGAAGATCGCCAAGCAGTACGACGCCATCCTGTCCATGAAGCCCGAATGGTCCAGTCGGACGTCCTACGTGATCTCGCCGTCGGGATCGATCGCGCATGTCTACTCGGATCTCAACCCCAACCAGCACGTGAAAGAAACGCTCGACGCGGTGAAGGCGATGCAGAAGTAGCGGTTGGCCACTGTGCTCAAGGCGCTTCTGTTGCTGACCTTGTCTCTGTCAGTGGTTTGCACGCCGGCAATGGCGGTGTCATGCGGCGGTCGCACGCCAGTAAGGCAGGCATTTGGCTCCGCGAGCGAAGTCTTCTCGGCGTACGTTGAAGAGATTTACACAGGATCCGGCTTCGGTCGCAACGATATTCGCCTGGCCAGGCTGAGGGTGCTGCAAGCATGGAAAGGCAGCCTCAAGCCTGGAGAGGTGGTCTCGGCTACCGCAGAGGACTCCATTAACTTCATCAGTGACGGCTTCGTTCCGCTTCAGCATTCGAGCGTCCTCGTTTATGCGAGCGGCGCACAGCCCTTCATGCTTCACGCGTGTTCGAGAACGACTTCCTTGGAGGCCGGCGACGACGATATTCCGGTGTTGAACAGGCTCTCCAGGAAGCGCGAGCCCCCATCCGGCGACTAGGTCCTCACGTTCGGCATGCTTCAGGAATCCGCAGGCTCGGCGTCCCACAGGCGCCGCCCTGCCCCGATCACGAAGCGACAACACCGCCCGCGTAGCATCGACGCCTCCATCCGGAATGCCTCCATGGCGACGATCAAGGCTTGGGCGGCCCGCGCCGTCGGCGAAAGACTGGAACCTTTCGAGTACGATCCCGGCGCGCTCGGCGCGGATGAAGTCGAGATCGCCATCGAGCATTGCGGCATCTGCCATTCCGACCTGTCGATGCTCGACAACGAATGGGGCATGACGGTCTACCCGTTCGTCCCCGGACACGAAGGCGTCGGTCGCGTGGTGGCGCTCGGCGCACAGGCCAAGGGGCTGGCGATCGGCCAGCGCGTCGGCATCGGCTGGAATGCCCACAGCTGCCTGCATTGCGAGCAATGCATCGCCGGCCGCCAGCATCTGTGCCAGGAGGTGCTGGGAACGATCACCGGACGCCATGGCGCATTCGCCGACAAGGTGCGCTGCGACTGGGTGTGGGCCGTGCCCATTCCCGACGCCCTGCCCTTCGCCGACGTGGGACCGCTGCTGTGCGGCGGCATCACGGTATACGCACCACTGGAAAATCTCGGCATCCGGCCCACGGACCGCGTCGGCGTCATCGGCATTGGCGGGCTGGGTCACATGGCGCTCAAGTTCTGTCGCGCCTGGGGGTGCGAAGTCACCGCATTCACCTCCAGCGACTCGAAGGCCGAAGAGGCCCGCGCGTTTGGCGCGCACCGTGTCGTGTCCAGCCGCGACAGCGCCGCGATCCAGGCGCTGGCCGGCACGCTCGATCTGATCATCGATACCGTCAACGTGCCGTTGGACTGGAATGCGCTGCTGGCCGCGCTCGCTCCGGGAGGCCGCATGCACGTGGTCGGTGCGGTGCTTGAGCCGATCCCGGTCGTCGCGTTCACCCTGATCTCCGGGCAGAAAAGTGTGTCGGGCTCGCCGACCGGCTCGCGCGGCAGCATCGACGCGATGCTGGATTTCGCTGCGCGCCACGGCATCGCGCCGCAGACCGAGCACTTCCCGATGAACCGCGTCAACGATGCGCTGGACCACCTGCGCGCGGGCAAGGCGCGATACAGGATCGTGCTGGACGCATAGGCGATTGGCCCGGGCAAGGCTGAAGGCCAGACCCGGGCAACCCGCACGGTCGTGGCATCAACCTTTGCCGCATCCCTCGCCCGCTTCCTCCAGTTGGCGCACCTCGCACTCCAGGTTCCACTCGTCGCCGTGGATCGCCAGGAACCGCTTGGTGTGCTCGATCGCCTCTTCCTTCGACCCGGCTTCGAGCAGGGCGAAGCCGCCGATCACTTCCTTGGTCTCGGTGAACGGCCCATCGGTCGTGGAAACCTTGCCGTTGCGCAGCCGCACGCGCGTGCTGTCGGACGTCGGTCGTAGCCCGGCGGTGTCGAGCAGTACGCCGGCCCGGGTCATCTCCTCGATCAGCTTGCCCATGTCGGCCATCAGTCGCTCGCTCGGCACCTGGCCGGTGTTTTCCTCGATACGGATCATGGAAAGGAAGCGCATGGTGTTCTCCTCGGAATCGTCGTTGCGGCGCGCGGTCGCCGGAGGTTTCCGGGCAGAAAACCGCGCTCCTTGCCAGTGCGACGAACGGCGGAGCTCCGGATCGACACAACCTCAAACAAAAAAACCAGGCAACCCACGCAGGGCGGGTTTCAGCCCACCGGCGCGAAGGCGGCCAACCCCGCCGGGCATCAGAACGCCACCTTCACCGAAGGCGCGCTGCGCCTGGCTTCGCCGTGAAACACGGCCTCGATATTGTTGCCGTCCGGATCCATTACGAATGCGGCGTAATAGCCCGGATGGTACGACCGCTCGCCAGGGCCGCCGTTGTCGCGGCCGCCGTTGGCGATGGCGGCCTTGTGGAACGCCTCGACCATCGCACGGTCGCGTGCCTGGAATGCCAGATGGTGCCGTCCTGTCAATTCGCCTTGCGCCGCCTCGTTGTCGGCCGTGGAGACAAACAGCTCGTCCGCCCAGAAGTAGCCATCGCCCGTCCCGCCCATGGGCACCTCCAGCACGTCGAATACGGCTGAGTAGAACGCCTGGCTGGCGGTGAGGTCGCGCACCACCAATTGCACATGGTCGATCAGACGCCCGCGATGCAGTTCGTTCGTTTCCATTCATCACTCCGCGAATCCAAGAACGTAACGGTGCAATTTTTAACAGGCGGTTAGGCCGGGCGCCGTCACACGGTGTTGATTCCAGATTCGGCATTGGCGCGTTCATCGAATGGCCCACGCCCACCTGACTTCTTCTTCGCGACGCTCTGACCGTGCATTAACCGCGAACGGTGCATCTTTTGATGCTCACTCTTGCATGGGAGGCAGGCATGTCCTACGTCGACGGTTTCGTATTGGCAGTACCGAGCGCCAACAAGCAGAAGTTCATCGATCACGCCAGACAGGGCGATTCTGTTTTCATGGAATACGGCGCCACCCGCGTCCTGGAATGCTGGGGCGACGATGTTCCGGAAGGAAAACAAACCGACTTCCGACGCGCCGTGAAAGCGAAGGACGACGAGTCGGTGGTGTTCTCCTGGATCGAGTGGCCGGACAAGAGCACGCGCGATGTCGGAATGAAGAAGGTAATGGAGGACCCGCGGATGAAGCCCGAAACCAACCCCATGCCTTTCGATGGGATGCGGCTGATTTACGGCGGCTTCTCGCCGGTGGTCGAACTCAAATCGAAGTCCTGATGAAGTCCTGATCGATTGCCTTCGTCCGCAAGGACGAAGGGGCAACCGCAGCTGGATGCAGAAGCTGCATACAGATGAAACGAGGCCCGCCTGCGAGCGGGCCTCGTTTCGTGCGAACCCTGCCGCGTCCTGCCGGCGCTACTCGGGCAGCGCCACTCCCGACCCGCCCAGTTCGGATGGAAAATCCTTGAGCTTGGGCAGCCCATCCTTCATCGGCAGCACCGTCTCCGCGTAATTCACGTGCACGGCCGGCGCGAACGCCACCGTCGGGATGATGGCGGCATAGACGTCGGTCAGCCCGAACGGCGGGTGATGGGTCATCAGGTGGCCGCCACAGCGCGTGCAGAACTGCCGGTCGCTGTTCGCGGTTTTCTGGTAATGCCCCACCAACTCCGCGCCCTGGGTGACCTTGACGTTCTCCGGCTTCCACAAGGTGAATGCATTGACCGGCCCGGCGGACCACGCGCGGCAGGACTCGCAGTGGCAGTAGCCCATCGCCTCGGGCGCCCCGGTGACCTCGATGCCGACGGCGCCGCAGAAGCAGGTGCCGGTATGTGTATCGCTCATCTGACCGTTCTCCCAAAGGTGCGTTTATGCATTGCACGCCCTCGGGCCAACGCCATGCCGTAACCGGGCCGGACACGCCATGGCCGACCGCCCTGGCTCCGCGCGTTCGCCCGGGTGACCACCTGCAAGAACGCCATACACACGGCACGAGAAAATAGGCGGAGCAAGAATCTCCGCACGAGGTCGAACCCGCTGTGCGGCCCGCCCCAGGTTGTCCGCGACCAGAGGGGAAAATGAACCGGCTGTCTTTCGTCACCTATTGCCTGCCTGGACTACTCATGTGCGCGCATGCCTCTACGGCGGCCGCGCAGGTGCCCGAACCCGAGCCGGTTCCCCGCATCGTCGAGATCCGGCTGAGCGGCAACGAAAAGACCCGCGACAAGGTCATCCTCCGCGAACTGGACCTGGCTCCCGGCGATCCCGCCGACCCCGGTGCGATCGAGAACGGCCGGCAGGCGGTGCTGGACCTGGGACTGTTCCGCACGGTCGAAGCCACCACACAACCGGTACCGGGTGGCGTGGTCCTCAACGTCGACATGCGCGAGAAGTACCACCTGCTGGTGGTCCCGCGCGTGGACGCCAGTTCCGACCGTGACGTCAGCTACGGCGCGCAGCTGCGCTGGTCCAACGTCTGGGGCCTGAACCACCGGCTCAACCTGACCGTGGAATCCGGAGACTTTCCCGAGGAACGCGACCGGCGCGAGGAAGACGACGCGCGATTGAGCTACCGAGCGCCGTATCTGTTCGATACTCCCTACGAACTGCGCGCCCGCCTGGAACGCCTGGAACGCATGACGCCGGTCATCGACCTCGCCACCAACGAAGTCACCGACGACACCTTCGACGAAACCTTCGACCAGGTCGAAATCGGCTTGGCACGCGACCTTCGCACCGATCGTCCGCGCAGTGGCTGGATCGTCGGCGGCGGCCTGTTCTGGCAGCGCCAGGACACGTCGGGCGATTTCGCGCCGCCGCCGGACGGTGAGGCCCTCGCATTGGTGGGCACCGCCGAGTTCGACGACGTGCGCTTCCACCTGTACAGCGAAACCGGCCGGCGCTTCAACGCCCGCGTCGAAGCCGCCGGCAGCGGCCTGGGCTCGGACTACAGCTATACCCGCAGCAACGTGGACTACTTCCAATCCAAAGCCCTGGGCGAAACACCGCACCAGACGTGGGAAGTGGTGGGCAGCGCCGGCCTGATCACCGGCGGCCCCAACAGCCGCAACGAGTTCTCGCTGGGGGGCTCCTCGCGCCTGCGCGGCTACGATTCGGACGACCTGGAAGGCAACCGCTTCTACTACGGTTCGTTGCAATACCTGCGCCCCCTCAAGTGGAACTGGCTGCGCCTGCTGGCCTTCGTCGAGGTCGGTGGCACGGACGATGATCGCGAAGGCCTGCGCGACGGTTCGCCCTACGCCGACATTGGCGTGGGTGTGCGCATCCGCCTGACCTGGTTCGTCAACGTCGAGATCGAAGCAGGCTGGGCATATCCGCTGCGCGGCGGTGAGGGTGTCAATTTCTTTGCGTCCGGCCATTGATCCGCGTAGGACTCGTCACCACTGCGCTTACATCCTTCGGGGGAAGGCCTCGCTTTCCGGCTCCGCGGCCGTCCGGCAGACCGTCGGTCGGTCGTTGTCACTGTCGCGCGCAATTGCGCTCCACAGCCCCTCCGATCGGCCTGCCCGGCAGCCACGCGTGGGCGGACAGTCCGCGCGAAAGCGCCACCGTCAGTTTCGGCCAGTGGTTGAGCTCGCCGCCGCTCGACCGCTTCCCCAACGCGCAGGGCACGCCCTTCGACAACGTGCATCAGCTCAATCCCAACGTGGTGACGATCAAGGCTGGCGGCAGCGTCAACTTCATCGTCTCGGGCCTGCACAACATCATCATCTACGACGACGGCACCGAGCCGGAAGACATCAACGCGAACCTCACCCGGCTAACCACCAACCCGAACCCGCCGACCGTGCCGATCATCGACGACCCGAACAACCGGATCTACCGCGGCCTCGATCCCACCCTGCAACCACGCGACCGGGTCGAAGTGGTCAACTTCTCCACGCCCGGCACCTACCTGGTGATCTGCGGCGTACTGCCGCATTTCAATCAAGGCATGTATGGATACGTGAGGGTGTTGCCGTAGCGATCGGCAAGATCGCGCCCGGCATCGGCGACACGGGATTTGACATGCACGACCCCGCCAAGACGGGGTCGTGCTTTTGTCGGGATCCCAAGGCGCTGCATAAGGCTCCGTTTGCACGCATGCGGAGCTCGGGGAAGCACTTGTATAGTGCGCGCCTGATGTCACAGGACCCGGCGCCATGCACGGCCATGTAATTGCAGGCGCAGCACTGCTCGTCGCGATAGTCGGACCTCTGCTGCTTGGGTTCGCTGGTCTGATGCATGCACGTCGTGCGCGGTCCGCCGCCGCAGCCCCGCCATGGGACTGGAAGCTGACGATCCGCTCGACCCTGCTGTACGTCCTGGCCTTCAACCTCACCTTCTTCATCCAGGAGTTGTTCCTGGTGCTGCCCAAGGCGTTCACGCCTGGCCTGCGCCCGACGCTGTTCCACAACAACCATCAGTGGGAAGGGACACATCCGCTGGCCAGCCTGTTCCAAGGCACCGGCGCGTTGGCGACGGTGCTGACCTCCGCGGGTTGCCTGTGGTGGCTCAAGCGTGGCTCGGGCACCTCGGGTAACGCACGGCTGCTGCTCATCTGGATGGCGTACTGCGGAATCTTCATGGCATTGCCGCAAGTAGCCATCGGCGCGATCAGCGCCAGCAGCGATCTGGGCATGGCCATGACCTACCTGCAGCTGGGCAATACCACCAGGCTCGTCGCCGCGATGGTCGCATTGGCCGCACTTCCGCCCATCGCGCTGTGGCTGACCGGCCCGCTGCTCGCTCTGGCGGATAGTCCTGATCGCATCGCCACTCCAGGTGCACGCACGCGCTTCGTCTTCCTCGTGGCGACGCTGCCAGTACTCCTCGGCACCGTGCTCATCATCCCGTTCCGCGTGCCGCGCGAGTGGATCGAAGTCGTTTTGCTGCCGGCCTGGGTGGCGGTGCTCGGCGTGACCTGGATGCAGGCCGGCGCCTGGCGCTTCGACGGGGTGCGCGCGAGCGGCAACCGGGCAGGCTCGGTGGCCAAACCCCTGGCCGCAGTCCTGCTACTGCTGTTTGTCTTCCAGTGTGTCCTGCGACCTGGCATCGCCTTCCACTGACTCCAACGCAGGCAGCGCGATCTGAACCCGCGATCCACGAATTGCGGGCCGGATCTTCGCAGTCGCCATCAGGAATCGACGCGCCCGCGACGAGGCATCCGCGAAGATCAGGTCAGCCTTCCAAGCGTACGGGCCATGCCATGCCTTCCGACGCACTCGTTCATGTCGGCCTCGCCGCGGCCGGACGCGCGCCCGCGGGCTTCTACCGGCGCCACCTGCTGTGGCCCTTGCTGGCGTTCATCGCGGCGGCTGCCGCACTCGAAGTGTTCGATATCGACCGCGCATGGGCCAGCCGGCTGTATCTGGCGCAGGGAAGCGATTGGACACTGCGCTCGTCCTTCGTTGCCGATACGGTGATCCATACCGGAGGCCGCCTGCTCGCCATCAGCGCATGGCTGGCGACGCTGACGATCTGGATCGTCGCCCTGAGACGCGAACACCTGGCGTCCTGGCGCTGGCCGCTGGCCTACCTGCTCCTGGCCACGGCCAGTGCGGCGCTGCTGGTGGGATGGATGAAGTCGTGGACCAACATGGACTGTCCCTGGGATGTGCTGGGCTATGGCGGCACGCGCCCCTATCACGGGCTGTTTGCAGCGCGTCCTGCCGGCGTTCGCGGAACCTGCTTCCCGGCTGCGCACGCCAGTGCCGGCTACTGCTGGCTGGCCCTGTACTTCTTTTTCCTCGCCACGCGCCCGCGCTTTCGCTGGCTCGGGCTGGCCGTGGCGATCGGCCTGGGCGTGCTGATCGGCTTCACCCAGCAACTGCGCGGCGCCCATTTTTTCTCGCACGACCTGTGGTCGCTGGCGATCTGCTGGCTGGTCGCGCTGGGGCTGTATGCGGCGATGCTGCAGGGCAGGACGCAGGCTGGATGTCCACGGCGTCTCAGGTAACCGGGAAATCGGGCTTTTCATGGCAGCGGCAGATGAACCCGTCCCCGAGCTCACCCGGCCCGAAAACAGCATCCCCCCCTGCAACCGCTACACTATTCGCCAATCCCCACGAGATCGCCCATGGCCAAGCCCAACTATTCCTTCGAGAAACGCCAGCGCGAAATCGCCAAGAAAAAGAAGCAGGACGAGAAACAGGCTAAAAAGCAGGCTGCCAAGGACGTCGCGAATCCGCCGGCACCCACCAAGGACGATTCACACGGGTGACCGGGCCCACCCGTATCTGGGTGGACGCCGACGCTTGTCCAGGCGTGATCAGGGAGATCCTGTTCCGCGCTGCGGAACGCGCGCAGGTCCAGGTCACCCTGGTCGCCAATCAATGGCTGCGCACCCCGCCCTCGCGCTTCATCCGGGCCTTGCAGGTTCCCGGCGGTTTCGATGCCGCTGACGCGGCCATCGTCGAGCGGGTCCAACCCGGCGATCTGGTGGTCACGCAGGACATCCCGCTCGCCGCACTGGTGCTGGAAAAAGGCGCGCAGGCCGTGAACCCACGCGGCGAGCGCTACACCCCCGACAACATGGCTGAGCGCCTGTCGATGCGCAATTTCATGGAGGAACTGCGTGGCAGCGGCGTGCAGACCGGCGGACCGTCTGTCTTCCACGCCCGCGATACCCAGGCCTTCGCCAATCAGCTGGACCGCTGGCTGGCACAGCGCTCTCGCTAGGCATCTGCCCCACTGGCAAAAAGCCCCGCTTCGAACAGACTTGGTGCCGTTCGCAGCGGACATCGACAGCGTCATTGGCCGGATCGACGCGACTCCGCCCGGCCCACCGCGCGCGCGCCGGCCAGGATCATGCGCACCATCTGCGTCATCTGGTCGATCAGTTCGGCGTCCTTTTCCGGTGGCGAATCCATGGCCGTGGCCCCCATGGCGAACACCAGCCGCGTGATCGCCTTGGCGACCAGCGCCGGTTCGTACAGCGCGACGTTGTCGGCGGCGTACAGGCGAACCAGGTCGATGCGCAGCTCCTCCTCGAAGAACATCAGCTCGCGATCCACCGCCCGCTTGAACGCATCCGACCCGACGGTGCCCTCGCGCAGCAGCACGTGCAGCAACTTGTCATCGGCCCGCACCTGCTCCACGAACGCCTCCACCGAGCCGCGGACGATGCTGTGATCGGTCGTCGCGCGATGGCGCGCCGCGCCCACGATCTTGCGCAGCGACTGTCCCGCCAGATCGATCAGCGCAACGGCCAGTTCATCGATGTCGCGGAACTGGCGATAGAAGCTGTTCGGGGCGATTCCGGCTTCTCGCGACACCTCGCGCAGGCTCAGGCTCGACACGCTGCGGTGCGGGCCGATCAGGCGCAGGGCCGCCACGAGCAGGTCGTCCCGGGAAATGGCGGCCTTACGCCCGGAGGTCAGATCGGTCTCGGCTGGGACGCTCTCGGCGGGAATGGCTCGGTGGGTCACGGCAGTGGTCATCGGCGGAAGGCGTACGTCAGAACGCATCATATCCATCAGACTTAATATACACGTGTATACACACTTGTCTTTCCATGTGTATAGTCAGGCCCATGAGTGCTGTCCGCCGCCCCACCCCGCGTCGTCCCCGTGGCCTCCTGAAGGGCCTGTTTCGCCCCCTGGCCACGCCGGAAGTGTTTGATTTCTGGGCCTCCAGGCTCAATCCGACCTGGTCCTGGAACCGTCCGCTGGCGAGGATCGTGGAGCGTCGCAACGAATCCAGCGATGCCGTCACCCTGCTGCTGCAACCCAACCGCCACTGGAAGGGCATACGGCCTGGCCAGCACCTCAACGTCAGTGCCGAGATCGACGGTGCGCGGGTCACGCGCAGCTACAGCCTGAGCGACACGCGCCGCGCCGATGGCCGCATCGCGATCACCGTGAAGGCGATCGCGGGCGGCAAGCTCAGCCAGCACCTGTGCCGCGTGGCCAAGGTCGGCGATGTGCTCGACCTCGGTGCGGCCTTCGGCGACATGGTCCTGCCTGAGCGGGTGGACGAGTCCTGGCTGTTTCTCGCCGCCGGCAGCGGCATCACGCCGCTGATGGCGATGATCCGCGAACTGGCGGCACGCTGCATGCCGACACCTCTGACCCTGCTGTACTGGGCACGCACCCGCGATGAACTTTGCTTCGTCGACGAACTGCGCGAACTGGCCGAGAAGCACAGTGGTTTCCACGTCCACTTCCTGCTGACCCGCGACACGGCGACCGCCGAAGACGAACGCGAGGGCCGCATCAGCGACGCGCAGTTGTCCGCTCTCGTGCCGGAACTTGAGGCGCGCCGCATCCATGCCTGTGGTCCGGGCGGGTTCGTCGATGCCGCCCGTGCGCTGGTGGCATCGCATGCGGTGGAGTTCAAGGCAGAAGCGTTCACCCCGCCGCAGCTCGTGCTTAAAGACAACGCGACCGAAGACAACGGCACCGTGCAAGTGACCTTGGCGGCAAGCCAGCGAACGCTGACGTTGCCGCGCGGCCAGTCGTTGCTGAAGGCGCTGGAGGCCGAAGGACTGAAGCCTGCCTCCGGCTGCCGCATGGGCATATGCAACACCTGCGCCTGCGGCAAGCGATCGGGCACGACCCGGCACCTCCACACCGGCGATACCGAACACGAACCCGTGTCCGCGCTTCGGCTGTGCGTCAACGCCGCGACCAGCGACCTGGTCCTTGAACTGTGATCCCGTGATGCGCTCGAATTCCAGGAACCGCACGAACCCCAGGAACCGCGCATTGACCGCGGCCGAACTCGAGCGCTTCGGCGTCGAACTCGATGCGGTGCGCGCCCGCACCGTCGCCACGCTCGGACAACGCGATGCCGATTACATCCGCGCGATCGTCAAAGCCGTGCGTTACACCGGAGTCGCCGGCCGGGGTTTGCTGTTCCTGGGCGCGTTCGTGCATAGCCTGCTGGTGCCCGCATGGATCGTCGGCGTGCTGCTGCTCGCCCTGTCCAAGATCCTCGAGAACATGGAACTCGGCCACAACGTCATGCATGGCCAGTACGACTGGATGCGCGATCCGCACCTGGACGGAAGAACGTACGAGTGGGACATCGTCGGCACCAGCGACAACTGGCGCAAGACGCACAACTTCAAGCACCACACCTACACCAACGTGCGCGGCATGGACGACGACATCGGCTACGGCCTGCTGCGCATCTTCCCCGAACAGCGCTGGAAGCCGTTCTACCTGGCGCAGCCGATCGTGGCGGTGATCTTCGCGATCCTGTTCGAATGGGGCATCGCGATCCAGGACCTGCGACTGGGTCGCTGGTGGTACGGCAAGACCAGCAACGCGCAGATGCTCAAATTGTTCCGCCCCGTGGGCCGGAAGATGGCCCGCCAGGTGCTCAAGGACTACGTGCTGTTCCCGCTGCTGGCCGGCCCGTTCTTCCTGCCGGTGCTGCTGGGCAACGTGGTGGCCAACGTCCTGCGCAACCTGTGGACCTACACGATCATCTTCTGCGGGCACTTCACCGCGGAGGTGGAAACTTTCCCGAAGGATTCGATCGTCGGCGAGTCGCGCGGCCATTGGTACCTGCGGCAGTTGCGCGGATCTTCCAACCTCACCGGTGGAAAGCTGATGAACCTGATGTCGGGCAACCTGAGCCACCAGATCGAACATCACTTCTTCCCCGACGTGCCGGCCAACCGCTACGCCGCGATGGCGGTCGAAGTGCGCGATATCTGCAGACGCTACGGCCAGCACTACAACACCGGCTCGCTGCCGCAGCAGTTCGGACAAGTGATCTGGCGCATCCTGCGTCATTCGTGGCCCAGCCGGCCCGTGACGAGGGCGCCGGCGACGCAGCTGCAATCCTGAGCGTGCGTCGCTGGCGGATGCAATGACCGCGCAGGTCGATAGCTTTCCTACTCAATTGACGGAGCGATACGGAGATATCGCTGCCGTGATGAAGCGTTCACCCGGCCCGCGTATGGTTGCAGCGAACCCGCGGCTGGTTCGCCCATCAAGGAAGCTGACATGTACCGCTCGAGGGCTATGACACGAGCCTGGCTCGTTGCGTTGTTGCTCAGCGCCCTGCCGACACTTCAGGCAGCGGCCGAGGTACGACCGTTCCCCACCGAATTTCGCGAAAGCCAGATGCCGGTCACAGGCGGTACGCAGTATGTCCGGGTCGGAGGAAAAGGACCGGCGGTGGTGCTGCTGCATGGCTTCGGCGACACAGGCGACATGTGGGAACCGCTGGCGGCGCAACTGGTCAAGGACCACCTGGTGATCGTGCCGGATCTTCGTGGCATGGGCCTGTCGTCGCATCCCGAAGACGGCTACGAGAAAGCGGCCCAGGCCCGCGACCTGGTCGGCATCCTCGACAGCCTGAAGGTGAAACAGGTGCAACTGGTAACCCACGACATCGGCAACATGGTCGGATACGCGCTCGCGGCGCGCCATCCGGGACGGGTGACCGCGTGGGTTGTGATGGATGCGCCATTGCCCGGGATGGGAACGTGGCAGGCGCAACTGGTAAACCCGAAAGTGTGGCACTTCAATTTTCGTGGCCCGGACGTGGAGCGTCTGGTTGCAGGTCGCGAGCGCATTTTGCTTGATCGGTTCTACAACGACCTCGGGGGGGACCCCGCAGGCATCGACGAACAGACCCGCAGGCACTACGCCGAGCTCTATGCGATACCAGGTGCCATCCACAATTCCTTTGGTGGACAGTTCGAGGCTTTCTCGCGCGACGCCGAGGAGAACAAGGCGAACTTCGCGAAGGTTGGCAAGCTCGACATTCCGGTACTCGCGATCGGCGGCGACCATTCCTATGGCGCCTCCATGAAAACCGAAGTGCAGTATGTTGCTTCTAACGTCGAAGGCGCCGTAATCGAGAATTCCGGGCACTGGATCATGGAGGAGCAACCGAAACAGGCGGTCGACCTGATCGCCGCATTCCTTGCCAAGCATTAGCGATCAGAGCAAACCCAGCTGTGTCGCCTTCAATGTAGCCGCCGCACGCGTCGAGCACTCCAACTTTCGGAACACGCTCTCGACATGAGTACGCACGGTGCTGGGACTGATGGACAGTTTCTGCGCCACCACCTTGTTACTCGCGCCAAGGCTGATCCAGCGCAACACATCCCGCTCGCGCTGCGTAAGCAGACCGGTCACCGGCGCGACAGGCAACCTGGCCTTGTCCGGTCGCGGCGTCTT
Source organism: Lysobacter niastensis (assembly GCF_031457115.1). GTDB lineage: Bacteria > Pseudomonadota > Gammaproteobacteria > Xanthomonadales > Xanthomonadaceae > Lysobacter_J > Lysobacter_J niastensis_A. The sequence continues at coordinate 322,501 of NZ_JAVDVY010000003.1, forward strand.
CAGGAGGGCCCGGACAACGTCGGCGTCGTAGCGCCCGGCGTCGGCTTCGGCCATCAGCAGTGTGCCTGCGGCGTCTTGCGCAAATGCATCGCGCCAGGGACGCGCGACGCATAGAGCGGCCAGCGCCGCCGCCGCCGCAAGGATGCGTCCTTCGATCGGAATGCCCTCCGCCCTGGCTTCGCGGTAATAGCCGGAGCCATCCGTCCGTTCATAGGCATACGACGCGACTTCCGCCTCGCCCGAGAGCGAACCGATTTGTCGCGCGGCTCGCCCGGTCCAATAGGGAACCAACCGCACCCGCTCCCACGCCGACTCCGCCAGTTTGCCTGGCGTGTCCCAGATCATGTTCGGCACCGCGGCGCGGCCCATGCCATGGATGAGCGCGGCGCGATACACCTGCTGCTGGCGAGGTGCGTCCAGCCCGAGTTGGTGCGCGGCGTCCCTGGCCAGTTGCGCCACCCGAAGCGAATAGCCGGTCATCCATGGCAACTTAAGGTCGATGACATGGGCCAGGATTTCCAATGAAGTCGTGCGGCCGGAGAACGCGGCGTCGAGCGAACACGGGCCGGACAGCGTCGGGTCGTCCTCAAGCGCCGCCAGCCATTGCGAGGCATTGGCGATGACCGGCTTGGCTAGACTCAGTGGATACAGGACGTCCGCACGCTGTCCGATGAGCTTGCATGCCTGATCAAGGCCGTACAGGCGATTGAAGATTTCAAGATCGCCGGCGAGCGACGCCATGAAGACCGCGGCCGGAATCCGGTCGCCACTCAGGCCATCTGGAGCGCCGCTTCCGTCGTAACTTTCAAACAGGTGCCGAAGCGCGAATTGCGTCGCTTCATCAAGGCCCAACTGCGCGGCGATGTCTCCTGAGACCTCGCAGTGAATGCTCGACAACGAGTGGAACGCCGATCCCCTGCGGCGAGTACCGGACCGAAAGCTGCTGCCGGAGGATTGGATTGCGAGCAACGCCTTTCGTCCACTGACATCGTCACCGAACAACTGCGCGAACTCGGGCGCATTCGCAGTGCAGCCGGACCAGCGAAGCAGTGCGACGGCGGTGGCTTGCCTACAGGTGGCGTCATCGGCACCGACGGCCCTGGCCAATTGCCCGGCAATCCAGGCGGCACGCGGCGAGTGATCGGTGGGTTGCCCCATGGCCAGGTCGCCCACGAACGAGAGCGAGCGGATCACATCCAGCAGGGGAACGGAGGAAATGTCCACGTCGGATCGATTGCCTGTGCAGTGGCCGGGAAGTCTAGCGCTGCCCTACCCGCCGGGACCTCGGTCATTCAACCGATGGTGCGCGATGGGTGGGCCGCGCAAGCTGCGCCTCGAGCTGATTGCTATCCCGCTCTCCCCCAAGTGATGCAAGTCCCGCGTTTTGTTCTCTCGCCCTTCACCTGTTTTTTGGAGAATCCCATGAACCTCAAGATCCTCGCCGTCGCCACGGCCGCCGCCATGACCCTTGCGTCCACCGCCAATGCGGCAGCCTCCAAGACTGCGGAAGCCGCCAAGAACGTCGTGCTGGTGCACGGCGGTTTCGTCGACGGCTCCGGCTGGCAGAAGGTCTACAACATCCTCAAGAAGGACGGCTACAACGTCACCATCGTCCAGAACCCGACGACCACGCTTGCCGACGACGTCGCCGTCACCAGGCGCGCGATCGCCCAGCAGGACGGCCCCGTCGTCCTCGTCGGCCACTCCTACGGCGGCGTCGTCGTCTCGGAGGCCGGCACCGACCCCAAGGTCCAGAGTGTGGTCTACATCGCCGCGTTTGCCCCCGACCGGGGCGAGTCGGTGCAGACCCTGATCGCCAATCCGCCCCCGGGCGCGCCGGTCCCGCCGATTCTCCCGCCGCAGGATGGTTTCCTGTTCCTGGACCGCGCCAAGTTCGCGGACTCGTTTGCGGGCGACGTCACGGCCGACGAAGCCAACTTCATGGCGGACTCGCAGGTGCCGTGGGGTGTCGAGGCGTTGGGTGGCGCGGTCACCGAACCCGCCTGGAAGACGAAGCCGAGCTGGTACCTGGTGGCCACCGAAGACCGCATGATTCCGCCGCCGGCACAGCAGATGATGGCCAAGCGTGCGGGCGCAACGGTGGTCGAGGTTCGCGGCAGCCATGCGATCTATGTATCGAAGCCGGAAGCCGTCGCCAAGCTCATCGAGCAGGCCGCGCAAGGCAAGAAGTAACTACGATCAAGGAGCGGAGTGCCTTGCGCGCTCCGACTCCCCCTCCTGGCACGGCTCGATTCCGGCGTTGAATGTCCGCTTGGGCTCAGAGCAGGCCGCGATCGTGCCAGATCACCAGCAGACCGGCGCCGACGATCACGTCGATCACCACGCACCAGGGCACGTACCACTGCGGGATGGCGACCAGCGACAGCCGTGAACGGTTATGGTGCGCAAAATCCCATGCGGCATGCGCGAAATAGGCGACCGCGAGCAACACCGGCCAGTACAACAGCCCCAGCAGACCGGACACGGCGAACAGCCCGGCAACGTTGAATTCGATCCATTGATGGCGGCTCGAGCCGTTGACGACAGCGAAGCCGAAATAGATGCCGGCGATCAGGGCGATCAGGATCGCAGCGAACGCCAGCGATGCTTCGGTGGTGAGAAATGCATGCGGCAGAAGCGAAGCGATGCCGACCGCGATGCCGGTGAGGATCGGTCGGCGCGAAAACGGCGACGATTGCGCGTGCCCGTGTACATGGGAGGGGGCGGCGGACATGACGGAATACCCGGATACGGCAGTTTCGTAATGCTGCCATCGGGGATTGATGGACGAAGTGAAATCCAACGCAGGGGCCTTGGCGAGCATCGAGGCCTCCAGCCCTGCCGCCTGGTCGTCCTCGCTGGCTGTGTCAGCGAAGCGTCATCAACAGCACACCCGTGATGGCCAGTGCGGCAGTCCATGCATGACGCAGCGCGGCGCCGCTCAGCAGGCGGGGATGCACGGTGACGCCGAGGCACACGCCGGTGGCGATGGCGCCGGTCGTGACCAGCATGGCCGCCATGTGGACACCGACGGCCGCCAGTGCCAGGACCAGCGAGCCGGAGGCGGTGATCTCGCGCGCCGGCGTGTCGGCCATGCATAACGGCACCAGCGCTGGGACCAGCATCAAACCGGCGCCGTGCGCGGTGGCCATCAGGCAGGACCAGAGCGCGATGCCGGCGTGCGCGCTGATGTGGGTGCTGGCGACGTGATTGCTTGTCGTGCGCTGTCCGGCATTACGCAACCAGCGGAACGACGCCACGCCGATGAGCAACGCACCGGCCAGTCTCTGGACCAGCGTGCGGTCCATCAGGATGCCCTGCCCAACGGCGAAAACCACGATCGCGACCGATGCAGCGTGCCCGATCGCGATGGGCAGCAGAGCGCGTCGCACCTGTGTGCGTCGCAGCTGCGCGCAGCCGCGCGCGCCCCATGCAGCGGCGAACATCCAGCCATTCGCCGGGTTCAGCCCATGCAAGGCGCCGAGCCCGGCGACAGCCAGCCATGGCCACAGCATTTCCACGATGCATCCCGATCGGGCGTCAGGCTCACGCCTGCGACGCGCAGCACGCGGCGGCCATCGGCGACGCACTCGCCGGCGCTTCCGGCGCGTAGCGATCGTGGTGGCGCACCCACGCCATCGGATAATCCATCTCGTCCTCGTCGCGGCCCTTGGGCGTGAGATCCAGCAGGTTGTAGGTGTGCATCATCACCTCCACGCCGCGGCCGTAGCGCGAGTAGGTGTGGAAGACCTGGCCTGCTTCGTCGCGGCAGAAGATGCTGATGCCGGGCGCTTCCTCGTGCGGGAACGGCTGACGGGCGTAGTTGTAGTCCACCTTGCCGCGGGACATCTCGTCCTGGGTGAAATTGACGCCGAAGTCGTGGTTGAAGTCGGTGCCATGCGAGGACACCCACTTGAACCGCCAGCCCATGCGCTGGCGGAATCGTTCGATGTCGGCCAGCGGCGCGCGCGAGACGGCAACCAGCGTGACATCGCGCTGCACCAGATGGAGGTTGGCGCCATCGTTGTGGTCGGCCATGTACGAGCAACTCTTGCAGCCCTGCTCCCAGCCCGGCGCGAACATGAAATGCTGCACCAGCAACTGGCTTCGACCTTCGAACAGGTCGGCGAGGTTGCGAGGGCCTTCCGGCGTTTCGAAGACGTAGTCCTTCTCGACGCGCACCCACGGCAGCGCTCGGCGCTCGCGCGCGATCTGGTCCTGCAGGCGGGTGAGTTCCTTCTCGCGCGCCAGCAGCGTCCTGCGCGCGGTGAGCCATTGGTCCCTGGACACGACGGGATGATCAACGTTCATTTCCGCAATTGCGATGTTCATGGTGTGCTCCTCGGGCCCGATGGGCCTTCATGGATTAACGGATGCGCCGGTCCCGCATCGCGGTGGCAAAGCGCACCCGTCTCCGGTCGACGGACCGGAAGGGGGATGGACAGGCAGGGGCCGCTTCGTGCCCGGATGGGTGCTTCAGGCGCAGCCTGGTTCGCGCATCGAAGGGCCGTTCATGGCGCCACTCGCTTCGGTCGCCGCACGGCGCGGACCTTTCCGCTCGGTCCGCCGCCGCAATAGAACAGGTCGGCGCCGTCGGACTCGAGCCCGCTGACGCCCGTGCCAGGCGGCATTTCGAGCCGCTCGAGCACGGCGCCGCTGTCCGGGTCGATGTGGCGCAGTTCGCTCTCGTCGCCGTCCCAGGTGCCGTGCCACAACTCGCCGTCGACCCAGGTCACGCCGGTGACGAATCGGTTGGACTCGATCGTGCGCACGACGGCGCCGGTTTCGGGATCGACCTGGTGGATCCTGCGATCGCGGTACTGCCCTACCCACAGGCTGCCTTCGGCCCAGGCCAGACCCGAGTCGCGGCCTTCGCCCGGCGAGGGGATCGACGCCACGACGCTGCCGGTGGCGGGATCGATCTTGTCGATGCGCGCCTCGGCGATCTGATAGAGGTAGGTACCGTCGAAGGCGGTGCCGGCGTGGGCGGCGCAGTCGAGCGTGCGCGCGACCTCGCCGCTGTCGGGGTCGAAGGCGAGCACCTTGGATCCGGCGGCGGCCCACACGCGGCGGCCGTCGTAGGTGACGCCGCCGATCTGTTCGACGCCGTCGAACGGGCCGTACTCGCGCACGATTTCAGCGGCGCGCGCCGGTAGCTGCCCTGTCGCCTCGTCTGTCATGCCTGGGGTGCGGGTCATTGCCTGGCTCCTGATGGCGCCCGTCTTGGCGCCGCAGGGACAATCTACTCAGGCGGCAGCGCGGCGGGGAGTAACAAGATCGTCGTGAATCCGACCAATGGCGGTGCCAGCCAGCGCTGCGCGCGTGCGCGACCGATCGAGCGCACCTCCCCGGAGGCCTCAAGTTCGACGAGCGCACGCTGTACCGTGCGCTGGCTGTCGCCGAGGGCCAGCGCGATGGCCGAAGTGGACCAGGCCGCGCCATCGGCGAGCAGCGCCAGCAGCGACGCCTGGTCGCCATCGATGGGGGGCACCAGCACGACGACGGCTCGCCCATCGCGCGGCACGAGTGCGAAACCGTGCGCAGTGGCCTCGATATCCGCCAGCGGCGCGACCAGCGCGCGCAGCCGGCTGATCTCGACGCGCAGGCGTGCGCGGTGTGTCTCGTCGAGGCCACGGGTGTGGAAGACGCGCGCGATCAGGTCGTTGCGATCGACATCGCCGGGCCAGCCTTGCGCAAGCGCGCGCAGCAATGCGAACAACACCGGTCGGCGCGCCAGCGATTGCCAAACATCACCGGCGCGCAGCCCGCGCCGGCAGGCATCGACCACCAGCGCGCCCGAGGCCAGCAGCGCTTCGACCTCGTCGAGGCGCAATGGTTGCTCGTGGCCGGCGTGGATACGCCGGGCAGCGGAACGATCGAGCGCGGCGCGCGCCTCGTCCACCTCGGCGATGAGCGCAGGCACACGTGCGCGTTGCGCCGCATCGAAGGCGCGGCCGAGCGCCGCCCGCGCCGCCGCCGTTCGCAACGAGCGCAACGCCACTTCGGCCGTGGCCAGTTCGGCCACCGCCGCCAGCGATGGCGGCAGGTCGAGCGTGTCGAGGCCGGCCAGCGAGGATGCGGCCTCCTCGAGGCGGCCGAGCAGGAGCAGCCGGCGCACCGCGATCAGGCGCGCTTGCAGCGCATTGGCGTGATCGGCACGAGCGTCCAGCGCGGCCGCGGCCTGCGCGAGCGTACGCGGCGAGCCGCCCAGCTCGCGCATGGCGAGGGCCACCTCGGCCTCCGCAACGACACAGCGGGCGCGCGCCAACTCCTCGCGCGCGCCGAAGCCACGCGCGGCGCGCCGGAGAAGTTCGCGGGCGCGCGGATACTCGCCAAGCTGGGCCATCGCGATGCCGCGCAGGGCGAGCGCCGGCGGGTCGTCGCGCAGAGCGACGCGCTTGAGGGCGCCGAGCGCGTCGCCGGCGACCAGCGCGCGCCCGGCGGCAGCAATCAGGGAGTCCATCGCGACAGGCTACTGCGCCGCACCTGGTTTCGCACAGGGATCAAGCAGGCTGAACCGCTTGAATGGTGGCTCAGGGTCGGAAGAGGTCGTTAGCCCTGCCTCAAGATCTCAGCCTGAAGGTCCGCTCTCGGCCAGAAGCGGACGTTCAGGATTCACGCAAAAGTGCCTTCACCCCCGGTCGACTGAATCAGCGGTGTACTACCGCTCTTCGTTCCTGCTGCCCATGCTGGCTGGACATTGCTGACCTCCACAGATGACTCTTCGCGCCCAAGAAACATCGCATACGCTTATATCGCCACCGACAAACAAGACCTGAATCGACCGTCTTCCAGTGATTTGACGCCTCGACCGCACCTCTAAGCGTATGGGGGGATTCACTAGTAAAACCCCGGTCGGCCTTCGAGGTCGGCCGCTTTCCCCCGCCGCTTACGGATCTCCCTGTCATGCCTATGATCGACATCTACGCTTCGCCCGGCACCTTTGCCGATCCCGCGCGCCTCGCTCGCGAAGCTGCCAGTGAACTCATGGCCGCGGAGCGGTTACCTGACCTCCAGATATTTCGGGCGAACACCGCCGCCTTTGTGCACGACGTGCTGTTCCTCGCAGATGTCAACGGCGATGGCGCCTGCGTCCGCGTGCAAGTTCTGACGCCTCACGCCGCGCTTGATCGCGACAAGCAGAGGGATGCGGTCGCCCGCCTCACGACACTTGTAGCTGCTTCCAGCGCCGTGCCTCCAGACCGCGTGTGGGTGCTGCTGACAGAAGCGGCAGAGGGTGGCTGGGGCATCGCGGGCCGCGCGCTGGGTGCGGAAGACATAGCCGCAGTATCGCAGCAGACATAGACACTGGCGGGTGTCCGCTATGGGTCGAAAGCGGACGTTAGCACCGGCCCCGGCGCCCGGGTAACCCCGATGTCCGCTACCGGCCAGACGCGGACATTCAGGACTGCTTCTCGCCCTCGACGGCAGATCGCCCGGCATCAAGATGAGTCAGGTAGAGGCGCAAATCGAACTCCAACCGGTGGTAGTCAGGCTCCATGTGCGTGCACAGCTGATAGAAGGACTTGTTGTGCTCGGCTTCCTTCAGGTGCGCCAGTTCATGCACCACGATCATCCTCAGGAACTCGGCGGGCGCATCGCGGAAAACAGTGGCAATGCGAATCTCGCGACTGGCCTTGAGCCGATCGCCCTGTACCCGAGAGATGGCAGTGTGGGTACCGAGCGCGTGCTTCACCACCTGCAGCTTGCCGTCGTAGATCACCTTGCCCAGCGGCACCGATTTTCGCAGATGCCGGTCTTTGAGCGTTTGGACGTACTCGTACAACTGGCCGTCGCTGCGCACGGTGTGGGGCTGGCCATACTTGTCGGCCAGCATCGCGCCCAGCCGCCCATGCTCGATCAATTCGCGCACCCGCGTCTGCACGTGTTGTGGGTAGCCGGCGAGGTACTTCAAAGCTTCCATCAGTACAGGGGAGGCGGGCGGCGGGGACGGTAGTATGATGGGGCGGAAATCCTCAGCAGCAAACTGCGACATGGCGAAGGCGAATCCCCTTCAGGAACAGCTGCTCAAGGCGGGTCTGGTCAAGAAGGCCAAGGTGGCCGAGGTGGCGCGCGAGCAGAACAAAGCCCGGCATGCCAAAGGGCCATCCGAGCCTAGCGAAATCCAGTTGGAAGCGGAGCGGGCACGGGTCGAAAAGGCCGAGCGGGACCGCGCACTCGCTGCAGAGCGAAAAGCCCAGGCACGCATTACTGAACTTCGTGCCCAGGCGCGGCAGATCATCGAGGACAGGAAAGTACCGCGCTCGGGTGAGAGTGAGTACCGCTTCACCGCAGACGGCGCCATCCGCACACTGCTGATCAACGAGGACCTGCGAAAGAAGTTGTCCTCCGGCGCACTGGTGATCGTCCGCCTGGACGAACGCTACGAGTTGTTGCCGCGCGCGGCCGCCGACAAGGTGCGGGAACGCGACGCCAGCATGATCGTGCTCGATCACGGTTGGGACGTGGACACCAAGCCCTCGGCCGCAACCTCCGAAGACGATGCGTATTACGCGCAGTTCCAGGTGCCCGACGACTTGGTTTGGTAATCGCGCGGCCCAGACACCGGCCTGGCCCCGACATGGGTTGGCACCGATCAACCAACCTCACACGAATTGCCTCCCGCCCTACCGCACAGCATTGAAGAACACCCCACGATCGTGCTGCCCCTTCGGCCCATTCGCATACTCATGCGGCAAGGCATCCGCGCTCGTCCAATGAGGACCGTCCTGCAGTTGGTGGTGCACGTGCGGACTGCTGGAATCGCCTGAACTTCCGAGCAGGCCGATCTCCTGCCCCTGCTCCACCCGCTGGCCCTCTGCGACCTTCACGCTGCCGTGCTGCATGTGGCAGAGCAGGCTGAACTCGCCGTTGCCGTGATCGATCACGACGTGATTTCCCGGGTCGCCGCCATTCGGGAATTCCGCCACGAAGAACTTCGGATCGGACACGCCCAGCACGGGCTGGTCCGGGCGATCGTTGCGCGCGACCACGATCGTGCCGGCCGCAGGTGCGATGATCGGGCGTCCCCAACCCGCTGCCGCGGACGACTCATCGCCCTGCGCGTGCATGGCTGCGTACAGGTCGGCGAGGCCGATGGCATCGACCGCGAACATGCCGCTGCGGTTGCGGTGCCCGTCGTTCCAGGCACCGCCCTGCGAGATCATCCCGCGCCCCTCGAAGGGAAAGACGAGGCGCGTCTTCTGCGCGTACGCCTGCAACGGCACGGATTTCGTGAAGTGCTGCGCACCGTCCGCGGTGCGGCAGTGGAGTTCGCAGTCCACCCGATCGACCGCCAGGTCCGCGGGCACGGCATCGGCGATGCGGAATGCAGCCACCATCCACCCGCCTTCCTTCGCCGGCATCGGTGCGGCCGCCAGCAGGTTGGCGCTGCCGACCACAGCGGCCGGCCAGATGGTCGTGCGCCGCACCTCGCCACCCGACAGGCAACGCACCACCAGCGAATCAAGCATCGGCTTGTCATCCGACGCGGAAAGAAGCACGAGGTTGAACAGCCAGTTGTCAGTGCGCAGCGCGTTCCGGTCGGAACGGCGCTTGAACACGCGACCTGGCTGCACGGACAGATCCAGCCCCTCCGCGCCGGACGTGGTCGCCCTGGGCGTCGCATCGGGCACGGCGGCCGCGGCGACTGTCCTCAGCCCCAGCGCGATGCTGCCGGCAGCGGTCGCGGCGCCGGCGAGGAAATTCCTGCGAGTGGTCATAGCCGATCCAATGCGTATTTGCTCGCGGCCGAGTATGCGCGAGCACCACGGGGCCTCGCGTGCCGATGGTCACGAGGTCCGCCAGGATGTCCTTCTGCACGGTCGGGAACCGCGCGTGGCCGGCAACGAAGCGGGCGTTGCCTTCCTTCAGGCGCGCAATCGCCTCATCCGAGGTGCACAGCCCCCGTGGGGAATCGCTTTCGTTCGCGCCCATCACAGTCCTCCGCGCACCGATGTGCTCCGCGCATCAGGTGGTTCTACCTTCCAGAGTTTGTCCTCTTCTGGGCCCGCGAAGAAGTGTTCAGCGCCACGGCGGCGCGGATGAGTGCCTTAAGCGCGTCTTCATCGATCCTGTCGCCCTCGTGGAAATCGATGGCGCGCCGGGTGTTGCCGTCGAGGCTGGAGTTGAACAGGCGCGAAGGGTCCTCCAACGACGCGCCCTTGGCGAAGGTCATCTTCACGGCGCTCTTGTACGTCTCGCCGGTGCAGATGATTCCGGCGTGCGACCACACCGGAACTCCCCTCCACTTCCATTCTTCGACTACTTCGGGATCGGCCTGCTGGATGAGCATCCGGATCCGGGCGAGCGTCTCGCCGCGCCAATCGCTGAGCTCATTGATCCTCGCATCGATCAGCTCAGAGGCAGAGCCTTCTCCCTGTCCTTCTTTCGGGTCGCCCTTGCCAAGGGTGGTTGCCGCTTTCTTCATGGTAGTTGTCCTTCGCCCTTTTCGTTGAATACGCTGGTTAGCACTACGGCCGTGCGTCACCTGCTGCGCCACCTGGCGGCATACGGCAGCACGAACAGGTACAGGCCCGTGAGCAGGAGCACGGCGAGCGGGAGCAGCGGCGAGTAAGTGATCCAGGGCGGAGGCATCCCGCCTGCCCTCTGTGCGATCGCGACGAAGTTGGCGATGACCGTCACCGTGAAGGCGATGGCCACCCAGCGGTGGATCTGCCGAATCCAGTGGTTCCAGTTCAATGGGATCTCCTCGAAGAAGGACCGGCCCGCAGCGCAGCGGGCAACCGACAAGCACCTCGACGCGCGCCCTGCCTCAGCGGCGCGCCTCGATCATCTTCCACCCATTCCCCGACGGATCGCGGAAACCGGCGTCCACACTGCCGTAGCGCTCCATCGGGTCCTGCGTGAACTCCACCCCACGGGCGCGCATGCGCTCAAAGGCGGCGCGACAGTCGTCGACGACGAGCACCAGCGGCGGCATGGCGCCCTTCGCCACGATCTCGCGCAAGGTCTGCACGGTCGCCGCGTCGAGCATGGGCTGCTCCGCCGTGAACAGGCCGAGCTGGAAGGACGGCTGCTCAGGGTGCTGCACCGTGAGCCAGCGGTAGTTGCCGTTGCGCGCGTCGGTATGGACGCGGAATCCGAGCTTTCCGACATAGAACTCAACGGCCTCGTCCTGATCGCGAACGTAAAGACCGACTACTCCGACACCCTGGCTCATGGGACCTCCTTTTCTTTGGACCCGCTCACGATACCGCCCGCCTCCTGTCGTCGCTTCTCCGAAACTGCGATCGTGAGATCGGGCCGGTGGGCGGCGCTGACGAAGCAGGCCGGCACCCACTCGAGCTCGTGCGCGGCGGCCTGCGCCCGCGCACGGAACTCACCCGGACTCTCACCGGTGACGTCGCGGAACGTGCGCCCGAACGTTCCCAGGCTCTTCCAGCCGGTCTGGAACGCGATGTCGGTGATGGACTGGTCCGTGTCGCGCAACAGCGCCGTGGCCCGCTCGATGCGGCGCGTGAGCAGGTAGCGGTGCGGCGGGACGCCGAAGGCATCCTTGAACGATCGCGCAAAGTGGGCCTGCGAGACGCAGCTCACGTTCGCCAGCCGGCGCACGGGCCACTCCTCGTGCGAGGCGGCATCGATCCGGTCCTTCGCGCGCAGCAGACGGCGCAGCAACTCGGGGTCCTGGCTTACCGGCCCTCTTCCTTGATTGTTCCCGATGTCTATTGCCACGCACGCACCTCGCACCTGCCCAGACCAAGCATTCACTTGGGCTTCGGATACCAAAGCGCATTGATGATGATCCAGCGATCGCCGAACTTGCCCATGTGGAAGAAATCCACGAACCATGGGGTTTCCGCGCGGACCACCGCGGCATTGCCGGCGACGTCCAGCACGGTGCATGAGCGATCCCATTGTTCCTTCGGCGTCTTCAGCGCGCCCTGCCGCGTCAGTTCGACCAATTCGTCCCTGCTCATGCGACGCAGGCCCAGGCGTTCGTCTGGGGTTTCGCCCAGCACGCGTCGCTTGGCGAGATCGGGGTGCAGCGAGCGGGCGACACGCTCAGGATCGCCCTCCAATTGGCCGTCGACATAGTCGAAGCAAGTCGCTTCGATCGCGGCGCGGGTGGTCGGTTCGATCGCAGGCGACACGGTGGTCGCGGCCGATGCAGCGGCGAGCGCTAGGCTGAGTATGGTCACGGGCTAGTCCTTGCATGCGGGCATACGAAAGCAGGTGCCAGCCTACCGCTTCTTGTTGCCCGAGGAGAAGGTCGACTCCCCTCCTTTCCACCCTACTGGAGATCGAGCAGTTCGTCCTTTTGTTGTCGGTTTGGCATTTTGGGTTCGAGCCGCAGGCACCTTGGACAGCCGGCCGCCTCCTGGTGGCGAGGACTGTTCATCTCGACTGGGCCAGCGCCACCGCATCTGCACCCGCGGGAAACCGCAGCTGTCCGGTCGTATCGTTCGCAGCACGCCACACCACCTGCGCCACATCCGATTCCTTCGTCACGGCGGTCGGCTGCGCAAAGCCAGCGAACACGCGCTCGGCAAACGGCGCATAGATCTCGGGAATCAGGCCCGCCATTCGCGGTGCGCCGTTGCTGGTGAAACCCGTCGTCGGGCCATAGCCGGGCTCGACCAGCTTCACGAGGACGTCGAAGGCCTCCAGCTCGAACGCCAGCGAACCGGTGAAGCCTTCGATGGCCGCCTTGCTCGCGGTGTACGCCGCAGCCAACGGCATCCGCGCCAACGTCACGCTCGAGGTGACATTCACCACCACGCCCGAGCGGCGCGAGCGGAGCTGGGGCAGCACCGCGTGGGTCATCGCCATCACGCCGAAGGTGTTGGTCTCGAACACTTCCCGTACCGTGGACATCGGCGTGGCCTCGAATGCGCCGACGACCCCGATGCCCGCATTGTTGACCAGCACGTCGATCGGCCCGCTGGCGTCGAGCGCGGCCGCGATGCTGTCGGTGCTGGTCACGTCCAGCGCCAGCACGCGCATCCGCTCCGACCTGGGCAGCAGGTCTTCGCGCGGCGTTCGCATGGTCGCGATCACGTTCCAGCCCTGCGCGTGGAAATGGCGCGCGGTCTCCAGCCCATAACCAGAGGAGCAGCCTGTAATCAGCACGGTTTTCATGATCTGTATCCGAGTGGGGAAGCAATGCGGCTACGATGGATGAAGCGCGCCGGACGCTCTACCATCAGGCGTCCGGACTTCATTGGCGATCGTCCAGCCATGAGCGACCCACTGTCGGAAGTCATCGCGCTGCTGCAGCCGCGTACCGTGTTCTCCAAGCGCATCAGCGGCGCCGGCCGTTGGGGCGTGCGCTACTCGGATTACGGCCAGCCCAGCTTCTGCGCGGTGCTTGAAGGGAGTTGCCGTCTCGCCGTCGACGGTCACCCTGCCCTTGTGCTCGAAGCCGGTGACTTCGTGCTGTTGCCGGCGACGCCGGGCTTCACGCTATCAGGCTTCGAGCCGGTGACGCCCGAGCACATCGATCCGAAGGTAGCCGCCTCGCCGACAGGCGAAGTCCGCCATGGCACTCGAGGCGGACGCCCCGACGTGCGCTTGCTCGGCGGTTACTTCGTCTTCGATTCACCCGATGCGGTGTTGCTGGTGTCGCTGCTTCCCACGGTGGTGCATGTGCGCGGCGCCGAGCGTCTGACCATGCTGGTGCGATTGGTCGGCGAGGAATCGGGCGAGCGCAGGCCAGGCCGCGAGCTCGTGCTTACGCGCCTTGTGGAAGTGCTGCTGATCGAAGCGCTGCGGTCGGCGTCGGGCGAACACGCGCCTCCCGGGCTGCTGCGCGGGCTGGCCGATCCGCGACTCGCGCCCGCGATCCGGCAGATGCACGACCGACTCGCGCATTCGTGGACGGTGGAGCAACTGGCCAAGCGGGCCGCGCTTTCACGGTCGGCTTTCTACGAGCGCTTCACGCGAACCGTCGGCGCGACGCCGATGGAATACCTGCTCACCTGGCGCATGGCCGTCGCGAAGAACCTGCTGCGCCACCACGATGTCGGGCTCGCCGAAGTCGCCGAACGGGTCGGCTACGGCTCGGCAAGCACGTTCAGCACGGCGTTCAGCCGGCACGTGGGGCAGCCTCCCGGTCGCTATGCACGGCAGCCAATCGACGCCGGCCACTGACGGGCCCGCGACCGAGATCCACGACATCGGGACCTAACCCACTGCAGTGGACTTGCGGGGCGCCTCGGTCGAACCGCTGCCACGCTCGATGAGATCCTCCCGAAGAATCCGCAGCACTTCCGCCACGGCCTGATCGTGGTCGTAAACGTCGTGCCCCGATTTGAGGACCAGCGTCGATGCCGCGCCTGGAAGCAGCGCACTGCTCAGCGGCACCGCGCCATCGCTTGCAGGCTCCCAATCTGGCAGGAAGGCGGCAATGGTGTGGTAATCGATGCCGGCTACCGGCATCAGCGACTCGCCAGCGCGGCGAATGGGTTGCGACACCTGCAGCGTGCTGATGCTGTTGACCCTGGCCTGCTGATAGGTCACGCGCAACGCCTCGTTCACCATGTCGGGGTGGTCGCGCGCAAAGCGGCTCAGCGACTGTATTTCCGGAGACCTGCCGCCCACCAGGGCGCGGAACAGCCGCCCAAGCCACAGGTCGGCGTTGGGGCTGCCCTTATGTGGTGCCGCCATGAAAATAGCGCGGGAAACACCTGGATACGGCTGGAAACGAAACACGCTTTCGATGTCCGTTCCATCCGCCGTGTTTGCCTGCACAGTTTGGGGCGGCACGGTGAACGCGGTGGACCAAAGCGCGTCTCCGCTCTCCACGCACAGCATTCGCGCGACCACACCACCAAGACTGTGTCCGATCAGGACGATTCCCGACCGCGCCGCAGCACCGCCTTCTGGATCGAGCGCACTCCACGCTCCGTCGAGATAGCGCTGCACGCGGCGACGCAGCGCCAGCGTCGGTGCATTGGCGTGGTAGAGCACATGCCAGACCTGGAAGCAGGCGCGCAGTTCGGGATCACTGCGTATTTCGTTCGACAGCTGGGCCCACGCAAGCTGGCTGCCTCCCAGCCCATGGATCATCACGATCGGGCGCTTGTCCGGATCGTAATCGTCGAGCAGGCGCAAGCCAGCGTGACGGCCCACGTCGTTGCCGATGAGGTCCCACGCCGCACGCAACCTGGCGGGGTTGATCGCGTGCCTCGCACCGAGGATTCCGCTGGCGAGGTGGTTGCGCATCGGAGCATCCGAACTCCAAAAGGAGATGCCGGGTCCCGTATACCGCGGGTCGCATGAGGCGCTGGAGCCCGATACAACGTCCGGCCGAGACGACTCGGATTATAGGTATCGTTTCCGGCGGCCGATGCCGTGCAAGTTCTGGGCCCGCACCCGCGGACGCGGACCCTCAGTCGGCCAGGGCCGCCTCTTCGCGTCCCTGCTGGCGGATCAGGGCCTCGTCGCGGGCCTCGTTGATCGCGTCGCGGACGCTGTCGATGTCGGCAAGACGCTCGTCGTGCTCGAACTCACCGGTGAGCACGCTGTCGGGCTGCAGCGAACCGGCCTCGAACAGCGCCCACATTTCCTCGCCGTACCAGGTTTCGAGCAGTTCCGGCGCCCAGCGACCCAGGCTCGCGGTGAGGTTGTTGACGTCGCGCAGCAGCATCCGCCGCGCGGCGTTGTTGCCCGCGGCACTGACCACCTGCGGGAAGTCGATCACGATCGGGCCATCCGGGCCGACCAGCACGTTGTACTGCGACAGGTCGCCGTGGATCAGGCCGCAACACAGCATCCGCACTACCTGCCGCACCAGCACCGCGTGGAACTCGCGCGCCTGCTCCGCAGTGAGTTCGACCTCGCCCAGCCGCGGCGCCGAAAACCCGTTCGCGTCCGTCACCAGTTCCATCACCAGCACGCCGTGGAAATAGCCGTGCGGTTCAGGCACGCGCACGCCGGCCTCGCGCAGCTGGTACAGCGCGTCGACCTCGGTGTTCTTCCAGGCGGTTTCCTGCTGCTTGCGGCCGTACTTGGTCGCCTTGCCGATCGCACGAGCCTCGCGGCTGCCGCGCACCTTGCGCCCTTCCTGGTACTGCACGCGCTGCTGGAAGCTGCGCTGCGCCATGTCCTTGTAGACCTTCGCGCAGCGCACCTCAGAGCCGCTGCGCACCACGTACACGGCCGCTTCCTTGCCGCTCTTGAGCGGACGCAGTACTTCGTCGATGACGCCGTCGTCGATCAGCGCCTGCAATGCGGCAGGAGTCTTCATGGAATCCAGGGAATGGGTCCAGGCGCGGGCGGCGCGGACCGGGGCGGCATTCTCGCATTGGGAGGCGCCGGGGTGGCCGGTTTGGGCCACTGGGAACGGGGCCCGTTCAGGCGGCGGCGGTGCCTGGGGGCCCCATGAGGGGAAGGGGCCGGGTTCATTTTGCGGCGCGGGGCGTCAGGCTGGCGGGCTTCTCATTCAAACGGTCCGACCATCGCATCCAGCAGGCTGTGCTCCTCGTCGTCGCCGGTCAGCTCCCACATGAAGACCCCACGCAGGCCTCGATCCTTCGCCAACTGCGCGCGGATGCCGATCGACTTCGGGTCTTCGTAGCTGACGAACACGCGCTCGGCGGCGTTGAACAACCACGGCGTCTGCGCGATCGGATGCCAGTGCTGTTGCCACTGGGGGGCACCGAGCAACCTGGTCTTGATGGACGCCCAGCTCCCCACCTCGTACGGAGCACCGTAAGGCTGGTACAAGCCGTCCCTGCCCTCGCCGATCACACGGAAGCCGCGCCCATAGAACGGCACGCCCAGCACCAGCCTGTCGGCGGGCACGCCATGCTCGCGGTAGTAATCGACCGCGCCATCGACGTTGTTCCAGCGGCGCAGCGCCGGGTCGAGCGGGTCGGCGGGGTCTTCGCGCAACGGTGCGTTGAAGGTGGAGACTTTGGAGAACCCGGTGCCCATGTCGTAGGTCATCAGGTTGATGAAATCGAGCGTCCTGGCCAGCGTCGCCAGCTCGAAGCTGCGCGCCGGGTCGTAGGCGCCGGCCGATTGCATGCGTCCGGCCGGCAGCGCCGCGGTCAGCAGCATCGGCTGTTCGCGTGCCTTGCCAAGGCCATCCAGCCGGCGGCGGAACTCCTGCGCCAGCAGGGTCATGTTGTGGCGGTCCTGCGGCCGCGCGGCGATCTCCGGCGGCCCGCCCTGGACCGGGAACTCCCAGTCGATATCGACGCCATCGAAGCTGCCACGGTGCTTCTCGAAGAACAGCGCGATGCACGAGTCCACGAAACGCTTGCGGCTGGCCGCGCTGAGCGCCGCATCGGAAAACCCGCCCGCTTCCCAGCCGCCGATCGAGATCAGCGTGCGCAGCTTCGGGTGCTGCCGCTTAAGCTCCTTCAATGCGGCGAAATGCGCGTCCGCATCCGCGCCGACCACGCAGTGCCCGTCCTCGATCCGCGCGAAGGCGTAGAACAGGTGCGTCAATTTGTCGGCCGGGATTTTGTCCACCGGATAGCGCCCGGCCGAGCCGCCCGGGTAATAGGCCCCGATGACCTTCGCTTCTGTCGCCTCACCGGCACAGGCGCTACCGGCGATGGCAGCCGCGAGCAACATGGCCACGGCGACCAGAGTCCTTCGAGACATGCGCGTCCTCCTCTGCGAAGGGGGAAAGATAACCGCCTGGCCAGGCGCCATGGGTGGCCGGGGCCCGAAACCGCCTCCGTAATCCCACTCATCCGTCGAGACGACAAGGAGAGGCCCATGGCCATCGGACGCAATAACCTGGCGCTTGTGCAATTCCACAAGGCGGTGGAGACGCACAAGGAAGCGCGACGGGCGCTGTGCTTCGGCGACTCCTGGTTCCAATACCCGCCACACCCTACCGACCTCAACAAGCAGATCGCCAAGCTCTTCAAGGGCACGCTGTTTCTGCGCGAAGGCGTGGCCGGGCGCGACAGTGCGATGTGGAAGGCGGCCATGCCGCGCATCCAGCGCGAGATCGGCACTTATCGCTTCGACGCGATTCTCCTCTCGACCGGCGGCAACGACATCGTCGGCGAAGAACTGAGGGAGTTCGTCAAGACGCCCATCCAACCGCAATCACCGGGCAACTCGGCCTGGGGGGAGATTCCGGTGCCGGTCTTCGACCACATCCGCCTGGAAACCTTCGAACACGCGCTGCGCTATGCGATCAAGGACATCAAGGAGGTGGTGCAGTGCCGCGACCTGTACTCACCCCAGTCGATCATCTATCTGCACACCTACGATTACATCTGGCCATCGGGCGTCGGCTACAAGCTGGGGCCGATCAAGATGCAACCCTGGGTCAAGCCATACCTGGACCAGGTAGGCCTCACCGATCCAAAACGCCAACGCGTGGTCACCCACTGGCTGATCGATCAGTTCACGCGCGAGCTGCGCGCGTTCGTCTCGCAGCACGCCAACATGATCCTGATCGACTCACGCGGCGCGTTGAGGAGCCAGCAGCAATGGGAGAACGAGATCCACCCCACGGCCCAGGGCTTCGAAAGCATCGCGCGCAGGTTCTGGAAGCCGGCGCTTAGCGGCACGCTGGCCTGACGTGGCGTCGTCAGCATCCCGCATGGCGGACGGCATCGGGCGAGTCGTCATCCCAGCGGAAGCTGGGATCCGTTTTGCTTTTGCTCTTTGGCTTCACGGACACACGCAAAGGCAAAACCAAAATGGATCCCGGCTTCCGCAAGGATGACGTCCCAGCGGATGTAATCGCAGGTGGCGTGCCTGATCGTCGGCACAACCACCTCCTCCGCGTCGCCTCCTACGGCGACAGCACCTCCTATGGCGACAGCACCAACTCCCGCACCACCTCACTGCCCAGGATCTCCCGCATTTTGGCGCGCGATGCCGTGGCCTCGTTGGCCTGCTCGCGCGTCTGGTTGTTGACCTTCAGCGCCACCGGCTCCGAGCGCTGGCGCAACCCATCGAAGCTGGCCATGTTCGCGTAGCGCACGACCAGGTACAGGTCGGCGTCGCTGGGGCCCTGCGGGCTGGCATCGTAGATGGAGTAACTGATGATGTTGCCGGCCTTCTTCTGCGCTTCCATCACCGGCCGGTAGGACTTCTGCAGGTAGGACATGTAGTTGTCGAACTGCCCGTCCATCACCTTCACCCGGGTGACGACCGATACCGGCCCTTCCGAATATGGCAACTCCTGTGCGCACACAACGCCGGACACCGTCAGCAACAGGACCGCGAAACCCTTCTGCAATTTGTTCATGGCGAATCTCCCCGCGGGGTTGCCACGCCGGAAGTGCCCGGCGCAGCGCGGTGTCGGCCGTCCCCTGAGCGTCGCCATCGCCCACGGGGGAACGCTGTCTCCTGGAAGGAGCGGACAGACGCCCGGACTGCGCGGGTTGGACTGTGCAAATGGACGCCCGCACTGTTTCCAAGAACCACCGACATGAGGGGCGCTTCGCTTACGCGAAGCGGCTCGTGTCGCACGCGCGCGGCTGATCTGATCGAAACCGCGGATCTCGGAAGCGCCACTAGACATCTCGTTGCTCGCGCGTGGCCGCCGCAGTGTCACGGCTTCGTTGAGGCTCCATGCCAGCACGGACTTGGACATCTGCCTGCAAGCAGATGTGTCGTTGAGATGGAGCGCAAAAACCAGAACGTGCACTTCAGGGGGTGCACCCCAACCCCTGTTTTTTTGCAAGAGGAAGCGAAGATGAGCAAGACACGTTTGTTCGCGATCTCGTTCTGTACCGTCACCCTTTTGGGTGGCTCGACCATCGGGTTCGCGGGTGAAGTGAAGGGTCCGCCGGGCACCTTGGACAACACGAACTACACCGGAGCCCGGGAGAACGCGAACTCGAACTGCGCCTACAGCGGGTTGAATGATTTCGACTCGACAGATCCGATGGGCCAGATGTTGAAGCAGGTCCAGACCGCGGCGGACTCCTGGAAGCTCTACGGCCTGGAGCATGGCTTCCCGGGTAAGTCCGGAGCCTGCAGGGGCGGCACCAACGAGAATCGTACGAAGTAGTGGGTCCGCACGCTTGGCCCCGGCGCTGGCTCGGGGCCAGGCGGAAGGACGTCGTGCCTTTCTCAGCCCATGGCCACGGAAGCGCCAAGAGTCAGCTGTTGACTAGAAAGAATGCACCGACATCACGTCAATGGAGAAGCATCATGTTTACGATGAAGTCTGTCCGCATCGCCCGCCACGTCTCTGACTGGCTGCGAGCCACGACACTCACGGCTGCTGTGGCGGCATTGGTGTTCGCCGCCCTGGCGATACCCGCGAGTGCGGGTCCGGGGAACACGCAGGTATCCGGAATCGGCGTGTTCAACAACGCGTGTCAACCGCCGGCCGGGAGTCCACCCGGCGATCTGGGGGATTACCCTCCGATCGAGCTCTCCGACGGGGGTCTGGAGGGCTGCTGGTACACGTACGTCTCCGCATCCAAGTTCAACCCGAGCGGCACGTATATAGAGCAGGGAACCGAGATCTTCGTCGGCTGCCTGAACGGTACGAAGTGCGGAACCTTTGAGACGACCTACACCTTCACGGCGAAGTACGTGGACGAGACGTTCGCGGAGGAGCTCCACGGCCGCTGCCACCACCCGATCGTGGGCGGCACAGGGGACTTCGCGACGGCGACAGGCGTGATCCTGTTCAAGGACGACGTTGTCAACCTCAAGTTCAACTACAGGGGGCACATCAGCCTGTAATGACTTGTGCGCGAGGAAACCCTCGCATCAATCGATGACGCTCTGGAGCCTCGACCGCAAAGCAGAACGCGCTGTTCGCGAGGCTCAGTGGCGTCGTGCGCGAGGCTCGGAGGCTGTTGGGCGAGTTACGCGGGGCGACTCCCGGCGATGTGGCTCAGGCTCGCGGGCAATCTCCCGGCAGCAGGAGCAACTCCACCACGGCCCTCCTCTCTCGGAGGAGGGAGACAAGCGTGGAGCCTCAACCTCACATGCGCAGCGAGAACGCCAGCAGGTTGTTGAGGACGTGCAGAGCTATTGCCGGGCCGAGGGCCTGCGTGCGCTTCACCAGTGCGCCGGCCAGCAGGCCGAGGGTGAAGTAGTACGGGAAGCGCGTCAGGTCGTCGTGGATGGCGGCGAACATCAGGGCCTGCAGGAGGTTTGCCCAGCCGAAGCTGATGTAGCGCGACAGGCCACCGAGTACGACGCCGCGGAAGATGATCTCCTCGAAGATCGGCGCCAGCAGCGCGACGACCAGCAGCGTCAGCAACGGACCGGCATCGCGCGCGCCGGCGGCCAGCGCATCGACCATTTTGATCTGCATGGTCGCGTCGCCACCGCCGGTCGACTGGTGCCACAGGGCGAGCAGCCAGCCCACGCCCAGCACGATGGCCCAGGCCAGCAGCACGCGCCACCATGCCTTCAACGCGGCACGGTCGCCGATGACCTCTCGCCGGCCCATGCCAAACACGATCGGTAACGTGCACAACAGGCCGACGACGGCGCCCCAGGCGGTGATGCGGAACAGGGCCTGCGGGGGCGGCACTGACTCCTCGCCCAGCAGCATCGCCAGCGTGTCGGGGGAGACCACCGCCGCGACCACCAGCGGCACGCACAGCATCAACGCGAGGCCGTACCAGGCGTGGCGCAGTCCGATGCTGTGGAACAACGCGTAAGGCGCGTTGCCGCTGACCTCGCGAATCAGGCCGCGGTAATGGATCGGCACCAGCAGCAGGCCCGGCAGCAGCGCGATCATGCCGATGGCCAGCAGGCAGATCATCGAGGCCATGAGCATGGGACGCGTCATGAGCGTGCCCGGCGCGCGCGTGGCCACGATGGCAAACCGCTGGGCATTGGCGGCCAGCTGGTCGGTGTCGGTCATGTCGACCAGTTGCGCCGCAGCAGGCATGTCGTTGGCGGCGATGGCGACATCGAAACGCACCTGCTTCAGCGCTTCGGTCTTGTCGTCCTCGTCGCTGAGCAGCTTGCTTGCGGTGGCGACGTCGCCCGCACGCAGGTAGGCGCGGGCGGCGATGGCCGGGGCGATCTCGAATTGCGCACCGGCATAGCGGCGCAGTTCCGCCAGCGCGGCCTGCGGGTCCGGCAGCGCCAGGGCGGCTTCGATGCGCTTGCGCGCAGGCCAGGCCCCGTCCGCCAGCGGTGCGTCGCGCAGCAGGGCCGTGGCCGCGGCGAACTCCTTGCGCCTGGCGAGATGGGTGACCGCCGTCGCCACGCTGGAGGGTTCGCCGAGGAATGCGGCCATGACGGCCAGTTCGCCGGCGCGCTCGGGCTGGTCCTCGCCTTGCAGTGCGTCGGACACTTTGCTCAGCAACGCGCGACGCAGCGGCGTGGGCCAGTCCCTGGAAACGGCGACCAGCTTCTCGCCCTGCTCCACCGCGTCCTCGCCCCACAGCCGCTGGAGTGCGAACAGTTGTGCGACGGGCTCGTTGGGCCATTCCGATTCAAGCGCTTTCGCACAGGCTTCGAAGTCGTCCGGTGCGGACTCGACGTACTCGCCGTAATCCTCATCGGTGAAGTTCTCGATGAACCTGCAACGTGCTACGGCGATGGCCGCGTCGCGAGGCTGGGCGCGGATGGCGGCGTCGAACTTCGCCAGCACGTCGCGATAGGCGGCCGCCTTGGCCTGCGTCACGTGCACGACGCCGCTTTCGGGCGTCGGTGCTACGGGCGCTGGCGCGCGACTGGCCGCGTGTGCGTGAACGGTGACGGCAAGCATCGCGCCCCCCAACGCGATGCCAGCCAAGGCATTACCGATCCGTGTCATGAATCCCTCACCTTTGATGGCGCAAAGCTACCCCGGCAGCAGCAAGTCGGCTGTTTGCGGTGCGAACGGTGCCCCCCACCGTTGGCCCGGGCCGGATTGTTGAGTCGCCCTCTTTGACTCCTTTCTTCGTGGGCAGCCGTGTGTCCGTCGCGACCCGGTTAAGTTCTCACGTCTTTCCGCCATCAGCCGAGAACGACTGCCCGAAACGGCACGAGCCCGACCCAGGACGCTGATCACGAGTCACGGACTGACGAATGGCGCCGGCGTGACCTTTATTTCGCCCCTCCCTGCCCCGCGTTGACCGTGGCGGGGCTGGGCGTGGTCGGTGCAGGCGATGCGCTGGCAGCGGCCGGCGCGGGCTGGTCGCCGAGGTTGGCTTTCAGGAACCCGGCGATGCCGGTCCAGGCGATGTCGAGTGCGATCGGATCGTCGAAGCCGTGGCCCATGTCGGGAAAGGCCAGCACGACCGGCGGACGGCCTTCCAGGTTGAGCATGCGCACCAGGCGGCGGGTGTGCTCGAAGTCGACGCGCACGTCCTCGCGGCCGTGCACCAGCATCAGCGGCAGGTCGAGCTGGCGCGTGTGGTATAGCGGCGAGACGGCCTGGATCTGCTCCATGTCGGTGTTCGGGTTGCCCATCCGGCGCTCCTGTACCTTGCGGGACTCCGCATCGCGCATGAAGTCGCTGGAGGTGAACACCAGCGCGCGATCACTGACGCCGGACATCGACACCGCGCAGCGGTAGCGGCCGGGCCAGCGCATCGCCGACACCAGCGCGGAGTAGCCGCCGTAACTGGCGCCCATCATGCACATGCGCTTGTCGTCCAGCGGATAGGCGGCCAGTGCGACGCGCAGGGCGGCGTCGATGTCGTCTTCGATCATGCGGCCGAAGTTGCCGCGGGCGGCGTCGCGGAAGGCCTTGCCGTAACCGTCCGAGCCGCGGAAGTTGACCTGCAGCACGCCATAGCCCTGCGAGGCCAGGAACTGGACGTCGCGATTGAAATGCGTGTCGTCTCTGACGCCCTCGGGCCCGCCGTGCGGGTACACCACCACCGGACGCTTGCCGGTGCCGGGCGGCAGGGTGAGGAAGGCCTCGATGGGCAGCCCGTCACTGCCCTTGGCCGTGATGACATGCGTCGGGGCGAAGGTCTTGTCGGACAACCAGGGGGCGATGTCTTCCAGCAGTTCGGCGCGCTTGCGGGTGCCGTCGTAGCGGTACATCTGCGGCGGACGATCACTGGCATCGACCCACAGGATCAACTGTTGGCCATCGCCACTGCGATCGATCATGCGAACGGCGCGGCCGGGAAATGCCGCCTGCAGTTGCCGCTCGGTCTGCTGGCTGGCGCTGTCGAAGTACTCGGTGACCAGCCGGCCGGACTCGTAGTAACGCGCGGCGACGGGTTCGCGGCGGTCATCGAACAACATGCCCACCACGTCGACGCCGGGCTTGGAGAACAACGTGCGGGTGACCTTGCGCGTGGCCGGGTCGAACGCGACCAGGTCGCGCTGGCTGCGCTCGTCGTCGGTGAAGCCGTAGATGGTCTCGCCGTCGAACGACAGGCCGGCGGGCTCGAATCCGCCCTCGGCCTTGGAACGCCACACCTCGTTGAAGACGCCGTTCTTGCCGTGCATCAGCACCAGGGTTTCGTCGCGGCTGGCCATGGCCACGCGCAGGCGGCCGTGGCCGTCGGCGTACCAGCCCAGGTCGTTCTCGACGCCGACGTTGAGGCGGTCGCGGCTCCTGGCATTGGCGAAGCCGCTGATCGTCTTGTTGCCACTCAATGCGACCAGGTGCACCGCCAGTTTTCCGCGGCTGTCGAAGCCTTCGAACAGGATCATGCCGGGCGCCGCCGGCATCAGGTCGACGACGCGCCCCGTGCCTTCGATGCGCAGGCGCTCGACCTTGTGGCGAGTGCCGTCGCTGTCGCCGATGCGGTACACGACGTGCTCCTGACGGCCGCTGCCGGGGGCGGCGATCAGCGTGCGGTCGTCCTTCCACATCAGCAGATAGGCCGGGCTGCTCGAAATGCCCAGCCGCTCGGACGTGCCGGACTTGAGGTCGATCAGGTAGATGGCCCATTTGTCCCCGTCGCGCACGGTCTCGGCCAGCAGGTCGCCGGCAGGATTGAGGCCGACGGCAACGACGCGGTTGGGCTTCCACAGCAGGTCGACCGGCAACGGCAGCGTGCCGGGCTTGGGCGGTTCGCGGCCGCCGTTGAGCTGGTCAGGCGGCTGCGTGTTGCCCGCGCGCGCGGTGCGGTAGTACGCGGGGAACGGATCGGGATACAGGCCCTGGTATTCGAAGGGCAACTGCTTGTAGAGGGCTGCGTGCTGGGTTTCCAGCCAGTCGATCACCGGCAGCGAATGGTTGGCGACGTGGATGCTGGTGTAGCTCCACGAGGACGGGCGCAGGATCAGGTCGCCCGGGTAGATGATCTTTCCGGGCACGACCTTGAATCGATAGTCCTCCGAGCGCAGCGTGAAGCGCACGCGGGTGTACCAGGTGAACACATCGACTTCGGTCCAGCGGTACTCGCCGGCCTTGGCGGCATACAGGCGCACGTTGCGGCCGAAGCGCAGGGCGCTGATCACCTTGGCCGTGCCGCCGCCGACTTCGCCGATGCGCACGGCGCTGACGGGGGCGCTGACATCGATCGACAGCACCACCAAGCCCTCGCCCGCGGCGAGCTTGGGGTCTTCGCCGGGTTCGATCAGGCGCATCGCGGCGGCATCGAGCGAGCAGACCAGCATGGCGGCGGCCAACAGCAGGCGTGCGGCTTTCGAACCCAGGTTTGTCGCGCCCAAACGGCGGCGGACACCGGCGAAGGTGTTGTGCATGGAACCCCCTTGTTCCCGGCCATGGCGGCCGTCCCCGGAAGGAGGATAGCGCAGGGTTGCAATGGGTTTAGAGCAGCAGAATGGGATGGCTCTCGCACATGAGCGAAGTCCCATGGAGTGGCGTGCTTGCTGCGCGCAGAGCGCCCTCACTCAGCCCTCTCCCGCGTGCGGGAGAAGGGGCTGGTTGCCGGGCTGGGGCTGGTCAGTCTGGCGTCGGGGGCGGTATGGGCGCGGCTGACTCGAAGGCGCTCGCCACAATGATGCTGATGGATGGCTCGGGTGTGCAGCTGCGAATCCGCGCATCCACGCATCCACGCATCCACGCATCCACGCATCCATTAGCCAACGTGACACCCTCGCGCAGCCGGACACGGCAAGGCGCATGCCCGACCGCGCGATGCTCCACCCTTCACATCCCCCGGATTCCGGCGATTCATCGTGCGAGATTGCCGCATACTCCGGACCTGCCTGTCCTGTGGACCTGCGGCCGAGGCCGCAAGCCGGACCGGCGTGATCGCGCAAATCGCGCGAGGCAAGGCGATGGCGATTCTTCTTTGGAGATAGTCCCTTGGCCGACATTTTCGTTTCGTATTCCCGCCAGGACCGCCCGCGCGTGGCTCCGCTCGTGACCGCGCTGGAAGCGCAGGGATGGTCGGTGTGGTGGGACCCGGACATCACGCCGGGCGAGGAATTCGACTCGCTGATCTCGCGCGAGCTCGACGAGGCGCGCAGCCTGATCGTGGTGTGGACGCCGCAATCGGTGGAATCGCGCTGGGTGCGCGGCGAAGCGCGCGATGCCGCCGACCGCGGCGTGCTGGTGCCGATCCGCTTCGACAACGCCAAGCTGCCGATCGATTTTCGTGCGATGCATGCCACCGATATGGACGGTTGGAGCGAGGATCGGCATGCCCCGGCTTTCCTGAGCCTGTGCAAGGCGCTGGAGGCCAAGCTGGGCGTCGGCCACCACGCGACGCACAAGAAGGACGACAAGGACGAACGCATCGGCATCTGCGTGCTTCCGTTCGTCAACATGAGCACGGTGCCGGAAGACGAATACTTCAGCGACGGCATTGCCGGCGAAATCCTCACGTTGCTGGCCAAGCTGCCGCAGCTCAAGGTCGCTTCGCGCACATCATCCTTCAGCTTCAAAGGGCGTCAGGTCAGCATCCCCACCGTCGCGCGCGAACTGGGCGTGAGCGTGGTGCTGGAAGGCAGCGTGCGCCGTGCCGGCGACCGCGTGCGCATCACCGCGCAGCTGATCGAAGCCGAGTCCGACTCCTACCTGTGGTCGGAGACCTACGATCGCCAGATGAAGGACGTGTTCGCCATCCAGGACGACATCGCCCATAGCATCGTCGATGCATTGCAGGTGACGTTGACCCCGGGCGAGCGGCGCTCGATGCAGTACGTGGCGACCACCAACCCGGAGGCCTACGACTTCTACCTGCGCGGACGGCGCTACATGTACTCGATGGCCCGGCGTGACTACGAGCACGCCATCCGCATGTTCGAACAGGCGATCCGACTCGACGGCATGTATGCACTGGCCTATGCCGGCATGGCCGATGCGTATTCGCACCTGTACCGCTATGCCGATGCCTCGGCGGAGAATGTGGCGCAGGCCAACCGCGCCAGCGAGAAGGCGCTGGTGCTGGACCCGCAGTCGGCCGAGGCGCATGCCTCGCGCGGGCTGGCCTTGGTGATCGGCGAGCAATACGAGGAGGCGCACAAGGAATTCGACATCGCCACCACCCTCAACCCGCATCTGTTCGAGGCGTACTGCTACTACGGAATGGCCTGCTCGTCGCAGGGGGACCACGAGCGCGCGGCGCAGTTGTACGCGCGGGCGATCGAGATCAATCCGTCCGACTTCCAGGTGCCCATGTTCCTGGCCCAGTCCTATGCGTCGTTGGGCCGCCGCCAGGACGAGATGCGCGTGCGCCTGGGGGCGCTGTCGACGCTGAACCAGCACATCCGCCTGAATCCACACGACACGCGCGCGCTCTACATGAGCGCGCTCAACCTGTTCCGCGTGGGCGAGAAACAAAGGGCGAAGGAACTGGCCGAGCAGGCCTTGCGGCAGGACCAGGACGAACCGGTGGTGCTCTACAACGTGGCCTGCTTCTATGCCATCCAGGGCGACCACGAGCGCGCCATCGAGTTGCTCGAGAAGGCCGTGGCGCTGGGCTTCGGTGACCGCGCCTGGATCGAGACCGACAGCGACCTGGACCCGCTGCACGGGCACCCGCGCTTCGCCGCGCTGCTCGCAAAGATTGGACCGGCGGCGGCAGTGGCCTAGGATGCTGGGCCCCGCTTGAGGTTGCCCCATGTCCGATCCCACCCGACTGTCCAAACGCCTGGCCGAGCTGATCGGCTGCTCGCGCGCCGATGCTGAAAGCTATATCGAGGGCGGCTGGGTATCGGTCGATGGCCAGGTCGTGGAGTCGCCGCAGCGCATGGTGACGACCGAACGGGTGGAACTCGATCCCGCGGCGACCCTGGAGGCACCGCAGCCCGCCACGATCCTGCTGCACAAACCCGCCGGCTGGGACGCGATCGAGGGCCGCAAGCCGGCCGCCGCGCTGGTCACGCCCGACACGCGCTGGGCCGACGACCCCACCGGCGTCCGGCTGCTGCAGCGCCACTTCATCCGGCTGACGCCGCTGGTGCCGCTGGACGTCGATGCCAGCGGCCTGATGGTGCTGACCCAGGACGGCCGGGTGTGGCGGCGACTCACCGAGGACGCCGACCAGATCGAACAGGAATACGTCGTCGAGGTGGCCGGCGACATCGCGCCTTACGGCCTGCGCCGCCTCAACCATGGCCTGCGTTACCGCGGCCGCGAACTGCCGCCGTGCAAGGTGAGCTGGCAGAACGAGATTCGGCTGCGCTTCGCGATCAAGGCCGTGCAGCCCGGACAGCTGCGCGACATGTGCGCGCAGGTGGGGCTGCAGGTCGTGGCGATCCGGCGCATCCGCATCGGCAAGGTCCCGCTGGGCAAGATGCCGGCGGGAGCGTGGCGTTATCTGCCGGCGGGCGAGAAGTTCTAGGCAGGCCCGTTTAGGCTGGCCCGTCTGATCAGATCCGTTATTCAGGCCCGCGCACGCGCAGGGTCAAACCCTTGAGGAAATTGCGCAGCAGCTGGTCGCCGCAGGCGCGGTAGTTGTTGTGGCCGGGCTGGCGGAACAGCGCGGTCAGCTCCGGCTTGGAGATCGGGAAGCCGGCCGACTCGAAGACCTGGTGCATGTCGACGTCCTTCAGTTCGAACGCGACACGCAGCTTCTTCAGCACCACGTTGTTGGTGATGCGTTTCTCCACGGGCCGCGGCGGCAGGCTGTCGTTGCGCCCGCGGCAATGGATCACCAGGCCGTCGAGGAAATGCGCCAGCACGGGGTTGCCGCAGGTGGCGTAGTCAGGATCGTCGTCGCGGCGCAGGAACGCCTGCACGTCGGCCTTTTCGAGCGGGAATGCCGGATCGGCCAGCCTGGTGATCTCGACGACCTTGATGTCGCTGAGGTCGAGCATGTAGCGGATGCTGCGCAGCACATCATTGTTGATCATGGGGGCTTCCGGTGCGGCGGCGCGCGTGGGGCTGGGCTGGCCAGGCCGAGCGGGCCAGCAGGACACGCGCTGGCGAGTCTTCCGGCCATTATCGTGGATGGCGAACCAGCGTGGGCGACCAACCACGCCGGCATCGGGGCGGCCGTGGCCCAACGGAGCCATGGACCAGCCCCCCACCACTCCCGTTAGACTGATGTCGACCACCGGATTGCCCTGGCCATGGCCGGCCTCGTTCCGCCACCAGATGCGTGCCTGATGGAAAACGCCCACCCGCCGCTTGCCACCGTGATGGACCTGCTGCTCGACGCAGTGTGCGTGGTCGATCCCGACGGCCGCTACCTGTACGTCAATGCCAGCTACGAGCGCATCTTCGGCTACAGCGCCGCGGAGGTGCTGGGCAAGCCGATGATCGAACTGGTGCACCCCGACGACCGCGAGCGCACCCTTCAGGCGGCGCGCGAGATCATGGACGGCCAGCCCAAGCTGCATTTCCGCAACCGCTACCTCCGCAAGGATGGCAGCGTGGTCGACATCCAGTGGTCGGCGCGGTGGTCCGAGGACCAGCGCGTGCGCATCGCGGTGGCCCACGACGTCACCGAACTGCGGCGTGCCGAGACGGTGCAGGCCGCGCTGCTGGCGATTTCCGAGGCCGCGCAGACCGACGGCGACCTGCACGCCATGATCGCCAGCATCCACCAGATCATCGGCGGGCTGTTGCCGGCCACCAACTTCTTCGTGGCACTGCACGACGCCAGGCGCGGCGTCCTGGAATTTCCCTATTTCGTTGACGAACACGACGCCCCGCCCGGTCCCATGCCGATCGAGGAGGCGACGCTGTCCAGCGAGGTGATCCGCAGTGGCCAGGCCTTGCTGATCACGCCGGACCTGCAAGCCACCCTGCCCCCGCACCTTCAGCGGGTGATCGGACACGATGCGGTGGACTGGCTCGGCGTGCCGCTGTGCACGGCCGACCGGGTGATCGGCGCGTTGGTGGTGCAGAGCTACCACAGCACGACGCGTTACACCGCGGAGGACAAGCAGCTGCTGCAGTTCGTCTCGGCACAGATCGCATCGGCCATCGAGCGCAAGCGCAGCCGGGCCAGCCTGGAGCATCTGGTCGCCCACGACCCGCTGACCGACCTGCCCAACCGCAACTGTTTCCACGAGCGGCTGGAGCAGGCGCTGGAGACGGCGCAGCAGCAGAACCTTCGGCTGGCGGTGCTTTACCTCGACCTGGACGGGTTCAAGGGCATCAACGACCGCTATGGCCACGAACTGGGCGACCTGCTGCTGCACGAGGTCGGCCAGCGCATCCGGCATTGCATCCGCCAGTCGGACATGGTGGCGCGACTGGGCGGAGACGAGTTCGTGGTGATGCTGTACGGCATTTCGCACGACGAGGACGCGCTTGCCGTCGCCGAGCAGATCCGCACCGCGTTGCTGGAGCCCTACCTGCTGGAAGGACAGACCTTGCGGATCAGCGCCAGCATCGGCATCGCCCTGCACCCGGAGCACGGTGCGGAGAAGAAGCCGCTGCTGCGGCATGCCGACAATGCGATGTATGCGGCCAAGCGTGAGGGCGGCAATCGGCTGGCGTTGGAGAGCGTGGCTTAGCGGGACTGGGACGCGGGTCGATCGCTGGCCTGCTCATCCTTCGACTTCGGCCTGCGGCCTACGCTCAGGACGAACGGTGGTAACCGGTGGGCTGGAAAAACAACGCCCGCGTGAGCGGGCGTTGTTCGGAACAGAGTTGGTTTGCCCGGCTTATTGCCCGGCCGTCGTCTCAGCTGATGGACGTCCCAACTCGTAGAGATAGTCGACGAACGACATCACCGAACCGTCGAAACCCCGCACCTTCGGATTGCTCGACTCGATGAGGAAGAACTCGTCCGGCGCATGCGCGCCGCCGCCGTGGCCGAGGCCGAAGTGGGCGGCCGGCAGCGACAGCGGTGGCTGGGTGAAGACGAAGCCGGGGTACGAACCGGCCAGGCGCGGCCACAGCAACGGATCGAGCCCGTCGCGACGCAGCACCGCCAGTTGCGCCTGGACCAGGCGCGAATCGGCACTGGTGCTGGTCGAGTCGTAGCCGCCGCTGACGTTGACGGCAATGTCGCCATAGCCGTGCTTGGCCAGGTGCGCCTTCAGCGCCGCGACCGCCCCATCACGCGTGATCGGCGGCACCAGCCGCATGTCGATCTTGGCCACTGCGCGGTGCGGCAGCACGGTCTTGCCGCCGACGCCGGTGTAGCCGCCGACCAGGCCTTCGATATTGATCGTCGGCTGCGATACCAGGCGCTCGTTGGCCTGCTGCCACGGCAGGTCGTCGATCCAGTGCGGCACGCCCAGCACCTGTTTGGCCCGGGCTTCGCTGCGCGCGGCCGTCGATTTGGCGATCATCGCGCGCTCGTCCGCCGTCAACGGCGCGGGCTTCGGGAAACCGTCGATCGCCACGGTGTTGCCGTCCTCAGACACCAGCGTGTCGAGCGCCTTGACCAGGCGCCACGCCGGGCTGTCGACCATCGCCTTCAGCGACGAGTGCACATCCTTCGACGGCCCACGTCCCCAAGCCTTGCCATCGGCGACCAGCTCCAACTCGACCACGCCCTTGGCGCCGAGATTGACCGTCACCGCGCCATCGGCGTCCTGCAGCCCCATCGGCATGAAGACGCCGATGCTCTTCTTCAGCGCGGCCTGGATGTCCGGCCGCAACACCAGCTTGCCGATGTTGGGCGAGCCGATCTCCTCTTCGCCCTCGGCCACCAGCACCAGGTTGACCGGCATTGCCTGCTTCGCGTCGCGGATCGCGTGCAACGCCGCCAGGAAGGCCATCTCTGGCCCCTTCTGGTTGGCCGCGCCGCGGCCGACAATCGCCTTGCCCAGTCCCGGCTTGTCGACGATGCGTGCTTCCAGCGGGGGCGACGACCATTCCGCCGGGTCGAACTGCTTGACGTCGTACATGTAATACAGGCCGACGGTGGTCGGCGCGCCGGCATCGAGCGTGGCGTACACGCCCGGCTTGCCGCCGGTCTCGACGATCTCGACATGCTGGAAGCCGGCCTCGCGCGCCAGCTTCGCCATGTACTCGGCGCCCTGTTTGGCATTGAGGTCCTCGGCCGCGATGGACGGCAGTGCGATCCAGTCCTGCAGCGCCTTCACCGACGCATCGTGGCGTTGCGCCACCTGCGCCTGGATCGCATCGCGATCCGGCGTGGCCGCCTGCACGGCACCGGCCATCATCAGCGCCAGTGCAGCCACCTTCCATGCGCGCCCCCGCGCGCGACGAACCGCAAAATCCGATGCTCCCATTCGACGCTCCCCAGCAGTGATGGTGAGGCCGAGTCTAGCGTGGCGGCGCTGCGATGTTCGGCGCCGGACTTTGCCGATTGAGCGATTTAGACCCGTCCCGGGCCACGCGCATCGGCACGGTGCGCAAGCGCGTAATCGATGGCCGCGCACACCGACGTCGACTGCGCGGCGTTGCATTGCTCGGGCGTGGCGCGTGGGCTGTCGGGGTAAACCTCGGTGGTCGTCTTGTAGGGAGCGTCGGTGATGCCCGCGCACAGGCCGAGTTGCCGGAGCGGGTAACGGATGACGCCCGGCGCGACCACGGTCGAGCCGATGATCTCGCCGTTGGCGTCGGCCGGGGCGATGTGGGTGACCTTCGCCACCGCCTCGATCACCGCCTGCTGGAACCCGGGTTGCGGATGCTCGGTGTCGTCGACGAGGTAGAAACCGTCGGGGATCTCGCCCGGCTCGGACGGCTTGCCGTCGCGGGCGGCCAGCGCCGGCCGGAACTCGGACTCATCGCTGTCGGTGGTCTCGTGCAGGTCGACGTGCACGAGCACGCGATCGCGCAGCGGCGCGACCAGCTGCATCAGCGCTGCCGACTCGTGCGCCGGGCTGTTCTCGCGGAACGAACGGTTCGGGTCGATGGCGTCCGCATTCCAGCGATGGATGCGCTCATAGGCCCACGGGCTGACGCACGGCGCGACAAGCAGGTTGACGCGGCCCTCGTAGTCCGCAGCATGGCGATCCACGAACTGCAGCGCTCCGTGCACGCCGCTGGTTTCGTAGCCGTGCACGCCGCCGGTGACCAGTGCGGTCGGAAGGTCGTCACGCCAGCCGCGGCTTTTGATCGCCAGCAGCGGGTAGCTGTCCGGGCCATAGTCCAGGCGACCGTACTCGACGACATCGAAGCGCGAGCGCAGCCGCTCGATCACGCCCTGCACGTCCGCCTCGAAGCTGCGCTGGCGCGTCTGTCGCGACAGCCATTGAGACTTCTCCTCGGCGCCCCAGGGCTGGCCGGGCGTGCCGATCGGATATGTGGCAGGGGAGGTCATTGCGTGCTCGCTCTGTAGGCTCACGGAGGGCCCGACACTTTATCACTGCCCTGAAATTCGCCGCCGGCGAGACAAGACAAGAGCGGATTACGCCGGGCCTGGCGGCCGATTGGACGGCGCCTGAACGGTTTTGGTCCAGCCAGCTCACGCGATACCGATGCCTGCGCACTGCCAGTTTCTCACGTCCCCTTTATCCGCAAGGGGGGTTAATGGCGCTACTGCCCGTTTTGCTGGCAGTGGGGATCGGTCTGTTTCGACGCCGGCCCGAGAACACAGGCGGGATCGAAACGGCAGCACACATCTTCTTACAACCTCCTCCAAGGGATTGACCATGAATACCAGCAAGCCTCAGAAACATCTGTTGTTGGCTACCACACTGGTGGCGATCCTGGCTGCGCTACCCGCCTTTGCCGCCGATGGCGACAAGAGCAAGATCAAAGGGCTGATCACCGCGGTGCAAGGCAATACGATCACCGTCAAGGACGCCAACAACAACGTGCAGACGATCACCGTGTCGTCGGAAACGAAGATCAAGAGGACCAAGGGTCTCACCGGAGCCGTGCGCGAGAAGGCCGAACAAAGCGCCCTGATGCCCGGTCTGCCGATCAACGCCGACGTCGTCGCCGATGGGAACGGATTCGACGCGACCGAGATCACCTTCAAGTCGGAAGACTTCAGGACCGCGCAGCAGGTCCAGGCCGGAGTGGCCCCGACCAGCGCACGCGTGGATGCGGCCGACGCGCGCATGAACGACTTCGGTACCTATGAAGCCCTTGCCACTGCCGAGGTACAGTTCGCGTCGGGCAGTGCGGCGATCTCGGAGAAGGGCAAGTCGGACCTGATGGATTTCGCCGCCAAGGCCAAGGACACCAAGGACTACCAGATCGTGCTGCAGGGGTTTACCGACTCGACCGGCAACGCCGCGGCGAATCAGAAGCTCAGCACGATGCGCGCCAACGCGGTGGAGAACTTCCTCCGGCAGCAGGCCGGCCTGGCGCCCGGGCGCGTTCGCGCAGGCGCCGGCATGGGTGTTGCCGCCGACGCCGGCTCGGGCAGCAATGCCGACGCACGCAAGGTCGTGGTGAAGCTGGTGGTCGACAAGGGCGTGCAGGACGCAAACAAGTAGTCGTCGATGTTCACCGGCAGATGATCGGAAAAGCCCCGCTTCGGCGGGGCTTTTGCGTTGCGGCGAGTAGCGACGGGATTGCGCTCAATTTCTCGTCAGGGGGGTGCGACCGTTGACGATCAATCGGTTTGCGCGGCAACCTCACGCCGCCGCGAAAAACATCAGGTAGACCAGGCGGCCGTTATCGAGGCTGTCGCCGAAGCCCGCGCCGGCGGTGTGCCACAGCCACGGGCGCAGCAGGATCAGCCGGTTGAAGCGCATCGGCACGCTCATCGTCAGTTCCCAGGCGCTGTCGTCCAGGCCGTCGCGTTCGATGATGTCCTGGTGCGCTTCGTCGATGGAGCGGTAACCCAGCGCCGCCAGCTCCTGATCGTTCATCGGGCGGCGATCGGTATTGGTACGGCGATGACGGAAGAAATCTGTGCCGCCGCTGCAATCCTCGGGACGACTCAGGTACAGCACGCCCGACCAGTAGCCAGGATCGACATGCACCTTGCCCCGCCCCGTATCGGACGCCAGCGTGCTGCGGAACTTCGCGTGCGAGCCCAGCGGCTCGATCACCTTGAGCCGCTCGCCGACGATGCTGGAGATGTACGGCGCCAGCCCGTCGATCTCGATGCGCTCTTGCGAGTTGCGGCCGGGGAACGCGCCTTCCTGGTCGGGATAGGTCAGGCGCAGGCCCGCGTCGCGCAGTTCGTTCGCGCGTTCAAGGAAGTCGTCGACGACGATCAGGGAAGTAGGCATTGCGGCATTGTCAGGAAGCGGGAGTTGCGGGCGCCAATGTCAGCAGGCCGCCGGCAAACAGGCGATGGGTGGATTCGATGCGGTCCATCTCGTCCGAGGCCAGCTCGGCGCAGCGGCGCCCGAGCAACGCCTTCGCCGCTGCCAATGCCTGCGGCCGCAGCGTGGTGCTGGCGTAGTCGTTGAGGCAGCGGCCCGTGTCCCAATCCACGTGGCGGACCAGCGGACTGATCTGGACCTGCAGCGCTTCGAAATCGGGCGCGGTCGGCAGCGGGCTCTCCAGGCGGTCCAGCGCGGCCAGCAGGCTCTGCTCGAACGCCGCAAGCGACCACTGCCGGTCGATCAGCGCCGCACCGCGCTGGCACTCTGTGGCCATGGCATCGCCCTGGCCAAGGTCGGCGAGAATGCGTTCCGCAACACCACGATAGGCCTCTGCGTCCTGCCTGCCGTCGGCCGCGGGCGTCATCGCCGGCGTTTCCAGCACGTGGATGCCGTGCTCGGGCGGCAGCAGGAAGCGGTTGTTGCCGACGCCGTTGGTGTACACCGGGCAACCGTTGTGGACGGACTCCAGCACGTAGAAGCCGAATGGTTCCGGGAAGCGGTTGTACGCCAGCGCAAACCGGCAGCGCCGCATCAGCTGGAACAACGTGCGCTGGTTCAGCAGCGGCACGCTCAGGAAATAGTCGTCGCAGTTGCGCCCGGCCGGCGCCAGCATGGCGTCGAGCGCGCGGCGATTGTCCGGGGTCAACGAGGACTCGGAGACCAGCAATTTGATTCGTTTGGCATTGGGGCTGGTGCGCAGCTCGTTGAGCCAGAACATCACGCTCAGCGTCGCGAACCAGTCCTGCTTGCCCGGCTGCAAGGCATGGCCCCACACGACATCGTCGCTGAGCTGGCGTTGGATGTACGGCGGCAGGTCGGCCCCATAGCCGAAGCCCGGATGGCCGTCCGGTCTCTCCACGCACGGCACCGGCAGCGTGATGCGGGTCAGTGCGCGCAGTGCGTGCGGGTTGAGGCAGCGGCGCTGTTGCCAGTTCGGGAAGGCGAATATCGCGCCCAGGGTGCGCTCGAGGTACGGCGAGTTGGCGCAATGCAGGTCGATGTCGGGCGACGTCATCCACGCGCCGGTACCATAGGCCAGGCCGTGGTAAAGCACGACGTTGCGTCGCGCCCAACCACGGGCCGGAGTGCGGACGGCCATGCCGGCGGCGTCGAAGAACGCCACGTCGGGCGCCGCCGCGCCGTCGAGCGCGGCCAGTTGCGCGCTGAGGGCGAGAGGCACCATGGCCTCTTCGCCCAGGTCGTTGCGCGGAGGTGCGAACGTGCGCACCTGCCAGCCGTTGCGCGTCAGGATCGGTCCGATGGCGTCGTTGACGTAGCCGACCGAGCCATGGAACGGCGGCCCGCCGGTCTTCGACAACATCAGCGCGATGGATCCGGACACGCCCCTCCCCTGCATCAGGCACGCAACTCCAGCGGAGGAA
The DNA here is from genome assembly GCF_031457115.1 of Lysobacter niastensis. Taxonomy (GTDB): domain Bacteria; phylum Pseudomonadota; class Gammaproteobacteria; order Xanthomonadales; family Xanthomonadaceae; genus Lysobacter_J; species Lysobacter_J niastensis_A. Next base: position 359,280 of record NZ_JAVDVY010000003.1, read on the forward strand.
ACGCGACGTGGTTCTGTTGCATCACCAGACCTCGCAGCGATCGGCCTGCGGACGCACCATCGGGTCGCCGGCCTTGCATTGGAACGCTTCCTGGAACGCAGGCAGGTTCGATAGCGGGCCGTTGACGCGGTACTTGGCGATCGGATGCGGGTCGCCCTGGATCATCGTGCGCTGGGTTTCCATGCGCGTTTCGTCGCCGCGCCATTGGCCCCAGGCGATGAAGAACTGCTGCTCCGGGGTGAAGCCGTTGAGGGTCGGTTCCGGGCCCTTGCCTTCGCGCGACTTCAGGTAGGCGCGGTAGGCGATCTTCGCGCCGGCCAGGTCGCCGATGGATTCGCCCAGCACCAGCTTGCCGTTGTGGTGGACGCCCGGCTCGATGAAATAGCCCTCGAACTGGTTGACCACGCACTGGCCCTTGGCCTGGAACTGTTTGTTGTCCGCGGGCGTCCACCAGTTGGCCAGGCGGCCCTGCGCGTCGAACTGCGCACCCTGATCGTCGAAGCCGTGGCTGATTTCGTGGCCGATGACCACACCGATCGCACCGTAATTGACGGCATCGGTGGCGTTCACGTCGAACGCGGGCGGCTGCAGGATGCCGGCCGGAAACACGATCTCGTTCTGCAGCGGGTTGTAGTACGCGTTCGACGTCGGCGGGGTCATGCCCCAGCGGCTGCGATCGGTCGGCTTGCCGACCTGGCTGCGGTTGTCGGCCACGTTCCAGCGCGACGCGGAGACGACGTTGTCCCAGGCCGAATCGCGCGTCACCACCACGCCCTTGTAATCCTTGAACTTGTCCGGATAGCCCAGCTTGGGGAAGAAGGTGGCGCGCTTCTCCAGCGCTTTCTTCTTGGTCGCCTCGTCCATCCAGTCCAGGCCGCGGATGGTGTCGTCCATCGCCAGCAGGATGTTCTTCACCATCTCCTGCATGCGCGCCTTGGCTTCCGGCGGGAAGTATTTCTCGACGTATTTCTGGCCGAGCGCCTCGCCGAGCTGGTTGTCGGTGAGTTCGGCACAGCGCTTCCAGCGCGGCTTGATCTCGGTCGCGCCGGTCAGGAACTTGCCGTTGAAAGCGAAGTTCTCCTCGACGAAGGGCTTGGACAGCGAATCAGCGGCGGCATTGAGGACCTGCCACTTCAGATAGGCCTTCCACTGCGGGAGTGGCGTCGTCGCCAGCTCCTTGTCGACCTGCTGCAGGAACCCGGGCTGGGTCACGTTCAGTGCATCGTGCGGCATGTGGGCGGCGTCGAAATACCTGGCCCAGTCGAAGCTCGGCGCGAGCTTGGGCAGGTCGGCGAACGCGGTCGGATGGTCCTGCAGCTTCGGGTCGCGCAACTGCACGTTGTCGAGCGAGGCCTCGGCCAGGCGCTTCTCGAAGGCGAACACGGTCTGGGCGTTCTGCTTGGCCTGATCGGGCCCGGTGCCGGCAAGCTCGAACATCCTGGCCACGTGTTCGAGGTACTTCGCACGCGCCTCGACGAAGCGTGGCTCGGTCTTGAGGTAGTAGTCGCGGTCGGGCATGCCCAGGCCGCCGGCGTAGATGTTGGCGATGGTCCTGGACGGCTCGTGGAGATCTTCACTGGCGAAGACAGCGAACGGCACCATCACGCCCACGTCGTGCAGCTTGCCGATCATGCGCAGCAGGCCGGCCCTGTCCTTGATCGCGTCGACTTCGGCGAGCCAGGGTTGGACCGGCTTGCTGCCGAGCGCGTCGACCCGGGATTCGTCCATGCAGGCGGCGTAGAAGTCGCCGGCGAGCTGGCCGGCGCTGCCCTTGGGCCAGTCGGTTTTCGCCGACAGCTCATTGAGGATGTCGCGGACGTGTTCCTTGTTGACCTCGCCGGATTGCCAGCGCCGGCTCCAGCGGTCCATGTAGTCCGGAATCGGATTCTGTTGCCGCCACGCGCCGTTGGCGTAGTCGAAGAAGTCGGTGCAGGCGTTGCCGTTGCGGTTGATGTCGTCCGGATCGATGCCGTGCAATGCACCGGCTGAAGCCGTCGTGGCGGCGAGTAGCAATGCGATGGAAAGGCTGGACCTGATCACGGCAACGTCCCCGGCTGGCGATGTGGCGGCCACTATAACGAGAAGCCGCGTGACGCAACCGTACCGGTCGTCGTGGTTCCACTGCCCTCACCCCAACCCCTCTCCCGCAAGCGGGAGAGGGGTACGGTTCCGGCCTTACCAGATGCGCACGCGCTTTTCCGGCGCGATGTACAGCGCGTCGGTGGGCTTGACGTCGAACGCCTGGTACCACGGGTCGAAGTTGCGCACCGGGCCGTTGGCGCGGTACATCCCCGGCGAGTGCGGGTTGGTCTTGATCAGCGTCAGCAGCGACTCGTCCCGGTACTTGCCCTTCCAGATCTGGCCGAACGCGAGGAAGAAGCGCTGGTCGCCGGTCAGGCCGTCGATCACCGGCGCCTTCTTGCCGTTCAAGCTCAGGTGGTAGGCGGTGTAGGCCATCGAGATGCCGCCCAGGTCGCCGATGTTCTCGCCCATCGTCAGCGCGCCGTTGACGCACTGGCCTTCGAGCGGGCAGTACGAGTCGTACTGCGCGCCCAGCGCCTTGGTGCGCTGGTCGAAGTTCGCGCGGTCCGAGTCAGTCCACCAGTTGCGCTGGACGCCGGCGTAGTCCGACTTGCTGCCCTGGTCGTCGAAGCCATGGCCCATCTCGTGGCCGATCACCGCGCCGATGCCGCCGTAGTTCACCGCCGCATCGGCGTTCACGTCGAAGAACGGCGGCTGCAGGATCGCGGCCGGGAACACGATCTCGTTGAAGGTCGAGTTGTAGTAGGCGTTGACCGTCTGCGGCGTCATGCGCCATTCGTCGCGGTCGGTCTTCTGGCCGACACGACGGTTCTGGTCGGCGCGGTTGAAGCGGCGCATCGCCACGGCATTGGCGACCAGATCGTTGGGCACGATGGCGACGCTGCCGAAGTCGGTCCACTTGTCCGGGTAGCCGATCTTCGGACGGAAGGTTTCGAGCTTGTGGTAGGCCTCGGCCTTGGTCGCCTCGCTCATCCAGTCCAGTTGCTGGATGTTCTGGCGCAGTGCCACGCGCAGGTTCTTGACCAGCTGGTCCATGGCCACCTTGGCCTCGGGCTTGAAGTAGCGCGCGACGTACATCTCGCCGACCGCATCGCCCAGGCCTTCCTTCGCGCCCACCATCGCCACGGCGCGCTTCCAGTCGTCGCGCTGCGCCTTCTGGCCGCCGATGACCTTGCCGTTGAACTGGAACGACGCATCGTCGATGGCATGGCTGAGCAGATCGGCGTTGCCGTCGATCGCGTGGAAGGCAAGGTAGTCGCGCCACACCGGCAGCGGCGTGGCGGCGATCACGTCCAGCATCGGCTGCACCGCGTCCGGCGTGACCACGTTGACGCGGTCGGGCTGCGGCATTTCCTGGGCGCGCAGGTGCGCGGTCCAGTCGTAGCCCGGGAACTGCTTCTGGAACTGCGCGAAGGTCGAGACGTTATAGGTCTTGTCGCGGTCGCGGCGCTTGGCGCGCTCCCACTGCGGCTTGGCCAGGGCGGTTTCCAGCGCCAGCACCTGCTCGGCGCGTGCCTTGCCATCGGTCACGCCAGCGAAACCGAGGATGCGCTGGATGTGCTGGACATAGGCCTCGCGGATGGCGACGAAACGTGCGTCCGGATTGAGGTAGTAGTCCTTGTCCGGCAGGCCCAGGCCGCCGACGTTGAGGCTGACCAGGTACTGGTCGGGGTTCTTGCGGTCCAGCTCGACGCCCAGGCGCACCGGCGCGGCGCTCGCGTCGAGGTCGGCATTGGCGAACGCGGCGATCAGCTCCGGCCTGGAATCGATCGCGGCGATGCGGCCCAGCACCGGCTGCAGCGGCTTGATGCCGGCGGCATCGCGCGCGGCGCGGTCCATGTAGCTGACGTAGTAGTCGCGCACCTTCTGGCCGTTGCTGCCGGGGGCCAGGTCGCTGCGCTTCTGCAGGTCCTCGACCAGGCCGTGCACCTGCTCCTCGGAGCGGTCGCGCAATTGGTTGAACGAACCGTAGGAAGTCTCGTAGTCCTTGAGCTGGTAGGTCTTCAGCCATTCACCGCTGACGTAGCGGTTGAAGTCGTCGCCGGGCTTCACCGACAGGTCGCGCGCGCTCAGGTCGACGCCGAAGTCGCCGAGCTGGGGCTTGCCCGCGGGGGCCTCCGCGGCAAAAGAAATGGCGGAAGCCAGGCCAAGCGCGGAAGCCAGGCCAAGGCTCAAGGGCGAAAACTTCATCGGATGGTCCCCCATGGATTTGAACGCCGGAGCCTAGCGGCCACCGACGGGGCGGTCGAGTGTCTTTGGTTGGTAGCCGGGATCCGCCGGCCGACTCCGGGACGGCCGCCAGAATCTGCAAAGACGATCGTCCATTCCGGCTCGGCGCCGCCCCGTTGGCGCCATTTTCCGGAGACAATGCGCGCCCCTGATTTCGAGGCTGGTCGTTCGATGGAGTTGTCGCTGGAGGTCCTTGCCTTCCTGATGGCGGTCGCGTTCGTGGCCGGCACCATCGACGCGATGGCGGGAGGCGGCGGGCTGCTGACCATCCCGGCCCTGCTCGCCGTCGGCGTCCCGCCGGTGGCCGCGATCGCCACCAACAAGCTGCAGAGCGCGATGGGCACGACCGGTGCGGTGGTGGCGTTCGCCCGCAAGGGCCACGTCGATTTCCGTCGCTTCGCCCTGCCCGCCTTGGCCGCATTCGTCGGTGCGGCGTTCGGTGCCTGGTTGCTGCAGCGGCTGGATCCGTCGTTCCTGAGCGGCGTCATTCCAGTGCTGCTGGTCGCCATGGCCGTGTATTTCCTGCTCGCACCGCGGATGAGCGACGAGGACCGCCACCAGCGCATCGGCCCGTTCGCGCTGGCCGGCGTGATCGCCGTGATCGGCGTTTACGACGGCTTCTTCGGCCCGGGCACGGGATCGTTCATGACCACGGCGCTGGTCGGCCTCGGCGGCCTGGGCGTGGTGCGGGCGACGGCGCAGACCAAGTACTTCAATCTCTCCAGCAACCTCGCGGCGCTGGCGGTGATGATCAGCGGCGGCCACGTTCTGTGGACCGCCGGCCTGGCCATGGCCGTGGCCAGCATCCTGGGCGGCCAGGTCGGCGCGCATGCCGCGATGCGCTTCGGTGGACGCGCCGTGCGCCCGGTGCTGGTGACGATGTGCCTGGCGCTTACCGTGAAGCTGCTCGCCGATCCGGCCAACCCGTTACGCGTGGCCGTGATCGATTTCGTCGCAAACGTCGCAAACCGGCCGGCCTAGTTCCGGCGGGGTGGTCCACCAGCGGAATGGCTCCGCCTACGCCGCCGCCTGCCTGCTCGCCTTCAGGCGCTCCAGTTCCAGCCGGTCGCGCTTCTCCTGTTGCCTGCGCTGCTCTTCGAGACGCTCCTCCTCACTGGGCTCCTCGTGCAACGACAGCGAGGCCCCCGCCGCATTGGTCGGCTCTCCGCGAGGGCTCCTGAGCTTGATGTTCAGCCGCAGTTCGTTGGCGGAGTCGGCGTTGCGGATCGCCTCCTCGTAGGAGATCTGCCCCTCGTTGTAGAGCTCGAACAGCGCCCAGTCGAAGGTGCGCATGCCCAGCTCGCGCGACTTGTTCATGATGCCCTTGAGCTCGTTGAACTCGCCCTTGAAGATCTTCTCGGCGATGGTCGGCGTGTTGATCAGGATCTCGATCGCCGCCACCCGCCCCTTGCCGTCCTCGGTGCGGATCAGGCGCTGCGAGACGATGGCGCGCAGGTTCGCCGACAGATCCATCAGCAGCTGCGTGCGGCGCTCCTCCGGGAAGAAGTTGATGATGCGTTCCATGGTCTGGCTGGCGCTGTTGGCGTGCAGCGTGCTCAGGCACAGGTGGCCGGTCTCGGCGAAGGAGATCGCGTGCTCCATCGTCTCCGCGTCGCGGATCTCGCCGACCAGGATCACGTCGGGCGCCTGGCGCAAGGTGTTCTTCAACGCGTGATGCCAGCTGTGGGTGTCCACGCCGACTTCGCGGTGGGTCACCAGCGACTTCTGCGAGACGTGCGCGTACTCGACCGGATCCTCGACGGTGATGATGTGGCCGGCCGAAGTGCGATTTCGGTGGTCGATCATCGCCGCCAGCGAGGTCGACTTACCGGAGCCGGTGCCACCGACGACCAGCACCAGCCCGCGCTTGTTCATCACCACCTCCTTGAGGATCGGCGGCAGGCGCAGTTTCTCGAAGTTCGGGATCTCGGCGGCAATCGTGCGCACGACCATGCCGACCTGCCCCTGCTGCACGAACACGTTGACGCGGAAACGCGACACGCCATGCAACGCGATCGCGAAGTTGCACTCCAGCTCCTGGGCGAACTCCGCGCGCTGCTTGTCGTTCATCAGCGCCTCGGCCAGCTTCGCCGTGATGGCGCCGCTCAGCTTCTGCTCGGTCATCGGCGTCATGTGGCCGTTGGCCTTCATGCTGGGCGGGAAGTCGTGCGCGATGAAAAGATCCGAGCCCCCCGCTTTCACCATCGAAGCCAGCAGTTTGTGCATGTAGTCGCGGGCTTGCTCTGGGGTCAGTGACATGTGATCCGTGGGAAAGTTCTAAAGCCTGATTCTGCCAGTGGAGCTTGCGACTCGTGTGACTGGATGCGCGAAATGCGAAGCAGCGCACGGCATTCCAGTCGTGACGAATTTTGGTATCACTCCATACGACGCAGGCGAGACGCAAGTGACCACGCGCGTCACCTCGCCGCCCCGGCAAAACAGCGGTCACAGTGCATACCCCGGAGTACCTATTCCAGGGGGCAGAACACGAGGCTGGTTGCCGGGAGCTTCTACACTCCCTGCATGCCAGCTCACCACGACGGCGCCGGGCGTCGATGAACTTGGCATGCCGCCCTTTTGGTTATGGAGGCCAAATGAAGGAAGCCATCAGTCGCATCGACCCCGATGCCGAGTTCCACACCGACGAGCTCTGCTACGTCAATGAGCTTTCCAACACGCCGGACGACCCGGAACTGTCGATCGCCCGCGCACGCGTTGCGCCTGGCGTCGTCACCCGGTGGCACCGGTTGAGCGGCACAACCGAACGCTACGTCATCATCGAAGGCCAGGGCCGCGTCGAAGTGGGCCGTCTTGCGCCCCAGGACGTCGGCCCCGGCGACGTCGTGATCATCCCGCCAATGTGCCCGCAGCGGATCGCCAACCTGGGGCCAGGCGATCTGGTGTTCCTCGCCGTTTGCACGCCGCGCTTCACGCAGGAGGCGTATGAGGACATCGGGCACGAGATGGACGGTTGAAAGTCGCACGGCAAGCGCCGCGATGCTTGCACTGCAACCTTGCATACGCGCGATGCGGCCGGCTCCGTCCTTCATGCGGCGCAAATGCTCGTGCCTGCGAGCCATCGGCGTCCTGCCCCCCTTTCCAGTCGTCGCCCGATCCCCCTGTTGGGGGATGCAGTCCGACGGCCGTCGCAAGGCGCGTTGTTGATCGATAAGGCGTCGCCCCGAGGATGGCGTCGAGGGATTGGCGGGGACAGGGAACGGTACCTTCGAGGTACTTGGGGTTCCTGTCTAAGTCAGCGCGCCTGGTTCGCCATGCGCGGCCGGAACTGCGTCGCCTGAAAAAGTTCGGCTGCTTTACACAGGAACAGGATGACCACGATGCACGCAGAACAAGACCGCGCTGTACGTTCAGGCGAAGCCCCTTATTCGGCGCCGCTTGTTCTGGACGAGTTCGGGGTTTCGGCAGCCATCACGGTCATGACCGCTTCCAACAGCAGGGCCCTGCACGCGACCTGGCTGTCCATGCTGGCATGCGAGCCAGGCATCGAGATCAAGGGCGAGCCGGTCATGGACGCGACCTGCCTGGCGACCTGCCTGGAGCGCCGCCATCCCAAGGTGCTGCTGCTCGACAAGATGTTGCTGGACCGTCTGGACCCGCTGTCGCTGCGAAGGATCCGCCAGCACCGCCCTCACGTGCGCGTACTCCTCGTGTCGGGACAGGTTTGTCGCAGCGTGGTGGCCGACGTGTTGCGCAACCGCTTCCACGGGCTCCTGTTGACGACGAGCCCTCCCGATCTCTACCTCAAGGCGATCCACGCCATCAGCAAAGGCGAACTGTGGCTGTCGCGCCAGCTGATGGCCGAGGCCATCATCGACCCGACGTGGCCGTTGGAAATCGGAGTATCGGCCGATCCGGAACGCCTCCACGCCATGGAAACGCTCTCGCGAAGGGAGTTGCAGGTCGTCGAACGACTGCATCGGGGCTGCAGCAACAAGGAAATCGCGCGCGAACTGGGGATCATGGAAGACACGGTCAAGAAGCACCTCAAGAGCGTCTTCGCCAAGCTCGGCGTGCGCCGCCGCGCACTGGTCATCCTCCAGGGGTCGGCTACTGCGTGACCCCCCGGCAAGGACGCCGCCGGATCAGAACTGTCGATCCGAGATCAGGTGCTTCGGATCGATCGCGATCGCAGCTTTATAGGGTCCCCGCGGCTCGTTGCCCGTGTACAGGGCCGCCCCTCATGAGGTGGGAGCCCAACTCCATTCCCAACACTCGCCGGATGCAGACACGCAGCGCAGTCGAACGGAGGATTGCTCCGCTCAGCCACAGCTGCGTCTCTGCATGCCCAGCCTTCCGGTTTGGTTAGTTGCCGGGCTCGGGCGGCTGCGGGAGGATTCTCGTCGCAAGGCATTCCACATTGGAGGCCTTATGGGGGCCGATCACCGATGCCAGGTGCAGCGGCGGATCAAAAAGCGCATCCACGAAACCATCGCCATGGGCAATGTGGGCCGCTGCTGCATTGTCACTGGCCCCGATCACAATCCCGAGGAATTGATTCGGACCAAGGGTAATAGTCAGCCCGCCCTCTACTTCGACAGAACAGGTGCCGGTCATGTCACAGTTGGCGCCCAGGTCTCGTGGCCCGCCAATGTTGTGGCAGATGACGTCGCCTTTCGGAGGAGGAGGATACTTGTCGCCAGCGAGGGCGGATCCGGCAATCAAGGTCGCGCCGACACTCAGCGCAGCCGTCATCAGCGATTTCTTTGTCAGCCTAATCATTTCAGTCTCCTTAGCTCAGTTGGTTGAACGTATGTCCGTGCCCGTGGGACTCGCTGTTATGACCGGTGACCGCGCGTTCCTTCTGTCCCAGACGCACGTTGGCAGAGTCGAAATCGTGAAGCCATTCCACAAAAGAGGAATTTGCTCACCCCGGCGACAGCTTTTGATTTCCTGTACTTCGGGCGGCAGCAACAGGAAAGTCGCACGCGAACTCCGGATCCAGGAAGACCCGTCAACAAGCTCTGCAAGGCGCGTCCGCGAAGCTCTGCGTTCACCACCTCGCGGGGCTGCACCGAAAAAGTCGTCAGCTACTGCGTGACCGTGAACCCATTGACCAGGGTGCCGCCGCTACCGACACGCACGTTCCAGACCGGATCCTGACGCCCCTTCCTCTTGACGTAAGGCACCGTCACGGTTGCCGTGATCGTGTCCACCGTGTCGGTGTCCGATGTCAGCTGCACGTTGCTGGCGACCGGCCGTGAGCCGTTGCCGCCATCGAAGGTGACGCCCATGCCCTGGGTGAATCCGTAGCCGGTGATGGTGACCTGCACGGTGGTGCCCACGCGCGCCGATTTCGGGGTGATCGACGCCACCGACGAGCACAGGCCGCTGGTGTCGAGCACGGTGACGGTGCTCGGCTTCTTGATGCTGAGCAGCACGCACGACACGTTGTCGTTCTCGTTGGTCTCCTGGAGCACTTTCTTCGGATCGACTTCGATCTTCAGCTGGTAGATGCCGTCGGCGTTGCCGGTGAAGTCGATCTCCTGCCCGGCGAGATAGGACAGGTAGGTGTCGCCCCACCCGACCGACATGCCCTGGAGATCGCGCCCGCACGTGCTGTAGAACGGCTGTGCCGGCGCGCGCGGCAATCCAAGGTTGATCGCGGTGGTATCCATTACGCAAAACGTGGTCTTGGCGCCGGTGCGAAGCGATCCGCCAGGTGCATTGACCGGCTGCAGCGTGTAGAGCGCGTAGTCGTTGAAATGCATGTGGTCGTGCGCGGGGTGGTATTCGAAAGCGCCCGCGAAGTACAGGATCGGAGGCCCGCTGCTCTGGTACACCACCTGGTACACCCGCAACTTGCCCGACCCGGTTTCGACCTCGCCGGCGGCAAGTTCCAGCGGCCCGGCGCCGTTGTTCCAGCTGGTGGTGCTGAACCGCAGCGTGGAACGGCCGCCGGCATCCGTGCCCAGCGTCGTGCTGAAGGCCCCCAGCGGGATCAGGTTCGGTTTCAAGGCCGTCTGCGCGGCGGCGGTGCCAGCAAGCGACAACGCGCCGGCCAAGGCCGCTGCCAGCCAAGGCGCGCGCCTGCGAAGTAGGTTCGGAGTCATTGCGACACCTCGAATTCATGACGTCCGGCAGCCCACGCCGCTGCCCGGCGGCCAACGCGCCGGACCGGCGGCTGGTCCACCCACGCTCTCAAGGCCGGCCAAGGCGGGCAATTCCACTAAAGAGGAAGTCCGGGAACGTGCTCGCCCGGCCTTGAAGCGATTGGGCACCGAGCCACCGCCGAGGGATGACTTCCGGCCTATTTTTATCGTTTATCGATATTTGTATTATCGTTTTACGATACCCATCGGGAATGCTCCCATGAATCGCACGTCCGCCCGAGCCCTCGCCGTTGCCCGCCCGGTCATCCAGGTCCTGACCGTCCTCAACATCCTCTACGCCGTCTGCATCGCCTTGCTGCTGGGCTGGAGCTTCTTCATGGAAGGCTGGCCGGAAAGGGCGCTCGGCTTCGACCTGTCGAAGTACCCGCTGGTGCCGCTCGGGCTGCGCGCCATCGTCGTCGTCGGCCTCATCGGCGCGGCGATCGTGCACACGATCCTGCGTCGGCTGCTGGCAATCGTCGACACGGTGCGCGGCGGCGACCCCTTCATCGTCGAGAACGCGCGGCGTCTGGATGCGATCGCGTGGAGCGTGCTGGCGCTCGAAGTGCTGCGGCTGGTCGTCGTTGCGATCGCGGCGGCGGTGTGGGAGCCGGGGCGGCTGGGCGGTTTCTCGTTCGCGCCGTGGCTCGCGGTGCTGATGCTGTTCGTGCTGTCCGGCGTGTTCGCACACGGTGCCCGCATGCGCGCCGACCTCGAAGGAACGGTGTGACATGGAGGCACTGTGACATGGCCATTGTCGTCCGCCTCGACGAACAGCTGCACGCGCGTCGCATGACGCTCACCGAGCTCGCCGCGCGCATCGACATCACCCTCGCCAACCTGTCGATCCTGAAGACCGGCAAGGCGAAGGCGATCCGCTTTTCCACGCTGGAGGCTATCTGCGCGGTGCTGGAGTGCCAGCCCGGCGACCTGCTCGCCTTCGATCCCACGCTGCCTTCCGAGGAGTGATGCCATGCTCGTCCGCCCGGTCGTCCAGTTCCTTGCTCCCGACCCGCGCCACGACGGCGTCCGCCCCGTCCAGATATGGGGCCTGCGACTGTTCTTCTTCCTGATGCTGGTGTTCGTCGCGTCGTTCGCATGGCGCGTGCTGCTGACGCACGAAGGTCCGTGGGATCCGGTGCGCGCGATCGCGTTCGCGGTGTGGGCCACCTACCCCGCGCTCGCGCTGTTCGGGCTGCTCCATCCCCTGCGCTGGCTGCCGCTGATGTTCTTCACGATCGGCTACAAGGCGATCTGGCTCGCGTTCGTGGCGTATCCGCTATGGCAGGCCGGCACGCTGTGGGGTACGCCCACCGGCGAGGTCGCCGGCTCGTTTCTCGCGCTGCCGCTGCTGGCGGCTGTAGTGCCGTGGGGGTATGCGTGGAGGACCTATTTCGCCTGGCCACGGCGAGTGATCGAGGCGCGGCCGACGTCGGCGAGTGAAGCCGGGTAGACGCCAGCGCTGCCGCACTCCGCTCCCAGGAGCTGTCGAATCGCGGCCTGTCCAATCGTCATACAGGCAAACCCCAGGAGAGTTCCGCATGCCCGTTGCCCGTCCCCGCCTGTACGCCCACCCGTTTTCCTCGTACAGCCAGAAGGCGCTGATCGCGCTGTACGAAAACCAGATTGCGTTCGACTACCGCAATCTGGAGGACGCGCAAGCCAGTGCCGAGCTTGCGGCGTTGTGGCCGATGCGTCGCTTCCCCGTGCTGGTCGACGGCGATCGCACGGTGATCGAAGCAACCAGTGTCATCGAATACCTCCACCTGCACTACCCCGGCCAGGTGAAACTGATCCCGGACGATGACGACACCGCGCTCGAAGTGCGAATGCTCGACCGCTTCTTCGACAACTACATCTCCACCCCGCAGCAGAAGGTGGTCCTCGACCGCCTGCGTCAGGAAGCCGACCGCGACCCGCACGGCGTCAAGGAGGCCCGCGCGATGCTCGAGACCGCCTACGCCTGGCTGGATGAGCGCATGGCCACGCGCGAATGGGCCGTCGGCGCGGCCTTCACCCTGGCCGACTGCGGCGCGGCGCCGTTCCTTTTTTACGCCGACTGGACGCACCCGATCGATGCCCGTTTCGCCCGCGTCCGCGCGTATCGCGAGCGGTTGCTCGCGCGCCCTTCGTTCAAGCGCGCGGTCGACGAAGCACGGCCCTACCGTCCGTATTTCCCGCTGGGCGCGCCGGATCGGGATTGACGGGCAGAAAGACGCGGACTCGCTCTCCCGACCGGCAGTGGCGAACGGGTCCGGCGCCTCGTTCGTATTGGGACGCGCGCGCGTCCCCGACTACGCCGCATCGTAAGATCGTCGGATGATGACCCATCCTGCCTTCGCGCCCAATTCCCCAGCCGACATCGATCGACTGATTGCCGCCCACCCCTTCGCGCTGATGATCAGCTCAGCCGCCGGCGCGCCCATCGCGACCCCACTGCCTCTGTTGCTGGAACGCGACGAGGACGGTGCGATCACGCTGCTGGGCCACATTGCGCGCATCAGTCCCCACACGGAGCTGCTGCGTAGGGAGCCGCGGGCACTCGTCGTGTTCCTGGGGTCGCATGGATACATCTCGCCGTCGTGGCTTGCCGATCGCACCCAGGCGCCGACCTGGAATTACGAAACCGTGCATTTCGAGGTCGACGTCGAGTTCGACGACCGCGCCGAGGCCACGCAGACCGCCCTGACCCAATTGGTGGACCATATGGAACGTGGCCGCCCCAACGCCTGGTCGGTGGCTGACATGGGGTCGCGCTATGAAATGCTCGCGCAGGCGGTTGTCGCATTCCGGGCGCGCGTGATTTCGACCAAGGCCAAATTCAAGCTCGGCCAGAACGAGCGGCCCGATGATCGTGCGGACATCCTCAAGGGTCTCGAACTCACGGCGCATCAGTCGTTGCTCGAAGCCATGACGCGGTCCAACCCTTAGCTGATGACCAACCACTGGGCGCCGCGCGAACCCGGCGGCGTCCTGCGGATGATGCAGGCGAAAACGTGCTCTGCCCCCGGTTTTGAACCCGTGGACCATGGAACCTGCGACGGCGGTCCATAGGGCGGGCTGACGCCGCGGGTTAACCTATGCGGCTCCGCGTTGCCGCCACGGCGATCGCGCCTTCTCCCCATCGGAAACAGAAAAAACATGCGCAATTTTGGATGCGCGGCATTGTTCGCCGCCTGCCTCGCCGCCGCCCCCGCGGCCTCGGCCGGCGATTTCTTCATCAACGGCCAGCTTGGCCAGATCGAACTCGACAGCAACAGCTTCGACGACGAACAGACCAATTTCGTCCAGGCCGGCGCCGGCTACCGCTGGGGCATCGGCATGGCGCAGGTCGGGCTGGAAACGGGCCTGGGCAAGCTCGACGACCTGGAAGACCAGAGCCGCAGCGATTACACCGGCGGCCATGTGGACCATGCCTACACGCTGTCCTGGCGCTACGCCTTCATCGGTGCCAACGCGCGGATCAAACCGCCGGTGCTGCCGGTGTACTTCATCGGCCGGGCCGGCTACGTAGGCCTGGAACGGAAGCTGGAGGACACCTACGTCGATCATTACCTGGACACCTCGCCGGTCACCGGGCACCGCGCATCCAAGGAAACCGACGGCGGCACGTACTACGGCGTCGGCGTCGGCACCACGATCCTGCCGCTGCTGGACGTGGGCCTGATGTTCAACCAGTACCGCTATTCGCAGGCCGTATACGACCCGGTCGGCGACGAATACCACCTGTCCGACGACAAGCGCGACGCGCGCAGCGTGAGCGTGTCGGTCGAATACCGCTTCTGACATTTCATTCAGCCGGGGCGCGCTCCGGCATACAGCGCGAGCATGCTGACCGTGTCGATCAACCCATGCGCCACCACCAGCGGCCACACCGTGCGGAAGCGCAGCATCAGCAGGCCAAACGCGAGCCCGATCGCGCCACTGACGAGGATGCCGGTCGCCCCCTGGTAGGCATGCCCCAAACCGAACAGCACCGCCTGCGCGAGCGCGGCGAGCACGACGGCATGGCGGCGCTCACCGAACAATGACTGCAGCCGGGACTGCAGGAAGCCACGGAACAGCACTTCCTCGCCGAGCGCCGCCGTCGTCCAGCTGATCGCCAGCATGCCGAGCAACCTGCCCTCGTCGCCCTGGATGTCGGCAAACCGCGCGGTGTCGATGGGGTCCCAGCCCAGACCCCGCGTGGCCAACAGCGTCGCGGCCAGCGCCGCGCTCCAACCGGCCAGCAGGCCGATCAGAGCTTGCAACGCCAGGCGCGCGGGGCCGTCGGGGGCGCCCAGCCCGATCGAGGCCCAGGGCAGGCCGCGGCGGCGTTGCGTCGCGACCATGGCGATCAGGCCGGCACCGACCGCGAACGGGCCTGCATATGCGATGCCGACGGCCCCCAAGCCGAAGAACGCGGCCAGGAACGTGGAAACGACGATCAGCAGTTGGCTCGACATGGCGACCTCGGAGGTATCCGGTGTGCCTGTAGCGTGCACGCGCGAAAAGCGAACGGCCTTATCCTTTTGCGCACCGTCCGTCCGGCCTCCCCGATGCCCACGCACCCCGCCCCTTCCCCGCTGCGCCCGGTCCGGCAGGACCGGAGCCTGCGCACGCAGCAGCGCATCATCGCGGCGATGGAAGCGCTGCTTGCGAACACGGACGGCAGCGAGATCACCATGGAGCGCATCGCCGACCACGCGCACGTGTCGATCGGCGCGATCTACAAGCGCTTTCAAGGCAAGGACTCGCTGCTCCCGCTGGTGCTCGAACGAGTGCAGGATCAACAGTTCGAGCGGCTGCGCGAGTTCCTGGCCCGGCCATGCTGGTCCGACGCGGGACTTGCACAGCGCATCCACGTATTGCTCGAAGTATTCGCGCAGAGCCAGCAGGCGCGGCAGCGGTTGATCCGCGCGCTCGTGGTCGGCCACTGGCAGTCCAACGACCGCGCGCCGATGGAGGCACGCAGCGCCGAACTCATCGGGGCGATGCACGCATGGCTTTCGGAGTGCGCGGCGGAGATCCGTCACCCCGACCCGCGGCTCGCACTCTCGTTCGGCCTCTTCAGCACGCTGCAGACCCTGCAGACGGCGGTGCTGTTCGACCGCGTGCCGCCGGCACTCGGTCTGGCGGGCTTCGTCGCCGAAATGGCGCGGATGTTCCAGGCCTATCTCGGCTTGGCGAATGAACCCGCCCCACTTCTTCGCGCGGCCGGACCGCGCGAAAGCGCAACCTGACCACTGTTCTCGGAAGGAGATTACCCGCCGTGTCGCACTATTCAGGCCCCCTGCTCACCCGCGACCTCGCGCAGGCGTTGCTGGCAGCGCGCGATGCTGGTGCGGACGCATGGACCGGATCGCTGGACCTGGGACGCTCACGCGGCGAGGCGACTTTGGAAACGGACGCGTGGCGATGGCGCGATGAGCGCTATCCGTACCCGCAGAAGCTGAAGGACCGGACGATCTACTACTGGGACGGCGATGAGTTCGCGCCGGTATCGCGCTTCTCCGGTTCGCTGATCAAGCTGGTGCCCAGCGAATGGGGCGCGCCGACCTTCGAGATCGACGGCATCAAGATGTTGCCCACCTCGAAGGAGTCGCCCATCGACGACGCGCGCCGCAAGGTGGCGCTGGTCGAGCCGCGCGGCAAGGTGGTCCTCGATACCTGCGGCGGCCTGGGTTACTTCGCGGCGTGCTGTGTCGAGGCAGGCGTGGCCCGCATCGACTCGTTCGAGAAGAACCCCGACGTGCTGTGGCTGCGCACGCTCAACCCGTGGTCGCCCGACCCCGACGCGCCGGCCATTGGCGGCCGCCTGCAGCTCGTCCATGCCGATGTGTCCGAGGCGATCGCGCAGATCGCCGATGCTTCAGTCGATGCCGTGCTCCACGACCCGCCGCGTTTCGGCATCGCGGGCGAGCTGTATTCGCAGGCCTTCTACGATCAACTGGCGCGCGTCCTGCGCCCGGGCGGGCGCCTGTTCCACTACACCGGCACCCCGAACAAGCTCACCAGCGGCCGCGATGTCCCGCGCGAGGTGCACAAGCGACTCGAGAAGGCCGGCTTCAAGGCCCAACTCGCGCTGGACGGCGTGCTCGCGACACGGCGCTGAACCGCCCGATAAAAATGGGCGCTAACCCTGCCCGTCTCAGGCCGCTGTCAGGCCGCGTCCCGCTCCAACGCGGCACGTTGCTCGCGGCTGATCACATCCGGCTCGCGCAATGGCCGGCCGCTGGCATCGAAGAACGGCGAGGTACGCTCGTGGCGCAGGCGAGCACCGATGAGGCCGGCGAGGATGCGCCATCCGCCCGCCAGGAAGGCGAGCGGCGTCGCACGCACTTCCGCGGTCGCTGATCCGGTGTTGAGCACGATGCGATCGCGAGGCCCAAACGCCGCGTCCACCGCCAGCGGCGCTGCATCGAAGCAGGCCGTCACGATGCCAGCGTAGAACACGTTCGGATCTCGTGGCGTGTTGCCCAGCGGCGTGCGGCAACAGGACGCGTACCAGCGAAGCAGACCTTTGGGACTGAGCGACATGCAGGCCACGTGCTCGGAGCCGGCGGTGAACCGCACCGCAGCCGGTGCCGTCGCGACGATGTCGGTGCCGCCTCTGTCATCCAACACGCCCGGCTGCCCGAGGTAACGGGCAAAAGCACGGCAGTCCTTGCAGTAGCAGGTCGCCCGCGCGTAGGCGCGGCCTGTGTCCATTTCGCCCCTCACCGCTCCGCAGCGGCATCGCAGTTGCATCGTCATGCCAGTGGGCCTCTGTCGTTACCAGATTTCGCAGCGATCCTTCTCCGCCGCCTCCACATCAGCAAGAAACGGGATCAGATTCATGTTTATACCCCAATGAACCTGACCCTTTTTCGGTGCCGGTTGCGAAACGCTAAGCTAGCCTCCGCACGCTAGTCGCACAGGCAACGCCATGCAGGCTCTTGACCCCGCCCTCAGCCACGTCGTCGGCGACACCTCGCAGCCACTGCTGGACGAAACCATCGGCGCGATGCTGCGACGTATCGCCTCCACCTGGCCGCAACGCCCCGCCTTGGTGGTGCCGGCACAAGGCGTGCGGCTGACGTGGCGCGAATTCGACGACGAGGTGACGCGGCTCGCAGCCGGCCTGCTGGCGCTGGGGCTGGCGCCGGGCGATCGCATCGGCATCTGGTCCCTCAACCGCGCCGAATGGGTGTTGGTGCAGTTCGCCACCGCACGCGCCGGGCTGATCCTGGTGAACATCAACCCTGCTTACCGCAGCCACGAACTCGAGTACGCGCTCAACGCGGTGGAATGCAAGGCGCTGGTTCTGGCGCGCGCGTTCAAGACGTCGGACTACCTGCGCATGCTGCGCGAACTCGCGCCCGAACTCGACGCCAGCGCGCCGGGCGAACTACGCGCGGCGAAACTGCCCGCGCTGCGGCACGTGATCGTGCTCGGCGACGAACCCGCGCCCGGCTGCCGGCGTTTTGACGACATCCCCATCCGCGACGACGCCGACGCGCTCGCTCTTGTCGATGCCGTGCAGGCACGGATCGACCCGCACGATCCGATCAACATCCAGTTCACCTCCGGCACCACCGGCTCGCCCAAGGGCGCGACACTCACCCATCGCAACATCCTCAACAACGGCTGGTTCGTCGGCGAATGCATGCGCCTGGACGAACGCGACCGGCTGTGCATCCCGGTGCCGTTCTACCACTGCTTCGGCATGGTGCTCGGCAATCTGGCCTGCGTGACGCACGGTGCCTGCATGGTCGTGCCGGGCGAAGGCTTCGACCCTCTGCTCACGCTGCAGGCCGTGCAGGCCGAACGCTGCACCGCACTGCACGGCGTGCCGACCATGTTCATCGCCATGCTCGAGCATCCGCGCTTCGGCGAATTCGACCTCTCGACCCTGCGCACCGGCATCATGGCCGGCGCGCCCTGCCCCATCGAAGTGATGAAGCGGGTCACCGCGCAGATGCACATGGGTGAAGTCACTATCGCCTACGGCATGACCGAGACCAGCCCGGTCAGCTTCCAGACCACGCCGGACGATCCCGTCGAACGCCGCGTGGATTCGGTCGGCCGCATTCATCCGCACCTCGAAGTGCGCATCGCCGACCAGGAAGGTCGCACCGTGCCGCGCGGCGAAACCGGTGAACTGCTCACGCGCGGCTATTCGGTGATGCGCCGCTACTGGGGCGATCCGAAACGCACCGCCGAGGTGCTGGTGGACGGCTGGATGCACACCGGCGACCTGGCCACGATAGATACCGACGGTTATTGCCGCATCGTCGGCCGCCTCAAGGACATGCTGATCCGCGGCGGCGAAAACGTGTATCCGCGCGAAATCGAGGAATTCCTGTTCACCCACCCCGCCGTGGCCGAGGTGCAGGTGTTCGGCGTGCCGGACGAGATATTCGGCGAGGAAGTCTGCGCCTGGGTGCGCCTGTCCGATGGTTCCCAATGTACCGACGACGACCTGCGCGCGTTCTGCCAGGGCCGCATCGCGCACTACAAGATCCCGCGCTACATCGAATTCGTGGATGCCTTTCCGATGACCATCACCGGCAAGGCACAGAAGTTCCTGATGCGCGAAGAAATGGCCAGGCGGCTGGCGCAACATGGGGATCAGGTCCATCCATCCGGTGGCGACAAATGACCTGCCCCTCTTATCCCGCGGTACTCAGCCCCCCTCTGAAGGACTGCGCGCGCATCACGCGGCCATGATGCAGCCAGACCCAAAGTAGCGCCCTCCGCCAGGGGAAGAACACCATGACGACGATGAGAACACTCGGTCTTGCGATGGCCTGCTGCACAGCGCTGTCCGCCGCTGCCCTGTGGCCTGCGCGCGCGCAAACGCGCAATGCGCCCGCGGCGCAAGTGGAGGTATCCAAACCCGCCGTATCCCTGCCCGGCCCGACCTATGCCTGGGTGCCGATGCCGCCGCGCCTGAAGGCGGAATCCGACCCGCGCGTGCAGGACCCGAAACTGCGCGCGGACTTGCAGGCATCGCTCGACAAAGCGTTACGCGCCAAGGGCTACCAGCGCATCGACGACCTTCGACAGGCCGACATCGCCGTGGCCTACCGCGTGGGCGTACAAGACGTGCAGCAGACCAGCGTGCGCGAGACCGGCCTGCAAACCGCGAGCGCATCCGCGGTGGAGTGCCGCAGCGGCGGTTGCTCACAGATAGTCGTCCAGGGCACCGACGGCGCGCCCACCATCAAGGTGGATTCCGTCGACATGGTCGAAGGCGGTCTGATGATCGAGGTGATCCAACCCTCCGACCTGCGCGTGCTGTGGCGGGCGCTCTACCGCGGCTCCGTGCGCGCGAAGGATGCGGGCTCGGTCAACCTCGACGCGATCGCGACCCGCACCCTGGATCAACTGCCACGCGCCAGCGCGAAGTGAGCGGTCGAAAAGGGATCGAAGCAGCACAAAAGAACGCGCACCTCGCGCAAGGCCCCGGGTGCGCTTCGCTTACCCGGGCTACGCTGGCTGGCTACGCGCCCTTGCGCGCATGCCACGCCTTGAGCAGTTCCGCTTCCTGTTCGCGGGTGAGGCCGGCGCGCAGCTGGGCCTGGCGCTCGGCCGGCTGGCTGCGGAACCACGCCAGCAGGTCGGTCACGGTGGTCGCAAGCGGGCGGTAGGTGAGCCCGGCCTGGATCGCGCGCGCGTTGCTGACCGCTCCGTAGCCGGCGTACGGGCCGCTCTTCCTCGACACCCAGATGGGCAGCTCGGGGACTTTCTGTTCTTCAAGGAATTCCGGGGTGACGTGCGTGTAGGTCGGCTTCCCGCCCGTGACGGTCTGGCAGGTCCGCAACATCGCATCCATCAACAGCGGCTTTTCCGGGCCGACGGCGTTGAATGCACCAAGGGTGCCCGCCTCCGCCAGCCGGATCATCCATTCACCCAGGTCGCGGCCGTCGATGACCTGCACCGGATCGGCACCATCGCCGGGCACCAGCATTTCGCCGCCCTGGGCAACGCGGTGCGGCCAGTAGGTGAAGCGGTCGGTCTCGTCGCGCGGGCCCACGATGTAACCCGGGCGCACGATCGTCACGCGCTCGCCGAACTGCTTGCGCGCTTCGGCCTCGCTCAACGCCTTGAGCGGGCCGTACAGGTTTTCGATGTCGGCGCGCAGCGACTCCTGCGTCTCGGCCATCGCGTCCTTGCCTTTGTAGACCGCGAGCGCGTCGTCCTCGCTGATGCCGGGCTTGCTGCCGTCGGCATACACCGAGATCGTGGAGATGAAGAGGTATTGCCCGACGTTGCCGGCCAGGACCTTGCCGGCATCGCGCACCCAGAACGGCAGGCTGGTGGGGTTGTCGATGCACACATCCCACTTGCGCCCCTTCAGTGCCTTGAGGTCGCCCGTGTTGCGATCGCCGAACAGCTGCTCCACTTCACCCGGCCACTCCGGCGACGGTCGCTTGCCGCGATTGAACAGCGTCACCTTGTGCCCGCGCGCCAGTGCGTAGTTCACCTGGAACGGGCCGGTGAAGCCGGTGCCGCCCAGGATGAGGATGTTCAGCGGCTTGACCGCGCGCGCCACGGGCTTGGCGTCGTGCGCGAAGGCAATCGATGGCAGCGCGGCCGCTGCGGCGGCGAGGGCACTGAACTTGAGCAGGTCACGGCGGGTGGTCATTGGGCGGTTCCTGATTGAGCGGGCCTGCCGGCAGACGCCCTGCCCTTCGGCTGGCTTCGTCCGGCTCCAAACGGGTCAACTCTAATCCGCCGACATCCGGGTGCGCCAATGTGCCATCGATCAATATCGACGGCGGCATCGCGGCCGCGATCGCAGTCGAACGCACGGCACACAGCATCGTTGCTCGATGCCACGACGCGGTCCAATCCGAGACGTTGGTTCGCTTCGATCCCGATCAGGGTTGTCAAAACAAACGCCCCGGCAAGCCGGGGCGTTCGTGTTTGCACTGGCGCGAGCGGATCAGGGACTGGTGCGCAGCGTCAGGTTGTACGCCGACAGGATCGGCAGGAGCGGCTGGTAGAAGCTCCGGGTGCGATTGTTCGGCTGCTTGCCCTTGCAGGTGCCGCTGCCGCCCGACAGCACGCCCTGGGCCTGGCCGGGGCCGGTGATGAACGAGCCGCCCGAGTCGCCGCCTTCGGAACAGGCGGTGGTGCGCGTCAGGTTGAGGATCGTTTCGCCGCTGCTGTAGTTGACGGTCTGGTTCTTGGCCTCGATCGTGCCGCAACGCCAGCCCGAGGTACGACCGGAGCGGCAGATCGCGGCGCCGACGGCGGCTTCCGTGCTGCCCCTGACCGTGACGTCGCCCTTGCCCCAACCATAGACGGTCGGCAGCAGTGCGTTGCCCGCGTCGACCCTGACCCAGGAGTAGTCGTTGCCGGTCTGGCCCGGCTGCGGGAAGTTGGACGCGGCGAACGTGCCGATCCTCGGCCCCAGCGTCCACTGCGAGGGTTCGTAGTACACCGGCTCGTTGGCGGTGCCGCAGTGGCCGGCGCTGACGAAGCCCGGGGTGCTGCCCTGGGTGACCGTGAAGCCGATCGAGCAGGCGTAGAGATAGCCGTCGCCGGGATTGCGCAGGTAGCCGAAGCCGCCCTTCAGGTCGGTGCGCAGGGTCGGCTGTTCGTCCGCCGTTTCCAGCCGCACGCTCTGGACATCCACGCCGCTGACGGCGGCGAAGTCGATGCCGGCCTGCTGCGCGCCCTTGCCGACGCTGACCACGACGCTGTTGCTGGGCAGGTCCACGTACCAGCCGTACACGCCGTTGGGCACCTTGCCGCCGCGCGACAGCACGGCATCGAGCCGGGCCTTGGATGCATCGAGCTCAGCCAGGCTGTGGCGCGCGCTGCGGATCTCGATGTCGGTGGCGCCTTTCTGCGGGCGGATCGAGGTGCTCGCGACGACCAGCCGGAAGGTGCCATTCGACTGGCGCTCGATCCAGCTGCCGGCGAAGTTGCGCCCCTGCGCCTTGGCCAGTTGCTTCTCCTGCAGAGCCGCGAGGCGTTCGATCTTGAGGTACTGGGAGAGCTGGGCCGAGGTCAGGCCGAGGTCACTCTGCATCGCCGCACGGAGCGAGGGCGACATCGTGTCTGACGGCCCCGCTGCGGACGCGGCCATGGCGAAGGCGAGCGAGAGGGGCGAGAGCACGATCAGGCCGCGCTGGGCCCAGGAAGCGAACTTGCGCATCTGCAAATCTCCAGTCGGATTGAGTCGGATTTGCAGGACCCGTCGTCCGCGCGGCAGGGGACACAGCTCGCGAACAGGCCCGGCCGGCGGATGCTGTCACAGGGATATTCAGATGGCGTGAAGCTTGCAGGTGCCGTACGGCAACAGGACTCGCGACGGACCGGTCCGGAGTTCACAGGCATGAACCCTGTCCCCGGCAGGCACTTGAATCACAAGTAAATTCACTCTGCCCGCACTGCGCCTTTACGGCCCATCTGCAAAGTTCAGGTGTCCCACAACGGGCAGGCCGTGCCCAAGGATCTGCCATGACGCAGAAGACGCTCCCGATACTCGTTGTTGCCCTGGCGACCGCCATGCTTGCCGTCGCCTGCAAGAAGGCCGAGGAAACCCCGACCACCACGCCACCGGCCGAGACCGCGACCGCCCCGGCAGCGGAAACGCCGCCACCGGCTACGGAAACCCCGCCGCCGGCAACGGAGCCTGCGCCGTCCACGACGGCATCCGCCGCGCCTGTCGACAGCGGCATGAGCTTCGCAGACATGGACAAGAACAAGGATGGCGGCATCACCAAGGACGAACTGGCGCCCACCGAAATGTTGAGCCAGCACTTCTCGGCCGCCGACAAGGACGGCGACGGCAAGCTGACGCAATCCGAGGTCGATGGCCACCGCGCCGAGATGGCCGCCAACCCGGGCGGTTGATCCGGACAGCAGGATCCAACGGTTGAAACGCGAACGCGCCCGGGTGACCGGGCGCGTTCTTTCCTGTCGAATGCGATCCACACAGGAGTCCCGACATGAGAAAGCTCACCGTTGCCGCAATGACCAGCCTCGACGGCGTCATGCAGGCGCCCGGCGGCCCGGAGGAAGACACCAGCGGCGGTTTCGCCTATGGCGGCTGGATCTGGCCCTACGCCGACGAAGGCGTGGACGTGATGGGCGGAGCGTTCAAGCGCCCGTTCGATCTGGTGCTCGGACGCCGCACCTACGACATCTTCGCTGCGTACTGGCCGCACGTGCCGGAGGGTGCGCCGCACCAGTACATCGCCGACGCGTTCAACGGCGCCACCAAGCACGTCGCCACCCACCATCCCGACACGCTCGCGTGGCAGAACAGCCGTGCCCTGGGCCCGGACATCGCCGCCGCGGTGCGCGAGCTCAAGCGCGGCGACGGCCCCGACCTGCTGACCCAGGGCAGCAGCGACCTGCTGCACCAGCTGCTGGCCACGGACCTGGTCGACGAGTTGCGCCTGCTGATCTACCCGGTCCTGCTCGGCCGCGGCAAGCGCCTGTTCGACGACCGCACGCGGGCGTCGGCGTTCCGGCAAGACGAGTCGCAGACCTCGTCCACCGGCGTGCTGGTCACCCGCTACGTCCGCGACGGCGAGGTGCGGACCGGATCGTTCGAGTGACCTGCCGACTGCCTGGCAATGCGCTTGGCTCATCGCGCCCCGCGCGTCCGTACCGCCCTCCGCCTGCTATTCGATGCGCGGCGTGGGCACGGTCTCGCCGTTTTCCACGATGTCGATCCGCACCACCCGTCCACCCTCGCGCACGAAGTTCATCGTCCACGGCCGGATCTTCACGAACAGTTGCGTGGGCGATTGGGCGAACAGCTCCGCGCGCTGGCCCTGGGGGAAGTCCAGGAACAGGCGGTCGCCTTCGCGGCTGATGGTGGCGATGCGGCTGGGGAACTGATAACGGCCGGCGTACGCGGCGGCGAGCTTGGGATCGAGCGGGACGATGGTGCGCGCCTTGGCGCGGCGGTCGGCGATCCACCTGTCGAGTGCCAGGCGCGAAGTGCGCTCGCAATCGGTCGACGGCGCCGTCGACCACGCGGTCGCGCCCTTGTCCGGCGCCTGCGGCTTGGCGTCCACCGTCGGCGATGCATCGTGCTTGTCGCCGCGGTCCGCCACCTCCGGCACGAACGTGTTGATGAAGTCGCAGGCGAACAGATCGTTCGTGACGTCCTCGCCGACCTTGTAGTGGTGGTCGGCCAGGGCTTCGCTGTTGGCGAGCAGGATGAGCGTGAGCTTGCGCGCGGGGATCTTCAGGTACAGCGCGGAGAAGCCGGTGCCCCAGTGGCCGTAGTGCCAGACCAGGCGCTCGCCGCGGTAGGCGGTGGCGTACCAGCCCAGGCCCATCGGGAGGGGCTCGCCCGTGCTCGACCGGACCGGCGTCCACGCGCGGGTCAGCATCGCTTTGCCGAGCAGCGCGTGACGGTCGATGGCGACGTCGTACTTCGACAGGTCGCGCACGGTCGACACCAGCCCCGCCGATGCCCAGAAGTCCGCGGGCGGATAAGTGGTGAGCACCACCTCGCCATCGCCGTAGTAGGTGTAGGGCCGCGCGGATCGTGCCAGCACCTTGCGATAACGCTCGAGGTTGGCCTCGCCGAGCATCGGCCACTTGTCCGCATCGTCGGCGAGGTCGGGGCCGGGCACGCTGTCGTCCATCGACAGCGGATCGAGGAAGGTCTCGACGAACTGCTGGCGCAGCGGCTTGCCGGTCGTCTGCTCGAGGATCGCCTTGAGGTGCTCGAAGCGGTCGGGGTTGTAGTTGAACTTCTCGCCGGGCGTACCTTCGGACGTGTGGCTGAGCAGGTGCCTGATCTGGACACGGTCGTCCTTGATCTCGGGCACGTAGCGCGACACGGGCGCGTCGAGGTCGAGCTTGCCCTGCTCGACGAGCCGCAGCGTGAGGATCGCGGTGAAAGTCTTGGTGACCGAGGCGATCTGATAGAGCGTGTCCGGCGTGGCCGGCACGCGGTGCTCCACGTCGGCGTAGCCGAAACCCTCGGTCCACAGAACGTCCCCGTCCTCGAGGATCGCGGCGGACATGCCGGGTATCTTCAGCCGCGCGCGCTCGGCTTCGAGCTGCTGACGGAACCGATCGACACGCGGGTCGTCCGCTTTGGCAGGCGCCGGTTCGACTGCCTGCACCCGAAAGGCCGGGGCGCCGACCAGCATCAGCCCGGCAAGCAGCGCCATGGCGAGGGTGCGCGATGCGTGGAGCGGCATGAGGTTCTCCTTCGGTGGACGGGAACGGCGCGGGGATGCGCAGGCCGGCACGGCGACGTCCGCCGAGAGCTTAGACGCGCGTATGGACAAGATGGTTTAGAGGAACGTTCACCCGCGGCAAAACCGGGTCGCGATCGCGCTGCTCGTATGTCAGACGCCAATTCATGCGAGCGTGGCCCCTCCTGGCCGAAGGGACCTACCGTGTAAGTCGCTCGCGATTGCCAAGATGGTGGACGCCACTGCGTTGCCGCGGGCGCGCTTCGCTCATCCGGGCTACGCCACCTGCTGGCGCGAAGGCATTCGTTCGAATACGCCAGAACCGTTAGCCACGGCCGCTTGCGAATCGCCGGGTTACTCCGTCAACACCACGTACTCGCCGTCCTTTCCGGCACGCTTGGGCTTGGCGCCCACCTTGATGCAGAGCGCGCCGTCGCCGCAGGGCACCAGCACCCCCGATTGCGTGGCACGCAGGATGTCCCGCGGAAACTCGGCCTCCCTCACATCGCGCAGGGTGCGCCACGCATAAAAACCGCACCCCATCGCGGCGAGCATGGAACCCATGCCCAGGGCGATCAACCCTTTCCAGATCAGCGTGCTCTGCGCCGCCGTCAGCAAGCGGCGTTGTTCGGCAAGGGCATCGGCCGCCCACTTCGCGGTGTCGGAACTCCTCTGCAATTGCTGCTGGAGCTCACCCACCGCGCGACCACTTCCCTGCACTACTGCCTCGTGCGCCTGGGCGCGAATGGCCTGCAACGCCGTTTCGGCGAAGCGCTCGCCACCTTCGTTCAGGCGACGGGCACCCTGCTCCAGTACGGCCACACCGCCCCCGAGCAGCTGCACCGCCTGCGCGCTTCTGGCCTCCAGACGTTCGACGATGGTGGACACCTGCACCACGGTCTGCTTGAGCGTTTCCACGTTACCCGCGTCATCGACATTCCGGTTCATCGCCGCTCGACTCCAACCCGCTTCTTCATCCCGGAACCCTTCACAGGCTTCTGCCATGCGAACGCTGCGGCGCTTCCATCTGCTCCGCCTGTTCGACCATCTGGCGCTGCTGCATCGCCCACTGCTCCTGCGCGTCCATCCGTTGGCTGCACTCGCGAATCTCCCGTTGCATCTGCTGTCCGTACGGCGAACGTGCAAACTCGTTCGCGATCTCATGTGTCTGCTGCCGCGACAGTGCATCATCTGGACGCGCACATGCCCGGTGCAGGCGTTCGAACAGATCGTCGATCTGGCTGACGGGTGGAGCCGTTGTCAGATCGAGCCGCGGCGGCGGCTGGTCGGCAGCTACAACGCGGTGTTCGAACCGCCGGCTCAAGACCTCGTCGCGCGGCTCGGCGTTGTAGGCGTCGGCCACCTGCCCGCCCCAGGCACGCGGCACCAGTCGATCGACGTGGCCTTCCGGCTGAAGACGGTCAACCTTGTCCCCCCATCGGTACAACAGCATGCCCTCCTCCGAACGGTGCACCACATTCAGGCGCGGATCGTCCGGCTCCGGACGCCGTTCGAGGAACGGCTTGTCGCTGAGCGAGTTGAGGTAATTCACCACCAGATTGCCGCTGCGCACGCCCAGGCCATCGCGGTGGTAACTGCCGCCAATGTCCGAATGCTTACCGCCCACCACCACTCCGAGGAAGCGACCATCGGCCGTCATGCCCGGATCGATGATGTGACTGCTCTTGAACAGGCCGCGCCTCTCGTCCTCGGCGATGATCTGGAAGCCGGAGATCACCGACGGCGGCAACCGGCGATCCTTCTCGTTCACCGGCTCGCCGGTACCGACCGGGTCAAACAAGGCAGCGACTTGAGCCACCTGGCCCGGGGCCACGAACGGAGGCTTGGTGTACTCGACGCTTTTGATCTGGCCTTGGGCGTCGTAGATGTATTTCGCGCCGGACGGATCCTGTATGCCACGCTCGTGTACCAGCCGAGCGAAGCCAGCTGCCTGTTCGGCGCCGCGGCTGAAACCGAGGTCGACGACGCTGATCTGTGCTTCAGGATCTTCTAGTTTCCAAGTTCGAGCCTGCTCGATGAACAGCTTGTACATCTTCTCGATTCGCTCATCGTACGTATGGCCGCGCGCGCCGTCCCATACTCGATCGATGACGCCATGCTGAGTACCTGGGCCCTCGACGTACTCCGCTCTAATATGGGGATTCCTCGCCCTCTCAAGTTGCTTGTGGATACTGGCGACATTGGTCGCATGCTCAGGGTCGTGGATTGCGTCATTGCCCGTACCGTCCAATGCCGCAACGAACAGACGATCATGGGGATTTCCAGCGCGGATCAACCCCGGCGTTGGGAATCGCGCCAACGCCTCCGCAGCGAGAGCGTAGCTTTGCAGGTCGTGCGCGTCGGCAGGGTAGTGCGACACGCCGTCGCTTCGCACACCATCCTTATTCTTCTTGTGCTTCTCGGCCATTGCTATTGCCATCCTTGGTCGTTAGTAGGTTCTACTCCACGCCATAATCAAATCTTCCCGTCCATAGCTGTACCTGTTTCCGGGAATCTGCTCATTAATGGTTGCAACAAACGCCTTCATGTAGACGCTAATAGTCCGATCATTGACCTCCAAAATGATGTCGGGACTCCCTCCGAAGGATTGCTCCGCATAGTCCGACTCCGGCACCCGGTGCAGCACCCGCTGGTCCTTGAAGATCGCCCCGATGTCGACCTTCGCCTCATGTGCCACCCCGTCCAGAGAACGCCAGCGCACCTCGGCCGGAGGCGGGAAGTTGCGGATACCAGCGTGGGTGCCCTGCCATTCCTCTCGGTAGTCCGGCGACTCCGGGGGAGGCGTCACCTCATCCCGCCCACTCCATGCGCTCTGCTGTTGGTTGGCGTAGATCACGCTGCAACCGATGGTGCCGTAGCAGTAGGCATTGAAGTTGTGCTCCCTGAACGTCAACGGAAACACGTTGGGCGGCTTCGTCGAAGCATGGGATTCGGACTTGGACATTACGGATTGGCATCCTGCAATGAGGGGAAGTGACAACACGGCAGCTAGGGCTGCGCGGCACAGACGAGCGTCGAGGCGAAAAATCACAATCCTTCCTTGGGCTTCCTGGCGTGATGGAAGCAGAGCACAGCCGCAGCTAGCTTTCAAACGTGATTCAACCAATAAGCTGCAACAGGCATGAAGACCTTGAGTGCCAGTACGCGGGTTGTCTGAAAACCTCGACGCCGAGTTCGCACGGCGACGACGCACAGCCCATGCGGACGGCAAAGACCCGCCGGGCGGCGGGTCTATTTGTATCCGGGTACCGAATGAGCGATGGGTGCGGTGGGCTCTCAGATTCTGTGACGACGCGCCACAGGGTATCCTCGACCCAAGGGGGATCCACCGTGCTGATCAAAAAAGCCGATGACCATTCGGCCTTCATTCGCGAACTGGAGCGCACCGCGTCCGGAAACGGCCTCGAAGCAAAGCGCGCCACCGATGAACTGCGGATTCGCCAAGCCGGCCTAAGGGGCGAAGCGGAATCGGCCTATCTGATCGACTTCGACTTCGCGAACTCGCGAAACTGGGCCGTGGTCCATGACCTGCGACTGGAACAAAATGGGCGCGTGGCACAGATCGACCACCTGCTGATCAACCGCTGGCTGGACGTCTATGTGCTCGAGACCAAGCATTTCCACGCCGGCCTGAAGATCACCGAACAGGGCGAGTTCCTGCGCTACGACAACTACAAGCGCACCTACCTGGGCATGCCCTCGCCCCTGCAGCAGAACGAGCGGCACATCGCCGTGCTTCACGATGTCGTCGAGCGGATCGAATGGCCAGTGCGGCTAGGATTGCGCATCGCGCCCTCGTTTCACTCCCTCGTTCTCGTCGCGTCCAATGCGCGCATCGACCGACCGAAACACTTCGACACCTCGCGCGTGATCAAGGCCGACCAACTCAAGGCACGGATCTGGAAGGACATCGACGACGAAGGTTTTCTGTTGATGATCAAGACCGCCGCCAAGATGGTGTCGCGCGACACCGTGGAATTCGTGGCTCGGCAATTAGTGGCGCAGCATCGGCCGCTTTCGCGGAAAGCATCCCCCGAGGAGGCGCCGCCCGTACACAATCGCACCCGCATCGAGCCGACGTTCACCCCTGCCACCGCGGTACAGCGCAAGCAGAACACGCCCACCGCACC
Organism: Lysobacter niastensis; assembly: GCF_031457115.1. GTDB lineage: Bacteria > Pseudomonadota > Gammaproteobacteria > Xanthomonadales > Xanthomonadaceae > Lysobacter_J > Lysobacter_J niastensis_A. Next base: position 388,962 of record NZ_JAVDVY010000003.1, read on the forward strand.
CGCGTGCAAATCCTGCAGCGGCCGCAGCGGCGAGATCCTGCACGGCAAGTTCGGCTATTACTTCAAGTGCGGCAGTTGCGCCGCCAACACTGCCATCCGCTTCACCTGCCAACCCGGACACAGCCCCCGCCTGCGCAAGGAAGGCGCCGCCTTCTACCGCGAATGCGCCGAGTGCAACAGCAGCGCCCTCTTCCACCGCAATGGCCAGTGAGTACCCGCGATGATCCTGACCCTGCCCGTCCTGCTCTACCAACTGCTGTTCGTGCTGATCATGTATGTCGCCAGCCGTTTTGGACACAAGGCGATGTTGTTCGCGTTGGTCGCCTGCCTGGCGTGGACCGCAACGCATATCTTCTTTCCGCCGCTGATGGTGGTGCAGGCGGTGGTAATTGTTGCCAGTTATATATGGCTCCGCAGGCGCATCAAGTCGAGCGCTGCTTCATAGCGAACGGGCCAAGCACGGTCCGACCAATTGATGCGCGCACTTCGGCGTCAAAGCGGTGCCCTCACTACATCGAGCTCAACCTCGTCCGTGCGGCCATGGTGGCCGCCCCGGGGACTATCGCTGGTCCAGTTACACCCACAACGCGCTGGGCGGACGACCCGCTGTTACGCCGCATCCGGCTTACTTCGCCCTAGCGCGGAAACACCTGCACCGCAGCAGGCGTACCTGCACTTGACCCCTGTTTTGGTCCTTCAGTCCGCCAGCAGGCGGGTCATGTCCGCATCCTTCTCCTGCCACAACCGGTTCATCCACTGCTGGAAACGGGCACGGAACGCGCGGTCGTTCTGGTAGTCGCCACGCAGCAACTCATCGGGGATCGAGCGTTGGCGCAGGTGCACGCGGATTTCGGGGATGCGGTCCGCCAGCAAGTCCATCATCGAGGGTCGCCCGCCGGGATACGCGATGGTCACGTCGAGGATCGCGTGCAGGCCCTCACCCATCGCGTCCAGCACGAAAGCCACGCCGCCGGACTTCGGCTTGAGCAGGTGTCGGTACGGCGCGCCCTGCGTGGCGTGCTTGCCCGGCGTGAAGCGTGTGCCTTCGACGAAATTCATGATCGCCACCGGGATCGCACGGAATTTTTCGCAGGCGCGGCGGGTGGCTTCGGTGTCGCGCCGGGCCAGCTCCGGGCGACGCGCGATCTGCTTGGGCGTGTAGCGGCCCATGAATGGGAAATCCAGCGCCCACCACGCCAGCCCCAGCAGCGGCACCCAGAACAGCTGCCGCTTCAGGAAAAAGCGCAGCAGCGGAATGCGTCGGTTGAACACCTTCTGCAATACCAGGATATCCACCCAGCTCTGGTGATTGGCCAGCACCAGATAGTGGCCGTCCACCTGCAGCACCGCGTCCTCCTGCACGTCGACGCGCATGCTGGTGAAGCGGTCCATCATCCAGGTGTTCACCCCGATCCAGCTTTCCGCCAGCCCGGTGAGCAGAGGATTGCTCGCCCGCCGCACACGGTCGAACGGCAGCAACGCCTTCACCAACGCCACCAACAGCAGTGGAAGCACATGCAACACGGTGTTGGCTGCGATCAGCAGGGAAATCAGTACCAGGCGCAATGGGAGCATGGAAACACGACAGTCTCGGATGAATGCCTATTGTCCCGAGGAAACCGAGGCCACGTCACCCTGCAGGCCGGAGCCGGGCAGGCCCGCGGATGCTTCTCCAGGGCATTTCCGGTTGTCGATGCCCGATTTCCGGTTGCGGGCGACCATTTCCCGGTGGCCGATGCCCGGTTTCCGCTTGCTCACAACCCCTTTCCGTTTGCCGATGACCGGTTGCCGGTTGGGCATGACCATCTTTTGGCTGCAGATGACCGGCTTCCGGTTGCACGCAACCATTTCCCGGTTGCGGACGACCGTGTTCCGGTGGTGCACGACCACTTTCCGGTCCCCGTCGCACGGGACATCCATGAAGAAGAAGGCCGCCCGGAGGCGGCCTTCGGTTCTGGAGCGTGACGCGACGGCTCAGGCCGGCTGGGTTTCGGCCGGGTTGCTGCGGCGCTGGCGCGACCAGCGGGCGCCGACTTCCTTGCGCAGCTCGTCCAGGCCATGCGCGGCGCCGGAGAGCTTGAGTTGGCCGTAGCCTTCCAGCGCGGTGACCATCACGTCGCTGCCCAGCGCGTTGACGGTGTCGTCCACCCGCGACAGCAGCCGCTGCAGGCGTTCCAGCACCGGGCGCAACTGGTCGATGGCGACGAGATCGGCCTGCGCACCGCCCAGGTCCAGGCTCGGCGGCACGATCTGGCGGTTCTGGTCCAGCACCCGCACCGTCTGCCGGCAGAACGCCTCCGAACGCGGCCCCATGAAGACCAGTCCCTTGCGGTCTTCCGGCTGCAGCGAGATCAGGCCCGGCAACGAGGCCTCGACCTGGTCGAGCGCCGTCAGCGCGGCGGTGACCTGGTCGTGGGTGAGAGTCAGGGAAACGAGGTTTTGCGACACAGCAATCTCCTTTGCATATCCATGTGTAAGACCGGCGACGCCGGCTCCCTGCTCCGCCGCATTCCGTGTGGCGTGTTGATCGCACGGGGCGATCGGAGCGAGGTCGAGTGTGCCAAAGGATCGAGGGGGTTGGAAAGCAGAAGACCCACCGGGTGGCGGGTCTATTTGTATCCGGGTATCGAATGGGCGATGGGCGCGGTGGGTCCGTCGCCAAAAAAGGGCTGGCTCATTTACCGCCAAGTGGGTAAGTGAACCTGACCCCATATTCGCATCCCGTCCATTAGAAGGGCGGTGGCGAGATTTCTCCCACCACCGCCATGCTGCGCTACTGGATCACCTGGACCATGCAGGAACCTTCCACGCAAACGATGGCATGCGTGGCGCCGGACCCCGGGCTCATGTTGATGATAGGAACGCCCATGTTGGTCAGGCGCGAATACATGTCCACAAAGTCGTCATACGCCCGCTCATCGCCGGCATTCGAGTTCGGGAAATAGAAGGTAATGCCGACAGCCTGTTGCTTCGTCTCGGGGATCTTGTTGCCAGAGGCGTCTCGGGAACTATCGGGAACCCTCACGTACTTTTCGATCTTTGGGTCGTACTGGTACAGCGCGCGGCTCCCGTCTTGGTAGATCACCTCCATCGTGACCAAGAGCGTCTTAGGATCAAACAAACCGGCCGAGTACGAGTTAAGCCAACCGACTACGCCATTCAGAGCAGCAGCGTCAGTCATGGACTTGATGTAAGCATCCATATCGTCGTCCATGTCGGTCCGGCTTAGCGCTTGTTGTGCGTCTGAGGGTAGATCTGGGCGATTGGGGTTGACGACAACCTGTTCGACGAGCTGACGTGCAAGGATGCCGGCCTGCTGCATGTATCCTGATACCCCGACCTCTGGTGTAACTTCCTGCGCCCATACTTCAAGGACGTCGTACTCAGGGTCGAAGTTCGGGCCTTCATTGCTCATGCGGTAGTACTTCCTCACTACGCCACCGCGAAGATCTGCGACGTAGAGCGGTCCGTAGCGGTATTGACTAAGACTACTACCCGCGAGGCTGTCCATCTGTTGTTCCGTGCATCGCTCACACTGCTTCGTTAGCGCCCAAGCTGGATTCGACAGCCCAAAAAGCCCAAGAAGCACGCATCCTGCTGTTACCAGAATCTTTGCCATTCCTAGCTCTCCATCTATAGCCTCTCCTGAGGCAAATGGAGCCTAGCCCTGCTTACAGCCGCAGCAATTTGCGCAGTTTGGCGTCGTCGAGTAACGAGGCGGCGCTGCATCAGCAGTTGAATAAGATCGAGGTCAGCCAGGCACTCGCCGCCAAAGGAGGAGTACACCATGGGAAGGCCCTCACTCTTATTGATTTTCGCGACCTGCGCTTTGCTGAGTTGCGCAAAACATGATTCTGATAATCAGCCGAAGTCCGCGCTGCCTGGCAAGCTGCGCGCAGCGGCGGATGCGGCGGCATCGACCTCACCCACAGGTTCCGCGCCGCTGCCACATAGCCTGTATCTCAAGGATGACTATCCGCAGCTCATCGCGAGGTCGCAGAACGGAGACGCGCGGGCAACTTGCCAACTCGCCACGAATCTGGATTTCTGTGCAGGGGCGGAGGAGGACGCCAAGCGCCTCGGCGAGGCACGCGAGCGCATCGAGCAGATCAATACCAGTAACCCGTCGAAACAGGGCACGCTTGCAACATTCACGGAGTTGGCGCGGCTTCGTGGCGAGTACTGTGTTGGCGTGCCAACGGCTTCGCCATCCGAACGCGTCCGCTATTGGAGGCGTGCTGCGATGGCAGGGCATCTCCCCTCGCTCCTTCACTATGCATCGGGCCGTGCGTTTCGCTCAAACGAAACTCTTGCACTGCTCGATGAACTAAAGGCCTTCCGGTCGGAGGCCTTGCCAATGATGAAGGAGGCCGCAACTAGTGGAAGCTTCCAGGCCAATGTCATGCTTGCTCGTGTGTACTCCCCCGAGCGCCCACCGAACCGCGCAGCGCTCTTGGAACAAGCTGTTGGGAAGAAGGACAAGGCAAAGGCGCTCGCCTACTTCATGGTCGCCGAGCAGATTGCCCGCCAAGGCGGCGGGGGTAACGATCCTGACGCAAGGTTGGTTCCACACGAAATCGAGGTCCTCCAACGTTTCATGACCGAAGACGAGATCGTTGCTTCCAACCAGGTGTTCCGAGAACTGATGGCCCGCCAAACTGCCCTCGGCGCGACGGACCCCGGCGCCGAGTCTCGGACAATTCAGGAAGGGTATCTCGCGGTACCGGAAACGACTTCTTGCGAGAAGGGAACGCTTCTTGGGCGATCTCGCTAAGGATGACGTGGCTTTCGCCTTCGGGAGGCTCGAAGATCACGCCTCACCGAGCACGTAGGGCGCATTAGCCGAAGGCGTAATTCGCCGAATGTTGTCGAGTCCGGAACTGCGGCACCTTATGGGAAGGCCGATTCAAAGCGCGTCCGGTCGCTCTTCAAACTATCGCGACCAGCAGAGGCTATGGGTCACGTTCGAGCAGGGTTGGCCGTGAAATAGGTCACCCATACACGTCCATAGTTGGGCGTGCCCCAACTTGCACCCCAAGCACTTTCAAGCATGACCTTCTTGTGCAGATCGGACGACTGGATCCTTCGCTCTCGCCAAAACCCCTTTTGAGAGCAATGCCGAAGATCGGCCGCAATCAGATTGTCTCAGTTCGCCTTGCCAATGGAACAGTCACTACAGGGAAGTATAAGAAGTTTGAGGACCGCCTCCATTCTGGAGAAGCGGAGTTGATCCTTTGAGGCAAGCCCGTGCCATTAAGACTAAAGCCCCGAACTAACGGGGCTTTTTTCTAGTTGTTTTCTACATGTTGCGGCGATACTCGCCACCCACGTCGTAAAGCGCATGACTAATCTGCCCCAGGCTATGCGTCTTCACCGCCTCCATCAAACTGGCGAACACGTTGCGGCGCTCGCGGGCCGTGGCCTGTAGCGACTTCAGGCCTTCGGCGGCGTAGCCGTTGCGGTTGCCCTGGTAGCCGGCGACGTTGTCGATCTGCTGGCCCTTCTCCCCTTCGGTCGAACGGATCAGCTCGATCTCGGTGACGATGTCGCCGCCGTGGTCCTTGGGCAGGAAGGTATTGACGCCGATCAGGGGCAGGCTTCCGTCGTGCTTCTTGTGCTCGTAGTACAGGGACTCTTCCTGGATCTTGCCGCGCTGGTACATGGTGTCCATGGCGCCGAGCACGCCGCCGCGCTCGCTGATGGCTTCGAACTCCTTGTAGACGGCTTCTTCGACGATGTCGGTGAGCTTGTCGACGATGAAGCTGCCCTGCCAGGGGTTCTCGTTGAAGTTGAGGCCCAGTTCCTTGTTGATGATCATCTGGATCGCCACGGCGCGGCGCACGCTTTCTTCGGTCGGCGTGGTGATGGCTTCGTCGTAGGCGTTGGTGTGCAGGCTGTTGCAGTTGTCGAACAGCGCGTACAGGGCCTGCAGCGTGGTGCGGATGTCGTTGAACTGGATCTCCTGCGCGTGCAGGGAGCGGCCGCTGGTCTGGATGTGGTACTTCATCATCTGGCTGCGCGCGGACGCGCCGTAGCGCTCGCGCATCGCGCGGGCCCAGATGCGGCGGGCGACGCGGCCGATGACGGTGTACTCCGGGTCCATGCCGTTGCTGAAGAAGAACGACAGGTTGGGCGCGAAGTCGTCGATCTTCATGCCACGCGCGAGGTAGTACTCGACGATGGTGAAACCGTTGCTCAGGGTGAAGGCGAGCTGGCTGATCGGGTTCGCGCCGGCTTCGGCGATGTGGTAGCCGGAGATCGACACCGAATAGAAGTTGCGGACGTTGCGGTCGACGAAGTACTGCTGGATGTCGCCCATCATGCGCAGGGCGAACTCGGTGCTGAAGATGCAGGTGTTCTGGGCCTGGTCCTCTTTCAGGATGTCGGCCTGCACGGTGCCGCGCACGGTGGCGAGCGTGTGCGTCTTGATCTTCTCGTAGGTCTCGGCGTCGACGACCTGGTCGCCGGTCACGCCCAGCAGGCCCAGGCCGAGGCCGTCGTTGGTCTCGGGCAGCATGCCGCTGTATTCGGGGCGCTTGCGGCCCTCGAACATCTTTTCGATCTTGTCGTGCGCTTCGTCCCAGCGGTGCTGGTCGGCGCGCAGGTACTTCTCGACCTGCTGGTCGATGGCGGTGTTCATGAACATCGCCAGGATGATCGGCGCCGGGCCGTTGATGGTCATCGACACCGAAGTGCTCGGCGCGCACAGGTCGAAGCCGGAGTACAGCTTCTTCATGTCGTCGAGCGTGGCGATGTTGACGCCTGAGTTTCCGATCTTGCCGTAGATGTCCGGGCGCACGGCCGGGTCTTCGCCGTACAGCGTGACGCTGTCGAAGGCGGTGGACAGGCGCGCGGCCGGCTGGCCGACCGACAGGTAGTGGAAGCGGCGGTTGGTGCGCTCGGGCGTGCCTTCGCCGGCGAACATGCGGATCGGGTCCTCGCCGGTGCGGCGGTACGGGTAGACACCGCCGGTGTACGGGTAGTAGCCCGGGAGGTTTTCCTTCTGCAGGAAGGTCAGCAGCTCGCCCCAGCTCTTGTAGGTCGGCGCGGCGATCTTCGGGATCTTCTGGTGGCTCAGCGACTCGCGGTAGTTCTCGACGCGGATGGTCTTGTCGCGGACCTGATATTCGTTGACCTCGTCGGTGATCGACTTCAGACGGGCCGGCCAGTCGCGCAGGAGCTTGAGGGCTTCGGAGGTGAGCGAATGGATCGCGTCGTTGTAGCGCTGGCGCAGGGTCTTGAGCGTGCGGTCATCGCCTTCGGTCAGCGCTTCGGCGGCGAACAGGTCGAGCGCCCTGGGCAGCTTGTCGTCGCCCAGGTCGTGCAGGGACTGCCAGTAGCTCTGCGCGCGGTCGGCGACCTCGGCCTGCGTCTCGATCCTGGCATTGATGCCTCGGCCCTGCTCGGCGATCTCGGCGAGGTAACGCACGCGGGCGCCGGGGATCAGCACCGTGGCGCGCGGCTCCTTCAGCGAGGTGTCGAGGTCCGGCGTCCACTTCTGCTCCGGCAGCGAGAGCTTCTCGCGCAGCAGGCGGCACAGGTTGGCGAACATCCAGCTGATGCCGGGGTCGTTGAACTGGCTGGCGATGGTCGGATAGACCGGCACGTCCTCGTCCTTGGTCTGGAACGCGACGCGGTTGCGCTTCCACTGCTTGCGCACGTCGCGCAGCGCGTCTTCGGCGCCGCGCTTGTCGAACTTGTTGAGCACTACGAGCTCAGCAAAATCCAACATGTCGATCTTTTCCAGCTGGCTCGGCGCGCCGAAGTCGCTGGTCATGACATACATCGGGAAGTCGACCAGGTCGACAATCTCCGAGTCGCTCTGGCCGATGCCGGCGGTCTCGACGATGACCAGGTCGTAGCCCAGCGACTTGAGGAAACCGATGCAGTCCTTCAGCACGACGTTCGTGGCCATGTGCTGGCGGCGCGTGGCCATCGAGCGCATGAACACGCGCTTGGAGCGCAGGGTGTTCATGCGGATGCGGTCGCCCAGCAGCGCGCCGCCGGTGCGGCGACGGGTCGGGTCGACGGAGATCACGGCGATGCGCATCTCCGGGAAGCTGGCGATGAAGCGGTTGAGCAGTTCGTCGGTCACCGACGACTTGCCGGCGCCGCCGGTGCCGGTGATGCCGATGACCGGGGTCTTGCCGCCGGCCAGCTGCCACTCTTTGCGCAGATGGGCGAGTTCGGACTCTTCCAGCGCGCTCTCTTCGATGGCGCTGAGCATGCGGCCGATCTCGATCTCGTTGCCGAGGTCGACCTGGTGCGGCTTGTCGACCGGCAGGCGCGCGGACTCGGCGCGGCGCACCACGTCCTCGATCATCGCCACCAGGCCCATGTGCATGCCGTCGTTGGGGTGGTAGATGCGCTCCACGCCGTAGGCCTGCAACTCGCGGATTTCCTCGGGCGTGATGGTGCCGCCACCGCCGCCGAACACGCGGATGTGGGAGGCGCCGCGCTCTTTCAGCATGTCGACCATGTACTTGAAGTACTCGACATGGCCGCCCTGGTAGGACGACAGCGCGATGGCGTCGGCGTCTTCCTGCAATGCGGCGCGGACCACGTCCTCGACCGAGCGGTTATGGCCGAGGTGGATGACCTCGGCGCCCTGCCCCTGGATCAGCCGGCGCATGATGTTGATGGCCGCATCGTGGCCGTCGAACAGGCTGGCGGCGGTGACGAAGCGCAGCGGGGAGGTCTCGACAGCGGCTTCGGGGAGGGAGGTGGCAGGAGTGCTCATGACGCGCTCAATACGAAAACAATCGAATGCGGATTGTAACGCCGTGGGGCCGCCTCATCTCCTCGCTTCCCTTTCGGGCGCCAGTAGGACACACCGTACGCGCCAGCATCGATTCGCGGCGCTGGCAACGCCCGGGGTGGACTGTGAACGCCGCGCCGGCTCGGTTAGGCTCCCGTGACATGGCCCCGATCGTTGAAGACACCACCCTGACCCGCCTGCGCCTGGAAGCCGATCGCGGCACGCCGCAGGCCCTGTACCAATTGGCCACCGCGCTGGTCACGCGCCAGGAAGTGGCCGAGGCGTTCGATCTGCACCGTCGCGCGGCGCAGGCCGGGCATGCCAACGCACAGATCGAGACGGCGCGGATGCTGATGTTCGGCATCGGCACCGAGGTCGACGTACCACGCGCGGCCGAGTGGCTGGTGCGCGCCGAGGCGGCAGGCAGCCCGATCGCGGGGTATTTCCTGGCACTGATGGCGGTCGGCAATGCCTCGTTCCCGCGCGAGGGCCGTACCAACGAGCGCCTGCTTGCCGCGGTGAACGCCAACTATCCGCCCGCGCTTCGCGCCGCGGCCATCCACTTCGGCCGCAAGCCGGGCGAACACAACCAGACCCTGTGCCTGCAACTGCTGGAGCGCGCCACCCATGCCGGCGATGTCGTTGCCGCGCAATTGCTTGCCGAGCGCCTGATGCGTGGCGAAGGCTGCATCGCACAACCCGAGGCCGCCGAAGAACTCTGGGCGCAACTGGCGCCGCTGGGCGTCGCCCGCCTGCCGGAGATCACGGTGCCGATGGCTCCGGCCCAAGCCGAATCCGGGCCATCGAACACGCTGGCGCTGGAAGAAGTGCTGCAGCCGGTGACGGTGCAGCTGCTGTCTGCCGGGCCGCGCATCGCGCAGGTGGACGGCCTGCTTTCCGCGGACGAATGCCGCTTGCTGGTCGCGACCTCGGGCCCACGCCTGGTGCGCTCGCGCACGGTCGATCCGGAGACCGGCTTGCCGCTTTCGCTGGAAATCCGCACCAGCAGCGATGCCTCCTTCGACCCGATCGTCGAGGACCTGGCGCTGCGGCTGGTGCAGTTGCGCATGTGCACGGCGGCGCGTGTCGGCCTCCTGCAGGCCGAGCACCTGACCGTGCTGCGCTACGAGCCCGGCCAGGAATACCGCCCGCATCGCGACTACCGTCCGCCCAGCTCGATCGAGCACGACCGTCCCGAAGCGGGGAACCGCCTGCGCACGATCTGCGTGTACCTCAATCACGTCGAGGCCGGCGGCGAAACGGAATTCCCGATCGCCGGGGCGCAGATCTCGCCGCAGCCGGGACGCGCGGTGATCTTCGACAACCTGTTCCCGGACGGGCGCCCGGACCCGGATTCCCTGCACGCCGGCCTGCCCGTGCTGCACGGCGAGAAATGGCTGGCCACCCTGTGGCTGCGCGAGCGACGCTACCGCTACTACTGACGCCCCGCGGCCGATCCTGCCTGCCTCCTTTGGCAACGCCAGCCCAACGCCAAGGGGCTGAACAGGCCCGGCCGCCAGAAACGGCCAGACGCATACTTAGCCGTATCCCCTGTTTGCTTTAGACTGTCGCCCCTGCGGCGGCCGGGTATTACCCGCTGCATAGGCGAATCCTCAAAGATTCAACGACTTACTAGACAAAGCGGGCGTCGGGCGCTGAAGCGCAACACCGACGTCCAGGCGGAGCATCCGATGATTTTCGAAACCCTCGACACCTTCGGTCACGAGCAGGTGGTCTTTTGCCACAACAAGGACGCGGGCCTGAAGGCCATCATCGCGATCCACAACACCGTGCTCGGTCCGGCGCTTGGCGGCACCCGCATGTGGCCGTACAAGACCGAGCAGGATGCTCTCAATGACGTGCTGCGCCTGTCGCGCGGCATGACCTACAAGAACGCGGTCGCCGGCCTCAACATCGGTGGCGGCAAGGCCGTGATCATCGGCGATCCGGCCGTCGACAAGTCCGAGGCGCTGTTCCGCGCGTTCGGCCAGTTCGTCGAGGCGCTGGGCGGCCGCTACATCACCGCCGAGGACGTCGGCATCGACGTCAACGACATGGAATACGTCTACCGCGAGACCGAGTACGTCACCGGCGTGCACCAGGTCCACGGCGGTTCGGGCGACCCGTCGCCGTTCACCGCCTACGGCACGCTGCAGGGCCTGATGGCCACGCTCAACAAGCGTTTCGGCGACGAGGAAGTCGGCAAGTATTCCTACGCCGTGCAGGGCCTGGGCCATGTCGGCATGGAGTTCGTGAAGCTGCTCAAGGAGCGCGGCGCGAAGATGTTCGTCACCGACATCAACAAGGGCCTGGTCGACAAGGCCGTGTCCGAGTACGGCGCCGAAGCCGTGGGCCTGGACGAGATCTACGACGTCCCCGCCGACGTGTACTCGCCGTGCGCGCTGGGCGGCACCGTCAACGAGCAGACCCTGCCCCGCCTGAAGGCCAAGGTCATCTGCGGCGCGGCCAACAACCAGCTGGCCAACAACGCCATCGGCGACGAAGTGCAGAAGCGCGGCATCCTTTACGCACCGGACTACGCGGTCAACGCCGGCGGCGTGATGAACGTGGCGCTGGAGCTGGACGGCTACAACCGCGAGCGCGCCATGCGCATGATGCGCACGATCTACCACAACCTCGGCCGCATTTTCGAGATCGCCGAGCGTGACGCGATCCCGACCTACCGCGCCGCCGACCGCCTGGCCGAGGAGCGCATCAGCGCGATCGGCAAGCTGAAGCTGCCGCTGGGTCGCGCCGCTCCGCGCTTCCAGGGCCGCATCCGCGGCGGCCACTGAGCCGCTTGCGATTCGCGCCAGCATTGAAAAAACGCCCGGCTCGCCCGGGCGTTTTTTTGCACTGCACACGGGCCGCACAGGCGTAACCGATAGAATCCGTACATCGGCGATCACGTAGGCCATCACGCCTGCGACTTCGCCGCTTTCCCGAACCGCTTCAGTCCCACAAAGGCAGCCCCATGCGTCCGTTCCCCCTCGGTGAAGAAATCGACGCCCTGCGCGACGCCGTGCGCCGATTCGCCGACGCCGAAATCGCGCCGCGCGCCGCGCAGATCGACCACGACAACTGGTTCCCGCAGGACCTGTGGCCGAAGCTGGGCGAGATGGGCCTGCTGGGCATGACCGTGCCGGGCGAATACGGCGGCAGCGACCTGGGCTACCTGGCCCACCTGGTGGCGATGGAGGAGATCTCCCGCGCTTCGGGTTCGGTCGGCCTGAGCTACGGCGCGCATTCGAACCTGTGCGTGTCCAACCTCTACGCCAATGGCAACGAGGCGCAGCGCAGCCAATACCTGCCCAAGCTGTGCAGCGGCGAGTGGAAGGGTGCGCTGGCGATGAGCGAACCGGGCGCGGGCAGCGACGTGGTGGGCTCGATGAGCTGCCGCGCCGAACTTCGCGACGGCGTGTGGGTCGCCAACGGCAGCAAGATGTGGATCACCAACGGCCCCGAGGCCGACGTGCTCATCGTCTACATGCGCACGGCCGGCAAGGAATCGGGCAGCAAGTGCATGACCGCCTTCATCGTCGAGAAGGGGATGAAGGGTTTCTCGACCGCGCAGAAGCTCGACAAGTTCGGCATGCGCGGCTCCAACACCTGCGAACTGGTGTTCGAGAACTGCGAGATCCCGGCGCAGAACGTGCTCGGCCAGGTCAACCACGGCGTCAAGGTGCTGATGAGCGGCCTCAACACCGAGCGCCTGGTGCTCACCGGCGGGCCGCTGGGCCTGATGCAGGCCGCGCTCGACATCGCCCTGCCCTATGTGCGCGAGCGCAAGCAGTTCGACCGGGCCATCGGCACCTTCGGGCTGATGCAGGGCAAGATCGCCGACATGTACACCGCGCTGCAGTCCAGCCGCGCATTCGCCTACCAGGTCGGACGCGACTTCGACGCCGGCCACAAGTCGCGCATCGACGCGGCGGCGTGCCTGCTGCATGCCTCCGACGCCGCCGTGCAGGTCGCGCTGGAAGGCATCCAGGCGCTGGGCGGCAATGGCTACATCAACGAGTTCCCGACCGGCCGCATCCTGCGCGATGCCAAGCTCTACGCGATCGGTGCAGGCACCAATGAAATCCGGCGGATGCTGATCGGACGGGAATTGTTCGACGGCAGGAGCTGAGCTGGCGCAGTGCTTCCCGATGCCGGCCACTGCGCCGGCATCAGGCCCTGAGGGAGCCGTGGCTTCCTGCCCGCGTTAGAACCCCACCGACCAAGTCGCCGTTGCGCTCGAGTACGCCTGGCCGCTGTCGTGGCGACTGTCCAGGTCGAACCGCAAGCTGCTGGCGCGACCGAAGCGCGCCTCCAGCCCCAGGCCGAACACGCCGACATTCGTGTCGAGCGTGTCGCCCAGTATTGGCGACCACACATCCAGCGCGGTGAAACGCGCATCGATATCGCCGCCCGACTGCGACAGCAGGTGCTGCCATTCGGCGCGTCCCTGCAGCGTCCATAGCCAGCGCCCCGCGCGCCAGTCGTGGGTGAGACGCGCGCCCAGCAGCGCCTGGGTCGCACTCATCGACGAATCGGCGGCGCTCAGACCGAAGCCGACCGCGCCGTCCTCGCGGAAACCGTCGCGATCCAGTTGCAGTTGCTGCACGCCGGCATACGGCGTCACGCGCGCCCCGCCGAAACGAAGCGGCAGACCGGCCTGCAAGCCGAACGTGGCATAGCGCTGCGAATAGTCGGCGCTGACGCGGAAATCCTGCGCACCGAGCAGGATCTCGCGCTGCGTCCAGCGCTGTATGCGACCCAGCGCCAGACTGCCCAACAGATAGCCACGTCCGAGGTCGTAGGCGGCATAGAGCTGCCCTTCGACCTGGCGATTGCGCTCGCGGTCGAAGCGCTCGTCGTGCCAGGCGTAGCCCTGCGTTTCGGACACCGCAGCGCCGAAGGTCAGGCGGTCGTTGTAACGGAGGTCGTGTCCGAGCATCCAGCCGTCGGCGTCGACATCGAAATGCCCCATCGCCCGTTGCGCCTCGAGGTCGTCGGCCCATGAGCCGCTCGCGGGCGTGGCAAGCAGCGTGTCCACGCGCGATTCCAGCGCGCGCCGGTTGCCTTCGATGGTCATCATCGCGAACGCGCTGTCGGTGGCATGCAACTCGCCGGACAGGCTGGCCAGCGTCTTTTCGGCGGCAGCCGCGGTAGGTGCCTGCTGGATCGCGCCCGCGCCGGTGCGGAAGTCCTCGTCCACGGGCGGCGCGGTGCCGGTGCTGTTGTCGATCTGATCGAAGGCGCCCTCGACCCGTTGTGCGCTCGATATCGACATGGCTGACAGGGCCATGCTCTGCGCCGCCGCAGTGACGTCCAGGCGCGAGATGTTCAACCAGACGACCAGCGGGTCGTAGTTCAACGTGGCCGTGAGGAACACCCCCGGCTCGGTCGTCAGACCGTCGAAACGACCCGACATGCCGGCCATGGCGAACAGCACGTTCTCGCGCGTCTGCCAGACATAGCCCGGCTTCACGCCCATCACGTGCACGTCGCCGCCGTCGATGCGTACCGCGCCAAGGATGCGCACGGGACTGCCGACGGTGTAGGCGAACTTGGCGCCGGCCGTCTGGTGGTAAGCGCCCTGCAACTCGACCGCGTCGCCCGTGGCGACGAATCGACCCTGGTTCTCGATGCCCTGTGCCTGCGCCCCCAGTTGCAACGTGCCCTGCGGACCGATCGTGACCTGGCCACCCAACTGGTTCGCGCGTACGACACCACCGTTGATGCGGGTCGATCCGTGGAATGCAGGCCGTTGCAGCACCAGCGTTCCCGTGCCTCCTTTGACCAGCGCCCCGGGACCTTGCAGGTCATTGCCGAACGTCACCGTGCCGGCATCGAAGTTGACCGCGAAGTCGCCGAAGTCCAATCGCTGCGGACCACGAACGGCCGCGCCGACATTCAGCGCACCATTGCCGAATACCGGGTCAATGCCCGAAGCGCCCAGATCCGTGGCGGTACCAAGCAACGTCTGCCGTACGCTGTCGTTGCTGAAGAACGGAAACGCCTGCCACACCAGCGCCGCCGCGCCCGCGACCTGCGGTGCGGCCAGCGAGGTGCCGCGCCATTGCCAATAAGTCGGACTGGTCGGGCTGTCGTTGGTGCCGGTGACGACGACCGTGCCGGGCGCTGCCAGGCAGTAGCGCATCGCCACGCCGCAGGCGTTGGAATAGCTGGCCAGTTGGGTCGAGTCCAATGCCGCCACCGCCAGCCAGCCACGCTGCAGGTCCGCCGCCGGAAGGCTGCCGGCGACACCGGGCTGGCTCGGCAGCGCCGCGAGACTGGAAGGATTGGCCCGCGATTCGTTGCCGTTGGCGAATACCACCAGCCCACCATTGCTCTGGATGAAAGGACGGTATTCGTCCGCGATCGCCGCCGTCGCCGCCGGATCGGTCCAGTACACACCGCCCCAGGAGTTGTTCATGATGCGCGCGCCGCGGTTGATCAGGTCCTGGTGGATCGCCTTCAACCCGAGTGGGCCATCGACTGCATTGCCTTGGCCGGATCCGTCGTCCGTGGGTTCCTTGTCGGAAATGATGCGCGCGGAAATGATCTGCGCTCCCGGCGCGATGCCACCTGGCCACTGGCCGAACGGCGTGCCGGCCATGATCTGCGACACCGCCGTGCCATGTCCGACGACGTCGTCGACGGCCAGGTTGTTGGGCGGAGAACTGACGTAGTTGAGATTGGCCACCACGCGCGGCGCCAGGGCCGGGTGGTTGCGCATCACGCCGCTGTCGAGCACGCCGATGCGAACGCCCTGGCCAGTGAATCCGGCCTGGTGCGCCGCAGTGGTATTGGTGAGGGCCAGATGCTGGCTGTAGGCGGGATTGGGCGCGGACACCACGGGGGCTGGCGGCGGTGGCGGCGCTGCTGCAGGCGGCGGATCGGGACGGACGTTGCCACCTCCCCCGCCACCTCCACCACCACAGCCGGCCACGACGACTACCGCGCCCAACAGCACGCAGCGCACGGCAACGACAAATCCTTTCATCCGGTAGCGCATATCGTCCTCGTTCGATGACGCCCTCGCCCCACGCGACCCCAGCGCATCCTGCGCTGCCGTTTTAATCCAATGCGGCGCGCTCCACAATGAAACTGTCCCAACAGGATGAACGCTTCAGGGCCGAATACATGGCCGCACGCAAACCAGACGTGATGATCACCACACGCTCACTCGGCCGTAACGACTGGGCGCGCATCGAGACGCTGTTCGGCAAAAATGGGGCGTGCGGCGGTTGCTGGTGCATGTGGTGGCGCGTGCCGATGGGCGGCAAGACCTGGGAGGCCGCCAAGGGATCCCCGAACCGCAAAGCTTTCCGCACGCTGGTCGAAAACGGCGGCGCCCACGGCGTGCTTGCCTTCATCGAAGACGAGCCGGTGGGCTGGTGCTCGGTGGCGCCACGCGCCGACTTTCCACGTCTGGATCGCAGCAAGACGCTGGTTCGTGCCTGGCAGCCGACGACCTGGTCCTTGAACTGCCTCTATGTTCCGTCGCGCTGGCGAGGATTCGGCGTCGCGCGCGCACTGATCGCCGGCGCCATCGAGCTGGCCCGGCAAGGTGGGGCCAGCGAGATCGAAGCCTATCCGCAGGCGGTGGCGCGTGGAGCGCGTCAGGCCGGGGCGTTCGTCTGGACCGGCGTGCCGGTTCTGTTTACGCCGTTCGGTTTCCGGGCGGTTCACCGCCATGAACGTGGGCGTGGTCTGTACCTGTTGAAATTGGCCGGCTGAGGCTGGACTGAGGCGATTTGCCGCACTGCAGCACGACGCCGCATAATTCACTGGTTCCGGCCGCAGTCCGCGCCGGCCCGTGTCCTTCCGGAGTCTCCCATGAGTGACGTCGTCATCGTCGGTGCCAAGCGCACCGCCATCGGTTCCTTCCTCGGCCAGTTCACCGGCGTCCCGACCCCGGCGCTCGGTACCGCCGTGATCGGCGGCGCGCTGTCGCACGCGGGCGTCGCACCCGACCAGGTCGACGAGGTCATCATGGGCTGCGTGCTGCCGGCCGGACTGGGCCAGGCACCGGCCCGCCAGGCGGCGTTGGGCGCCGGCCTGCCGGCTTCGGCCGCCTGCACGACCATCAACAAGGTCTGCGGCTCGGGCATGAAGGCGATCATGCTGGGCCACGACCTGATCAAGGCCGGCTCGGCCAACGTCATCGTCGCCGGTGGCATGGAATCGATGACCAATGCCCCGCACCTGCTCAACGGCTCGCGCACCGGCGTGCGTTACGGCAATGGCGAGCTCCTCGATCACCTGGCCTGGGACGGCCTGACCAATCCTTACGACGGCAAGGCGATGGGCGTGTTCGGCGATGCCACCTGCTCGACCTATGGCTTCGATCGCGACGCGCTGGATGCCTTCTCGGCCGAGAGCGCGCGGCGCGCGCAGGCGGCCGTGTCCGGCGGTGCTTTCAAGGACGAAATCGTTCCGGTCACGGTCAAGGGCCGCAAGGGCGATGTCGTCGTCGATACCGACGAAGAGCCGGGCAAGATCGACCTGGGCAAGATTCCGACGCTGCGTGCGGCGTTCGGCAAGGAAGGCGTGCTCACTGCTGCCTCCTCTTCGAAGATCTCCGATGGCGCCGCCGCGACGGTACTGATGAGCGCCGATGAAGCCGGCAAGCGTGGACTGAAGCCGCTGGCACGAATCGTGGCCCATGCAGGCCACGCGCAGGCACCGGAATGGTTCACCACCGCACCCGTGAAAGCGATTTCAAATGTCCTGGACAAAGCCGGATGGAAGGTCGAGGACGTGGATCTTTTCGAAGTCAACGAGGCATTCGCCTGCGTCGCGATGGCGCCGATGAAAGACCTGGGCATCCCCCACGAGAAGCTCAACGTCAACGGCGGCGCCGTTGCTCTGGGCCACCCGATCGGGGCCAGCGGCGCTCGCCTGGTCGTCACTCTGCTGAACGCTCTCAAGGCCCGCGGAGGCAAGCGCGGCGTGGCTTCGCTGTGCATCGGTGGTGGCGAAGCCACCGCCATTGCCATTGAGCTGCTGTAAAGCATCCAGAACGCCATCTGTAAAAAAAAACGGCCAGCCGCTTGACACGCGTCACGGGCTTGTCATCATGTTATAGGCGCGCAGTTGCGCGTTGCCTAACTAACGACGAGGAAACGAACCATGACTTTCAACAAGGCGCTGATCGCCCTGGCTATGGGCCTGGCCCTGGCCGCTTGCTCGAACAAGGAGCAGGCTGAGAACGCTGCTGCCGACGCTGCTGCCGCTTCGACCGAAGCTCAGGCCGCTGCCGACACCGCCGCCGCCACCGGCGACGCCGCCGCTGCCGACGCTGCTCAGGCTGCTGCTGACACCGCCGCTTCGGCTGCTGACGCCGCTGCCACCTCGGCCGACGCCGCTGCCACCGCCGCTGCTCCGGCCGCTGCTGCCGACGCTGCTGACGCCGCCAGCCAGGCTGCTGACGCCGCCGGCCAGGCTGCTGACGCCGCCGGCCAGGCGACCGAAGCTGCTAAGGAAGAAGTGAAGAAGTAATCGCAGTCCATTGCGATGCACTGAAAAAGCCGTCGGTTCGCCGACGGCTTTTTCTTTTGGAAATGAGAGATAGAATCGGCCCGCGCCGGATCGCTGCGACCCTGGCGTTGCCTGATGTACTTTCAGCTTCTTCAGACTATCCCTTCGGAGACCGTCATGAATACCAAGCTCTATGTCGTCCTGGCCGCCGCTGTCCTGGCTCTATCGGCCTGCTCCAAGCACGAAGCCAACGAAGCCGCCGACCAGGCCGCCGCCTCCGCCGACCAGGCCGCCACGGCTGCCGGTGACGCCGCCAACGCTGCGGGCGATGCTGCCGCCGCCGCGACCGACGCCGCTGCCGCCGCCACCAACCAGGCTACCGACCAGGCCGCCGCGGCTGCCAGCGATGCCGCTGCCGCCACCCAGGCCGCCGCCAACGAGGCCGCTGCCGGTGCCGCCCAGGCCACCGCCGACGCCGCCGCGAAGACAGCCGAGGCTGCGCAGGACGTGGCCGACAAGGCCGAAACCAAGGCTGAAGAAGTCAAGAAGTAATCCGCTTCTGCTCCGCGATATTCGAAAGGCCCGCGCAAGCGGGCCTTTCTTTTTGCATCGCAGGCATCGCTCATCGCCGCATCCCTGTTGTCGGTCCCCGGCTGTCCGATTGGCCGGCTGCATCGCTTTGTGGTTTGATGCCGCGTCTTTCCGCACGCCTCGCCTCGATGCCCGCCATCACGTCCCAGCTCGATCCCCGCTCCCAGGATTTCCAGGACAACGTCGCCTTCCATCGCGCGCTGGTCGAGGAGCTGGACGCACGGTTGGCGCGGGCCGCGCACGGCGGCGGCGACAAGGCGCGGACCAAGCACACCAAGCGCGGCAAGTTGCTCGCACGCGACCGCATCACCGCCCTGCTCGATCCGGGCTCGCCATTCCTTGAAATCGCGCCGCTCGCCGCCGAGGGCATGTACGACGATGCCGCGCCCGCGGCCGGCATGGTCTGCGGCATCGGCCGCGTCATGGACCAGGAGGTCGTGATCGTGGCCAACGATGCCACGGTCAAGGGCGGCACCTACTTTCCCATCACGGTGAAGAAGCACCTGCGCGCGCAGGAGATCGCACGCGAGAACCGCCTGCCGTGCGTCTACCTGGTCGACTCCGGCGGCGCGTTCCTGCCGTTGCAGGACGAGGTCTTCCCGGACCGGGAACATTTCGGCCGCATCTTCTACAACCAGGCGCGGCTGAGCGCGGAGAACATCCCGCAGATCGCCGTCGTCATGGGCTCCTGCACCGCAGGCGGCGCCTATGTGCCGGCGATGTGCGACGAATCGATCATCGTCAAGGAACAGGGCACGATCTTCCTGGGCGGTCCGCCGCTGGTGAAGGCCGCCACCGGCGAGGTCGTGGACGCCGAAACGCTCGGCGGCGCCGACGTGCATACATCGGTATCGGGCGTGGCCGACCATTTCGCGCAGGACGACCGGCACGCGCTGCAAATCGCACGCGACATCGTCGGCCATCTCAACCGCGACAAGCGCCTGCCGGTCGCCGTGCAGCCCGCGCGCGAGCCGCTGTATGCGGCGCAGGAGCTCTACGGCATCGTGCCGAAGGACACCCGCCGCCCATTCGATATCCGCGAGGTCATCGCTCGCGTCGTCGATGGCAGCGACTTCCAGGAGTTCAAGGCTCGCTACGGCAAGACGCTGGTCACCGGTTTCGCGCACATCCACGGCTACCCGGTCGGCATCGTCGCCAACAACGGCATCCTGTTCTCCGAATCGGCGCTCAAGGGCGCGCACTTCATCGAACTGTGCAACCAGCGCGGCATCCCGCTGGTGTTCCTGCAGAACATCACCGGCTTCATGGTCGGTCGCAAGTACGAGAACGCCGGCATCGCCAAGGACGGGGCGAAGATGGTGACGGCGGTAGCGTGCTCGCACGTGCCCAAGTTCACCGTCGTCATCGGCGGCAGCTTCGGCGCCGGCAACTACGCGATGTGCGGCCGTGCCTACGGCGCCCGCTTCCTGTGGATGTGGCCCAACGCGCGCATCTCGGTGATGGGCGGCGAACAGGCCGCCAGCGTGCTGGCCACGGTCAAGCGCGATGGCATCGAGGCCGCGGGCAAGACCTGGTCGGCGGAAGAGGAAGAAGCGTTCAAGGCGCCGATCCGCGAACAGTACGAATCGCAGGGCAACCCCTACTACGCCACCGCGCGGCTGTGGGACGACGGCATCATCGACCCGGCCGATACACGTCGCGTGTTGGGCCTGGCGCTGTCGGCCAGCCTCAATGCGCCCATCGAGGATCGCACGCGCTTCGGCGTGTTCCGCATGTAATCCCACCGCGCAAGCGTGCGCGGGTTCGCAGATCGCATCTGCACGATCGCGAATTCAGGCAGGTGATCGCCAGATAAACGTCCGACGCCACGCGTCGTTATGGTGAGTCGTGTCACATCGGTTGCCGGGCTGGCTGCGTAGCCTCGAGAGGTTCCGCATCCCTGCCGTCCCCAACCGAAGGAAGTACGCACCATGGCGATTTTCAATCAGTCCGCCACCTCCAAGCGCGACACGATGCCGCCGTCCGCGCCGGAAAGCGCGCTCAACAAGCAACCCGATCCCAACGAGATTTCCTTCGGCTCGATGTCGACGCCGACTCCGGCACCGGCGCCCACGCTGGCTTCCGCGCCTGCGCGCGCGGCCGAACGCGAAGCCAAGGAGTCCATCATCGCCGCCGACCTGTCGATCGAAGGCAAGATCCAGGGCTCGGGCCATGTCCGCATCGCAGGCCGTTTCAAGGGCGATGTACATGTCGAAGGCGATCTGACCGTCGAGGTCGGTGCCAAGGTCCATGGCGGCGTGCGTGCGCGCAAGGTGGTGGTCGCCGGCGAACTGGAAGGCAACATCGAATCGGCGCAGCGCGTGGAACTGCTGCAGGGCGGCCAGATCGTCGGCGACGTCAAGGCCGGCACGATTACCGTAGCCGCAGGCGCGCGCATGCGCGGCCAGGTCGACTTCGGCTTCGAGGACAAGTCCGCGCGCACTGGCAAGGCCGAGCATAAGGCGGAGGCGGAAGCCGTCGCATGAGCACGCCGCGCCCCGGCACGCCCGGCGCCACGCGTACCTGCCCGCACTGCAAGACGACCATCCTCGAAAGCTCCACTGTCTGCCCGGCCTGCAAGCATCACCTGCGCTTCGATCCGGCGGCCGAGGCAGCCTCGCGGCAGCGCAGCGTGCCGTTGCGCGTGGAGGGCACGATCACGCCGCCCGACAGCGACACCGCGCTGGAATACGCGATGGTGCTGACCATCGTTGACGACAATGGCCGGGAGCTGGAGCGGCAGGTCGTCGGTGTCGGCGCGCTCTACGCCGGCGACAAGCGCACCTTCACGCTTTCCGTGGAGGCAGTGGAGATCAAGGGTATTCGCGCCCCCCGTGGGCGCGGAAAGCACTGAAGCCTGTAACAACAGAGCCTGTAACGGCAGGATCATCCTTCGCGGGATGATCCTGCCCTTTTAATGCTTGGGCGGATCGCAGCTGTTGCAGCCGCCGCAGGCGCTGTCGGTCGCACGGCCGGGCGGCGCGATGCGGCGTCCGAGGTTGCGCAGCCAAAGCGGCCGACCTTCGCGGACCATCGGCACCGCCAAGGCCATGCGCAACCGGCGCACCGAATCCGGGAACTGGCGCCTGGCGACATAGCCCGCGCTGAATACCACCGCCAGCGCGATCACCATGTACTGCCCGAGCAGGCCGGCGTCCACGCTCACCCCGCTCCCAGCGCCACGGCGACCTGGTAGGTGACCATCGAGACCAGGTATGCCAGGCCGAACAGATAACCGGTGCTGATCGCGACCTGCTTCCACGAGTTGGTCTCGCGTTTGATCGTCGCCAGCGTGGAGATGCACATCGGCGCGTAGATGTACCAGACCAGCAGCGACAACGCCGTCGCCAGCGACCAGCTGCCGCTGACGATCGGGCCCAGCGCCTGCGCCGCGGCTTCGTCGTTGACCGCCGACAGCGCATACACCGTCGCCAGCGACGACACCGCCACTTCGCGAGCGGCCAGGCCCGGGATGAGGGCGATGCAGATCTGCCAGTTGAAGCCGAGCGGCGCGAATACCGACGTCATGGCGTGGCCGAGGCGGCCGGCGAAGCTGTAGTCGATGGCAGGTCCGGTCGCGCCCGCCGGAGCCCCCGGGAACGACAGCAGGAACCACAGCAGGATGGTCAGCGCCAGGATGATGCCGCCGACGCGGCGCAGGAAGATCCACGCGCGCTCCCACAGGCCGATCGCCAGATCGCGCGGGTGCGGCAGGCGGTAGGACGGCAGTTCCAGCAGCAGCGCGTGCTCGCTCTTGTCGCGGCGCCACTTCTTCATCACCCACGCGACCAGCATCGCACTGACGATGCCGGCCGCGTACAGCGCGAACAGCACCAGCCCTTGCAGGTTGAGCAGGCCGCCGGCGACGTCGCGCTGAGGGATGAAGGCGCCGATCAGCAGCGCATACACCGGCAGGCGCGCCGAGCAGGTCATCAACGGCGCCACCAGGATCGTCGCAAGGCGGTCGCGCGGGTCCTGGATCGAGCGTGTCGCCATGATGCCCGGCACCGCGCAGGCAAAGCTCGACAGCAGCGGAATGAACGAACGACCCGACAGGCCGGCCCGGAACATCAGCCGGTCGAGCAGGAACGCAGCGCGCGGCAAATACCCGGACTCCTCGAGTGCGAGGATGAAGGCGAACAGGATCAGGATCTGCGGCAGGAATACGATCACGCTGCCCAGGCCGGCGATGATGCCGTCGACCAACAGACTCCTGAGCGGACCGTCAGGCATCGCGTTGCCGACGAAACCGCCCAGCGCAGCCGTGCCGGCCTCGATCAGGTCCATAAGCGGCGTCGCCCAGGCATAGACAGCCTGGAAGATCAGGAACATCACGACGGCCAGCGACAGCAGGCCGAACACCGGATGCAACAGCCAGCGGTCGAGCGTGTCGTCGACCTCGGCGGTGCGACGCGGCATCGTCACCGCCAGCGAAAGCAGGCGGCGTGTTTCGGCATGCAGCGCGTCGGCATCGTGCGCCTGTGCGACCGGAAGATGCGTGCTTGGCTCGCGCAGCCGCTCGGCGACGCGATCGAGCATTGCCACCAACTCGCGCGCGCCACCGTTGCGCACCGCCACGGTGGGCACGACGGGAATGCCGATTTCGCGCTCCAGGACGGCCAGGTCGACGTCGATGCCGCGACGTTTGGCCGCATCCATCATGTTGACCGCCAGCACCATCGGTCGGCCGAGTTCGCGCACTTCCAGGGCAAAGCGCAGGTGCAGGCGCAGGTTGGTCGCATCGACGACGCACACCAGCACGTCCGGCGCGGGCTCGCCGGGGTAGAAGCCGCGGCACAGGTCGCGCGTCACCGCCTCGTCGAGGCTGGCGGCCTGCAGGCTGTAGGCGCCGGGCAGGTCGAGCACCGCGTAGCTGCGTCCGGACGGCGCGTGGAAACGTCCTTCCTTTCGCTCGACGGTGACGCCCGCGTAGTTGGCCACTTTCTGCCGACTGCCGGTGAGCTGGTTGAACAGGGCGGTCTTGCCACAATTGGGGCTGCCCACCAGGGCGATGCGGATGGTGTCGACGGCGCTCATGCGGCCGGCTCCGGTAGCACCCGGATGCGCGCCGCTTCGCTGCGGCGCAGGGCGAAGCGGGTGAATCCGACCTGCACCAGCAGCGGCTCGGCCGAGAGCGGCCCGGCCGCCATCACCTCGACACGCTCCCCGTGCACGAACCCGAGTTCGCGCAAACGACGGGCAATCGAGTCGTTGGGCGAATGGTCCTCGACGGTCTCTACCGTGGCGGCAATGCGGCGGGGCAGTTCGGACAGCTTCAAGGCTCACCTCAAGCCGGGCCCGAAGCTGCCTCCGGTATCGGCCACAAATGGGAATTGTTCTCAATTGTAGCACCCAGCCCTCGCCGTACGGATGGCAAAAGGCACCGGCTATCATTCGCCAGATTCCAACAAGCGCAGGACGTTCCATGACCCACCCGCTGTTGAGCCTGCGCGACGGTCCCGTGGCCCGCCTGCGCATGAACCGTCCCGAGTTGCACAACGCCTTCGACGCCATGCTGATCGCGGCACTCACCGGCGCGCTGGAGGGCCTGGCCGGTAATGACGAGATCCGGGTGGTGGTGCTGGAGGGGGATGGCCCGTCGTTCTCGGCCGGTGCCGACCTGAACTGGATGCGGGGGATGGCCACCGCGAGCGAGGCCGAGAATCGCGACGACGCCCTCGCCCTCGCCCGCCTGATGCGCACGCTCGACGAACTGCCCAAGCCGACCATCGCCCGAGTGCACGGCGCGGCGTTCGGTGGCGGCGTCGGGCTGGTGGCCTGCTGCGACATCGCCATCGCAACGCCCGAGGCGAAGTTCGGACTGACCGAAAGCAAGCTCGGCCTGTTGCCGGCGGTGATCTCGCCCTACGTCATCGCAGCCATCGGCGCGCGCCAGGCGCGGCGCTGGTTCGCGACCGGCGAACTGTTCGACGCGCCGACCGCGCTGCAGATCGGTTTGCTGCACGGCGTGGTGCCGGCCAGCGAACTGGACGCCGCAGTCGACCGGCAGATCGCGCTGCTGCTCAAGGCCGGTCCGCGAGCCTGCGCACAGGCCAAGGCGCTGGTGCGGCGTGTGGCTGCACAGACAGATCGCGACCGCCTGGATGCCGACAACGCTTCGCTCATCGCGCAGTTGCGCGTGTCGCCGGAAGGTCAGGAAGGCCTGAGCGCCTTCCTCGACAAGCGCAAGGCGAACTGGAGTCGGTGAGCAGCTACCTGTAAGAGCGAACGTACCCGCTCAGATCGCACCACTTCAGCCTGCCGGTACCGGCACGAGCGAACGTTTCAACTTCGACGATTACTGGGAAGGCGAGTAGGCCTCCTCCTGCACTGCCCGCCCCTTCATTGCTCCGGATAAGGCATCACCTAATGTTCGACAAGATCCTCATCGCCAACCGCGGCGAAATCGCCTGCCGCGTGATCCGCACCTGCCGCCGCCTCGGTATCCGCACCGTCGCGGTGTATTCGCAGGCCGATGCCGATGCGCAGCATGTGCGCCTGGCCGACGAGGCCTGGCCGATCGGCGGACCGCGTCCGGTCGAGAGCTACCTGCGTGGCGACGCAATCATCGACGTCGCCCGCCAGTCCGGCGCGCAGGCGATCCATCCGGGCTA
Organism: Lysobacter niastensis; assembly: GCF_031457115.1. Taxonomy (GTDB): domain Bacteria; phylum Pseudomonadota; class Gammaproteobacteria; order Xanthomonadales; family Xanthomonadaceae; genus Lysobacter_J; species Lysobacter_J niastensis_A. The sequence goes on from NZ_JAVDVY010000003.1 coordinate 414,399, forward strand.
CGGATTCCTCAGCGAGAACGCCGACTTCGCCGATGCCGTCGAAGCCGCCGGCGTGGTGTTCATCGGGCCGAAGGCGGCCTCGATGCGCAAGATGGGCAGCAAGGCCGGCGCCAAGGAACTGATGCACGCCGCCGGCGTGCCCGTGGTTCCCGGCTACACCGGCGAGGACCAGGATCCGCAGAACCTGCAACGCGAAGCCGACGCGATCGGCTATCCGCTGATGATCAAGGCCGCCCACGGCGGCGGCGGCAAGGGCATGCGCATCGTGCGCGAGTCCGGCGAGTTCATGCCCAACCTGCAAAGCTGCCAGCGCGAGGCGGCCGGCGCGTTCGGCCGTGATCGCGTGCTGCTGGAGCGTTACGTCGAGCGCCCGCGCCACATCGAGATCCAGGTCTTCGCCGACTCGCACGGCCATGCCATCCACCTCAATGAGCGCGAATGCTCGGCGCAGCGCCGCTACCAGAAGGTGCTGGAAGAGTCGCCCTCGCCGTTCCTCACGGCCGAACTGCGCGAAGCCATGGGCGCCGCGGCGGTGTTGGCCGCGCGCGCGATCGATTACGTCAACGCGGGCACGGTGGAGTTCATCGTCGGTCAGGACGGTGGCTTCTACTTCATGGAGATCAACACGCGCCTGCAGGTCGAACATCCTGTGACCGAGATGGTCACCGGCCTGGACCTGGTCGAATGGCAGCTGCGCGTCGCCGCCGGCGAGCCGTTGCCGCTACCACAGGACGCCATCGCACAGAACGGCCACGCCATCGAGGTGCGGCTGTATGCGGAGGATCCCGAAGCCGGCTTCCTGCCGGGCTCCGGCAGGCTCGAGCGGCTTCGCCTGCCCGCCCACGACACGCAGGGCGTGCGCATCGACTCGGGCGTGGTCGAGGGCGACACGGTCACGATCTTCTACGACCCGATGATCGCCAAGCTCATCGTCCACGATGCCGACCGCCCACGCGCGTTGGCGCGCCTGCGCGCGGCGCTGGCCGGGTGCGACATCGCCGGCCCGAAATCCAACATCGAATTCCTGGAGCGGCTGGCCCGGCACCCGGCCGTCGTCTCCGGGACCATCGACACCGGCTATCTGGATCGCAGCCTCGACGAGTTCATGCCCACCCCGGGCGAGGACCACGAGGAACTGCTCATCGCCGCCACCGTGGCCCAGCTGCTGGCACAGGAGCGCCAGACCCGGCAACGCGCGGCGCGGTCTCTGGATCCCACCTCCCCCTGGGCCATCGCCGACGGCTGGCGGCTGGGGCACGGCAGCCGCCGCAGCCTGGCTTTCCTGGCGCGCGAACAGCGCCTGGAGGTTCACGCCCAAGGCAGCGAGGGCGACTACCGCCTCGAACACGACGGCCAGATCCGCCAGGTCGAGGGCGCGCGCCTGAACGGGGACGTCCTCAGCCTGCGGGTTGACGGGAAATCCCTGCGTTTTACGTTGCTGGGGGATGAGGGAAAAATCGTGGTCCATGACGGCGATCGTCGGCTGCGCCTGCAGTCGGTGCCGATGTATCGTCACGAACAGAGCACCGGCGCCGGTGTCGGCAACCAGGTGATCGCGCCGATGCCGGGACGGGTCGTGGTGGTCCGGGCCGCCGCAGGGGATCCGGTCGAGGCCGGACAGGAGCTGATGGTGATCGAAGCGATGAAGATGGAGTTGAGTCTGAAGGCACCGCGCGCCGGCACCGTGGCCGAAGTGCGCGCGGCCGGCGGCGATTTCGTCGAAGCCGACGCCGTGCTGGTGACGCTGGCCTCATGAAGAGCTTCGTGCGCATCGTCGAAGTCGGTCCCCGCGACGGCTTGCAGAACGAAAAGACCCAGATCGCCACGGCCGACAAGATCGCGCTGATCGATCGGCTGTCGGCGACAGGGCTTCGCAGCATCGAAGCCACCAGCTTCGTCAGCCCGAAGTGGGTGCCGCAGCTGGCCGACGCCGCCGAGGTGTTCGCCGGCATCGCCCGGCAGCCCGAGGTCCGCTATCCGGTGCTGGTGCCCAACGAGCAGGGCTACGAACGCGCCCGAGCGGTCGGCGTGGAGGAGATCGCGGTATTCACCGCGGCGTCCGAGGCGTTCAACCAGAAGAACATCAACGCCAGCATCGACGAGTCGCTGCAGCGTTTCGCGCCGGTGATGCAGCGCGCCAGCGCCGACGGCGTCGCCGTGCGCGGCTATGTGTCCACGGTGCTCGGCTGTCCGTACCAGGGCGACGTGCCGCTGACCGACGTGGTGCGCGTGGCGCGCGCGTTGCACGAGATGGGCTGCTATGAGATTTCGCTGGGCGACACGATCGGCGTCGGCACTCCCGCCAAGGCCAGGGCGATGTTGCTGGCGGTGGCGCAGGAAGTACCGATCAGTGCGTTGGCCGTGCACTTCCACGACACCTATGGCCAGGCGCTGGCCAACATCCTCGCCTGCCTCGAGGAAGGCGTGGCGGTGGTGGATTCGGCGGTATCCGGCACCGGCGGCTGCCCGTATGCCAAGGGCGCCAGCGGCAACGTCGCCAGCGAGGACGTGGTGTACATGCTGCACGGGCTCGGTATCGAGACCGGTATCGACCTGCCGAAGCTCGCCGAAACCGGACGCTGGCTCGCCGGCCTGCTGGGCCGGGAGACCGGCAGCAAGGTCGGCAAGGCGCTCGCCGCGTCATGAGCCACACGCCGCCAGCGTCGGCCCTGCCCCAACCCTCCAGCCAGGAGACGGCAGCGACGCTTGCGGCACTGGAACAATCCCTGCTCGACCCGGGCCTGCCGGCATCCGCCCGTGCCGTGATCGAGCGCGCGCGCGACGCGTTGCTGGCGCTCGCCGAGGAGGCCCGGACGGCCCACCAGAACTACCGCTCCCTGTTCGATGCCGTGCCCGATCCGGTCAGCATCATCGCCTGGGACGGCACCGTGCTCGACCTCAACAAGGCCGGCATGGCCGCCTACCGGCGACCGCCGGAGGAGATCGTCGGCCAACCGATCCACGTGCTGAACCCCGAACTGCCGCGCGACCACATGGCGCCAGTGCACGACGCGCTCAGCCGGGGCGATACCTACGTGGTCGACGTCACCAACATGCGCGGGGATGGCACGCGCTTTCCCGTCGAGGTGCATTCGGCTGCATTCCAGCACGAGGGCGAGCGTTGCATCGTCGCCGTCGCGCGCGACCTCAGCGGTCGCCGCGATGCCGAACTGCGTTACCGCGAGCTGATGGAAACCCTCGACCGCGGCATCCTCGTTCGCAATGCCGAACAGCGCATCGTCTACGCCAACCCGGCCGCGATCCGCATGTTCGAAGTCGAACCGGGGCTGAGCCTGGACGAGGAGCTGCGGCCCGAACGCTGGAAGGTGTACGACGAGAACGGGCATGAGTTGTCCGAGTCGCAACTGCCTTCGATACGGGCGCTTCACACCGGCGTCGTCTCGGCAAGCACCGTGCTGGGTTTCTACAACTGCCGCCTGCGACGTCTGCGCTGGATGTCGGTGACCAGCGTTCCGCAGTTCGCTGCAGGCAGCGACCGGCCGCACCAGGTGCTCTCACTGTTTACCGATGTCACCGAACTCAAGCGCGACAGCGCCCTGTTCGACCGCGCCCAGGCGCTGGCCCACATCGGCGGCTGGGAGTGGGACACCGGCCGCGACCATCTTTACCTGACCGCCGAGGCGCGACACATCCTGGGCGCGCACCCGGCACCGGAAACTGTCGAGGAGATGCTCGCCTGCCTGCTCGATCCCGATCGTCACCGGCTGCGTGTCGCGTTCGACCAGGCGGTGTCGTTCGGACGCAGTTTCGACCTGGAACTGCAGGGCCAGCAGATGGAAGGACCGACGTTCTGGGTTCGCGTGATCGGCGAGGCCGAGCCCGGCAACCCGATCGGCTCACGCATCACCGGCACGTTGCAGGACATCACCGAGCGGCGCCGTTCTGACGAAAGCCTGCGCGTACAGGCACGCAGCGATCCGCTGACCGGCCTGCTCAACCGCGATGCGGTGCTGCACGAGCTCGAAATCCGCCTGGACGATCCGCGCCGTTCGACGCTGGCCGTGCTCTACATCGACCTGGACCGCTTCAAGGTGGTCAACGATGTGCTCGGCCACGCCGCGGGCGATCGCCTGCTCGCCTCGGCGGCACGACGCATCCAGCGCGCGGTCGGCAGCGAGGGGCTGATCGCCCGGTTCGGCGGCGACGAGTTCCTGGTCGTGTGCGATTGCGGCGAGCAGCCGCAACGTCCCGAACAACTGGCCGATGCCATCCTGGACATCTTCGCCGACAGCTTCCGCATGGACGGCGAGGAGTTCAGCATCACCGCCAGCATCGGCATCGCCCAGTCGCCGATCGACGGATTGCGCTCGCAGCAGTTGATCCAGAGCGCGGACGTGGCCATGTACGACAGCAAGCGTCGTGGTCGCAATGGTTGGCAATCGTTCACGCCCGAACTGGCCGAACAGCAGCTGCACCGCCTTCAACTGGAAACGCACCTACGCCGAGCGGTCGGCAACGAGGAGTTCCACCTGGTTTACCAGCCGCAGGTGCGACTGACCGACGGCGCCGTCGTGTCGGCCGAAGCATTGATCCGCTGGAGCAACCAGTCGCTGGGCGAGATGCGGCCTTCGCGCTTCATCGACCATGCCGAGACCACAGGCGACATCGTCGGCATCGGTGGATGGGTATTGCGCGAGGCGTGCAAGCAGATGCGCCGCTGGCGCGACGACGGGCTCGATATCGATCGCGTCGCGGTCAACGTGTCGTACCGGCAGTTCCTGGGCGAGGACCTGGCCAGCAGCGTCGCGGCGGCCTTGTCCGAATCCGGCCTGCCCGGCCATGCGCTGGAACTGGAATTCACCGAGCGCGTGCTGATCGAGGACGTGCCCGACACGCTGCGCACTTTCGCCATCCTGCGCGACCTGGGCGTGGTGCTGACCATCGACGATTTCGGCGAGGGCTACAGCGCGCTGAATTACCTGCGCCGCCTGCCCATCCACGGGCTCAAGCTGAGCCAGTTGTTCGTGCAGGGCGTGCCGCACAACCAGTCCGATGTCGCGGTGTGCCAGGCCGTCACCGGCATCGCGCGCAGCCTTGGACTCGGCCTGGTGGCCGAGGGTGTCGAAACGGAGCAGCAACGGCGGTTCCTGCTCGATCTGGGAGTGGAAATCGGACAGGGCTTCCTGTTCTCCGCCGGGTTGCTACCCGAAGCGTTCCACCAGTACTGCCTGGCGCCGACGCCGACCAAGGGCCCGAGCATTCCAGCGATGCTGTGATGCCCGTTATCATCGTTGCCTTCGAGACCAGGCAACGGCACCCGCGACATGTCGAACTACCTCATCCGTCCGATCGAACCGCGCGACGAGGCGGCGGTCGCCGCCATCATCCGCGCGGTCATGCCCGAGTTCGGCGCGGTCGGCGATGGTTTCGCCATCAACGATCCTGAAGTCGACTGGATGCATCGGGCCTACTCGGCGCCGCGCAGCGCGTACTTCGTGGTCGAAAGCGATGGCGTGGTGGTCGGTGGTGGCGGCGTGGCGCCGTTGTCCGGCGGCGATGGCGATACCTGCGAGCTGCGCAAGATGTATTTCCTGCCGCAGGCGCGCGGCGTGGGCGCCGGCGCCGCGATGATGGCGCGCTGCCTCGATGCCGCGCGTGCATTCGGATTCCGCCGTTGCTATCTGGAAACGCTGTGCGGCATGGATGCGGCGAAGAAGCTGTACCTGCGTTCGGGCTTCACGCCGCTGGATGCTCCGCTGGGCGATACCGGCCACGGTGGCTGCAATGCGTTCTACGTGCTCGATCTGTAGCCCGCTCGAGTTGTAATCCACATCCGACCCTGCCGGAGGCGATTCGATGAAGGCTTGCGTGCGTGCTTTCAGTACCCTCCTGCTCGCCATCGCCACGGCGGCCGCGGGCGCGGCCGACACAAGCCAGGCGGCAACCGACCAGGCAATCCTGCTGCGCCCCGAGCGTGTCTGGACGGGCGATGGCGACGCCGCCCACGCGGGCTGGGTCGTGCTGGTGCGCAAAGGCGCCATCGCCGCAGTCGGTCCGCGCGAGAAGGTGGAAGCGCCGGCCGATGCGCGCCAGATCGACCTGCCCGGCGCCACGCTGGTGCCCGGCCTGATCGACCTGCACGCGCACCTGTTCCTGCATCCGTACAACGAGACGCTGTGGAACGACCAGGTGCTGAAGGAGCCGGTCGACTATCGCACGCTGATGGCGGCGCGGCACGCGCGCGACACGCTGCGCGCGGGGTTCACCACGCTGCGCGATCTCGGCACCGAGGGTGCGGGCTATGCCGACGTGTCGGTGAAGCGCGCGATCGACGACGGCCTGATCGAAGGGCCGCGCCTGTTCGTCTCCACGCGCGCGATCGTCGCCACCGACAGCTATGGGCCAGGCCCGCGCGGTTTCCGTCCAGACATCGACCTGCCCGGCGGTGCGCAGGAAGCCAGCGGCGTGGAGGAAGTGATGCGCGCCGTGCGCGAACAGGCCGGCCATGGCGCCGACTGGATCAAGGTCTATGCCGACTACCGCATCGGCACCGACGGCAGCGCACAGCCGACCTTCACCGCCGCCGAACTGCGCGCACTGGTCGAAGCCGCGCATGCCAGCGGCCGCCCGGTGGCCGCCCACGCGGCAAGCGATGCCGGCATGCGCATGGCGATCGAAGCCGGCGTCGACAGCATCGAGCACGGCACCGCCGGCAGCGCCGCCACCTTCAAGCTGATGCGCCAGCGCGGCGTCGCCTACCTGCCGACGCTGACCGCGGTCGAGTCCTACGGCCAGTACTTCGAACACTACGTGCCCGGCCAGTCGCCACCGACTCCGGAAATGCGCGAGGCCGAACGCGCCTTCCGGGCCGCGATTTCGGCCGGGACCACGATCGGCTGCGGCAGCGATGTGGGCGTGTTCCGCCATGGCGACAACTACCGCGAGCCGGCGTGGATGGTGCAACTGGGCATGTCCGCCCAGCAGGCATTGCGCGCCTGCACCTCGGTCGCCGCGCGCATCCTCCGCCAGGAACAGCGCATCGGCCGGATCGCCCCGGGGCTGCGCGCCGACCTGGCCGCCTTCGAGGGCGACCCCAGCGTGCGGATCGACGACCTGCGCCATCCGGTCCTGGTGATGAAGGACGGGACGATCCATCGCGGCCCGGGCGAGCGCCGCCCTGACGAGCGCGAACCGGGCGAGGCCGCCCCGGCCGGTCCAGTCCGGTAAAATTGCCGTTTTCCCTGATCCGGATATTCCGATGCAACTCGACACCGTCCGCGCCGTAGTCACCGGCGGCGTTTCCGGCCTCGGCTTCGCCGTCGCCCAGCACCTGGTCGCGCAGGGCAGCAAGGTTGCGCTGTTCGACGTCAACGACGACAAGGGCGCCGCCGCGGTCGCCGAACTCGGCGAGGCCAACGCGCGCTACTTCAAGACCGACGTGACCAACGAGGCCGGCGTCGTCGCCAACCTCGCCGCCGCGAAGGAGTTCCTCGGCGGACTGAACGCCACGATCAACTGCGCCGGCATCCTCGGTGCCGGCCGCGTGCTGGGCAAGGAAGGCGCGATGCCGCTGTCGCAGTTCCAGTCCACGGTGATGGTCAACCTGGTCGGCAGCTTCAACGTCGCCAAGGCCGCCGCGGCGCTGATGCAGAACAACGAAGCCGGTGCCGATGGCGAGCGCGGCGTGATCGTCAATACCGCCTCGGTCGCGGCCTACGAGGGCCAGATCGGCCAGGCCGCCTACTCTGCCAGCAAGGGCGGCGTGGTCGCCATGACGCTACCGATGGCACGCGAACTGTCGCGCTTCGGCATCCGCGTGATGACCGTGGCGCCGGGCATTTTCTGGACGCCGATGGTCGATGGCATGCCCGAGTCCGTGCAGCAGTCGCTGGCGGCGTCGATTCCGTTCCCGTCGCGCCTGGGCAAGCCGGAGGAGTTCGCCGACCTGGTCGCCTACATCCTGCGCAACACCTACCTCAACGGCGAGACCATCCGCCTCGATGGCGCCACCCGCCTGGCTCCGAAGTAAGCGCTGTCGGACCTTCTTCGTCTCCGGCGCCAGCCGGCGACACCCCCGGACAATCCAAGAGTTGCAAAGCATGAAAGCGTACGACGTCAAGAAAGGTAACGTGGTCGAGTACAACAACGCGGTCTATCAGATCCGCGACATCGAGCGCAGCTCGCCGCAGGGCCGTGGCGGCAACGTCAAGTTCCGCTTCACCATGTACAGCGTGCCCGGCGGCACCAAGCTCGACATCAGCCTCGGCGGCGAAGACGAGTTGAAGGAAGTCGAGCTGAGCCGTCGCCAGGCGACGTTCTCGTACAAGGACGGCGATGCCTTCGTGTTCCTCGACGACGAGGACTACACGCCCTACACGCTCGATGCCGACGTGGTCGGCGACAGCGCCGGCTACATCGTGCCGGACCTGAGCGGTTGCTACGTGCAGATCATCGACGACGCGCCGGTGGCGTTGCAGCTGCCGCAGAGCGTGGCGATCGAAGTCATCGAGACGCCGCCGGAGCTCAAGGGTGGCACTGCGACCAAGCGTCCGAAGCCGGCCAAGCTGTCGACCGGCATCGAGATCATGGTGCCGGAGTACATCGGCAACGGCGAGCGCGTGCTGGTCAACACCACCACCGGCGAGTTCGCCGGCCGCGCCGACTGACGCAACGACCGGCCGCGCACGATCGAGTGCGCGGCCGGATCGTATCGGACTTCCCATGCTCGTCCGCCGCGCCGTCGCCGCCGATACGCAGGCCCTCACGGACCTGACCCAGTCCAGCAGCGCATACGCGGGCGAATACCGCGCGATTCTCGACGGGCTGGCGATCACGCCGGCGCAGATCGAGCGCGGCCTGTATTACCTCGTCGAGGACGACCATGGCGGCACGGTCGGCTATTACAGCCTGATCGCGCACGACGATGGCCTGGCGGAACTCGATCTGCTGTTCGTCGCCGACCACGCGCAAGGCGGCGGATTGGGCGCACTGCTGTTCCGCCATATGGTCATGGTGGCTCGCGAACACGACTTCACCCGCGTGCGCATCGTCTCGCATCCCCCGGCGGAACCGTTCTACCTGCGCATGGGGGCGCAGCGTGTCGGTACGCAGCCGCCACAGGGTCGCGTCACCTGGACACGGCCGTTACTGGAATTGTCTCTCTAAAAACTACGTTGCCGGCGATCCGCGACTGACGAATGCGCGGCCCGACTCACCCGTTACGCCGCAGCCACTTGCCCGCCATGCGCCGCATCGACTCGTCCGACGCGGGGTCGGTAGCGATCTGCGCGATCTCGCGCCACGCCAGGTCGTGCGACTCCTCGCTGACCACGTAGTCCTCTTGGTCGCCGGCGCGCACCACGTAGCGCACGTCGTAATGCCAGTGACCCGGCACGTCGCCGCGCTCGGGGATCCAGTGGCGGTCGATGTCGAACATGGCCGGCTCCACCGTCAATCCGCGCAGGCCGGACTCCTCCTCGGCCTCGCGCAGCGCGACGCGCGACAGGTCGCGGTCGCCGTCGGCGTGACCGCCCAGTTGCAGCCAGCGATCGAGCTTGCGGTGGTGCGTCAGCAATACCCGCGTGCCGCTGCTATCGACCAGCCAGGCCGAGGCGGTGAAGTGGCCGGCCAGCCGCGCCCGCTCGAACGGATCCTCGCCATCGCCGAGCAACTCCAGGAACTGGGCGGCCGCTTCGCCCTCTTCCGGCCATTGCAGACCATAGCCGGCCAAGGCCGTGCGCAGACCGGCGGGATCGCTAGCGAATGAATGGGGCATGCGGTTCTTGAGGGCATCAGGGGCGCCGATTATGGCGTCCCGGACGTTACTTGTGCCTTTGCGCCGCCACGGGGTAAGGTTCCGGCGGGCCGCGCGCCACACCGTGGGGGCCAATGTAGCCCGCCCGCATAAAAATCATCTGGGGAGAACGCAATGCTTTTCTGGCGCGTCAAGCCGCTCGACAAGATTCTGGAAACTGCTGAAAAGAAATCGCTGAAGCGGCAGCTCGGCGCGTTCCAGCTGACCATGCTGGGCATCGGCGCCGTCATCGGCACCGGCATCTTCGTGCTCACGGCCGAGGCCGGGCAGAAGGCGGGCCCGGGCATGATGATCGCCTTCGTCATCGCGGCAACCGTCTGCGCCCTGGCGGCACTGGCCTACGCCGAACTGGCCTCGATGGTCCCGGTGTCGGGCTCGGCCTATACCTATACCTACGGCGTGTTCGGCGAAATCATCGCCTGGGTCGTGGGCTGGGCGCTCGCCCTGGAATACGGCGTCGGCGCATCGGTGGTCTCGGTCGGCTGGTCGGGCTACATGAACGGTCTGCTGGCGCACAGCGACTTGTTCGGCCTCGTCGCGCCAGGTGCACTGGCATTGCCTGAAGCCCTGCGCGCCGGACCGTTCGCAGGAGGCAGCTTCAACCTGCTGGCCTTCCTGATCTCGTTCGCCGTGACCGTGCTGCTGATCATCGGCACCTCCAAGAGCGCCAAGGTCAACGCGATCCTGGTCGCCATCAAGATCGCCGCACTGGCCATGTTCGTCGTCATCGCCTTGCCGGCGGTGAAGAGCACCAACTTCGAACCGTTCCTGCCCGGCGGCTGGGGTAGCCCGCTCGGCGGCGTCGGCGTACTCGGTGCCGCGGCTTCCATCTTCTTCGCCTACGTCGGCTTCGACGCGGTCTCCACCGCGGCAGAGGAAACCAAGAACCCGAACCGCAACATTCCGATCGGCCTGATCGGCTCGCTGGCGATCTGCACGATCTTCTATCTGCTGGTCGGCTACTCCGCGGCCGGCTCGGTCGGCGCGCAGCCGGTTCTGGGTGTCAACGGCATGCCGCTCGATCCGGGCAGCGACGCGATGGCCGCCGCCTGCGCCGGTTCCGAAGCGCTGGTCTGCAGCAAGGAACCGCTGGCACACGTGCTGCGCATGATCGGCTTCCCGACGCTGGGCAACTGGATCGGCATCGCCGCGATCCTGGCGCTGCCGTCGGTCATCCTGATGATGATGTTCGGCCAGACCCGCATCTTCTTCACCATGTCGCGTGACGGCCTGCTGCCCGAGGCACTGTCCCGCGTCCACCCGCGCTTCCATACGCCGCATGTCATCACCATCATCACCGGCATCGTGGTCGCGGTGTGCTCGGCCTTCTTCCCGGTCGGCAAGCTGGCCGACACTTCGAATTCGGGCACGCTGCTGGCCTTCGCGATGGTGGCGATTGGCGTCATGATCCTGCGCAAGCAGCAACCGAACCGTCCTCGCCCGTTCCGCACCCCGCTGGTGTGGCTGGTGTGCCCGCTGGCGGTGCTGGGCTGCCTGCTGCTGTTCGTCAATCTCACCATGACCGCCAAGCTGGTGTTCGTGATCTGGGCGGCGATCGGGCTGGTGGTGTACCGCCTGTACGGCTACCGCCGCAGCCAGATGGCTCCCGACCACAAGACGCTGCCGCCCGCTCCGCACCTGGAGCCGCACCCGACCTTCCACGAAGGTCCGGACCCGGGCCCGTAAGCGGATCGCAATAAAACTCCAAGGCCGGCGGACTCCGCCGGCCTTGTTTCATCCAGACCCATCCCCTCGTGTCGGCCGCGCGCCGGATCCGGAAGTCATTCGATGCTCAAGCAACTCTGGGCCACCAAACACCCGCATGCCAGCCACGCCGACGCGGACGGGCTGAGCCTTCATCGCACTCTCGGCCCGTGGGGCCTGACCGCACTGGGCATCGGCGCGGTGATCGGCGGCGGCATCTTCGTCATCACCGGACAGGCCGCGGCGGATCATGCTGGCCCGGCGATCATGTTGTCGTTCGTATTGGCGGCGATCTGCTGCACGTTCTGCGCGCTGGCCTATGCCGAGTTCGCGGCGATGGTGCCGGTCTCCGGCAGTGCCTACACCTACACCTACGCGACGTTGGGCGAACTGGCGGCCTGGTTCATCGGCTGGATGCTGGTGCTGGAGTACGGCGTATCGGCCTCGGCGGTGGCGGTCAGCTGGACCGGCTATTTCCTCAGCCTGCTCGATCATTTCGGCATCCACCTGCCACAGGCGCTGGTCAGCGCGCCGCTGGATGCGCAGCTCAAGCCCACCGGCGCGATCGCCAACCTGCCCGCCGCCGGAATCGTGCTGCTGCTGACCTGGCTTTGCTATGTGGGCATCCGCAAGTCCTCTGGCTTGAACAACGCAATGGTGGTGCTCAAGACCGGCCTGATCGTGCTGGTGATCTTCGCCGGCTGGAAGTACGTCGATCCCGCCAACTGGCAGCCCTTCATCCCGGACAACCAGGGCCCCGGCAAGTACGGCTTCGAAGGCGTGCTGCGCGGCGCGGCGCTGGTGTTCTTCGCCTACATCGGATTCGAGGCGGTGTCTGTCGCCGCGCAGGAGTCGCACAAGCCGCAGCGCGACCTGCCGATCGGCATGCTGCTGTCGCTGGCGATCTGCACGGTGCTCTATATCGCGATGGCCGCGGTGATGACGGGCCTGGTTCCCTTCGCTCAACTGGGCACCGATGAGCCGGTGGTGACCGCGGTAGCCGCGCATCCGCAGTTGGGCTGGCTGCGCATCGTGGTGGAAATCGGCGCGCTGGTAGGTCTCTCATCGGTGATCCTGGTGATGATCATCGGCCAGCCGCGCATCTTCATGATCATGGCCCGCGACGGCCTGCTGCCGCCGGTGTTCACGAAGATCCACCCCGAGTACCGCACGCCGCACATCAACACGGTCATCACCGGGATCGGCATCGCCGTGCTGGCGGCACTGTTCCCGCTGGACGTGCTGGGCGAGCTGACCTCGATGGGCACGCTGATCGCCTTCGCCGCGGTCTGCGCCGGCGTGCTGATCCTGCGCCGCACCCAGCCCGACCTGCCGCGCCCGTTCCGCATCCCGTTCGCCTGGTTCATCTGCCTGGCCGGCATCTTCAGCTGCCTGGCGCTGCTGTCGACGATGACTGCGCACAACTGGATGCTGATGGTGATCTGGACGTCGGTCGGCTTCCTGATCTACTTTCTGTACGGCTACCGCCACAGCCGGATGCGCCGCTGACAGCCATCCGCACGCGGACGAAACGGCGCGGGCAACCGCGCCGTTTTTTGTTTGCTTTTGTTTGGAAGTCGTTACGGCCTCAGGCCTTCTTGGCCCAGGCCGAGCACCAGCCCTTCGCCGCGACCGTGTTCTGCGGGAACATCTGGCATGGGCCGTAGGCCTGTCCGGCGGCGCCCTTGTAGAAATTGCAGTTGGCGCAGTCGCTGCCGGGCTTGAACAGCGGGTTCTTCACCGTCGCAGCATTCTCGGTATAGGCCAGGGCCTTCGCCTGCGGGTTATCGAGGGGCAGCTTCGGCAGTTTTGCGGGCGCCGGAGCCGCCTGACCGGCCAGGGCATCCATCGCCACCGTCGCGACGGCGGCTGTGGCGACGGCCTGGGCGAGGAAGCGACGGCGCGAAGGATCATGTGCGTTCATGTTCTACCTCCGGGGGCGGAGTATGCGCCCCTCCATGTGAAGCCGCGGCCGTCAGGTCACGGCCCTCGCCGCCATTTCGCTACACTTTCCCCATGAGCACCCCACTGCCCTACGACCCCCAGCGCCTCGCGCATTGCGCCGGCGAGATCATCGTCAACGTGCGCGAGCTGTCCGACCGCGGCTGGACCCCGGCCACCAGCAGCAACTTCTCGCGGCGCATCGACGACCGCCACGTCGCCATCACCGTCTCCGGCCGCGACAAGGGCCGGCTGACCGAGGCGGACATCATGGTCGTCGACCTCGATGGCCAGCCCGTCGCCACGACGCAGAAGTCTTCGGCGGAGACGCTGCTGCATTCGCAGCTGTACAAGCGTTTCCCCGAGATCGGCTGCGTGCTGCACACGCATTCGCTGACCCAGACCGTCGCCTCGCGCCTGTACGCCGGCCATGGTCACGTCCACCTGGAAGGCTACGAACTCTTGAAAGCCTTCACCGGCAACACCACCCACGAAACCAGCGTCGACTTGCCCGTGCTGCCCAACAGCCAGGACATGACCACGCTGGCCGCGCAGGTGGACTGCCTGCTCGACCGGCAAAGCATGTGGGGCTATCTGATCGACGGCCACGGCCTGTACGCCTGGGGCCGCGACATGGCCGAAGCCCGGCGTCACCTGGAAGCATTCGAATTCCTGCTCGAATGCGAGCTGGAATTGAGGAGGTTGCAACGATGAGCCGCTTGCGCATTTTCGCCGAGAACGACACCACCGCTCCGCAGTCGAGCACCAGCGACCAGGCCGAGATGGCGCGCGAGCTGGCGAAGATCGGCGTGAAGTTCGAGCAATGGCAGGCCAACGCATCGGTCGCCCCGGGCGATGCACCCGAGAAGATCATGGACGCCTACCGCGCCGACATCGACCGACTCGTCGCCGACAACGGCTTCAAGACCGTCGACGTGGTCAGCATCGCGCCGGACAACCCGCAGCGCGATGCGATGCGCGCCAAGTTCCTCGACGAGCACTTCCACAAGGAGGACGAAGTGCGGTTCTTCGTCGCCGGCTCGGGTTTGTTCACGCTGCATGTCGAGGACAAGGTCTACGAGGTCAAGTGCGAACAAGGCGACCTGATCGCCGTGCCCGACAGCACCAAACACTGGTTCGACATGGGGCCGGAACCGAGCTTCATCGCGATCCGCTTCTTCACCGAGCCCGATGGCTGGGTCGGCCATTTCACCGGCACCGATATCGCCCAGCGCTTCCCGCGTTTCGAGAAGGGGCAGGCGGGCTAAGCCCGCCACACCTGTTCAAGGCACATAAAGAGCTGCCAGTCGTTTCGGCGAAACCAGCCCGTCCTGCTCGTCATTCCAGCGAACGCTGGAATCCATTTTGACTTCGCCGTCGTACCCGGCGCGAAGTCGTCGGATGCCGGGCAAGCAGATCGAGCCACGTTCGCAGGCAAGACGAGCGACAGCAAAATGATTCCAGCGTTGGCTGGAATGACGATCGAGAGCAAAACCCCATGCCCATCCGCGCCATTCTCACCGACATCGAAGGCACCACCAGCAGCATTTCCTTCGTCAAGGACGTGCTGTTCCCGTACGCGCGCCGCGCCCTGCCCCGCTTCGTCGCCGCGCGCGGCAAGGAACCGGCGGTGCGCAAATGGTTGGATGCGGTGGCCGCCGAGAACGGCGGCATGTGCGAGGACGCCATGATCGTCGAGGTCCTGCAGGGCTGGATAGACGAGGACCGCAAGCACACCGCACTGAAGGCGTTGCAGGGCATGATCTGGGCCGACGGATACCGCGGCGCCGACTTCACCGCCCACATCTATCCCGACGCCGCCGATGCGCTCAAGCACTGGCACGCTGAAGGGTTGCCTCTGTACGTGTATTCCTCCGGCAGCGTGCCTGCCCAGCGACTGTTCTTCGGCCATAGCGATGCCGGCGACCTGACGCCGATGTTCTCCGGCTGGTTCGACACCGAGATGGGTGGCAAGCGCGAGGCCGACAGCTACCGCAACATCGTCGCGGCCATGGGCATGCCGGCCGAAGAGATCCTGTTCCTGTCGGATGTCGTCGAGGAACTGGACGCAGCACGAGAAGCGGGCCTGCACACCGCGCTGATCGATCGCCTCGAGGATTATCCGCAGCCGCGCAATGGCGAGGCCACCCACGGCCATCCGCGCGTGGAGCGCTTCGACCAGATCGCGATCGGCTGAGCCTCAAAGGGCGTGGCCTTGGCCTCGCCCTACCCGTGCAGCTTCTCGCCCCGCGCGAGCATCTCGACGAACTTCGCCGCCTTCGCCACGCGCGACTCGGGCTTCTTGAGCGTGTGCACGCGCCAGCAATAGGCATAGCGGTTGGTCTTGTCCAACTGCTCGAAGAAGCGGCGCGCCCTGGCGTTCTTCGCCAGCGCGGCGGCCAACTCTTCCGGCACGTCCATGCCGCTGGCCGCGTGATAGGCCGCCTGCCAACGGCCATCGGCCCTGGCGGCTTCGATCTCGCGCAGCCCGCCGGCGCGCATGTGGCCGTCGGCGATGAGTTTCTCGGCCTTGCCGACGTTGATCTTCGACCACAGGCTGCCCGGCCGGCGCGGCGTGAAGCGCTGCAGGAAGTATTGCTCGTCGCAGGCGCGCTTCAGGCCATCGATCCAGCCGTGACACAACGCCACGTCCAGCGCCTGCGCATAGGTGACCGAGACGACGCCCTGGTCCTTCTTGGCGATCTTCAACCACAGGCCCGGCGCGTCGCCGTGCGCGCCCAGCCATTTCTCCCACGCAACCGCATCGCGGAACAGCTTGATCGGCAGGTCGGTGGGCAATGGGCTGGTCATGGCGTCACTCGACCACGTCGTCGAGCCGATAGTTCGCCTGCGCCCTCTGCTCGCCCTGCCACTTGTCGAACGCCCGTACCTGGATCCGGTGTTCTCCAGCAGACAAGTCGGTCGGCAACGTCCCCCGCCACAGATGGGTGGAGGGATCGGCTTCCGGCGAGCGGTCGTAGCCGCGCAGCCGCGGGGCTGCGTCGTCGGCCATGTTCTCGGCCAGCAGGCGAGGATCGGGCTGCTCCACGCGCTTCATCGGCTTCCATTCGCCTTCGTCGATGCGGTATTCGACGCGCGAGTCGGCCTCGCCCATGAAGACGTTGGCGTAGACGCCGAAAGCTGGCCACGCGCCGCGACGCAACACGCGCGGCGCATGCAGCGAAATCGCGTAGTCGGCCGGCTTGCCCGCAACCTGATAGCGCAACGAATACTCGCCACCGGCATCGAACGTGAGCCATGCGTAGCCATTGGGCGTGCCGTCGCTCATTGTCGTATCGGGTATGCCGCGCTCGTCCTTCGCACCCGACCAGAATGCACCGCAGGCCGCGCCCACGTTGTACTCGTGCAGCGGCTGCGCGCCATGCCAGCCGTTGGCGGCGTCGTGGCGGTAATGCCGCTGGTTGTGGGTATGCGCGCTGAGCAGCAGCGTGCGGGGATGGTCCTTCAGCAGCGCGAACAGCCGCTCGCGGTCGGCACGACGAAACGTTTCCGCGCCAGGCACCGGATCGAAGAACGGGATGTGCACAGCGATCACCACGCGCCGCTCGCCCGGCAATGTGGCCAGGTACGCCTGCAGGAACGCGAACTGGTCCTCGCGCAAGCCTCCGACGTAGGCAGGCTTCTGGCCGGGCCGGTAAACCACGTCATCGAGCACGATGAAGCTGGCCTGCGGCTCTTCCCAGGCGTAGCTGTCCGGGCCGTATACATTGCGGAAGCTCAGCAGCGAGTCCTCGTCGCGGGCCGCATCGAAATCGAGGTCGTGATTGCCCGGCACGTGCAGCCACGGCACGCCCAGGCGCGCGGTGACCCGGTTCATGTGGGGATACAGCGTCAGGTCGTCGTTGACGATATCGCCCAGGCTCAGGCCGAGCTGGGCGTCGTGCGTGCCCACCAGCGGCGCGACGATATCGCGCTCGTAGTAGCCGACGTCGACGCGGCTCTTGGGCTGGGGATCGCCGAACACCAGCATCCTGAGCTCGTCCGGGCGCGCCTGTGGCCGCAGCGGGAAGTCGAACGTGTGAGCCTGCGAAGGCTCGATGAGGCCGCCATAGCGCAGCTTCGGTGAGCCATCGGGAAAGTGATGGATCCAGAATCGCGGCAAGCCGTTGTCGCCGTTCGCCGTCGCGTAGCCCGGGGGCTTGATCACGAACACCGTACTGGGCGACCGCTCAGGCAGGCGGTAACGCCCCTGCCCGTCGCTGACGACCAGATCGCGCCCGTTGGACACCTTGACCCCGGCGATGCCGCGCTCACCGGCATCGCGCACGCCGTTGCCGTTGTCGTCCTGGTAAACGAATCCGGTCAACGAAGACTGGGCACGGGCATCGGTCTGCCAACCCACGCAGGCCAGCCAGAGCAGGCAACCGAACAGCAGGCGCATGAAAGTCTCTCCGGAGTGGCCAATCGCGACCGGAGGATTATCGACGGCTGACGCGGCTACCGGAAGCCGACTTTCTGCGTTGCGCCGCAACTCAGCCGCGATGGCGCTGTGCCAGCAGCGACTCGACCTCACGCAATCCCAGGCCGCGCGAGCGCAGCAGCACCAGCAGGTGGTACAGCAGGTCGCCGGCTTCTCCGACCAGGGCCTCGTCGTCCTGGGCCACCGCAGCCAGGGCGGTCTCCACGCCCTCCTCGCCGACTTTCTGCGCGATGCGGTGCACGCCGTCTTCGAACAACCCAGTGGTGTAGCTCCCGGCGGGAAGCCTGCGCTGACGCTCGGCGATCAGCGCATCCAGTTCGGCCATGAAAGCCGATGGCGCCCGCGCAAAGCAGCTGTCACGGCCGAGGTGGCAGGTCGGTCCGCGCGGCCGGGCCTGGACCAACAGCGTATCGGCATCGCAGTCGGCCTCGATCGCCACCAGGGCCAGGTAATTTCCGGAGGTCTCGCCCTTGGTCCACAACCGCTGCCGGCTGCGGCTGTAGAAGGTGACTCGACCGGTATCGAGTGAGGCCTGCAGCGCGGCACGGTCCATATAACCCAACATCAGGACACGCAGCGTGTCGACATCCTGCACCACCGCCGGCAGCAGGCCGTCCTGTTTTTCCCACGCCAGCGCTTCGATCTCCAGCGTGGACGCCTCAGTTGTCATCGCGCACCTCGATGCCTTGCTCACGCAGATGCCGTTTCAGTTCTCCGATGCTCACCGTGCCGGAATGGAACACGCTGGCCGCCAGTGCGGCGTCGACATCGGCCTCGCGGAACACCTGTGCGAAATGACCGGTCTCGCCCGCACCTCCCGACGCCACCAGCGGAACGCTGCAACGCTCGCGCACCGCGCGAAGCTGTCGGATGTCGTAGCCATGGCGCACGCCATCGCTGCCCATGCAGTTGAGGACGATCTCGCCAGCCCCGCGCTGCTGCGCTTCCTCGACCCAGTCCAGCGTGCGCTGCGCCAATGCGCGCGTCCTCGATGGATCGCCCGTGTACTGGCGCACGCGCCACTCGCCATCGTCGTCTCGCAGGCTGTCGATGCCGACCACGACGCACTGGACACCGAAGGCATCCGCCAGCTCGCTGATCAATTGCGGCCGATCCAGCGCCGGCGTGTTGATGGACACCTTGTCGGCGCCGGCATGCAGGACCGCTCGCGCCTCGTCGACGGACCGGATGCCGCCTGCCACGCAGAACGGAATATCGATCACCCGCGCCACGCGCTCGATCCATCCGCGGTCGACGCTGCGGCCTTCCGGGCTGGCGGTGATGTCGTAGAACACCAGTTCATCGGCGCCCTCGTCGCGATAGCGCACGGCCAGAGCGACGATGTCGCCCATGTCGACGTGATCGCGGAAGCGCACGCCCTTGACCACGCGGCCATCGCGCACGTCCAGGCAGGGCACGATGCGACGGCTCAGCATGCCACTGCTCCGCACAACGCCTGCTCCAGCGTGAAGCGCCCTTCGAGCAGCGCCTTGCCTAGCACGGCGCCGCGACATCCCGCCGCGGCCGCGGCCTGGATGTCGTCGACACCGCGGATGCCGCCCGACGCCTGTATGTCCATGTCCGGCGCCCAGGCCGACAACTGCCGGTACAGCGCGATGCTGGGCCCGACAAGCATGCCGTCGCGCGCGATGTCGGTGCACAGCAGGTGACGCACGCCGGCTTCGGCGAACGTTTGCACCAAGGGCTCGAAGCGGATGCCGCTGTCCTGGGTCCAGCCAGCCACCGGCAACGTCCAGATCCCGTCGACATCCTGTCGTACATCGAGTGCGATGGTGATGCGTTCGGCGCCGAAACGCCGTATCCACGCGAGCACCTGTCCGGTTTCGCGCACCGCCATCGAGCCGATCACCACCCGCTCCGCGCCTGCGGTCAGGATGGATTCGACCTCCTGCTCGCTGCGCACACCACCTCCGGTCTGCACGCGCAACGACGTGGCCGCCTTGATCGAAGCCAGCAAGGGGCCGAGCGTGTAGCCGCCGGCACGGGCTGCGTCCAGGTCCACCAGGTGCAGCCAGTCCGCGCCCGCCTGCGCATAGCGCTCGGCGATCGCCAGCGGTGTGCCGTCGTAACGCGTCTCCTGCTCATAGTCGCCCTGGAGCAGGCGCACGACGCGGCCGTCGCGCACATCGATCGCCGGATACAAAGTGCAGGCGCTCATGCGGCCGCCCCGCGCAGGAAATTCTCCAGCAGCCGGCTGCCGACCGCGGCGGACCGTTCCGGGTGGAACTGCGCGCCGTAGCAGTTACCGCGCGCCACCACTGCGGCGAACGCAGCCCCATGGATGGCGGTCGCCAACGTGTCTTCAGTAACGGGCGCGGCGTAGCTGTGCACGAAATAGGCGTGCGCTCCGTCGGCCACGCCATCGAGCAGATGGCTGTCGCGCTCGCTGCGCAGGCGGTTCCAGCCGATGTGCGGCACCCGGGCTTCCGCGGAAGCCGGCATGCGCGCGATGCGCCCCGGCAGCAGGCCCAGGCATTCCACCTCACCCTCCTCCGACGACTCGAACAGCAGCTGCATGCCCAGGCAAATGCCCAGCAGCGGCTGCTTCAGTTCGCGGATCAATTCGACCAGGCCCAGTTCGCGCAGGCGTGCCATTGCCGGACCGGCCGCGCCGACTCCGGGCAGGATCACCCGCTCGGCCTGGGCAATGGTTCCCGGATCTGCGGTGAGCGTGGCGTTGGCGCCCAGCCGCTCCAGCGCGTAGCGCACCGAGCCGATGTTGGCGCCACCGGAATCGATCAGCACCACCTCCATCACAGCGTCCCCTTGGTGCTGGGCAACTCGCTGCCTTCGCGCCGTACGGCCTGGCGCAGCGCACGCGCGGTCGCCTTGAAGCAGGCTTCGACCTTGTGGTGGTCGTTGTCGCCCTCCACGCTGAGGTTGAGGTTCAGCCCCGCGCTCTCGCACAGCGAGCGGAAGAAGTGCGGCACCAGTTCGGTCGGCAGATCGCCGACGCGCTCGCGCGCAAAACGGCCGGAGAACACCAGATACGGTCGTCCCGAAAAATCCAGCGCCGCCGTCGCCAGCGACTCGTCCATCGGCAGCGTGAACCCGTAGCGGCCTATGCCGCGCTTGTCGCCGAGGGCTTCGCGCAGCGCCTGCCCCAACGCCAATGCGCTGTCTTCTACGGTGTGGTGCTCGTCGATGTGCAGGTCGCCCTGGCAGTCCAGCTCCAGCGCGAAACCACCATGCTTGCCGATCTGCTCGAGCATGTGGTCGAAGAAGCCCAGTCCGGTGCTGATCCTCGGTTCGGCGGGACGGTCCAGATCCACCTTCACGCGGATACGCGTCTCGCGCGTATCGCGACGGACCTGCGCGATGCGCGGACGGTCGGCCAGCGCGTGCGCGATCCCGGCCCAGTCCCACTCGCCGCCATCGAAGCGCGCGTTGCGCAGGCGGAAGCCGCGGATGCCCAGGTTCTGTGCAAAGACGATGTCGCTGTCGCGGTCGCCGACCATGGCCGAGCGCGACCAGTCGATGCCGCGGTCCTGCAGATAGGGCAGCGCCAGCCCGATGCCGGGCTTTCGCGTCGGCGCGTTGTCGTCGGGCCAGCTGCGGTCGATCAGCACGTCGCGGAAGAAAACGCCCTGGCTGGCAAACACCTGCATCATCAGGCCGTGCGGTCCGTCAAACTGGTCCTGCGGGTAATGCTCGCTGCCCAGGCCGTCCTGGTTGGTGACGATGACGAACTCGTAGCCCGCGTCGCGCAGGCGCAGCATCGCGGGGATGACGCCTTCGACGAAGCGCAGCTTTTCGTAACTGTCGATCTGGAAGTCGTCCGGCTCCTCGATCAGGGTGCCGTCGCGATCGACGAACAAGATCGGGCGTGGCGCGGTGCTCATGCGGCCTCCCGGCTACGGGCCAATGCGCGGACCACCTCGGCGTTCTGCTCCGGCGTGCCCAGGCTGATGCGCAGTGCATCGCCAAGCGCGGGCGCGGCACGCATGTCGCGCACGACGATGCCGGCGGCCAGAAGGCTCTCGAATGCACGCTGGGCATCGTCGAAGCGCACAAGCAGGAAGTTCGCCTGCGACGGATAGACCTGCCGGACGCCGGGCGACGCCGTCAGTTGCCGGTACAGGCGATCACGCTCGCCGCAGGCGGTGGCGATGCGCTGGCGGGTACTGATCAGCGCATCGGGCGCCAGCGCCGCCAACGCGAGGGCCACGCTCGGCGCTGGTAGCGGATACGGCGCCTGGCAGCGTTGCAGCACCGACACCAGCGCGGCATCGGCGATGACGCTGCCGATGCGAGCGGCAGCCAGCGCGTGGGCTTTGGACAGCGTGCGCAGGACGGCGATGTTGGGATTGGATTGGATCAGCGTCGTGGCCGACGCGGCGCAGGCGAATTCGGCATAGGCCTCGTCCATCACCACCAATGCCCGACCCTGCAACCGGCTTGCCAGCGCGTCCACGGCTTCCAGAGGCAGCGATGTTCCGGAAGGATTGCCAGGCGAGCACAGAAATACCAGCTTCGCCGAAGCTGCCAATGCGGCATCGGCGACGGCGTCGAAGTCACAGGCAAAACCGTCGGCCCGATCGATCAGCGGCACTTCGACAACCCGCGTGCCGTGCAACCGTGCGCAGACCGCGTACATGCCGAAGGTGGGCGGCGTCAGCACCACCGCATCCTGTCCCGGACGGCATAGCGCCCGCACCAGCAGGTCGATGGCCTCGTCGCTGCCTCGTCCGGCCAGCAACAGCTCCGGATTGCAGCCGTACAGGCTCGCCAGCGTCCGACGCAGCGCCTGCGGCTGCGGATCGGGGTAACGACGCACAGTCCCCGCGGCATCGGCGTCGCTGGACCATGGCGATTCGTTGGCATTGAGCCAGATGCGCCCATCGAGCGACTCGCTGCGCGCGGACCGGTATCCGGCGAACGAACGCAGGTCTTCGCGCACCAGATCGGTCACGCAGCCCGACCCGCTCATGGCGCCACCGCCTGCAGGCGCAGGGCCACGGCCATCCGATGGGCATCCAGGCCCTCCGCCGATGCCAGTTCGACGGCGCAAGGGCCGATGGCGGCAATGCCGCGCGGATTCACTTCCTGCACCGTGATCGATACCTGGAAGCTGGCCACGCTCACGCCGCTGC
Organism: Lysobacter niastensis; assembly: GCF_031457115.1. GTDB lineage: Bacteria > Pseudomonadota > Gammaproteobacteria > Xanthomonadales > Xanthomonadaceae > Lysobacter_J > Lysobacter_J niastensis_A. The sequence continues at coordinate 437,374 of NZ_JAVDVY010000003.1, forward strand.
TGAAGCGGGCGGCGCCGCTGGTCGGCAGCACGTGGTTGGTGCCGCTGCAATAGTCGCCCAACGCCTCTGGAGCCCAGTCGCCGAGGAACACCGATCCCGCTGCCTGCACCTGCGGCAGCCAGGCCCGCGCATCGCGAAGCGCCAGGATGAGGTGCTCCGGCGCATAGCGATTGCTGATGTCCAGTGCCTGTGCGATCGATGCCACGCGAATGGCGCGCGAGGACGCCAGCGCCTGCCGCGCGATGCCGGCGCGCGGCAGCGCATCGAGCTGAAGTTCGACCTCCGCCATCACCGCGTCGATCAGCGCGTCGTCGTTGCTGAGCAGCAATACCTGCGAGTCGGGCCCGTGCTCCGCCTGCGACAGCAGGTCGGCCGCGACGAACGACGCATTGGCGCCGGCGTCGGCGATCACCAGCACTTCCGAAGGGCCCGCTGGCATATCGATGGCGGCACCGTCGTCGGCCACTGCCACCTGCCGCTTCGCTTCGGTGACATAGGCATTGCCGGGCCCGAACAGCTTGTCGCAACGCGGCACGCTGCCCGTGCCGAAAGCCATCGCCGCGATCGCCTGTGCCCCGCCGATCTTGTAGACGCGCGTTACGCCGCATCGCCGCGCGGCATAGAGCACCGCCGGATCGGCACTGCCGTCGCGACGCGGCGGCGTGCACAGCACCACGTTCGGACAGCCGGCCAGTTGCGCCGGCACGCCGAGCATCAGCGCCGTGGAGGGCAATGGCGCGGACCCGGCCGGAACGTACAGGCCGACGTTCCGGATCGGACGCAGGATGCGCTCGCAAGACACGCCCGGCGCGGTTTCGAGCGAATAGGCCGCGGTCATTCCTGCTATGTGGAAGCTCGCGATCCGTGCAGCGGCCTCGTCGATGGCATCGCGCAGCGATCGCGGCAAGCCGGATTCGGCTGCACTGAATTCATCGACATCCACGGCAAGATCGTCCAGCTCGATCCCGTCGAAACGCCGGGTGCAGGCGCGCACGGCGGCATCACCGTCGCGACGCACTTCGTCGAGGATCGCCGCGACCGCCGCGGCCGTCGTGGCCTGGGTGACCTGCGCCGGCCGCCGCAATGCCTGTTCGCGCTGGGCTGCGTCCAGTGCATTCCAGTCGAGCCGATTCCAATTCAGCAATTCGGGAGGTGTGCAGGTCATGCCAGCATGCCCTCCACCGGCAACACCATCAGGCCGCGTGCGCCGGCACGCTTGAGTTCCTCCAGTCGCTGCCAGGTCAGCGCGCCGTGGCACAACGCCTGCAATGCCAGGCTGTCCTGCCCGTCCACCTGCATGACCGTCGGTGTTTCCGCGTCGGGCAGCAGCGGCAGCAGATCGGGCAGGACGCTGCGAGGCGCCTGGAACAGCAGCAGTTTGCTGTGGCGTATCCGCAATGCCCCGTCGAGTCGGCGCAGCAGCAGATCGGCGAGTTCACCGCGGACGTCGTCGAACGCCTGCTCCGGTCCGGCCAGCACCGCTTCGCTCTCGATCAGCGTCTGCACGGGCTTGAGCTGGTTGGCGGCCAGCGTGGCGCCACTGGAGACGAGATCGCAGATGGCATCGGCTTGTCCGAGACGGGGAGCGATCTCGACCGAGCCTGACAACACCACCACCTTGGCGTCGATGCACTGCGTCGCCAGCCATTGCGACAAAAGCGCCGGATAACTGGTGGCGATGCGCTTGCCCGCGAGTTGGGATACCGAACGCCACTCCCAGCCATCGGGCACGGCCAGTGCCAGTCGGCAGCCGCCAAAACCGAGCGCACGCCATTCGCGGAACGCCGGCGCGCGACCGATGCCGCGGCGCTCGCCGTCCTGCTCCAGCAGCACGTTGCGGCCGACGATGCCCAGGTCGCAGACGCCGTCGGCGATCAGCCCCGGGATGTCGTCGTCGCGCACCAGCAGCAGGTCGACCGGCAGCGTTTCGCCATAACAGAACAGGCGATCGCGGCTCTCGCGCCAGCTCAGGCCGCAGGAACTGAGCAGCGCGCGCGCCGGCTCGGCCAGGCGGCCGGATTTCTGGATGGCGATGCGCAAGCGGTCGCGCGCGGGCGCGGCACTGGGGGGAGTCATGGCATATCTCGGGAAGTATTCGGGGCGGGTTCGGGACGATCAGCGCGACCTGGCCGGATGTCGCGACAGTGCGGCCGCGTACCCCCCCGCGCCCCGCTCCAGCGTGCGCGCCACGCGACCGATGGTGGTCACGCTGACCTGTGTGCGCTCATGGATCTCGCGGTACGGGACGCTCTGCTCCAGCAGCGGCACGACCCGCCAGCGATCGGTCATCGCCTCCAGCTCCGCGGGCGTGCACAGGTCTTCGAGGAACGCCCTGATCTGCGCCGTGCTGCGCAGGCCGGCCAGGGCAGCCGACAGGCTGCCCAGCGGATCTTCGGCGTTGTCGATGTCGTGGGCGCGTCGCTTCATGCCGGGGAGCCTGCCAAATCACGTATTAATGTATTAACGCGTTAATACATTAGATGCGCGAATCGTCGTCGTCAAGCCGCGGCCCCAGGCTTCACTCAGGATTGGTCGACAAAGGGCCCCCGGCGCACGACAGCGCCGAGGGCAGCGGCTTTACGCGCCCCTGGCGGCTGCCAGGACGCGGTTCTCGGCGACCAGGCGCACGGCGGTGGCGACCTCGCCATCCATCGCCCGGTCGCGGTCGAGGAACGGAATCTCGGCGCGGATGGCGGCATGCGCGGCGGACACGGCGCGACCCGGCGTGAAGTCGTCGGACTTGGCCAACTCGACGCGCAAGGATTCGACTTCATCCAGGAACGCGTCGTACTCAAGCGTGCCCGGCGTCGGCCCACCGGCCACTTTCGCCGCCAGCGCGCGCGCGTCGGCGCGGTCGGCCAGGTCGCGCGCGGCATTGATCATGTCGCGGCGCAGGTCCAGCGCCTGCGCGGCGGTATACAGCTCCAGCGCCAGCACCTTGCCGAGGTCGTCGGCCATCGCAAGCACGTGACGGGCCTCATTGGCGCCCATCGAGACGTGATCCTCGGCGTTGGCGCTGGTCGGGATCGAATAGACCGAGGCCGGATGCGCGCGACTGGCCAGGTCGTTGACGATCGCCGCTGCGGTGTACTGCACGATCATGTGGCCCGACTCGGTGGAGTCCTCGTTGCCGATCAGGAATCCCGGCAGGCCGTCGTTGGTGGCCGGATCGACCAGCTTGTTGAGGCGGCGCTCGGAAATGCTCGCCAGCACCGGGATCGCCGCCTTCACGTAGCTCATCGCCAGCGCCAGCGGCATGCCGTGGAAATGGCCGGCCGAGATCACCTGCTGCTCGACGAACTCCGCCTTGGCATCCGGGAACACGATGGGGTTGTCGGTCAGTGCGTTGAGCTCGATGTCGAGCACGCGCGCGGCCTGGGCGACGGCGTCGCGCACCGCGCCATGCACCTGCGGGATGCAGCGAAGCGAGTAGCTGTCCTGCGGCTGGTGCTTCTTGCCACCGCGGAACGGCCGGAAGCGCGTGTAGAACTTCTCTCGGCCATGGCGCTGGGTCAACGGCACCCAGTCCCAGCCGATGTCGAAGCGCAGCGCCTGCGATTGCGCGGTGTCCCAGCTGCCGGGCTGCCAGGCGCGGAACTTCGGCACCAAGTGATACGGGATATCGGCCAGCGTCGAGCCTGCGAGCAGGCGGCGCAGGTTGCCAGCGCTTTCGACCTGGCCCGGATGCGGACGCAGCGCATGCACTTCCTCGGCGAACGCGCCAAGCCGGCCGGCGAAGGCGTCGATGGTCATCGCCGCGGCCAGATCGGCGGTGTCCATCAGCTCCTCGAGCCGCGCCAGCGCCAGCACGCCGCAGGCAAGCATCTGCGCGGTGCCGTTGTTGAGCGCCAGGCCTTCCTTGTACGACAGCGTCACCGGCGCCAGGCCGGCGCGCTTCAGCGCTTGCGCGCCCTTCAATCGCTCGCCCTGATAGAACGCCTCGCCGCCGCCCAGCAGCACGATGGCCAGGTGCGACAGCGGCGCCAGATCGCCACTGGCGCCTACCGAACCCAACTGCGGCACCACAGGCACGATGCCGGCATTGAGCATGGCCGCCAGCGCCTGCAGGGTTTCGACGCGGATGCCGGAATGCCCGCGCATCAACGTGTTGATGCGGATGCACAACATCGCGCGGACGATCTCCGGCGCGAACGGCTCGCCGACGCACACCGCATGGGTCACGATCAGGTTGCGCTGCAGCTCTTCGTGCAGGGTTTCATTCGAGGGTTTCGCGCCGGGCAACTGGTCGCGCAGGTGATGCGCGCCGAGCAGGCGGTCGGCATTGCTGCCGAAGCCGGTCGAGACACCGTAGATGGGCTCTTCGCGGCGCACCTGTTCGGCCAGGAAATCGGCGGCGCGTGCCACCGCGGGCAGCTGCTCGGCAGCCAGTTCGACCTGGGCGCCACGGGCCACGGCCACCAGCCCGGCGCGCGTCAGCGTGCGGCCATCGAGACGTACGACATTCATTTTCATGCGGTCGGTTGAGCCTTGGACAATGCCTGGGCCTGCGCGAGTTCGACGCGCAGCGTTTTGGCGAGTTCGGAACGCGGAACCTCGAACTGGTCCTCGCGGCGCAGATCCTTGACCGTGACCGTGCCCTTGGCGATCTCATCCTCGCCCAGCACGATCACGAAGCGGATGCCGGCGCGGTCGGCGTACTTGAACTGCTTGCCGAGCTTGGACGGTTCCATCACCACCTCGGTGTTGAAGCCGCCGTGGCGCAGCTCGCCGGCCACCGCCAGGCAATGCGGCAGATGCGCCGCGTCCATCTGCGTGACCAGCGCCTGCACTGTGCTTTGCGCGGTATCCAGCAGGCCGGCCTCGCGCAGCTGCCAGAACAGCCGCGTCAGGCCGATCGAGATGCCCACGCCCGGCAGCTTCGACTTGGTGTAGTGGCTGGCCAGGTTCTCGTAGCGACCGCCCGAGCAGACCGAGCCGATCTGCGGGTAATCGTTGAGCGTGGTCTCGTAGACGGTGCCGGTGTAGTAGTCCAGGCCGCGCGCGATCGAGAAGTTGAGCGCGTAGGCGCTTTCCGGAACGCCCAGCGCGCGCACCAGTTCCAGCACTTCACGCAGCTCGGCCACGCCCTCGCGCAGCGCGTCGGTGCCCTCGCCCAGTGCATCGAGCTTGGCCAGCGCGTCAGCGTGCGAGGTCGAACGCACTTTCACGAAGTCCAGGATGCGGGCGACGACTGTGTCGGCCAGGCCGAAGTCGTCGACCAGCGTGTCGCGCACGTGCCCCTCGCCACGCTTGTCGAGCTTGTCGACCTCGCGCAGCACCAGCGCCTGCTGTTCGCCGTCGGCGACGCCCAGCGCCTCGAAGAAACCGCGCATCAGCTTGCGGTTGTTGAGCTGGATGGTGAATGCGCCGACATTCAGTTCCGAGAACACGGCGTGGATCACCGCCGGCAGTTCGGCGTCGAAGCGGATCGACAGCGCGTCCTTGCCGATCACGTCGATGTCGCATTGGTAGAACTCGCGGAAACGGCCGCGCTGGGCACGCTCGCCGCGATACACGCGCTGCATCTGGTAGCGGCGGAACGGAAACGCCAACTCATGCTCGTGCTCGGCGACGTAGCGCGCCAGCGGGACGGTCAGATCGAAGCGCAGGGCCAGTTCCGGCGTGGATTCCCCGCCGCCCTCGGACTTGCCCAGCGCGCCGGTGGACTGCACGAAATAGACCTGCCGCTCGGTCTCGCCTCCGGACTTGGTCAGCAGCACTTCAGACAGCTCCATGACCGGCGTTTCTACCGGAAGGAAGCCGAAGCGTTCGAAATTGCGACGGATCGTGTCCAGCATGCGCTGGAAGGCGATCTGGTCAGGAGGCAGCAGCTCCATGACCCCAGGTGGGGTGCGCGGCTTGATCAAGCGGGGCTCCGGTGACGGCGGACCGCCCATGCGGCCCGGTACAGGTGGGGAAAACCCGCACAGTTTAGCGGTTGCCGCTCGGGATGAGCCTGACAATGGAACGAACCGAAAGGAAAATTGCATCCAACCCCTTGCCTCGACCCCGCAGAACTGACTAGAATTTGCGGCTCAGCAGTCGGGGTGTAGCTCAGCCTGGTAGAGCGCTACGTTCGGGACGTAGAAGTCGCAGGTTCAAATCCTGTCTCCCCGACCAATAAAACAAGCTGAATCGGAAAGCCCAGCCATCGCGCTGGGCTTTTTCGTTCTGCAACCGTTCTGCAAAACGGCCAGGACTCAGCCGGCATCCTTTAGGGGCTTTCTAGGTCTGATCGCCCGATTGCCTCCTGGAATGGCGGATAGGCGTCGTCGCCTGACTGCTCACGATATCGACGATCAGCATTTGAACGCCAGGGCACTTCCTCAGGGCTTCGGCTTCGCGCGGTCTACGGCCGACATCGGCACCACAGGCCAGCCGGCCTGCGACTTGGCCGCGCGAGCCAGAAGTTAGGAAAAGCGGCGCGTCGGCCATCTATGGCTCGCAAAGCTTCGACTTGAATGAACAGTTAGAGCTCGTCAGGACGCTTGCTATCCCAATCTGGAGCGTGCAGAAGGACCGGGGCACGGTCGGGCGTTCCCCAGATTGGCGAGCCAATGTCCCAGTAGAAAAAGTGTGCCTTCTTGCCGCTCTTTAGGGTGCTTTCGGTCTGCGTGCCTCTCTTTGTGTAAACCACGACAAGATCACCTGCAGCAACTGGCTTATATGGAAACCAGAACGCGTGGCGCACGCCGATTGTCACGTCCTCGTCTTTGAATCCTGTTTGAAGGAGCAGGTACTCGCCAATATCGGTATCAGCCTGCACCTTGAGCAAAATTCGTTCTTTCTCAAGGTCTTCCTTGTCTGCAACAGAGGAGATCGTGACCTTCATTTCCTTACCACCTTAGCGACTACTCCACCGCCCACTAGCACTAACCCAAAGAGCACACTTATCAATCCGGCCGGCTGCTGAGCCCAAAGGCTAGGGGCGAAGCCAAGTGCGACAGAGCCTAGACATAGGCAGACACCGTAGAGGATTTCGGAAGAGTCGGTCGCTTTCCTCTGCTCGTCGAGCACAGCGCACCGCTTGTCTGCGTCATGATACTTGTCCCGTATCGACCGAAGCTCGATTGCCTCTCGCTCTAGGCGATCAACGTCGTCCAGCAGCATTCGCTGCACCGCTGGCGAAGAGAGTTCTTCGTCTGATAGCTCGCGCCGCAGCTTGGAGAAGGATTGCCTACCTTTTGCAGGCGCAACAGGTCCCGGATCGGCTGGCGCAACCGGCTCCTGAACTGGCTTTTCTGTTTCAGACATGCGATTGCCTATAGCCCACTGATTAGCCCTGAGCTTATGCAACCCAGGTCCGGCTAACAAGCCGATGTATAACCGGACAAGCTGGCTCCGGCAGGGGTCGCAATGTCCGCGACAGCCAGACGCACAATTACCCTATGCGCCCGCCCCACCCCGACCTCAAATGGCGTCCGGCCAACTCGGCTGGGTGTTGCCCCCAGCCCGCACCCGATCAGCCAGTACCGCAACTGGCAAACCGTCAGTGCGCGGATTGTTCGGGCATCAATCCGTCATTGCTTTCAACATTTCCATCCCTTTCTCAGTCGGCACAAAATGCAGAAATACACCCTCCTGGGCTTGCACCTTAGTCAGCTTGATCAGTCCCTGCTTCTCAAGCTCGGCCAGCCCACGCAACTGGGTTGAACTGAGAGAGTCCTCCAGGACGTACGATTTGGGATCAGCCTGCTCAAGCATTCCTAGAGCAGCGAGGCCCACTCCTAGCTTGTCCCGACTGTGCCTATCGATCTCTTTTACCACCTGAAAGACCGAGGGCGCGGATGCTCCCGCGCCACCGTTGAGCTGGCCCGTCTCGCGCCCGCAACCGGACAGCATGGCTGCAATGGCAACAACTTGAAGCATCGCGTGTTTCATTCTCATGGAGTCCTAATACCTATCAATCATCCGAAGGCGCACACACCGGCAGTTGGGGTCATTGGCAAAGGAATAGCCAGGGCCAACCATGAAAGGTCCGCGCCTCCAGCCGGTTGGATTATCGCGAGTGCAAACATTGCGTGGATCCTTGCATTCATACTCAGCGCACTTGAATTGTGTTTTCGGCCCCGGCCCGCAAAGGTCGAGCCCAAATGCCTCGAGTTGCCTGCAGGTTCCCTGCCCTGGCGTCAAATTATCTGAGTTATCGGGAACCTTGTAATCATCTGCTTCTACCGGAGGCAGCCTCAGATCCGGAGGTGCTCGATCCGAGGCGCTGCGCAAGAATTCTCTCGTAGCTTTCCGTCGATCCGCCGAACTCCCGCCCGCGCCGGGACCAAAGTTGCGTGGCGCTTTCGTCGTACCCGCCAGCCCCGATTCGTCGACAAAGGTTAACGGTTGATTGGAAACGTAAGCATACAAGGACACATCAGCAAGTAGTCCGAGCGGGTCCGCTTGCTGATAACGACCCGTTGCGGACTCATAATCCCTATAGCCGTTCTGATTCAAGCCACTCGCCACATCATAGCGCTGACCAGCGAAGCGCAAGTCGAACACGAACCCGACCGAATCTCCGTCCACATCCTCGTTTGGAACGCTATTGCCGAACGCCTCGCTGGCGATGTCCCACTTCCACACCGCCGCGTCGCGCTCTGGCTCAATCACCGCCCGCGGCGTGCTAAGCGCGTCGGCCTCGACGTAATGCAGTTGGTTGCTGGCAATTACGCCAACCGGCAGGTCATCCAGCCACACCCCCTGCTGGATGGGACTGCCAGCACTGTCGTAATCGCCGATCCAGCGGCCGCTTTCGTCGTATAGCGTGTAGACGTTACCGACGCCCAGATACTTGCGCACCTGTTCGCCCTTGCCGTTGTACGCGTACTGCATCACCACTGCGTCGTTGCGCTCAACCTGACTCATTCGGCCGGCGGCGTTGTAAACAAACTCCTGCGCCGTGCCGCCGATCGACGTGGTGTTTCCGGCGTCATCGTAGCTGCGGCCAATACCGTCGACTGCCGTCAGGCGGTGACTATCGGTCGGATAGTCATAGGTCTGCGCCCCGCCGGCGTTGGCGAAGCTAGTACGGTTACCCGTAACATCGTACGTGTAGCTTTCGATCATCGCACCGGTTGGACCGTCTCGGAAGGCTATAAGTCGATTCAGTGCGTCGTAGTCGAAGGTCATCCGCGGCGGTGATGTCAGATCGGCGGCTTGAATACTTGCCAAGTTACCGACCGCATCCCAGGCGTAGCCGAGGTCCAGCCCGCCGGTGCCGCTGCCGGTGCTGCGGATCGCCTGCATCCGGTAGTCCAAGTCGAGAGTGCGCACGAAAGTACGGCCGTTGCCGAACGTCCAACCGCTGGTGGGCCCGAACGGGTAGTAGGTGGCGCTGTGTAGCAGCATCTGGCGATTTCCGCCGACGGGCGTCACGCCAACCTCAGTCACCCTACCCAGACCGTCGCGAACGTAGTCGACACCCGTGCCGTCCGGATAGCTGATACCGCTAAGCCGACCGGCCTTCGTATAGGCGTACTGCAGGACGAAGCTCTGGCCGTTGGTAATTTGCACCTTGCGTGTCAAATTGCCAAAGCGATCGTAGCAGTACTTCGTGCTCCCGCTCCCGTCGTCGATTCGGGTTAGTCGGCCAACCGCGAACGTCTCTTCGGCGGTGCAGTCGGCCTGCACAGCATCGTAGACGTAACCGATGCTAAGCGCGGTGTCGCTGTAGTCAACGACAGTTAGGCGGTTTAACGCATCGTAGTTGTAGCTAACCAGCTCATTGCGGGCATCGACTGCGCTGATGCGGTTGCCGGCCGCGTCATACCCAAATGTCGCCACCCCGGTGTCCGGGCTCTCCAACTGGGTCAGGTCGCCGAAGGCGTTGTAGCTGTAACTCGTGACCAAGCCTTTCGGGTCGACGACCGCCGTCAGTTGATCCCGGGTATCGTACTGGAACTGAGTCTGGGTCGCGATGCCACCAGCATCCTTGATTGTCTTGGCCAAACGGTTCAGAGGGTCGTAGTCGTTGTCAACGATTCGCCCCAACGCATCAGTCGCGGTGTCGGAGTTGCCGGTGACGTCGTAGGTGAAGCCGGTCGGGTGGTTGCTGGCGTCCCTCTCCGACTGCATTTGGCCGAGTTGGTTATAGACCCGCGACAATGTGCGCTTAATCGTTCCGGTTTCGCCTTTCACATCCTCCCTGGTGCGGTTCCCAGCATTGTCGAGCGTGTAATGGATCGTGTTGCCATCGGCATCAACAATGTCGGTCAGCCGGTGGGCCGCGTCATAGACGTAGGATGTGAAACTGCCGTCCGGCAGCGTGGCACTGCTGACCAAACCGGTTGGGTAATAGTCGATCCGGGTGATCAGGTCGTCGCTATCGACGCCCGCATCTGCACCTCGCACCTTACGCGCCGTCAGCCAGCCGCGCGGGTGGTATTCGAAGTCGGTAATCACGCCATTGGCGTCCTTAACCGATAACGCACGGCCAGCGCCGTCGTACTTCAGCGTCTCGATAACGTGACCGAGCGCATCGGTCACCTTCCACAGGTCGCCCTTGCGATGCGGACAGATGGTCGGCGCTGACACACAAGTCGCATCGTCGCTGGCGTAGTAAGCGTAGGTGATGAGGTCGGAGACGTCATTGCGCGGTCCGTCGACGGCGGTCACAAGACCAAGACGCGGACACGCACCGGCGTCCACGTCCGTCTGCTCGCAGTAGGTTGTGGTCGTGGTACGGGCAGCACCAGACACCGGATCGACCTGCGAGGCCGTCAATTCCTGGCCGCGGGCGTTGTAGGTCCACGTCTGCTTGGCGACTAGCGTATTTGTGGCGTCATAGATACGCCGCTCAATCGGTACAGCAAAGTCCGAGTGCCACTCGGTCTGGGTAGTGCGCTTGACGCTGGCCTCAGCGCTCCCAACGGCTAGCAGCGTGAACAACAGAACGTATCTCTTGCGCATCCTTACCCCCCTTTGTCCATGACCGTGCCCAGCGCCCTAGCAGCACTGATTAGTTGTTGACTGCTTCTACCTGCTTGATCAACCGGCCTTCAGCGTCGTAGTCGTAATCGACCGCGCTACCGGCAGGATCCAACGCCACGTCAACGCGGCCCAACGCGTCAAAAGTGGACGATGAATGTCGCGTAGCGCACCCGGAGCACGTCGATGTCAATGACGTCCTTCGAGCAACCCCTTGAATAACGGTGTACTCGCCAACGTCTTGCTGTCCGATCGGACCGGTGACGGCAGTACTCGCAGCGTAAGTGGATGACGGAGCTACCGTGTAGACAGCCGAGTATTTGTCCGTTCCACTTGCCAACTCTGTCCCAGTCGCCTGATGGGATGCGTTGTAGTACGTGGACGAGTAGCGGGCCCCGCTCTCGTCGATAACGCCAGTTAGCGCGTTCGGTTGGCCGGTGCCAACCACGTAACCGGCTTCGCCATAACGGTACCGAACAACGGAACCGTCGGGATATTGGACCGAAGTGAGATTTGCAATGGCCGGGTCAGTACTGTCATAGAGGAACTGAAGCGAATGCCCGTCTGGCAAGTCAATGGCCATCAGTTGACTGCTGGCGTTATAGGTAAATTTCAACGATCTTCCAGCAGAATCAACAACCGTCCCAAGGCGATCTGACGAGTCGTATGACAGTGCTTGTGTCGCACCAGAGCGATCAGCCTTCTGGATCAAACGACCAGCGTTATTGAATGATTCCACCAAACCATTAGGTGCGCGCCGCGTCCAACCGACCCTGGCGCCTTGTTGATCCAACAGATCCTCAAACTTGGCAGCGTTATCCGGCTCGGCCACCCACGTGGATTGGCTCCGCGTGTAGCGCTCAAGGGTGCCTTCCGGCCTGGACACATACGCGACAGCGGGAACCCCCGAGACGTTCTGGATCTTCACTGACTGCGAATAGTTATGTCGCCTATTCCCCCCCAGCATGTACTGCTGCGGAACAAAATTTACCCACGACTGCTCGTTAAGGCGAATACTGTTGTACGTCCAACTGAACTCCAACGGGAACGCCCCGTTCCCAACGTACTCTTGCCTCACTTCGTACTTGTTTCCTGTTGCAGGATTAATCGGATCGCCGAACGAGCAGCACGTTGGACCTGCATTCTTCTCTGGCTTCGCATCCGTTTGCGCCAGGCATCTGCCCGCAGCCTCACTCCACGCGGCGTTTGGGGCGCAACCCGTACTCCATATGCTTTGCGCCGCACCCCAGGACTCCCGACTAGGTTGATATCCGCAGCCGAACTGCTTGGCGAAGATGTGTTGATCTTTGAATATCGCGTACTGCGGAGGCCGGTTTGGCGGGCACCATGGAGACATGTTGCGACCATCTGCCAATATTGCCGCGTAAGCATTTTCGATTGTGTCGCAGTAATACGTAAGGTTATAAGGATCCTGATAGCAACCCGGCGCCGCATGGGCATTTCCAGGAAATAGGAACGTCGCTGCATAGAAAACCGCCGAAGCAAGGACAAAGCGAACAGTAGAGAGCATAGGTGTCCTCCGCCCTGATTAGTTGTTGACCGCCTCGACCTGCTGAACCAATCGCCCCTTGGCGTCGTAGTCATAGTCGGTTGTGACGCCCTTTGGATCGGTTACCACATCTGGCCGTCCCTTGGCGTCATACGTGTAGCCAGTTGAGCGAGTCGTACAGCCTGCGCACTGCTCAATTACGGAACTCGCCTTCCTGACTCCAAGGGGTGTGACGAAGGATCGCGTCTGCGATTCGCCAGCCGGCGTGGAAACGACGACAGATCCATTGCTGTTGTATAGGGCGCTGAACTTATCTACGCCACCGGCGTGTTCAGTGGATAGTGCCCGCCCATCTGTCCGGTACTTGAAAGTGGCATAGCGCTGACCACTTTCGTCGGCTATCCCAGTCAGTGCACTCGGCAGATTCGCGCCACTGGTATTGGCCGACTCGTTGTAGAGGTAGTTGCGGCTGGTCGCCCCCGAATACGCAGCCTGGCCGAGGCGACCCAGGGCGTCATATGTGTAACTCACATATGCTCCACCGGCGCCGTTGATCCGGCTAATCCTCTTGCTCGCATCGTACTCAAAATAGATTCCGCGACTATCCTCGCCTACAACACTGAGCAGCGACTGATCGGCGCTGTAATTCAGCTGTACCGACCTCCCGTCAAGGCGCTTGATCCTGACAAGTTGACCCTTGGCGTTAAACTCTTCCGACTCTCGCAAATCAGTTGGGACGTACGTCCATCCAATTAGAACGCCCGCGTCATCGACCTGGCGTATGAGCTGCGAGATGACATCTGCGTCAGGGAGAAACACGCCATTGCTCAGCCTGAAGGCCACGCGACTGCCATCGGGCCGTTGGACATAGGCCATCGCCGAGACACCAGTGCCTAGGAACTCGACATTTCGCGAATAAGTATGAGTCCAGTTGGATCCGAACGCAGATGCCGGAGCGCCTGGATGACTGTTGTAGTGGCGCGAAAAACCCAACAACCCTACATCAACTATGTCATCTTCCTTCTGATACTTATTCCCGATCGCGACGTTAATCGGATTTCCGCAATGGGTGGTGGCCTTACATTGCTCTGGCCCTAGATTCTTTTCAGGTGCGTAGTCATAGCGCGTCCCGTATACGTGCCCTCCTCCGCCGCACGTTCCATGAAGAAGGAAGAAAGCAAACTTCCCGGTCGTGCTGCCGTCGGCGTAGTACTGCGTTGTGTAACTACAACCAGGAAACGCATACGCCCAATCCCGTTGATACTCCGCCCACCAGGCCGTGAGGTCCTCCGTAACCGTGGAGAATCTGGGCTTGCTCCAATAAGCATAGTCATCGTAGAAGGGCGGACCATAGTAGTAACTGGTCGTCTGCGCATGAGCAGGAGATCCGAACAGATTTGCCAAGAGGAACATCGCAGCAAAAGCGATCATTCTCATACCAGCCTCCTTGCACCCCAATGAAATCGGCTTGAACTAAGCCCCGCGCTCGCGGCCTGGCTATAACCCGTTGGCGCCCTCGACTTTTTGAGTCACGAGGCCGCTGGAGTTGAAGTCGTAGTCGGTCACGACACCCTTAAGATCCGTCTCGGTATTGAGCCTGCCGCTAGCGTCGTAGGTGTATGAAACACTGCCGGCGGGACAGCTACTGCACTGGTCTGCCCCCGAGGTGGCTCGGGCGCGGCCACCATACGGCGCGAAACTGACAATGCGCCGTTTGCCGAGGGAGTCCAGCACGCTAGCCTGTGGCGCGTAACCGTTGGGCGACATGGTATAGGTGACATCAAAGCGATCGATGTTCGATCCCAGGTACGTGCTAGTCGCATAGGTATAGCGGTCGTACGTGGTGGTCGAGTAGCGGCTCTGCGCCTCATCAATCACACCTGTCAGAGCGCCTGGCTTTGTCTCTGAAACGCTGTATGCCGACTCGTTATAGCGGTACTGGATGGACGCACCGCCCGGATAGGTGACGGTGGCCAAATTGTTGGATGCGTCGTACCCAAAGGCGATGCTGTTTCCGTCTGGCAGGTTTAGGCCACTCAGGTTTCCCTGTGGGTTGTAAGAGAAGGCAAGCCTCCTCCCTTCTGGATCGATCACTTCGCCCAACCGCCCCTTTTCGTTGTACGTCAACGTTTGACTCAAGCCGAGCCTGCCAGTCAGGACAACCAACTGACCCTTGACGTTGTACAACTCCTGATCCCCATTCGAACTTGTATAGCGCCAGCCGGCGAATGCGCCAGATGCATCCGGAACACTGAAGAGCCGCCCATCGACGCCAGACGTCGGAACCCAGGCGCCTGACACGAGGTTGAATCGAAATGTATTTCCTTCCGGTCGAAGGACATACGCGGTCGTGATAGTCCCGTTACTGGTCTGGCGCACCGCTCTGGCGAAGGTGTGCGTCCGATTTCTACCGAGGGACAATTCCTGCGGTCCGGCTGCGATTGAGCTACCGCTGCTGTTGTAAGTCCAGCCAAAGCGCAGAGGAAACGCACCTCGCCCTTCGTACTCGGTTCTCTGCTCGAACTTGTTTCCCACTGCGACGTTAATCGGATCACCGTAGCTGCAGTCCGGAGTGCAGGGATGGCCTCGGCTGAGTTCGGGGTCAACCTTGTTTGGTGGCGTCGTGCAACTCAGCCCGTCGGGCGAGTAGTACCAAGGCCCCGTATTGGTGCAGCCGGCCCAACGACGCGCTGTGCTCCCGAATACGATTACGCTCGTCGCCCCGGTCTCGCAGGACCTATTGATTGCGTGCGCGTTGTAGTGGCTTCCAGGGGGATTTCCTACCGGGAAGGCGTCCAAAAAAATCTCTTCCCTTGCAAACAGAATGGGCTTGCCGCACTGGTGAAGCGCGAGTTTCTCCCAATCGGTAGTAAATGCGGTTACGGGATCAGGATATCGGATGTTCTCCCAATTGCCGGAGTAGAAATTCGGAACGTTCCAGAAGACGATAGGCGCATAAGACGCTTGCGCTGATACTGGCAGCGCTGCGAAAGCAAGCAACACAAGCAGAATTGCACGCACAGTCCGAACCCGAGACCTACTCCATGTGCTGTCCATCGCCCCATCTCCTCAGAAGCGGAATAATCAGAATCGCCCATCAGTCTCCGGCCTCCCTCGAAGCAGCAGAGGCTTAGATTCAAAAACTTCAAGATCTGAATTGGGAACATCGGTCGACGATGCTCCGATGATGACTACTCAATCGAAGACGCAACTCACCTCGTAGTGGCTGCTCGTCCATGTCTGTTGCGGCCATCCTTGCCCCCCCTAGCCATGCCTTGCGCATGACGATGTAAATTCAGACTCCTACAGCCACTTCGCGCTGTCAACCACCTTTGCCCGCCAAAACTGAGAACTCCGTAATCAATTTGACCGAGTACACAGCACCAGGAGTTGGGGCGGGGGTCGATCGCGGCCGGACTATTGAACAGCGAACCTATCGCGTTTCAAGTTTACGCCTCCGGTCGGAACGAACTATTGGCTAACAGTCGAACGGTAAGCCATTCGCCAGAACGGGCCTTTGGCTGGACCCTCTCTAGGTATCGCTCCGAACTCGGCGGGTGCTTCCCTCGATGCCTGATGGTATTGCAGTGCCAGCACGCCGCGACGATGTTCCCCAACGCATGCCGACCACCGTCACATCGGGCGAGCAGGTGTTCGGCCGTGCAGCGAAACAGGAATACCGCTCGGGGGCTTAGGCCGTAGCGCGCGGCAAACGCATCCGCGTCCTCCTCCCACATCGGGACGCCACAGTAGTGACAAAGGCCGGACTGGGCCCGGTAGGTTTCAGCGCGATTGCGCGTAAGTTGCTTCTTGCTCATCGATGGCTCCGCTGCTTGAAGGGAACCCGCGCCTCGTAGAGGACTATTGCGGGAACCCGACAGCACAGCCGATCGGGCAGAGCTCGTCGTGTCATACGAACGAGCGGTGCCTATATACCGCGCCCGGCAGATTGGGGCAACTGCCCCTTAGCCCCACATACTGAAGCCTGATGGGATCGTATAAACGTTCTCGCCCGCTTGATTCTTGATCGTACTAACCATGCCGTTGTCGCGAATCGACTCGGCGAGATAGAGCGTTGTGCCTGGCGTGATGGTGAACGTGGGATTCGTGCCGGCCGCTGGGTCGCCGCTATTCGCCCAAGCGCCCTTCGACCCCAGCCAGATCTTGCCGGTGGCTGCATCGTAGGCCGCCATGTTTCGCTCGGTCGCTATCGGCGGTGTGAGGCCGGTGCTAGACGAGCCAGGCCACACGGACGAGCCGCTGTTGTTCTGAATGCCCCAGCCGTCCGAGCCGGAAGACCCGAGGAAAGCATTGAGCGACTGCGACGCATTGGCGAAACCAAACAGCTGGTTGTTCGGAACGTTGGTATCAATCTCGTTCTCCACGTACCACTTCCCACTGGAGTGCGAAGTGATGCTGCGGACCGAATACCAGGTGCCAAATGTGTCGGTCTCGGCGGTGCGGTTGTAGTTGGACAGGACGATGTGCACGCCCTTGTCCGCAGGGTTCCAGTAATCGCCAGTCGGCGGCGGCGGGGACCCTGTGTCCCCCGCGCCGCGCGAAAAACCGAGCTGCCCGAGTTGAAAAGTCGGAATCATGGATGCTCCAGTGACAAGAAAAGCCCCGCGCTTGGCGGGGCTGGAAATAGGTGCCGCATCACTCCGATAGGAACGCCCGATGGCTAACCGGAGCTGCGGCTGGCGCGGTTGTTCACTGCACGGACACTCACGCCTTGTCCATCTACTGCGTCATTCCAGTTGATTCGCTCCCTGGAATTAGCGATTGCCCTGCGCAATCAGCTTCAGCACGTCGATCTGGCGGGCAATGTCCCGGCGCCATGCCGGAAGTTGGTCGGCCGTGTCCGGTGTCGGAAACCTGACCTGCGGAAGGTCTGAGCAGCCGCGCTGGAACAGGCCGTTCGAGTCGGCGTCCAAGGTCTGGTTGGCGGCAATCACGGAGTCCAACAGGTCCAGCAGCTTCTCGGCATGCGCGATGTACCCAGCGTCGTCCTTGGCAAACACGCGATGGCCTGCAGTCCGGGCCGCTAGTGCAACCTTCTCGGCTTGGCGAGACATAGCCTGGCCCAGTTGGAAGGACTGCGTTTGCAGGGTACTGATCTGCTCGACACGCGCCCCCTTCGCCTCTGCCGCTACGCCCGGCTTAAGCGCTACCGCTTCAGAGATGAGCTTGTCGTCATTGACAGCACCTTCGCGGTCCTGCGCCCAAAGCAACTCGCGGTTCAGTGCATCGTCCACAGTCTGCTTTTTGGCGGCCAGTTCGTTCTGTACGCGGCAAGCCTCGGCGTACTCGGCGTCGTCGTTGATGGTATTGATGTTGGCGTTCTTCACTTGGTCATTCCTTGGTTCAAATTGGCGATGGGCGGAATAGCCCGCGTTGTTGCTGTGTTTCAGGAAAGTTCTACTTCCAGCTCGGCGCGTATGCGGCTGGCATCGATCCAAGCGGCATGGAATACCGTGCCGGGTTGCGGTGACACTGAATCCACTTCGCAGGGGTGGATGCCCCACGGCGGCGTGCCGTCGCGCTCCCGCAGCCTTCTCGCATCGCTGGAGAGATAGGGGTGTTGGGCGACCTTCATGACTCACCCTGCTCGTAAGCGGCCCGCATCGCCTCCACGCCGGCAGGGCCTCTCTTTCGACTGGCTGTGCCTGCCTTCAGACGGTCAAACCGAGATTGGGGACAGACCCGCAGACGCGCTGAGAGCGCCACCAAGGCCCGCTGTGCCTTTTCCTGCACGACGAGCCACGGATTAGCTCGACCGCCCACGACGTGCCCTTCCTGCTCCAGCATTTCGGATGCCTTCTGTGCCGTGACGGCAGCGGTTGCGTACTCCGCCAGTAGCGGCAAGTCAGCTGGCGTGAAGTGGTCGGTATCCACGGAAGACACCAGCGCTTCGAAAACCGCACGCACCGGCTTTGACAGGTACGCAGGAGCGGCCACCCTATGCCGGGTGGAGATGGATGTAAGCATTCCGGCCATTAGGGCCTCCTAAGAGCAAAGGTCATGTAGCAAAGGCGAGCGGGACTCGCGGTCAGCGAGACGAAAGGCGTGAACTTTCCTTTGGCCCCTACCCCGTCCCGCCAATTGCAGATGCGGACGTATTCGGGTGCTGGCGGTCGCCGGGACGAGACTCGGGGACTTTGGCGTCCCGCTAGCCCGGTTGGCGATGTATTGATATTTCCTGCCTAGCACCTAACTTAGTGACTTCCGTTCCCAACAGCCCCAGGAGTTTGCCCGTGAGTGAGCAAGAGCTAATCGCGCTGCGCACCCAGTTGCAGCAATTGACCATCCTAGCGAAGCAAACGGACCTTGAACTGGCCAAACTCCAAGGCCACTCTGCAGCAGTCGAGTTGGTTGTCGCGGCCCTGGTACTCACTCACCCGAACCCGAAACTCGTTCGTCAGGCCATAGCGGAGAACAGGCCTGAGCTTTCGAACAACCTTCGCGATGGAATGTTTGCCGCCACGCTCCAAAAGATGGAGCAAGCGATATCCAATGAGATTAATCGCCGAGAAGCGGCAGCAAACCCGGCGTGATTTTGAGATGCGCCCCTTTAACCGGGGGCGCGCGGTTGTCTGTAAGCCTGACGGGGCTGGCGGAGGTTGCCCCGTTGTCGCTGGGGCGCGCGATTGACCAGGCATGGCCTAGTCGAATTCGGTGAAGCGCGTGGCCAGTAGCCAGCTCGGGATGCCTCCGCCAAGAGGTCAACCAAAAGCAAAAGGGCCGCCGTTTGGCAGCCCTTCTATATCCTCACCCCTAGGATAGGTTCCCGAGGTTCAGACCCGCACCTCCTAGCTCGGCAATGGCCGCCCGCCTGATCTGCAGCAGAGTCCGGTAGCGCGCCCCGACCTCCTTAGCCAGGTCTCTCGGGTGGGTCTTGATCTTGACTCCGTGCACATTGGCGGCACCCAGCAGCAAACCGATGGTGACGGCCTCCATGTTGGTCTGCACTCCATCGTCCGCCAGCCGCGAGAGCATCCGGTAGACAGCACGCATCAGCGGGTTGCGGGCAGGCTCCATGCGGTACACGCTGCGGACGATCCGATAAGCCAGATGCCTAACGTCAGCGTCGAACAGGTCGGGCGGGATCACGACCACGCCATAGCCGGAGTTTTCGTCATCGTCGCCGCCGAATATTTCCGCTGCCTCTGAGCTTGGTCCACGAGCAGATCCATTGCCGTCGCCGTCACCCCTCGCGCAAGTCATCAGGCCGGCCTTGATTAGGTCGCCGCGCACTTGATCGGCTACGCGATGGCCTGGGCTTTCGTAGAAATCGTTCACGCCTTCCATGACTTCCTCCCCTGTAACGCAGTAACCGTTACGCAACCGTTTCGCTTAGCGATTCGCTTTCCGTTGGACCCTTTTGGGGCACCGACCCCTAAAGCAGTGATTCCCGAGCAGGAATCAATGGCCCTTGTCCCTGGTAAAGCTTTTAAGGTGTGCACGGGGCGATCAACAGGAGGACATAAAAGTGCGCTGAATGGTGCACGGGGCGCACTAGTCCTGTTTTTGTTGTGCACGGGGCGCACTACATGAGCACTGACTGGTGCACGGGGCGGGCAACGTTGGTGCACGGGGCGATCATCAATTTCTAATTTCATGCCACCGACCTCAGGTGCCGACGCTTGGGCTTCCGCTTCCCTACTGAGCGAACAAACGGGGGCCGCTCCTCTTTCCAGTTGTCGTCTGGCTTGAGGGTCTGGCCAACGTCTAGCGGCTGTCCTGGTTTGTGGTCGATGCGCCGCCAGGAAAGCCCGTGGAGCGTTGCTCGGTTCCTTCCGCCCTGCCTGGTGCGAACGATGATCCCGTAGTGCTCCAGCTCTTCCACGGCTTTCTGAAGCGTGTGCGAGGACTTCCAGCCACACTCCTTCATCAGCGTTCGGGAAGCGCACAGATAACCGTTGTTGAAGCCCGAGTATTGGCGGGCCAAGTCCATCACTAGCTTCACTGCCCATGGGCTGAGGCGCACATAGTTCGGGTGCCTCAGCAAGGTCAGGGGAATTAGGAACGCAGCCCCCCCGTCGATGTCGTCCCATCGATTGTCTTTTCGTTTGCCCATCCCCTTTCCTTGGCGTGGCCAGCCGACTAGACTGGCCACGCACTCACTCGCCTGATTGCATCCAGAAGCCCCAGAGCCGCGCCAACGGTCTGGGGTTTCGCTTATGCGGCCTTTGGTTCGCCGCGCTCTAACTCCCCACCCAAACGAACCAGCACCGTGTAGACCTCATGTGCGGCCCGTGCCGCGATGAAAGCCCTGTCTGGAGTGGTGTCGCGGAACAGTTCCAACAGCTGCCCTTGCGTGCGCTCTGCCAGCTCCGGCAGTGCGGCTCGCAATTCGTGTGCGCGATCGTTCATAGCTCTGCCCCCATGGCGGTATGAATCAGTTCCTTGAGCTCGTCGAGAAGGTCTTGCAGGACCCAGGTCGCTCCCGGCACCGCGTCATCGCGTGGCTTATCGCCCGACCCCGCTACACAGATAAGGCTGAGCACGCCCTGAGCCTGATAGATCAGCTTGTCTGCCGCATCGATAACTTCGATCTGGTCGCGGGTGTTGATGGTGGTGGCGCAATTCATGCCGCACCTCCCGCCCGCTGAGTTGCGCGCTCGTCCAAGAACGCGTCGAAGGCCTCCTTAGCGTCAAACAGCACATGAAGCAGCGCCGAGTAGTAGCTCCCCTTCATCTGGTCGTTGATCTCATCGAAGTCCTCGCAGGTCAGAGCCATGCCCATCCCCTGCGCGTGGTCGAGGATCATGCCGAGGCGATCCAGCGGATCCGGATGGATCTTCTCCAAGTAGCTCATGCAGCCCCCTTTGAGCTCTCACGTTCAAGCTTGGCGATGAACTCCTCCAGCGCCTTCCGGCTGACCATGCGCCGCCTTCCGGCCTTGAAGGTCTTTAGTTGGTGCTTCCCGATGGCCTGATACAGGCGAGATCTGTTCATTCCTGTGGCCAAGGCCGCCTCCTCGACGGTAAAGCTGATTTTGTCGGTGTTCACGTGCTATCTCCGATATCTTGTTTGCAGTGCAAACATGCACCGGAGCCAAGCATAGACCAAATCAGTCCGGTTGTGTCAACATGTTTGCAGTGAAAACATGCTGCCTATAGGAATCAATGGCTTATGGCAAAGACCGCTGAAAAGGCAGTAATGGTTGGGGCTCGAATCAGCCCGAAGCTTCAGTACGGATTGCGGCTACTTGCCCGTGTACAGGGGCGGACCATTGCTGAGGCGGTCGAATGGTCTATTAGCCTCGCCCTACGCCAGACGCGAATCGGAAATGGGGAAGAGCGACTAAACAAGGTGGTCGATACCGCCTGGGAAAAATCAAGCGACGCGCAACGCATCGAATACCTGCGTAGGAAGGCCCCTGAATTACTGGACTTCGATGAGCGCGCCGCATGGAACCTGGTGATTCGCTGTGCGGAACTATGGGAAGAAGCCTTCTATGGCCTCGAGACAGATGCCGACGGAGATCATGTCTTGGTACGCGTTGCCAAGGACGACCCGAACCGTGAGGAGCAGTGGGACGATCGCGTTCCTCTCTTCCCGATCATTGAAAAGCATTGGGAAGCGATAAAGTCTGTGGGTAACGCGCTGGGCAAGGCGGGTGAAATCGAGATGAGATTTACGCTCGCCCAGATCCTCGACGGAACCGCGCTAAAGCTCGCCGGTATCGACTAGAGCACCAACAGCTCCACCGCAGCCGCCTTGTGCTCCGGCGCAAGGTGCGCGTAACGCAGCGTCATCGTTATATCCCCGTGCCCGAGCAATTCGCGCACGGTATTTAGATCCACGCCCGCCATGACCAGCTTGGACGCGAACGTATGTCGCAGATCGTGGAACCGGAAGTCGTCGAGCTTGGCGGCCGTCATTAGGTTTCGCCAAGACTTCGTAACCGCTGCCACACCGAACAAAGGGCCGTCACCGTTGTGCTGCTTGCGGCAGGCCTTCAGCGTCGCCAGGGCTTCGGTATTGAGCGGGATATGCCGCGCCTTACCACTCTTGGCATAGCCAGCCCTGACGGTGAGGCGCTTTCCCTTTAGGTCGATGTCGGCCCAACGCAACTGGGTCAGTTCGCCCCGCCTTAGGCCAGTGTTGATCGCCAGCAGCGTCATGGGCATCAGGTGATCCGTATAGCCCTGAAACGCGCCCAGCGAGTCCTTGCCGCGCGCCGCCCTCCAAGCCTCGCCAGATTCGCGCGACTTACGGCGCCGCTTCTCGCGGGCTTCTAGGGCGGTCCTGAGCCGCTTCTCTTCGGGCTTGCTCAGATACCGCACGCGGGCCTCTATGCCGCGCTTGATTCGCTTCACCTTGGCCAGCGGGTTTGCATCCATCAGGCTCCAATTTAGAGCTTGCTGTAGGGCCGCCTTGATCCGGTCTAGGTCGCGGTTGACCGTGGCCGGCTGCGTTCCGGACCTCAGACGCTCCGCTTTCAGCGCATCCCAATCGGCCAGCGTGATCGCCGTCAGCGGCTTGTCATACCAGCCACCGAATACAGACTTGATCGCCGCCACGGTCGCCTTGCCCTGCTTAGCTGTCGCCTCGACGTGCGGGCCGTATTGATCCCGAATGAACTCCCCGAACGTCTCAGCTTTGCGCTGCGCCCTCAGAGGCGCGCCGTGCTCGGCAATCTCGGCCAGTAAGCGCTGGGCGGTGATCCGCGCGCCCTCCAGGGTCATAACTGGGAAGTCGCCAATCGTTGTGGCCTGCCCTCGCCCGTAGGCAACGGCCCAAGCCTTACGGCCAGTCGGCTGCACGCGAAGCACCAAGCCCACCACCTTGGCATCCCTGAGCGAATAGACTCGCGCCTGAGGCTTGGCAGACTCGACTGCCGCCTTGGTCAGGGTTTCCCGTGAGAGCTTCGGCATGGCCCGTTCTGCAACCGTTCTGCAAAATGCAGTGCATCGCAGAACACAGTGACACTCAAGGGGACGGTAAATCAAGCGGTTATAATGTAACCACCTGATCCTCCGGCCCCCTCAATTGCGTTCGGGACGTAGAAGTCGCAGGTTCAAATCCTGTCTCCCCGACCAACTTTCGCGATCGCAAGAACCGAAGGACGCTGAGATACAAAACGCCGGCCCGTGCCGGCGTTTGTTGTTTCGGGCTTGTGGAACGCCCTGCGCCGCCGGGATGATGCGGACCCACCCCGCACGATGACCTCGAAATGTCCCTGCACTTCGAACACATCGACCTGCATGGTCGTCCCCATCTGCGCCTGACGGCGGCGGACGGCGCCCGCGCGGACGTCAGCCTGCACGGCGCCCAGGTGACGTCGTGGCAGCCTGCGGATGGACGTGAACGGCTGTATGTCAGCCCCTTGGCCAGCCACGCCCCGGGCAAGGCGATCCGCGGCGGCATTCCGGTGGTGTTTCCGCAGTTCGCCGGACGCGGGACGATGATCAAGCACGGCTTCGCGCGCTTGCTGGACTGGCAGTTCCGCGGCATCGAGTACGACGTCGGCTCCGGACCTGCCGCGGCGTTCGAACTTCGCGATGACGCGGCCACGCACGCGCATTGGCCTTCGCGATTCCAGGCCAGGCTGCACGTGGTGCTGGATCCCGCCTGCATCGAGGTCGGACTGGAAATCCGCAACGTCGACGACGCACCCTTCGCGTTCACTGCGGCGCTGCACACCTACCTTCGCGTCGATGACCTGATGGAGGCCTCGCTGCACGGACTGGAGACGGCACGCTACCTCGACAGCGCGCGCGCAGAGGCGCACATGCCGGCGACGGGCGACGCCGTGCGCTTCGGCACCGAGACCGACCGCATCTACCCCGATGCCGTTGCGCCACTGACCCTGCGCGACGGCAGCGGTGTCGTGCAGATCACGGCGCGCCATTTCCGCGACACCGTCGTCTGGAATCCCGGTCCCGAACTTGCCGCTTCGACCGCGGACCTGGGCGCTGGAGAGCACCGGCATTTCGTCTGTGTGGAGTCGGGAACGGTGATCGAACCTGTCACGCTTGCCCCGGGCGAGAACTGGTCGGGCGTTCAGCGCCTGCGAGCATTACCCGGCAGCGCCTGATGCCTGCAGACGGGCGCAATCCGCCTCATGTCCAAAGCTGGGGCCTCTCGATCCAGTAGCCCTGCGCATAGTTGACGCCCATGCCGGACAGCAGGTCGACCGTGGCCTGGTTCTCCACGTACTCGGCGATCGTCTCGATGCCCATGACATGGCCGATATTGTTGATGGCCTCGACCATCGCACAATCGATCGGGTCCTGGTCCATGTGCTTGACGAACGTGCCGTCGATCTTCAGGTAGTCGACCGGCAGGTGCTTGAGGTAGGCGAACGAAGACATGCCGCTGCCGAAGTCGTCGAGCGCGAAGCGGCAGCCCAGCTTCTTGATGTCGCCGATCATCGCCTCGGCATGGGCCAGATTGGCGATGGCCGCGGTTTCCGTGACCTCGAAGCAGATGTTTTCGGCGCGCACTCCCGAGGCCTCGACCTGCGAGCGGACGAACTCGGTGAACGATTCGTCACCCACGGATGCGCCCGACAGGTTGATGAAGCAGATCTCGCCGTTGTGATCCTCGGCCGCCAGCTTCCTCATCGCCTCGGAAACCACCCAACGGTCGATCTCCGGCA
Organism: Lysobacter niastensis; assembly: GCF_031457115.1. GTDB lineage: Bacteria > Pseudomonadota > Gammaproteobacteria > Xanthomonadales > Xanthomonadaceae > Lysobacter_J > Lysobacter_J niastensis_A. Next base: position 462,414 of record NZ_JAVDVY010000003.1, read on the forward strand.
TCAGGCCGTAGCGTTCGGCGGAGGGAATGAACGTCATCGGCATCACCAGCTTGCCGTTGGAGTCCATCATCCGCAGCAATGTCTCGAAATGCGCGCTCTTGACGGTAGGCAACTCGACACTCGCCTGCCGGCACAGCACGAAGCGGTTTTCTTCCAGCGCCTGGTGGATGCGGGCGATCCAACCGATCTCGCCGCGCCGGCGTATCCGCCGCTGGTCGTCGTGCTTGTAGACATGAATGCGGTTGCGCCCGCGATCCTTGGCCAGGTAGCACGCGGCATCGGCACGGCGCAGCATTTCTTCCCTGCCCACGCCGCCGGAGGCGAGCACCAGGCCGATGCTGACGCCGACGTGGAAGGTGTGTTCTTCCCAACTGAAGGGGAAATGGGTGATGGCCTGGCGCAGACTTTCGGCGATGCGCTTGGCGCCGTCGGCCGAGCAGTTCTCCAGGATCACGCCGAACTCGTCACCACCCAGCCGCGCCAGCGTGTCGGCTTGTCGCAGGCGCCGGCGGAAGACCCCCGCCAGGCGCTTGAGCAGTTCATCGCCCGCGACGTGCCCGCCCGTGTCGTTGACCAGTTTGAACTGGTCCAGGTCCATGAAAAGCACGGCCATCTCGCCTTGCGAGGCTTCGTTGTGCTTGAGCGCGGCATCGAGCCTGCGCTCGAATCCGCGCCGGTTGACCAGCCCGGTCAGTGGGTCGTGTGACGCCTGGTGTGTCATCTCCGCCGCAATGCGCCGCGCCTCGGAGACGTCGTGGAACACGAGCACGGCACCGATTACGTCATCGCGCACATTCTTGATCGGCGCGGCGCTGTCCTCGATCGCGAAACGACCACCGCCACGGCGCTCCAGGATCGAGTCTTCGGTCAGGCCCGCCACCACGCCATCGCGCAACACGATCTCCACCGGGTTGGGCGGCGGATCGGGGCTTCCTTCCTCGGTCAGTACGAGCACGGTGGGCAACGGATGCCCGATGGCTTCCTCGTTGCTCCAACCGGTCATCCTTTCCGCCACCGGGTTGAGGTAGGTCACGCAACCATGCGTATCGGTGGTGATGACGCCGTCGCCGATCGATTCCAGCGTGACGCGCAGGCGTTCCTTGTCGGCGAACAGTTCGGCTTCGGCCTTGCGCCGCTCCGTCACGTCGCGCATCACGGCGACGAAGAGTTGGCCTTCCGTGGTAGGCAGCGCATTCACGATCGCTTCCAGATGGATGATGGAACCGTCCTTGCGGACCGCCGGCAACACGGCGTGCCCCTTGCCCACCAACTGCGGCTCACCGCCCTGCAGGTAGGCCTGGATCTCGCCCATGCGCGCGTCCCTCATCCGCTCGGTGAGCAGCATCTCGATGTCGTTGCCCACGATCTGCGCGGCGGTGTAGCCGAACATCCTCGACGCCGCGGTGTTGAACGACTGCACCGTTCCATTGGCATCGAACGTGATCAGGCCATCGCCGATGTTGTCGACCACGCTGGAAAGCTGCTGGTCCGTCTCGACCAGCCGCTGGTTGGTGTCGCGCAGCTCCTGCTCGATCGCCTGCCGGTGCGAGATGTCGCGCACCACGCAATAGCGATGGCCATCGCGCGGATACGTGTTCCATTCCAGCCAGCGGTACTCGCCGTCCTTGCCGCGGACCAGGTTGCGGAAACTGCGTGCCTGCCTCTCGTGCCGCAACATCTCGCCGAGCGCAGCAGCCTCTTCGCGCTGCGTGGGGTGGATGAAATCCAGGAACGGTCGGGTCGCCAGGTCCTCCGGGGTCCACCCCAATGTGCGCTGCCACGCTGGATTGACGCGGTCGAGCGTGGCGATATCCGACGGCGTCACCGCCAGCATATCGGGCGAAAGCCTGAACAGGACATCGTTCTGGCGTTCGGTCCGGCTTTCGACGGTCACGTCCCGCAGCTGCGACACGAAGAACCGCGGACGCATCCTGCGGTCCCGCGCGAGGCTGACCGTCTGGTAGATGCGCGCGGTTTCACCGGTCTTGCGCAGGAAGCGCTTGGCCACGGTGAACGCCTCGACCCGGCCGGCCAGCAGGTCCTGCAGCCCGATCACATCGACCTCGCTGTCGCCCGGGTGCGTGATGGCCTGCAGGTCGATGTCCAGCAGTTCGGCTTCGTCGTATCCGAGCATGCGGCACGCCGCCGGATTGGCAGCAAGTGCGCGACCATTCAGACCCGACAGGATGGTGCCCAGGGCCGCGTGCTCGAATGCCTGCTGCATGAGCTCGCGTTTGGTGCGTGGGTCGGCGGACATGCGTCCCTCGGCGCGCGGCAATGGTGGGATGGCCGGGACGAAACAGATCGTCCGCCGGATAGTCGCCCTTGGCGACCTGCACGTTAGTGAACGCTTCGCGGCAGACAATCAGGACGCGGGGTGCAAACGCGGGTGGCCGGCACGTTACTTGCCGGCCCCGGTTCGCTCATGGTCGACTCAGGTTGCGTCGACAGACTCCGGATGCCTCACTTGCCCTTCACCTCGCACGACGAACCGCTCGATCGTCAGCGATTCTGCCCCCATGGGCCCATAGGCGTGCAGGCGCGTGGTCGAGATGCCGATCTCGGCGCCCAATCCGAGCTGGCTGCCATCGTTGAAGCGTGAAGACGCGTTCACCATGACCGCGGAACTGCGCGTTCCGCCGATGAAAGCCTCGGCGGCAGCGACATCTTCGGTCGCGATCACCTCGGTGTGGTCGGAGCCGTATCGGGCGATGTGCGTGAGCGCCTCGCCCAGGCTGTCGACGACGCGCACCGCCAGGATTAGGTCCAGGTATTCGGCGGCATAGTCGGCGTCTTCGGCAGGCCGCACGTGATCGCCCCAGGTACGCGTACGGGCGCAGCCGCGCACCTCGACGCCGCGTTTGGCCATGATCTCGAGCGCAAGCGGCATGAAGACGGGGACGATGTCGCGATGCACCAGCAACGTCTCCAGTGCGTTGCATACGCCCGGGCGCGAGGCCTTTCCGTCCACCAGCAGGTCAAGCGCCTTGACCGGATCGGCGGCCGCGTCCACGTAGAGGTGGCATACGCCCTTGTAGTGCTTGATCACCGGCACGCGCGCGTGCTCGGCGACGAACCGGATCAGGCCCTCGCCGCCACGCGGGATCGCCAGGTCGATGAGGTCGGCCAATCCCAGTAACTCCAGCACATGCTCCCGCGAGGGATCGGCGATCAGCGACACCGCGTCCTCGGGCAGGCCGAGTTCACGCAGCGCGCCGTGCAGGCACGCCGCGATCGCCGTGTTGCTCGCGCGCGCCTCCGATCCGCCGCGCAACAGCACGGCGTTGCCGGCCTTCAGGCACAGCGCGGCGGCATCGGCCGTCACGTTGGGGCGGGACTCGTAGATCATCGCGATCAGCCCCAGCGGCACGCGCTGGCGCTCGATCACCATGCCATTGGGGCGTCGGTCGCGGCGTGTTACCTCGCCCAGCGGATCGGGCTGCGCGGCAACCTCCATCAGGCCGGCCGCAATGGACTCCAGACGGGTTTCGTCCAGGCGCAGGCGGTCGAGCAGTGCCGGCCCCAGCCCGGAATCGCGGCCCCGTGCCATGTCCAGGGCATTGGCGGCCAGCACCGCATCGCACTGCTGCACCAGTTGCGTGGCCATGCGCTCGATCAGCCGGCGACGCTCGGCGGTGTCCAGCGCGGCGATCGCGCGTTGCGCCTCGCGCGCACGCTCCGCCAACTCCCTCACGTAGCCCCGACCGTGTGCGTTCATTCCGCCGTCTCCGTCGCCAGCACCACCAGATCATCGCGGTGGATCACCGCCTCCCCGTATCGGAAACCCAGCACGGCCTCGATGTCGCTGCTATGACGTCCGGCGATGCGCTGGATTTCCCCGGCACTGTACTGCGCCAGGCCGCGCGCGCAGGGCGCCGTGTCGATGTTTTCGACGACTTCGATCACATCGCCGCGACGAAACCCGCCGTGGGCGCCGATCACCCCGCCTGGCAGCAGCGAGGCGCCGCGTCGGCGTAGCGCTTCGGCGGCGCCGGCGTCGACCTGCACGCGGCCGGAGGCAGGCGCATGTCGCAGCCATTGTTTGCGTGCGCGCAACCGGTCGCCCTGCCCTTGCACCAGCGTGCCGTGCAGCTGCCCGGCGGCCAGGACCTCCACGACAGCGGCATCGCGGCCACAGAACAGCGCCGTTGGTATGCCGGCCGTCGCCGCCTTGGCAGCGGCTTCGAGCTTGGTGCGCATGCCACCCGTGCCCAGCGCGCCGGCACCGCCAGCCACATCCAGCAGTTCCTGCGTTACCCGCTCGGCACGGAGGATGGGACGCGCCGAGGGGTCGCGCTGCGGGTGCGCGCTGTAAAGCCCGCCGATGTCGGTGGCGATCAACAGCAGGTCTGCGTCGACCAGCGAAGCCACGGCGGCTGCAAGGTTGTCGTTGTCGCCGAGCTTGAGCTCGTCGACCGCGACGGTGTCGTTCTCGTTGATGATCGGCAGCGTGCCCAGCCGCAACAGCTCACGCAGGCTGGCCCGTGCATTGAGGTAGCGGCGACGATTGCGCAGGTCGTCGTGGGTCAGCAGCACCTGCGCCACGGGGCGATCGACCAGTTGTTGCCAGAAGCCGATCAGCGAAGCCTGTCCGAGCGCCGCCAAGGCCTGACGCAGCACCAGGCCATCGCCGCCGGAGGCGACACGGGCCCGTCCGGCCGCGACCGCGCCGGACGAGACCAGCAACACTTCGCGATGCTGCGCATGGCATTGCGCGATGAACCGCGCCAGCCCGGCGGCATGGCGCGCGTCGAGACCGCCGTGGGTGTTGTTGTCGCCGAAGCCGGCCAGCAGGCTGCTGCCGACTTTCAGCACCGCGCGTTGCCAACGCGGCAGGGGTTGCGCCGGGAAGTCTCGTTCAGACGACCTTCCCAACGCGCTCATTGCAGCGCGTCCAGTCGTCGCTGCAGTTCATCCAGTTGCAGGTCGGCCGCCGCGCCGGGCGAAACGCGCGCGGCCAGGCTGGCCTCGGGATCGCCCTGGGCCCAGCGCGCCGGATCCGCCGCCTGTCGATAGGCCTCGCGGAACGGCAGTCCCTGCCGAGCCAGATCGACAGCCAGGTCGGTGGCGTACATCGACGGGTCCAGTGCGGCGCGCATCGCGTCCGTCTTCCATTCCAGGTTACGCAGCAGGTCGGGCAGCAGTTCCAGCGCGCCCAAACCGCGACCGAAGGCGTGGAAGATCGCACCCTTGGAGAACTGCAGGTCGCGGTGGTAACCCGAAGGTAGCGACAACAGCTGCTCGATCTCGGTACGCGCAGCAGCGGCGGCGGAGTAGCTCGCACGCATCAGTTCGATCACGTCCGGATTGCGCTTGTTGGGCATGATCGAGCTGCCGGTCGTGTACTGCGCCGGCAAGGCGACGAAACCGAACTCGGCGGTGGTGAACAGGCTCAGGTCCCAGGCCAGGCGACGCAGGTCGAGCAATGCCGACGACATCGCTTCGATCGCCGCCATCTCGAACTTGCCGCGCGACAGCTGCGCATACGCCGCCGACACCTGCATGCGCCCGAACCCGAGCGCCGTGGTGGTGTGTTCGCGCGCCAGCGGCAGGTTGACGCCGTAGCCGGCCGCGCTGCCGAGCGGATTGGCATCCACCCAGGCGAGCGTCTGCTGCGCACGCTGCGCGTTGTCGATGAAGCCCTCGGCCCAGGCCGCCCACCACATGCCCAGCGAGGACACGACCGCGCGTTGCAGGTGCGTGTAGCCCGGCAGCGGCATCGCGCCCTCCACGCCGGCGCGTGCCAGCGCCACCTGCGCGCTCTCGCGGCAGGTCGCGGCCACGCGGGCAAGGCGGTCCTTCAACCATAGTCGCGTAGCGACGAGGATCTGGTCGTTGCGGCTGCGGCCGGTGTGGATCTTTTTGCCGGCATCGCCCAGGCGTTCGACCAGCCGCGCCTCGATGGCCGAATGGCCATCCTCGTACTGCTCGTCGAGCACGAAGCGCCCGCTGCGGAAGTCCTCGGCCAGCACGTCGAGCTCCCGTTCCAATCCTGCGAGTTCTTCAGCATCGAGGATCCCGATCCGCTGCAGGCCCTGCGCATGTGCGCGGCTGGCCTGGACGTCGAACAGGAAGAACTCGCGGTCGAGGATCACGTCCTCGCCGGCGAGGAACTGCTGGATGCGCGCGTCGACCTGGACGCCCGGCTTCTGCCAAAGGAGCTGGCTCATGCGTTGTGCTCCGCGGCGGGAATGCCCGCCATCTCGTCGAATCCGAATGCGAGGTTGAGATTCTGCAACGCCTGCGTCGCGGCGCCCTTGAGCAGGTTGTCCTCGGTGGCGACCACGACCAGGCGGCGACCATCGGGCGACAGCGTGAAGCCGCCGATCTCGACGTGATGCCGGCCGGCGATGTTGCTGACCCACGGCGCATCGTCGCGCACATCGACCAGCGGCTCGTCGGCATAACGCCCGCGGTAGCGCTCGAGGACCTGGTGGCGTTCGAACGCCTGCGCCAGCGGCAGATTGGCGGTGATGGTCAGGCCACGGAAATGCGACGCGACATGCGGCAGGAACTGGATCTCATGGCCGAGCTGGCGCGTGACTTCGCGCTCGTGCACATGATTGGTCAACGCGTACGGCATCAGGTTGTCACGCAGCTTGTCCGGATCGTTCTTGTCGGAGGGCGTCGTGCCCGCACCGGAATAGCCGGATACGCCGAAGCACTGCACCGGACCGGCCAGCGCGTCGAGCATCGGTTCCACCGCCAATTGCATCGCAGTGGCGTAGCAGCCCGGGTTGCTGATCCGGCGCTGGCCGGAATACTGGCCACGGGTCAGTTCCGGCAGTCCGTAGTACCAGCCATCGTCGAAGCGGTAATCAGCCGACAGATCGACGATCACCGGGTCGGCTCCGGCCACGTCGAATGCCGCCACGCAAGCCGCCGCCTTGCCGTTGGGCAAGGCCAGCACGATCGCGTCGGCGCCAAGGCCCGGCAGTTCTTCGTTACCGGGCGAAACATAACGAAGCTCGCCACCGATGCGATCGGCGAAATCGGGAAAATGATCGGCCACGCGCTGGCCGACCAGTTCGCGCGACGATACGAACGCCAGCTCGAAATCCGGATGGCCGGCGATCAGCCGGATCAGCTCGGCGCCGACATGGCCGCGCGCGCCTACGATGCCTACGGATTTAGCCACGCCCGCCGTCTCCACGTTGCGACCCGGCGATCCCGAGCCTGTAGTCGAGGTTGTTCTTAACCGCCGACCACTCGGACTGGATGATCGAGAACACCACGGTGTCGCGGAAACTGCCGTCCGGCAACCGCTGGTGATTGCGCAGCACGCCGTCCTGCTTGGCGCCCAGGCGCGCGATCGCAGCACGCGAACGCTCGTTGAACCAGTTCGTGCGGAACTCCACCGCGATGCACTGCCATGCATCGAACGCATGACCCAGCAGCAGGTACTTGGCCTCGGTATTGACTGCGGTGCGCTGCACCCGCTGCGAATACCAGGTGTAGCCGATTTCGACGCGGCGGTTGTCGTGGTCGACGTTGCAGAACGTAGTCTGGCCGACCACCTCGCCCGTCTCGCGCAGGCGCACCACGAACGGCAGGAAGGTGCGCTGCTCGCGGCGCTTCAGCATCAGCGTGACGTGTTCGTCGATGGCCTCGGGACGCGGCACGCTGGTGTACCAGAGCTTCCACAACTCGCCATCGCGCACGGCCTGCGCCAGCTCCTGCGCGTGCGTGGCCTCCATCGGCTCGAGCCGGACGTGGCGCCCTTCGAGCACGACCGGCGCGAGGAAAGGAACCGCGCTCACGCTGCATCCGCCAGCGTCGGCAGGCGCGTGGCGCAATGGTCCACGCACCAGGCGATCTGCTCGAAGCCATCCAGCCCGTACCAGAACACCTTCCACTTATCCTGCTTGATGCAGCCGTCGGACTCGCTGTAATAGAACGGATTGACCGCATTGCCGTGGCGCGAGCGCCAGAACAGGCTCGGGTTCTGCTCGCGCATCACCTGCCACACGGCGCGCCCCAGGCCCTCGCCCTGCGCCTCATCGAGCACGGCGAACTTGTCGAGGTAGGTCAAGCCGTCCTCGCGCGTCAGGATCACCGCCGCGCGATAGTTCTCACTGACGTAGGCGCGATGCAGCGTGGTGCGCTCGAAGTAATCGGGCAGCAGGCGCCGGCCGAAAGCCGACTCGATCAGCTCCCGCAACCGCGGCAGGTCCAGCTCGTCCCATTCGCTGACCTGCAGCACGCGCTCGCCGCGTCGCACCAGCGTGCCCGACCCCTTGTGGGTGAACAGCTCCTTGGCCAGCTCGGACGGCTTGGTGATCGACACCGACGACGTCAGCGGCAACTTGTCGAGCAGGTCCTTGATCTGCTCGATCTTCACGCGCATGCCGCCGTTGATCCACGATTGCGCCATCAGGTGCTCGTACTCGGTCGACAGGTTGATCGAATCGATGACCTTGCCGGTGTCGTCGAGCAGACCGCCGGTGCCGGTCAGGAACACGATCTTGTACGGCTGCAGTACCTGCACCAGTTCGTTGGCGGCGAAGTCGGCGTTGACGTTGAGGATCTGCCCGCTGGCGGTCTCGCCGAGGCTGGCGATCACCGGGATCGATCCGGCCCTCAGGCTGGCTTCGATCGGGGCGAGGTTGACGCGCTTCACCTCGCCGACCAGGCCATAGGTGTCCTGATCGAGGTATTCGGACTCGAACACGCCCGAAACGATCGACGTCGCACGCGCATCGAACGCCTGCAGCGCCTCGACCAGCTTCAGGTTCTGGGTCTGGAACACGCGCCGCACGATGGCGAGCGCTTCCGGCGAGGTCACGCGCAGGCCGTTGACGGTGCGCTTCCCGATGCCGGCGGCGGACAGCTCCTCGTCGAGTTGCGGGCCGGCGCCGTGGATGACGATCGGCGTCAGGCCGACGTCTTGCAGGAACGCCAGCGAGGACGTCAGCGCGTCGAGGTCGTCGCGCAGCACGGCGCCGCCGACTTTCACCACGGCGAAGCGCTTGGCGTCGAGCTGGGAAAACCGCTTGAGGTACTGCGAGATTTCCTTCGCGCTGGCCATGCTCGAAAGCAGGCGCACGATGGTCTGGCGGGTCTGGATGTCGTGTGCGTCGTTCATTGCGGTAATGCTCAATCCAGGACTCGGATGATGGACTCGGTGTAGTGCTGCAACTGTTGCAGCGCCACCCATTCGTCGGCGGTGTGGGCCTGGGCGATGTCGCCCGGGCCATAGACGAACGCAGTCAGCCCGGCGGCGGAGAACAGCGACGCCTCGGTCCAGAAATCGACCGCGTTGCCGATGGGGAAATGCAGCGCGTCGGCAAGGTCGCGCGCTTCCAGGCGGCGCTCCTCGGCATCGGCGATGTCGCCGGAGGGCAGCGACGGACCGCGGAAGGTTTCCACGTAGCGTTCGATGGCGCCGGGTTCGACCAGTGTGCCGAAGCGCTCGTGCAGCGCATCGATCGACATCGACGGCAACGGCCGGAAGCCGAAACGCACCTCGGCGCTGGGCGCGATCATGTTGGCCTTGATGCCACCCTCGACCCGGCCGATGTTGAAGCGCAACCCGGTCAACCCTCCGAAGCGCTGGTGTCCCTGGCTCTCGACGAAATCCAGCGCGTGGCCGCCCCAGCGTATCGACTGGTGCAGCGCGCTGGCCTGCAGGGCATTGGCGCCGGAGGCATGGCCGGCCATGCCGCGGAACTTCAGCAGCACCGAGCTGATGCCACGATGGGCCAGCACCGCCTCGCAACGGGTCGGCTCGGCGATGATCGCCTCCTGGAACCCGTGTTGCGTCGCCAGAAACCCTGCGATGCAACGCGGATCGTTGGCTTCCTCGTCGGTGCTGAACAGGAACGCCGCGTCGCCCTTCGTCACCGAAGCCGCGGTCAGCAGTCCGGCCGCAGCACCCTTGATGTCGCATGCACCCAGACCGATTGCGCGGTCCGCGGTCACTCGCAGCGTGTGGGGATCGGCGCTCCAGGCTTCCGACGACGGCACCGTGTCCAGGTGCACGTTGTACAACCGCCGCGGATTACCGCGCACGGCCAGCAACGACACCGCACCGTCGCCGTAATCGGTGACCTCGATGCGGAAGTCGGTCAGGTGCGAGCGCAGGTAATCGAAGATCCCGCCGGTGCCAATCGCACGCGGCGGATTGCGGGTGTCGAACGACACCAGCGCTTCGAGGTGTTTGAGGGTCTTGGCGAGCATGGCTACCGTGGTTGATGTCTCAGTTGGCTCCCTCTCCCGGCGGGAGAGGACCGGGTGCTGTGCTTACTTGCGGTTGATTTCGGCCCAGAGCGTGCTGCTCATGCCGAACAGCTTGATGAAGCCTTCGGCCTCGGCCACGCCCCAATCGGCCGCCTGCGCGTAGGTCGCGCCCTTGGCATTGAGGATGTGCTTGGACGAGATGGCCACGGCATTGACGATGCCGCCGTTCGTTTCCAGCACCACTTCGCCGTTCACCATCGCCTGGCTCGACGCCAGGAATGCTTCCAGGTCGGTCTTGAGCGGATCGTGGAAGAAGCCTTCGTACACCAGTTCCACCCACTTGCGCGCCACGTCCGGCTTGAAGCGATTCTGCTGCTTGCTCAGCACCGCTTCTTCCAGCGCGCGATGCGCGGTCAGCAGTGCGACAAGGCCCGGCGCTTCGAAAATGATGCGGCCCTTGAGGCCGATGGTGGTGTCGCCGGTATAGAGGCCGCGACCGACGCCGTACTGCGCGAACAGGCCATTGAGCTTGGCCAACATCGTGTGGCCGGCAATCTTCTGCCCATCGAGCGCGACGGCTTCGCCGTTCTCGAACGCGATCGTCACGCGCAGCGGCTGCGCCGGCCATTCGGCTCGCGGCTTGCACCAGCCGACCGCGCCCTCGCCCGGCGCCTGCCAGCGATCGATCTCGCCGCCGGACATGGTCAGGCCCAGCAGGTTCTCGTTGATGGTGTAGGCCTTCTGCTTGGCGCGCACGCCGAAGCCGCGTTCCTCCAGGTACTTCTGCTCGTAGGCGCGGACCTCGGTGTGCTCCTTCTGGATCTCGCGGATCGGCGCCACGATCTCGTAGTCGCCCAGCGCCTTCACCGCCAGGTCGAAGCGCACCTGGTCGTTGCCCATGCCGGTGCAGCCGTGCGCGATGGCCTTGGTGCCCAACTCATCGGCGCGCTTGAGCGCGGCTTCGACAATGAGGTATCGGTCCGACACCAGCAGCGGGTACTGCCCCTGGTAGCCCTCGCCCGCCCACACGAACGGCTTGACGAAACCCGACCAGATCGCCGGACCGCCGTCGACGGTGACATGCGAGGCCACGCCCAGTTCGGCGGCGCGCTGTTCGATGAAGGCGCGCTCTTCGGCATCGACGCCGCCCGTGTCGGCGAACACGGTGTGCACGTTCCAGCCGCGCTCCTTCAGGTAGGGCACGCAGAAGCTGGTGTCGAGGCCGCCGGAAAAGGCGAGGACGATGTCTTTGCTCATGATCTTTTTCTCTGATGGTTCGCCCCCTCCCCCGCTTGCGGGGGGAGGGTTGGGGTGGGGGCAAGGGGTGCGGAGCATCTGCCCTCACCCCAACCTCTTTCCCGCTTGCGGGGAGAGGGGGTTCAATTGGTTACTACCTGATCAACGCCGACATGATCGCCTTCTGCACGTGCAGACGGTTCTCGGCCTCGTTGATCGCGATGCATTGCGGCGAATCCATCACCGCATCGGTGGCCTTGACGTTGCGACGCAGCGGCAGGCAATGCGAGAACACGCCGTGATTGGTCAACGCCATCTTGGCCTCGTCGACGATGAAGTGCTGGTACTGGTCGCGGATGGGTTTCTCCGGCGCCCAGTTGCCGAAGTACGGCAGCGCGCCCCAGCTCTTGGCGTAGACCACGTCGGCACCGCGATAGGCGCTTTCGATGTCGTGGCTGACGATCAGCGAGCCGCCGCTCTCGGCGACGTTCTTCTCGGCCCAGCCCATGTAGCGCTCGTCGAGAACATACTCGGGCGTCGGACACAGCAACGTGACGTCCATGCCCATGCGCGTGGCAATCGTCAGCGCCGAATTGGCGACGGCGGTGTTGAGCGGCTTGGGGTGGTAGGTCCAGGTCAGCACGTACTTCTTGCCGCGCAGGTCGGTCGTGCCGAAGTGCTCCTGCAGCGCCAGGATGTGTGCAAGCTCCTGGCACGGATGGGTGATCGTCTCCATGTTGATCACCGGCACCGGCGAGTACTTCGCGAAGCTCTCCAGCACGCGGTCCTGGCGGTCGATCGACCAGTCGACGAACTTCGGGAACGCGCGCACGCCGATCAGGTCGACATAGCGGCCCAGCACCTGCGCCACCTCGGCGATGTGCTCCTCGGCCTCGCCGTCCATCACCTTGCCCAGTTCGAACTCGATCGGCCACGCGTCCTTGCCCGGCTGCAGCACGATGGCGTGGCCGCCCAACTGGAACGCGCCCAGTTCGAAGCTGGTGCGGGTGCGCATCGACGGGTTGAAGAACACCAGGGCGATCGAGCGGCCCTTGAGCTGGTCGCCAAGCTTGCTGCGCTTGAACGCGGTGGCCTGGGCCAGCAACGCGTCGAGGTCGTTGCGCGACCAGTCCTGGGTGTTGAGGAAGTGCCTGGGGGTCATCGGGGTGCGGTCCGTGTCGTGAGGGGGACAGTCGTTGCGCGGGCCCAAAGCAAAAAAGCCCAGCGCGTAGGCTGGGCTTTTTCTGTGTCACTTCGCCGTGAGGAAGTTGGCGTGTGCGACCGATTACCCAGCAGGATGGCAGGGAAACGGTCGACGCGCGCGCGAGGTCATGCCCGCCGCCATGTAGGCGGAGGTCAGTACGTCGGCGTCGGCGTAGTGGGTGTTCATCAGGGTGCGAATGCTCGCATGCAGCGGTGGTGGGCGCAAGCTTGAAGCTTCACCGGCTGCGGGCCGGCGCCACCACGGGAGTCACGGAGACGCGGATGCGCAGGCGGTTGCCAGGATCCTCAGGCAGGCGCGAGCGGAACTTGGCGCCCTTGTATACGTAGTCGACGTCATAGGCGATGGGGCGGCGGAACTCGCGGTCGACGGTCACCGGACGGCATTTGGCCGGGTCCTTGGGGTCCTTGCCGCCTTTGTCGTCCTTGCTGTTCTTGTCGCCGTCCCGTTCTGGCTTGTCCTCGCGGGTGAGCGCGTCCTTGACGGCCCCGAATGCCCGCGAGAAGCGCGAATCCTCGCCCTCGCACTGCTGCTCGACGCTGCTGGCCCGGAGCGTCTGGTAGACGGGCGTGACCCGCAGCACCTGCGCATAGTCGAACCGGACATTCTCGGCCTGGATGACCGTGTTCTGTGCGGCCGCAGTGCCGGCCCATAAGGCGAGCGACAGGATCGGCAGCAGCAGAAAAGAACGGTTCATCAGGCTCGCGAGTCAGGTTTGTTCAGAAAGTGTAATTGTTGTCACGCTCGAGGGCCTGAACCCTCGCCTAAGGTCGGCGACCGCCCCACCGGGCGGAAAAGCCTGGACGGTCCGCCAGCGCTCGTGGCAAACGCGGCCAGACCGCTAGAATGGCCAGCATTCCCAGCGGTGCCCCCATGAGCCTGCAACTCTTCAACAGCCTGACGCGACGGGTCGAGCCGTTCGTGCCGCTCGATCCCGCCCGCCCGACCATGTATGTCTGCGGGCCCACGGTCTACAACTACGCCCACATCGGCAACGCCCGTGGTCCGGTCGTTTTCGACGTGCTGGCACGGGTCCTGCGGCGCCGTTTCGGCGACCTGGCCTACGCCCGCAACATCACCGACGTCGACGACAAGATCAATACCGCCGCCAGGGAACAGGGCGTGCCGATCTCGACGATCACCGACCGGTTCGCTGCGATCTATCGCGAGGACATGGCGGCGCTGGGCGTGCAGCCGCCGGACCTCGAGCCCGAGGCCACCCGCCACATCGGCCAGATCATCGCGATGATCGAGCGCCTGATCGAGGCCGGGCATGCCTATGCCGCGCAAGGTCATGCGCTGTTCTCGGTCGCCAGCTTCTCCCAGTACGGCAAGCTCTCGCGTCGCGACCCGGAGGAACTGCTGGCCGGCGCGCGGGTGGACGTGGCGCCGTACAAGCGCGATGCGGGCGATTTTGTGCTGTGGAAGCCCTCCACCGACGACCTGCCCGGTTGGGACTCGCCGTGGGGCCGCGGCCGTCCCGGTTGGCACATCGAGTGCTCGGCGATGGCCGCTGCGCACCTGGGCGAAACCATCGACATCCACGCCGGCGGCGTCGACCTGCAGTTCCCGCATCACGAGAACGAAATCGCGCAGAGCGAATGCGCGCATGGCGGCAAGCCTTTCGCCCGCGTCTGGATGCACAACGGCATGCTCAATTTCGGCGGGGCCAAGATGGCCAAGTCGGTGGGCAACATCCAGCGCGTGCACGAACTGATCAAGGAAAACCCGCCTGAAGCGCTGCGTTACGCCCTGCTCTCGGCGCATTACCGGCAGCCGCTGGACTGGTCCGATGGCCTGATCGAACAATGCGTGCGCACGCTCGACCGCCTGTACGGCACGCTGCGCGACTTGGCCGATGTCGTGGTCGCGCCCGACTTTGCCCATCCGGTCATTCCTGCAGGCATCGAGGCCGCCCTGGACGATGACCTCAACACGCCGCAGGCGCTGGCCGAGATTTCGCGCATCGCCGCCGACGCGCGCAAGGCCGAGTCCATCGCGGACAAGGCCAGGCTCAAGGGCGAACTACTCGGTGCCGGCCTGGCGCTGGGCCTGTTGCAGCAGGAGGCGGCGGCGTGGTTCGGTCGCGGCGCCTCCGGCGACGACGACTCCCGCATCCAGACCTTGATCGACGAGCGCGTGGCGGCCAAGAAGGCGCGCGACTTCGCCCGCGCCGATGCCATCCGCGACCAGCTGGCCGGCGAAGGCATCCTGCTCGAGGACACGCCGCAGGGCGTGCGCTGGAAGCGGGGGTGAGCAATGCCGCGGCCACCAGTGGCGTGGCCCTCTGGCTCCCTTGATCCCCGCGAAGGCGGGGATCCAGCGCCTTCAGGCCGTGCCCTGACTGGACGCCAACTCCCTGGTTTCCCGCCTTACGCGGGAATGACGGGCGTAAGGCGTAAAATCACCATCGAAATGAATGCCATTGCCGCCCCCGTCAGCCCCTTCCCGATCGAAGCCAGCACCACTGAGGCGCAGGCGGCGATTCGCGACGAGTTCGCCTTCTTCGGCGACTGGTCCGAGCGCTACCAGTACCTGATCGACCTCGGACGCAAGCTGCCGGACCTGCCGGCCGACTGGAAGACCGAGCAGCACCGCCTGCACGGTTGCCAGTCGATGGTGTGGATCGTCGCCGAGGGCGACCGCGACCGCCTCGATTTCCATGCAATCAGCGATTCGGCGATCGTGTCCGGGCTGATCTACCTCGCCCTGCGCGTGTACTCGGGTCGCAGCGCCGCCGACATCGCGCGCACCGACGCCGATTACATCGCCGACATCGGCCTGGCCAAGCACCTCTCGCCCACCCGCAGCAACGGCCTGGCGGCGTTGCTGGGCTTCATCCGCGACCAGGCCCAGCGCCACCTGTGAGCGATCAAGCCGCGGCCCAAGCCACGGGCGTCTCTACGCTGCTGCACAATCGCGGCTTCGTGGGCCTGCTGGTGTACCGCCTGCTGGCGATGCTGTCGTACCAGATCGTCGCGGTCACGGTCGGCTGGCATGTCTACGAAATCACCCGCGATGCGCTGGCGCTAGGCCTGATCGGCCTGGCCGAGGTCATTCCCTACTTCTGCTTCGCGCTGTTCGCCGGATACGCCGTCGACCACCTGCCGCGACGCAAGCTGGGCATGGCCGCGTGCGTGGGCCTGTTCGCCACGACGCTGGCGCTGGCCGGCGTGGCCAGCGGCGTATTGCCTGCCGGTGTAGGCGGCTTCGGCGCGCTGGTCATCTACGCGGCGATCGCGGTCAACGGCGTGGTGCGCGCGTTCCTGGCGCCGGTCTACATGTCGCTGTTCGCACGCGTGCTCAAGCGCGAGCAGTTCACGCGCGGTGCCGGCGTCAGCAGCGTGGTGATGCAGACCGGGCTGGTGCTCGGTCCCGCGATGGGCGGCCTGCTGGTCGCCTGGGGGGGCAAGACCTCGGCCTATCTGGTGGCGGCCGGCTTTGCCGCCGCCGCGGCGATCGCGGTGATCAGCCTTCGCGTGACCGAACCGCCAATGCCGGCCGAGCGTGCACCGGTGTTCCAGAGCATCGGCGAGGGCCTGCGCTTCGTGTTCAACACGCAGGTCGTGCTCGGCGCCCTCGCGCTGGACATGTTTTCGGTGCTGTTCGGCGGCGCGGTCGCGCTGCTACCCGCCTTCATCAGCGACATCCTGCATTACGGTCCGGAGGCCCTCGGCCTGCTGCGCGCTGCTCCCGCGGCCGGCGCGGTGCTGGTGGGCCTGTACCTGGCGCGGCACCCGCTGCAGCGCAACGCCGGCCGCATCTTGTTGGTTGCAGTGGCAGGGTTCGGGTTGTGCATCATCGGCTTCGCGCTTTCGCGGCACCTGTGGCTGTCGGCGCTGATGCTGATGATGTCGGGCATGTGCGACGGCGTGTCGGTGGTGCTGCGCTCGACCATCCTGCAACTGGCCACGCCCGACCACATGCGCGGACGCGTGTCGTCGATCAACGGCATCTTCATCGGCTCGTCGAACGAACTGGGTGCGTTCGAATCGGGCGTGGCGGCGCGTCTGCTAGGCCTGGTGCCGTCGGTGATCTTCGGCGGCTGCATGACGCTGGCGGTGGTGGGCATCACCGCCCGGCTGGCACCGAAGCTGCGACGGCTGGACCTGCGCGAACTGCACTAACCGCTCAAGAGCGCAGGCGCGCCCACTGTTCGTACAAGCCTTCCTCCTCCGGCAGTCGCAACGCACGCACCAGCAGCGACTGCGCCTGTGGCGGTAGCGCCATCTGCGCATAGATCGGCGCCGTCGACAGCCCATACGGGGCGCCATCCTCGTTGGAATACGCGTAGTACACCGCCGACATCCCGCACAGGTGCATGGCCGCCAGGCACATCGGGCACGGATGGCCGCTCGCGTAGATCGCGCATCCCTCCAGGCGCGTGTTGTCCAACCTCTGCGCGGCCTCGCGGATTGCCAGCAACTCTGCGTGCGCGGTCGGGTCGCCGCTGTCGTGGATTCGGTTGGCCGCTCGCGCGATTACTTCGCCATCGCGCACCAGCACGGCGCCGAACGGCCGGCCGCCTCGGGCAATGTTGTCTCGGGCAAGCGCGAGGGCCTCGCGCATGAACGAGGAATCCGTAGGTGAAGACATGGCAATGGCTCGGGGGCGGTATTGCACCGAGCATGCACGCAAGCGGCGCAATGCGCGTTACAGGTCGTGTCGTTACCGCACAAACGCAGAAGCCCGGCCGGAGCCGGGCTTCGTGCCCCCTTGACCAGGGGCAGCGGAATGTCCCCAGGCAGCGGCCCGGGGAGTCCGGCTTAGTCGCCCATCTGCTTCTGCAGATGCTCCCAACGCTCCTGCGCATCGATCGTGCGCTCGGCGGTGAGACGCGCTTCCAGGCGTTCCAGGCCGATTTCCTCGCCGGTATCGACGCAGTAGCCGTAGTCGCCCGAGTCCACGCGCTTGAGCGTGCTGTCGATCTTGCTGATCAGCTTGCGGTAGCGGTCACGGGTGCGCAGCTCCAGCGAGTTCTCGGTCTCGCGGGTTGCGCGCTCGGCTTCGTCGCCGACGTCGCGGACTTCGTCCTTGAGGTTCTCGATGGTCTGCTTGGACTCCTCGACCAGATCCGCGCGCCAATGCATCAGGCGCTGGCGGAAATATTCGAGCTGTAGCGGGCTCATGTACTCCTCGTCCACCGTCGGGCGGTAGCCCTGCGGGACGATCGGACGCCCAGTGGAATCGGTGTTGTACGGCACGACCTTCACCTTGCCTTTCGGCGCGGGTGCTTGCGGCTTGGCCGCGATGGCGACCGCGACCTTGCCAGCCGGACGCGGGGTCGGTGCAGGTTTCGCGGGGGAATTGACGGCCGCGGATTTCTGCGCAGGCACCTTGCTGGGAGCGGTTTGAGTCACGGAGTTCTTGGCTGCTTCAGGTTTGCTGGCTTCGGCCGCGACCGGTGCGGTCTTGGTGGCGGGACGAGGCGCGGGTTTCTTGACGATGGACGGCTTGGCGACAGCCGGCTTGCTGACCGGTTCCGACGTCTTGGACACCGGCGCCTTGGCGGCGACGGGCTTGGGTGCCGGGACCTGCTTCGCAGGAGCCTGCTTGGCGGCAATGGGTTTGGCTGGCGCCGCCTTCTTGGCGACGACGGCCTTCTTCACCGGGGCCGCTTTCTTACTAACGGCTTTGGTGGCGGCGACCGGCTTCTTGGCGATCGCTGGTTTCTTGGCGGCGACCGGCTTCTTGACCGCTACCTTTTTCGCAGCCGGCTTCTTCGCCACGACCTTCTTGGCGACCGGCTTCTTGACCGCAACCTTCTTCGCGGCGGCCTTTTTGGCCACCGGCTTCTTGGTCACGGCCTTCTTGGAGGCGGACTTGCTGGAAGCGGCCTTTGGGGCGGCTTTCTTGACGGCCTTGGCGGCCTTCTTGGCGGGTTTTTTCACTGCCACGAGCGAGATGTCCTTCTGTTCCCTTGTGACGGGAAAGCGCGCTGTTATACCCTGCCCCGGGCAACGGCGGCAACCGCATAAAAAAGGCTTGTCCGCATTAAGGAACCGTGATCGACCGTCTGCTCATCGCCTTGCTTCGCGCCTACAAGCGGTGGATCAGTCCACTGCTGGGGCCGCGCTGCCGGTTCCATCCCACCTGCTCGGTCTACGCCATGCAGGCGATCGCCCGTTTCGGTGCGATCAAGGGCAGTTGGCTCGCGGTCAGGCGCGTGCTGCGTTGCCATCCCCTGCACCCCGGCGGCCACGATCCCGTGCCCGACGCCGACACTTCCCACGGAAAAACCCCATGTCATCGACATTGATCGTCAATGCCCGCCTGGTCAACGAAGGCCGCGAATTCGACGGCGACCTGCGCATCGAGTCCGGCCGCATCGCCCAGATCGGCAGCGGGCTCAAAGCGCGCGGCAACGAGACCGTGGTCGACGCCTCCGGCTGTCGCCTGCTGCCCGGCATGATCGACGACCAGGTGCATTTCCGTGAACCCGGCCTGGAATACAAGGCCGACATGGCGACCGAATCGGCCGCCGCGGTGGCCGGCGGCCTGACCGCTTTCATGGACATGCCCAACACAAGCCCGCCCACGCTCGACGCCGCCGCGCTGGAGGACAAGTACCGCCGCGCCTCGGGCCGCGCCTGGGCCAACTACGGCTTCTATCTGGGCGCCAGCAACGACAACCTTGCGGCC
Organism: Lysobacter niastensis; assembly: GCF_031457115.1. Classification (GTDB taxonomy): domain Bacteria; phylum Pseudomonadota; class Gammaproteobacteria; order Xanthomonadales; family Xanthomonadaceae; genus Lysobacter_J; species Lysobacter_J niastensis_A. The sequence continues at coordinate 481,693 of NZ_JAVDVY010000003.1, forward strand.
ATCCAATCGCTGGACCCGCGCACCGCGCCCGGCATCAAGGTGTTCATGGGCGCCTCCACGGGCAACATGCTGGTGGACAACCCGGAGATCCTCGACGGCATTTTCCGCGACGCGCCGACGCCAATCATCACGCACTGCGAAGACACGCCGATGATCGATGCCGAGCTGGCCCGCTACAAGGCGCAGTACGGCGACGACATCCCCGCCGCCTGCCATCCCGACATCCGCTCGCGCGCGGCCTGCCTGAAGTCGACGGAACTGGCGATCTCGCTGGCGCGCAAGCACGACACCCGCCTGCACGTACTGCACATCAGCACCGCCGACGAGCTGGCGCTGTTCGAGCCGGGCCCGCTGGTGCGCGCCGACGGCAGCCGCAAGCGCATCACCGCCGAGACCTGTATCCACTTCCTGCGCTTCGACCGCGCCGATTACGCGCGGCTTGGGCACCTGATCAAGTGCAACCCGGCAATCAAGGACGCAAGCGACCGCCAGGCGCTGATCGCGGCGCTCGCCGACGACATCATCGACGTGCTCGCCACCGACCACGCCCCGCATACGCTGGAAGAGAAGGCTCGCCCCTATACCTCCGCGCCCAGCGGCCTGCCGCTGGTGCAGTACGCACTGGTGGCGGCGCTGGAACTGGTCCACGAAGGCAAGCTGACCACCGCCCAGGTCGTGCAGAAGTTCGCGCACGCACCGGCGCAGCTGTTCGACGTCGAGGGACGCGGCTTCCTGCGCGAGGGTTACGCGGCCGACCTGGTCCTGGTCGAGGACACGCCCTTCACGGTGCAGCGCGAGGACGTGCTGTCCAAGTGCGCCTGGTCTCCGTTCGAGGGCACGACGTTCCATTCCCGCATCGCCTCGACCTGGGTCAATGGCGAGTTGGTATGGAACGGCCGGCAGCTGGTCGGCGACCCGGCAGGCCAGCGCCTGTCCTTCACGCGATGAGCACTACCCGGTGAGACTGAAGGGATTGCCGGTGCTGCTGGCGCTGGCCTTGCTGGCACCGATCATCGGAGCCCTTGCGCAGGAACCCGCGGTCACGCCACTGGCGGACACACGCATCGTGTTCCCCACCTCGGTGCAGCAGGGCGCGCTGGTGATCGGCAAGGTGCCGGCTGGCAGCATCGCCCGCTATCGCGAGCGGATGCTGCGTGCCACGCCCTATGGCTCGGTGGTGTTCGGTGTCGGTCGCGATGAGGCGGGTCCGGTCGAGGTCGAAGTGACCGGCGCGGACGGACGCCAGCAAACCATCCAGGTCGCGGTGACGCCGCGCGACTGGCCAGTGGAGAAAATCGACGGCGTCCCGCCCGCGACGGTCGAACCGCCGCCGGAGATCGCCGCGCGGATCGAGCGCGAGCAGGCGATGGTGACGGCCGCACGCGAGCGCGACGACGACCGCTCCGACTTCGCGCGCCCCTTCGTCTGGCCGGTGCAGGGCCGTATCAGCGGGCGCTTCGGTAACCAGCGCATCTACAACGGCACGCCCAAGTCGCCGCATTCCGGCATGGACGTGGCCGCAGCCAGCGGCACGCCGGTACTGGCGCCGGCGGGCGGCATCGTCACCTTCGCCGCGCCCGACCTGTACCTGACGGGCGGCACGGTGCTGCTCGACCATGGCCACGGTGTCAGCTCGAACTTCCTGCATCTTTCGCGCATCGACGTGAAGGTCGGCGAGCGCGTGACCCAGGGCCAGCGGATCGGTGCGGTCGGTGCCACCGGGCGCGCGACCGGGCCGCACCTGCATTGGGGTATGAACTGGTTCGACGTGCGCATTGATCCCTTGCTGGTGCTCGAGCGCGGCCAGTAATTCTTTCCCCAGGGTTCGTCCTTCCCACGCGCGGCGGCGCGTTCGTCATCACTGCCAGCCGTGTTACCAGGCGGCGCGGTTCGACGTGCGCATCGATCCCTTGCTGG
>NZ_JAVDVY010000004.1:0-199059 GCF_031457115.1 Lysobacter niastensis
GACGTGCGCATCGATCCCTTGCTGGTGCTCGAGCGCGGCCAGTAATTCTTTCCCCAAGGTTCGTCCTTCCCACGCGCGGCGGCGCGTTCGTCATCACTGCCAGCCGTGTTACCAGGCGGCGCGGTTCGACGTGCGCATCGATCCCTTGCTGGTGCTCGAGCGCGGCCAGTAATTCTTTCCCCAAGGTTCGTCCTTCCCACGCGCGGCGGCGCGTTCGTCATCTCGGCTGGCCCGGGGGCCAAGTGGCGCGGTCACCGCTCAGGCGGTAGTGATGGCATGGCCATTGCTGACACGGTTGCGCCCGGCCGCCTTGCTGGCGTAGAGCGCCTTGTCCGCGCGTTCGATCAGCTGCGCCATCTCGTCGTCCTGGTGCAGCTCGGCGACACCCAGGCTCACGCTTGCCTCGAACAGCCGCCCATCTATCGACAGCGGGCGCCCATTGATCGCGCCACGCAGGTTTTCGGCCACGCCCATCGCTTCGCGCAACTCCGTGTCGGGCAGGATCACCAGGATTTCGTCGCCGCCATACCGGCCGCAGGCGTCGTACACGCGCAGTCGGTTGCGCGCGCGCAGGACGATGATGCGCAGGAATTCATCGCCGATGCGGTGACCGTGCTCGTCGTTGATCTGCTTGAATCGGTCGATGTCGAAGAACACGATCGAAAGCCGCGTGCGCCGCGCCCGTGCCTCCTCGATGGCGGCGCGCAACCGCTCCTCGATCGCCCTGCGCGACAGTGCGCCGGTGAGCTTGTCGTAAGTTGCCATCTGGCTGGCGCGGTCGCGGTCGCGACGCAACTGGTGCATCTTGTCGGCCAAACCGACCATCAGCACCAGCCCGGCCACGGCGAAACCGGCCGGAAAGGCGTACAGCATCCAGCCCGAAGCGGGCCACCACTCCTGCAGTTCGCCGATCCGCCATGCAGTCAATACGAACAACGGCAGCCATGAAAGCAGGACGAAGTACGCCGCACGCAGGCGTTCCACGCAGCCCACGATGCTGGCCACGAACAGCGTACCGGTGAGCATCAGCAGCACCAGGTTCGCGATGTTGACCACGATCTCGGCGCCGGTCGCCAGCGACAGCAGCAACAGCACGCACAGGGCACCGCTGCAACCCTCCACGACCCGCATCAGCCGCGGCTGCCGCTCGCCGAGGTTCAGATAGAAGGCCAGGAAATGGCTGCTGGCCAGCACCGCGATCAGCCCCAACAGGTGCACCACTCGCGGATCGCTGCCGATCAGGCCGGCCAGTGTGGGCGCCAGGCGCATTTCACCGCCCGTCATGGACAGGTATCCGATCTGCGCCATCAAGGTCAACAGCAGATAGGCGTAGCTCGACTCACCGACGCCAACGCGGAAACCCAATGCCAGTATCGCCAGCACGACCATGGTCGCCAGCACGGCTGAGCGCAGCGCCACGTGCATCAGGTCGCCACGATGCACGACGGACATGGACTCGATGCTCAGTGGCATCGGCTGGCTGGTCGGGGCGAGAACACGCACGTACAGGGATTCCCCGCTCGCCAGCCCCTTGGGCAGCGGCGTCACCAGCGCGCGGGTGGAGTACTCGTAGTCCGCGAACTGGCCATAAATCGAACGCTGGACCGGCATGGCCTCGCCTGGCAGCCAGACCTCAACCTGGTTGAGGTAGGGCGACCGCATGACCAATAGCGGTGTGTCAGCCGCATCGATGGGGCGGGTGGTCGTCAACCGCCACCAGCGCGGTTCCCGGCGGGTCTCAAAGATGGCCTGGCCTTCGACTTCAGCGAATTCGGCATCGTGGGCACCGGCCATCACTTCGGCCGGCACTGGATCGGAGTCCAGCCTGGCCACGCGGAAATCCTGCGCCGGCACCGAGGCCGCCAACAGCATCCCGAGCAACAAGAAAATGGCCCGCCCCGTCCGTCGCAAGGTTCCCCCGACCCGTTCCGGCACTGCGCAGTGACCCGGAGCATAGCCGAGGATGGGCCGGCGGCGCATCGGCCACCGCGAAGGGTTGGTCGCGGGGTTTTACTCGCGGGCGCCGGACCCGGTGACGCGGGCGACCGCGTCATGGGCGTGCAGGCTCTCGAAGTGGGCCACTTCGGCGTCGAAGCGCTCGATGCGCGGATCCGAGGCCAGCACGGCCGCGACACGGCGCGCGGCATCCTCGCAGAACATCAGGTTTTCGGCATTGAGCCGAGCGAAGGCCTGCTCGTCCTCGCGCTTGACCGCGGTCTGCACCGGCGTGCCCAGGCCCTGTTCGATCGCGTCGATCAGCGCGGCCAGCGGCAGCTCGTCGAAAGCCGGGCGCAGTTCGACGCGGATGTCGGCGCGGCTGCGCTGGGCATGCGGGGTCGCGGCCAGGCCACGTTCGGATGCCAGCCATTCGCCAACCACGGCAGTCGACAAGGGCCGCGCCGCAGCGAAGTCCTCGGCGAAGCGCTCGGCATTGAGCTGTCGCGACAAGGCCGCCGAGGCGGGACAGGTGCTGGAATATTCGACCGCGAACCGCAGCGCCAGGTGCAGGTGACCGTCGCGCAGGCTGGCGTCGATCTCGACCGGGTAGCGCTTCCAGCCAGCGTTGTCGCTGGCCAGCGCCGGACGCAGCAGCAGTTGCTCGTAGCGCAGCACCAGGCGCGCCGCGCTGGAGATGCCGCCCTGGTTTTCGATCAGGGTCTGCAGGACGCGGCGCAATCCGGCTGGAGTCACCGTCTCGCTGGCGAACGCGCTCTGCAGTTGCAAGTACATGCGCGACATATGGATGCCGCGGGCGTCGGCGTCCTTCAGATCGACGGACACGTCGACCGAAGCGGCCACCGTAATGGCCTCGCCCTCGCCCGTGGCCACGCGCAGCGGCAGGGCGACGTTGGACATGCCGACCCAGTCGAGCGGACGCGCAGCGGCGGCGGCATCGAAGGCGACATCGGGAAGACGACGCGGGGTGCTGGAGGTGGTGCTCACGGTGTTTCCGGGTTCGGCGGGGGGACGAAACGGACGGCCATTGTAGCGGCCAACCCTTCAGGGGCCGCCTGCGGCGTTGAAACAATCAGTTTCGGGATGCCTTCCTTGAATCGGCGCCTGGTCAGCTCCGCGCGCCCCGCCAGGCGGCCAGCAGCGTGGCCCACGGCGGCAGAGGCAGGGCCGCATCGCCCCTGGCCAGGCGTTGGCGGGCCAGCGCCGACCAGACCCGGCGCGGCCGCGCGCCCGCGGTTACAGGCCACTGGGCCAACAGTTCGCGTCCCCAGGCGCTCAGGGGGCCGCTCTCGCCGGCCACGGCCAGCAGGCCCAGCGGTACCGCCGGCTCGCCCATATGGGCCAGCCGCGCATGCAGGAGGCTTGCGGTGACCGCCGGAATGGCCGCATCGAAGGGCCCCTCGAACAGCACCGCCTCGGTCGCGGCCGCCGCGCGCGCAAACGGCTGCAGCGCGGCCACCGCCTCCTCGCTATCGCGCGGACGTTCGCGGCTGTCGCGCAGGGAGGGCAAGGCCGAGGCCAGTTGCGCCCACGGCGCCGGCTGGCGTTGCAGGTTCGTGCCGAGTGGGTGCCGCCGGCGGCCTTGCGCCCACCCCTGCAGTTCCTCGCCCCACCAGGCCAGCTTGGCCTCGCCCGGTCGCGCGTCGCTGCCGCCCCAGGCGGCATCGGTGAGTTCCTGCAGCAACGATGCCCATGCCAATGCGATGGGACGCTGCGTCGCCGGCACGAACACCTGCGCCACCGCCCATTCGGGCCAGCGCGCGCGCCATTTGTCCGTAAAGCTGTGCAACGCGTCGTCGCGCTCGTGTCCGGGCATGTCCGATCCCACCACGCTCATGGCGTGGCCGGCCACGCCTCGGCGGCCGCCAGCACTGCGGGTTCATCCACCATCACATCGCCCTGCCACGCGAACGGATCGTCCTCGGACAGGCGATAGCCCCACAGCGCCACCACCGACGGCATGCCGGCCGCGCGTGCGGCCAGGATGTCGCGCTCGTCATCGCCGACGTAGATGCACTGCTCCGGGGCAACGCCAATGCGCTGCGCGGCCACCGTCAGCGGCAAGGGGTCGGGCTTGCGACGGGCCAGCGTGTCGCCGCCGATGAGGACCGCGCAGCGCTGCTCCCAGCCTAGCAACGGAATCAGTTGTTTGGCCAGGTACTCGGGCTTGTTGGTGACGATGCCCCAGACACTGCCGGCGTCCTCGATTGCCGCCAGCATCACCTCGATGCCATCGAATGGCGCGCCGTGGCGGCCGAGTTCGCGCTGGTAATGGTCGAGGAATTCGGGAATCCATTCCTCACGCGTTGCTGCATCGATGTGCGGGAAGGCAGCAGCCACCATTGCCCTCGCTCCTTTGGATACGTGCGGACGCAGCGCTTCCAGCGGAATGCCGGGCAATTGCCGCATCGCACGCATCGCATTGACCGCGGCGAGCATGTCGGGCGCGCTGTCGAGCAGGGTACCGTCGAGATCGAACAGGACGGCCTTGGGGAATGGGGTCGCGGGCATTGGGGGGCTGCCAAGGGGTGGGGGTTTCGCGTCGCGGGTTGGCTGGAATCGGCGGGGCCGCCACCTATTCCGCGTTACCGGCCTTCACCGCGCAGGCCAGGTAGTTCACGTCGGTGCGGCTGACGATCCGTGCATTGTTGCGCCACGGCTCGTACATCAGTCCGCTGACGTCCTCCAGCTGCAGCCCGGCCGCGCGCAGCCATGCGCCCATTTCCGACGGCTTGATGAAGTCGCGGTACTGGTGCGTGCCCTTGGGCAGGATGCGCGCGACGTACTCGGCGCCGACGATGGCCAGCGCGAACGCGGCCGGCGTGCGGTTGAGCGTGGACAGGAACAGGCGGCCACCGGGCTTGAGCAGCGTCGCACAGGCACGGATGATCGCGCCCGGATCGGGCACGTGCTCCAGCATCTCCATGCAGGTGATGGCGTCGAACCGGCCCGGCATTTCGACCGCCAGCGATTCCACCGACTGCAGCCGGTAGTCGACCTTCACGCCGGACTCCAGTCCATGCAGCCGGGCGACCTTGACCAATTCCGGGGCCAGGTCCAGCGCGGTGACCTGCGCGCCCTCGCCCGCCATGGCCTCGCTGAGCAGTCCGGCGCCGCAACCGACATCGAGCACGCGCGCGCCCTTCAGCGGCGTGCGGGCGGCTACGTAGCCCAGCCGCGCAGGATTGAGCGCGTGCAACGCCTTCTGCGGTCCCTCCGGATCCCACCAGCGTTGGGCGAGCGCGCCGAACTTGTCGAGCTCGGCTTGGCTGAAGTTGTCGTTGGTGGACATGTTCCTGTCGGTCATCTGCACACTCTCGAATCGTCATCCCGGCGAAAACCGGGATCCATTTTGCGGTTGCTTTTGCCTGAATCCGGACGTCTGGCTTTGGATGTCAACGGCAGCAGCCCAGCGAAAGCCAGGTGACGATGGCGTGACAACAGCGTGGAATGATCACGAAATCCCGATCACGAAATCCGGATCGCCGCGATGCGTGCGCGCCACTGGCGCGCGTTGACGATCAGCGCATCGCTATCCATGTCGACCAGCACGCGATCCCGCAGCTTCGGCCGACCGGCGATCCAGACATCGCTCACCTGGTGCCTGCCGGTAGCGTAGATCAGCTGCGAAATGACGTGGTGCAACGGCTGGGTTTCGAGTTGACCCAGGTCGACGCAGACCAGGTCCGCCTGTTTGCCCGACTCGATCGAACCGATCTTCGTCTCGAAGCCCAGCGCGCGTGCTCCACCGAGCGTGGCCGCGTGCAGCGCGCTGGCGGCATCGAGCGCCGACGCATCCTGCGCCACCGCCTTGGCCAACAGCGCGGCGGTGCGGGTCTCGCCGAACATGTCCAGGTCGTTGTTGCTGGCGCAGCCGTCGGTGCCGATGGCGACGTTGACACCAGCCTTGCGCAGCTTGCCCACCGGACAGAAACCCGAGGCCAGCTTGAGGTTGGATTCCGGACAATGCACAACGCTGACGCCACGCTGCGCACACAACTCGATCTCGGCATGGTTGAGCTGCGTCATGTGCACCGCGATCAGGCGGTCGTTGACCAGGCCCAACCGGTCCAGTCGCGCCAGCGGGCGCTGGCCGAGCTTGTCGTGCGACTCGGTGACCTCGTGCGCGGTCTCGTGCGTGTGCAGGTGCACCGGCAGGTCGAGCTGATCGGCGAGCATGCGGATGCGCTCGAAGTTCGCATCCGACACGGTGTACGGCGCATGCGGGGCGAACGCGGTGGCGATCAGCGGGTCGTCGCGCCACTGGTCGTGGACTTCGCCGGCACGGTCGAAGTACTCGTCCGACGAACTGGCCCATGCGGTCGGGAAGTCGATCACCGGCAGGCCGACGCGTGCACGGAAGCCGTGGCGCTTGTAGACCGCGGCCTGCACGTCGGGGAAGAAATAGTTCTCGTTGGCGCACGTGGTCCCGCCGCGCAGCATCTCGGCAATGGACAGCGCGATCCCATCGGCGACGAAATCCGGCCCGATCACCGCCCCTTCGACCGGCCAGATGTGGCCCTGCAGCCATTCCATCAGCGGCAGGTCGTCGGCGATGCCGCGCAGCAGCGTCATCGGGTTATGGGTGTGGGCGTTGACCAGGCCCGGGATCAGTGCGGCGTCCGGACGCGACACGGTCTCGGCGGCCAGGAAGCGGGCGCGCGCTTCCCGCGTCGGCAGCAGCGCGACGATGACGCCGTCGCGTATGGCCACGGCGTGATCCTCCAGGACCACACCGTGCGGTTCGACCGGGACCACCCAGCCGGCTTCGATCAACAGGTCGCAGGCTTGCGGGGGGGTGTCGGTCGTCATTCGTTTCTGGTCCGTCATCCCGGGAAGGCGGGATCCATTTTGATTTTCGGACTTGCGTCTTTCATTCCCGCGAAAGCGGAGGGACTCGGCCTGACATTCCTGCAAGGTATAAGCCGATGCCTGGGCCAGGTCCCCGACCGTCATTCCGGCGAAAGCCGGAATCCATTTTGACTTTGCCTTTCGGCTCCAGGCGTAGCTGACTGGGTTAGAGCGCAGCAAAGGCAACAGCAAAATGGATCCCCGCTTTCGCGGGGATGACACATTGGCAAAGCCGCCCGCGCAACGCGCGGGCGGGCCAATGCGTCACTTCACGCGACTGACGTACTCGCCCGAGCGGGTGTCGACCTTGATGAGTTCATCCTGGGCGACGAACAGCGGCACACGGACCACCGCGCCGGTTTCCAGCGTGGCCGGCTTGCCGCCGCCGCCGGAGGTGTCGCCGCGCACGCCCGGGTCGGTCTCGACGATCTTCAGTTCGACGAAGTTCGGCGGCTGGACCGCGATCGGGGTGCCGTTCCACAGCGTGACCACGCACTCTTCCTCGCCCTTGAGCCACTTCTCGGCGCCGCCCATGCCGGCCTTGTCCGCCTGGACCTGCTCGAAGGACTCCTGGTTCATGAAGTGCCAGTATTCGCCGTCCGCGTACAGGAACTGCATGTCGGTATCGACGACGTCGGCCTGTTCGACGTTGTCGGTGGCCTTCATGGTCATTTCGACCACGCGGCCCGACTTGATACTGCGGTACTTGATGCGGGTGAAGGCCTGGCCCTTGCCCGGCTTGACGTACTCGGTCTCGGTGATGATGCACGGGTCGTTGTTGACCAGGATCTTCTGTCCGGTCTTGACGTCGTTCATGCCCAGGCTGGCCATGGTGGAACTCCTGCTAGGTGAATAGGTGTCGTGGCGCCACGCCGCGTCGGCGGCGAAGGCTAGAATGGCGGGCTGTTGTGCCGGGCCCGCAGGCCACGGCGCAAGGAAAACCGATCCGCCATGATACCTGCAGCCCCCATCCCCATGCAGCACGCCCCTTTGCAGGCGCCCCCTGCCCCGCGCTGGCAACAGCTCTGGCGCGAGGCCGTGCGCGACCCGCGCGAGTTACTGGACCTGCTCGGACTGGACCCGGCAGCACTGACCCTGTCCGATGAGGCGGCCGCCCAGTTCCCGCTGCGGGTACCGCGCGGCTTCATCGCCCGCATGCGGCGGGGCGATCCGGATGATCCCCTGCTCCGCCAGGTGCTGCCGCTGGACGCGGAAATGACGCCGATGCCGGGCTTTGGCCTGGATGCGGTCGGCGATGGCGCGGCCAAGGCCGGGAACGGCGTCATCCGCAAATACCGGGGGCGCGCGCTGCTGGTCGCCACCGGAAGTTGCGCGGTGAACTGCCGCTACTGCTTCCGCCGCCACTTCCCCTATGCCGACGAGACCGCGGCTGCGGGCGGCTGGCGCGAGGCCATCGAGCTCATCCGCGCCGACGACAGCATCGACGAGGTGATCCTCTCCGGCGGCGACCCGTGGTCGCTGGCGACCGCCAAGCTGGCCGAACTGACCGACGCCCTGGCGACGGTGCCCCATCTGCGGCGCCTGCGTGTGCACACGCGCCTGCCGGTGGTGCTGCCCGAACGCGTGGATGCCGCGTTGTTGGAATGGGTCGCCCGCCTGCCCTGGCCATTGACCGTAGTCCTGCATGCCAACCATGCCAACGAGTTCGATCCCTCGGTCGATGCCGCGCTAGGCCGCCTTCGCCAGGCCGGCGCGAATTTGCCCGGCTTTACTTTGCTCAATCAGGCGGTACTGCTGCGGGGCGTGAACGACAACGTGGACGCCCTCGCCGACTTGAGCGAGCGCGGGTACCGCGCAGGCGTGCTGCCTTACTACCTGCACCAGCTCGATCGCGTGCAGGGTGCCGCACATTTCGAGGTACCCGACGAGCAGGCCCGCGCGTTGCACCGCGCCCTGGCCGCACGACTGTCGGGCTACCTCGTTCCGCGGCTGGTGCGTGAAGTAGCAGGCGATCCGGGCAAACGACCGTTGTAGCTCCCACTTCATGCCGCGTTGCGTGGACGGGAGTGTGTCCTTCGTGTCATAAACACGCCAGGGAGGGGTAACGAATGCAATTCGGCAAAGACACGGCGCTGCGCCTGGTGATCGTCGACGACAGCGTCGAGGCGGCCGAGGCCATCGTCAGCGGACTGCGCAACAGCGGCATTGCGGTGCGGCCTTCGCGGCCCGAGAGCGAGGACGACCTGAGGGCGCTGATCGCGCAGCAGCCGCCCGACTTGGTGCTGGCCGCGCGCTCTGCGCACACCGTGCCACTGGAAAAGGTGATGCAGGTCGTCGACGCGACCGGCAAGGACCTGCCTGTGCTGGTGCTCATCAACCAGCTCGACGACAGCCGCCTGTTGCAGGCGATGCAGCTGGGTGCCCGCGGCGTGGTGCTGCGCGAGCACATGGACCATGTCCAAAGCACGGTCCGCGCCGAATGGTCCGACCTGGAAGCCCGCCGCGCGCTGCGCCGGCTCGAGGCCCAGGTCCGCGAGACCGAACGCCGTTGCGACGCGCTGATCGACTCCTCGCGCGATCCCATCGCCTACATCCACGAAGGCATGCACATCCGGGCCAACCCCGCCTACCTGGAGATCTTCGGCTTCGAGTTGTTCGAGGACATCGAGGGGATGTCCCTGCTCGACCTGATCGCGCCGCAACACGTCTCCAACTTCAAGCAGCTGCTCAAGCAGTTGTCCAAGGGCGAGCCACCGCCGCCGCGGTACGACACCCAGGCGCGTGCGCTGGACGGCAGCCTGTTTCCGGCCGTGATGGAATTCACCGCGGCCAGCTACGAGGGCGAGAACTGCCTGCAGGTGGTCCTGCGCCGCCAGGAGCTGGACCCGGAACTCGCCCGCGAGGTCGAGGAACTGCGCCAGCGCGACCAGGTCACCGGCCTGCTCAACCGCGCCACTTTCCTCCGCGCGCTGGAAGACACCGTGGCCGACGCGGCGCAGAACGCCAGCCATCACGCACTGCTGCTGGTCGAACCCGACCACTACACCCGCCTGATGCAGGACATCGGTCTGGATGCCGCGGACGAATTGATCTCCGGCTTCGCCGCGCGCCTGCGCTCAACGCTGGGACCGGACGACGTTGCCGCACGCTTCTCCGAACATCAGTTCGCGGTGCTCAGCCGCAACAGCGACCACGTCGGCACCACGGCCTTGGCCGAGAAACTACGCAGCGCCTTCTCCGACGAAGTGCTGGAAATCGGCAACCGCTCGCTCACTGCTACCGTCAGCATCGGCGGCGTGCAGATCGGCGAGAAGATCGCCAGCGTCACCGCGGTGCTTGCCAAGGCCAGTCAGGGCGTGCAGTCGACGATCGGTGTCGGCGGCAACCGCGTCGAATTGTTCGATCCGGGCGCGGTGGACCGCGCCGAGGAAGCGCGCATCGAGGCCTGGGTCGCGCGCATCCGCGATGCGCTGGACGGCGACCGCTTCCTGATGAATTTCCAGCCGCTGATCAGCCTGCACGGCGCACCCGGCGAGATGTACGAGGCCTACCTGCGCATGCAGGGCGACGAGCCGGGCGAATTGGTGCAACCGCTAACCTTCCTTCAGATCGCCGAGGAGCACGGCCTGCTGTGGGAGATCGACCGCTGGGTGGTGGGCAAGGCGATCCAGGTCATCGGCGACCGCCAGCGCAGCGGCAAGCGCACCACCATGCTGGTGAAGATCACCCAGGCTTCGCTGCAGGACGACAGCCTGCTGCGCCACATCGAGGAGAAGCTGGCCAAGCACGGCACCGACGGCAGCCTGCTGGTGCTGCAGTTGCCGGAAGCCAAGGTGTTCACCAACCTGCGCGCGGCGCAGGAGTTCCAGACCGGGGTGGCCAAGTTCGGCATCCGGGTTGGGCTGGAACAGTTCGGCGCCGGCCTCAACTCGTTCCAGTTGCTCAGCCACTTCGATGCGGCCCTGCTCAAGATCGATCGCGGCTTCATGCAGGACCTGCCGACCAGCCCCGACCACCAGCAGCGCATCCGTGAGATCGCCGACAAGGCGCACGAACTGGGCAAGCAGACGATCGCCGAGTTCGTGCAGGACGCCGGCAGCATGACCATCCTGTTCAGTGCCGGCATCGACTACGCACAGGGCCACTTCCTGGCCGCCGCCAGTCCCGACATGGACTACGAGTTCGAGTAAGGACTTCCGGGTCCCACAAAAAAGCCCGCCTTCCGGCGGGCTTTTTTCTTGCCGAGGGTGTTTGGCCTCTCAGCCCACCACGGTGCCGCGTACCTGCTCGACCGGTGCATTGCGCAGCGTCTGGATGCGCTCCTCCAGCGGCGGATGGCTCATCAGCAGCTTGCGCAGGCCGTGGCCGACCGCACCGCTGATGCCGAAGGCCTGCACGGTCTTGGGCAGCGTGCTCTCGCCGTACGTCTGCGACAGGCGCTCCAGTGCCGCGATCATCTTGTCGCGGCCGGCCAGGCGCGCACCGCCGGCGTCGGCGCGGAACTCGCGGTAACGCGAGAACCACATCGCGATCATGCTGGCGAACAGGCCGAACACCATGTCCAGCACGAACACGATTACGTAGTAGCCGATGCCCGTCCCGCCCTCGCGGTTGCCGCTCAGATAGCTGTCGATGACGCGTCCCACCACGCGCGCGAGCACGATCACGAACGTGTTCAGCACGCCCTGGATCAGCGCCATCGTCACCATGTCGCCGTTGGCGACGTGGCTGACTTCATGGCCCAGCACCGCCTCGGCCTCGTCGCGGTTCATCGCCCGCAGCAGGCCGGTCGACACGGCGACCAGCGAGTTGTTGCGCGTCGGGCCGGTGGCGAAGGCATTGATCTCCGGGCCGTCGTAGATGGCCACTTCCGGCATCTTGATGCCGGCCGACTCGGCCTGGCGGCGCACGGTATTGACCAGCCACTGCTCGGACTCGTTGCGCGGCTGCTCGATCACGTGGGCGCCGGTGCTGCGCTTGGCGATCCACTTGGATGTCAGCAGCGAGATGAACGAGCCGCCGAAACCGAAGATGGTGGCCATGACCAGCAGGCCGGCCTGGCTCTGCGGGTTGATGCCGAACACCGCCATCACGATGCTGAGCAATGCCAGCACCGCGAGATTGGTGGCCAGGAACAGGGCGATACGCTTGAACATGATGGAAACCTTTCGCGCCCCATGCGCGTCTGACAATGAAAATGTGGCAGGCTGACGTTGAATTCAAGTGAAATGATCCCTTGAAACCACCGCGCGCCGCTTTGCACGCCGAGTCCGCAGTGCCCGCAAATCCCATACCGCCCGCCACCGCCTACCGCGGCCGCTTCGCCCCCTCGCCCACCGGCGACCTGCATTTCGGCTCGTTGCTGGCCGCGTTCGGCAGCTGGCTGCTGGCACGGGAGGCTGAAGGCACCTGGCTGGTGCGCGTGGAGGATCTGGACCCGCCTCGCGAGGTTCCTGGCGCGGCGGAACGGCAACTGGCCACGCTGGCCGCGTTCGGACTGCACAGCGATGAACCTGTCGTCTACCAGAGCGCACGCGGCGAACGCTATCAGGCCGCCATCGAGCGCCTGCTGGCTCAGGGCCTGGCATTCGAGTGTCATTGCAGCCGGTCGGCGCTGGCCGCCAGTGGTGGCATCCATCGTGCCTGCCTCACGCGCAACCAGCGCGTGGAGCCCGCCATCCGGCTGCGCGTGCCCGATGACGGCGTGGTGGCCTTCGACGATCTGATTCATGGCCAGCAATCGCAGGACGTGGCGCACGAGGTCGGCGACTTCGTGCTCAAGCGCGCCGATGGCTATTGGGCCTATCAGCTTGCGGTGGTGGTCGACGATGCCGAACAGGGCATCACCGACGTGGTGCGCGGCGCCGACCTGCTCGACTCGACGCCCCGGCAGATCCTGCTGCAGCGCGCGCTCGGCCTGCCCTCGCCGCGCTACGCGCACCTGCCGCTGGTACTGGGCCGGGACGGACGCAAGCTGTCCAAGTCGGACGCCGCGCTACCGGTCGATCCTCTCGATCCGCTGCCGGCGTTGCGCGCGGCCTGGCGCTGGCTGGGCCAGACACCGGACGCACTGGTCGGCGCTGGCAATGTGCCGGCGCTGCTCGCGCAGGCGCAGGCTGCTTTCGTGGCGCAAGCCATCCCCGCCCGCCGGGCGCGCCTGGACGACACTGCGTCCACGGAAGTAACAATCGCAGACTAGACTCGACTGCGCGGGTTCGAGTCCCTAGGATCGACCCCACAAGCGGCTCAACGCACAACCGCGGCCCTCGTGCCGCGATCGGGAGAAGACTATGCAGTCTCGCGTGGCACTGGTCACCGGCGGCACCGGTGGTATCGGAAGCTCCATCGTTCGCCGCCTGGCCCAGTCGGGCCACCGCGTCGCCACCAACTTTCGCGACGAAGCCAAGGCCAGGGCCTGGCAGTCGCTGATGCGCGAACAGGGCCTGGAGGTCGCCATCGCCCACGGCGACGTGACCTCGGCCGACGGCTCCGCCGACATGGTGCGCGAAGTGGAGCGCCAATTGGGGCCGATCGACATCCTGATCAACAACGCCGGCATCACCCGCGACTCGACCTTCCACAAGATGGACGTGATGCAGTGGAACGATGTCATCGCCACCAACCTCAATTCCTGCTTCAACGTCACCCGCCCGGTGATCGAGGGCATGCGTGAGCGCCGTTGGGGCAGGATCGTGCAGATCAGTTCGATCAATGGTCTCAAGGGCCAGTACGGCCAGGCCAACTACGCCGCCGCGAAAGCCGGCATGCACGGCTTCACCATCTCGCTGGCCAGGGAAAACGCGCGCTTCGGCGTCACCGTCAACACCGTCTCGCCCGGCTATGTCGCCACCGACATGGTGATGGCCGTGCCCGAGGAAGTGCGCGCCAAGATCGTCGCCGACATCCCGACCGGCCGTCTCGGCGCGCCGGAGGAAATCGCCTATGCGGTTTCGTTCCTGGTCGCCGAGGAAGCGGCCTGGATCACCGGTTCCAACCTGGATATCAACGGCGGACACCACATGGGGTGGTGAAGGCCCAAGCTGCGCCCGGAACCCCGACATTGCCGGCAACTTTGGCCCCGCCATGCGCTGTCATTTGCGCTTGCGGCACGAATCGCCCCCTGGCCACGGGGGCGGAAGCCTCGCATTTTGAACGATGGCCTTGGGACCAGTTGCAAGGCCCTTCGCCCTGCGCCATGCTGCGAAGCACCACGATTTAGAGCCAAAGCTCGATGACCTCGATTCGCGTCATCAAGAAGTACCCGAACCGGCGTCTGTATGACACCGAAATCTCGAGCTACATCACCATCGAAGACGTGCGCCAGCTGATCGTCGATGGCGAGGAGTTCGAGGTGCGCGACGCGCGCACGGGCGATGACCTCACCCGCCAGGTGCTGCTGCAGATCATCGCCGAGCACGAGCAGGACGGCGAACCGGTGCTGTCGACGCAACTGCTCAGCCAGATCATCCGTTTCTACGGCGACTCGCTGCAGGGCTTCATGGGCAACTACCTGGAGCGCTCGATGCAGGTCTTCCTCGACCAGCAACAGCAGTTCCGCAACCAGATGGGCGGCGTGATCGGGCAGACCCCGTGGGCGATGATGAACCAGCTCACCGAGCGCAACCTGCAGCTGTGGAACGAGTTCCAGCGCAATCTCTCGGGGAACATCGGCCAAAGCCCCAGCGCGGACAACAAGAAGACCGGCAACAAGCGCTGACGCGCTTCCCCGCGTCCTGGAACGACAACCCTCTGACATGAATCCCCGCATCGCTGTCGTCAGCGGCGGCATCGGCGGTCTTGGCACCGCGATTTGCCTGTCCCTCGCCCGTAACGGCCGCCGCGTGATCGCGGCCGACCTCGACCACGACCCCGCCCGCGTCGCCGCATTCGCCCAGGCGACGCAGGGCCACGACATCCAATTGAGCCCGCTCGACATCACCGACTCCGCGGCCTGTGCGGACCTGGTCCGTCAGATGGAAGACGACCATGGCGCGATCGACGTGCTCGTCAACGCCGCCGGCATCACCCGCGACACGCGCCTGCGCAACATGGAACAGCGCCAGTGGGACGAGGTGATGTCGGTCAACCTCGACGGCGTGTTCAACCTGTGCCGGCCCGCGGTCGACGGCATGATCCGGCGCGGGTTCGGGCGCATCGTCAACATCAGTTCGGTCAACGGGCAGACCGGGCAGTTCGGACAGACCAATTACTCCGCCGCCAAGGCGGGCATGCACGGGTTCACGATGGCGCTGGCGCGCGAGGTCGCCCGGCATGGCATCACCGTCAACACGGTGTCGCCGGGTTATTGCGAGACGGCGATGGTGATGGCGCTGAGCGAGGACGTCCGCAGCAGGGTCGTCGAAAGCGTGCCGGTGGGACGGCTCGGCAAGCCAGAGGAGATCGCGCGTGTGGTCGAGTTCCTGGCCGCGGACGATGCCGCCTTCATCACCGGCATCAACCTGCCGGTCAACGGCGGGTTGTTCATGAGCTTCTGATCGCTCGCGTATTCAAACCCGCGGGATACAAAAAAGCCGGCCTGGGCCGGCTTTTTGTTTGCATGCCACGCGCTCAGCGCAGCGGCGCCTTTCCCTGGCAGTACTTGGCGTAGTACTGCTCCGCCTGCGGCATCATCGATTGCAGGTGCGCGATGCGGTTCGCGGGGTCCGGGTGCGTGGAGGCGAACTCCGGCGGGCGCTCGCCGCCTTCCAGTTGCGACATGCGTTCCCACAACGGGATCGCTTCGTGAGGATTGAAGCAGGCGGCCGCGGCGAGCATCAGCCCGACCTGGTCTGCCTGGCTCTCGTGGTTGCGTCCGTATGGCAGGATCAGGCCGTACTGCGCCCCCGCACCCAGCGCGGCCATGACCGCCTGTTGCTGTTGCGGGTCCATGCCGCCCAGCGCGACACCGGCGGCCATCTGCCCCATCTGCACGAGCTTCTGCTGGGCCATGCGCTGCGAACCGTGGCGCAGCAAGGCATGCGCGATCTCATGCCCCATCACCACCGCCATCCCGTCCTGGTTCTGCGCGATCGGAAGCAGGCCGGTGTAGACCGCCATCTTTCCGCCGGGCAGGCAGAACGCATTGGCCTGGTCGGACTGGATCACCGCCACGTCCCACTGGAAGCTCTGGTGATCGGTCGGCGCCTGCTGGCCGTACTGCGCGGCGAGATCGGCCGTCACCTGCGGCACCCGCGCCACCAGCCGCTGCGCGATTTCGCGGATCTGCCGGCTTACCTGGGCATCGGGAGGCAGCAACGCACCCTGGGCGTTGGCTTCGCCGACCACTTGCTGGAATGCCTGGGCGCCAAGCTGCACTTCTTCCTCGGCGGTCGCGCCGTAATGCGCTTTCTCGCCCGTATAGGGATCGACCTTGGCGCTGCCGAACCACTGCCAGGCCGCGTATCCGGCAAACAGGATCAAAATCCACCAGCGGATGCCGCCGAAGCCGCGACGCGGCCTGCCTTGCTGGCCGTAGCTGCTTCCCATGGGATCGACCCTCATCTGCGCACTCCTTCGTCAGATATCGCGCGCCACGCGGAAACCGGTGCGCGCGGTGGTGGAATTGGCCTCGCCGCTCATGCGCCACGACGAACGGGTCTGTTCAGGCGAACTGGCCCATGAACCGCCGCGCACCACGCGCGCGCGGCAACCGGGATTGACCCAGGCTTCGCCGCCGCGTGGGGCACGCCGATAGGTATCGTGCCAGCAATCGGCGACCCACTCGCTGACATTGCCGTCCATGTCGTGAAGGCCGAATGCATTGGCCGCGTAGCGCCCGACCGGCGCGGGCCCCCAGGAGCCATCGCCGTAGCCGGTGAAGGCATTGCTCCAGCGCCGCCCGCTGGGCGATTTATCCAATGCACCGGTGAAATTTCCCGTGTCGTCCGGCGGCATGCCACCGCCCCACGGATAAAGCCCCCGTCCGCCGGCGCGCAGCGCGTACTCGAATTCGGCCTCGCTAAGCAGCCGGTAGCGCTGACCGGTTTGTTCCGACAGCCATTGCGCGTAGGCCGTGGCGTCCTTGGCGCTGACATGCACTACCGGCATCGAGTCGGTAGCGCGGTTGCCGGCGTAGTCGGACTGCCAGTCGACGTTGCCGCTACGCACGAAGTTGCCGCTGCGCTCGTCGTAGGCGGTCGAATAGCCGCGCCGCGTCGATCGCGACCGGTGGCCGCTGGCGAGTACGAAGCGGCGGAATTCGCCGACGGTGATCTCGAAGCGGGACACCGCAAGACCGCGCTCGAAACGGATATTGCGCGCGGGACGCTCGCTGTCCTCGCCCGGCTCGCCCTCGCCCGCGCCCATCCGGAACGCGCCGTGCGGAATCACCGCCATCTGCGGGCCACGGCCGCCATTGCGGATCGCATCGGTGAACACTTGCCCCGGACGGAACAGGCCGTAATGCGTGGCCAGGTCGATGCGCTGGCGCAATTCCGCCGCCGCCGGATCGGCGCTGGGCGCAATGCGCAACAACGTCGCCAGGTGCGAGCGCGCCTCGTTGATTCCATCCTCGCGCGACAGGGCCGCCAGGCCCATGTCGCGCAGGCGGCCGACGCGCACCATGCGCTGCATGGCGATGCGGCCGCGTGCGTCGTCCACCGCGGCGAAGCCGGGCCGGACCTTGCCGGCCTGGTCGAGCCAGCGCGCGGCGGTGGCATAGTCGTCGGCCGCGGCGGACAGTTCGGCGCGGCGGATCAGCGTGCTTTCCGCGGCTGCCATCCCCTGCATCGCGCGGACGTCGCGCGGGCGCAGCCGCAATGCCTCGCGAAAGTGCGCCATGGCACCGCCGTTGCCGTTCTCGCCGAGGCGATCGGCATTGAGCTCGTCCTCGCCGAGCCGGTTGGCTTCCTGCGCTTCGTCGGCACGGTCCAGCCGTTCCAGGAACACCGCCACCTGTTCGTCTCCCGGCGCCGCCACGCGCGCGACAGCCGCGACCTCATGCGCACGACGCAGCGACAGCGGGTCATCGTCGATGCCGGCCAGTTCCGCATCGCCCTGTTTCACCAGCGCCACCACGGCGCGTTGCAGGCCGCGCCGGATCGCCGCGTCTTCCGGCGCATGCGCACGCAGGGCCAGGTACAACGGAATGGCCGCTTCGGCATCGCCGAACAAGCGGTCCTCATCCAGCGCGGAGGCCGCCTGCTTGCGCAGTTTCGCGGCATTGTCGTCGGTGACGACGATGACCGGGGCCTGCCAGGGCGGCACAGGCGATACCGCCTGGTCGGCGCTGACGGTCACGATCGGCGTTCTCGCCGGCACGCTTTCGGTACGCGCATCCTTCCCGGCCTGGTCCCGCGAGCAACCTGCGAGTATCCCCGCCAGCATCACTCCCGCCAGAGCCGCGCTCGACCACCCGGCAACGACATGTACGCGCAATCGCCCTCCTGACCTGCGACCTGAACTGCCAATCTGAACCGACGGCCCGAACCGGGCCCGCCGAAAGTAGGCTATTGTCGCCCGCCCCGGCAACCTCGCCCGCCCGACCCGCCTTCTATCGTGTCCATCTGGATCAACACCCCCGCCGCGCTGCACGCCCACCTCGATCGTCGCCCCGCGCGCATCGGCCTGGATACCGAGTTCGTCCGCGAACGCACCTTCTGGCCGCAACTGGCCCTGGTGCAGATCGCGATCGAGAACGGCCACGACGGCAAGGGCGAGACCATCCTGCTGATCGACCCGCTCGCTCCCGGCATGGCGCAGGCGCTGGTGCCGGTGTTGAGCGATCCGTCGATCCTGAAGATCATGCACAGCCCCAGCGAGGACCTGGTCGCGTTCCGCCACACCTGCGGCGTCGTCCCCAGGCCGCTGTTCGACACGCAGCAGGCCGCGGCGCTGGCCGGCGTCGGCGGTGGACTGGGCTACCAGAAGCTGGTGGAGCAACTCACCGGCGTCGCGCTGGAAAAGGGCGAAACGCGCTCGGACTGGCTGCGTCGTCCGCTCTCGCCGTCGCAGCTCGAATACGCCGCCGACGACGTGCGCCATCTGTTCGAGATGCACGACATCCTCGACGGCATGCTCGACAAGCTCGACCGCCGCGCCTGGCTGGCGGAAGACGCCACCCGCACCCTGCTCAATGCCGAGAACGAGGCGCCCGAGCGCTGGCCGCACCTGTCACTGCGCAGCGCGCAGTTCCTCGATCGCGAGTCGCAGCGCCGCCTGGTGCGCCTGTTGCGCTGGCGCGACACATACGCTCGCGACAACGACCGCCCGCGCAACTGGGTGCTGGACAACGAACTCGCCGTCGCGCTCGCCCGCAAGCCTCCGGCCGACCGGCAGGCACTGCAGGACCAGCTCGATGCGCACCCCAAGGCCCCGCGCAAGCTCGGCGACACGATCTGGCGCGTGCTAAACACGCCGCTGGCCGATGAGGACCAGGCGCCCGATTCCACCGTGGCCGAAACCCGCGACAAGCAGCAGCTGCGCCGGTTGCAGGACGCCGTGGCCGCCCGCAGCGCCGCACTCGGCCTGCCCGACGGCGTACTCGCGTCGCGGCGCTGGCTGGAAGCGCTGATCGACCAGGGCACCTGGCCCGACGCTCTGACCGGTTGGCGACGCACTGCGCTGGAAGCGGATCTGATGCCGCTGCTCGGCGCGCAGGACTGACTCGTCCGGACACGACCATGCCCCGCAAGAAGACCTCGACCGACGACGTGCTCAAGGCCCTGCGCGAGTTCGGCCTCGCCTATCCGGGCGCGCACACCAAGAGCCCCTGGCCCGGGCACCTGGACCTCGCGGTGAAGGACAAGACCTTTGCCTACCTGAGCATCGAAGGCGAACCCTTCAGCATCAGCTGCAAGCTGCCGCAATCGCACGCCGAGGCGCTGTGGCTGCCGTTCGCCAAGCCCACCGGCTACGGCCTGGGCAAGAGCGGCTGGGTCACCGCCACGTTCGAAGCCGGCGACGAGCCGCCGCTGGAATTGTTCAAGGCCTGGATCGACGAGAGCTATCGCGCGCAGGCGCCGAAGAAGCTGGTCAAGAGCCTCGATTCGTAGCGCGGGCCTTGGCCCGCCGCGAAAGCGGGGATCCAGTGCGTTGTCTTTGCACTCCCGAGCCTCAGGGGTCCATCGTTGGACCTCTGGAGCTCGACCGTTGTGCCTCCACGGGCCGAAGCCCCGGGCTCGAAGCTCCATCGTTGGACCTCCGCAGCCCGGCCGTTGAACCTCTGAGGTCGACGCTCGAACCACCGGAGGTCGACGCTCGAACCATCGGAGGTCGACGCTTGATCCTCCGGAGCTCAAAGCCCGGACCTCGACGCTTCATCGTTGGACCACCACAGGTCGAAGCACGGAGCCCAAAGCCCGGCCGTTGGACCTCGGGAGATCGACGCCTGGACCTCGAGGGGTCGAAACCCGGACGTGACGAGGTCCAAAGGAAAAGGCGCGAGTGCACGCGGTCCGGAAAAGATCCGGACCGCGTGCCCCGCTGCGGTCAGTACGAAGCCAGCACCGTCACGTTGCTCGCCGCCGCCACGCCGACCATGCGCAGGTAGTAGGTACCAGCGGCCGGATTGCTCAGCACCATCGCCTCGGCGTTGCCCAGTCGCGCCGACGACATCAGGTAGCTCGTCGTGGTCGGCAGGACGTTGCGCGCCACGTACAGGGACACATCGCCGGTACCGCCGTAACTGCGCAGATTGAGGCTGCGCACGCCGGCCGGAACGGTGAACCTGTAAAGCGCGCTCTCGCCTGCCGCGACACCTTGGGAGGGCAGCGGCGCACGGTTGATCAACGGCGTTGCCAGGTCCTCCTCGCGCACACCGGCGATGGCGACCGCAACCGCGGCCGGCGCATCGACGATGCCCGTGCCGACCTGCTGCGAAACCGGCGGCACGATCGCGAACGGCTTGGTCTTCGCGCGCAGCACCGCCTTGACCAGCGCCGGCGTCAGCGGCGCGTGACCGGCAGCGACCGAAGCGCTCTGCATCAGCGCGACGACGCCCGCCACGTGCGGTGACGCCATCGAGGTGCCGATCATCCCGCGCAGCACGTCGCCCGCCGGCGACGCCACCGGCGTGGTGCGGCTGCTGTTGCCCAGCGACCAGATCCAGGCGGTGTCGCCGTCGCTGCCGGAGGTGGCATTGCCGCCGGGAGCCGACAGCGTCACCGCCGGGCCGTAGTTGGAGAAGTAGGAACGACCGCCGTCGATGCCGGTAGCGCCGACCGTGATCACGCCGGAGCAGCCCGCCGGGGAGAAGTTCTCGGCATTCATGTTGTTGTTGCCGGCTGCCACGACCACCGTCGTGCCGCGTGACAGCGCGCCGTTGATGGCGTCCTGCGTGGCCGGATCTTCCTCGCAGCGGTAACCGCCGCCCAGGCTCATGTTGACCACTTCGGCCGGCGTCGGATTGGCCGGCACGCCAGGCACGCTTCCACCCGAAGCCCAGGTCAGGCCATCGGCGATGTCCGAGGTCAGGCCGCCGCACTTGCCCAGTACGCGCACCGGCTGGACCTTCGCGCCATAGGCGACGCCGGCGACGCCGATGGCGTTATTGGTCACCGCGGCGACGGTGCCGGCCACGTGCGTGCCGTGCCAGGAGCTGTCCGACACCATGCCATTGCAGAACGCTTCGCTGCCGTCGAGGAAGTCGCCCGGATCGTGCGCATCGGCGTCGCGGCCATCACCGTCGGCGGCCACGTCGGGATAGAGCTGGCCGTCCTCGGTCTGGCCGTACCAGCTGATGAAGTCGTATCCGGGAACCATGTTCGCGGCGAGATCGCGATGATCGACATAACCGGTGTCGATCACCGCGACGACCACGCCGGTACCCGTCGAGCCTTCCCATGCCGCGGGTGCACCGAGGCCGGCGACGGGATCGGTGTAGTCCCATTGCAGATCGGCGAAGCGCGGATCGTTCGGGATGACGTCCTGCCTGTACTTGAAGTAGTCCGGCTGCGCGTAGACCACGTCAGGATCCTGGCGCAGGCGCGCCAGCAGCGCGCTCGTTTCCGCGGCATCGAGCGGACGCGAACTGCTCAGCACTTCGCCGCCTGCCGCCATGCGGCGCACGTGCCGCATCTGCAGCGGTTTGGCCGCGCTGCGCGCGGTGGCCGCAACCTGCACCAGGCCTGCGCCCTTCGCCGCCGCGTTAGCCAGCTGTTCCATCGCCGCGGTGGTCCGGCGCGCGCCGTTGGCGGTGCGGTACTTGACGATGAAACGGTTGAAACGGTTCTGCACCGGCGCGCGGTCCGGCGTGTAGCGCATCACGCTGCGCGGCGCCGCCTTGGTGCTCGATTTCACGGCCTGGCTGACTTCGGCCGCGTCGGTCGTGGCGGCCACGCCGCCGATCAGCCCCAGCAGGGCCATGTGTTGGATGAGCTTCATGAGTAGTCCCGATTTGAGGCGCCGCCACGCAGGCGCGGCGGGCGCCTGGAGGTGGTCAGAGGTCGAGGCCGAAGCCAATGCCGGCCGAGCTGTCGTCGTCGGTGAATGCACCACCGATGCTGAAGGACGCGCGATCGCCGATCGGCTTGGCATAGCCGACCGAGAGCGCGCTTTCGCCGTTCTGCCAACCGGCGCCGACTGCCACTCGCCCGCGCGGACTGTGAGTATTGGCGGCGTTGATCGCCATGCTCATCATCGCCGAGTTCATCGCGCCCATCTTGTCCAGGTGTTTGTCCTGATCCGAGAAACGGCGTTCGATGTCCTGGGTGAAGTCGCTGAACTGGTCGCTCAATGTCTGGAAGCGCTGGTCGGTATAGCCGTTGGCCGACGTCAGCGTGCGCGTGGCGGTGACATCGGTGTAGTTGTTGGCGCTGGCCAGCGTGGCGGCATCGGCTGCATCCACCTGCCCCTTGGTGGCGGCGTCGGTCGTGGCCACGCCATTGGCGAGGTTGCGTATCTGCGTGCCGTTGGCGCCGGCCAACGTCAGGCTGGTCTTGCCGGCGCCGTCGTAGGCGATGCCATCGCCGGTCGCGGGCGGCTGCGGGGGCTCCGGTTGTGTCGGCGGCGGCGGCGGCGGCGGAGGCGGCAGGTTGTCGACGCTGTCCTGCAGACCGCTGAGCCGGCTGTCCACCGCGGCGAGCGCCGCACCGACGTCGCTGTAGCTGGCGCCCTGGATGGCGTAGGTCGGTGCGCCGAGTACACCCGATTGCATGCTGGCACCACCACCGAGCGCACCGGCGTACTGGCCGAGCTGGGCGACGTTGACCGCATCGGTCGCTTCGGTACCCGCCGATACGTTGACGATCTGGCGGGTGAATGCGGCGACGGTCGAGCCGTCACGGCGCATCCAGTCCTGCGAGGCACCGACCGACACCGTGTTGTCGCGATCGGTCATGGAACCTGCGCCGAGGGCGACGCTGTTCTCGCTCATCGTCAGGCTGTTGTAGCCCAGCGCCATGCTGTTGTTGCCGAACGCGTGCGCTTTCTCGCCGATCGCGACCGCGTGCAACGGCTGCTCGGGCCCGGTGTAATCGAACGGACCGATGATGACGCCGCCACAATCCTGTGTGTTCGGATCGCAGGGCGGCGGCAGCTCCTTGAGCGGACGATCGCCACCGGTCTGCGCGAGATAGCCCAGGGCGACGCTGCCTTCGCCCCAGGTGAAGGTCTGGAAGCCGATCGCGACTGTTCCTTCGGACTGGGACAGCGCGGCGTTGCCCAACGCCACCGACTGGTATCCCCAGCTCATCGCATACGCGCCGACTGCGGTGGACTGGTCGCCATTGGCAAGCGTGCCCCCGCCCATCGCGGTCGAGGTTTCGCCGCGGGCGGTCGAAGCACCGCCGATGGCCGTGCTGCCATTGCCCGTCGCCTCCGCCTCGCTGCCGAACGCGGAACTCAGGTAGCCGTGCGCCTCGGCGAAATTGCCCACTGCCACGGATTTTTCAGTCGCCTGCGCGCGGTGGCCGATGGCCACGCTGAGCGCGCCATAGGATTCGGCGCCCGGGCCGATGGCCACCGATACGTCGCCGTCGGAAGCGGCACCCGGGCCCAACGCGGTCGACAGCACGCCGTCGGCGCGGGTGACGAAGTGCCCGATACCTTCGAACGGCCCCACCGTCAGATACGCCTCGGTACCGATCGCGATCGCGCCAGCGCCATTGCTGCTGGCGTTGTAGCCCATCGCAATCGATGCGAATCCGCCGGCATTGGAGCCGTACCCGATCGCCGAGCTGTAGTCGCCCGTCGCGGTGGTGCCGAAGCCGAATGCCGACGAGCCCTGCCCCAGGCTGAGCGTCAGCGCGCCGACTGCGGTGCTGTCGATGCCCAGGGCCGCCGCGCCGTAACCGAATGCGGCGGCATTCTCCGCGCCGGCAAAGCTCGACGCGCCCGCTGCGACCGCATGGACGCCGTCAGTGAACGCGGCATCGCTGCCGTCGCCCGCGCCATCGGCCTGGAAGTAATTCTCCGCCGATGCTGCGTCGGCCGCTTCGACGAGCGTGTCGTTGGCCGCGCCGTCGATCGGTTCAACAGCCGCCGTGTTCTTCGCGTCGACGGACTTGTTCGCCGTCGGCACTGCGGCCATCAGCGGCAGAGGCGCCACACAGGCCAGTGCCATGGCAACGGCCAGCGCGTGGCGCGCCAGCGGCCGAATCGTGTTGTCCCGTGTACCTGCTGCAGCATGCCGGCGCATGTCGATCTGCGCGCCGGTGTTCTTCTCCCCGAGCATACAAAACATTGTCTTCCGACCCTTTCGGCTGATAGTCGTGTGAAATCAGAAGGAACGCGGCGTCGTGGCGACGCGCGGTAATGTCGTTCCCCTCTCCCTCGCCGAACTCCTCGGCGGCATTCGTCCCGACACGCGACATACTCGTTGTCGCGCCAGTCCATGGAACGATTGGGACACTACGTTTCACTCAGATGACTTGTCACGCACGCGAACTTCCGTATTTCTTCCCTATTTCTCACGCTTTTTACGAAGCCAGACACTGATGAGTCCCCTCGACCACCTCGTCCAATCGCTGCTGCGCCCCATCCGCCGCGCCATCGCTCCGGCGATGGGATGGCTCGCGCGCGTGCCGATCGACGATCCCATCGATCGCCGCAATGCGCCGACGATGCAACTGTTGTTCCTCGTCTTCGGCACGACGTTGCCGATCAGCTGGGCGCGGCATCTGTCCCGCTTCGATGACGTTCCTACGGGGTGGCTGCTGGTCGGCGCCATGGACATGGTTACCGCGGCGCTGGCGTTCTGCGGCGTGGTGATGATCCGTTACGGTCGCTTCCGCCCCGCGGTCATCACGTTCGTGTCGTCGTTGCTGGTGGCGTTGCTGATAGGCCATCTGAAACTCGGCTTCCAGACGCACTCGGTCGACCAGACATCGCAGATGCTGTCACTGGCGATCGGCGGCCTGGTGCTGGGACGGCGAGCACTGTGGTCGGTGTTCCTGGCGATCGTGGCGATCTTCGTCGCCGGCTTCTGCGCCGACGCATTGCGGGCACAGGAGAGCGGGCAATCCGTGGAGATGGCTTTCCACTACCTGCCTTCGGCGATCTTCAGCTACTTCGTCGTCACCCTGGTGCTGGACCGCTGCATCACCGCGCTGCGCGCAAGCCTGTCCGAATCCGAGGAACGGCGGCGCGACCTGTATCGGGAGATCGGCGAACGCGAGCGCGCCCAATCGCAACTGATCCACTCCCAGAAGATGGAGGCGGTCGGCCGCCTGGCCAGTGGTGTCGCGCACGACTTCAACAACATCCTCGGCGTGGTGGTCGGCTACACGCATACGCGCCACCAGCTCGACGACACCGACCACGACCTTCGCACCACCGCTTACGAGATGGCCGACGCCCTGGACGGCATCGAGCAATCCGCGCAGAAAGGCATCGACCTCAACAAGCGCCTGCTCCACTTCAGCCGCCCGGACCAGTCGCACCCGGTGCTGGTCGATGCCGGTCGGGCGTTGCGCGAGATACAGCCGATGCTGCGCCGGCTGCTGCCGCGCACGATCGCCGTCAGCCTGGACGTCGCCGACGACCCGATGCCGGTGTTCGTCGATCGTGGCCATCTCGAACTGGCGATGCTCAACATCGCCTCCAACGCACGTGACGCCATGCAAGAAGGCGGCGAGTTCCGCATCACCGCACGTTGTGCCCAAGGCGTGGTCGATATCCGCCTGTCGGACACCGGCCACGGCATTGCGCGCAGCATGATCGATCGCGTCTTCGAACCGTTCTTCAGCACCAAACCGGCCGGCGCGGGCACGGGGCTCGGTCTGGCCACGACGCACAGCCTGATCGCCGGCGCGAACGGCCAGATCCACCTGGAGAGCGAGCCGGGATGCGGCACGACGGTGTGCATCGCGCTGCCGCTCGCCATCGCCGCGCCGCCGGCCCTGCAGCAGGCGATCGACTACGCCTGGAGCACGTAGCCTTCGCCGTGCACCGAAGTCAACGGCAGGGCTTCGCCACTGGCGCTGTTGACCTTGCGGCGCAGGCGATGGATCAGCGAATCGAGCCGGTGCGGGTCGAACTCGTGCACATCGGAAGTCAGCGCATCGATGATCTGCGCGCGCGTCACCAGCCGACCGGCCGCCGCCATCATCGGCTTCATCAGCCGGCGCTCGGTCTTGCTCAGGGCGACGCTGTGCCCGCTTGGCGTGATCAAGCACCAGCCATCGGCATCCAGATGCCATTTGCCGCTGGAACGGCGGAACGCCGTGTTGGATTGGCGGCCGATGCGCCGCGCCAGGCTGTGCAGGGTCGCCGCAAGCAATCCCAAGTCGACCGGCTTGGCGAGGTACGCGTCGGCGCCTTCGACCAGCCCGCGGATGCGGTCGTCGGTTTCACCGCGACCCGTCAGCATCACGATGCCCAGGCGCGGATCGCTGTCGCGCAGATTGCGGGCCAGTTCGAAACCATCGGCGTCGGGCAGGCCGATATCCAGAACCACGACGTCCGGCGGATCGGACGCCAGCATGTCCTGCAGTTCCGCTGCAGTGCGCATGGCCACCAGATCGAACCCGAAATCGCGCATGCGCGGCACCAGCACCGCATCGCGAAGCACGTCATCGTCTTCCAGCAGCGCAATGCGCAGGTTGTCGTAAGCGACCGGGCGTGAGCTCATGGGCGGGCGGAGGTGAGGAGGCGGCATCTTACGCTGGGGTGGGCGCCGGTCAGATGCCGCGCGTGCAACGGTTCGTTGCCGGGCGGCATGCACGCTGGCGAGGCCGACTGAACGGCCCCTCTCTCATCCCCAGGCATGCCGATCTGGCGGGAGTTCGCGCCGCGCCCCCCGCAGGGCTAGCGCCAATCTCCTCCGCCCGTTAGACTTTGACCCCATACGTGGGGCGGTAGCTCAGCTGGGAGAGCGTCGCGTTCGCAATGCGAAGGTCGGGAGTTCGATCCTCCTCCGCTCCACCAATAAATTCAAAGAGTTATCAAAAAGCCGGCCAAGTGCCGGCTTTTTCGTAACAGCGTGGTAACAGCAAATAGCGGCATATCCGCGCACCGCTCCCCACGATCATTGGCCGCCGCTTCGCTGCGCTGATGCACGTCGACCAGTCCGCGCCGACACCATCGAACATGATCCGGCGCCCGCCGTTGAAGAACCGGCTGCACCTCCGATGCCTGCGCACTCGGTCCGGTTATACGTCGGCTTGTTAGCCGGACCCAGCTTACATAAGCTCAAGCCGAATCAGGGGGTTGCATCCCATTCGCCGGGGTGTGGCGTTGGACGTATAACCGGACCCACGGGTCCGTCTAATCAGTAGTTAGCCTTCTGGGGAAAGCGATGCGTCGGCTAGTTCTCATAGCACTCCTTCTGACAGCCAGTTGCGATCGGCTCGACAAAGCAACGATGCAGTTCGCGGGCTGGGAGACAGTCGCCCTTTCCTCGGAGCCATTTGAGCTGGACCCTCAAGGCCGCACCTTAACTAGCAAAGATCAAATGAAGGCACTGGGCATATCCAATGCCTGCGTCGTCTTAAAGGCAAACTATCCATTGGGGCCGCAGGCACAAATGGACCGAGACTTTGAATCCTTGCTCCAAGGGGCAAAGGTCTCGGCCTTGCTCACTGCCGATAACGGCCAGGAATATCAACTTGATAGTGTTGGGCAAGCTTGGGCCATGCACGGTGCCATTACTTCGAGCGAGGAGCTCTCCGCCTGTGTTTCATGCGCCTGCGAATCTAAGATTCCGGACGGAACCGTCATCAAATCCGTGCATATCAAGTCAGATAAGCCTTTGCCCGTTCTTGGCGCCTACTGGCAATCAATGCCCAAACTTGACGGGCCAGAAGGCTAACAATTCATTCAAGCCGAAGCCGCTTCGCGGCTCGGCTTAATTCAGGCGTTAGGCGCCTCTGAAAGAAAAGCGTAGGAGCAACCCATGTCTTCACCCGGACTCAAGCGTCTGAAGGATGATTGGCCGCTGCTTACGTACTACCAGAGGTTCGAGAGCATCGTTGCTCTCGTCCTGACCCTGCTTATCGGACTAATCATCGTCGTCGCTCTCTTCCGGCTCAGTTTTGCAGTCATCTCCGGTTTGCTGCTCGGCGCCTTTGATCCCTTGGATCACGTTGTATTTCAGACCATCTTTGGCGAGATCATGACGCTGCTGATCGCGCTCGAGTTCAACCACACGCTCCAATACGTGGTCACTCGACAACAGAGCATCATCCAGACCACGGTTGTAATCCTCATTGCTCTTTTGGCCCTGGCCAGGAAGTTCATCATCCTGGACCTGCACACAGTCTCGGCGGATCAGTTGTTTGGGTTGGCAGGCGCTACTGTGGCCTTGGGCGTGACCTATTGGCTGGTCAAAGAACGGGGAGCCAATAATGGTCAAGCCGGCGCCTGAGGCGGACGGCACCGGCGATCCATACTTGATGACGACCTGATGCATCCGCTGTTTGTCGCCGCTCAAGCCCGCTGAAGCCGGGTCAGTAATCGCCTTGGCTTCCGCAACCGGCAAGGACAAGAGTCAGATTTATCAGTGGTTGGCTGCCCCTGAGGATGCTCAAGCTCGCAACATACGCCCGGCATCTGCGCGTCAACTCGAAGCCGCCTTCAACAAGGCGGAAGGCTGGCTGGATAACGACGACGGCATGCATGTACCCGTTCGCCACTCGAATTTTTATGGCGATCTCCGGCTTGGAGGAGATCGGAGACAAGTACTTCAAGCTGACAACCGCTCAAAAGGCCAAGCTGATTGCCTACGTCTACAACAGGGGTAAAAAGTTACCTAAGGGCGAGCTAGTGGATCTACTCGGCTTGCTGACGTAGTGCGTGGCCATGCGCCTTTCTTTGGCGCAGACGGCCGAAGCCGCTCCGCGACCCGGCTTAATTCAGGCGCTAGACGAACAGCAGGCCGCGCGAGGCATAGGGGTCGCTCGGCGCAGCCTCGGCCTGCTGCCAGCGGCCGATGGCCATGCACGCGGCGACGATGCCGTCGATGCGCTCGGTGCTCTTGGCCTTATCCGGCTTGATGTTCCCGGCCGGGTCCTGCGTGACGGTGACGTTGCTGACCATCCAGCGCAACACCGGGTTGCCGTCGTGTTGCAACTCGCGGCCAACGATGCGCCGTTCGAGTTCCTTGGCAGGGCCGCTCATGCTGGCAAAGCCCTGCCCGAAACCGATGCACGTCATCCCGTCGCCCGCGAGCACGCAATATCTCAACGGTCGAAACGGGCCGAACCGATGGCATCATTCCGATCGACCGACCACGGAGGGGAACAATGACAGGCCAGCCCGCAAAGTATTGCGATCTCGTCATGAAGGGTGGGCTCACCAGCGGCATCGTGTATCCCAATGCCGTTCTCGCGCTCGCGAAGGAATACCGGTTCAAGAACATCGGCGGAACCTCGGCCGGCGCGATCGCGGCGGCGGTTTCGGCCGCAGCCGCCATGGGCGATCGAGCCAAGGCCGCCGGCGATCGAACCGGGGACCGCATGCCGCAGCATGACGCAAACAAGATGGGATTCGAGGGGCTCGCCGCGGTCTCCAGCAAGCTCTCATCGCAGGGATTCATCTACGGGCTGTTCCAACCTGCAAAAGGGGCGCGTAACGCGTACCGCCTGATCGTGATCCTGGCCGGCAACAACGGTGCGCTCCGCAAGCTTCTTGCGCTGCTGGTCGCGGTAGTCGCCATCGCGCCAATCGAAACGCTGCTGATCCTCGCCGCGTTCCTGGGCATCGGCTATTGGGCGGCGGATCGCCAGGGAGTCTGGGCCGCGCTCGCGCCTGCCCTGCTCTGCGCCTATGCCGGCGGCGCGCTTTTTTCGGCACTGCGTGTCGCGCGGGTCGCACGCAAGAATCTGCTGGGTCTGTGCACCGGTCTCTCCCCACATCCCGCGCCAGCTCCCGAGCCGGGGACCGCGCCGTCCCGCCGCCAGCCCAAGCCAGCGCTCACCCAATGGCTTCATGGTGTACTGCAGGAACTGTCCGGCAAGCCGATGGCCGAGCCGCTGACATTCGCGGATCTTCACGCCGCGCAGCGCTATGACGGGGAACCCAAGACCAAGCATGCGATCAGCCTGCAGGTGATCACGACAGGCGTCTCCCACCGCGAACCGCGGACGTTGCCCTTCAACGATGCCAACTTCTGGTTTCTGCGCGAAGAGTTCGATCTGCTGTTCCCCAAGTCCGTGGTCGACTGGATGGTCAAGCAGGGCGGAGATTCGATCGAAGTAGCGGGCAAGACTTTCCACCCGCTGCCCGCTGGCGAGAACCTGCCGGTTCTGGTCGGAATGCGGATGAGCCTCAGCTTTCCGCTGATCATCAGTGCAGTTCCGCTCCACGAGCCTGCGGCCCGTAGTCGAAAACCCAGGACCGAAGAGCCAGCCACGCAGGAAAGCGGGCTTGCGGAAAAGAACGTGGCCGAAAGTACCGAAGCCCTGGCAACCGGTGGCGAGGCGACCTCGACCATTACTGCTTTTCGCACCTGCTGGTTTTCCGATGGGGGCATCGCCAGCAACTTCCCGATCCATCTGTTCGATGCGGCGCTGCCGCTGTGGCCGACATTCGCGATCAACCTGGTCTACCCCAAGACCGACGACTCGGACCGGCCCTTGCCGCAGGTCGCACGCACCGGCGAACAGCAGGAGATCGAGGACGCGGTCTTCCTGCCCACCGAAAACAACCAGGGGTGGCAACGGACCTACCAATCGATTACGCACCCGATCGCGGCGAAGGAGGTATCGGGGTTCCTGTTCGCCATCATCGCCACCATGCAGAACTGGCGTGACCTGCTGCAATCACGCGCGCCGGGCCAGCGCGACCGCATCGTCCACGTCTCGTTGCACGGCGACGAAGGCGGCATGAACCTCGACATGCCGCAGAACGTGCTCACCCGGATCTCGAAAAAAGGAACGGCCGCCGGAACCCGGTTCCAGGCTTTCTCCTTCGAGAACCACTACTGGGTTCGCTGGCGCAACCTTGCCTCCGCCTATCAGCGGTACACGATGGAGATGGCAGAGGGCGCCGACTGCAAACCCAGGATTCCGGCGTACGCTGCGGCTTATGCGACAGCCAGTTCGGGCAGCATGCCGCCTTCCTACCGATTCTCCTCGCAGGCCAAGCGCGACGGGGCCGCGGACCTGCTCGGGGGTCTCACCGAACAAGGACGGGAATGGAAGGATGAACTCCGCCCGGACCTGACCGACGGAGCCCCTCGCCCGCTCCCGCAGATGAAGATCACGCCAACGTTCTGAGCGCCTCCACCGGCTGCCAGCCGCCTCAGAGCCGGGCGATGTCCGTTCAGCAGTTGATACAATGAAACGATCAGCGGCAGTCGGTTGCGCCCGGCCTTGTGGGCGAGGCACCGCCTCGGCGACTGTAAGCCATTGATCCAAAAGCAAGGCCCCGTAGCTCAGCTGGATAGAGCGTCCCCCTCCTAAGGGGAAGGTCGCACGTTCGAATCGTGTCGGGGCCGCCATCCCTATAGGAGTTTGCAATGACCCATCCCGTGCTCGCCGCGCTCGGCCTGAACGACAGCGAATCCGGCACTTACCTGGGCAGCGGCCAGTGGTCGCCCACCCGCGACGCCGGCATCCTGGAGCCGATCAATCCGACCACGGGCGAGGTGCTGGGCAAGGTCTACGCCTCCTCGCAAGGCAACTACGACACCATCGTCGAGCGCGCCCAGGCTGCCTACAAGGTGTGGCGCACCACCCCGGCCCCGCGCCGCGGCGAGGCGATCCGCCTGTGCGCCGACGCGCTGCGCAAGCACAAGGACGCCCTGGGCTCGCTGGTGGCGCTGGAAATGGGCAAGTCCAAGCCGGAAGGCGACGGCGAAGTGCAGGAGATGATCGACATCGGCGACTTCGCCGTCGGCCTGTCGCGCCAGTTGTACGGCCTGACCATGCACTCCGAGCGTCCGGGCCACCGCATGTACGAGCAGTGGCACCCGATCGGCATCGTTGGCGTGATCTCGGCGTTCAACTTCCCGGTCGCGGTCTGGGCATGGAACTCGTTCATCGCGGCGATCTGCGGCGACATCACCATCTGGAAGCCCTCGCCGAAGACCCCGCTGTCGGCGATCGCTTCGATGAAGATCTGCAACGAGGCGCTGCGTGCTGGCGGCTTCCCGGACATCTTCTATCTGTTCAACGACGCCGGCACCGAGCTGGCTTCCAGCTTCGTCGACGACAAGCGCATCGGGCTGATCAGCTTCACCGGCTCGACCAAGGTGGGCCGCATCGTCGGTGAGCGCGTCGCCCGCCGCATGGGCCGTTCGCTGCTCGAACTGGGCGGCAACAACGCGATCATCGTCGACCCCAGCGCCGACCTGAAGTTGGCCATCCCCGCCATCGCGTTCGGCGCGGTCGGCACGGCCGGCCAGCGCTGCACGACCACGCGCCGCCTGTTCGTGCACGAGTCGATCTACGACGACGTGCTGGCCAAGCTGGTCGCGGCCTACAAGCAGGTCGAGAAGAAGATCGGCGACCCGACCGACCCGACCAACCTGATGGGCCCGCTCAACAGCACTGACGCGGTGCAGGCTTATCTCGAAGCGGTAGAGAAGGCCAAAGCCTCCGGCGGCAAGGTCGAGACCGGCGGCGCCGCGATCGAACGCGCCGGCAACTTCGTGCTGCCGACGATCGTGACCGGCCTGACCAACGACGCTGAAGTCGTGCAGACCGAGACCTTCGCGCCAATCCTGTACGTCATGAAGTACCGCGATCTCGACGAGGCCATCCATCTGCAGAACGACGTGCCACAGGGCCTGTCGTCGGCGATCTTCACGCAGAACCTGAAGGCGGCCGAGGCGTTCTTGACGGCGGCCGGCTCGGATTGCGGCATCGCCAACGTCAACATCGGCACGTCCGGTGCGGAGATCGGCGGCGCGTTCGGCGGCGAGAAGGAAACCGGCGGTGGCCGCGAGTCGGGCTCCGACGCGTGGAAGGCCTATATGCGCCGCCAGACCAACACCATCAACTACTCGGACGCGCTGCCGCTGGCCCAGGGCATCAAGTTCGACCTGTAATGGATTGCTGTCATCCCCGTGAAAACGGGGATGCAGTGCCTGACGGTTGTTCGCTGCAGCACTTGGGAATCGAAGGCACTGGATCCCCGCCTTCGCGGGGATGACGAGCCAAAGCAAGACGCGCCGACGCAAGACATGCCGAGGCAAGACGAGCAAAACAAGAACGAGCCACAGCGGCAGCACGGAAGACACTTGGCCCCGCCCTCGCGGGGATGACAGCCAAAGCGGAAAACCCCTGATCGATGTACGGACTTGCCCGCCCCTTCCTGTTCCACCTGGATGCCGAGACCGCGCACGGGCTTGGCCTGCAGGCGATGGAGGTGGCCTATCGCGCCGGCCTCAATCCACTGCTGTCGCGCCGTCCGGCTCCGCTGCCGACCAAGGCCTTCGGCCTGACGTTCCCCAACCCGGTCGGCCTGGCCGCCGGCTTGGACAAGAACGGCGAGCACATCGACGCCCTGCTCTCGCTCGGCTTCGGCTTCGTCGAGGTCGGCACGGTCACACCGCGGCCGCAGGCGGGTAATCCGAAGCCGCGCATGTTCCGCCTGCCGGAGCACGAGGCGGTCATCAATCGCCTCGGCTTCAACAATGGCGGTGTCGATGCGCTGGTGCGCAATGTCGAGAAGGCCCAACGCAAGGGCGGCCTGCTCGGCATCAACATCGGCAAGAACAAGGACACGCCCAACGATTCGGCGGAGAACGACTACCTGCACTGCCTGGAGCGCGTGTACCCGCTGGCCGACTACATCACGGTCAACATTTCCTCGCCCAATACCGCCGGGCTGCGCGAGTTGCAGGAAGAACAGGCGCTGCGTCGGCTGATCGGCACACTGCGCGATGCGCAGGAAAAGCTCGGCACGCGCCACGGCCGGCGCGTGCCGATGCTGGTCAAGATCGCCCCGGACCTGTCCGACAATGACGTCGAAGCCGCCGCGCGCGTGCTGGCCGATCTCCAGGTCGATGGCGTCATCGCCACCAACACCACGATCTCTCGCACTGGCGTGGAAGCCTCGCCGTTCGTCGCCGAACAGGGCGGCCTGTCCGGCCGCCCGCTGATGAGCCAGGCCACGGCGGTGCTGCGCATGATGCGCACGCGCCTACCCGAGTCGATCCCGATGATCGGCGTCGGCGGCATCCTTTCCGGCGCCGACGCCGTCACCAAGCAGGCCGCGGGCGCGACACTGGTGCAGTGCTACACCGGCCTGGTCTATCGCGGTCCGGCGCTGGTGCACGAATGCGTCGAGGCGATGCGTCGCCGCAAGGAAGCCCCCAGCCGCGGCCCCGTGCCGCCGGTCGCATGAGCGTTGCCATCCGCATCCTCCACGATGCGCCGCTGCTCACACGCAACACCTTCGGTGTCGAGGCGACCGCGCCGCTGCTGGCCGAGGTGATCGATGCGACGGCGCTGCCGGAACTGATGGCGCGCGCCGAGTTCGCCGCGCAGCCCCCGCTGGTGATCGGCGGCGGCAGCAACCTGCTGTTCGCCGCAAATCCCGACATGCCGCTGATCGCGATGACCGGTCGTGGCGTCAGCATCGCCCGGGACGATGGCGAGCGCGCCATCGTCCGCGCCGACGCGGGCGTCGCGTGGCACGGTTTCGTCATGCGCTCGCTTGCCGACGGTTTCGCCGGGCTCGAGAACCTGGCGCTGATCCCGGGCACCGTCGGCGCGGCACCGATCCAGAACATCGGCGCCTACGGCGTGGAGGTACGCGAGTTCATCCACGCCGTGGAGGCTTACGAACCTGCCACCGGGCAAGTTCATCGTCTCGATGCGGATGCGTGCGCGTTCGGTTACCGCGACAGCGTGTTCAAGCTCGCTCCCGATCGCTATATCGTCACCGCCGTCGAGTTCGACCTGCCGCGTACGCCCGCGCCGAAGCTCGACTACGCCGGCATCGGCGACGAACTGGCCGCCATGGGCATCGGCGCGCCCACGCCGCGCCAGGTCGCCGACGCGGTGATCGCGATACGCCGCCGCAAGCTGCCCGACCCCGTCGTGCTCGGCAACGCCGGCAGCTTCTTCAAGAATCCGATCGTGCCGCAGGCGCAGGCCGAAGCGCTGCAGGCGCAATATCCGGCGATGCCGGTGTTCCGCGGCAACGATGCCGGCACGCGCAAGCTGTCGGCCGCCTGGTTCATCGACGCCTGCGGCTGGAAGGGCCATCGCGACGGCGATGCCGGCGTGGCGGCGTCGCACGCGCTGGTGCTGGTCAACCACGGCAACGCCACCGGTCAGCAACTGCTCGGCCTGGCGCGGCGCATCGCCGAATCGGTGCAGACGCGGTTCGAGGTCGCGATCGAACCGGAACCACGGGTCATCGGCGCGGCCTGGTGAGTACCTCCGCCCCACACCACCCGATGCGTGCGGCGGGCTTCATGTTCGCCAGCACGATCTCGTTCGGGTTCATGGTCATCGCGATCCGCTTCGCCTCGCAGACCCTGCATACCTTCGAGATCGCGTTCTTCCGCAACCTGTTCGGGCTGCTGGCGGTGCTGCCGCTGGTGATCGGCGTCGATCCGGCCTCGCTGCGCACGCAGCAGCTGGGACGTTATTTCATCCGCTGCGTGATCGGAATCGGCTCGATGCTCGCCGGCTTCTGGTCGATCGGGCACCTGCCGCTGGCGCAGGCGATCTCGCTGTCGTATTCGACCCCCGTGTTCGTCACTATCGCCGCCACGCTGTTCCTCGGCGAACACGTGCGCGGCCGGCGTTGGGCCGCGGTGGCGATGGGCTTCATCGGCGTGCTGGTGATCGTGCGACCGGGCTCGGCGGAGTTTTCCACCGGAACGCTGATCGCACTGCTGTCGGCGGTTCTGAGCGGCATCGTCGCGATCCAGATCAAGCAGCTGTCGCGCGTGGACGCAGCCAACACGATCGTTCTTTACACGTACCTGTTCTGGGTACCAATCTCGCTGGTCCCGGCATTGTTCGTTTGGGAATGGCCGCAAGGCACCGCCTGGGTATGGGTGGTCGCCGCTGGCGTGTTCGGCACTGCCGGACAGGTGTTGTGGACGCACGCGCTCAAGCTCGGCGAGGTTTCGGCGCTGACGCCGATCAGTTTCGCGCAGCTGCCGCTGGTCGCGTTCGCGGGCTGGATGTGGTTCGGCGAAAGCGTGGACAGGTGGACCTGGGTCGGCGCCGCGATCATCCTGACGTCCAACGCCTACATCGCCCATCGCGAAGCCCTGCTCTCGCGGCGCGCGGCTTCCGAGGCGCCGACGGCCGGGGCCAAGCCGGGCGAGTGAGCCTTATTCCCTCTTAAAATTCGGTCGCCGCAACCGATCGCCCCCCGGCCCGGTATTCGCATGTCTATGCCACGGCCGCAGACGGATGCCGTACACCGTCAGGAACACCGCCACCGTCCACACCATCGCCGCCGCCCAGCCCGCCAGGATGTCGGATGGGTAATGCACGCCCAGGTAGACGCGCGACAGGCCTACGAGCAACACGAACGGCACCGTCACGACCAGGACCGGCCAGCGCCAGCGCGTGCGCCAAGCCAGCAGTACCAGCACGCAGGCCAGCGTCATCGAGCCCATCGCGTGGCCGCTGGGAAAACTGTAGTTGAGCTCGGGCGCAATGGAATCCCACAACGAAGGGCGGGTCCGCGCGAACGCCGGCTTGGCGGCCATGTTGAGCAGCGCCGATCCGCCGAGCGCGATCGCGGCGAAAGTGGCTTCCCGATTCCGACGCAGCATCGTCAGCAACAGCACCAGCGCGATGTCGAGCGGCACCACGCCCCACCGATAGCCGACTTTCGAGATCAGCACGAAGAAGCGGTCGAAACCTTCGCGTGCCAAAGTGTGGGCGAAGCGCAGGATCGGTTCGTCGAAGGGGATCACTTCCTGCTCGCGGATCTCGTCCGCCAGTTCGGCGAATCCCCACAGCGGCAGCAGCAGCCCAATGAACACCAGCAGCAGGCGCCAGCCGTGGCGGCGCAGGAACCCCGCGCCGTAGCGCAATTCGCCGGTTACGGGACTGCCGTCTTCAACCGCCACGCGCGCCGTAGTTCCGCTCGACGTAGCGGTCGATCAGCTCGACGAACTCGTGGGCGATGTTCTCGCCGCGCAGCGTGACGGTTTTCTCGCCGTCCTCGAACACCGGCGCAGACGGCGCTTCGCCCGTGCCAGGCAACGAGATACCGATATTGGCATGGCGCGACTCGCCGGGGCCGTTGACCACGCACCCCATCACCGCCAGCGTCAGGTTCTCCGCGCCCGGATGGCTGATCTTCCATTCCGGCATCTTCGCGCGCACGTGTTCCTGCACTCGCTTGGCCAGTTCCTGGAAGAAAGTGCTGGTGGTGCGCCCACAACCCGGGCAGGCCGTGACCATCGGCGTGAACGCACGCAGGCCCACGGTCTGCAGCAGTTCCTGGGCGACAATGACTTCATTGGTGCGCGACTGGCCCGGTTCGGGCGTCAGCGAGATGCGGATCGTGTCGCCGATGCCTTCCTGCAGCAGCACGCCCAGCGCCGCACAGGAAGCGACGATGCCCTTGCTGCCGATACCGGCCTCGGTCAGGCCCAGGTGCAGCGCGTAGTCGCCGCGACGGGCGAGCTCGCGATACACCGCGATCAGTTCCTGCACGCCGCTGACCTTGGCGCTCAGCACGATGCGGTCGGCCGACAGGCCCAACTCGACGGCACGCGCGGCCGAGTCCAACGCCGAGCGAATCAGCGCCTCGCGCAGCACTTCGGCGGCTTCCTTCGGCTCGGCCAGCTTGTGGTTCTCGTCCATCAGCTGCGCGGCCAGGGCCTGGTCCAGCGAACCCCAGTTGGCGCCGATGCGCACCGGCTTGCCGTAGCGGATCGCCAGTTCGATAAGCGTGGCGAACTGGGTGTCCTTCTTCTTGCCGAAGCCGACGTTGCCGGGATTGATCCGGTACTTCGCCAGGGCCTGCGCACAAGCCGGCTCGGCGGTCAGCAACTGGTGCCCGTTGTAGTGGAAGTCGCCGATGATCGGCACCTCCACGCCCATCATCGCCAGCTTGTCGACGATGCGCGGTACGGCCGCCGCGGCCTCGGCGGTGTTGACCGTGACACGGACCATCTCCGAGCCGGCGCGCCACAGTTCGGCCACCTGCTTGGTGGTGGAAGCGACGTCGGCGGTGTCGGTATTGGTCATCGACTGCACGACCACCGGATGGCCGCCGCCCACGTCGACGTCGCCGATCCGTACGGAACGGGTCAGGCGTCGCGGCAGGGGACCAAAACCGGGGTTGGCGCAGGGCAAAGGAGCGTCTTGATTCATGCCGATATTGTACCGCCGGCGTGACCCCGGGCCGTCACTGCGCTACCTTGGCCCGCCGACCCGGCCCTTCCATGCGCAACGACGACGCCAGCGAAGTCCTGACCCCAAGCCAGCTGAACACGCTGGCGCGCGACCTGCTGGAAGGCGCCTTCCCGCTGATCTGGGTCGGGGGCGAACTGGGCAACGTCTCGCGGCCCTCCTCCGGGCATCTGTATTTCACGTTGAAGGACTCGCGCGCCCAAGTTCGCTGCGCGATGTTCAAGCCCAAGAGCACCTGGCTGCGCTTCCAGCCGCGCGATGGCCTGCAGGTGCTCGCGCGCGGCCGGTTGACCCTGTACGAAGCCCGCGGCGAGTACCAG
Organism: Lysobacter niastensis; assembly: GCF_031457115.1. Taxonomy (GTDB): domain Bacteria; phylum Pseudomonadota; class Gammaproteobacteria; order Xanthomonadales; family Xanthomonadaceae; genus Lysobacter_J; species Lysobacter_J niastensis_A. Next base: position 38,753 of record NZ_JAVDVY010000004.1, read on the forward strand.
CTGGTGCTCGACCACATGGAGGAGGCCGGCGAGGGCGCGCTGCGCCGGGCCTACGAAGAACTGCGCACGCGGCTGGCCGCCGAGGGCCTGTTCGATACCGAACGCAAACGGCCGCTGCCACGCTTCGTCCGCCGCATCGGCGTGATCACCTCTCCCAGCGGCGCCGCGGTGCGCGACGTGCTGAGCGTGCTGGCGCGACGGTTCCCGCTGGTCGAGGCGGATGTCCTGCCCGTGCCGGTGCAGGGCAGCGGCGCGGCGGCGCAGATCGTGGAGATGCTGCGCGACGCCATCGCATCGGAGCGCTACGACGTGCTGGTGCTGGCCCGCGGCGGCGGTTCGCTGGAGGACCTGTGGGCCTTCAATGACGAACACCTGGCGCGGGCCATCGCGGCGTCGCCGATTCCCATCGTTTCCGCCGTCGGCCACGAGACCGACTTCAGCCTCAGCGATTTCGCCGCTGACGTGCGTGCCCCGACTCCGTCGGTCGCGGCCGAGTTGATGGTCCCGCACCGTGACGACCTGCTGCACCGCCTGCGCATCCTGGAAGCGCGCCTGCTCAACCTGCAGGGGCAACGCCTGCGCCAGGCCATGCAGCGCACCGACCGGGCACAGTTGCGCCTCAACGCATGGAAGCCGCGAGCGCGGCTCGACCTGCTTCGCCGGCGACAGAACGAGGCGCTGCGTCGCCTCATCGCCGGCTGGCGACGACAGTTCGAGCGCGAGGAGGCGCGCCTTCGTCATGCCGATACCGTGCTGCGCGCGTCGCATCCGCAGCGACGCATCGCACGCCTGCGCGAACGCATGGCCGCCATCTCCCAGCGGCCGCAGAACGCGATCGCGCGCCGGCTGGGCAACGAGGCGCTGCGGCTGCGCGGACTGGCCCGCTCGCTGGAGGCCGTCAGTCCGCTGGCCACGGTGGCACGCGGTTACAGCATCCTCAGCCACGACGACGGGCGGATCGTGCGCAGCGTGCTGGATGCATCGCCTGGCGACCGTCTCGATGCACGTCTGGTGGACGGCAGCCTTCGCGTGAAAGTAATCGGGCACGACGAATAATCCGCAGACCACGGATCGCGTGCAGCCAGGAGGTCCGCCCATGCTCGCCAAACGATATCCCTACTACCTCGCCAACCTGCCGGTCGAAGCCAAAACCGACCTGGAGGTGTTCGACAAGTACAGCGGCAAGCGCGCCACGCGCGTGGCCAGGGCCGACGCGACCGCGGTGCGCAAGGCGATAGTCGCTGCGCACCGGGCGCGCGAAGCGGTCGCGTCGTTCCCACCGGACGCGCGCCGCGACGTGCTCGAACACTGCGTGAAGCGCTTCAGCGAGCGCTTCGAGGAACTCGCGCTGGCGCTGTGCATCGAGGCCGGCAAGCCGATCCGGGATGCACGCGGCGAAGTCACCCGGCTGATCGACACCTTCCGCATCGCCGCCGGCGAGGCCACGCGCATCGGCGGCGAGGTGATCGAAATGCAGATCTCGCCTCGCACGCGCGGCTACCGCGGCATGGTCAAGCGCGTACCGATCGGTGTGTGCAGTTTCATCACACCGTTCAACTTTCCGCTCAACCTGGTCGCGCACAAGGTGGCCCCGGCCATCGCCGCGGGTTGCCCGTTCGTGCTCAAACCTTCGGAGAAAACTCCGATTGGCGCCCTGATCATCGCGCAGGTATTGGCCGAGACCGACTTGCCCAAGGGCGCGTTCTCGGTGCTGACCTGCTCCAACGAAGATGCCGCGCAACTGGTGGAGGACCAGCGCATCGCCCTGCTCAGCTTCACCGGCGGCCTGGTCGGCTGGGACCTCAAGGCGAAGGCCGGACACAAGAAAGTCACGCTGGAGCTGGGCGGCAATGCCGCCTGCATCGTCGATGCCGACCCGGGCATGCCGTTGGACCAGGTGGTCGAACGCCTGGTGTTCGGCGCGTACTACCAGAGCGGCCAGAGCTGCATCAGCGTGCAGCGTATTTACGCCCACGCGGACATCTACGACAAGCTGCGCAAGAAGCTCAAGACGGCGGTGGGCAAGCTGCTCATGGGCGATCCGCGCGACGAGAAGACCTTCATCGGCCCGATGATCGACGAGGCGGCCGCCAAACGAATCGAAAGCTGGATCGCTGCGGCACGCAAAGGCGGCGCCAAGCGATTGGCCGGAGGCGACCGCGTCGGCAACATGGTGCCGGCAACGCTGCTGGAAGGCGTACCGCACGACAGCGACCTGTACCGGAAAGAGGCGTTCGCTCCGGTGGCACTGCTGGAACCGTTCGACGACTTCGACGACGCCATCGCTCGCGTCAACGACAGCGACTTCGGGTTACAGGCTGGCGTGTTCACCGGCCGGCTGGACCACGCCATGCACGCCTGGGACCGGCTGGAAGTGGGAGGCGTGATCGTCGGCGACGTGCCGAGCTTCCGCGTCGACAACATGCCTTACGGCGGCGTGAAACACTCCGGCCTGGGTCGCGAAGGCGTGCGTTACGCGATCGAGGACATGACGGAGCAGCGGCTGCTGGTGATCAAGACGGAGTGACTTGGCGGTCACTCTGCCGGCGAAAGCGACAGAGCTTCCCGGTCAGTCAGTCCACCAGCTCCATGTACTCGCCGCGGGTGACCATCCATCCGTTTACCCCGGCCCGCGGCCAAACCCCGTTCCCCGCCCTCACCCGTTCTCCCTCGCAACCCGCCCGGAGAACGACCGATGAAACGCCTCGCCCGTACCGCGCCCGCCCGCACCACGCTGTTCGTTGTCATCCTGTCCGTGTTGGCCGCCTGTCATACCGCACGCGAAGCTGCCGCCCCCGCACCTGTCGAGTCAATCGAACGAGCGGATGCTGCCGCTGCCCAAAACGTCAAAGAACCCGAAGTCAAAGCCGTGGCCGCCGAAGCCGACGCCAGATCGCGGCGCGCATCCAGACAGCAGGAAGGGTATGTCGCCAAGATGCTTGTCGCGCCAGCGCCGTCCTCGCCTCCGCCTCCGCCCGCTTCAATGGCCCTCGACTCGATTGTCGTCACCGGCGCCCGCCTCGGTGCCGGCAACCTCGCCATGCAGCAGCCGGCCAACACCGAGAAGTACGCCGCGCATGGCGACAATCCCGTGCATCGCGCCTCCGAGCAGCCCTTGTCGACGTTCTCCATCGACGTCGACACCGGCAGCTACGCCAACGTGAGGCGCATGTTGAACCAGGGCGTCAGGCCGCCCGCCGATGCGGTGCGCGCCGAGGAGTTCATCAACTACTTCGACTACGGGCACCCGGCCCCGACCTCGCGCGATACGCCGTTCCGTGTGACCACCGAGCTGGCGCCGGCGCCGTGGAACGCGCAGCGCCAGGTGCTGATGATCGGCATCAAGGGCTATGACGTGCCCAAGGCGACGCTGCCTCCGGCCAACCTGGTGTTCCTGATCGACACCTCCGGCTCGATGGACGAACCCGACAAGCTGCCGCTGGTCAAGCAGGCGCTGCGCCAACTGGTGCCGCAGTTGCGCGGCCAGGACCGCGTGTCGATGGTGGTCTACGCAGGTAGCGCGGGATTGGTGCTGCCGCCCACGCCGGGCGACCAGCACGACGAGATCATCGCCGCGCTCGACCGGCTCGATGCCGGCGGCAGCACCAACGGCGGCGACGGCATCCGCCTCGCTTACGCGATGGCGAAACAGGCGTTTGTCGACGGCGGCGTCAATCGCGTGATCCTGGCCACCGACGGCGATTTCAACGTCGGCACCGTCGACCAGAACGCTCTGGAGACGCTGGTTGCCGATCAGCGCAGGAGCGGCATCGCGCTGACCACGCTCGGGTTCGGAACCGGCAACTACAACGACGCATTGGCCGAACGGCTGGCCGATGTCGGCGATGGCAACCACGCCTACATCGACAGCCTGCGCGAGGGACGCAAGGTGCTGGTCGAGGAGATGGGCTCCACGCTGATGACGATCGCCCGCGACGTGAAGGTGCAGGTCGAGTTCAACCCTGCGCAGGTCGCCGAATACCGGTTGATCGGCTACGAAAACCGTGTGCTGCGGCGCGAGGATTTCGCCAATGACAAGGTCGACGCCGGCGACATCGGTGCCGGCCATGAAGTCACCGCGCTCTACGAGATCACGCCGGTGGGGTCAGCGGCTACGCGCGTGCCTGCGTTGCGCTACGGCGCCACGTCCGAGCGTCCTTCCGCCTGCGAAGGCAAGGCCTGCGAAGTGGCGACCCTGCGCCTGCGCTACAAGCTGCCGGCGCAGTCGAGCAGCCGCCTGATCGAAACCCCGATCCTGGCCTCGCAGCGCGTTGCGCACCCGGGCAATTCGTTGCGTTTCGCGGCGACGGTCGCCGCGTTTGCCGACGAGTTGCGCGGCGGCACGGCCTTCGATGGCTGGGGATGGGATGCAATCGAGCGCGAGGCGCGCGCGGCTGCCCAGGGAGATCGAAAAGGGGAACGTGCTGAGTTCGCCGGACTGGTCGAACAGGCGCGACGCCAGATCCGCGGCGATGCGGAAACCGCGATTTCCTCTCGATAGGCTGCGTCGCGGTCTGCCCTGACACCACCTCTCTCCCGCGTGCGGGAGAGGGGCTAGCTTCCGCGCCAGGGAGTTGTGCGGGAGACGCCCGCCTTCAGCGCGTGAGCGCCACCAGCTTCGGTGCGACCTCGGCCGGTTGGCCGAACAGGAAGCCCTGCCCGTAGGTGCATCCCAGTTCGCGCAGTGCGATGCGCTGCGCCTCGGTTTCCACACCCTCGCCGATGGTGTGGATGCCCAGCGTGCCGGCCAGCGCCTGGATCGCACGCACCACCGCCACGCTTTCCGGCTGCGTCTCGCCGATCAGGCCGGCGACGAAGCTCTGGTCGATCTTGAGGCACTCGATCGGGAACCGGTGCAGGTACGACAGCGCCGAGAAGCCGGTGCCGAAGTCGTCCAGTTGCGCCAGCACGCCGTGGCTGCGCAGCGTGCGCAACATGCGCAGCGCGCGCGGCACGTCGTCGAGCAGGGCCACCTCGGTGATCTCGATGCGCAGCCGGTGCGGATCGGCACCGGCGCGGTCGATCATGCGCAACAGGCGGTCGGCGAAATCGTTCGCGAGGAAATGCCGCGGCGAGACATTGACCGAGATATAACCGCCGCCCTTGTCGTGCGCCAGGTGCTCGATCGCCTGCGCGTACAGCAACCAGTCGACTTCCTCGATCAGGCCGCTGTCCTCGCCCAGCCCGATGAATTCGGCCGGCAGCAGCAGGCCACGCCGCTCGTGACGCCAGCGCAGCAGCGCCTCGTGGCCGATGACCTTGCGGTCGTCCAGGCGCACGATCGGCTGGTAGAACGCGACGAAGCCGTCGCCATTGATCGCGCGACGCAGATCGGCTTCCAGGTCGAGGATGCGCATCGCCTCCTCGCGCATGGCCTCGTCGAACACGGCGCAGCGATCGCGTCCGGTCGACTTGGCGCGATACATCGCGGCATCGGCGTCGCGCAGCATTTCGGCACCCGAGCGGTAGCGCGGATGCCACGCGGCGATGCCGATACTGGCCGACGGGAATACCTCGCGGCCGGCGATCCAGCACGGCTCGCCCAGTTCGGCCAGGATGCGCTGGGCCAGTTCTTCGACCGCGTGCAGGTGGTCGACGTCCTCGACCAGGATCGCGAACTCGTCACCGCCCAGCCGCGCCACCGTGTCGTCCGCGCGTACCGCCGAAACGATGCGACGGCCTGCTTCGATCAGCAATTCATCGCCGGCGGCATGGCCGACGCTGTCGTTGACCAGCTTGAAGCGGTCCAGGTCGAGGAACAGCACGGCGAACAGCCCGCCCTTGTCCCCCTTCACACGCTCGATCGCACCGTTGAGGCGATCCAGCAACTGCGCACGGTTCGGCAAGCCGGTCAGCGAGTCGTGCCAGGCCTGGTGGGTGAGCTGTTGTTCGGCACGCAGGCGCTCGCTGATCTGCGCCAGCAACTCGGCGTTGGTCTCGGCCAGCTCGCGCGTGCGCGAGGTCACGCGCTGCTCCAGTTCGGTGTGAGCGGCCAGCAGGCGATCCTGCGCCTGCTTGCGCGCCAGGCCGATGCTGATGTGGTGGGCGACGAAGGTCAGCAATTCCTGATCGCGCAGCGAGAACGAGATCGCCGCCGAATAGCTCTGCACCGCGATCACGCCGACCACCGCCTCGTTGCGGAACAGCGGCACGCCGAGCCAGCAATGCGCCAGCGAGCCGCGGCTGCGCAGCAGGCCCTGAGCTTCGAGCATGGAGATGCGGTGGCGGTCGGCCAGCAACGGCCGACCCTGCCCGATCACGTACTCGGTGAGGCCGGAGCCCAGCTTGCGGCTGTGGCGCACCGGGTCGCGCTCGTCGACCGAATACGGGAACTCCAGCCGCTCGGCGTCCTCGGTCAGCAGCGCGATGTAGAAGTTGCGCGCATACAGCAGTTCGCCGACGACGTCGTGGACCTGTGTGTAGAACCGCTCCAGCGTCTCCGAGGTAATTGATAGCTCGGCGATGCGGAACAGGGCGCGCTGCAGTCGCTCGGCGCGCTGGCGCTCGATGATCTCGGCCTGCAGGTCGCGGTTGCTCAGCTGCAGGGCCTGGGTGCGTTCCTCGACGCGCCGTTCCAGCTCCTCGCGGGCGCGGAAGCGGTCCAGTGCCGTCAGGATGTGCTGGGCCACGAAGACCAGCAGTGCGCGCTCTTCGTCGCCGTAGATGCCGGCACGGTCGTAACTCTGCACGACGACGGCGCCGCAGACGCGATCGTCGCGTCGCATCGGCACGCCGAGCCAGTCCCGTGCATCGGGACCGTGGGTGGTGTCGGAAATGATGCCCAGGCGCTCGCGGATGTCCTCGGAGCAACCGATCAGCGGGTCGCCGTGGCGCAGCAGCGCGAGCGTGAGGCTGTTGGGCATGTCCGCCGCGTGCAGCTCGCGGTCGGGCTCAGCCACATAGGTGTCGATGCGGTCGGCGAAGTACAGGAACCGCATGCTGTCGCGGGCATCGTCATACAGCACGATGTAGAAGTTCTCCGCGTACATCAGCCCGCCGACCACGCCGTGGATGCGGCCAAGCATGTCGGCCATCTCCAGGTCGGAGCCGGCCAGGTCGGCGATCTCGTAGAGCGCCTGCTGCAGGCGCTCGGACTTCTCCAGCGATTCCACGCGGGCCTGGGCTCGCGACACCGCCAGTTCCGCCGCGACCAGGCGCTGCGCCATGGTCACCCAAGCCTCGCGCGAGGCTGGGGGCAACGGCTCGGCCGACCAGGCGGCAATGGCGGCGCGACCACCGTCGGCGAACGTCCAGGCGGTCACCAGGCGCTGTGGATGCTCGGCGGCATCCCCACCGCGCAGCAGTTGTTCTGCCAGCTGCGGCATTCCCGCACCGGCGTCGCCCGACACGGATCCTCGCGAACCATTGGCGCCGTCATGCCAGCCCACGGCCACATGGGAGCCGTCGGGCAACGTCTGCTGCAGGGTACGGGCCAAGGCGTCTACGGAGACCGCCTCCCGTTCCCTACCGCCTGCCTTCTGCATTCCAGCCGTCTGCACCCGCTCCGCCCCCGTTGCGAACCCGGAGCATACCGTGATGAAAGCCCGAGGAGGCTCAACCCCGTCACACCCCGGTATCCGTTTGATCAGGTCATGGATCTGACGATGACCGGGACGCCCCCCTTCCCTCCGGGTGCACCCGACGGCTTCACCTTGCCGTCGCCAGCCCGTAACCTGCCGCGGATGAATGCAGCGGACGCGAGCGACGACGTACTGATGCTGGCCTGGACGGCCGGCGATACCAGTGCGTTCGAAATGCTCTACGCCCGCCATCGGGGCCCCCTGTACAGGTTCCTGCTTCGTCAGTTGCGCGACAACGCGCTGGCCGACGAGTTCTTCCAGGACGTCTGGCAGCGGGTGATCGCCGCCCGCCACGGCTGGAAGCCGGAGGCAGCATTCAGCACCTGGCTTTACCGGATCGCCCACAATCGGCTGAACGATCATTGGCGCGGGCTCAAGCACCGTCCGCCAGCTCCCGAGGACGGCGACGAGCGCGCCGCCCGCGTACCCGACCCGACCACGCCGGAGCGCGAACTGTCCGAGTTCGAACAGCGCCGCCGCCTGCAACGTGCGATCGAAGAACTGCCGGAGGACCAGCGCGAGGCCGTGCTGCTGCGCCTGGAACAGGAACTGAGCCTGGACGAGATCGGCGCCATCACCGGCGTTGGGCGCGAGACCGTGAAATCGCGGCTTCGCTACGCCCTGGACAAGCTGCGCGCGAGACTGAGCGAATGAACCACCCCCGCCACGAACCGCTGACGCCGGAAGAACGCGCACTGGCCGAACGCCTGGCACGGATCGGCCCGCACGACGACGGCCCGCCGCCGTCGCTGGACGCGAAGATCCTCGCCGCCGCGCACGCCGCCGTTGCGCCCTCGCGCCGACGCCGCTGGCTGGCGCTCACCAGCGTCCCGGCCAGCCTGATCACCGGCGTGGGCATGGCCGCGGCGCTGACGCTGGTCGTCGGCGTGGTCTGGCAGTTGCGTCCGGCCTCGGGGCCGGCTCGCGCACCGCGCGGCGAGGCCGACGACATGGGCTACGTCAGTGCGGAGATCATCAAGCGGGAGCGGCCGCCCGCACCACCGGCGCCGCCTCCGCCACCTGCTGCGCCGGCCGAGCCCCCGGCCCCGCCATTGGCACGCCGCACCTCACCCTCGCCCGCCAAGGTCTTGTCCGCTGCGCCTGCCCAGGTCCGTCAGCAGGCGGCGGCTCCCGTCGCCAGGAACGATGTCGCGCCCGCGCCGGCGGCCAATGCTGCCGCTGAGGCGTATCTGGACGAAGCGGTGGTGGATGCGCCCGCGCCGGCAGCTCCGGCCGGTTACGTTCGTGCACGCGCACCCCGTGCAGCGGCCGCTCCCGCGGCGGCGACCGTCATGGCCAGCCCGGCTGCCGCCGAGTCCGACTTCGTCCCGGCACCGCCTGCATCCGCGCCTCCCGCACCGTCCGCGGACATGGCGCAGCGCAAGGCCGTCGCGGTTGAAGGCGAAGCCAAGGCGCGTGCAGCGGCGGATTCGGCGCGTGAGCTTGCCGCGAAACAGTCGCCGCAACTCGACCGCATCGAGGTAACCGGAAGCCGCCTCGCGCTTGCCGATGTCCCCGTCCGCGAAGACGCCCGACTCCCGATCGAGGACTGGCTGCAGCGCATCCGCGAGCGTCGCGACGGCGGCGACCTGGACGGCGCACGCAGCAGCCTGATGCTGTTCCGCCGCGAACATCCACATCACCGCGTCCCCGACGACCTGCGCGCCTTGCCCGCCTCCGGGCCGGGGCGATGAGCGCCACGCTGGCCGGACCGACCTCGCACCTGCTCGAGGTCAAGCACAGCCGTTTCCTCGTCCATGCCGCGCCGGTGACCACGCCGGAGGCGGCGCTGGCGTTCGTCGCCGATGTCGGCGACCCGGCCGCCACGCACAACTGCTGGGCCTATCGCATTGGCAGCGAGTACCGCTTCAACGACGACGGCGAACCCGCCGGCACCGCCGGGCGACCGATCCTCGCCGCGATCGATGGCCAGGGACTGGACCAGGTGGTGGCGGTGGTGACGCGCTGGTTCGGCGGCATCAAGCTCGGCGCTGGCGGCCTGGTCCGCGCGTATGGCGGCAGCGCCGCCGAATGCCTGCGCGTCGCGGCCCGCCGCACGCTGATCGTCCATGCCAGCGTGATGCTGGAGTACCCGTTCGACGTCACCGGGGCCGTGCACGCCGCACTCGCCGCGCACGATGCCGAGAAACTGGACGAACGCTTCGATGCCGATGGCGTGCGCCTGCATCTGCGCCTGCCGGAATCGCAGCTGGAGCCCTTGAAAGCGCGGCTTCGCGACGCCACACGTGATCGGGTGCGCCTGCGCACCGTGGAACCCCAAAGCGAGTCCTGATGACCGGCACCGACACCTCCCCCAGCAAGGCGCCGATCGGCAGCCTGCGCGCCCTGTGGCCCTTCGTGCGCCGGCACCGGACCTTGTTCGTCTGCTGGCTGGTGGCCCTGGGTTGCTCCTCGGCGGCGACGCTGGTGCTGCCAAAGGCGTTCGGCACCATGATCGACCAGGGATTCACGCAAGGCGGCGGCGCCATCGACCGCGCCTTCGTGCTGCTGTTTGTCGTGGCAGTCGCGCTGGCACTGGCCACCGCCGCCCGGTTCTTCTTCGTATCGCTGCTGGGCGAGCGCGTCGTCGCCGATCTGCGCGAACGCCTGTACGCCCACCTGATCGGGCTGGACGCCGGCTTCCACGACCGCACCCGCAGCGGCGAACTGGTCTCGCGCCTTACCGCCGATGCCGAGCTGCTGCGCAGCGTGGTCGGCTCCAGCATGTCGGTCGCGTTGCGCAGCTCGGTCACCGTCGTCGGCAGCCTGGTCATGCTGTTCGTTACCAGTCCCCGACTTGCGTCCTATGCGCTGATCGGCATCCCGCTGGCGGTGCTGCCGATCGTGATCGGCGGGCGGCGGTTGAAGAAGATCTCGCGCGCCAGCCAGGACCGCGTGGCCGACGCCAATGTACTGGCCGCCGAAACCCTCGGGGCCGTGCGTACCGTGCAGGCGCACGCGCGCGAGCCGTACGAGCAGGGCCGCTTCGGCGATGCGCTGAAGGTCGCGGTCGCTACTGCGCGCCGCCGCATCCAGGCGCAGGCCTGGGTCACCGCCGTCGCCATCGTGCTGATCTTCGGCGCAATCACGCTGGTGCTGTGGATGGGCGCGCACGACGTCGCCGCCGGACGCATGACCGCGGGCACGCTGGGGCAGTTCGTGCTGTATGCGCTGATCGGCGGCGGCTCGATCGGCGCGTTGGCCGAAGTGTCGAACGAACTGCAGCGTGCCGCCGGCGGCATGGGTCGCATCGCCGAGCTGCTGTCGGAAGATCCGGCGATCACCTCGCCCGCACATCCGCAGCTCTTGCCGCACCCTTTCCAGGGCGACGTCGCCTTCGACGGCGTGACCTTCCACTACCCCATGCGCCCGGATTTGCCGGCGCTGGAAGATTTCACCCTGCGCGTGCGCCCCGGCGAGACCGTGGCCCTGGTGGGCCCGTCCGGCGCCGGCAAGAGCACGGTGTTCTCGCTGCTGCTGCGCTTCCATGATCCGCAGTCCGGCACGATCCGCATCGACGACACCGACATCCGCCAGCTCGACCTGTCGGTGCTGCGCGATGCCATCGGCCTGGTGCCGCAGCAACCGACGATCTTCGCCAGCAGTGCGCGCGACAACATCCGCTACGGTCGCCTGCAAGCCGACGACTCCGAGGTGGACGCAGCGGTACGCGCCGCGTATGCCTCCGATTTCATCGCCGACCTGCCGCAGGGCCTGGACACGGAACTTGGCGAACGTGGAGCGCGCCTGTCCGGTGGCCAGCAGCAGCGCATCGCCATCGCGCGCGCATTGCTCAAGGACGCACCGATCCTGCTGCTGGACGAAGCGACCAGCGCATTGGACGCGCAGAGCGAGCGAGCCGTCCAGCAGGCCCTGGAAGGACTGATGCGCGGACGCACCACGCTGGTCATCGCGCACCGTTTGGCCACCGTGCTCAAGGCGGACCGGATCGTGGTGATGGATCGCGGACGCATCATCGCCGAAGGCCGCCACGAGGAACTGCTGGCCCAGGGCGGCCTGTATGCCGAACTGGCCAAGCTGCAGTTCCTCGACTGACCGCCGTCTTCAGCGATCGAGCGGACTCACCACTCCGCCCGCTCCGCGGTTCAGCACATGCGTGTAGATCTGCGTGGTGGCCACGTCCTTGTGGCCCAGCAATTCCTGCACCGTGCGAATGTCGTAACCCGCTTCGATCATGTGCGTGGCGAAGGAGTGCCGGAGTGTATGCGCGCTCACCGGCTTTTCGATTCCGGCGCACAGGCGGGCTCGTTTAAGGGCGCGCGACAGGACCGCGTCATCGACGTGATGACGCCGCTCGCTGCCGTCGCGCGGATCGAAAGAGCGTTGCGCCGCCGGAAAAGCGTATTGCCACCCCCACTCGCGGGCAGCATTGGGGTATTTGCGGGCCAGCGCGAACGGCAACCACACCGAGCCGTACCCGAGCAGGAGATCTTCCTGATGAAGCAGTCGTGCGCGTTCGACCTCGCGCTTCAGGGGTTCGGCCAGCGATCTGGGCAGCACCGTTCGCCGATCCTTGCCACCCTTGCCATTGCGCACAGTGACCTCGTTGCGCGCGAAGTCGATGTCCTTGACCCGCAGGCGCAGGCATTCCATCAGTCGCATGCCCGTGCCATACAGAAGGCTGGCCAGTAACCAGGCGCGACCGTCGAGTTGGGCCAACAGCCGCTGCGCCTCATCCCGCGACAACACGGTGGGTACCCGTTGCGGCCGCTTGGCCCGCACGACGCCTTCCATCCAGGGAAGGTTTATCCCGAGCACTTCCTTGTACAGAAACAGCAAGGCCGAAAGCGCCTGGTTCTGCGTACTCGCCGCCACCTGGCCTTGCACCGCCAGCGTCGAGAGAAACGCCTCGACCTCCTCCCCGCCCAGCGTCCTCGGGTGGCGCTTGCCGGTTGCCAGGATGAAGCGACGGATCCACCCCAGATAAGCCCGCTCCGTGCGCACGCTGTAGTGCTTCAACCGCAACCGCGCCCGCACCTCGTCCATCAATCGCGGGGGCGATGTGACTTTCTCGGATAACGCCCCGAATGCAGGTGGATAGGACATAGCACTTCGCCTTGCGCGGAATTCCCGACAATTTTTTCGCAGTCCGGTGCCGGCGTTGATCGGGTGAAGCGTTGTTTGAACGTAGGAAAGCTGCCTTGACACCCCCTCCCCGGCTCCTGAATAGTCAGTGCTACACCCCGGATGCGGGGTCTACTAGGCGTTAGGCGGTTGCTGCTGAAAGACCTTGCCTGTTCTTCCATCGGCAGGGTCATCGCAACGTTTGGGGTCGGCTCCGGCCAGCAGTCCTTGGCAATTCCGCACTGGGTTCGCGCGCCACGCTGCTCGGATTTCTGGCGCTCCGCCGCGCTCTCATTGCTTTGGACTTCGGCCCGTTTCCGCGCCCAGGTTCACAGGTAAAGCCCAACAGCCTGGCTCTGGCCGCCCCCCGACCTTCGATGGCATGCTTGGCTCAGCGGCGGTGGGGTCTGCTGCTTCCTGGGGCATCACCGCCTAACAACTCATTCAAGCCGAGCCCGCTTCGTGATGGCCGCGAGCGGACAGTTCATCGGGGCGGGCCGGCTTAATTCAGGCGTTAGAGCCCTTGATCAAACGTACTCTTGCAGCCTGGCTCTTTGGGATATCCGCGATCGGTACGGCCGCCGTGGCTGCCTACCTGTTCCTGTCGGCGGTCGCCACTGCGTCGCTTCGGTTCGGCTACTGTGGGCCAACCTCCTTAGACGCGGCCGAGCAGTACTGCCGCGTTGGCATGCGCCTGCTCTACATCTCATACGCAGTTGGTGCGCTTGCCTTAGTACTGGCAATAGTTGCTTTCTGGCTCTTTCGGCGTCACCGCAAGGGCTCTAACAATTCATTCAAGCCGAAGCCGCTTCGCGGCTCGGCTTAATTCAGGCGTTAGCTTGCCCATGACACATCAATGCAGCGTGTGCGGAAAACAACATGACGAATGGCCGCCTGGATACGGATTTTCCCAACCAGACGCTGTCTTGGAACTATCTCCGGAGCAAAAAAACGGCCGTGTCATGGAGACACCGGATTTCTGCTGCATCGACGGCACTCGCCGTCATTGAAACTTGTGACAGGCATCGCACTATTGCTTGTTCCTGGCCTAGTTGCTGAGCTATTGCTGGGCGCTCCACTAGGCTCGGTTGAGCCTCTCGTCGTAGGTCGCGTAGCCGGTCTGCATTGGTAGCTATCGGACTCACTTGTTGGCTGGAGGCTGTTAGCGCTCGCGGAGGTTCGCCTAACGCCCTGCTGATAGGACTGCTGGCGTACAACGTTGCAATACCACTGTTGCTGGTCTACAGCTATGTGGCGAACAGGATCGGCGGAATTGTCTATGGCCTGCGGTGATCTTGCATTTGACATTTTTCGCTTTGGATCGCCGCATGCGTCCACCATCGCTCTACTGCACAAGGAAGCTCACGGTGAGGTCGCCGGCACGGTCTAACAATTCATTCCAGCCAGAGCTGCGACGCGGCTCGGCTTAATTCAGGAGTTAGGTCGCTTGCTTAAGGCTCTCGCAATGGAGATTCGTACTGCCGAGCGATCCGACATCGCTGCCCTTGGCGGGCTCATTGAACTCTCCGGTCGCGCCCTGAGCATCGGCCATTATTCGCCGGAGCAGGCTGAAGCGATCACTTGCCACGTATTCGGCGTCGATACTCAGCTGATTGACGATCAGACCTACTTCGTCATTGAGCAGGACGGCCAAATTGTTGCTTGTGGCGGCTGGAGCAAGCGACGCACGCTTTTCGGCGGGGATCAAACCAAGACTGGGCCTGATCCACTGCTTGACCCGAGCACAGAGCCAGCCCGCATTCGCGCGTTCTTTGTGCATCCGTCTATGGCGCGTCGTGGCCTGGGACGCCAGCTCATGACCGCGTGCATCGCTGCGTCAAGACAGGCTGGCTTTGGTTCGCTGGAGCTGGTTGCCACCATGCCAGGCGAGCCACTCTATCTGGCGTCTGGATTTGTCGTCGAGGGGCGTTTTGACTTGGATCTACCTGGCGGTATCCGAGTACCGGTCTCTCGCATGAGGATGGCAATATAGGTTGCTGGTCGTGGCAGTCGGTCCGCGGCCTAACAATTCATTCAAGCCAAGGCCGCTTCACGGCTCGGCTTGATTCAGGCGTTCGGGCCGTATTGGAAAGTGATCGATGGAACGTGACGATCGTCCGCAATCGCTGCTTGCCGAATCGGTGCGCGCTCACCTATTGAGGTTCGAGAGGCCCCTGACGCCGACGTACGGAAACGCGGCCGGGCTGCGCGTGTTGGTGGCGTTTCTGGTTGTCGGCGTCGGCCTGTTCTTCGCACTGCGCTTTGTCTTCGCTGCAGTGGATGCGCGTGGAGCTCCCGCTGCGAACCTGGGTTTCGTCGTTGCGCTGCTGGCGGCATTTGTAGTGGCGCAACAGGCATTTGTGGGAGTCCCGATGAGCGACGTCGGGTTGCGCCGATTTTCGGATTGGACGCGTCGCGAACGCCTGTACTTCCTCCAGGTGGTGCCGCTGGCTGCGGTGCTCTTTGCCGCCGTGTTCGGCGATCACCTTGCCGGGTTGCGCGAGCGGCACGGACTGGTCGGATTCCTGCTGCTCTCCATTCCCACCGGGCTCCTTTGGGGCGCAGTGCAGGAATTTCTCTACCGTGGTTGGTTGCAAACAGAAATGACTCGTCGCTTCGGTGGTGCGGCCGGTCTGCTCGCTGCGAACATAGCCTTCACGTTCGGGCCGCTGCACGTCGACTACTTCGCTGGAACCGCCGGCGTGCGCTGGGGCGGCCTCCTCGCCGTGTTCGGCATCGGGCTATTCTTCGGCATCATCTACCGTCGTTCCGGGAACGCGTGGATCCCCGCAGTACTGCATGGACTCTGGCCATTGAACATGACCTGATTGCGCCTCATGTACCGAGGCCCATATAAAAAGCACTGTCGGCCATCCGGCCGGCGACATGCCGAAGCCGCTTCGCGGCTCGGCTTAATTCACGTATTAGGCGTCAGAGGATCGAGAATGCTTGCCGAATGGCGAAGTCGCCTTCATACGCATTCGTCCGACTCAGACAACCGGCCGAAGCGAGCCTACATGATCGCCAGACCGATTAGCCTCCACACTCCTCCGCCTGACAATCATTCAAGCCGAGCGCTTCGCGACCCGGTTGGCTCAGGCGCTACTTCACTTAATATCAAGGATTCCAGGGTGTCTGATAGCCGAGCATTATTGCTGGTCCTTTGCCTTGCCTTCGCCGGATGTCAAACGACATCTGTGAAGTCGCATGGCAAGCCCGAAGACGTTGCCGCCCTCAAGCAGGTCGTGGAGTTGTTCAGGACGTCACTCGTCAACAAGGACAAGGCGACTTATATGAGCCTGTTCTTTTCGGACAAGCCGCAGGACATCGGCTGGCAGTTCGTCTCGGAAGACGCGAGGCTCGAACACATCAGGGAAACAAAGCCGGACGCGATCAAAGCGCGGCATATTCCGAGCAACAATTTCATCAGCCTTATCGATGGCGCCGTCGCGACGAAAGAGCCGAGAGAAGAGACATTCTCCAATGTCAGCATAGACACGGACGGCGAGATTGCTTCGGTCTCATTCGACTACACCTTTTTGGCAAACGGAAACAAGACGAACTGGGGCAAAGAGATGTGGCAACTGGTTCGCACCGAAGAAGGATGGAAGATTTTCTCCGTCGTCTACACCATCCGCGACCAATGGTCGGCCGGCGAAGGCTGACCGTTGCGTCACAACCGTTTGCGGATCGGCCTTTCAGCGCCCAACAAAACCTCTGCAAGCCCAGCTCCAGTTCCAGCGACCATGGCATCCTTTGCCTTGGGGCCGCCCTGGGGAGGGCGACCATTTAGCGCAACGGGCCGACCGCGACAGCGCGCCATTCAAGGCGAGCCAGCTTCGCAACGTTGAACGCACCGCTGGTCGGTTTTTTTGGGGAGAGTCTCATGAGTCCGAAGAATTGGGTGCTTGTTGCGCTTGCCGGGGCTTCCCTGGCATCCGGGGTGATTGATCAGTATTTCTACCCGGGCCATCCATTCCCTCCCTCGGCCATTGGCTTCATGGTGGTGGGCGTGCTCCTGATCTTCCTCTGGTATCGCATGGACTCGGCGCAGAACGGCTACCGGCGGTCGCCGTGGCTCAACGTCGGTGTCATAGCCCTTGCCATCGTCGCCCTGCCCTACTACTTCTTCAGGTCTCGGGGCGCACTGAAGGGCGCGGTCGCCACCGGTGCACTTGTCCTGGCCTACATCGCGTCCGGCATGCTCACTGTTGCCGGCTCGTACCTGGCGTACTACGGGCTGCAAACCTAGCGGCACATCCACTGGTGAAAGCCCACGCCGGATAAGCGTTGCTCCATCATGAAAGCCCCTCTCGTTCACGAGCTGGAAAAAGCACGTACGGCCCTTGTTCGCACGTACGTGCTGCATGTCGCGTGGTTTTCCGTCATGTGCGCCCTGATCGGGCTGCGATGGAGCCCGCATGGCCTCAAGGTTTCCGTGCTGCTGACGCTGGTCACCGTCCCGCCGGTGCTCTTGTATACGGTCCGGGTCCACAGGCTTTGCCGGACGATTGACCCGGCCGCCCGCACGGTTGGATTGTGGCCGGTCGTGATCACTACCCTGGTGCTGAGCCCATTCGAGTCCGGGCTGATCCTGCCCGCCAGGAATCTGTTCGCCGCCAACCGGGTCCTTCGCACTTGTCAGGCATCGCAAGTGTCCGCCGACGCGTCCAACTCGCTTGAGCCGGAAGCCGAACCTCTCCGCGACTCGCCTTAGATTCAAGCTCGCCGCCCCCGGCCCGACGTCCGCAGTACTTTCACGTTTTACTCATGCCTGGCTACTACGCTCGACACCAACGCGGTTCCCGCGGCTTGGCCATATCAGGCGTAGCGCCCCATGAACAAGTTCCTGATCCTGTCAGTGGCGGTTCTGCTCGGTGCAAGCACGTCAGCTTGTGGGAAGAGATGCAGCAATGACCCGGTGACGACCGTCCCGTCTCCGTCCGGGAAGAACAAGGCCGTGGTGTTCCATCGCATCTGCGAGGGGACCGTCCCCAATACCCAGGTCTCGGTGCTGGCCTCCTATTCCGAGCTGTCCAACATTCCAGGCAACGCCCTGATCCTGGATGGCGACGTGCCCCTGCAGGCTCGCTGGACTTCGGACACGTCGCTCACCATTTCCGGTTTGGGCACGGCACAGGTGCACAAGCGGCAGCCGTCGGTGACCGACGTCTCCATTACTTACCACCAGTAGGCTCGCGTCAGTCAGGCGGCATCGGCTGCCACCGGTAGTAACGCTCGTGCGCCAACGCCAGCAGCCCCAGATCCTCCTTCGTGTCGCCGTAGGCGTAGATGCGGCCGTAGCGCGAGAGGTCATAGGCGGCGCGCACACGCTGGGCCTTCTCTTCCAGGACGCATTGCCTTCCCAGATAGCGTCCGGTCATCACTCCGTTGCGGTGCTCCAGCGTCGAGCAGATCAGCGCCAGCCGATGTTCGCGGCACCAGTGACGCAGGTAGACGTCGAACGCCCCGGACACCACCACGACGGTGTCGCCTTGGCGCTTGTGCCAGTCGATTCGCGCCAGCGCCTCGGCTCGCATGACCGGCGGTAGAGCCGATGCGGCGAAACTGACGCCCTGTGCTTCCAGCATGGCCAGCGGCATCCCGGTAAACCCGAACCGGACTATCGCAGCGCGAACGACAGTGCCCGAGACGACGCCCAGCCGGTAACCAATGACCAACGGGGCAAGCAACACCTTGCCCACCGCAAGGCGACGCGGCGGGATGGCCTGTCGAATGAAGTCGGGGAGCATCTCCCGCGTCGTGATCGTCCCGTCGAAGTCGAACAACGCCAGGTTCATGCGGGCAGCGCGCGATCGATCAACGCCATCAGATCCACGCCTGCGGGCAAGGTCCCGTAGACGTTGCCGTGATCGCCGCCGAGTCGTGTCCGGCAGAAACCCTCGGCGATGGGGCTGCCATGTCGGAGCAGCAGGCCGGCCTGCAGGGTCAGGGCCATGGCCTCCACCCATCGACGGGCCTGCGATTCCTCCACATCGGTATCGCCGCCCAGCACGGGGCGCAGGCTCGCCAGTTGTGAGTCGTAGTCGTGATGCAAGCCACTGGCGAGTTCCAGTTCGGCCAGCAGGCGGGCGCCGGCTTCCGGCTCGCGTGACAGCGCGCGCAGGACGTCCAGGCACTGGATGTTGCCACTGCCCTCCCAGATCGAATTGAGCGGCGCCTGCCGGTACAGGCGTGGCAGCATGGACTCCTCGACATATCCGGCGCCGCCCAGGCATTCCTGGGCCTCGTTGACGAACGCCGGCGCGCGCTTGCAGACCCAGTACTTGCCGATAGCAGTCGCGATGCGCGCGAGCGCCGCTTCGTGTGGATCGTGGCGTGCCCGGTCCACGGCACGGGCCACGCGCATGGCCAGCGTGATCGCGGCCTCGGCCTCGATGGCCAGGTCGGCGAGCACGTTGCGCATCAGCGGGTGATCGACCAGGCGCTTGCCGAAGGTATGGCGATGCCGCGCGTGATGGATGGCCTGCGCCAGCGCCATACGCATCTCGGCGGCGGAGCCGAGCATGCAGTCGAGCCGGGTCAGCATCACCATCTCGAGGATCGTGGGCACTCCCCGCCCCTCCGCCCCGATGCGGTAGGCCCAGGCATCGGCGAACTCGACCTCGGACGATGCATTGGCCCAGTCGCCCAGCTTGTCCTTGAGCCGCATGATGCGCAGCGCATTTCGCTGCCCGTCCGGCCGCCAGCGCGGCAGCAGGAAACAGGTCAGCCCGCCCGGCGCCTGCGCCAGCACCAGGAAGCCGTCGGACATCGGCGCCGAGAAGAACCACTTATGGCCGACCAACCGGTACTCGCTCTCGCCCGCCAGCGGCTTGGCGACGGTCCTGTTGGCGCGCACGTCGCTGCCGCCCTGCTTCTCGGTCATGCCCATGCCGATGGTGACGCCGCGCTTGTGCTCGATGCCGATATCGCGCGGGTCGTAATGCGCAGCCGCCGCCTTGGTGGCCCATTCGGCCAGGGCCGGTGCGTGGCGCAGCGCCGGGATCGCCGCGTGGGTCATCGTCAGCGGGCAACTGCTGGCGGGCTCGACCTGGTGATGCAGGTAGCTCAGCGCGGCGCGCGCCACATGCCCGCCCGTGCGCGGTTGCGACCACGACAATCCGGCGACGCCGTGCTCGATGGCGGCCTGCATGATGCGGTGGTAATTGGGATGGAACTCGACGAGATCGATGCGATGGCCGAAGCGATCGTGCGTGCGCAGGCGCGGGCGATCGCGGTGGGCGTCGAAGCTGAGGCGATACAGCTCGTCGCCGGCCAGCGATCCGTAGCCCGCGAGCACGTCGACGAAATCGCCGCCTCCCTCGCGCGCGACCGCTTCGCGCAGGGCATGGTCATCGCGCCAGAGATTGCGCGGCGCGAACTCCGGCGGCTGGTTGTCGACCTGATGCGTGGCGAACGGCGGCAGCGGTTCCATGCGCAACTCCGGCGTGGCAATGCACCGATTCTAGTCCCGAGGCGACTTGGCGCGAGAAACGCGACAAGCGAAGCAGAAAGCGCTGCAACCGAAGCACACGTGATGCGGTCATACACTCCAAGGTGTGAGCGCCAATAAAAAAGGCCTCGCCGAAGCGAGGCCTTTCAAGCAAAACACGGGCAATGCCGTGGCGGTGGCAATCACGCCGCCGGCGTCACACCCGATGCTTGTGCGCCCTTCGGCCCCTGCGTGAGCTCGTAGCTCACACGCTGACCTTCCTGGAGACTGCGAAAGCCCTTGGAGTTGATCGCAGAGAAGTGCACGAATACATCCGCGCTGCCGTCCTCGGGCGAAATGAACCCGAAGCCCTTGGCGTCGTTGAACCATTTCACGGTGCCGTACTGCATATCCTTGATGACCTCATGCTGGATGCGTTGTCGCGCGCGCTCGCCGGGCGGCCAGGGCGCAGGCCGAGTATGCAAACTGAATCACGCCTTGACAATCCACCCCCGTCCGGCGCGACCCGGCGCTAGCCGGCCAGCAGGGCCCGCAGCAGGTCCGGCAGGCCGGACGAGGCCGCGGCCACGTTGTCGAGCACGTCCTGCAGGGTGATGACCTCGTCCGGGTCCGGACCGGCACCGGCCGCCCAGTTGGCGACGATGCCCAGGCAGGCGTAGTCCAGCCCCATCTCGCGCGCCAGGCCGGCCTCGGGCATGCCGGTCATGCCGACCAGGTCGCATCCGTCGCGGCGCAGGCGGGCGATCTCGGCGCGTGTCTCCAGACGCGGCCCCTGGGTGGCGCCGTAGCAGCCACCGTCGACCAGGTCGACACCGGCACCGCGTGCGGCCGCGAGCACCGCCTCGCGCAGCGCGCGGGTGTAGGGCTCGCCGAAGTCGACATGCAGCACCTCGGTGCCCGGCTCCTCGCAGATCGTGGAGATGCGGCCCCAGGTGTAGTCGATCAGCTGGTCCGGGCACGCCAGCACGCGCGGGCCGAAGCGCTCGGTGATGCCGCCGACCGTGTTGAGCGCGAGCACGCGCCGCGCGCCCAGCGCCTGCAACGCGGCCAGGTTGGCGCGGTAGTTGATCTTGTGCGGCGGCAGCGAATGCCCCTCGCCGTGGCGGGCCAGGAAGGCAACGCGATGTCCCGCCAGCGTGCCGATGCGGATCGGCCCGGAGGCCGCGCCGTACTGGGTGACGGGCTGGTGGGTTTCCACATCCTGCAGATCGGCCAGCTTGTACAGGCCGGTGCCGCCGATGACGGCCAGCGCGATGTCGCGGTCGCTCATCGGTCAGTCCTTGAGCGCGTAGATGGCGGGCAGGTTGCGACCCTGCTCGTGGTAGTCCATGCCGTAGCCGAAGACATACCGGTCGGGCACTTCGACGCCGACGTAATCCGCCACCAGCCCCGGCACGCAGCGGTCGTGCAGCTTCACCGCCAGTGCGGCAATGCGCACGTCGCCGGCGCCCTGCTCCAGGCACCAGGCGCGGATCGCGGCCAGGGTATGGCCTTCGTCCAGGATGTCGTCGGCCAGCAGCACGCGACGGCCCTGCAGGCTGGTCGCGGGGCGGTGCTTCCACACCAGCTCGCCACCGGACGTCGCGCCGCGGTAGCGGGTGGCGTGCAGGTAGTCGAACTCCAGGTCCAGGCCCAGTGCGCCGACTTCCATCGCCAGGCGGCCGGCGAAAGGCAAGCCGCCGTGCATGACGGTCAGGAACACCGGCACTTCACCGGCGTAGTCATGCCGGATCAGCGGCGCCATGTGCGCGATCGCCTGTTCCAGCGTGTCGCGATCGAACAGAAGTTCGGAGTTGGCCAGCGCTTCGGCCAGGTCGTGCGCGTTCGAGGTGGGCGCGGTCATCAGGCCAGGCCCTCCAGGCGGCCGCGGGTGGCGCCGTAGCGCGCATCGGCGAGCAGGCCGTCCCAGCCCATCGCGCCGCGACCGATAAGGCCTGTCAGCGCCATGGTGTTGAGCTTGCGACCCTCGACGGCCTTCAGCGATTCCTCGGCCAGCTCGGGATGGCAGACCAGCACCACGTCGCAGCCAGCATCCAGGTGCGCGTCGATACGTTGCTTGATGCCGCCGACCGAAAACGCGGCCTTCATGCCGATGTCGTCGCTGAAGACCACGCCGCGGAAACCGAGCCCTCCGGAAGCACGGTCCTTGCGCAACACTTCTTCGATCCAGTAGCTCGAATATCCGGCCGGTTCCGGCGCAATGGCCGGATACTTCACGTGCGCCATCATCACCGCATCGGCCTTGGCCTCGATGCCGGCGACGAACGGAATCAGGTCGGTGGCGCGCATCTGCTCGAGCGTACGCGGGTCGACGGCATCGTCGAAATGAGTGTCGGCCAGCACCGAGCCGTGCCCCGGGAAATGCTTGAGCGTGGCCGCCATGCCGGCGCCGTGCATGCCGCGCACGTAGGCGCGTGTGAACTCGGCGACGATCGTCGGATCGTCGGAGAAGGCGCGGTTGCCGATGGCGAGGTTGCCGCGGCCCAGATCGACGACCGGCGCGAAGCTCAGGTCCACGCCGCTGGCCTGCACTTCGTTGGCCATCAGCCACGCGTGTTCCTCGGCGAGCTTCAATGCGGCATCGCGATCGCTCGCGTACAGCTTGCCGAAGCCTTCGAGCGCCGGAAGTGCGCTGTAGCCTTCACGGAAGCGCTGCACGCGGCCGCCTTCCTGGTCGACGCAGATCAGCTGCGGACGCGGCGCGGCGGCGCGGATCGCCGCCGACAGCTCGGCGACCTGGGCCTTGGAGGCGAAGTTGCGGGTGAACAGGATCACGCCGGCGCAGGCGTCGTGCTGCAACCAGTCGCGCTCCTGCGCGGTGAGTTCGGTACCGGCGACGCCGATCACGAGCATGCGGAAACTCCAGACGGGGGTGTCGGCGCCCAGGGCGCGGCCCCGCATTGTCTCGCAGTTGGGGGCACGGACATAACCCGCACGATGCGGCTGTTCAGATCGCCTGCGCGGCGCTCAGAGGGCGCAGCCTTCCGGACCGCAGCCGGCACCGGCATCGCCCGCCGGCGCGGTCGCCATTCCGAGCCGGGCGAACGCTTCGCGGAATACGTCCGGCGATTGCGCACCCTGCACGGCCAATTGACCATCGAGCAGGAAAGTCGGCACCGCCCGGATGCCCAGCGCCTGCGCCTGCCCCAGTTGCGCCCTGACCTCGGCGATGCCTTCGTCGGAGTCGAGCATCGCCCGCACCCGCGCTTCGGGCAGGCCGCCGGCGGCGCCCGCCTCGACCAGCGTGCGTGTGTCGGCCAGGTTGCGGCCCTGCTCGAAATGCGCGCGGAACAGCGCCTCGCCGACCGCCTCGGCGTCGCCCTCGCGTCCGGCCAACCAGATCAGGCGATGCGCCTTGAGCGTGTTGACGCGGACCTGGCCGCGATCGAAGTCGAACGGCAGACCCTCGCCGCGACCGGTGGCCTGGGTCTGCGCGAGGATCTGCTCGGTGCGCTCGCGACTGCCGAATTTGCGCTCGTAGGCTTCACGCAGCGGCACGGGAGTCTCGTCCGAATCGGGGTCGAGCTGGAACGCGTGCCAGCGGATATCGACGTCCCGGCCTTTCTCACCAAGCTGCTCCAACGCCTGCTGCAGGCGGTGCTTGCCAATCCAGCACCACGGACAGACCACGTCGGACCAGATATCGATGCGCAGGGGTTTGCTGTTCATGGCCCCGAGATGGGGACGTCAATGTGCCGATGCAACCTCGCCGGCCCTTTCCGCCTCGCTCCACTGCGAATACGGACGCGTGGCCAGGGCGAGGTTGTAGTAGCGCGCGGCATCGGTGACCTCGGCGCCGATCCACTCGGGCTTGGCGAAGGCCGCATCGGCCGAGGCGAGCTCGATTTCCGCGACCACCAACCCCGCGTTCTCGCCGAGGAATTCGTCGACCTCCCACAGGTGGCCTTCGAACTCGACGTAGTGCCGGCGCTTGTCGACCAGCCCGCCGACGCATAGCGCCAGCAGGCCACGCGCATCCTCGACCGGGATCGGGTAATCGAACTCCTGGCGGGTGTGGCCGAGCTCTCGCGACTTCAGGTTGAGGAAGGCCTCGTCGCCGGCGATGCGCACGCGCACCGATGCCTTCATCGCGCCACTGTCCATGGCCGCCATGTCGTTGATGTACCCCTGCGCCATCGGCACGACCTCGCGCGCGGCCGCGCGCCAGCCATCGCCGGTGACCAGGAACTTGCGTTCGATTTCGATGCCCATGGGTTTTTACCTTCTTCCATCGTCGTTCCCGCCAAGGCGGGAACAACGGTGTCTTTCCCTGTTCGGCGCGATACGCGCGGCCAAGTCGCTGGATCCCCGCCTTCGCGGGGATGACGGGACCACTACTGCTCGAACATCGCGATCGATTCCACGTGCGCGGTGTGCGGGAACATGTCCATCACGCCTGCCGCCCGCAACTTCCACCCGCGCTCGTTGACCAGAAAGCCTGCATCGCGTGCCAGCGACGCCGGATGGCAGCTGACATAGACGATGCGCTTGAACTGTTTCAGCGGCAGCTGCGCGAGCACGACATCGGCGCCGGAACGCGGCGGGTCGAGCAGCAACTTGTCGAAACCCTCCTTCATCCACCACTCGCCGCTGAGATCCTTGGCCAGGTCGGCGGCATGGAAGTCGGCGTTGGCGATGCCGTTGTGGGCGGCATTGTCGCGGGCGCGCCGCACCAGACCCGCCTCGCCTTCCACGCCCACCACCTCGCGCACGCGACGCGCCAGCGGCAGGGTGAAGTTGCCCAGGCCGGCGAACAGGTCGAGCACGCGTTCATCGGGCTGCGCATCGAGCAGCGTGAGGGCGTGCTCGATCATCTTGCCGTTGAGGCCTGCATTGACCTGGATGAAGTCGAGCGGGCGGAACAGGAATTCGAGGTTCCACTGCGGCAGCGAGAACGCCAGCTTCGGTGCTTCCGGCCACAACGGATGCACGCTGTCCACGCCACCGGGTTGCAGGAAGATGGCGAAGCGGTGTTCCTTGCCGAAGGCGACGATGGCGTCCTTGTCGGCATCGGACAGCGGCACGAGGTGGCGGATCGTCAAGGCGATGCCGGAATACTCGGGCATCGGATCGCCGGCGATGAACTCGATCTGAGGGATCTCGCGGCGCGCCTGCAGTCCGTCGACCAGTTGCGCGAGCGCGCCAATCTTCTCGCCGATCTGCGGGATCACCGTGTGGCACTCGCGCAGGTCGGCGACGAAGCGCGGATCGGTCTCGCGGAAGCCGACCAGGGTCTTGTCCTTCTTCTCCACGCGGCGCACCGAGAAGCGCCCCTTGCGGCGATAGCCCCACGAGGCATCGGTCAGCGGCGCGAGCACGCGCTCCGGCGTCACATGGCCAATGCGCTCGAAGTTCTCCATCAGCACGCGCTGCTTGGCCAGGATCTGCTTGTCCTCTGCGTAATGCTGCAGGGCGCAGCCGCTGCAGGTGCCGAAGTGCGGGCAGCGCGGCGTGACGCGCTCGGGGGCGGCCTGCAGCACTTCAACAGTCTTGGCCTCGTCGAAACTGCGGTGGCGGCCGGTCTGGGAGGCCATGACGCGCTCGCCCGGCAAGGCACCGGCGACGAAGACCGCCTTGCCGTCCGGGCGGCGGGCGACGCCGCGGCCATCGTGGGTCAGGTCGGTGATTTCAACTTCAAAGGGGGTCTGGTCGATGCGGGCCACAAGCGGGGGCGTGAAACGGGGGGCGGCTATTGTCGCAGATGCCCGACGCTGCCTGTCCTCATCCCCCCCTCTCCTGCCGGCGGGAGAGGGGATGCCCTGAGCTTTGTCGAAGGGTGCCCAAAGGGCGGATGAGACCGCGCTTGCTCGAAAACGGCAACGGCCCGCCGAAGCGGGCCGTCGAGCGTTCCCGGGCAAGGCTTACTTCTGCCGCCAGCCACCGCCAGCGTCCTGCACCCACCACCCCGGACGAGCGCTGTCGATCCACTGCCGCGCGAACACCGCGCGAATCTGCTGTTCCCATTCCGGATGGTTGTTGGCCACCGCGATCTCGCGATAGACCGCCTTGGCGTCACGCCCCTGGTCGGCCACGGCCTGGTTGACGGCCACGCGCTGCGGCAGCGGGATCTTGTTGGCATCGCGCACGCTGATCGTGCCATCGTTGGCGAAGCCGAGCGCGCCGGAATCGAAATGCTCACGCAGCTGGCTGTCGAAACGCGAGGCCATGCGTGACTGGATCGCCTGGATCGCCGGCGTCTTGATCGTGATGTCCGGCTGCTCCTGCGCGTAAGCGCTGCCGATGCCGACCAGCGACAGCCAGTCGAACTGGGGCCCCACCGATGCGCTCTGGCCACCGGGCTTGTTCTCCTTCGCCGGCTCCTTGGGCTGCGCCTCGTCGCCGATGACCTTCTCGACGAATTCCTTCGCGGCTTCCTTGGCTTCGGCGGCCGGGAAGTACACGTTGATCGTCACGCATGCGGTCAGCATCAACGCGACCGGAACCCCCATCCAACGACGCATGTCCTTTCTCCTGGATCCTGCCAACGCAGACGACGGCCCGCGCAGGCGTGTATTGATAGCGTGGCTAACTTACCCGAACTGTCGCACGAACACTCATTCGAATACCGGCTTCACGTCACCCTTGCCGGCCGCCTCCAGGCGCTCCAGCAGCGTCGGCCAATCGACGCGCCGGTTGAAGCCGACCACCGACAGCCTGGGCACCCCCGAACCTTCGACGATAATGAAACCCGGGCCGGCGGAACCCAACCCGTCCATTTCGCAGATCTCATCATTCAAGCGGCAGCGGATGCCGATGCGGCGATAGCCGAAGTCGTCGAACAAGCCGAGCAACTGCGACTGCAGGCTGGTCATGAACGATGCGTCGCTGACGCTGGACAGGTCCTGCACGGCGCGCTGGCTGATGCGCTGGTGCACGCCGTGTGCCCTGGCAGCGGCGCGATCGGTGTGCAGTTCGGCATCGAATGCGACCGGCTGCCAGTCCAGCAGGCGCAGGTGCTGGATCGAACCGTCGAGCTTGCCGCTGATGGCACCGAAACCGAGCACGCCGGTCAGCGAATCCAGGTCGATGTCGTTGAAGGCGATGTCGGATGACAGTGTCGGCGCCACCCCGAACGGCCGCTCCATCGCCAGCGACGACACCTGCACCGTTCCGCCGAACAATTCGACCGACAGCCCACCCTGGAATTCCAGCCGATCGTCGGCATAGCGGGCTTCGGGGATATGCCCGGTGAGCTCGCCCGTGAAAGCCGGCCAGTCCAGCGCCGCGGAAAGCGCGGCCATGTCGAGCCGTTCGAGTTCCAGACCGAAGCGGATATCCAGTCCCTGCCCATCCGAGGGCGGGCGCAGTTGCAGATGATCGATGGCGGCTTGTCCGCCAAGCATCGGCACGGTGGCGGCCTCGCGCAGGTTCAGGACGCCGTCACTACTGCGGAACGGGAGGCGCGCCTGGCCGAAGGACAACCCATGCAGCGCGCCGCCCCGCCAGCGCAGCTCGCTGTCGATGGCGCGCGAGGAGACGCCGGAGGAAAAGCGCACATCGCCTTCGAGGCCCTCGAAGCGGAAGCGTCCCTGCGCATCGTCGATGGCTACCGCGTGCGCAACGAAGTCGGCTTCGTGCAGCACGCTGTTCTCGAAGCGCACGCGCACATCCGCGGCGCCGCGCAGTTGCAGGTCGGCCAACCCTGCCAGGCCCAGGAAGCCGGTCAAATAACCGTCGCGCAACGGCGCCAGGTCCTGGCTGCGAGCCCGCAGATCGAGTGCCTGTAGCGATGCATCAGGCGTCAGGGCGGCGCTGCCTTCGACCGCAAGGATGCCATCGTCCTGCCAGCGCAATCGCGGGAATTGCCAGCCGCCATCCGCTCGCTGCACGGCGTCAATGGTCACCGCGACGGACCGCTGCTGCAGGGCGAGGTAGGCATTGCCGAACAGCATGTCGCCGCCCAGCAGATGACCGTCGACCTGGACGCGCATGGTGTCGCCGATCACGGCGTCCACTTGTGCCCCTGCCGCCACGTTCTCGCCTGCAATAGTTCCGTCGGGCGTTTCGAACGCGACCCCTCGCAGGTGGACCGGCCCCACAACGTGCATCGGCGCCCGGGATGGTGCGTCCACGGTGAGCCGGCCATCGATCGTGCCGCTCTTCATTCGCCCTTGTTCCCATGCCTGGGCCAACAACGCCTGCGCCCACACCAGGGGAACGCGGGTCAGATCGATACGAGTAAGGTCCGGCGTGGCCACATCGCGATGCAGGGCCAGTGCGCTGTCGCCTCGCCCGATGCGCGCGTCGATGCGGGTGTCATCCAGATCGATCGCCAGCCGAAGCGGCGCCGAACGGCCTGCATGCACCTCGCCCTCGCATCTCCATCTCGCGCCCTGGCGCACCAACGGACATTGCCAGGCCAGGTCGCGGAACCGGTAGCCGAGTTCTGGAGCATCGACACGGGCCGCCTGTACACGCAGCAGGCCTTGCGAGGTCTGCGCGGGCCAATCGAGTTGCACGCGCACGTCTTCCAGCACAAACACGGCCGTGGACACCCTGGCCATCCGAGCTTGCGCCGTGCGCGCCGCC
Source organism: Lysobacter niastensis (assembly GCF_031457115.1). GTDB lineage: Bacteria > Pseudomonadota > Gammaproteobacteria > Xanthomonadales > Xanthomonadaceae > Lysobacter_J > Lysobacter_J niastensis_A. The sequence continues at coordinate 67,403 of NZ_JAVDVY010000004.1, forward strand.
GCCTCGCCGCCAAGCAGCCAGGATGCGGCCAGCACGCATGCGATCAGCCAGCGCACGGTGGGTGCGCCTGGGATCGATAGGCCCGAAGGCGGCAGGGGTAACAACGGATGCGGCATTGAGGCAGCATAACGTCCATGACGTTTCACGATTGAGCACCGCGTACCGATGACGCCTGACGAACTGCCGCGCATCCTGCTGGTCGAGGACGACCCGACCAGTCGCTGGTTTTTGACCTCGGCTTTACGTGCGCTGCCGGCCGAGGTCGATGCCGCCGACTGCCTGGCCGCGGCGACCGCACTGGCTTCGACTCAGGACTACGCCCTGTGGATGATCGACGCCCGCCTGCCCGACGGCAGCGGCGCCGATCTGCTCGCGCGCCTGCGCGCACGCTGGCCGCACACACCGGCGCTTGCGCATACCGCAGCGAACGAATCGTCCGTGCTCGACGAACTGCTGGCCGCAGGATTCGCCGAGGCGCTGGTCAAACCCCTGCCCGCCGCAACGGTGCAGGGAGCGGCGCGACGCGCGCTTGGAATGGAGGCCCGCAGAGAAGCCGTTGGATCAGCCGTTTACGGCGGCAAACTGCCGGTATGGGATGACGAATCGGCAATCCGTGCGCTCAACGGCAACCGAGTCCACGTCGATACGCTGCGCGAGCTGTTCGCACAGGAACTGCCCAAGTGCCTGCAGGCCGTCACGACCGCGGCGTCGCAGGGCGACACGTCGTCGATAGGTGCTGAGCTGCATCGCCTTCGCGCCAGTTGCGGCTTCGTCGGCGCGGCCCGACTGGGCGCGGCCGTGCAGGCATTGCAACAGGCTCCGGCATCGCCATTGCTGTTATCCGCCTTCGAAGAAGCGGCGCAGGACACGCTGTCGCAACCGTCAGCGACTCAATTGCCGCCATCGGACTGATCCGGCCGCGTGCGCGGTGCGACGCGTCCCAGTTCCGCCAGCATCTCCCAGGACTTCAGTCCGCGCGGCCCCAGGTGGTAGGACAGCACACTGCGCATGGCGCGCCGCAGTCCGGGCAGGTCGTTGGCTTCGGGCTGCCGGTCGGTTGCCAGCGACAGCAGCGCGCGACCGGTCGCGGCGCTGCTGCGGTCGCCATGGCCGCGATCGCTCAACACACGGCGTGGGCCGTGCTCGGGATCCAGGCGGTAACGCGCCGCCGGATCGATCGCCGCGCCATCGCCATCGTGGGCCCAGTCGAAGCCGAAGCCGAGCGCTTCCAGCAGATCGCGTTCGTAACGGCGCAGCGTCCAGCCCAATGGCTCGCCGACGCCGAGGCGTGAACGCGCCTGCGCGTAGGCTTCGTACAACTCGGGCGCCGGATCCTGCCGCGGGGCCATGCGCAGGGTCAGTTCGTTGAGATAGAAGCCGGCCAGCATCGCTTCCCCGCCCAGTCGTGGCGCGGCGTCCTGCGCCTCGGCGGCGATCAATCGCGCCATCTCACCTGTCTGCACGGCATCGAAACGGATCCACTGCAACGGTTGCAGCGCCGCACGCAGGACCTGCCGCTTTGGACCCTGGACGCCGCGGGCCACCAGGCCCAGGCGACCATGTTCCGCGCTCAATACTTCCACCAGCAGGCTGGTCTCGCGCCATGGGCGCGCGTGCAGGACGAAGGCGGGCTGGGCGACGTAGCGCACTTCAGCGAAGAAGCGGGAGCAAAGAGCGGCTTTTCATTCCCGCTAGTGCTTAGTCGTGATACCCGAACGCGCGCAACGCCGCTTCGTCGTCCGACCAGCCTTCGCGCACGCGCACCCAGGTTTCCAGAAATACCTTGCTGCCGAACAGCCGTTCCATCTGGATTCGCGCCTTGGCGCCGATCTCGCGCAGGCGCTCGCCGCCCTTGCCGATCACGATGGCTTTCTGCCCGTCGCGCTCGACCCAGATGACCGCACCGATGCGCAGCAACGCGCCATCGACCTCGAACTTCTCGATCTCCACCGTGGTGGCGTATGGCAGTTCCTCGCCGAGTTGGCGCATCAGTTGTTCGCGCACCATCTCGCCGGCCAGGAAACGCTGGCTCTTGTCGGTGATCTCGTCCTCGCCGTAAAGCGCGTCCTGCTCGGGCAGGCGCGGCAACACGGTCTTCACCAGCGCCTCCAGGCCCTTGCGCTTGAGCGCCGAGATCGGATGCACGCCGGCAAAATCGCGGCCTTCGCTGATCTTGGCCAGGTACGGCAGCAGAGCGGTCTTGTCCTTGAGGCGATCGATCTGGTTGACCACCAGCACCACCGGCAGCCCGGCACCATGCAGTGCCTGGTAGGCGAACGTATCGGCCTCGTCCCATTGCCCTGCGCGCACCACCAGCAGGGCCACGTCGACTCCTTCCAGCGCGCCGCGAGCGGCACGGTTCATCCAGCGATGCATGGCGGTGGCCGTCGACTTGCCCTGGTCGCGATGCAGTCCCGGGGTATCGACGAGCACCAGTTGCCCTTCCGGGAAGGTGGCGATGCCGAGCAGGCGATGACGGGTGGTCTGGGGCCGTGGCGAGACGATGCTGACCTTTGCGCCTACCAGGGCGTTGACCAGGGTGGACTTGCCGACGTTGGGACGGCCGATGACGGCGACGTGGCCGGCGCGATGTGCGGGGGTATTCATGCGGGGATTGTCCGCGTGCGCGGGGTCGAGGGCAAACGGTGAAAGGCCGAAGCGCCCTCCAGGCACTCTCGACAAGCTCAGGGAACCCCTCTCCCGCGAGCGCGAGAAGGGAATCAAGGGAGCCTCGGTGCAATTCTCCCTGCGAGGCAGCAGGTCAAACCCTCGGCCGTGAGCCCGGCTTCAATCCTGCGCCTTGAGCTGCTCCAGCGCAGCCTCGGCGGCGATCTGCTCGGCCGCCCGGCGTGACCCGGCAGTGCCGTCGGTCACCAGCGGTGGCTGCGACAGCGTGCAGGTGACCTGGAAGGTCTTGGCATGATCCTCGCCGCTCTCGGTCAGCAAGGCGTATACCGGAAGTGGCTTTTGCCTGGCCTGCAACCATTCCTGCAGGCGGGTCTTGGCGTCCTTGCCGACCTTGTGCGGCGGCGGCAACGCGGCGATGGCCTCCTCGAACCACGGCAGCACCACGGCGCGACACGCCTCGAAACCGGCATCCAGGTAGATCGCCGCGACCACGGCCTCCAGTGCATCGGCCAGGATCGAATCGCGGCGATGACCGCCGGACTTCATTTCGCCGGGACCGAGCGTAAGCCGTGAGCCGAGCTCCAGCGCGCGCGCGATGGGAGCCAGCGCGGACTCGCGCACCAGCTCGGCGCGGGCGCGGGTCAGCGCGCCCTCGTCAGCCTGGGGCCAGTGCATGTACAGCGTTTCGGCGACGATCAGGTTGACCAGCGCGTCACCGAGGAACTCGAGGCGCTCATTGTGTGGCGCCCCGGCACTTCTGTGGGTCAGCGCCTGCGCGAGCAGGTCCGCCCGGGCAAAGCGATGGGTGATGCGATCAGTCAACGCCGCCGCCGCGACGCAGTTCCTTCACCGCATTGAACTTGCCGACCACGTCGAGGTTGGCGATCAGCGGCTTGCGGACCTCGTAGTCGACGGTGATCACGTAGCCGGCGTCCTTGCGCTGGACCTTCATGTTTTCCGGCTTGATGTTGTCGGCATAGCTGATGTACAGCCGACGGAAGAACAGATCCTTGATCTTGGCCGGATCCTTCTCGACGATGCCGGGCTCGGAAGCCAGGCCACTAAGTGCCTGCTTCACCGCGTAGTACTCCGAGTACATCGGGATCGTCTTCATGCCCATGTAGACGAAGACACCGATGACGGCGAGCACGATGATGAACCCGACCAGGGTCATACCGCTCTGCGAACGCTTCATAAGACCGCTCCCCTGCTTCCCCAAATTGATGACGGACCGCGCTGTATTACGGAATGCTATTGCCTATCCGCGAACTGTCGATGCCCCCATCGAAGTTCATCCAGATCAGGAACGCCTTGCCGCGCAGGTTCTGCTCCGGCAGGAAGCCCCAGTATCGACTGTCCTCGCTATTATCGCGATTGTCGCCCATCACGAAATAGTGACCCGGCGGCACCACCCATTCGCCTTCTCCCTGATCGATAAACGGCAGATCGGTGCGTTCCAGGACTTTGTGTCGGCGACCGTGCAGGTTCTCGGCCAGTTCCTCGGCGCCCGTCATCTCCGCGCCATTGCCCTTGCCCTGGTAGGCGCCGAGCGTCTGGTAGGCGAGCGGCTGGCCATTCAGGAATACCTGGTTGTCGTGGTAGGCGACGCGGTCGCCCGGCAGCCCGACCACGCGCTTGATCCAGTCCTGGTCCGGATGGTGCGGCGGCTTGAACACCACCACATCGCCACGCTGGGGCTCGCCGATGGACACGACCTTCTGGTTGGTGATCGGCAGGCGCAAGCCGTAATGGAACTTGTTGACCAGGATGAAATCGCCGGTCAGCAGCGTCGGCATCATCGAGTTGGACGGAATCCGGAACGGCTCGGCAATGAAGCTGCGCAGGATCAGCACGATCGCCAGCACCGGGAAGAACGCCTTGGAGTAATCGACGACGATCGGCTCCTTGCCCTCGTCGAGCAGCCCCTGGCGCGCGGCGCGGCGCTTGGCCAGCACCAGCTTGTCGAGCAGCCAGACCAGGCCGGTGAAGGCGGTCAGCAGTACCAGTCCGATCTCAAACCAACGCATGCATGCCCCTCAAGAGAGCCAGAAAAAGGGAATCGGGAATCGGGATCGGATGGAAAGCGGGTCCGCGCAGGCCGCTTCCCGGCAACCCGCGGCTGCGAGCATAGCGAGGGATCCGCTGCCCGTCATGGACAGCGGGTCCCGGCATGGGGACGCCAGACCTTGCTGATCCCGATTCCCCATCCCGACGGTTACTTGTCGCCCGTCTGCAGGACGGCCAGGAAGGCCTCCTGCGGAATTTCCACGCGCCCGACCTGCTTCATCCGCTTCTTGCCCTCTTTCTGCTTCTCGAGGAGCTTCTTCTTGCGGGAGATGTCGCCGCCGTAGCACTTGGCCAGCACATTCTTGCGCATCGCCTTGACCGTGCTGCGGGCGATGATCTGCGAGCCGACGGCGGCCTGGATCGCGACATCGAACATCTGCCGCGGGATCAGTTCCTTCATCTTCTCGCACAGGTCGCGGCCGCGCCGGTCGGCGTGGCTGCGGTGGGTGATGATGCTCAGCGCGTCGACCTTGTCGCCGTTGATCAGCGTGTCCACGCGCACGAACGGGCCGGCCTGGAAGCGCAGGAAGTGGTAGTCCAGCGACGCGTAGCCGCGACTGACCGACTTGAGCTTGTCGAAGAAATCCAGAACCACCTCGGCCATCGGCAGCTCGTAGCTGATCTGCACCTGGCCGCCCATGTAGGTGATGCCGATCTGCACGCCGCGCTTCTCCTCGCACAGCGTGATCACGTTGCCGACGTAGTCCGGTGGCGTGAGGACGTTGGCGCGGATGATCGGTTCGCGGACCTCTTCGATCATGTTTACCGGCGGCAACTTGGCCGGGTTGTCCATCGGAATGATCGTGCCGTCGGTCTTGAGTACTTCGTAGATGACCGTGGGCGCGGTGCTGATCAGGTTGAGGTTGTACTCGCGCTCCAGGCGCTCCTGCACGATCTCCATGTGCAGCATGCCGAGGAACCCGCAGCGGAAGCCGAAGCCCATCGCCTCGGAGCTTTCCGGCTCGAAGCGCAGCGCGGCGTCGTTGAGGCGGAGCTTCTCCAGCGCTTCGCGCAGGTCCGGGTAGTCCTCGGCGTCGACCGGGAACAGGCCGGCGAACACGCGCGGCTGCATTTCCTGGAAACCGGGCAGCGGCTTGGGGGCCGGATCGCCGGCCAGCGTCAGCGTGTCGCCGACCGGGGCGCCGTGCACGTCCTTGATCGAGGCGTGGACCCAGCCCACTTCGCCCGCGCCGAGCTTGGGCAGGTCCTTGCGCTTGGGGGTGAACACGCCGACCTTGTCGACCTGGTGGGTACGGCCGGTGGACATCACCAGCAGCTTGTCGCCGGGCTTGATCTCGCCCTGCATCACGCGCACCAGCGAGACCACACCCAGGTAGTTGTCGAACCAGGAGTCGATGATCAGCGCCTGCAGCTTGTCGGTATCGCGCGGCTTCGGCGGCGGGATGCGGTGGACGATCGCCTCCAGCACCTCTTCGATATTGAGGCCCGTCTTGGCGCTGATCGCCACGGCGTCCTCGGCATCGATGCCGATCACTGCCTCGATCTCGGCCTTGGCGCGCTCGATATCGGCCGTGGGCAGGTCGATCTTGTTCAGGATCGGCACCACTTCCAGGCCCTGCTCCACTGCGGTGTAGCAGTTGGCGACAGACTGGGCTTCCACACCCTGGGCGGCGTCAACCACCAGCAGTGCGCCTTCGCAGGCCGCCAGCGAGCGGCTGACCTCGTAGCTGAAGTCGACATGGCCCGGGGTATCGATGAAGTTCAGGAAATAGGTCTTGCCGTCGCGCGCCTTGTACGGCAGCGACACGGACTGGGCCTTGATGGTGATGCCGCGCTCGCGCTCGATCGGGTTGGAGTCGAGCACCTGCGCTTCCATTTCGCGGGCTTCGAGGCCGCCACAAAGCTGGATGATGCGGTCAGCCAGGGTCGACTTGCCGTGGTCGACGTGGGCGATGATGGAAAAATTTCTGATCTGCTGCATGCGGGGCGGTGCGGGTCCGCCGATTCCATGAAATTCAACGTGGGATTATCGCATACGGCATGAACCGGACCGGAGGGCGCCTGCGAAACGGCAGGCACCCGGGATCCGGCGACTGAATCAGCCGGTATGGTCAGCCGGTTTTGCTTTCGGCGGTCACGGCAACGTATTGGGTGTTGCCCTGGCGACGCACCAGCAGCATCACGGTCTGCCCTGGCTTGACGCCGGCCAGCTCGCGATCCAGCGCCGAGGCCGAGCCGACGGCATTGCGGCCCACGGCCAGCACGACGTCTCCTGGGCGCAACCCCACCTCAGCGGCGGCATCACCCGGATTGCGGATCAGCACGCCCTCATTCCCGGTCAGGCCGAGTCGCTGACGGTCGCCGGGCGAGAGGTCCTGCGCGACCATGCCCAGGGTGTTGCCCGCGGACGGCCGCTGGGGCATGCCACCCGGAACGGGCCGGGCGTCCTCGTTGCCGGCGGTCAAGCCGGTGTCGAGTTCGTTGACCACCACCGTACGTTCGATGTTCTTGCCGTCGCGGAACACGGTGACCTTGGCCTTGGTGCCCGGGGCCATCGCGCCGATCATCGGCGGCAGGTCGCTGGACTGGACGATCGGCCGGCCATTGACCGAACGGATCACGTCACCGGGTTCGATCCCGGCCTTGTCGGCCGGGCTGCCCGGCAACACCTGGCTGACCAGCGCGCCGTTGCTGTCCGGCACGCCGAAGCCGCGCGCATTGTCCGAGTTCAGCTGCTGCACGACCACACCCAACTGGCCGCGGCTGACCTTGCCGGTTGCGCGCAACTGCTCGGCCGCATTCATCGCCACGTCGATGGGAATGGCGAAGCTCACGCCCATGTACCCGCCGGAGTTGCTGAAGATCTGCGAATTGATGCCGACCACTTCGCCGCCGGTGTTGAGCAGGGGACCGCCGGAATTGCCCTGGTTGATCGCCACGTCGGTCTGGATGAAGGGCACGTAGCGCTGGTCGGCATAGGGATTGGCGCGACCGACCGCGCTGACGATGCCGGCGGTAACCGAGTGGTCCAGGCCGAACGGCGAGCCGATGGCGATCACCCACTGTCCGGGCTTGGTCGACTCGGCCTTGGCCATGCGCAGGAACGGCAGACCCTTGGCATCGACCTTGAGCAGGGCGACATCCGACTGCTCGTCGCTGCCGATCACCTTGGCGGCAAGCTCGCGGCGATCGGACAACATGACCTTGACCGTGTCGGCGCCTTCGACGACGTGGTGATTGGTCAGTACGTAGCCGTCTTCGGAGATCAGGAACCCGGTGCCGAGCGACGTGCCGCCGCCACGCGGACCGCGCGGCCCCTGTGGGCCCTGCGGGCCGCCGGGGAACGGCACCTGGTCGCCGAAGAAGCGGCGGAATATCTCGGGAATCTCCTCATCGTCCGGCATCGTTCCGCGCGCGGCGCTGCGCGGCGCGATCTCGGCGCGGATGTTGACCACGGCCGGTCCAACGCGCTGCACCAGCGAAGTGAAATCAGGCAGTCCGCTGACGAGCGGAGCCGCCGGCGTGGCGGACGGCGGCGGCGCGATCGGCGCGGTGGGTTGCTGAGCGGTGCACGCCGTCGGAAGCGCCACGGCAATGGCGCCGACCAGGGCAAGGGAACGGAGTGGACGGTTCATGGGAATCGGCCTCGAAGCAATTGTTGGGAACGTTGGGTGCATCGCGTCGTAACGCGACACGCAGTTCGGGCAACAGCCGCGTCAGTGCGGCGGTGGATTTCGTTCGACGGTGGCCTGCGTGGCTTCCTGCGGCATGCTCGGTTCGAACGGATAGAACGAAGGTGAATCAGCACCGCTGTAACTGGCATTGATCCCGCCCTGGCTGGAGTACTGCGGCAGCACGGCACGCGGCCACGGTCGCGCGACGGCTTCACTGGGCCGCGGTTGGAACGGATTGGCACTGGCAGCGACGCTGGCCGTCGTCGCATGGACGTCTGCGGCGAGCGCTGTGCCCGTAGTTGTTGCAGGCGCCGCTGACGCAGCGACAGCGACCGCAGCCGGCTCCCGGCGTGCGCTCGCGCGCAATGCCGCGCGCTGGCTCTGGCTGCGCGAGCTGCGCCGCTCGATGGCTCGACGCGGTACCTCGGCGGCAGCCACGGCAGCGGTACCCAGGTCCACGGCCGGATTGGGCGCTGAAGGATCGGGCGCCGAAGGCGTCTTCGAGGCCGGGACCTCGGGGGCTGCATTCAATCGCACGGACGATGCCTCGGCCACCTGGGCCTGCGTCGCATCCACGGGGGTGGACCCGTTAGTGAGCGGGCGCGCCACGAACAGGGCGGCTACCGCGACCGACGCCGCCAACGCCCCGCCGATCCAGCCCCGTCGTCCGCTGAGCAGCGCCGCCTTGGGCACAGGCTGGCTCATTGCGGGCGCGTGCTCGCGAGCGATGGCCGACGCCACGCGCTGGGCGAAATCGCCGCTCGCCACCGCCGCAGCCTGACCGCGCAGCACATCGCCGCACAGCTGCCAGCGGCCAAAGGCATCGCGCCACTGCTCGTCGTGGCTGAGCCTCTTCAGCGCGAAGCGCGAGGCATCGCCGCTCAGTTCGCCATCGAACAGCGCGCTGAGAGTCTCGCGATCGTTATCGTAGGTATTCGCCGTCATCGGTGCGGGCGCTCCCGTTCGTCGTGGTCCAGCAAGGGCCGAAGTTCTGCATCGATCGCTTCGCGCGCGCGGAAAATCCGCGAACGCACGGTGCCGATCGGACAACCCATTTTCTGCGCGATCTCGTCGTAGCTCAGGCCGTCCACCTCGCGCAGGGTGATCGCGGCCCGCAATTCCTCCGGCAGGGTTTCGACCACGCGCATCACGGTGTGTTCGATCTCCTGCCGCAGCAGTTCATGCTCGGGCGTGTCGGTGTCGCGCAGGCGGGTACCGGTATCGAACTGCTCGGCATCGCCCGCATCGACATCGTCGGTGGGCGGCCTGCGGTTCTGCGCAACGAGGTAATTTTTTGCGGTATTCACTGCGATACGGTGCAACCACGTATAGAACTGTGCGTCGCCACGGAAATTCGGCAGCGCCCGGTAGGCGCGTATGAAGGTTTCCTGGGCCACGTCCTGGCATTCGCTCCAGTCGGGTATGTAGCGCCCGATCAGGGCGGTGATCCGATGCTGGTACTTGCGCACCAGGGCATCGAAGGCCGCACTGTCGCCACGCTGGACACGCCTGACCAGTTCCTGGTCCAACTCAACATCTTTGGGCAACATCGTTTCGGCCATGCCGTGCCGGCACTCCTGTCAGCTCGGCCTTGGCCGAACAATGGGACAACCCTGTCGGGGGAAAGTTCAATCACGTGGATTAATGGGGGCGCACCTGCGAGTGCGCAACGGCCAGGGGTCATGCGATCGGTGCAAAGCGGGTCTGACGCCCCGGTTTGAAGCCCCGGATTTGACGGCACCGAAACAACATCGGGATGATAGCGATCATTCCATACCCGAACGGATGGTCCCGCAATGATCGCAGGCCTCGACGGTCTTCGCTTCCAGCACTGGCAGACCGAGCAGCGCCCCGACGGCATCCTGGTGCTGTCCTTCGACCGCGCCGGTACGCCGGTCAACACTTTCTCCCAGGACGTCCTGATCGAACTGGACGCCCTGCTCGAGCGCCTGGCGCTGGACCCGCCCAAGGGCCTGGTGCTGCGTTCGGCCAAGGCAACGGGCTTCATCGCCGGCGCCGACATCAAGGAATTCCAGAGCTTCGACGCCAAGGGGACGGTCGGCGACGCCATCCGCCGCGGCCAGCAGGTGTTCCAGCGACTGGCTGAACTGCCCTGCCCGTCCGTCGCTGCGATCCACGGCTTCTGCATGGGCGGCGGTACCGAGATCGCACTGGCCTGCCGTTATCGCGTGGCCAGCAACGATCCGTCCACGCGCATCGGCCTGCCGGAAGTGAAGCTGGGCATTTATCCGGGCTGGGGCGGCAGCGTGCGCCTGCCGCTTCTGGTCGGCGCCCCCGCCGCGTTCGACATGATGCTGACCGGCCGCACGCTGTCGGCCTCGGCCGCGCGCGCCAACGGCCTGGTGGACAAGGTGGTCGATGCCTCGAACCTGATCGATGCCGCCTGCGCCATCGCATTGAAGGGCGCCAAGCGCCCCTTCAAGCAGCGCTTCCTCGGCTGGGCCAGCAACGTGTGGCCCGCACGCCAGCTGCTCGCGCCGATGCTGACCAAGCAGGTCGCACGCAAGGCGCGCAAGGAGCACTACCCGGCGCCGTATGCGCTGATCAATACCTGGGCCCGTAGCGGCGGCGGCATCCAGTCGCGACTGTCGGCCGAGCGCAAGTCGGTGGTCAAGCTCGCTTCCACGCCCACCGCACGCAACCTGATCCGCGTGTTTTTCCTGCAGGAGCGCCTGAAGGGCATGGGCGGCAAGGATCACGGCATCGCGAACGTGCACGTGGTCGGCGCCGGCGTGATGGGCGGCGACATCGCCGCCTGGTCGGCCTACAAGGGCTTCAACGTCACCCTGCAGGACCGTGAGCAGCGCTTTATCGATGGCGCGATGACCCGCGCGCAGGATCTGTTCGGCAAAAAGGTGAAGGACGAGTCCAAGCGTGCCGGAGTCGCGGCGCGCTTGAAGAGCGATCTGGCGGGCGACGGCGTGGCGCAGGCCGATCTCGTGATCGAGGCGATCATCGAGAAGGCCGAAGCCAAGCGCGAGCTGTACACGGCGGTCGAACCGCGCATGAAACCCGATGCCCTGTTGACCACCAACACCTCCTCGATTCCGCTGACCGAGTTGCGCGAGCACATCGCGCGTCCCGCGCAGTTCGCCGGGCTGCACTACTTCAACCCGGTCGCGCTGATGCCACTGGTGGAAATCATCCGTCACGACGCCGTGGCGCCGCAGACCGAACAGCGTCTGGCGGCGTTCTGCAAGGCCATCGACAAATTGCCGGTGCCGGTCGCGGGCACACCTGGTTTCCTCGTCAATCGCGTGCTGTTCCCGTACATGCTGGAAGCGGCGACGGCGTTCGCCGAAGGCATCCCGGGACCGGCGATCGACAAGGCCGCGGTGAAGTTCGGCATGCCGATGGGGCCGATCGAACTGATCGATACGGTGGGCCTGGATGTCGCCGCTGGCGTCGGCGCGGAGCTAGCACCCTTCCTCGGACTGCCGATTCCGGCCTCGTTGTCGACCCCGCCGGAGCCAGGCAAGCGGGGCAAGAAGGATAGCCAGGGCTTGTACAAGTGGGAGAACGGCAAGGCCGTGAAGCCGGAGCTGCCGAAGGACTACCAGATGCCTTCCGACCTGGAAGACCGCCTGGTCCTGCCGCTGCTCAACGAGGCTGTCGCATGCCTGCACGACGGGGTGGTCGCTGACGCCGACCTGCTCGATGCCGGCGTGATCTTCGGCACCGGCTTCGCCCCGTTCCGCGGCGGTCCGATCCAGTACATCCGCGAAGCGGGCGCCGATGCGCTGCTGACACGACTGAAGCTGCTGCACGCGCGATATGGCGACCGGTTCGCGCCGCGACCCGGCTGGGATTCGGCCGCACTTCGGCCCTGAACTCCAGGCAAGCCGCGCCCCCAATGAACGAAGCCGCCCATGGGGCGGCTTCGTTGCGTTGACTTGGGAACAATCAGCAAGCCGAAGAACGGGCTAACCGAACTCGACGTCCGGTTTACATGGTGCTGGTGGCCCGCTCCGCGTTCAGCGTCCCCGCCAGCAACGTCTCGATCTTGCTTTTCACTGCCTCGCCTTCGGCGCTGTCGGCGAACTGCACGCCGATGCCGGCAGGACGATTGCCCTGTGCACCGACCGGCGTCACCCAAGCGACCTTGCCCGCTACTGGCAGGCGCTCGGTCGATTCCGGCAGCGTCAGCAGCAGGAACACTTCATCGCCGATGAAATAACGCTTGGGCGTGGCGACGAAGATGCCGCCGTGACGCACGAATGGCATGTAGGCGCTGTACAGCGCCGCCTTGTCCTTGATCGCGAGCGACAGGATGCCCTGCCGTGCGCCACCGCCACCGCCCGCTGTCGCCATGCCATTCATTTCCTGCTCCCCCCGTGCATCCGCCCGGCTTCGACGCCGCGCCAGGCCAACAACAATTCGATTACCGCCAGATCGGCGCGGACCGTGGTCCGCAACAGATCGCGGGTCCGGTTCGCCTGATCGAACCATGCGGCCAGACTGCGCGCTCGCACCGGGTCGGTCAAGCCGGCAACTTCGGCTACCGCCAGGTCCGCAGCATGGCGCAGGCGCAGGGCGGCATCCTCGTCGCCGACCCAGCGCTGCGCGACCTCGCCCGCTGAAGCCTCGCCGCGGCCGAGCTTGGCCAGGTCGGCGGCCACCTCGCGACGCAGTTTCAGCCCATCGCCCTGCAGCCATTCGTGTGCCAGGCCAGGGTGTCCGCGTGCCGCATCCAGCGCCTCGCGCACGGCCGCCGCGCTGTGGCCCTGCGCATTCAGCCAGGCCATCGCCTCGGCTTGCGGCGGCAGGCGGAACTCCAGACGCTGGCAGCGGCTGCGGATCGTAGCCGGCAGGCGCGCCGGATGCGCGCTCACCAGCCACAGGTAGCGGCCCGGTACCGGCTCCTCGAGCGTCTTCAACAGCGCATTGCAGGCGGCGTGGTTGATCGCGTCGGCTGGTTCGATGATCGCGATCTGCGCACCGCCGTATTGCGGCGTCAGCGCCATCTGTTCGGACAGTCGGCGGATCTGCTCGATGACGATCTCGGTGCGAAGGCGCGTGCCCTCCTTGTTGAGGACGAACGAGATGACCTGGAAATCCGGATGCGTGCCAGCCGCCAGCAGGTGGCAGCTCCGGCACGTGCCGCAGGGCTCGCCGGTGGCGCCGCGCTGCTGGCACAGCAGGCGCTGCGCCAGCCGCTCGGCGACGGCGCGCTTGCCCAGTTGCTGCGGGCCGCAGAACAACAGGCCGTGCCCCAACCGGCCGGAGTCGAGCGCCGCCGTCGCCTGGTCGTAGACGCGGCGCTGCCAGGGCGCGAAATCGGCGGCCGGCATGCTCATGAACTCTCCCCGATCAGCCGGCGCACGTGCGCCACCGCATCGGCGGCGACCGACTGCGGCGATTGCGTGGCATCGACCACGCGGAAGCGCGCAGGCTCGCTTGCGGCGCGCGCCAGGTAGCCTTCGCGCACGCGCTCGAAGAAGTCGTCGCGCTCGCCCTCGATGCGATCGGCGGCGCCGCGTCCACGCGCCCGTTGCAAACCGATATCCACGGGCACATCGAGCAGCAGTGTCAGCGCCGGTGCGATGCCGACCACGCGGCGCTCCAGTTCGGCGATGAACACGGGATCGCCCGCGCGTGCCGCTCCCTGATAGGCGTAACTGGCATCGGTGAAGCGGTCGCTGATCACCCATGCGCCGCGTTCCAGCGCCGGCAGGATCGTCTCGCGCACGTGCTGGGCACGTGCCGCGAACATCAGCAGCAGCTCCGTGTCGATGGTCGGCGTCTCGTGGTGCGTGTCCAGGAGCAGGCCACGGATCTGTTCGGCCAGCGGCGTGCCGCCGGGTTCGCGCGTGCTGACCACTTCACGGCCGGTCTCGTGCAGCACTTCGCGCAGCGCGGACAGCACGGTCGACTTGCCGGCGCCCTCGCCACCTTCGAGCGTGATGAAGCGCGGATACGTGCGCAGCGTCATTGCGTTCCCTGCGAGGAGTCGCCTTGCGATGCTTCGCGCTGCGATGCATCGCGCTGTGAAGCCGCGCGCACCTGCTGTCCCTGCCGGTATCGCTGCAGGTAGCTGCGCACGTTGGCTTCATGCTCGGCCAGCGTCCGGGCAAACAGGTGACGGCCGCTGCCATCGCCAACAGCCACGAAGAACAGGTCCTCGCCTGGAGCCGGTTGCGCCGTGGCCTGCAGCGCATCCCGGCCCGGCATCGCGATCGGTGTCGGCGGCAGGCCCGCGCGCGTGTAGGTGTTGTACGGCGTGTCGGTCTGCAGGTCGCGCTTGCGGATGTTGCCGTCGTAGCCGACGCCCAAGCCGTAGATCACGGTCGGATCGGTCTGCAGACGCATGCCGATCCGCAGCCGCCGCTCGAACAAGCCGGCGATGCGCGGCCTCTCCTCGGCGATGCCGGTTTCCTTCTCGACGATCGAGGCCAGGATGAGCAGTTCTTCCGGCGTCTTCAGCACGCTGTCCGGCCGGCGTTGCTGCCAGGCCTCGTCCAGCGCCTTGTCCATCGCCGCATGCGCGCGCCTGAGCACGTCCAGGTCGCTGTCGCCGCGGGTATACAGGTAGGTTTCCGGCAGGAAACGCCCTTCGGGATGCTGGCCCGGTTGCCCCAGCGCTTTCATCAGCGCGGCATCGGCCAGCTCGCCGGTTTCGTGTTCGAGCAACTCAGCCTTGGCCAGCGCCGCGCGCAGCTCGCGGATGTTCCACCCTTCGACGATGGTGAAGCGATGGCTGATCACCTTGCCGTCGCGCATCGCGATCAGCAGTTCGCGCGGCGAGGTGCCGGGTTGCAGTGCGTACTCGCCCACCTGCAACTTGCCGGCGGCACCGAGCTGCCTGGCCAATGCGCGCCACTCGACCGGATCGCCCGCGCTTACGCCGGCCTCGCGGAGTTTGCGCACCACGATCGGCAGCGAATCGCCGGACTCCACCACCACGCTGTCGCCCTCCTCCAGCCCCGCCATCGGCGCATCGGCAAAGCGGGTGTAGCGCTGCCACAGCAGCCCTGCCCCGATGGCCGCGGCCAACAGGATCAGCAGGAAGAAACCGCCAAGGCGGCGGCCAGTTTTTCGACTCACGAAACCTCCGTGCCGAATGCGGGATGCTCGGCGGCCAATAGGCGTTGCAGTTCCATTACCTGCGGATGCGGCCGCCATGAGCGCGCGTCCAGTCGCGCCACCGGCAGGATACCCCGCACGGCATTGCACAGGAAAACCGCGTCTGCGGCTTCGACCTCGGTCACAGCCAGGCGCGCCTGCGAGGCATCCAGCGCCGCCACGGCCCACTCACGGCAGACTCCGGCTATTCCACAGCGATCGAGCAGCGGTGTCTTCCAGGCGCCTTTGTGCAGGACGAACACGTTGGCGGCGGTGGCGCTGACCACGTCGCCATCGGTGCTGCGCAGCAAGCCTTCATGCACAGTCGGATCGTCCCATTCGCTACGCGCCAGGACCTGCTCGAGCCGGTTGCAGTGCTTGATGCCGGCCAATGCCGGCTGCAGCGCCAGCCGCGTGTCGCACCAGCGAAGCGCCAGCCCCGATGCCGGCGCCGGCGGCGGCAACGGATGCTTCGACAGGATCCAATGGGGCTCGGCATCGGTTGGCGCGGCATAACCGCGTCCCCCAGCGCCCCGGGTGACGATCAGCTTGAGTACGCCGTCGCCGCTTTCGAGCAGGCGTTTGCCTTCGGCGCGGACGAGGTTCTCGTCTGGCAACAGCAGTCCCAATACCTGCGCACCGCGCTGAAGCCGCTGCCAATGGGCCGGCCACCACGGCACGTCGCCGCGGGAGGCACGCATGGTTTCGAACAGGCCGTCGCCGTAAGACAGCCCGCGATCGTGGTCGGGCAACGCGTCGACCCGGCGATTGCCCGCGAAGTAGCGGCTCGACGATGTCACCCGGCCACTCCCAGCGCGCGCAGCATGCCGCGCGCCTTGGCGCGGGTTTCGTCGAGCTCGCGCTCGGGCACCGAGTCGAACACGATGCCGGCGCCGGTGCGGAAACGCAGCACGTCGCCTTCGTCCGTATCCCTTTCCAGCTCCGCGCTGCGGATCAGGATGTTGAGGTCGAGGTCGCCGTCGCGATTGAGCCAGCCCATCGCGCCGGTGTAGGCGCCGCGGCCGACGCCTTCGAGCTCGGCGATGATCTGCATGCACCGCACCTTCGGACAGCCGGTGATCGTGCCGCCGGGGAACACGGCGCGGATCACCTGCCCCGGCGTCGCATCGGAGCGCAGGCGACCGCGCACGTTGCTGACGATGTGGTGCACATGCGCATAACTCTCCACCGTCATCAGCTCGTCGACCTCGACGGTTCCCGGCATGCAGACGCGGCCGAGGTCGTTGCGTTCCAGGTCGATCAGCATCACGTGTTCGGCACGCTCTTTCGGATGCCCGACCAGTTCCTGGATGCGCGCGGCATCGTCGTCGCCAGCGAAACGCGCCCGCGTGCCGGCGATCGGCCGGGTTTCGACCACGTCGCCGCGCACCGATACCAGGCGTTCGGGCGAGGCGCTGACGACCGCCCAGTCTTCGCCGGCGAATACACCGGCGAACGGTGCCGGGTTGTTCTCGCGCAGGCGCTGGAACAATGCCGCCGGCTCCAGCGGCGCATCGAAACGCGCGCGCCAGCCGCGCGACAGATTGACCTGGAAGACGTCGCCCGCGGCCAGGTAATCCAGCACGCGCTGCACGCCGTCGATGTAACGCTGCGGCTGGTCTTCCTCGATCGCGACTGGTGGCTGCCATTGTGGCAACGACGACAGTTGCGCGGCCGCCTCCGCATCGGCCAGCACCTGTCGCTGCAGGGCCTCATGCTGCGGCTCGGCCACCACCACGCAATCGCCGGTGGTGTGATCGCGCAGCACGGCCGCCGGACAACGCAGTGCCAGTGCCACCGGCAGGCCACCGGCCGCGTGCGGCAATTTCAACACCGGCTCGACCTGGGCCGCGGCCTCGTATCCCAGCAGCAGCGCCCAGCCGCCACGGAACGGCCAGCGCGGCTCGTCGCGCGCGACGCGCTGCGCTTGCCAGGCCAGGTCCAGTGCGGTGAAGAAATCCGCGTCGAGCGAGACTCCCTGCGCATCGCGCGTGACGCCATCCGCATCCAGGCGAAGCGACTGTCCGCTGCCGACCAGCAGCAGGTCCCAGCGTCCCTGTGCGGTGCCATGCGCGGTGGATTCCAGCAACAGCGGATAGCGCTGCGGCGACAGGCGCTGCAATGACAGCAGGTCGACCGGGAGCGGCAGGGATCGGGTCAGGAGCATGGCGTATTAGACCGCGTTTCGGGCGATCGTCGGGGCTGGAAGTAATCGCGGTTCCCGCAAACGACGATCCCCGCCGCAGCGGGGATCGTCGGGATCGCTTTGTACGGCCGTCAGAGCCGCTTGAACACCAGCGTACCGTTGGTGCCGCCGAAGCCGAAACCGTTGGAGACGGCGATGTCGACCTTGGCCTCGCGCGCCACGTTGGGCACGTAGTCCAGGTCGCAGCCTTCGCCTGGCTGGTCCAGGTTGATGGTCGGAGGAATGATGCCGTGATGCAGCGCCAGCACCGAGAAGATGGCTTCCACGCCGCCGGCCGCGCCGAGCAGGTGGCCGGTCATCGACTTGGTCGAGCTGACCATGGTCTTGTACGCGTAATCGCCCAACGCGCGCTTGATCGCCAGCGTCTCGGCGAGGTCGCCCAGCGGCGTCGACGTGCCGTGCGCATTGAGGTAGCCCACGTCCTGCGCGTTGACGCCGGCGTCCTTCATCGCAGCGACCATGCAGCGCGCCGGACCTTCGCCGTTCTCGCTCGGGGCGGTCATGTGGAAGGCATCGGAACTGGCGCCGAAGCCGGCCAGCTCGCAGTAAATGCGGGCGCCGCGCGCCTTGGCGTGCTCGTACTCTTCCAGGATCAGGATGCCGGCGCCGTCGCCGAGCACGAAGCCGTCGCGATCCTTGTCCCACGGACGCGAAGCGCGGGTCGGGTCGTCGTTGCGCGTGGACATCGCCTTCATCGAGCAGAAGCCGGCGACCGAGGTCGGCGAGGAACCGCGCTCGGCGCCACCAGCGACCATGACGTCGGCATCGCCGTACTGGATCATGCGCATCGCCATGCCGATGGAATGGTTGGCGGTGGCGCAGGCCGAAACGGCCGAGAAATTGGGGCCCTTGATGCCGGTCAGCAGCGAGACCTGGCCGGGCAGCATGTTGATGATGGTGCTGGGCACGTAGAACGGCGACACCTTGCGCGGGCCGCCCTCGTGGTACTTCACCGTCTGCTCTTCGATGCCGAGCAGGCCGCCGATGCCCGAGCCGATCAGCGCACCGATGCGCTCGGCGTTGGACTCGTCGACGGTGAGGCCCGCATCCTGCATCGCCATCATCGAAGCGGCGACGCCGTAATGGATGAACTCCTCCATCTTCTTTGCATCCTTCGGGTTCACCCACTGGGTGATGTCGAAGTTGCGTACTTCACCGGCAATGCGCGTGGTGAAGGAGGAGGCGTCGAAATGGGTGATCGGGCCGATGCCGGAGCGGCCGTTGACGATGCCGTCCCAGCTGCTGGCCAGGTCGTTGCCGAGAGGCGAGACGATGCCGAGGCCGGTGACGACTACACGCCTGCTATTGGACATGGAACACTCCATCTACGAACACTACGCCGGCGTACTGGCCGGCCGATAAAACGCGGGGCCGCAATAGCGGCCCCGGTTTGACTTTCTGGAAGCACGTCGGCCGTTAAGACCCGCTCCCGTCAGGCGCTTACGACTTGACGTGCGACTTGACGTAGTCGATCGCCTGCTGCACCGAGGTGATCTTCTCGGCTTCCTCGTCCGGAATCTCGCACTCGAACTCTTCTTCGAGCGCCATCACCAGCTCGACGGTGTCGAGCGAGTCAGCGCCGAGGTCGTCGACGAACGAAGCGTTGTTGGTGACTTCTTCTTCTTTAACGCCAAGCTGTTCGACCACGATCTTCTTGACGCGCTCTTCGATGCTGCTCATGGGTTCTCACTCCTCCCGGGACGGGATATTCGACGAAATAGTCTAATGGAAACAACGGACTTGGCGAGCATACGCCAAACCCCTTTGGGTTCAAGTGGTTAGGGCCGCTTACCGCCGGCCCCGGGCCGCCTCAGGGCATGTACATGCCGCCGTTGACGTGCAGGGTCTCGCCGGTGATGTAGGCCGCCGACGGGCCGGCCAGGAAGGCCACCGCTCGGGCGATATCGGCCGGCTGGCCGAAACGGCCGAGCGCGATCTGCCCGAGCATCGCGTTCTTGGCGTCTTCCGGCAGCGACTTGGTCATGTCGGTGTCGATGAAGCCCGGCGCGACCACGTTGACGGTGACGCCGCGGCTGCCGATTTCCTTCGCCAGCGACTTGCTGAAGGCGATGATGCCGGCCTTGGCTGCCGCGTAGTTGGCCTGGCCGGCGTTGCCGGTCACGCCGATCACCGAGGCGATGTTGATGATGCGGCCCTTGCGCGCCTTCATCATCGAGCGCATCACCGCCTTGCTGCTGCGGTAGACGCTGGTGAGGTTGGTGTCGAGGATCGCCTGCCAGTCCTCGTCCTTCATGCGCATCAGCAGGTTGTCGCGCGTGATGCCGGCATTGTTGACCAGGATCGAGATCGGGCCGATCTCCTTGCCGACGCCGTCGATCAACGCCTCGATCGAAGCGCCGTCGCCGACGTCGAGCACGCGGCCGTGGCCGCCATGGGCGGCCAGTCGCTCGCCAATCGCCTTGGCACCGGCCTCGGAGGTGGCCGTGCCGATGACGGTGGCGCCCTGCGCTGCCAGTTCGTCGGCGATGGCGGCGCCGATGCCGCGGCTGGCGCCGGTGACCAGCGCGACCTCACCCTTCAATACGTCATGGTGGCTCATGCGTTCTTCCATTCTTCGATAGCGGTTTCGAACTCGCCCGGCGTGCCAAGCGCACGCGCGTCGAGCGACTTGTCGATGCGCTTGACCAGGCCGGCCAGGACCTTGCCCGGGCCGCATTCGGCAATGCGCGTGACGCCGCGTGACGCCAGCGCCTGCACGCAACCGGTCCACTGCACCGGCAGGTAGAGCTGGCGCACCAGCGCATCGCGGATCGTGTCGGTGTTGTCATGGATGCGTGCATCGACGTTCTGCACGACCGGCAGTTTCGGCACGTGCCAAGCCAGCCCGGCCATCGCCTCGGCCAGTCGATTGGCGGCTTCACGCATCAGCGGCGTGTGCGAGGGCACGCTTACCGCCAGCTTGACCGTCTTGCGCACGCCGCGCTCGGCGAGCATCGCCAGCGCCTTGTCGACCGCGGCGGCATGGCCGCCGATCACGATCTGGCCCGGCGAGTTGTAGTTGGCGGGCACCACGACCTCGCTGTCGGAAACGGCTGTGCAGACTTCCTGCACCAGCGCGTCCTCGGCGCCAAGCACGGCCGCCATCGCACCCGTGCCGGTGGGCGCAGCGTCCTGCATCAGCTGGCCGCGCAGGCGCACCAGATGCGCTCCATCTTTCAGCGACAACGAACCGGCCGCGACCAGCGCGGTGTATTCGCCCAGGCTGTGCCCGGCCAGCACCGACGGCTGCGCACCGCCGCGTTGCTGCCACAGGCGCCACACCGCCACGCCCGCGGCAAGCAATGCCGGCTGGGTGTATTCGGTGCGGTTGAGCATTTCCTCGGGACCACCCTGGCTCAGTGCCCACAGGTCGGCACCGGCGCCGTCGCTGGCTTCAGCGAAGGTCTCGCGCACTTGCGGATGCAGCTCGCCCAGTTCGGCCAGCATGCCCAGCGACTGCGAGCCCTGGCCGGGAAAAACGAATGCCAGCTGCGCGGAGGATGAATCGGTCACGCGTGAATCCCTGCGAAAAGAGTGCGCATGATACGAGTGTTTGCTCTAGGTCGTCTGTACCGGCACGTACTGTGGCCGGTCCGGTGTCGCAAAAATGAAACGCCCCCGCCGTTGCAGGCGGAGGCGTCGCATGGTTTGACTCGCGCAACTCAGTAGCGCAGCAGCGCCGAACCCCAGGTAAAGCCGCCACCGAAAGCCTCCAGCAGCAGCAACTGGCCGCGCTGGACCTTGCCCGAGCGCACCGCTTCGTCGAGCGCCAGCGGCACCGAACCGGAGGAGGTGTTGCCGTGCCTGTCGACGGTGACCACGACGCGATCCATCGGCATGTCCAGGCGCTTGGCCGTGGCTTCGATGATGCGCAGGTTGGCCTGGTGCGGGATCAGCCAATCGATCTCGTGGCGATCCAGGCCGTTGGCTTCCAGCGCTTCCTCGACGACCGAGTCGAGCGCCTTGACCGCATGCTTGAACACTTCGTTGCCGGTCATCAGCACGCGTACACCGGCGTTGTGTTCTTCCGGCTTGAACCCGACCGAGACGCCAACGGGGTTCCACAGCAGTTCCTTCTTGGCGCCATCGGCGTGCATGTGCGTGCTGAGGATGCCGGTCTCGGTATCGGCCTTCAGCACGACCGCGCCGGCGCCATCGCCAAACAGCACGCAGGTCGCGCGATCGCTCCAGTCGAGCATGCGGGTCAGCGTCTCGGCGCCGACTACGAGCACCGTCTTGGCAGCGCCCGAACGGATGAACTTGTCGGCGACCGTCAGCGCGTAGACGAAGCCCGAACAGGCGGCATTGACGTCGAACGCCGGGCAGCCAGCGGCACCGAGGCGGTGCTGCAACAGGCAGGCGGTCGAGGGGAAGATGAGGTCCGGCGTGGTGGTACCGACCACGATCAGGTCGATCTCTTGGGCCGTGACGCCGGCCGCTTCCAGCGCGCGCGTCGCCGCATGGAATGCGAGGTCGCTGGTGGTTTCGCCTTCGGCGGCAATGTGACGCTCGCGAATGCCGGTACGGGCCGCGATCCATTCGTCATTGGTATCGACGATCTTGGCCAGATCATCGTTGGTCAGCACTTTTTCCGGCAGGTAGCTGCCAGTGCCCGCGATACGGGCATAAATCTGCGAAACCGCCTGCTTTGAAGCTGCCTGCTCAGTCATCTCCACTCCGCTGCGAAACCGTTGCCAAGGCCCGCCTCGTGAAGTGGACGGGATACCTCGCCGCACAGCGGCCGTGGATCCGGATTGTCAGATCGGCGGCAGCCCGCGCACCGCACGAAGGCAGCGCGCGGCGCGGCAGGACGCGAAGATTACTCTTCGTCGACGACCTTGGACTGGGTGTCGATCACCTTCTTGCCACGGTAGTAACCGTCGGCGGTGACGTGGTGACGCAGATGGGTCTCGCCCGTGGTCGGGTCGGTCGCCAGCTGCTTGGCGCTCAGCGCATCGTGCGAACGGCGCATGCCGCGCTTGGACGGGGAAACGCGGGACTTCTGAACAGCCATGGTCTTGCTCCAAGGAAAACTGAAAACGAATTCGTGAAAGCGCGAAAATTAAACCGCGACAACTATTTTTTGTGCTTCAGCGCCGCCAGGGCGGCGAACGGGTTGGCGCGCTCCTGCTCGGCCTCTTCAGCCGGCCAATCGCGCTCCATCGCATCCGTGCCAGGCGCCATCGGCACGACCGGGATGGCGAGGATCAGTTCGTCCTCGACCAGCTCGGAAGGCCGCAGCATGCCGTCTTCCGGCACCAGCAGCGGTTCGTAACCCGGCGGCAGCGCAGCCTCGTCCGCTTCATCGCGTATGAGACCGAGCCGCTGCACGATGTTCACCGGCAACAGGAACCGTTCCAGGCTGCGCTGGCACACCAGCGGCAGTCCGGCTTCGATGCGCAACTCGACGTAGGGGACTTGCAGTTCATCGCGATCGAAATCGAGCGCGAAGCGCACCTCACCTTCAGTATCGAGCAGACTGTCCCGCAGCCGCGTCAGCGCGGACAACGGCAAACGGCCTTCCACGCCGCGCCGGGCCGTGACCATGCGCCAAGCATCGAGCATCTCGGGCAGGTTCGCTGACATAAGCCGGAGAATGCTACGGGCCGTGGCCGGCGCTGTCAAACCTAAGCCTCTGTCTGCGTGGGGATTTGGCGGTGGCTACCGGAAGCGTTCAGACTGGAGCCTTTCCTGCCCTGTACCGATGCGCCGTGCCTGACTCCCTGCTCCTCCTGCTTCTCGCCATCGCGGCTGTGGCCGCCGCCCTGGCCCTGCGGCGGCGGCGGCCGAACCCGCATGAGCGCGCCGTCCGCGAGGTACTGGACGCGGCGGACGCCCTGGAGGCGCGGCTGCGCACCGCCAGGGCCGAAATCGAGGCCATTGCCGGCGATCGGGGCGAGGATCCGGTCGGAGAGGCCATGCGCGAGATGCTGCGCCAGCGCCTGTGGCTGCGCGATCACGGCCGCGATGCCTCGCTGGCGCAACTGGCCGAGGTGCGAACCTCGATCGACGCCGCCCGCGGCAGGATCGAGCAGCAGCTCATCCGTATCGAGCGCGCCCGCGCTCCGATGGCCTGACCGCTCATTCATGTCGCTTCTGATCCTGGCCTCGACCTCGCGCTATCGCCGCGAGTTGCTGAACCGGCTCGGCCTGCCTTTCGACACGGCGCGTCCGGACACCGATGAGACCCCGTTGTCGGGCGAAACGCCTCAATCCCTGGCCGCACGGCTGTCGTCGGCCAAGGCCGAAGCGGTCGCCTTGCTGAATCCGCAGGCCTGGGTCATCGGCTCGGACCAGGTGGCCGAATTCGACGGAGGCACGCTGGGCAAACCTGGCGGCCGCGAGGCTGCCATCGCACAACTGCGTGCGATGGCCGGGCGCAGCGTGCGATTCAGCACCGGCGTTTGCCTGGCGCGCGCCGGAAGGACACCGCTGCAGGCCCTGGATACGACGACCGTACGCTTCCGCGCGCTGACCGCGGACGAAATCGCCCGTTATGTCGATGCCGAACAACCTTTCGACTGCGCCGGCAGCTTCAAGTCGGAGGGCCTTGGCATCACGCTGTTCGAGGCGATCGATTCGCAGGACCCGACGGCCCTGATCGGCCTGCCACTGATCGCGACAGCGCGACTGCTGCGCGAAGCGGGCTTCATCCTTCCCTAGCCGGGACCTTCCAGGTCAGTGACCTCATCGGTCCACGACGTCTATGGGTTGCTCGGACCAGTCCTCGACGCTGCCATCGCGTGAGTGCAGGCGCAGGCCCAGCCAATGACGTCCAGAAACCCGCTCGGGCAACTCGACCTGCCCTGCGAATCCGACGCGCGGATGCTGCGGATCGTTGCTGATCTTCCAGTAAGCCTGCACGCCGGGAGATTCGCGCCCATAGGCGACAGGCGCGAGCACTTTGCCGTCGAGCATCACCTCCACGCGATCCAGGCCGATGCCATCCTTGAAGGCCCAGCCGCTCAGCTCGAAGCGGCGCGCCACCTTCTCGCCGCTGATCGGCGTGTCGATCCACGCCATTGCCGGCGCCGTGCAATCACCCGATGTCGTCGAACGCGACTGGTCCAGCGCGAACAGCAGGAACCGCTGCCGCCCATGGTCGATGTTGAGCACATTCGGCGGCGGCAGCGGACCGACCATCGCGCATAAGGCGTGGTAGCGCGCAAGCAGGTTCTTGTACTCCACTTCGCTGGCGCCGACGACCAGCAATACCGGCGCTGCAGCCCAGTCTTCGCGGCCGCGTGTCTGCAAGCCCCACAACTTCAACTGCGGGGCGCGCCCGTGCTTGTGGTTGAGCGGATGGTCGAGCACCGGAATGTTGGCATCGCCCAGCGCGAAACCGAGTTCGGCGGCGATCTTGAAATTGTCGGCCACCACGCGGGTTCCCGTCGGCATCGACGCAAGCTGCTTGCGCACCGCGTCGGCCAACGGGTTCCAACCGGCAAAGTTGGCCGGATACCACTTTTGCGCCGCACTGCGTGCTCGCACGTCCGGCCGGGACACCGCAACGTAGTAGCCAAGGAACACGACCAATCCCGCTGCCGCCGTCCACCACGTCACGCGACGCAGGGTGCGAGGCCACGTGGCCAGCATCGCCGGCAGCAGGGGCAGCAGGGCCAGATAACCTGGCATCGGCCAATGGAAGCTGACCCGCTCGGTATCGGCGAAGAAGCCGAGCGCGAAGAATCCCAGCACCACTCCGCCACCCAGCATCGCGAAATAGCGTGCGGCGGGAATGACACCATCGCGATCGCGCCATCCGGCGACCATCAGCGCCACGAACAACGGTGGCGTCACCAGCAAGGCCTGGATCACGACGAACCACAGGCCGTCGACGTGGAATGCCCAGGGATGCCGATCGACGAGCTGGAAACGCAGGCCGGCATCGGCGTTGTCGAAGTTCCACGCGACCAGCGGCACCCACGCCGAGGCGCCGATGGCGATCGCGATCCAGACCCGCACGTCGCGCAGCATGCGCCTGCCTTCGGGCATGGCGAGCAGCGCGAGGAATCCGACACCGATCACGGCGATGAAGCGGTAGTGGCTCAGCGCACCGAGTGCGAGGCCGGCGGCGAGCTCCAGCGACGAGGACGCGCGCACTTCGCGCAGCAGGCGCGCGCCGGCATCGATGCACAGCAGGGTCGCCAGCGCCATCGCGGCGTCGGGCAATGCCATCAGCCCCAGCGTGCCGGACAGCGGCAACAACAGCGCGAAGCAACCGGCCTGCCAGCCGGCCAACGCGCCGAATTCGCGTGCGGTGATGCGCACCGTCAGCAGCGGCACCAGCGCGCCGATCAGCAGGAACGGGGAACGCAATGCCAGCGTGCTATCGCTTCCCCCCAGCCACGTACCCAGTCGTGTCAACCAGGCGGTGAGGCCAGGCAGGTCGGAATACGCGGCAGCGAGGTGCTGTCCTTCGAGCCAATAGAAGGCCTCGTCGACAAAAAGAGGCAGCCGCCAGGCGATGGCGAGCTTGAGCAGCAACACGGCGCCCCAAAGCGTCCAGAACCCGCGTCGCACCCGATCTTCACCACGCATCCGTTCGCTTCCTCGCTACACTCTGGTCATCACAGGAGAGACTCGATGGCAGCATCCCCGTCTGCGCCGGCCATGCTAACCGATGACCTGCGCGCTGCCCTCGACCGGGCACAGAAGCAGGTCAACTCCCTGGTGCTGGGAAAAGCGCACGAAGTGCGCCTGGCCTTCGTCGCGCTGCTGTCGGGCGGGCATCTGCTGATCGAGGACCTGCCCGGCCTGGGCAAGACTACCCTCGCGCACGCATTGGCCGCCACGCTCGGACTGGAGTTCCAGCGCGTGCAGTTCACGTCCGACCTGCTGCCGGCCGATGTCGTCGGCGTGTCGGTGTTCGACCCGCAGACGCGGCGCTTCGAGTTCCATCCCGGACCGGTGTTCACGCAGGTGCTGCTGGCAGATGAGATCAATCGCGCCCCGCCGCGGACGCAGAGCGCGCTGCTGGAATCGATGGCCGAGCACCAGGTCACCGTCGACGGCACCACGCACGCCCTGCCCGAGCCGTTCTTCGTGATCGCCACGCAGAATCCTGTGGACCTGTCCGGGACCTACCCACTGCCGGATTCGCAACTGGACCGTTTCCAGCTTCGGCTCACCCTGGGCTACCCGGGTGATGCCGCCGAGCGCGACCTCCTGGCCGGCGGCGACCGTCGCGACCTCATCGCCCAGACACTGCCCTTGCTGGGCAGCGACGACGTGATCGCGGCGCGCCGGGCCGTGAACGCGGTGCATGCCAGCGACGCGCTGATCGCATACGTCCAATCCCTGCTCGCGCGCAGCCGTCGCCATCCCGGCGTTCGCGTGGGCCTGTCTCCGCGCGCCGGCCTGTCGCTGCTGCATGCCGCTCGCGCGTACGCATTGCTGCTGGGGCGCACGCATGTGCTGCCCGAGGACGTGCAGGCGCTGTTCGCGCCCGTGGCGGCACATCGGCTCGTGGCCGACGCCAATGCCGGCGACGACGCCACGTTGGCCAAGTCGATCCTGCACGCGGTGCCGGTGGACTGAGCATGAAGCGTTGGTCGCGCCTTCGGACCGCGCTGCGCACGGGTCTGACACGTCCGCGCGATCCCGAATCCCTGCCCGCCCGCATTAATCGCCGGCGCGTCTACGTGCTGCCCACGCGTTTCGGCCTGTTCTATTCGACGTTGCTGTTCACCATGACGGCCGGCTCGTTGAACTACAACAACAATCCCGCGCTGCTTCTGGCCCTGCTGCTGGCGGGCGCGGGGCTGGCGAGCCTGGTCGCGGCACAACTGCAACTCACCGGCATGGAGGTCAACGCCATCGATGCGGAACCGGTGGCCGCCGGCGCACCGATGACGGTCCGCGTGCATGTCAGCGCCCCGCCCAAACGCCTGCGACGCGGACTGCGCGTCGACGACGACGGTGCACTGGACGTCAGGGCGGGCGTGCTCGACCTGGACCAGGGCCGAGGCGAAGTCGACGTCGTGTTTGCCACCGAACAACGCGGCTGGTTCGACCTGCCGCGCCTGCGCCTGTCGACGACGCGCCCCCTGGGTCTGGCGCGGGCATGGGCCTATGTCTGGTCGGAGACGCCGTTGCTGGTGTATCCGGCCCCGGAAACCCACGGGCCGCCGCTGCCGGCAGGTATCGGCGAACAGGTGCAGCGTCGCCTGCATGCCAGCGGCGATGACGTCCACCACCTGCGCGCGTATCGCCCCGGCGATTCGAAGCGGGCCATCGCATGGAAGCCCTCGGCGCGTCGCGACATGCTGATCGTGCGCGAGTACGAGCGCCCCGTCGGTGCGGACGTGGTGCTGGACTGGCGCCAGATGCCGGGCATCACCTACGAAGCGCGGATCGCGCGGCTCGCGCGCTGGGTCGACGAAGCCGAACGAGACGGCCGCCGTTATCGTTTGCTGCTCCCGGGACAGCCTGAGATCGGTCCGGCCCGCGGCACGCTCCATCGCCACGCCTGCCTGCGTGCGCTTGCGCTGATGCCGCATGTCTAAGCCATCGATGCCACTGGACAGTAGTTGCCGGCACTGGACGCTGATCGCCTCGGCCGCCTGCCTGCTGCCGCTGCTGTTGCAGTTGCCGGCTCAACTCGGCGGCCTGATCGGGGTGACCGCAGTTGTCGTCGGCCTGCTGGCCTGGCGCCAGCCGCTGCCGGGATGGCTGCGCCTGGTGCTGACGCTTGCGTTGGTGGGAACCGTGCTCGGCGTCGGCGGATTCTCGTTCGGCCGAGACACCGGCTGCGCCCTGCTCGCCGCCATGCTCGCGGTAAAGCCATCCGAAACCGCAGGCCTGCGTGATGCCCGCAGCATGATCGGGTTCGCCTTGTTTGCGCCGTTCGCGACCTTCCTGCTCGACCAGGGACCGCTGTCCCTGCTCATGGGCCTGGTTGCGACGGTGCTGGCCCTGACCGCCCTTCAGACACTGGCCGACCTGGAGGTCGGCGACCGCCTGGTACGCACGACAGGGCGGCGCCTGCTCGGCATCGGCCGCCTGCTCGCCATCGGCCTGCCGTTGGCGCTGTCGGTCTTCTGGCTGTTCCCACGACTGGGCACGCCGTTGTGGGGCGTGCCCGAACGCTCGCTTGCGCGCCCGGGGTTGTCCGACCGGATGACGCCGGGTGAGTGGGTCGACGTGATGACCGACGACACGCCGGCACTGCGCGTGCGTTTCTTTGGCCCCGCGCCGGATACATCGCAGATGTATTGGCGCGGGCCGGTGCTGTGGAATTTCGATGGCCGCAGCTGGACCCAGCCGCAATGGCTGCGCGGCCTTCCGCCCGCCATCAGCGAGCCTTCACCGGTTCGCTGGGACTACGAACTGGAGATCGAACCCACCGATCGCAGGCAACTGGTCGCGCTCGACCTTCCCATGTCGGCGCCCGAAGACATGCGGCTGTCTCTGGACCACGGGTTGTATGCGTCGAAGCCGGTCAGTTCGCTGACTCGCATACGGCTGCGTTCGGCCGAGCCAAGGCAGTACGAGGCCAAAATCGGGCGAGTGCTTCGTGGCATGGCACTGGCGCTCCCCGACGGCTACAACCCGCGCACCCTCGCGCTGGCCCGGCAATGGCGGCGTGAAGCCGGCGGCGACGACGAGGCCATCGTGCGCCGCGCATTGGCCTGGGTGCAGCGCGATTTCGCCTACACGCTCGAAACGCCGCTGCTGGGTCGTCATTCCGTCGACGAATTCCTGTTCGACTACAAAGCCGGCTTCTGCGAGCACTTCAGCTCGGCCTTCGTGGTGCTGATGCGCGGCGCGGGGATTCCCGCCCGGGTGGTGACCGGCTATACCGGCGGCTACCGCAACTCCATCGGCAACTATTGGCTGGTGCGCCGCTCCGATGCGCACGCCTGGGCCGAGGTCTGGCTTCCCGATCGCGGCTGGGTGCGGGTGGACCCGACCGCGGCGGTGGCGCCGGAGCGCATCTACGACACCCTGGCCGACCGCGCGCCCGGCGGCGACTTGCTCGGGGGTGGCATGACCTCGTTGCTCAATACCGGCGACTGGCTGCGGCGCGGCTGGAACGACCTGGTCGTCGGCTTCAATGCCAGCCGCCAGGCGGAACTGCTCAGGCCTCTGGGCATCGACCGGCTGGAAGGGTCGCACCTGTCGCTGCTGTTCGCGCTGACCGCTTCGCTTGCCCTGCTGTGGATGCTGTGGCTCAGCGCGCAGGGCCAGCGCGAAGCGGACCCGGTCCTCCGGGCCTGGCACGTGCTCGATCGCCGCTACCGTCGCCTGGGACTTGGGCGCGAACCCCACGAGACCGCCTCGGACTGGATCCGCCGGGTCGGCCTGGCGCGTCCGGACCTGGCCTTGGCCTTGGAAATACTCAGCAACCGTTTCGTTGATTGGCGGTACGCTGACGGCCAGACCGGGGGGCGCGCAGCGGATGCCGATCGACAGCGCAGTCTGACCAGGGCACTACGCACGCACCGCCCCACTTCCGAACGCCCGCGCACGGACCCGCAGGCCGCGACAAAGCAACGGTCCACTGGAGAACGCCGATGATGTTCCGCTTCGCCGTACTCGCTCTCAGCATGACGTTGCTCGCCGCCTGCGCCACGGGCCCGGAGCCGTTGCAGGGCGATTTCAATCCCATCACGCCGCGCGACGCCGCTGCGACTGACAGCACCGGCGCGACCGTGCGCTGGGGCGGGCGCATCGTCAGCGTCGAGCCGATGAGCAACCGCACCTGCTTCGAGATGGTCTCCACCCACCTCGGCAGTTCCGGCCGGCCTTACTGGGGCAGCGACGATACCGGCGGCCGATTCCTCGCCTGCCGCACCGGCTTCTACGACCCGGCGGTGTTCGAGAGGAACCGCGAGGTGACCTTCATCGGACGTCTCGACGGCTACGAGAACCGCCGCATCGGCCAATACGACTACCGCTTCCCACGTGTCGAGGCCGACGTTGTGTACCTGTGGCCACAGTACGAAACGGCCAATTTGATCTACCCCTATCCGGCGCCGTGGCCGTGGTGGGGTTGGTGGTAAGCGCCCGCTGATGAAGGTTGCGATCGACGCCCGGCCCGCCGGGCGTCGTCGTATCCGGCTTACCTGGGCGTGCCGAAGCGCCCGAGCGGAGCGCCGGCCACCAGGTGCAGGTGGACCTGGAACACGGTCTGGCCACCGTGACCGTTGCAGTTCATCACCACGCGGTAGCCGTCTTCGGCGAAGCCCTGCTGACGCGCATATTCCGCGGCGGCCAGCGTCAGGCGTCCGATCACGTCGGCCTGCGAAGGCTTGAGGTCGTTGAGCGTGGCGACGTCGGTCTTGGGCACGAACAACACATGCACCGGCGCCTGTGGGGCAATGTCGCGGAACGCGATGAGGTGCTCGTCCTCGTAGACGATGTCGGCCGGAATCTCGCGGCGGATGATCTTGTGGAAGATGGTGTCGGACATGTGTCGGCCCCTCGGCGGTTGCCAACATGATGCCGCAAGCGCGTGAAGGGCGGATCGGAACAGGGAACGAAGGTGCGCAACACCTGAGGCGCGCGGGGTCTATTCCGTCATCTCGCTGCGGCTGCCGAAGGCGTGCGACAGCGTGCCGCGATCGACATATTCGAGCTCTCCACCCAATGGCACGCCGTGTGCGAGGCGGCTGGGGCGCACTTTGTGCTGGCGCGCCAACTGGGCCAGGTAATGCGCGGTCGCTTCGCCTTCGACGGTCGGATTGGTGGCGATGATCAACTCCTGCACTTCGCCCTCGGCCAAACGTGCTGCCAGCACATCCAACCCGAGTTCGCGCGGGCCGATGCCATCCAGCGGCGACAGCCGGCCCTGCAACACGAAATACAGCCCGCGATAGCCCGTCGCCTGCTCGATGGCGAGGCGATCGGCCGGCGACTCGACAATGCACAGCAAGTGCGCATCGCGCGAGGCGCTGGCGCAGGTCGCGCAGACTTCGGTCTCGCTGAAATCGCGACAGCGCGCGCACTGGCCGATCTTTTCGACGGCGACGGCCAGCGCATCCGCCAGGCGCTGCCCGCCGGCGCGATCGCGCTCGAGCACGTGGTAGGCCATGCGCTGCGCCGACTTCTGGCCGACGCCGGGCAGTACGCGAAAGGCTTCGATCAGTTGTTCGAGGAGTGATGAGGTCATTGCGGCTGTTTTTCCGACCCATCATTCCCGCTGCAGCGGGAATCCAGCGACTTCAACCTTGCCGCCCCAAGTTGCAGCAAGGCTCTGGAGTCCCGCATCCGCGGACATGACGCCGGGAAGGAGCGACCGGCTGGTATCAGAACGGCATCTTCATGCCGGGAGGAACCGGCATGCCGGCGGTCGCGGCCGACATCTTCGCCTGCGACTCGACATTGACCTTGTTGACCGCATCGTTGAAGGCGGCGGCGATCAGGTCTTCGGCCATCTCGGGATCGGCCAGCACGCTCGGATCGATGCGCACCTTGCGGCATTCCATGCGCCCGGAAATGGTGACGCTGACCATACCGCCGCCGGCGTTGCCGGTGACTTCGAGCTTGGCCAGCTCTTCCTGGGCGCGCTGCACGTTTTCCTGCATCTTCTGCGCCTGCTGCATCAATTGGGCGATATTTCCACGCATGTCGTTCTACTCGTCTAAGGAAAAGCCCCTCGTCCGAGGGGATGGCCGCGTCGCATGGGCGACGCGGCGGATGGGTTGATCAGTTCTCGTCGAACGGCCGGATCGAATCCGGCACGACCTTGGCGCCGTGCGAGATCAGCCGCTGCACGTCCGGGTCGCTCATGAAGAGCGATTCGGCGGCGGCCTGACGCTCGTCGCGGGCGCGCTCGTTGCGCTGATGCAGCGATTGCGCCGGTTGGGCAGCGTCCACGAATTTGATCTGCGGTGTCGCGCCAAGCGTGGACGCCAGCGCGTCGGCGACCATCCTGACCATCGTATCGCCGCGCAGGTGTTCGTCGGTAGGCGACAGCGACAGGCTCAACACGCCATGGGCGAAGCCGACGAAGCCGGCATGCTCGGCGAGCAGGCGCGCCGGGCCCCGCAGGCTGCTCGCCGCCACCAGCGCATGCCACGCATCCTCGTCGGCGATGCCGGCACCCTGCACGACGGCTGGCGCGACTACGGGATCATGGCGTGCCGGAAGCGGATCCGGACTGCGTACCGGTTCGGCGACGCGCGCTGGCACTTGCGCTTCTTCGCGCGGCATCGGCTCGGAGATCGGGCTGGCCGCTTCCGGCCTGGTTGACTCGGGCCTTGCCTCGGACCGGGCTGATTCCTGGGCAAAAGGATTCGGAGGTGGCACGCGCTCGCGCGGTGCGGGTGCGGGCGCAACCGGCGTCGCCACGGCAGGCGCGGCACGTTGTGCGGGATCACGCGCGGTGGCACCGCTTTCGCCCACCGGCACGCGAGCGCCCTCGCCTTCGGTGGGCCGGAACGCCAGCATGCGCAGCAGCGACATTTCGAAACCTGCCCGGGGGCTCGGCGCCAGCGGCAGATCGCGGCGGCCATTCAAGGCCATCTGGTACCAGAGCTGCACGACTTCCGCGCGCAGGCGCGCGGCCAGCGAGTCGATATCCACGCCATCGGCTTCGACCGTCGCACCCGGTACGAGTTGCCGCACCTGGATGCGATGCAACGCGTCGGCCACGGCATCCAGGACGCCGCCCCAGTCCGGAGAGAACTCGGCCAGCGTCGCCACTTCGGCCAGCATCCGTTCGCCGTCCCCGTCGGCCAGGGCAGCCAGCAAAGCGCCGACGCGGGTGCGATCCACTGTGCCCAGCATGGCCGCCACGGCGACATCACCGAGCTGGCCGCCGGTGTTGTTGGCGCCGGTGTAGGCGATGGCCTGGTCGAGCAGCGACAGCCCATCGCGCAGGCTGCCGTCGGCGGCCTTGGCGAGCTGGCGGATCGCGCCGGGCTCGGAGGCGATGCCTTCTGCTTCGAGAATGCGCGTGATCTGCCCCTGGATCTGCTGCTCGTCCAGCCGCTTCAGGTTGAACTGCAGGCAGCGCGACAGCACCGTCACCGGCAGCTTTTGCGGGTCGGTGGTCGCCAGCAGGAACTTCACGTGGCCCGGCGGCTCCTCCAGCGTCTTGAGCAGCGCGTTGAAGGCCGACTTCGACAGCATGTGCACTTCGTCGATCAGGTAGACCTTCACCCGACCGCGGCTGGGCATGTACTGGGCGTTGTCGATGACCTCGCGCACATCGTCGACACCGGTGTTGCTGGCGGCGTCGATCTCGAGCAGGTCGATGAAGCGTCCCGAATCGATGTCGCGGCAGGCGCCGCACTCGCCGCACGGCTCGGCGGAGGTGCCGCGCTCGCAGTTCAACGATTTGGCGAAGATGCGCGCGATCGTGGTCTTTCCGACGCCGCGCGTGCCGGTGAACAGGAAAGCGTGATGAACGCGGCCGGAGTCGAGCGCATTGGTCAGCGCGCGGACCACGTGCTCCTGCCCCACCAGTTCGGCGAAGCGCTTCGGACGCCACTTGCGGGCGAGGACGAGGTAGGACATGCCGCCATTCTGCCGCGCCGCGATCAAATTTGCTCACCTGACCACGAACGCGCCGCAGCGCGCCGGAACTGTGCCCATGGGCTTTGTTGTGGTGGCCGCCGTCGCCGGTTAGAATCTTCGGCCCTGGAAACGGCCGGAAGCCGCGTTCAGGGCAACGAAGTCCCAGGTGCGGAGAGGTGTCCGAGTGGTTGAAGGAGCACGCCTGGAAAGTGTGTAAGCGTCTAAACCGCGCTTCGGGGGTTCGAATCCCCCTCTCTCCGCCAGCTTCAAATGATCGAAAAGCCCCGCCGCGACAGCGGGGCTTCTGTTGAAACTGTCCATGGTGGCCCCGTCGGCCCCTCGCGACGCTAGGTCGAAAACCCCGCCAGGGCCGGAAGGCAGCAACGGTATCGACTGACGCGGGTGCCGAGGCCAGCCGGCGGGGCCACCGCCCGTTTTGGGCGACGCCCAAAACGAACCACGATCCGCTACGCCGATCGCGGGTCCCGTCTATGTGCTTCCGATCCCCGCCCTCCGGGCACCCCTTACGAAGGGGGCTTTCCTCCAGAGTTCCTTAGGCGAACCGAGAGTCGATTCGATTCAACTCACTCGGCGATGGCGAGTGCGTCGGGCTCGCGGCCGGTCGGCCAGTGCTCGATGACCCGCCAACGCTGGGTATCGATCACCGCAATCTCGTCGCCACCGCTGATGGCTACGTAAACGCGCGATTTGCGCGGATCGGCAATCACTCCGATCGGCAGGGCTGCACGGCCGAGCAAGGTATCGCGATAGTCGACTCCCTTCCGGGACAGCGGCACCGTGCGCTCGACGCGTTTGCGCTCGGCATCGATCACCGACAGCATCGCGGCGCGCGCGTTGGTCACCAGTGCGGTGCGCCCGTCCGCCGTGAATACCACGCGGATCGGGAATCCCGGGCTTTGCAACGTATGGCGGACCTCCAGTGTCGTCGGGTCGTGCACGGTGATCGTCCCCGCCTCGCGGTTGCTGACCCAGACCTCGTCGCGGCCCGGCCGCACGGCAATGCCCTCGGCTCCCGCTCCGGCAGCGACCTCGTGTGTCTTGCGCAGCGCCTTCAGATCGATCCGGCTCACCGTGCCGGCATCGATCTTGGTGACGTAGGCGAAGCGGCCATCGGCGGACACGGCGACCATGTGTCCGCGCCCTTCCTCCAGATCGATGGCCGACTCGACGCGCCCGCCCTCGATATCCACCAGCACAAGACTGCGCGACCCCTCGGTGGTCACCACCGCGCGCTTGTCGCCCGGCAGGAAACGCATGCCATGCGGGCGGCCATGCACTCCCAGATCGATCGTCCGCACGGCCTTGCCCGTGGACAGGTCCAGAACGCTCAAGCTGTTCCCGGGCGAACCGGCGCCATAGTTGCTGACCAGCGCGGTATGTCCATTGGTGCTCACCACGATCTCGTGAGGTCCCGCGCCCGTGGCGAATTCGCCGACCTTGCGCCCGTCCTCGGTCGACAGGCGCCATACGGTGTCGGCCGACTTGTTGCCGACCAGCAATTCCGCCGCCGACGCACGCGGCGCGATCAGTGCGAGCGACAGCAACAACACGACCGGGCGGATCATGGCATCGACTCCTTGTGACTCAGGGATTTTCGGGTCGATCTGGATGCAGCCAGCCAGCGTCGCCATCGGCGTACTGCTCGTGCTTCCAGATCGGCACCCGCCGCTTGACCTCATCGATGATGAAGCGGCACGCAGCGAAAGCGGCGTCGCGATGCGCGGCGCTGACGCCGACCCACACCGCCAGTTCGCCAATCGCCAGGTCGCCGATGCGGTGCACGCAGTGCGCATCGAGGATGTCGAACTTTGCGAGTGCTTCGCCCAGGACGCGCTCGCCCTCGGCTTCCGCCAGCGCAACATAAGCTTCGTAGCGAAGTCCGCGAACAGTGCGTCCCTCGTTGTGGTCGCGGACCCAGCCTTCGAAGCTGGCGTAACCACCCACCCGGTCATCGAGCAGGCCCGCGCGCAGCGTGCCGGTGTCGAAAGGCGTATCGGCCAGGACGAAATGTTTTTTCTGCGGCTCGCCCATGTCAGCCTCCGCTTACCGGCGGGATGAAGGCGACCTCGCTGCCGCTGCGCACGGCGGCGTCCCAGCGCGCGAACTCGCCGTCGACCGCCACCCGCAACCGCTCCTGCGGCAATGCAAAGCCATGGCGGGCGCGCAGCATCTCGTAGAGGGCACGCAGATCGGTTCCGGCCTCGACGGTTTCGCTGGCGACGCCTGCCGCATCGCGCAGGCTGGCGAAGTACAACACGGTGACCTGGCCCATCACCGTGCCCTCGATGCGGGCCTGGCAATGGGTTCGCCAAAGTCGTGGCGCCCGCCGCGCTTGCCCAGCAGCTTCGCCGGGCCGATCACGATCCGATGCGACAGCGCCTTGCACATGTCGTATACGGTCAGCGCCGCGACGGTGGCGCCGGTCAGCGCTTCCATCTCGACTCCGGTGCGATGCGTCGTCTTGACCGCGCACTCGATATTCAATGTGTTGTCGCCATCCCAGTCGATCGCGACCCGGCATGCATCGATCGGCAGCGGATGGCAGAACGGAATCAGTTCGTGAGTGCGCTTGACCGCCATGGTCGCGGCGATGATCGCCGTCTCGACGATGCCGCCCTTGGCACTCTTGAGCCCACTGGCGCGCAGTTGCGCGGCGACCTGTGCGGGAAAGCGGACGCGGCACTGCGCGACCGCTTCACGCGCGGTCACGGCCTTGGCCGATACGTCGACCATGGCCGGTCGACCGGCCGGATCGAGATGGGTCAGTTTCTTCGCCTTGCGCTTCATTCAACCGCCAATGAGATACATCTCGACGTGCTTGCGTGGCGCCGACGCGCGGCCTCGCAGCTCGCTGTAACGGTCGCCGCGGCGTGACCAGACCTCGGACACGCGCTCTCCCAGCGCCGCCTCGCCCTGCGCCAATGCCGGCCGTAGGTCGTGGCCGGCCGCCGCGAACAGGCAGGTGTAGAGCCGACCGTCGGCCGACACGCGCGCACGGTGGCAATCGCCGCAGAAGGGCTCGCTGACGGAGCTGACGAAACCGATCTCGCCACGTCCGTCGGCGAAGGCATAACGCGAGGCAACCTCGCCCCGGTACTGAGCCTCCAGCGGACGCAACGGCCAGCGCGCGGCGATGCGGTCGCGCAACTCGCGCGAAGGCACCACGCGTTCGCGAACCCAGCCATTGCAGGTGCCCACGTCCATGTACTCGATGAAACGCACGATGTGCCCCGTACCGCGAAAGCGCTCGACCAGCGGCAACACCTGGTCCTCGTTGATGCCGCGTTCGACCACGCAGTTGAGCTTGATCGATTCGAAGCCGGCCGCCTGCGCCGCTTCGATGCCGGCCAGCACATCGGCCACCTCGCCGCGGCCGCCAGACATCTCGCGGAACCGCTGCGGGTCCAGCGCATCCAGGCTGACCGTGATGCGCCCCAGCCCGGCTTCGCGCAGCGCGCGCGCCTGCGCGGCCAGCAGCGAACCATTGGTGGTCAGGGCGATGTCGTCGAGACCGTCGATGGCGGCAAGGCGACGGACCAGATCGGGCAGATGCTTGCGCAGCAGCGGCTCGCCGCCGGTCAGGCGAAGCTTGCGCACGCCAACGCGCACGAATCCGCGCACGAGCGTCTCGATCTCGTCGAACGACAGGCGCGACGCCGCATCGAAACCATAGTCATCCGGCACGCGATCGGCCGGCATGCAATACGGGCAACGGAAGTTGCACGCTTCGATCACCGACAGGCGCAGATCGCGCAACGGCCGCTCGCGCAGGTCGAGGGGCAGGGCCGGCAGTGGGGTCACGGCGCTCATACCTGTTCCGACCGCTGCGCGGTGGGTTCGTTCAGCGCCACGATCTCGCCCGGATGTGCCACCCGGTAACCGCGCGCGGCCAGCCGCTCGCCGTCCTCGCGTCGCGCGTAGTGATAGAGCAGGCAACGGTCGAGCAGTTCGCGC
Source organism: Lysobacter niastensis (assembly GCF_031457115.1). Taxonomy (GTDB): domain Bacteria; phylum Pseudomonadota; class Gammaproteobacteria; order Xanthomonadales; family Xanthomonadaceae; genus Lysobacter_J; species Lysobacter_J niastensis_A. The sequence goes on from NZ_JAVDVY010000004.1 coordinate 105,464, forward strand.
GGGTATTCGCGTTCCAGATCGTCGATACCGCTGTGCGAGGGATTGCCGTGCAATGCGCAGTCGTGCGCCACCAGCTCTCCATCGTCGGCGAACCTCCCGAGCACTTCCGGAATCGGCCTCGTATCGCCGGTCCACACCACGCTGCCACGCAGGCGCAGGCCGAAAGCGGTTTCCGGCCAGTGATGACGTGTCGGAAACACCTCCAGCCTCACCCCCCCGTGCCAGAACGCGGCACCGACCGGAATCACCTGGAAGGCATCCCAGAAATTCGCTCCGCCTTCGGCCAGCGTGTTGGGGTAATCGCCCACGCGCTGATGCAGCAGAGGCACCACGGTCGCCGGCACGTACACGCGCACCTTGCCGCGACGCGAGTCATCGAAATAACTGGAGACGAACAGCCGCTCGAAACCCGCCACATGGTCCAGGTGGGTATGGGTGATGAATAGCGCCTGGGGGGCCTGTCCGTAATGGGCGAGATACGCGGTCAGGCCCTCGCCGCCGCAGTCGATGGTCAGCCACGGTGCGCCGTCGCGCTCGATCGTCGCCATCGCCGAACCGAGCTCGACCGCCGACGCGTTGCCGACGCCGTGCAGACGCAGTTGCCAGCCCATTTCAGAATCCTCGCTGCCAGGCGCGATCGTACGCCTCGCGCAGTCTGGCGAAATCGCGTTCGATGACGTCCACAGGACGTTCACCTCGCAGCTTCAGCAGCGAACGCTTGAGCCGCGCGAGGTTGCGCTCGCGCCAGCCGGTGGCCGGAATGCGGAGCCGGCCCCTATCGAGATCGATGACCCAGCCTCGTCCGGTGGTGTCGAACAGCAGGTTGTGGGCGTTGAGGTCGGCGTGGTCGAGACCGGCGCGGTGCGTCCTGGCGATCAGGCGCCCGGCCTCTTCCCAGGGCGCGCCATCGCCCGCCACGGCGGCGCGGTCGGCCAGCGAGCGCACATCGTTGAGGCGTTCGAGCAGGATCGCGGCGTAATAGTGCATGCCGTCGCGCCGGTAGTAGGCGGCGATTGGGCGCGGCACCGGCACGCCCTTCTCGGCGACGGCGCGGGTCAGGCGGAACTCGGCGAAGCTGCGGGTTTCGGCCGCACCATGCCACCAGTAACGGTCCCGGTTGAAGCGTGCGACCATGCCGCCGCGCAGGTACCGGCGCAGCAACGTCGGGCCGAACGGGGCGTCGATGAACCACGCGCCTCCGCGCCCGCCGCTTTCGACCGGCCGCGCGCGTTCGCCCCAGAACGACGGCGCGAACCATTCCGGGCTCGCTTGCCGCACGCGGCCAAGGTCGAACAGAATCGCGCCGTATCCGCTTTCATCACGGAACGGCGTCAGTCCTTCAGTGGCGTCATACCCCGTCATCGCCCGGAGTCTAGCAATTCACGTGCCCAACGCACCTCTATCCGCCTGCCTGTTGCGGTTGTCCGCGCTGGGCGATGTAACCCATGTCGTCCCGCTGGTGCGCACCTTGCAGGCGGCCTGGCCGCACCTGCGCCTGAGCTGGGTCATCGGTCGCGGCGAGCATCGGTTGCTCGAAGGCCTGCCCGGCGTGGACTTCGTCGAATACGACAAGAAGTCCGGACTGGCCGGCATGCGCGCACTGCGTGGCGAACTCCGGCAACGCCTGGGCGCGGCGCAGCGCTTCGACGCCCTGCTGCAGATGCAGGTCGCAGCGCGCGCCAACCTGCTGTCGGCCTTCATCCCGGCCACGCGACGGATCGGTTACGACCGCAGCCGTTCGAAGGATGGCCATGGGCTGTTCGTCAACGAGCGCATCCCGGACCGCCCCGGCATCCACGTCCTCGATGCGATCGGCAGCTTCTGCGAGCCGCTGGGACTGCGCCAGACCGAAGTGCGCTGGAACCTGCCGGTCCCGCTCGACGCGCGTGGATGGGCCCGCGCGCAATGGCCGGACGACGGCACCCCGACCCTGCTGATCTCGCCCTGCTCCAGCCATGTGCTGCGCAACTGGCGCGCCGACCGCTATGCCGCGGTGGCCGACCACGCCGCGTCGCGCGGCTGGCGGGTCGTGCTGTGCGGCGGCCGCAGCGAACTGGAGCGCCAGACCACCGACGCGATCCTCGCGGCGATGCAGCGCCCGGCCCTGGACCTGGTAGGCAAGGACACGCTCAAGCAACTGCCGGCCCTGCTCGAGCGCGGCCAACTGCTGATGACACCGGATTCCGGGCCGATGCACATCGCCAATGCGATGGGCACGAAGGTGCTGGGCCTGCATGCCGCGAGCAACCCGGCACGCAGCGGACCCTACAGCGACCTGCGCTACTGCGTCGACCGTTACGACGATGCCTCGCGCCGGTACCTCAAACGCCCGGCCTCCGAGCTGCGCTGGGGCACCAAGATCGAACACGAAGGCGTGATGGACCTGGTCACGGTCGATGACGCCGTCGCCGCGTTTGAGCGTTATGTGGCGGACCACCCGCCCTCGAAACACAGGAGTTCGTGATGGCCGGCTGGTTCACCGTCGTGGCGCCGCTGCTGCCGGAGCTGATCCGGGCCGCGCGGCCGATGTTCACCCGCAGTCGCGAGCCTTCGCAGATCCCGCAGCAGATCCGCGAACTGCAGGACGCCGTGGATCACAACGACCAGGCCATCAAAGCCCTGGCCGGCGAGTTGGAACAGACGCTGGCAGCGCTCAAGCAGGCGTCGATGGAAGCCGAGCGCACGATCGTCGGCCTGCGGCAGTCGCACGATGCGCTGGCAAAGCGGCTGCAGCGGACGCAGGCCGTGTCGACCGTGGCCGTCACGATGGCGGCTCTGGCGTTCGCCGTCGCCGCCTACGCACTGGCGCGTTAGTCGCTCGATAGTCGCGCCTCAGGGAGCGGCGCCGGTCCGATAGTCCTGGTAGGACTTCTCTTCGACGTAGGCCGAGCCCAGGGCGAGGTTGATGTCCTTCTTGATGCGGGCGCGCTCGTCGTTCTCGAAATAGACGCTGCGCGCCAGGCGCACGAACTCGGCGTCGAACTCCTGCGCCTTCTCCTTGATGCGGATGTCGTCCTCGATCACCCACAGCCGCTCGTTGACGGCCTTGAGCTCGGCGCGCAGCCGGGCGATGTCCTTGCCGGCGGCCGGGTGCGCCATCCAGGTTTTCTCCAGCGCGGACAGTTCGTTGCGGACATTGGCCAGCTTGTCCGGATCGCTCATGCGCTCGGACTTGATCTGCAGGATCGCGATCTTGTCCAGCAGCTCGCCAAAGGACACCGGGACCAGGATTTCGGACATGGGAACGGCCGTTTGTTCAGGGGGCGACAGTGTAGCCGGCACGGACCATGCCTTGTCGTGACGGCCGGCTACCCGTATCATTGTCGGCTTGCTGCACCCGGAGAGGTGGCAGAGTGGTTGAATGTACCTGACTCGAAATCAGGCGTACGTTTATAGCGTACCGAGGGTTCGAATCCCTCCCTCTCCGCCAGTTACATGAAAAGGGCCCGATGGGCCCTTTTTTCTTGCCTGCGCCCTGGCCAATGGCCATCGGGATGGGGAATGCTTCGCTCGTTCTGTGACAGCCTCGCGAGTACCGCCTTGCCTGGCGGCCGCCCGGCCGCGATGATTCCGTTATCCGCCATGAATAGCCCCGACGACGCGACCGGCCTGCTCGACACATGATCGAATTCGGACATCTGACGCACGTCGGCCTGCGCCGCGAACTCAACGAAGACACCTATTACGGTGACAGCGAGTTGGGTCTGTGGCTGGTCGCCGATGGCATGGGCGGCCACGAGTACGGCGAGGTCGCAAGCGCGCTGGCGCGCGAGACAATCGTGCGCGAGATCCGCGACGGCACGCCGCTTGCCCAGGCGATCCGTATCGCCGACGAGGAAATCATCCGCACCTCCAAGCGGCGCAACGACGCCCTGCCGATGGGCACCACGGTCGTGGCCGCGCGCATCGCGCCCGGCAACCGCTTCGAGGTCGCATGGGTCGGCGACAGCCGCGTCTATCTGTGGCGCGACGGCCACCTGGCCCAGCTGTCCCAGGACCACAGCTACGTGCAGGAGCTGATCGCCAACGGCGCAATCACGCACGAGCAGGCACGCAGCCATCCGCACCGCAATGTCGTCACCCAGGCGCTGGGCGTCACCGACCCGCGCAACCTCAACGTCGAAACCATGACCGGGGAACTCAAGCCGGGGATGCAGTTGCTGCTGTGCAGCGACGGCCTGACCGAGGAAGTCGACGACCGCAGCATCGCCCGCGTGCTGGCGCACAGCGACTGCAGCGCGCAGGAATGCGTGGACACGCTGGTCGCGGCCGCGCTCGACGGCGGCGGCTCCGACAACGTCACCGTGATCCTGGTGCGCAGCCACTGAGTTGCTGGGAACGGGATCAACGGCCCGTTCGTTGTCGATCAGGCGAGTGCCATCTCGTCGGGCTCTTCCGCCGGAGCGTACTGGTCCCACACGCACTTGCCGGCCTTCTTGCGCAATTTCTCCAGTCGCGCCTCGTGTGCTGCCAGCTCATCCATCGTCACCTGCACGCGCGGTCGCGCGGCCGACGGGATGCTGCTGAACTGCATGACCTCGACCTGGGCGTCCTGCCCCTCTGCGCCGAAGCCGATTTCTTCCTGGCCCGAGGTCAGCGCGATGTACACGTCCGCCAGCAACTGGGCGTCGAGCAGCGCGCCGTGCAACTGGCGGTGCGAGTTGTCCACGCCCAGGCGCTTGCAGAGCGCGTCGAGGGAGTTGCGCTGTCCCGGATAACGCTGGCGCGCCAGCAGCAAGGTGTCCTCGACGGTACAGCGATCGGCCAGGCGTCCGTATTGCGGGCCCAGCAGGCGCAGCTCGTTGTCGAGGAAGCCGACGTCGAACGCGGCGTTGTGAATGATCAGCTCGGCGCCTTCGATGAAGGCGATGAACTCCTCGGCGACGTCGGCGAAGGCCGGCTTGTCGGCGAGGAATTCCAGGGTCAGGCCGGTGACTTCCTGCGCGCCCTGCTCGAACTGGCAGTCGGGCTTGAGGTAGACGTGGAAGGTGCGCCCGCTGGGACGGCGCTCGACGTACTCCACGCAGCCGATTTCGACCACTCGGTTGCCGCGCTCCCAGCTCAGGCCGGTGGTTTCGGTATCAAGGATGATTTGACGCATCGGGTTCCAGGACTCGGCAGGATTATCAGCGGGCAACGGTGGCGGTATCACGCAGGCGCTGGGCCTGGATGCGCGCGAGCACGTCGACGCGCTCGTTGTCGGGGTCGCCGGAATGTCCCTTCACCCACTTCCAGTCGATGCGGTGACGCTGGGAGGCGGCATGCAGCCGTTCCCACAGATCGCGGTTCTTGACCGGGTCCCCGCCTGCCGTCTTCCAGCCGCGCCGCACCCAGTTGCCGATCCACTCGGTGATCCCCTGGCGGACGTATTGAGAGTCGGTATGCAAGACGATCACGCACGGCTCGCTGAGCGTCTCCAGGGCCATGATCGCGCCCATCAGCTCCATGCGATTGTTGGTCGTGTCGGGCTCGCCGCCGGAGAGTTCGCGTTCGCGCCCCTTGTAACGCAGCAGTGCCGCCCAGCCGCCGGGGCCGGGATTGCCCAGGCAGGCGCCGTCGGTGTGGATGTCGACGGCTTTCATTTCGGATTTCGTCATTCGCGCATTATGGCGGCAGGACGTCGCATCTGTTCGGACGACGTCGCCAGCGGGACGCGACCGGCCTGCCAGCGCAGTTGTTTCAGGGGCGTCGGCGGGATCAGCGAGCGCACACGCTTGCACACCGCCAGGGCCACGCCCGCCCGCAGCCGGTCCGCCGCGCCGACCCCGGCCTCGCCGTGCGCGACTCGCCAATGCGGCCCCAGCCACTGCAGGCTGACCGCTTCGCTGGCGAAGCCCGCGGTGCGCAGTGCGGCCTGCCACCGCCCCGGATCATGCGCGCGCAATCCCGAACGCGCCCAGCGCGCGCGGTAGGGACTCCAGGGGTTCAGCGCGGCCAGCCAAAGCAGCCCGCCCGGAGCCAGAACGCGTTCGCACTCGTCGAGCAGGGGCTGGGCCTGGATGCCGTCGTCGAGTACGTGCTGCAGCAGCACCGCTCCCAGTGACTCGCTGGCCAGCGGCAGTGGCAACTGGCAGCGCAGCGTGCCCTCGAACGAAGTGCCCTGGCGCCGCAACAACAGCCCACGACGACCGGGCTCCGGCGGCGCCGCCGCCGGCAACCCGAACCACGCCCAGGGCAGCGGCGGGCCCGTCTCGATCACCCGGGCCATGGCGGCGACCTCGACCGCAAGCACGCCCTGCCCGGCCTCGCTGCCGAACCAGGTCAGGGCGGGGGCGGGTTGACGGCCGTGGGCAAAGGCGGGCATCGTCGCGGCGTTTCCTGAAAGCCCGGGTCGCCCGGGCCCCCCGATTCTGAGGGAAAGCCCCAGGAGGGTCACGCGATGTCGTTACTGGCCCTTCCCGCCTTCAGCGACAACTACATCTGGGCGCTCGTCGCCGACGGCGGCCGCGCGATCATCGTCGATCCCGGCGAGGCCGGACCGGTGCTGGCGGCGGCAGGCGAAGGCCTGGAGCTCGGCGCCATCCTGCTGACCCATCATCACCATGATCACGTCGGTGGCGTCACCGCGCTGCGCGAACGCTGGCCGGACCTGCCGGTGGTGGCCCCTTACGACGATCGCATCACCACCGCCACTCAGCGGGTCGGCGAGGGCGAGCACGTCGAAATAGCCGGTCACGGATTCGACGTCATGGAAGTCCCCGGCCATACGCTCAGCCACATCGCCTATACGCTGGACGACGGGCACGACCGGATCCTGTTCAGCGGCGACACGCTGTTCAGCCTGGGCTGTGGGCGGCTGTTCGAGGGCAGCCCGGAGCAGATGCTGGACTCCCTGACGCGGCTGGCGGCCCTGCCCGACGACACCCGGCTGTGCTGCGGACACGAGTACACCGTGGCCAACGCGACCTTCGCCAAGGTTGTCGAACCGGACAATCCGGCACTGCAGCGACGGGCCGAACAGGCGCGGGCGCTTCGAGGCGATGGACGTCCAACGCTTCCGACCACGCTCGGCGAAGAGAAGGCAGCCAATCCGTTCCTGCGAACCGAAGCCTCCGGGGTATTGCGCACGCTCCGCGAACGCCTCGGGCGCGCGCCGGCAGACCGCGTTGAAGCCTTCGCCGAACTGCGGCGCTGGAAAGACGGGTTTGTCGCATGACCGGCCGGTGGCGCTGTTTAGCCGTAACCGGGCTGTGGCTGGCCTTGGCCGCGACCTGCATGGCCGCAGAACCTGCTGCCTCCGTCGAACCTGAGTCGCCCGCGCCCCCCTCGCCGACCCGCAACGGCCGCGAGATCTACGAGGAGTTTCGCAAGGGCCTCGCCAATCCGGAGTGCGAGCCCGGCGCGAGCAGCCCACGCTGGCGGCAGCACTTCTCCACCGCGCCCAAGCGCCTGGCCTCCGAGGACGACGACCTGCTGCCTCTGTTCGGCTATGTCGTCGCCGCCGTGCGCGAATCCCACCTGCCCAGCGAGTACGCGCTGATTCCGTTCATCGAGAGCGGCTACCGCCCCGGTGCGCGCAGCCCTGACGGCACCGCCGGACTTTGGCAGCTGATCGCGATCACCGCGCGCAACCACGACGTACCGATCCGCAACGGATACGACGGCCGGCTTTCGCCGATCGATTCGACCCGGGCAGCGGTGCGTTACCTCAAGACCCTGCACGGCATGTTCGCCGGCGACTGGCGGCTGGCGGTGATGGCGTACAACGCGGGCGAGTATCGCGTGCTCGGCGCGCTCAAACGCAACGGCCAGGTCGCCCGCTCGGCCAGGCCCGAGCAGCTGACCGGCTTGTCCGACATCACCCACGCCTACGTACGCAAGCTGCATGCCTTGTCGTGCCTGCTGGAGCAGGCGGACGACAAGGAAGAATGGCTGCAGGCGCTTGATCGACCGGTGCCACGCCTGGAGGCCCTGCCCGTCCCGGTCGGCATCGACAGCATCGGCGAGTGGGCCAGTCGCACCGGCCAGGACGCGGCACAGCTTCAGCGCTTCAATCCCGTGTTCGTCGATGGCCGGATCCGCAGGGCCGGCAGCCAGCCGCCGCGGCTGCTGGCGGTGCGCGCGGACGCGATGGGATCGGCCGATACGGCAACGGCGACCGATTCGGCCGCAGCCGGTACGGTGGTGGAGGTACCCGGCTCGCGACGACGTCATACGGTGGTCCAGGGCGATACCGCATCGACCATCGCCCAGCGCTATGGCCTGCGCGTCAACGAATTGCTTCAGCGCAACGGCCTGCGCGCCGGAAGCGTGCTGCGTCCTGGCCAGGCCCTGCTGATCGATCCGCTCGACATCCTGGCCGACAGCGTTCCCGGCAAGACCGGAACGCCCTGACCCTACGCTGCCGCATCGCAGCATCCAGCCGCTGTCGGCGGCTAAACTAGATCCTTTGCTCGACCGCGCCGCGGTCACGACATCATCAGAGGAAGAGCTCATGGGTTTTCTGCAAGGCAAGCGTGCACTGATCACCGGTATCGCCAGCGAGCGTTCGATCGCCAGCGGCATCGCCGAGGCCATGCACCGCGAGGGCGCGCAACTGGCGTTCACCTACCAGAACGAGAAGCTCAAGTCGCGCGTTGAGAAGGCAGCCGCCGAGTACGGCAGCAACATCGTGATCCCGCTGGATGTCACCAGCGACGATCAGATTGCCGCTTGCTTCGACGAACTGGGCAAGCACTGGACCGACGGCTTCGACATCCTCGTCCATGCCATTGCCTACGCTCCGCGCGAAGCGATCGCCGGTCAGTTCCTCGATGGCTTGACCCGCGAGAATTTCGGCGTCGCCCACGACATCTCCGCCTATTCGCTCGCCGCGATGGCCAAGGCCGCCCGTCCGCAGATGAAGGGCCGCAACGGCTCGATCCTGACGCTCAGCTACCTGGGCGCCGAACGCGCGCTGGCCGGCTACAACGTCATGGGCGTGGCCAAAGCCAGCCTGGAAGCGACCGTGCGTTACCTGGCCTACAACCTCGGACCGGAAGGCACCCGCGTCAACGCGGTTTCCGCCGGCCCGATCAAGACCCTGGCGGCTGCGGGCATCGCCGGCTTCCGCAAGATCCTCGGCCATGTCGAGGAGAACGCGCCGCTGCGCCGCACCGTCAGCATCGAACAAGTCGGCAATGTCGCTGCGTTCCTGTGCTCGGATCTGGCAGCGGGCGTGACGGGTGAGATCACCTATGTCGACTCCGGCTACAACATCCTTGGCATGACCGGCATCGACGTGGAGTGATTCCGGCGCGTCCGGAATCGCTGCGCGCAGCGCAAACGTTGCCGAACGCATCCGGTCGATCCGGATTCGATCACTGAAACAAAAAAAAGGCCCGGCATCCGCCGGGCCTTTTTCGTTGCGCTGCCGCGCGATGGTCAGAGGTTGCGCTCGACCACGTTGATCCTGACGCGCTTGCGCATGGCCTTGACGAAGGCGTCCGCGTCGTCCGAGCCACCGATCTGCGCGACCTGCTGCATCAGCATCTGACGTTGGCCCGGCGGCATCGTGTTGACGTCGCCCGGAGTGACCTTGTTCACCGTGAACAGCACGATATCGCCGCGGCTGAGCACGGCCATGCCCGGCGACGCCTTGCCTGCGGCCGGCGCGGGCACGGAGAAGAACGCATCCGGCTGCGAGGGTTCCGGCACCGGGGCGCCACGCGGCACGTTGCCCAACGCCTGCGGCGGCGGCAACTGCTTCGAAGCCGCCAGGACTTCCAGCGTCTCGCCGCTGCGCAGACGGGCCAGCAGCGTTTCGGCTTCCTTGGTCGCGGCCTTGCGGGTGCGGTCGGCATGGATCGCAGCCGTCACCTTCTCGCGCACCTGGGCCAGCGGCAATGCGCGTTCGGCAGCATGCGCGACGACGCGGATCATGACGCTGTGGCCAGGCGCGATCTCGATGGGATCGCTGACGGTGCCGTCCTGGATCAGCGAGTCGGAGAATGCCGCGCGCAACACCGCCGGAGTGGCGGCGATGCCGGACGCGCCGGCGCGGGCGAACGGTCCCAGCTTCTGCACGGGAAGGTTCACTTCGCGCGCGGCCGGAACCAGCGACGACGGGTTCTTGTAGACCAGATCGACCAGACGGCTCGACAGGTCATTGAAGGCGCGCTCGCGATCGGCCTCGGCCTGCTCGCGGGCCAGCGCTTCGCGGGCCTGCTCGAAAGTCTGCTGGCTGCCGCTCTTCACCTCGCGCAACTGGATGACGTGCCAGCCGAAATCGGACTTGACCGGCGCACTGATCTCGCCCGCCTTCATTGCGAACAGGGCGGTCTCGAACGGTCCGACCATCATGCCCTTGCTGACCCAGCCCAGGTCGCCACCGGCGGCCTTGGAGCCGGTGTCGTCGCTGTTGGTCTTGGCAAGCGCCGCAAAATCGGCGCCCGGCGCCTTGGCCTGCGCGGCCAGCTGCGCGGCTTTCTGCTCGGCGGCCTTCTGTGCGGCGGCGTCGGCGCCTTCCTCGACACGCACGAGGATGTGCGACGCCAGCCGCTCTTCCTGTGCGATGAAGCGGGCCTGTTCCTTCTCGTAGCGCTGGCGCAGCGTCGCCTCGTCGGCGGGCGGAGGAGGCGGCATGGCGGCGCTGTTGAGCTCGACGTACTCGATCGACACCGTCTCGGGTGCGCGATAGTCCGCCACATGGCTGTCGTACCACTGCTTGATCTGTGCGTCGCTGACCGGCGCGGTGTCGACTGCGGTCGCAGGCAGGGTCAGCATGGTGACGTCGCGCTGCTCGCCCATCAGCCTGATGAGGCGGTCCATCTCGCCGGCCGTGACGAAGTTGCTCGATGCGATACCGGTGGGCACCAGCGCCTGCTGCAAGCCTTCACGCACCAGCCTTTCGAAGTTCCGTGGCGACTGCGCCGGCACCTGCGAGGCCAGGGCCAACTGGTAGCGCTGGGGATCGAACTTGCCATCCACCTGGAATGCGGGAATGTCCTGGATGGTCCGGATCACCATCGCATCGCTGACACGCAGACCACCGCTCCGGGCCGCCATCTGCTGGATGCGCTGGTCGATCAGGAGATCCAGGATCGCGCGCTTGTTCTCCACGTTTTCGAACGCGCGGGCGTCGAACGCCTCACCCTGCTGCGCGCGGGCGCGCTGGCGCTCCTGTTCGAAGCGGGCGCGGAATTCGTCGGTCTCGATCTTGTCGTGCGACCAGAACACCGACACCGGCCACCAGGCGGGTGCCGACGACCACCACGACGGGGGCGCCGTGATGCTCGCCACCGAGGTGTCGGTTCGCTGACCGAGATACTGCTCGATGCCGACAAAGGCAAAGGGAACGATCAGCAGGCCCAGGATCACCGTGGCGATCCAGCCCGAGGTCTTGTCGCGAAGTTTCTGCAGCATGTCCGAAAGACGCGTCGATTTGAAGCCGGACAGTGTACGCGCTTCCGCGGGACCGTTGTCGCCGGGAGGGTGGCGGAAAACAGGGCCAGTGAACTGGCTTGGCCACCCTGAAAAGAGAGCCGTGGGGGAGCCGGCAAAAAGAAAGGCGCCGTTGCCGGCGCCTTCGAAAAAAGTGGCGGAGTGGACGGGACTCGAACCCGCGACCTCCGGCGTGACAGGCCAGCATTCTAACCGACTGAACTACCACTCCGCGCTTTCAACTGTTGGCATCGAACCCGGCCTTGTGGCCAATTCGGCACCCTCATCTATTGTAAAACAAAGGCGCCGTTTCCGGCGCCTTTGGCGAAACTGGCGGAGTGGACGGGACTCGAACCCGCGACCTCCGGCGTGACAGGCCAGCATTCTAACCGACTGAACTACCACTCCGCGCTTTGAAACTTTTCAAACAACCCACTGGGTGCCTGATGGTGGGTGCTGAGGGTTTCGAACCCCCGACCCTCTCCGTGTAAAGGAGACGCTCTACCGCTGAGCTAAGCACCCGTTTGTTGCGGTGCCTCTGCCGATTCCCCGAAGGTCTGAACCCCAAGGCCTCGGCGGCGAGTCGCTTAGTTTACGGCATCCTTCAGCGCCTTGCCAGCCTTGAACGCCGGATTCTTCGAGGCCTTGATCTTGATGGTGTCGCCGGTCTTCGGGTTGCGACCCTGGCGCGCGGCGCGCTTGCGGACCTGGAACGTACCGAAGCCCACCAGCGTGACGGTGTCGCCCTTCTTCAGCGCCTTGGTGATCGTGCTGATCACGGCATCCACCGCATTGGCAGCGTCGGTCTTCGACAGCTCTGCGGCTTCGGCGACGGCAGCAACAAAATCGGCCTTATTCATTCGTATTGACTCCATGTGCGGATGGTTACCGCGGTTCTGAGAATCGGACGCACCTGCGCGTTCGCATGGCGTTCCGATCGACCTTGCCGCGCTGGCACGAATCATGATTCGGCAGCGCGGTCGCGGTCGTTATACCAGTCGCATTTTTTAGGCGCAAGCCGGAAAGCTAGTAATGACGGGCCTTTCAGCCGCTTGCGTGACTTTGCGAGTCAACTTCAGACGTGGTTGTGGTCAGTGCTTGAAGCCGGCCTCAGTGGCTGTCTGGCCGTCTTCCCGCACCGGACGATCCCCACCCTGTGCTGGTGACGGCAACGGCGTGAGCGGGCGTTCCAGCGCGATATCAAGCACTTCGTCGATCCACTTGGCCGGCACGATCTTCAATCCCTGCGTCACGCTCTTGGGAAGATCGGTCAGGTCCTTGCGGTTTTCCTCGGGAATGATGACCGTGCGGATGCCGCCACGCAGCGCCGCCAGCAGTTTCTCCTTCAAACCGCCGATAGGCAGTACGCGGCCGCGCAGCGTGATTTCACCGGTCATGGCCACATCGGCTTTGACCGGATTCTTCGTCAGCATCGAAACCAGTGCAGTGGCCATCGCGATGCCGGCGCTGGGACCGTCCTTGGGCGTCGCGCCTTCGGGCACGTGCACATGCACGTCGTGCTTGGTCAGGAAGTCCAGATCGATGCCCAACGATTCGGTACGCGCACGCACTACCGACAACGCCGCCGAAGCGGACTCCTTCATCACGTCGCCGAGCTGACCGGTCAGCAGCAATTGTCCCTTGCCCGGCACCAGCGTCGATTCGATCTGCAACAGATCGCCGCCTACCTCGGTCCACGCAAGGCCCGTGACCAGGCCGATCTCGCTCTGCTCCTCGGCGCGACCGAAATCAAAACGACGCACGCCCAGGTACTTGTCGAGATTCTTCGACGTGACGTTGACCATGCCTTCCTTGCCCTTCTTCTTCGGGCCGGCCAGTGCGAGTTCCTTGACGACCTTGCGGCAGATCTTGGAGATCTCGCGCTCCAGGCTGCGCACGCCCGACTCGCGGGTGTAGTAGCGCACGATGTCGCGCACCGCGCCCTCGGCCACCTTCAGCTCTTCCGGCTTCAGGCCGTTGGCCTTGATCTGCTTGGGCAGCAGATAACGCATGGCGATGTTGAGCTTCTCCTCCTCGGTGTATCCCGGGAGGCGGATGACTTCCATTCGATCCAGCAGCGGACCCGGAATGTTCAGCGAATTTGAGGTCGCCACGAACATCACTTCGCTCAAGTCGAGATCGACTTCGAGATAATGGTCGTTGAAGGAGTTGTTCTGCTCGGGATCCAGCACTTCCAGCAGCGCCGATGACGGGTCGCCGCGGAAGTCCATCGACATCTTGTCGATCTCGTCGAGCATGAACAACGCGTTCTTGCTGCCGACCTTGTTGAGGTTCTGCACGATGCGGCCCGGCATCGAACCGACATAGGTGCGACGATGCCCACGGATCTCGGCCTCGTCGCGCACGCCGCCCAGCGACATGCGCACGAACTTGCGGTTGGTCGCCTTTGCGATCGACTGGCCCAGCGAGGTCTTGCCCACGCCCGGCGGTCCGACCAGGCACAGGATCGGGCCCTTCATCTGCTTCACGCGCGATTGCACGGCGAGGTATTCAAGGATGCGTTCCTTGACCTTCTCCAGGCCGAAATGGTCGGCATCGAGCACGTCCTGCGCGGCCTTGAGGTCCTTGCGCACCTTCGTGCGCTTCTTCCACGGCACGCCCAGCAGCCAGTCGAGGTAATTGCGCACGACCGCAGCTTCGGCCGACATCGGCGACATCTGCTTGAGCTTGTTGAGCTCGGAGCGGGCCTTGGTCTCCACCGGCTTGGGCATGCCGGCCTCGGCGATCTTGCGGGCCAGCTCGTCGATGTCGTTCGGCGCATCGTCGATCTCGCCCAGCTCCTTCTGGATCGCCTTCATCTGTTCGTTGAGGTAGTACTCGCGCTGGCTCTTCTCCATCTGCGACTTCACTCGGCCGCGGATGCGCTTCTCCAACTGCTGCACGTCGATCTCGCCATCGACCAGACCGACCAACTGCTCCAGGCGCGCACCGATGGCGTGCGTCTCCAGCAGCTTCTGCTTGTCGCCGATGCGCACGCCCAGGTGCGCGGCGATGGTGTCGGCCAGGCGCCCCGGCTCGTCGATGCCGGACAAAGTCTGCATCAGCTCGGGCGGCAGCTTGCGGTTGGTCTTGACGTACTGCTCGAACAGGCTCATCAGCGAGCGCATGATCGCCTCGATCTCGCGCTGCTCGCGGTCGACCACCGGCTCGACCACGTTGGCCTGCCCTGCCAGCACGCCGTCGCGTTCGGTCACCTTATCGACCTGCACGCGCGCCACGCCCTCCACCAGGACCTTGATGGTTCCGTCGGGGAGCTTGAGCAGCTGCAGCACCTGCGCCAGCGTGCCGACGTCATACAGGTCGTCGGCGCCCGGATCGTCGGTCTCGGCCGAACGCTGGGCGACCAGCAGGATGCGCTTGTCGGATTCCATGGCCAGGTCCAGGGCGCGGATCGACTTGTCGCGGCCGACGAACAGCGGGATGACCATGTGCGGGAATACGACGACGTCACGCAGCGGCAGCACCGGCAGGTCGAGCGTTTCGGTGGGATCGGTCATGGGGGATGCTCCGGAAAACGGTGGTCGGGCCCCGAGGCCCGGAAGGCGTGGGCGCTGGACCCATGGCGTCGGTTATGGGGTCCGGCGCGAAAGGATGCAAGCGACAGTCACGCAAAGTGCGCGGCGCAGCCCTTTCCGACCAACGAAATCAGCCACTTGAAACAAAAACGGGCCACCTTCGCAGGTGGCCCGTGAGGGGCTGTTCAGGTTGCGCGCGGATCACTCCGCGGAAGCGACCTTCGGCGTCGCCGGGGGCGTCTGATAGATCAGGTAAGGCTCGGTCTTGTGGTCGATCACCGACTCATCGACGACCACCTTGCTGACGTTCTCCAGCGAGGGCAGCTCGTACATCGTGTCCAGCAGCACGGCCTCGACGATCGTGCGCAGGCCGCGCGCGCCGGTCTTGCGCTTGAGCGCCTTGCGGGCGATGGCGGCCAGCGCGTCCTGGCGGAACTCCAGCTCGACACCCTCCATCTCGAACAGCTTCTTGAACTGCTTGGTGATGGCGTTCTTCGGCTCGGTGAGGATCCTGATCAGGGCGGGCTCGTCGAGTTCCTCGAGCGTGGCGACCACCGGCAGGCGACCGACGAACTCGGGGATCAGGCCGAACTTGATCAGGTCCTCCGGCTCGACTTCCGCCAGCACCTTGCCCACGTCGCTCTTGCGCTCGCTGCTCTTGACCTTGGCGCCAAAACCAATCCCGCCGGCCTCGGTGCTGCGCTGCTGGATGATCTTCTCCAGGCCTGCGAACGCGCCGCCGACGATGAACAGGATGTTGCGGGTATCGACCTGCAGGAACTCCTGCTGCGGGTGCTTGCGACCGCCCTGCGGCGGCACGCTGGCGACGGTGCCTTCGATCAGCTTCAGCAGCGCCTGCTGCACGCCTTCGCCGGATACGTCGCGGGTGATCGACGGGTTGTCGCTCTTGCGCGAGATCTTGTCGATCTCGTCGATGTAGACGATGCCTTGCTGCGCCTTCTCGACGTCGTAGTCGCACTTCTGCAGCAGCTTCTGGATGATGTTTTCCACGTCCTCGCCGACATAGCCGGCTTCGGTCAGCGTGGTGGCATCGGCCATCGTGAAGGGCACGTTGAGCAGGCGCGCCAGCGTCTCGGCCAGCAGCGTCTTGCCCGAACCGGTCGGGCCGACCAGCAGGATGTTCGACTTCGCCAGTTCGACGTCGTCGTTCTTCTGCCGGCTCTCGATGCGCTTGTAATGGTTGTACACGGCGACCGCAAGCGTGCGCTTGGCGCGCTGCTGGCCGATCACGTACTGATCCAGCACCTCGAGGATCTCGCGCGGCTTGGGCAGGTGGCTACGGGCCGACTGCGCCTTCTCCTCGAGCTCCTCGCGGATGATGTCGTTGCACAGCTCGACGCACTCGTCGCAGATGAAGACGCTGGGGCCCGCGATCAGCTTGCGGACCTCGTGCTGGCTCTTCCCGCAGAACGAGCAGTAGAGAATCTTGTTGCTGTCGCCGGTACTGCGGCCCTGTCGGTCGTCGCTCATGCTTGTGCCCAAATGGTGCTGGTGTCGCGAACGCGTGAAAAATCGCGTTCAGGTGCTACGGCCCGAGAATAACACAGCGATCCGGCCTGTCCTGCAGACCGGATGCTGAGCAATACTTTATTTATTTTCAATGAGTTAGTCAGATCAGTTCAGACCGACTGGATGGAATCTTCCGGGCGGCGTTCCAAGACCTGGTCAACCAGGCCGTATTCGCGTGCCGCCTCGGCGCTCTTGAAGTTGTCGCGCTCGGTGTCGCGGGCGATCGTCTCCAGCGCCTGGCCGGTGTGCTTGGACAGCACTTCGTTGAGGCGCTGGCGCAGGGTCAGGATCTCGCGGGCATGGATGTCGATGTCCGTGGCCTGGCCCTGGAAGCCGCCCAGCGGCTGGTGGATCATCACGCGCGAGTTCGGCAGCGCGTAGCGCTTGCCCTTGGCGCCGGCGGCCAGCAGCAGGGCGCCCATCGAGGCGGCCTGGCCGACGCAGATCGTGCTCACATCCGGCTTGATGTACTGCATGGTGTCGTAGATCGCCATGCCGGCGGTGACGATGCCACCCGGCGAGTTGATGTACAGGCTGATGTCCTTCTCGGGGTTCTCGGCCTCCAGGAACAGCATCTGCGCCACGATCACGTTGGCGACGTGGTCGTCGATCGGCCCCACCAGGAAGATCACCCGCTCCTTCAACAGGCGCGAATAGATGTCATAGGCGCGCTCGCCACGGCTGGTCTGTTCGACCACCATCGGCACGAGATTCAGGGCTTGGGTTCGGTTATCCATCGGGCGGCACCTGGGAAACTATCTGGGCGCTGGCTGGCAGCGCGGTCCGCTCAAATTGGGGCCATCCGCGCCGGAGCGCAAGGGGCGGACGGCTAGTCATGCACCGCCGGTTGCCGGCGGTGCATCTGGCGAGGCCTCTGCTGGCGACGCTTACTGGCGAATCGCCTCGTTGAACGACAGCGGCTGCTCGGTGTGCTGGGCGCGCTCGGCGATCCAGTCGATCACCTGCTCTTCCATCACCCGGGCCTGCAGGCCGGACATCAGCTGCTGGTCGTTGCGATACAGCTCGATTACCTGCTGCGGCTCTTCGTAGGTCGAAGCGATCAGGTTGAGGGTCTCGGTGACGCGGCGCGGGTCCAGCGTCAGCTGGTTGCGACGCGCGATCTCGCCAACCAGCAGGCCGACCAACACGCGCTTGCGGGCCGGGTCCATGAAGCCCTGGTGTGCGTCGGCCGGGATCTCGCCGATCGCGCGACCCTGGCGACGGGCCTGCTCGATGGTCTGGCGGGCCATGTCGCGGGCCTCGTTCTCGACCAGCCGGGGCGGCATTTCCACGTTCGAGTAAGAGGCGATCAGTTGCTCGCCGACCTCGCGACGCAGACGCGTCATCAGCGCACCCTTCAGCTCGCGCTCGAGGTTGCTGCGGATGTCTGCGCGGAACTGCTCGGCATCGCCGCTGCGCACGCCGAAGCTCTTGATGAAGGCGGCGTCGACCTCCGGCAGGACCGGCTCGGACACCTTGTTGGCCTTCAGGTGCACCTGCACCTTGCGGCCGGCGAACTGCGGCACGCGCCAATCGGCCGGGAATTCGATCTCGACCTGCTTATCGTCGCCGGACTTCATGCCGACCAGCGCCGACTCGATCGCCGGGAACATCGCGCCGGAACCGATCGCGGTGGCACCGCGCTCGACACCTTCCGCCGGCAGGCGCTCTTCACCGACCTGCGACCAGGTCTCGATCTCGACCGCATCGCCCGTGGCCGCCTCACGCTCCACCGGGTTCCAGGTGCGGCGCTGCAGGCGCAGGTTGTCGATCATCGCGTCGATGTCGGCATCGCCGACCTCGGCGGTGTTACGGATCACGTTGAGCTTGGCGACGTCGATGTCGCCGAAGTCCGGTACCACCTCGAAGGTGGCCACGTACGCCAGCTCGCCTTCCGATGCCGACACCGGCTCGATCTGCGGGCTGCCGGCAATGTGCAGCGATTCCTGGCGCACGGCATTGGTGAAGCCTTCGCGCAGCAGGCCGTCCAGCACTTCGGCGCGGACCTGCGGGCCGAAGCGCTGCTCGATGACCTTGGCCGGCACCTTGCCAGGACGGAAGCCCTTGATCTTGGCGCCGCGCGCGATCTCGCGCAGGCGGCCGCCGACGACGGCTTCCAGGCGATCCGCCGGGAGGCTGAAGGTCATACGGCGTTCGAGGTTACCGAGCGATTCGACCGAAACTTGCATATCCACTCCTGCCACCACGGCATTCGGCCGCGGCACGATGTTTGATTGACCTGTCAGACCGCAGGCCGGGCACGACGCATCGCCGCCGGCCAGCGGAACGCAATAGTTTCGCCGATTACGGCCCGGGCCGCCAGCGTCCGGGGCGAGGAAAACCGGGCCGCGGCGCGGCCGGTGGTGCGAAAGGAGGGACTCGAACCCTCACGGGGTTACCCGCTGGAACCTAAATCCAGTGCGTCTACCAATTCCGCCACTTTCGCAAGCGTCGAGACATCGTTGCGCCGGCATTCTAGAGCCGGCTCCGGAAAAGAAAAAAGCACCTGGCGGACCAGGTGCTTTTCCGGATTGGTGGGCCGTCAAGGATTCGAACCTTGGACCTATTGATTAAGAGTCAACTGCTCTACCAACTGAGCTAACGGCCCGGAACAACTAGAAGCGAAACTATAACAATAAAAAATAACTTCGCCAACAATCTGGGGTGGCTGAGGGGACTCGAACCCCCGACATCTGGAATCACAATCCAGTACTCTAACCAACTGAGCTACAGCCACCATAAAACGCAAAACTAGTATCGCAAAAGCTGTGGCGCGCCCGGCGGGACTCGAACCCACAACCACCGGCTTAGAAGGCCGGTGCTCTATCCGGTTGAGCTACGGGCGCCAGCGTTCATCTTAACCGAGACACCGCTGACTACCGTCGCCTGGAGTCGACATGGTCGGGGCAGAGGGATTCGAACCCACGACATCCAGCTCCCAAAGCTGGCGCTCTACCAGGCTGAGCTATACCCCGATTTGAAACTTTCCGGGACTTTCGTTGCGCGCCAACGCCGCGAAAGGTCGGATAGTTTGGTTGGCGGGCGCACGCCTGTCAATGCGGAAGTGAATGGAATGCGTGCAGAACAGGGGCAAACCCTCTCCGCGGCCACCTATCCACCCTCCGCCTGTCCACCGTCCGCTCCCCTTGCCCCACCTGCTCCGTGGTTTTCGCTGGCCGCCGCTCGGGCTCTGGTGGCCGGCTGTGTATGCTCGGAGCGTCCCAAGCACCCACCACCGGCCAAGGAGAAGTCATGCGCAGCGGTAATCCGGCATTGAAGGAGACGACGTTTCTGGATCTGGGTAGCGGAACGGTAGTCCGCCGCGACGGCGATGCCATGACGCTCACCGGCACGGTCAACAAGACCGGTCTGTTGCTGTTGCTGTGCGTGATCACCGCCACCTTCGCCTGGAGCCAGATCCAGTTCACCGCCGACGGCGCCGTGGGCGCCGGCCCCTATGTGTGGGGCGGCGCGATCGGTGGACTGGTATTGGCGTTGATCACCACGTTCAAGCCAGCATGGGCTCCAGTTACCGCGCCGCTGTATGCGCTGGTCGAAGGTTTTTTCCTCGGCGCCATCTCGGCCATGTACAACCACCTCTACGAAGGCATCGTGCTGCAGGCAGTGATGCTGACGTTCGGCACGATGTTCGCGCTGCTGTTCGCCTATCGATCGGGCCTGATCCGCGCGACCGAAAACTTCAAGCTGGGCGTGGTCGCCGCCACCGGCGGAATCGCCCTGCTCTACCTGGTCACGATGGGCCTGGGGATGTTCGGCATCCGCATCCCCTACATCCACGAATCCGGTCTGATCGGCATCGGCTTCAGCTTGTTCGTCGTGGTGATCGCGGCATTGAACCTGGTGCTGGACTTCGACTTCATCGAGAGCGGCGTCGAGCAGAACGCTCCCAAGTACATGGAGTGGTACGGCGCGTTCGGCCTGATGGTCACGCTGGTGTGGCTGTACGTCGAATTCCTGCGCCTGCTGGCCAAGCTGCAGTCGCGCGACTGAGCTGTCCTGGCTCCGGATAAGCGAAGGGCGCGGAGCGATCCGCGCCCTTCGTATTTGCGGATGTGGCGTTCAGACCGCTTCCGGCACCGCCGTCCGCGCGCGCTGGCCGCGCGCCGACCACAACATGGCAACGATGGTGACCGCACCCAGCAGCCAGCTGTAGTGCACCTGCCCCACCAGCGCGAACGCAGACACCTTGCCCAGCGAAGCGGCCAGCAGTATCTGAGCGCCGTACGGCAGTACGCCTTGGGTAACGCACGCGAAGATGTCCATCACGCTCGCCGCCCGCGCCGGCGGCACGCCGTGCTGCTGGGCAATGTCGCGGGCCAGTCCGCCGCTGATCAGGATCGCCACCGTGTTGTTGGCGGTAAATACATCCGTTGCCGCCGACAGCGTTGCGATACTCACTTCGCCGGCGCGGCGGCTCTTGTGGCCGCGGGCGAAGCGATCGATGACCGCCGCCAGCCAGGCCAGGCCGCCGGTGGCTTTCATCAGCGCACCGAGGCCGCCCACCAGCAGCGACAGCAGGGTGATCTCGACCATGCTCTCGAAGCCTAGCCACACCTGGTCGGCGTACGCGGCGATGCTGTAGCCATCGGCGAAGATCGCGCCGAACACGCCTGCCATCACCAGGCCAATGCCCAGCACGATGATCACGTCGACGCCGGCCAAGGCCAGGCCGAGCACGATCAGGTACGGCAGGATCAGCCACGGGGATACCGGTTCGAGTGCCTGCACCGGTTCGGTGTCGCCGACGAAGCCGAGTACGACCAGGGTCAGCAACGCGGCCGGCAGCGCCAGCTTGAGGTTCTCGCGGAATTTCTCGCGCATCGTGCAGCCGAAGGACCGGCTGGCAACGATGGCGGTGTCGGAGATGACCGACAGGTTGTCGCCGAAGGTCGCGCCGCCGATCACCGCGCCCAGCACCAGCGCGCGATCCAGTCCCGATGCATCCGATACACCGAGCGCGATCGGCGCGACCGCGGCGATCGTGCCCATCGAGGTGCCCAGCGACAGGGAGATGAAACCGGCGACGACGAACAACCCCGGCAGCAGCAATGCTGGGTGCACATTGCCCACGCCCAGCACGACGATCGCGTCGACCGCGCCGATGGCCTTGGAGACCTCCACGAAACCGCCGGCCAGCAGGAAGATCAGGCACATCAGCACCACGTTGTGATCGCCCATGCCGGACAGCAGCGTCTCCAGCGGCTTCAGTCCGCGACGCCAGGCGATGTACGCCGCCAGCGCCAGCGCAGGCAGGATCGCGACGGGCGCCTTCAGCTGATAGAAGCCGTCGTCATGGCCCAGGACGTAGGTGAAATACATCCCTGCCCCGAAGAACAGGGCCAGGAAGAGCAGCAACGGGGTCAGCGCCAGTGCGCTCGGCCTGATGCCGACACCGGCGGCCGGCGACTCATTCATCCTTCCATCCGCATGAAGAAATAATTACGCCGATTTTGCAGTGCAGCATCGACCTTGTCGAGCGCCATCGCCGGAACTCTGTGGCCGCATCGTTGCCGCCAATTCAGCGGGTCCCCGGCTGCCCAGTCAATGCCGGGCTAAACGAAACGGGGCGCCCGCAGGCGCCCCGACTCCGTTCGTTATCCCGGGCGAACCCGTCAGATGCGGCTGGCGATTGCCTTGGCGAACGACATCGTGTTGCCGGTACCGCCCAGATCCGGGGTCAGCGAGTCCTTGGCTTCCAGCGTGGCGATGATCGCCGCGCGGAGCTTGGCCGCCTTCTCCGGCATGCCCAGATGATCGAGCATCTGCGCGGCGCCGAGCAGCAGCGCGCAGGGGTTGGCCTTGCCCTGTCCGGCGATGTCCGGCGCGGTACCGTGCACGGCCTCGAAGATCGCCGCGTCGGTGCCGATGTTGGCGCCCGGCGCCAGGCCGAGGCCGCCGACCAGGCCGGCACACAGGTCGGAGATGATGTCGCCGAACAGGTTGGTGGTGACGATGACGTCGAACTGCTCCGGACGCATCACCAACTGCATGCAGGTGTTGTCCACGATCATCTCGTTGCACTCGATGTCCGGATACTCGGCCGCCACCGCGCGCGCGGTCTTCAGGAACAGGCCCGACGTGGACTTCAGGATGTTCGCCTTGTGGACGATGGTGACCTTCTTGCGACCGATTCGGCGGGCCAGGTCGAAGGCATAACGGACGATGCGCTCGGAACCGCGGCGGGTGACCCTCTGCGTCAGCGTGGCGACTTCGCCATCGGCCGACAATGCCTGGCCCTCGCCGATGTAGGCGCCTTCGGTGTTTTCGCGGACCGTGATCAGATCCACGCCCGACGGGAAGCGCGACTTGGTGTTGGGGAACGATTTGGCCGGACGCACGTTGGCGTACAGGTCGAAGCGCTTGCGCAGTTCGACGTTGATCGAGCTGAAGCCCTCGCCCACCGGCGTGGTCAGCGGGCTCTTGAGCGCGATACGGTTCTTGCGGATCGAGTCCATCGTGGCCTGCGGCAGCAGTTCGCCCTGTTTTTCCAGGGCTGCCAGGCCGGCATCGGCGAATTCGTACTGCAACCCGAGGTTCATCGAGTCGAGCACGTGCAAGGTGGCGTCCATGATTTCCGGGCCGATGCCGTCGCCACGGATGACCGTAATCGTCTGCGTCATTAAAGATTCTTCCAGCTGATGGGCGCCAGATCGTGAGTACGGCGCCGGATGGTTAACCGGCGAATTATGCCGGAACCGGTCACAGCCTGCAGGCGATCAGGTTCACCGGCGACTCATTCTTGGGCCGTAAACCATTGAGCCGACTAAAAAAGCAAAGGGCGCGACATCGTCGCGCCCTTCGGTTTCACCCTGGATGCTCGCCTCAACCGTGGTCGTGCGCATCGGGCGTGGCGACCTCGCCCTGCTCCAGCTTGTCCAGGAAGTCGACCGCGCGACGAAGGTGGGGAATCACGATGGAACCGCCGACCACCAGGCCCACCGAGAACGCCTCGAACATCTCGTCGCGGTTGACGCCGGCTTCCTTGCACTGGGCGACGTGGTAGCTGATGCAGTCGTCGCAGCGCAGCACCATCGACGCGACCAGCCCCAGCAGTTCCTTGGTCTTCACGTCGAGCGCGCCGGCCTGGTAGGTCTGCGTGTCGAGCGCGAAGAAGCGGCGCACGACCTGATTCGGCTCGGCCAGGATGCGTTCGTTCATGCGCTTGCGGAAATCGGTGAACTGCTTGATTCGGTCGTCGCCGCTTTCATCACTCATTTGCAAACTCCGGGGGCGGAGCCGGCTCCGCCGATCGATATGGGAAGAAACCGAACCGCTATCCGCGGAAGGTATTGGGATAAGCGCGCGGGCCTCACTTACGCGCCGGAAAGCAGCGGATCAAGCCCGCCCTGCCGATGCAGCGCGATCATGTCGTCGTAGCCGCCGACATGGGTGTCGCCAATGAAGATCTGCGGCACGCTCGTGCGCCTGGCACGCGCCACCATCTTCTCGCGCTCGACCGGGTCTAGGTCGATGCGCACCTCGGTCCACGCCTGGCCCTTGCTCTTGAGGAAATTCTTGGCCGCGACGCAATAAGGGCAGATCGCGGTGGTGTATATGACGATCCCGGGGACCGCCGGGGTTGGCTCGCTCAAAACGCTCTCTCCGACAGGAAACTCATGGACGGTGCCGCGGTCGAACCCGGCAGTGCTCGAAATATGGGACCAGGCTGCGACCATTTCCACTCCATCTGCAGAACACTGGGATGCCTGGGACGCGACTTGGGCGCCAAAAGGGGGCAGGATTAACCGTCGATTCACCCGGACGGCATCACCCGGCCGCATTCTGCAATCGGTTGCGTCCGGACTGGCGAACCAGACCAAGAGTCCAAACGAGTCCAAACGAGGACGCTCCACTTGCGACGCATCGCCCTGCTCACTACCGCCATCACCCTGGCCGTTGCCAGCGTCTGTGCACCTGCGCAGGACACCCGGCTGCCGGACATCGGCTCCTCCGCCAACGAACTGCTGACGCCGGCCCAGCAGGCAGAGTACGGCGGGATGATGCTGGCGCAGTTGCGCCACTACAACTACATCCTCGAAGACCCGCTGATCGACAGTTGGCTGGACACGCTCGGTACGCGCCTGGCGACCAACAGCGACCGGCCGCGCCAGCCTTTCACTTTCTTCATGCTGCGCGAGCGGCAGATCAACGCCTTCGCCACGCTGGGCGGCTATGTCGGCGTGAACTCCGGGCTGGTGCTGGCCGCGGAACGCGAGGACGAGGTCGCCGGCGTGCTGTCGCACGAAATCGCGCACGTCACCCAGGATCACGTGCTGCGCGGCGTCGAGCGCGCCCAGCGCGACCAGTTGCCTATCCTTCTGGCGATGCTCGGCGCGATCGTCGCCGCGCAGGCGGCCGGCGGCGATTCGGGCGACAACGCCTCGCAGGCTGCGATGGTATCGGCGATGGGCCTGATGCAGCAGCGCCAGATCAATTACACGCGCTCCAACGAGTCCGAAGCCGACCGCCTCGGCATCCAGACGCTGGCGCGCAGCCATTACGACCCGACCGCCATGGCGGACTTTTTCATCCTGATGCAGGGTCGCTCGCGCGCCAATGCCGCCAACTACTGGGGCGAGGCGCCCGACTGGCTGATGACCCACCCGGTCACCATCACGCGCATCACCGAAGCCAAGGAGCGCGCCGAGCAGCTGCGGCGCGAGTCAGGCACCAGCGAAGTGTGCGTGCGCGATCCCGACGGTCCGGCCCAGTGTCGGCGCGAGTCCTCGGCCAAACCCCAATACTCGGCGAGCGAAAACACGCAGAACCCACTCATCCCCGGCAATCTGGCGGCGAGTCTTGCCTCGACCATCGACACCGGAGGCACCGGCCAGTTCGACCTGGCCCGTGAGCGCCTGCGCGTGCTCAGCGCCGACAGTCCGCGCGATGCGCTGCGCGAATACGAACGCCTCGCCGGCAATGGCAAGCTCGACGACGCACAGCGCTACGGGCAGGCCGTGGCGCGCCTGCTGACCGGCGAGGCGACGGTCGCCGCCGGCACGTTCTCGGAACTGCTGGCCAAGCGTCCGGGCGATATGTGGCTGACGCTGGCGCTGGCGGAGGCGGAATCCCGGAGCGGCAAGGCCGCCTCGGCCGACAGCCGCTTCGAAGCCCTGGTTCGGCAGATGCCTAGCAATCGCGCGGTGGTGCTGACCTATGCGCGTGCCCTGGTCGAACGCGACAGCGCCGCCGCCGGCAAGCGCGCTCAGGCGGTGCTGCGCCCTCTGGCAAGCCGGTCGACCGGTGATCCGGAATTCCAGCAGTTGTTCGCACGCGCCTGCGAGATCGGTGGCGACCCGGTCCGGGCCGGCGAGGCCTTCGCCGAGGCGGCCTACCTGAATGGCAGGCCCGAACAGGCCCTGGTCCAGCTGAACACACTGAAGAAGCGCTCGGATCTGGACTACTACGCACGCGCCCGCATCGAGGCCCGCATCGACGCGATCACGCCGACGGTCCTGGAGCTCAGGCGCCAGGGCATCCGCGACGAGGACCTGCGCCGGGAGTGAAGTTGGTCACCTGGAGGCCGCATATGCGACCACGAAGGGCGTGTAACGACCCTGTCATAAAACGGTAGTGTACTGGCGCGGCTTCCAGGCTCCCTCCTGTTTTCCTCCCCCGGTGACCGCGTGCAGAAGCGCATTCTCATAGTCGAAGACGAACCCGCCATCCGCGACATGGTGTCCTTTGCGCTGCGCAAGGGCGAGTACGACCCGGTGCATGCCGGCGACGCGCGGGAAGCGCAGGCGGCCATCGCCGACCGCGTGCCCGACCTGATCCTGCTCGACTGGATGCTGCCCGGCACCAGCGGACTGGAGCTGGCCCGGCGTTGGCGCAAGGAACAACTCACGCGCGAGATCCCGATCATCATGCTGACCGCGCGCGGCGAAGAGAACGACCGCGTCGGCGGCCTGGAGGCCGGCGTCGACGACTACGTGGTCAAGCCGTTCTCCGCGCGCGAGCTGCTGGCGCGGATCCGCGCCGTGCTGCGACGCTCGCGCGAGGACGACGAGGACGGCAGCGTCGGCGTGGGCCCGCTGCGGATCGACGGCGCCGCGCACCGCGTGTTCGCCCAATATTCCGCAGGCGACCAGGCCGTGCAGATCGGTCCGACCGAATACCGGCTGTTGCACTTCTTCATGACCCACCCCGATCGCGTCTATTCGCGCACGCAGTTGCTCGACCACGTCTGGGGCGGCAGCGTCTACGTCGAAGAACGCACCGTCGACGTCCATATCCGCCGCCTGCGCAAGACGCTGGAACCGCACCAGCTCGACGGCATGGTCCAGACGGTCCGCGGCGCCGGCTACCGGTTTTCCGCAGCGGTCGAGGCCTGAGTGGCCTCACGGGCGACGGCACTACCGGTCGCCCGCCCCCTCTTCCGGCGAGGCCAGTCCAAGTGACGCGAGGCCGGAGCTGCGGGCTGCCCACTGCGGCAAACCGGCCGTGGCACCGACGTTTCCGGCGTCCGGCCCGCGCCATGGACACCTCCCTGCCAGCCAGAACCCGAATCGGGCACCACAACCCGCCTCGGCCCATGACAATTCAATAGACTTCGCCCATGCCCCCCCGCGCCCGTTCCGCCTGGTTCCGCACGCTCGGCCAGCTCGCCATGATCCTGGCCGTGGCCGCCGCGGGCGGCTTCCTGGTTGGTCATCCCTGGCCGGTGATCACGCTGGCCGCGCTCGGCGTGGTCGCCTGGCATTACTGGCGGCTGCGCCGCGTATTGATCCGCCTGACCGCTCGCCAGCGGCTGTCTCCGCCGCTGGGCGAAGGCATCTGGAACGAACTCGACCGCCTTCTCTATCGCGGCCAGAGTGAGATGCGCAGCCGCAAGAAGCGCCTGATCGTCATGCTGCGCGCCTACCGGGCCGCCGCCGCGGCCCTTCCCGACGCCATCGTGGTGGTCGAGCGCAACAGCCAGCGTATCCAGTGGTTCAACGAAGCCGCCACCGGTCTGCTCGGGCTGCACCACCCACGCGATATAGGCCATCCCCTGGTGCAGACGTTGCAGCCGCTGACGCTGGCGCACTGGCTGGCCACCGGCCGCAACGCCGAACCGCTGGAAGTGTCTTCGCCGTGGCAACCGGGCGCGACCCTCAGCCTTCGCCTGATTCCCTACTCCGAAGACCTGTGGCTGCTGGTGGCACGCGACGTCAGCCGGCTGCTGCAGCTCGAACAGATGCGTCGCGATTTCGTCGCCAACGTCTCGCACGAGCTGCGTACGCCGCTGACGGTCGTGCACGGTTATCTCGACATGCTCGACCCCCAGGAACACCCGGACTGGGCGCCGATGCTGGCCGAGATGCAGCGGCAGTCGCAGCGCATGACCCAGCTGGTCGAGGACCTGCTGATGCTGTCGCGCCTGGAATCGCAGGACAGCCTGCCCGCCGAGGAGACCGTGGCGATGGCGCCGATGCTCGCTACCCTGCGCCGCGAGGCCCAAGCGCTGAGCCAGGGACGCCACGACATCACCATCGAGGACAAGGCCGGCGTCGACCTGTGGGGCTCGAACAAGGAACTGCACAGCGCCTTCTCCAACCTCGTCGGCAACGCCGTGCGCTACACGCCCGCCGGCGGCAGGATCCGCATCCGCTTCCGCCCCGACCACAAGGGCGTCGCGCTGGAGGTGATCGACAGCGGTTACGGAATTCCCGCCGCGCATCTGCCGCGCGTGACCGAACGCTTTTACCGGGTATCCACCAGCCGCTCCCGTGAAAGCGGGGGCACCGGCCTGGGCCTGTCCATCGTCAAACATGTGCTGCACCTGCACCAGGCCCGGCTGGAGATCGCCAGCGAAGTCGGCCGCGGCAGCACGTTCTCCTGCCATTTCGGCGCCGAGCGCGTACGCCAGCGCGATCACGGCTTTGCCGATACTCTCGAAGCACTGCCATGACCGCGCTATCCAAGAACGTGCTCTCCAAGAACGCGCTTCCCCAGAACGTGTCCCCGATGAACGCCCAGATCGAGGCGCTCACCGACACCGACCCGCTGCGCGACAGCGCGCTCTATTTCAATCGGGAACTGGGCCAGCTCGACTTCAACTTCCGCGTGCTGGCGCAGGCGCAGGATCCGCAGGTGCCATTGCTGGAGCGCCTGCGGTATCTGTGCATCTCCTGCACCAACCTCGACGAATTCTTCGAGATCCGCGCCGGCACGATGCGCCACGCCCAGGACCTGGGCCTGGCCGCGGGCCCCGACGGGCTTTCGCCGGCGACGGTGCTGGCGCGCATCCACGACCGCGCCGCCGAACTGGTGCAAGCGCAGTACGAATGCTGGAACCAGGTGCTGCGGCCTGCGCTGGGCGAAGCCGGCGTGCGGGTGCTCGCCCGCGATGCCTGGACCGACCCGCAGACGCAGTGGCTGCGCCAGTACTTCCAGGACGAGATCATGCCGGTGCTGTCGCCGCTGGGACTCGATCCGGCGCACCCGTTCCCGAAGATACTCAACAAGTCGCTCAACATCGTCGTCGTGCTAAAGGGCAAGGACGCGTTCGGCCGAGAGGGACACCTGGCGATCGTGCGCGCACCACGCTCGCTGCCGCGCATCATCCAGATCCCGGAGGAAGTATCCGGCGGCAAGCACGACTTCGTGTTCCTGTCCGCCGTGCTGTCGGCCTTCGTCGATGAACTGTTCCCGGGCATGCAGGTCAAGGGCGCCTACCAGTTCCGCGTCACCCGCAACTCCGAACTGCTGGTGGACGAGGAAGAGGTCGACAACATCGCCCTGGCACTGCGCGACGAACTGGTCGGCCGCGGCTACCTGCGAGCGGTGCGGCTGGAGATCGCCGAGCAGTGCCCGGACGACATCGTGCGCCCGCTGCTGGAGAATTTCGATCTGACCGAGAACGCGGTCTACCGCATCAACGGCCCGGTCAACCTCAACCGCGTCATCCAGGTCTACGACCTGGTGCAGCGCCCGGAACTGAAGTTCCCGTTGTTCCAGCAACGCGTGCTGCCCGGCGTCGAGTCGATGTTCGACAAGATCGCCGACGGCGACGTGCTGCTGCACCATCCCTTCGATGCGTTCACGCCGGTGCTGGAAGTGATCCGCCAGGCAGCCGAAGACCCGAACGTGCTGGCCATCAAGCAGACGCTCTACCGCACCGGCAAGGACTCGTCGATCGTCGAGCACCTGGTGCAGGCGGCGCGCAACGGCAAGGACGTCACGGTGGTGGTCGAGCTGCGCGCACGCTTCGACGAGGAGGCCAACCTCGGCCTGGCCGATCGCCTGCAGGAGGCTGGCGTACAGGTGGTGTACGGCGTCGTCGGTTACAAGACGCACGCCAAGATGCTGCTGATCGTGCGCCGCGAAGGCCGCAAGCTGCGCCGCTACGTCCACCTGGGCACCGGCAACTACCATAGCGGCACGGCGCGCGGATACACCGATTTCGGCCTGATCACCGCCGATCCCGACATCGGCAACGATGTCCACCTGATCTTCCAGCAACTGTCCGGTCTGGCGCCGCTGATCAAGCTCAAGCGCCTGCTGCAGTCGCCCTTCACGCTGCATGCCGGGGTGCTCAAGCGGATCGACCGCGAGACCAGGCACGCCAAGGCCGGCAAGCCCGCGCGCATCATCGCCAAGATGAATGCCTTGAACGAGCCGCAGGTGATCCGCGCGCTCTACCAGGCTTCCCAGGCCGGCGTGCAGATCGATTTGATCGTGCGCGGCGCGTGCACGTTGCGGCCGGGCGTCGCGGGCATCTCCGACAACATCCGCGTGCGCTCGATCGTCGGCCGCTTCCTCGAGCATCACCGGGTGTACTGGTTCGCCAACGACGGCGCGCCCGACCTGTTCTGCTCCAGCGCCGACTGGCTCGAGCGCAACCTGCTGCGTCGCGTGGAAACGGGCTTCCCCGTTCTCGATCCTGACCTCGCCGCGCGCGTGTTCGACGAGGCACTGGTCAACTACCTGGCAGACAATGTCAATGCCTGGCAGTTGGACAGCGACGGCGACTACAAGCGCGTCGTGCCCGAAGAAAACGCGGCGCCCCATTCCGCACAGGCCAGGTTATTGGCGAAAATCTGCGGATGAACAACGCGTATCCGACCTCCAGGCTGCCTCTCGCGGACGGCGACCTGCTCGCCGCCGTGGACATGGGGTCCAACAGCTTCCACATGGTGGTCGCCCGCTACGTGCTGGGGCAACTGCGCATCGTCGATCGCCTGCGCGAGACGGTGCGTATGGCCGAGGGCCTGGATCGCAAGGGCGGCCTGACTCCTGAAGTCCGCCAGCGCGCATTGGATTGCCTGTCCCGGTTCGGCCAGCGCGTGCGCGACATACCGCCGCAGCGCGTGCGCGCCATCGCCACCAACACGGTGCGGCGCCTGGCGGCGCCGCAAGCGTTCCTGATGCCGGCCGAAAACGCGCTAGGCCACGCCATCGAAGTCGTCGCCGGCCGCGAGGAGGCGCGCCTGATCTACCTCGGCGTCGCCCATGCGCAACCGTCCAAGCCGGGCGAACTGCGCATGGTGATCGACATCGGCGGCGGCTCCACGGAATGCATCATCGGCACCGGCTTCGAGGCGATCGAGCGCGAGAGCCTGCAGTTGGGCTGCGTGGCCACCACGCGGCGCTTCTTCGAGAACGGCAAGCTGTCGAAAAAGAAATGGCGCGAGGCGCTGACCGAGGTCACCGCCGAATTCCAGCAGTTTTCCGGCACCTATCGGGCGCTGGGCTGGAACGATGCGCTGGGCGCGTCCGGCACCAACAAGGCCATCGGTGAAATCTGCGCGGCAATGAAATTGACCAAGGGCGCGGTCACCGCCGAAGCGCTGCCAGTGTTGCGCGATCGCCTGCTGCAGGCCGACCGCATCGAGGCGATCGACCTGCCCGGGCTTTCCAATGAGCGGCGGCCGGTCATCGCCGGCGGCGTGCTGATCCTGGAGGCGGCCTTCGACGCGCTGGGGATCAAGCGCATGCTGGTCAGCAAGGCGGCGATGCGCGAAGGCGTGCTCTACGACATGCTCGGTCGCGGTGGCGCCGACGATCCGCGCGACGCCGCGGTGGCTGCACTGATGCAGCGGTACGGCATCGACGACGGCCAGGCACGCCGCGTCGTCGGCACCGCGCTGCAGTTGTTCGACCAGGTGGCGCCGGCCTGGCAGCTCGACGAGGACGACCGCCTGATGCTGGCCCGCGCTGCACGCCTGCACGAACTGGGCCTGGCCATCGCGCACAGCCAGTACCACGTGCACGGCGCCTACGTGGTCGAGAACTCCGATATCGCCGGCTTCTCACGCCAGCAGCAGCAGTTCCTCGCCGCGCTGGTGCGCACCCATCGCCGCGGCATTCCCAAATCGGCCTTCGACGCCCTGCCCGATCGCCTGCTCGCCAACGCGCGCCGAAGCGCGGCGCTGCTGCGCCTGGCGGTGCTGGTGCACCGTGCCCACGAAGCCGATCCGATTCCACAACTCAGCGCGCGCGCCGAAGGCAACCAGCTGACGCTGACCGTTTCCAGGCGCTGGCTGGATTCGCGTCCGCTGATTCGCGCGGACCTCGAGGGCGAACCCGAGGACATGGCGGGGCTGGGTATCGCGCTGAAGCTGGAAGCTGCCTGACGCGCCATCCCGGACCGCCGCTGGCGGCCGGGAAAGGAATCACTGCTTCACTGCACGCCGCAACTGCGCCGCCCGCACCAGGACCTGCGGCGGTGCGGTTTCTTCGGGAATGGCGAAGATCCGGATCCGTCGCAGCCATGCCCCCGCGATTCGCGATGAGGTCATCATCACGATCGGAATCGACAGCACCAGCCCCAGGATCACCGGTGCCATCCACGCCGCCAGCGACGGGGATATGAAGTAGGCCATCACGCCGGCCAACACGCCGAGCACGCTCAGCCCGCCGTAGCTGCGCACCAGGCTCGAAAGCGGCACGCTTCCGTCGTCGCGCCGCTGCGCGTCCCAGCCCGAATCCCTGCCTGCCAGCACCTCGGCCACGCCGCGCGACTGCACATACATGGTGATCGGGGCCATCAGCGCCGCCAGCAGCGTCTCCAGCAGCATGCTGGAACCGGCGCGGAGCATGCCGCCGCAACCACGTCGCGTGTCGCGATCGAAAAACAGCGTGAGGTAGCCCATGAACTTGGGCGCCAGCAACACCGACATCGTCAGCATGAATACCCAGAGGAAGCGCTCGGGATCCTGCTGGCGCCAGTATTCCGTCGGTGAGAAGCCCGGTATCGACAGGCTGCTCCAGCTGAAGCCGGCGCTCTCCAGCGGGATCGCCAGGCCGACCAGCATCAGCATCGCCCACATCGGCGAAGTGAAGTAATGACCGATACCCATCAGCAGATGCCAGCGGCTGACCCAGTGCAGCCCCCGCGCCGGCAACACCGCGCCGTGCTGCAGGTTGCCCTGGCACCAGCGGCGATCGCGGATCAGCATATCGGTCAGCGAAGGCGGGCCTTCCTCGTAGCTTCCGGCCAGTCCGGGCACCATGTGCAGCGCCCATCCACCACGCCGCAGCAGCGCCGCTTCGACGAAATCGTGGCTCAGCACGGTGCCGCCGAATGGCTTGAAGCCGCCCAGTTCCGGAAGGCCGGCATGCTCGGCGAACGCGCGCGTGCGGATGATCGCGTTGTGGCCCCAGTAATTGCTCTCGGAGCCGTGCCACCAGGCAACGCCGTGCGCGATCACCGGCCCGTACACGCGACCGGCAAACTGCTGCATGCGCGCGAACAGCGTGTTGCCGTTGACGATCATCGGCAGGGTCTGGATCAGCGCGACATCGGGATTGCCTTCCATCGCGCCGGCCAGGCGCACGATGACTTCGCCGGTCATCAGGCTGTCGGCGTCGAGGATCAGCATCTGCGGATACGCAGCGCCGAACCGGCGCACCCACTCGGCGATGTTGCCGGCCTTGCGCTCGTGGTTGTCGTCGCGGCGGCGGTAGAACAGGTTCCGATGACCGCCGGTGCGCTGGCGCAATGCCGCGAAGGAGCTCTCCTCGGCGATACGTATTTCCGGCCGCGTGGTGTCGCTGAGCACGAAGAAATCGAAGCGATCGAGCTGTCCGGTGGCCTGCACCGATTCGTAGATCGCCTGCAATCCCGCCATCAGGCGTTCGGGATCCTCGTTGTAGGTCGGCATCAGCAATGCCGTGCGCGAATGCAGTTCGGGCGCTGGCGAATGCTGCGACAACCCCAGCCGGCCGGGCCTGCGCGATGCGATCAGCACGAAGCCGGCGAACGCGCTGGCACACGCCATGGCGATCCAGGCGAACAGGGCGATGAACAGCAGCACCAGCAGCAGTTCCAGCACGTTGATGCCGCCGCCGCGCAACACCCACCAGATCTGGTAGGCAGCCAACAGCGTCAGTGCGCCAGCGCCTCCGATCACATAGGC
Organism: Lysobacter niastensis; assembly: GCF_031457115.1. GTDB lineage: Bacteria > Pseudomonadota > Gammaproteobacteria > Xanthomonadales > Xanthomonadaceae > Lysobacter_J > Lysobacter_J niastensis_A. The sequence goes on from NZ_JAVDVY010000004.1 coordinate 139,257, forward strand.
GCGCCGCCAGGCCATGGCGCGCGGCGTGCTCGGCAGGGTCTGGACATTCAGGCGACCCTCGCGCAGCGACTGCACCGGCATGTCCAGGGGCGCCTCGCCCGGCAAAGGCGGGAACGAGTCATCGATGGGGGCACCTGACATCGGCACGGTCGTAATACCGGTCACAGCGTCCACCGGTACAACCAGGTTTCCGACAACGGGCCGGCATCGTCGCGCAGCAAGGCGCGCAGCTCGATGCTGCGTTCGGCGCCCGGGTGCAGCTCGAACGCGATGCGCCACCCACCCGTACCAGGGTTGGCGTGCGCCACGATGTTGTCGACCCGCCCCTTGGCGGCCACGACCTGTGCACGCACGTCGGCGTCCTCGCGCAATGCCTTGAGCTTGCCGCCGGCAACGTCGATCACCACCCGCCGCGATCCCTTGGGTCCGGCACCGATGCTGGTACCCGTCACCACCGCCAGTTGCGGCAGCCAGGTGTGGTCGTTGCACCAGTGCAGGCGGTAATCGAAACGATGTTCGCTTCCCGCGACCAGCGGCTGCTTCGGTCGCCAGAACGCCACGATGTTGTCGTGGAACTCGTCGTCGGTCGGCAGCTCCAGCAGATGCACATCACCCGCGCCCCAGTCGCCAACGGGCTCGACCCACAGGCTCGGACGCTTTTCGTAGTGGGCTTCGCTGTCAGCATAGTCGGCGAAGGCGCGCTTGCGCTGCATCAGGCCGAAACCGCGCGGATTGGCATCCTGGAAGCCGCTTTCCTGCAGCACGGACGGGTTCTGCAGCGGGCGCCAGATCTGCTCGCCACGACCGTTGATCATCGCCAGGCCGTCGGAATCGTGTACCGCCGGACGGTAGTCGTCGATGCCGGCGCGATCGTTGGCATCGAACTGGAACATGCTGGTCAGCGGTGCGATGCCTGCCTTGTCCAGTTCGACCCGCGGATACAGTCGCATGGAGACATCGAACACCGTCTCCACGCCCGGCCGGATCACGAAGCGGAACGCGGCGGCGGCGCTGGGAGAATCCATCAGCGCATGCACGACCACGCGGTCGGCCCCACGCGCCGGCTGCTCCAGCCAGAACGTGCGGAACACCGGGAATTCCTCGGCCTTTTCGCCGGTCCTGAGGGCCAGGCCGCGCGCGGACAGGCCATAGGCCTGCCCCTTGGCGACGGCACGGAAGTAACTCGCTCCGAGGAACGCGCAGACCTCGTCGAAATAGTCGGGCCTGTTGATCGGCGAATGCAGGCGGAATCCGGCGAAGCCCAGATCGTTCTCCGTGGGCGCGGGCGTGCCCTGGAACGTGAACTGCTCGGGGCGGTAAACCAGCGGCTGCGCCATTCCGCCGGCCACCGTGTACACGTCCACGCGGTCGCGGAACAGAAAGGCCCGATGAAAGAACTGGGCCTGGAACGGCAGCCCCTGTTCCCGCCACAGCGCCTTGGCGGGATTGAAGCGGATGCCGCGGAACTGGTCGTAACCGATCTTCGCCAGCGAGCCGGGCAGTACCTGGTCCTGCGGACGGAACGGCGCGGCGGCAAGCTCCCGCGCAAGATCGGCGACGGTGTTTTCGCCGAACGGCACTGGACCTGCGGTTGGGGAGCCCGCCTTCGTCTGCCCCGCCGATGTCGTCGCGCGCGCCAGCGCATTCCCGCCCGGCGCCAGCGAGACCAACGGCCAGCACAGTCCGGCCAACAGCACTTCGCGTCTTTGCACGCGCTCTCCTAAGTCTCGGGGCATCGAGTAGCCGCACATTGTATGAACAGCATCGTTAACGGCGTCGCGACGCGCGGCCCATCCCGAACACCAGGGCAGCCCGCGCCGGTCGTGTAAGCGCTTCCACGATCACCGTCATCCCAGCGTCATCCGCTTGCCATCGCCGTTTCACCGCTGCCGGGCAGCCTTGCAAAAACCGGGAGCAGCGCATGCGCTACGCGATCATCACCGAGACCTATCCGCCGGAGATCAACGGCGTTGCCCTGACCGTGCAGGGGCTGGAGCGGGGATTGCAGTCCCGGGGCCACGACGTCCAGCTGATACGGCCACGCCAGCCGGACGACCCGGTGCGCGACGCGGACGACCTGCAGATGCTGGTGCCGGGTGCACCACTGCCTCGCTATCCGGGGCTTCGCCTGGGACTGCCCTCTACGCGCCGGCTGATGACCGCCTGGAAGGCGACGCGGCCGGATGCGATCTACGTGGCCACCGAAGGTCCATTGGGCTGGTCGGCCCTGCGCGCGGCCCGCCGCCTGGGAATTCCCGCCGCCACCGGCTTCCACACCCGTTTCGACGAATACATGCGCGATTACGGCGCCGCGTTCCTGGCCCACACCGCGCTGCGGTGGATGCGGCGGTTCCACAATGGCGCCGACGCCACGCTGGTGCCTACGCTCGAACTGGCGCAGTTCCTGCGGTCGCAGCGGTTCGACAACGTGGTGCGGCTGCCGCGCGCAGTGGATACCGCCCTGTTCGATCCGCAACGCCGCGACCCCGCGCTGCGGCAGCAATGGGGACTGGACGACAACGGCTTCGCCGCGATCCATGTCGGCCGCATCGCGGCCGAGAAGAACCTGGGCCTGGCGGTGCGGGCCTTCCGCGAACTGCGCAAGTCCCGCCCGGATGCGCGCTTCGTCTGGGTCGGCGACGGCCCCGCGCGCGAGCGACTGCAGCAGGACAACCCGGACTTCATCTTCTGCGGCGTGCAGCGCGGCGAGTCGCTGGCGCAGCACTTCGCCAGCGGCGACCTGTTCGTGTTCCCCAGCCTGAGCGAGACCTTCGGCAACGTCACCCTGGAGGCACTGGCCAGCGGCGTGCCGACCGTGGCGTTCGACTATGGCGCCGCGCGCGAACACCTGGTCGACGGCGTGCATGGTGCCGCGATCGGCGCGGGCGACGAGACCGGCTTCATTGCGGCCTGCGCCCGCATCGGCGCCGACAACCTGACCCGCGGCGCGATGCGCATGGCCACGCGGCAAGCCGTGGCCGCGCTGCGTCCGGAACGGGTCGCGGCCGACTTCGACGCGTTGCTGCACGGCCTGGCACAGGCGCGCGCCGCCACGGCTTCTCCCGCCACGGCCCAATCCCCGGAACAGGAGGCCCCATGAATCGCATGCCCTTGCGCAAGCGTCTGATCGCCGGCGACTCCGGATGGTGCCTGCGCGCCAACCGCTGGGGCGGCGGAGGTCATTCGCGCTCCTACTTCGCCACGATCAGCCGGTTGGGCGATGGCGTGTTCTGGTACGTCCTGATGGCGGCACTGATCCTCGTCGACGGCATGACGGGCCTGGCCGCATCCGCTCATCTGGCCGCCACCGGCGTGATCGCGCTGACGCTGTACAAACTGCTCAAGCGTTGGACGCGACGGCCCAGGCCGTTCGCTTCCGATGCACGCATCCAGGCCTGGGTGGCACCGCTGGATGAGTTCAGTTTCCCGTCGGGCCACACCCTGCACGCGGTCGCCTTCAGCCTGGTGGCGATGGCGCACTACCCGCTGCTGGCCTGGGTGCTGGTGCCGTTCACCGCCAGTGTCGCCGCTTCGCGCGTGGTGCTGGGACTGCACTATCCCAGCGACGTGCTGGCCGCGACCGCGATCGGCAGCGGCCTGGCCGGGTTGTCGCTGTGGCTGGTGCCGGGCGTGTCGCTGTTCGCCTGAGTCGGCGAGCCTCAGCGCGCGAACGCCGCCACCTTCGCCCGCGCCACGCTCGGAAAGTACTGGCTGGCCCAGTCGCGATCGTTGGCGACCTGCGCCTGCGCGCGGCTGGCCTCCAGTGCCCCGAAATCGAGCGTCGCCACCGCCCAGTGCTGTTGGCCGCGCGTCTGCACGATCATGCCGTCGTGCGGCAGGCCGACGTCCATCGGGGCGATCAGGGCCGCCTCGCCGGTGTTGACGTCGAGCGCCGGGCTCCACGGCGCTTGGCCGGCAGTGACCGCCTGTGCGACGAAGCAGCGGTTCTCGAGCGCGCGCGCCAGGCAGCCCACCCGCACGCGCGTGGCGCCGGCCTGCGTATCGGTGCAGCTCGGCACGACCAGCAGGCGCGCGCCGGCCTCGCACTGCGCGCGCACCGGCAGCGGAAATTCGCTGTCGTAGCAGACCGAGATGGCGCTGCGCACGGCGCCGGTCTCGAACACCTTCAACGCATCGCCGGGCTCGATCACCCCGGCGCGCTTCTCGAATCCGGTCAGGCGCAGCTTGTCCTGCCAGACGTGGCTGCCGTCGGGAGCGAAGGCATAGCTGCGGTTGCGGTAACGACCGTGTCCAAGATCGAGCAGGAAGGTTCCCGCGACCACGTGCATCCGCCTCTCCCGCGCCAGTTGCGCGAACAGGTCCAGCCAGCGGCCGTGATAGGTCTGTAGGGCGGCCAGCGAGGCGTGCAGGTCGCCGCGCGTGGCATCGTCGAATGTCGCGCCCAATTCGAGGGACAGGTATTCCGGAAGGACCGCCAGCTCGGCGCCCTGTTGGTGCGCCTCGTCCAGCCAGTGCGCCTGCTTGAGCGCGAATGCATCGAAGTCGCGCGGCGCATCGATCGTGTACTTGGCCACCGCGACTTTCATCGTTCCGTCTGTCATGCCGTTCATCGCGCGTCCTCCAGTGGCCGCAGCCAGAAGCTCAAGGTGTGCATCACCTCGCCGTCGCCGATCTCGCTCCAGGGCAGCGACGCGCGCAGGCCGCCCGCAGGGCGATAGCCGCGCTTGCGCCAGAACGCCTCGTTGCCACGATGCCCGATCGGACAGCGTGGATCCTGGTCGCTGCGATCCACCGCGCAGAACGCGCTCCAGCGGAATCCGCCCAGCGAACGCGCATGCGCTTCGCGCTCATCGAAGAAGCGATGGCCCAGGCCCAGTCCGCGGTACTGCGGCAACAGCACCGACTCTCCGCAGTAGAACACGCTGTCCACGTCGTGGCCTGCACGTTCCAGCGGTTCGCGAAACGCCGGCGATTCGTCGGCCATCGGCAGCCCGGTCGAAGCGCCGACCACCGCATCGCCGTCGAAGGCGAGCACCACCACGCTGCGCGGCGAGGCCACGTAGGTCTTCAGGTACACGGCTTCGTACGCCGCATCGCCGTCGTAGAGATACGGCCATTCGCGAAACACCGCGATACGCAGTCTGGCGATGTCGTCGAGATGGGGTTCGATCGCGGCGCCCGAACAGCGGCGGATCGTCAGGGCGGGGGCGTTCATGGATGCAATTCTAGTAGGTGCTTTTCTCAGTGCAGGGTCGCCGGCGTGGTCGCATGGGCCACGCCGGCGGATCGGGCTCACACGGCGGTCGCCGCACGCGCGCCGGCCAGTTGATACCAGTCGACCTTGCGGGTCACCAGCATGATCGCCGCCAGGATCACGAACAGCAGCGCCGAGCCCAGCACCAGCGCGTTGTCCTCCGATACCAGCAGTCCGTACAGCGCGCCGTAAAGCGTGGCCAGCATGGCCGCGAACCCCAGCCCGCGCACAACGCTGCGCAATACCGCGCTGAGGTAGAAGCCGAGCAGTCCGATGCAGGCCACGCTCGCCGCCAGGTACGCCAAGCCGAAGGCGATGTGCTCGCTCAGGCTGACCAGCAGCAGGAAGAAGATCGCCAGCGCCAGCCCCACCAGCACGTACTGGATCGGATGGATGCGAAGCTGCTTGATCAGCTCGAACATGAAGAACCCGACGAAGGTCAGCAGCACGAACAGCATGCCGTACTTGCTGGCGCGGTCGGCCTGCGAGTAGACGTTGACCGGATCGACCAGCGACAGCCCGACCGCGTCGATGCCGACCACCTGCATGGCGTCGTCCGTCCCGGCATCGCCGTCCAGCACGGGCAGATGCTTGCCGGCCAGGTACTGCGCTTGCGCATTGGTTGCCAGCGACGACACTTCCCATTGCGCGTTGAAACCCTTGGGCCCGACTTCGCGCACCCGTGGCAGGAAGCTGCCGCCGAAGCGCGGATGCCGCCAGGTCGATTCGACCGCGAAACGGTTGCTCTTGCCCAGCGGCACCAACGCCAGCGATTCGGTTCCGCCAAGGACGAAATCCAGGCGCGTGTCGAGGGCGAGCACCTGGCCGGCGACAGGCTCGCCGAGGCGCACATGCACACCGGCGCCTTGCTGGCTGCCCATGCCCTCTTCCAGCGCCATGTCGGCACCGTTGACGCGCAGACGCGGGGAGCCGATCAGTCCGCGCACGTCGGCGACCGAGTAGCTCAGCCAGGGCTTGCCGATCCGGCGCGGCGCCTGGCCGACACCGTCCTGCGGGCTCCCATCTTGCGGGCTCCCATCTTGTGGAATCTGTACATCGAAACGGGCCTGCGCATGCGCCTGCCATTCGTAGACGCGCACCTCGTGCAGGCCCAGTCGGCGCACCCCGGGCCGCAGTTGCCCGGCGATGTCGAGCGTTGCCGGAAAGAACGTCCACTGTCCCGATACCTCGCGCTTCACCCTGCGGGCAACGCCGCGGTCGTCCTTCTCCTCGACCTCCACCGTCCGCGTATACGGCACCACCAGCACCGGCCCGGCGAAGGCCTGCTCACCGGCGTAGCTGCGCGCGATGCCCTGCACCGCCTGCATGCGGTATGCCTGGCGCTCGGCGATAACGCCGCGGATCATCGTCAACGGCACCAGAATCGCCAGACTCAGTGCCAGCACCATCAAGATCTTCAGTCCCAGACGCATGTGCGCCTCCTGCCGTTTGTCCTGACGACAGGATCGGCAGCGATGATGGAGGGATGATGGCGCGACGGTGAAGCGAGGGTGAAGTGCTCAGCGTAGCGGCAACCGCACGCTGGCCACCGCGCCGCCGCCTTCGCGGTTGTCCAGCGACGCCGTGCCGCCGTGCAGTTGCGCGACTTCGGCCACGAAGCACAACCCCAACCCGCTGCTGCGGCTGCCGTTGTCCGGACGGGCCAGCGAGTAGAACCGTTCGAACACGCGCGGCAGGGCGAAGTCGGGAATGCCTGCCCCTCGGTCCGACACCTCCACTTGCACCGCGTCCCCCTGCGAACGCAGCCGCAACTCGACGATGCCATGCGCTCGCGAAAAGTCGGCGGCGTTGTCGATCAGGTTGATCACGGCCTGGCGCAGCAGGAACGCATCGCCCGAAACCGTCAACGGTGCTTCCCCAACCTCCAGTTGCAGTTGCAGTCCTCGCTGCGACAGCCGATGCGCGCATTGTTCCGCCGCTTCGCGCGCCACGTCGGCCAGGTCGACCGCCCCAGGACTCTCCAGGCGCTGGCGGTGCTCGACCGCGGCCAACGCCAGCATCTTGTCGATCATCTGCGCCAGCCGCTCGCTCTGCGCGCGGATGCTGGCAACGAAGCGCGCTCGGTCGGCTTCGGCCATTGGTGGATCACCCGTTGCCGGGTCCAGCAATTCGGCGCTGCCGCGGATAGCGGCCAGCGGACTTTTCATCTCGTGGGTCAGCGTGTGCACGTACTGTTCGACGTACTGCTTGCCCTCCAGGCGACCGCGCATGGTCTCCAGCGCGCTGCCGAGTTCGCCGAACTCGCCGGCAGCATCGGGCACGGTGGCGCGCTCGCCGGCAGTCACCGCATTGGCGTAGCGCCGCAGGTTGCCCAACTGGCGCGACAACCACCACGCCGCCACCAGCCCGACCAGCAGCGCCACGCCCATCAGCACGATGCCCCAGCGCATCACCACCGCCTGGCTGCGCTCGATGAAGGGCGCGATGGTGCTGTTGGGCTTGGCAATGGTCAGCACGCCGATGATGCGGTCGCCGTCGCGGATCGGCGCGGCCACGTGCATCACAGTCGAGTTCGGGTCGGCGGGATCGCTGCGCGTCGAACGCGCGCCGTAGCGGCCGCGCAGGGTCAGGTAGACATCGTTCCAGCGCGAATAGTCCTTGCCGACATCGTTCCCGGCACTGTCGAAAACGACGATTCCGCGCGCGTCGGTTACGTACAGCCGGTAGTTGGCGGCGCGCTTGTCGAAGCCCCAGATATCCGCGCCGATGTCGCGGCCGCGCAAGGCACGCACCCGCCTCGCGAAATTGCCATCGTTGATGCGCCCGGCCAGCAGGTCGTCGGTGGCGAGTTCGGCCAGGACGTTGGCGCTGTCGATCAGCGTGTCCTCCATCGCCTGGCGTACGCCGGGCTTGACCTCGGCCACGAACACCCGCGCCAGCAGCAACGCCGCCAACGCGACGATCACGAAGTATCCGAGGAATATGCGCAGGCCTATTTTCAAGGGCGAGTCTTCACAGGCGGGGCCTCATGGGCGAGTTTTCACGGCGGCGGTCGTCATGTCATTCGATGTCCAGCGAATATCCCAGCCCGCGATGCGTATGTATCGGATCGGCATCGGGTGCGACCTCGCGCAGCTTGGCGCGCAGGGTCTTGATGTGCGTATCGACGGTGCGATCTCCGCTTTCCAGTGCATCGCCCCACACCCGGTCCATCAGCTGCGCGCGCGACAGCACCGCCCCCGGCCGCGCCAGCAGCGCGGCCAGCAGGCCGTATTCGTAACGGGTCAGGTCCAGTGCATGCCCGCGGTAGCGCACCCGCCTGCCGTCCGCGTCATGCAGAAATCCGCCCTCCTCGGCCGTCCCGGCCGGCACGCGGCCTCGGCGCCGCAGCACCACGCGCACGCGCACGGCCAGCTCGCGGGGCGAGAAAGGCTTGGTGACGTAATCGTCCGCGCCAATCTCCAGGCCGAGGATGCGGTCGGCTTCGGCGCCCTGGGCGGTCAGGAAGATCACCGGCAGGTCAGCATCCCGTCGCAGTTCCCGGCACAGCGCGAAGCCGCCGATGTCCGGCAGCCCGACGTCGAGCACCGCCAGATCGAAGGCCTGCTCCCGCGCCCGCCGCAGCGCGTCCCCGCCGGTGAGGCAATGCACGGCCTCGAAACCCTCGGCGCGCAAGGCATACAGCACCGTTTCGGCAATCGCGGTTTCGTCTTCGACGAGCAGGATAAAGGGCATGCGCAAGCCAATAGTCCGGGCCTCATCAGCATAGGACAACGGCCCGGGCTACCCTATGCCCATGAATTACCGACACGCCTTCCATGCCGGCAACCATGCCGATGTGCTCAAACACGTCGTCCTGCTGGCCCTGTGCGACGCCCTGACCGCCAAGCCGGCGCCATTGTTCGCACTCGACACCCATGCCGGCCGCGGCCTGTACGCGCTCGACAGCAACTCCGCGCAGCGCACCGGCGAAGCCGAGGGCGGCATCGGCCGGTTGCTGGCCGAACCGCCGCGCGACCCGCTGATCGAGCGCTACCTGCGCGCCATCCGCGCCTGCCGCGTCGAACACGGCCGCGCCGCCTACCCCGGCTCGCCCTGGCTGCTGGCCCATGCCCTGCGGCCGGACGACCGCATCGCGGTGTGCGAGCTGCACCCGGAGGAAGCCGGACAACTGCAGGCCAACCTGGCCGGCGACCCGCGCGTGGCGGTGCACGAACGCGACGGCTATGCGGGCATGAAGGCCCTGCTGCCGCCGAAGATCGGCGCCACCCGCTACAACCGCGGGCTGGTGCTGATCGATCCGCCGTACGAAGCGCAGCTGGAGGAATTCGACGCGATCATCGCCGCGCTGCGCGACGCGGTGACGCGCTGGCCGCACGCCACTTACGCAGTCTGGTACCCGATCAAGTTGCGGCGATCGCTGCAGCCGTTCTTCCGTCGCGCCGCCGCCGTGCCGGCCAAGTCGGCACTGCTGGCCGAACTGCAGGTCTATCCCGACAACTCTCCGCTGCGCATGAACGGCAGCGGCATGCTGGTGCTCAACGCGCCCTGGCAGCTCGACACGCGGCTCGCGCCCGCGGTGGAGGCGTTGCGCGTGGCGTTGGGCGAACCCGGCAACAGCGCGCGGGTGGAGTGGCTACAGGCCCCGGCCTGACCTGGTCGCCCGCCGCGCCTTACGCGCGACGGGTGAAACCACCGATCACGCGACCGGCTTGAAGTCTGGCTCGAAGAAGCTCCAGCGCACCTCGGGGAACGCCTGCTTCATCGCCCGCTCGACCGCATTGATCTGGTCCGACAGCGCGCGCACGCTGCCTTCCTCGCGCATGTGCGCCTGCACCGAGACCATCACCTCGTTGCCCAGTTGCAGCGTGATCAGGCTGATGACGCGCGAAATCTCCGGGCGCGCATCGAGGAATTCGCGGATCTGGCGCTGACGCTCCGGGTCCACGCTCTGGCCGATCAGCAACGCCTTGATCTCGACCGCGACCAGCACCGCAACGACCACCAGCAGCGCGCCGATCGCGATGGTGCCGATGGCATCCCACACCGGGTTTCCGGTGACGGCGGCCAGCATGATCGCTGCCAGCGCCAGCACCAGGCCCAGCAGCGCGGCGAGGTCTTCGCCGAAGATCACGACCAGTTCGGCCTGGCGGCTCTCGCGGAACCACTGCCAGATCGAACGCGAGCCTCGGGATTTGCTGACCTCGAGCAGGCAGGCGCGCATCGAGATGGACTCGGCGATGATGCCGAACACCAGCACGCCGGCCGCCCACCACCACTGCTTCAGGGGCTCGGGATGCTGCAGCTTGTGGATGCCCTCGTACAGCGAAAACATGCCGCCGATGGTGAAGAGCATCACCGCCACCAGGAACGACCAGAAGTAGATGGCCTTGCCGTAGCCCAGCGGGTAATCCGGCGACACGGGACGCTTGGCCTGGCGCATGCCGAACAGCAGGAGCAGCTGGTTGCCGCAGTCGGCCAGCGAATGCACGGTCTCGGCCAGCATCGCACTGGAACCGGTGAAGAACGCGGCGACGCCCTTGGCCACCGCAATAGCAAAATTGGCGCCAAGCGCGAATACGATCGCCCGGGTCGAGTCACCACCACCGGCCATGCTGTCTTCCTTGCTTGATTCGTGTAGGGAATTGGCCCGCGAGTCTAGCATTGGGCCCATTGCTCCTTACCGCCAAGCCTTGGGCTGCAGCGTCCACCACCAGGCTCCTGCTTGCTCCCAGGGCGGCTATCAGGCCGCGGGATGCATGGCCGAGGCGACTTGGATGTAAAAGCCGAATGAAGAACTTTGAATTTGCGTTGTGCCAATATCCCGCCATGGCCGCGCGCGAACGACTCCCGCCCTGGCACGAACGCCAGCGTCTCCCCAATGGGCGTGAGGTGTTGATTCGCCCTATCCGGCCCGAAGACGCCGAACCGATTCGCGCCGCCTTCGGATTGCTGGAGCCCGAGGAGGTTCGACAGCGCTTCCTCCACGCCGTGAAGGAACTCTCGCAGGACACGGCCGAGCGCCTGACCCGGGTCAATCCGAAGACCGAATTCGCGCTGGTCGCCGCCGAACCGTTGCCGCCCGGCGAGGCGCTGGTCGGCGCCGTGGCCCGGATCGTCATGGACGACAACGGCCACGATGCCGAATTCGCCATCCTGGTGAGCCATTACGTCGCTGGTATGGGCCTGGGTCGCTATCTGATGACGCGGCTGGTCAAGTGGGCCCGCGGCAAGAAGCTCGACCGGGTCTACGGCGATGTGTTCGAGCACAACCACGCCATGCTCTCGCTGGCGCAGTCGCTGGGGTTCGAGCGCGAATTCCAGCACGACGCCCCCGGGCTGGTACGGGTGGTGCTGAACCTCAAGCCCGCCGAGGCAGCCTGACTCGATAGGCGAAATTCATTCGATGGATCGCGCGGTCCCGCCGCGCGTCGGGCCCGGATGCCCACAGGCCAGCGGCTGGCACTGCCGCATGTCCACGGAAGGACACCATCTTTCGGGGCGACACCATGAGCATCAACGAAGAGCGACTCAACCAGTTCCTCGGCCATGCCGTCGGCGACCTGGGCGCGGCGATCAGCGCCACGCTGATGCTGGTTGGCGACCAGTTGGGCCTGTACCGCGCGCTGTCGAAGCGCCCGATGTCGCCTGCCGAGCTCGCCCACCAGACCGGCACGAACGAACGCTACATCCGCGAATGGCTGTGCAACCAGGCGGCGGGCGGTTACGTGCAGTACGACCCTGGCAGCGACAGCTACTCGCTCAGCGAGGAACAGGCGCTGTGCCTGGCCGATCCCGGTGGCCCGGTCGACCTGCCTGGCGCCTACTCGGTGGTCGAAGCCACCTTCCACGCGCTGGAGCGCACCAAGGAGAACTTCCGCACCGGCAAGGGCATGGAATGGGGCGAGCATCATCCCTGCCTGTTCCACGGCACCGAGCGATTCTTCCGCGCCGGCTACAACGCCAACCTGCTGAGCAATTGGCTGCCCGCCCTGGACGGCGCGCTGGAGAAGCTCAAGGCCGGCGGCAAGGCGGCCGATGTCGGGTGCGGACACGGCGCCAGTACCACGCTGATGGCCAAGGCGTTTCCGAAATCGTCGTTCATCGGCTACGACTACCATCCGCCGTCAATAGAAGTAGCGCGCGATCGCGCCAAGCAGGCCGGCATCGACAACGCCTATTTCGAAGTGGCCGATGCCACCGGCTACAGCGGCCACCACTTCGACCTGATCACGTTCTTCGACTGCCTGCACGACATGGGCGATCCGGTGGGCGCGGCGCGCCATGCGTTGCTGGCGCTCAAACCGGACGGTCATTGCATGCTGGTGGAGCCGTTCGCCAACGACAAGGTCGAAGACAATCTCAATCCGGTCGGCCGCGTGTACTACGGCGCTTCCTCGCAGATCTGCGTGCCGGTGTCGCTGGCGCGCAACGGCCCTGCGCTCGGTGCGCAAGCGGGCGAAGCGCGCCTGCGCGCCGTCATGGAAGAAGCGGGCTTCACCCGCTTCCGCCGCGCCACGCAGACGCCATTCAACCTGGTCATCGAAGCGCGGCCCTGAGCCGCGCACGGCGACTCCCGGCGAAACTGCGCCGGGAGCATCGGCCGCGTCACTTCGCCGCGAAGGCGACCGCTGCAATCACTTCCGCCACTTCCCGCGGCTTGGACAACATCGGCACGTGACTGGTCGCCAGCGTCGTCACGTGGGCCTTGATCTTCTTCGCGAACGCGCGCTGAGCATCGGGTTGGATCATGCGGTCCTGCTCGGCCACGATGTAGTGGCTCGGCTTGCTCTGCCACGCGGCGGCCGTCAGCGTCTCGGAGAAATTGGCTGCGCGCACCGCGCCCTGGGTGGTGGCGATGAGGTTGGTCTGCTGCGGCGACAGGTCCTGGGCGAAATCGTTGGCCACCGTTTCGGGCGATAGCGTGAGGAAGCCCTGCGCATCGGCGATGGGGTGCGCCAATCCCGGCGCGGGCTTGAACTTCTTGACGCCGTCCAGGCTCGTCTGCCCGACCGAGGGCGCGAACGCGGCCACGTAGACCAGCGACTTGACCTTGTCGTTGACGCCCGCCTGGGTGATCACGCTGCCACCCCACGAATGCCCGACCAGCACCACCGGGCCCTCCTGCGCATCGATGGCACGGTTGGCGAAGGCGACGTCATCGGCCAGCGAGGTGAGCGGGTTCTGCACCGCCACCACCTTCAGGCCCTTGGCCTGCAGCAACGGAATGACGGAGTTCCAGGACGAACCGTCGGCGAAGGCGCCATGCACCAGGACGACGGTTGGCATCGACGCTTGCGTCTGGGCGGCCTGCGCGGAGGTTTCGGCCGCGAAGGAGTTGCCGACGGAGCCGGCAAGAAGCAACGAGGCGGCGATGGCGTTACGAACGAGTTTCATGGGGGATTTCCTGTCGGATGGCGGCGGCCGTGGACGCCGCGATGAAAACGATGGGACTCAGACCAGCGTCAGGGTGACGTCGATGTTGCCGCGGGTGGCGTTGGAGTACGGGCACACCTGATGCGCCTTCTCGACCAGCGCCTGCGCCTGTTCGCGCGGCACGCCCGGCAGCGAGATCTTCAGCTCGACCCGCAGGCCGAAGCCGGTCGGGATCGGACCGATGCCGACGTGGCCTTCGATGCTGGCATCGGCCGGGACCACGATCTTTTCCTTGGCACCGACGAACCGGATCGCACCGATGAAGCACGCCGAGTAGCCCGCCGCGAACAGCTGTTCCGGATTGGCACCTTCACCGCCGGCGCCGCCGAGTTCTCGCGGCGTGGTGAGCTTGAGGTCGAACGAGTGGTCGGACGAGACGGCGCGGCCGTCACGGCCGCCGGTGGCTGTGGCTTGAGCGGTGTAGAGGATCTGCTGGACGGGCATGGGATGACTCCTTTGGGGGTTAAGGCCGGTCAGGCCGTTTGATAATGCGTTATCAAATAGCGTGCTATATGTATGCAGCACCGACGAAGCGGATCTATTTCTCAGCCGTGCTTCATCAGGTTTCTGCGCAGTGCTTCAAGCTGCCTCTTGAGCGCAGCCAGTTCCTCGGGGGAACACTCCGACGCGCAGAACAGGTCCGACGGTACCGACTTGGCTTCCGCCTTCAGCGCGCGACCCTGCGATGTCAGTTCGATGATGACCTGGCGCTCGTCGCCCTTGGCGCGGGTGCGGGTTATGAAACCGGCGCTCTCCAGCCGCTTTAGCAGCGGCGTGAGCGTCGCCGAATCCAAGAACAGGCGCTCGCCGATCTCGGAGACGGTGACCTTGTCGCGCTCCCACAGCACCAACATCACCAGGTACTGCGGATAGGTCAGACCCAGGCGCGACAGCAGCTTGCGGTAGACCTTGTTCAGCGACAGCCCGGTCGAGTACAGGGCGAAGCACAGCTGCTCGTCCAGCATCTGCGATGCCTTGACCTTCGACGGCTTGTTGGAGGTGTCGCTGCTCATGGGGTGCAATTTACATAGCGCACTATTTATTTGCAACCGATTATTATCGTGCTCAATGGAACACTGCGATGTGCAGGGCCCGCCCTACTCCGTGCCAGGCCCCGTGATCGGGCCACCCCAGCCCTCACGTAAAATGCAGCCTCTTTGCGCTGGGGCCCCACGGGCCTCCGGCGCTGCATTCGTTTTCCGTGCGAGACGCCAGACCGATGTCGAAGTCCCAATTCCCGAGCACGACCCCGAGCACGACCCCGACCCCGCCCCTGCCCAAGACCGGCCAGCAGCGCGCCTGGTGGCGTGCGCCCGCTTCGTCGTCGGCGCTGGCGTTCCACATCGCCGCCGCGGCCACGGCGCACGAGGGGCCGCTGTTGGCGATCACGCGCGACAACCAGGGTGCCCACCAGCTCGAGACGGACCTGCGTACCCTGCTCGGCCAGCAGGCCGAGGTGCCGGTACTGGTGTTTCCGGACTGGGAAACCCTGCCCTACGACATCTTCAGCCCGCACCCGGACATCGTCAGCCAGCGCCTGGCGGCATTGCACCGCCTGCCTGCGCTCAAGCGCGGCATCGTCGTCGTCCCGGTACAGACGCTGCTGCAGCGGCTGGCGCCGCTCCGCCATGTGGTCGGCGGCAGCTTCGACGTCCAGGTCGGCCAACGCCTGGACCTGGATGCCGAGAAGCGCCGTCTGGAATCGGCCGGCTACCGCCACGTGCCACAGGTGCTCGACCCCGGCGATTTCGCCGTGCGCGGCGGCCTGCTCGATGTCTATCCGATGGGCGCCGACCAGCCGTTCCGCGTCGAACTGCTCGACGATGAAGTCGAAACGATCCGCGCCTTCGATCCGGAGTCGCAGCGCTCGCTGGACAAGATCGACGCCGTGCATCTGCTGCCTGGCCGCGAGGTGCCGCTGGACGACGCTTCGCTCAAGCGTGCACTCGATGCGCTGCGCGAGCGTTTCGACCTGGATACCCGGCGCAGCGCGCTGTACCAGGACCTCAAGGCGGGCCTGGCACCTCCCGGCATCGAGTATTACCTGCCGCTGTTCTTCGACAAGACCGCGACGCTGTTCGATTACCTGTCGGAGCACACGCTGCCGGTGCTGGCCGACGGCGCGCTGGACGCTGCCGACCAGTTCTGGACGCACACCGGCGAGCGCTACGAACAACGGCGCCACGATCTCGAACGCCCGCTGCTGCCACCCGACGCGCTCTATCTTTCGCCCAGTGCACTGCGCGAGCGGCTCAACGAAGGCCAGCGCGTCGAGATCTGCGGCGAAGGCCATCCGCAGCGCGAGCGCGCTGCGGCGCTGGGCGACCAGCCCGCGCCGGAACTGCCGATCGCGGCGAAAGACCAGGTTCCGGGCGACGCGTTGCGCTCGTTCCTGACGAGCTATCCGGGACGCGTGCTGATCGCGGCCGATTCGCCGGGGCGTCGCGAAGCCCTCGGCGAAATGCTTGCCTCCGCCGGGCTGCAGCCCAACGTGCTGACAGGCTGGCCGGAGTTCGTGGCCGGCGATACACGCTTCGCGCTGGCCGTCGCGCCGCTGGACGACGGTTTCGCGGTCACGCAGCCTGCGCTGGCCGTACTGACCGAGCGCCAGTTGTTCCCCGAGCGCGCCAGCCAGCCACGACGCAGGCGCCGGGTCGGGCGTGAGCCGGAAGCGATCATCCGCGACCTGGGCGAGTTGTCCGAAGGCGCGCCGATCGTGCACGAAGACCACGGTGTCGGCCGCTACCGCGGCCTGATCACGCTCGAAGCCGGCGGCCTGCCGGGCGAGTACCTGGAGATCGAGTACGCCAAGGGCGACCGCCTGTACGTGCCGGTCGCGCAACTGCACCTGATCAACCGCTACTCGGGTGCCTCCGAGGAAACCGCACCGCTGCATTCGCTCGGCGGCGAGCAATGGACCAAGGCAAAACGCAAGGCCGCCGAGAAGGTCCGCGACGTGGCTGCCGAACTGCTGGAGATCCAGGCCAAGCGCCAGGCGCGCGCCGGCCTGGCCATCGACGTCGATCGCATCACCTACGAACCGTTCGCGGCGACGTTCCCGTTCGAGGAAACGCCCGACCAGCATTCGGCGATCGAAGCGGTGATCCGCGATTTGGCGTCCAGCCAGCCGATGGACCGTGTGGTATGCGGCGACGTCGGCTTCGGCAAGACCGAGGTCGCCGTGCGCGCGGCCTTCGTCAGCGCGATGAGCGGCAAGCAGGTCGCTGTGCTGGTGCCGACCACGCTGCTGGCGGAGCAGCACTATCGCAACTTCCGCGACCGCTTTGCCGACTGGCCGATCAAGGTCGAAGTGCTGTCGCGCTTCAAGACCGCCAAGGAAATCAAGGAAGAGCTGGCCAACGTGGCCGAAGGCAAGATCGACGTGATCGTCGGTACCCACCGCCTGTTGCAGCCGGACGTGCGTTTCAAGGACCTGGGCGCGGTGATCGTCGACGAGGAACAGCGCTTCGGCGTGCGCCAGAAGGAGGCACTGAAAGCGCTTCGCGCCAACGTGCATCTGCTGACGCTGACCGCCACGCCCATCCCGCGCACGCTCAACATGGCCATGGCCGGCCTGCGCGACCTGTCCATCATCGCCACGCCCCCGGCGCACCGCCTGGCGGTGCAGACCTTCGTCGTGCCGTGGGACGACATGCAACTGCGCGAGGCGTTCCAGCGCGAGCTTTCGCGTGGCGGCCAGGTCTACTTCCTGCACAACGACGTGGAGAGCATCGGCCGCATGCAGCGCCAGCTCGAGGAACTGGTACCGGAGGCGCGCATCGGCGTGGCCCACGGCCAGATGCCCGAACGCGAACTCGAACGGGTGATGCTCGACTTCCACAAGCAGCGCTTCAACGTCCTGCTGGCGACGACGATCATCGAATCGGGCATCGACATCCCCAACGCCAACACGATCATCATGAACCGCGCCGACAAGTTCGGCCTGGCGCAGATGCACCAGTTGCGCGGCCGCGTCGGCCGTTCGCATCACCGCGCCTACGCCTACCTGGTCGTGCCCGACAAGAAGTCGATCACCGCCGATGCGCGCAAGCGACTGGACGCGATCGCGGCGATGGACGAACTCGGCGCCGGCTTCACGCTGGCCACGCACGACCTGGAAATCCGCGGCGCCGGCGAGCTGCTCGGCGAGGAGCAGAGCGGCCAGATGGCCGAGGTCGGTTTCAGCCTTTACACCGAACTGCTCGAACGCGCGGTGCGCTCGATCCGCCAGGGCAAGCTGCCGGACGTGGACGGCCACGAAGCCCGTGGCGCCGATGTCGAGCTGCATGTGCCGGCGCTGATTCCCGATGACTACCTGCCCGATGTGCACACGCGTCTGACGCTCTATAAACGCATCAGCAGCGCGCGCAATGTCGAAGAACTGCGCGAGCTGCAGGTGGAGATGATCGACCGCTTCGGTCTGCTGCCCGACGCGGCCAAGCACCTGTTCGCGATCGCCGAACTCAAGCTGCAGGCGACGGATCTGGGCGTGCGCAAGCTCGACCTGGGCGAAAAGGGCGGCCGCGTGCAGTTCGTCGAGAAACCCAATGTCGATCCGATGGCCATCATCAAGATGATCCAGGGGCAGCCCAAGCTCTATCGCATGGATGGGCCCGACAAGCTGCGCATGACGCTGGACCTGCCGGACGCATCCTCCCGGTTGCTGGCCGCTCGCGGGATGCTGACCGCCCTTCGCCCCTCATAACGCCCCTTCCGTCCGGGCAGAGCGAAGAGGCGATCTGGCCGCTTCGTCGATGTGGCATCGTTGGGCTCGACATGGCCGCTGGGGAGCGGCCACCACCGGAGCCCCATCATGTCTTTCCGCCACGTCGCGGTCTGCTCGATCGCCCTGTGCCTGGCCGCCTGCGGCGGAACCAAGCTGGTCAAGAACGCTCCACCGCCGCCGTCGAACCAGATGCTCGCCGCTTCCGCAGACGGACCGCTGGCCGCCAATCTCGACTGGGTGATCGTGCGCAACGGTCCCGGTACTTGGGCCAGGAATGCCGACTGGGACGAATACCTGCTGCATGTGCGCAACACGTCGGATCGTCCGTTGCACATAACCGCGGTCACCGTGACCGACTCCCTCGGCCATCGCGCAGAACCGCTCAGCAAGCGAAAGACGCTGGTCAAGGCCAGCAAGCAGACCGTGCGCCGTTACCGCGACTCGGACATCAAGGTAAAGGCAGGCCGCGGCGGAGGCACTCTGATCGCCTCCGGTGTGGGCGCCACCACGCTGGGCGTGGGAGCGGCCTATGCCGAAGCGGCAGGCGCCCTCATGGGAGGCAGCGCCTCCAGCGGCGCCGGGGCCGTCGCGGGCGGATTGCTGATCGGCGGACCGGTGCTCGTAGGCCTCGGCGTCGTCCGCATCGTGCGTAACGCCAAGGTCGACAACCGCATCCAGGCGCGTCACTCGCCTCTGCCATTGGATGTCCCCGCCGGTGCGGAAGCCTCGCTCGATGTGTTCTTTCCGATATCGCCCTCCCCCGCGCAACTCGAGTTGGCGTACGACGACGGCTCGGGCGTGCGAAGCCTGGTGCTCGATACGCAGCAGTCACTGGCCGGATTGCACCTGCCCGCGCCCGACGAACCCACCGCGCCCATCGCCACGGCGGGCACACCGCAGTCCACGGCCGCGCCCGTTCCCTAGATCTGGCCTTCCTGCGATGCGGGCATGACAGGGCCGTCAGGCGACTGCATGATGTGGCACCCCGGTCGCGGAGATCGCAATGCCACGTTGGCTGATGTCGGCCGTATTCGCCGCAGGCGCCCTGATGGGCACGGGCAATGCCCGATGCGCGACTTCCGTACCGGGTGCAAACGACGCGTTCGACCGGGCTTATCGCGACTTCTCCCGGAATTTCCACGACGAAATGCAGCGCAGCGGCATCGTCGGCGGCAGCCTCTATCTGGTGCGCGGCGACCAGGTCATCGCCCGCGAGTTCCACGGTCAAATGGATGCGAAGAGGCAGCAGCCGGTCGACGACGACACGATCTTCCACTGGGCCTCGGTCACCAAGACCTTTACCGCCATCGCGATCATGCAATTGCGCGACCGCGGGCTGCTGAAGCTGGACGATGCGGCCGTCGATTACGTGCCGGAGCTGAAAGCCGTGCACAACCCGTACGGCGACATGCGCGCCGTCACCATCCGCCAACTGCTCAGCCACAGTGCCGGTTTCCGCAATCCGACTTGGACCTGGCGGGACGACGACAAGCCCTGGCAGCCGTTCGAGCCGCAGCGCTGGGAGCAGCTCGTGGCGATGATGCCCTACACCGAACTGCTGTTCGCCCCGGGCAGCCGCTACAGCTATTCCAATCCAGGCGTCCTCTATCTGGGCCGCGTCATCGAGACCGTGAGCGGCGAAAATTACGAAACCTATATCGACAAGCACGTCTTCAAGCCCCTGGAGATGCACCGCAGCTACTTCGATGCGACGCCGCCCCATCTGCTGCCGTTCCGTTCGCACAGCTACTACATCGAGGGAGGCAAGCGCACGGCGGCCCCGTTCGACGCGGACACCGGCATCACCGTTTCCAACGGCGGCCTCAACGCACCGCTCCCGGACATGGCCCGGTATGTTGCGTTCCTGATCGGCGATCGGAGCGGCGATAAGCAACGCGCTTCCCGCTACGATGTCGTGCTCAGGCGTGCCTCGCTGGAAGAGATGTGGCAGCCGCAGCGCGTCGCCGGCGACTACACGCAGGGCTGGATGCGTCCGCAGACGGCGGTGGGCCTGGGCTTCTTCATCGATGACATCGACGGCCGTCGCTATGTCGGCCACAACGGCGACCAGAACGGGTTCCGCGCGTACGTGAGCATCTGCCCGCAAACCGGGGCTGCCAGCCTGCTGGCATTGAACAGCGAAACCCGCCCGTCGACCAACGACCCCGCCAATCTGCGCTCGGCCGAATCGCGTATCGCGTCGAGCGTATTGCCCTTGCTGCAGAGCCTGCCCGAATGATCCCGAACCGTTTTTCCCTGCTTGCACCGGCATTGCTGTGTATTGCCCTGGCCGCCTGCAAGACGCACGCCCCGGACCCTGCACCCGGCGCGACATTCGTACTGGTGCGCCACGCCGAAAAAGCCACCGATGATCCGCGCGACCCGGTGCTGACGCCTGACGGCATGGCCCGGGCGCAACGATTGGCCGAGTCGTTGCGTGATACCAGTCTGTCCGCCGTCTATGCGACCGCATATCGGCGCACGCAACAGACGGCGGCCCCGACCGCGCAAAGCCACGGCCTGGCGGTCACGACCTACGATGCGAAGCAGCCCGCATCCGAGTTCGCCGCCCTGCTGCGGCAGCGCTACCCCGACGGGGGCGTGCTCGTGGTTGGCCACAGCAATACCGTTCCCGACATCGCGTCGGCCTTGTGCGGTTGCGCGGTGGAGGCCATGCCCGACACCGAATACGACCGGACGATCACCGTGCGCATCGCCGCCGACGGCAGCGCGGTGATGGAACGGTCCCGGCAGAATTAAGAGTTCCGTCTACATCATGAAAACGCTGACACACGTCGGCGTTAGACTGTCGTCATGCGCACGGACATTCCGCATCTGCGATCCAGGGTTTGCTGGCTGGTACTCGGCCTGTCGCTGCTGACGGCCTGCGCCGGCGCCACCAGTCACGATGAACCGGAACAGGCACAGGCACAGGCGCTGACGCTTCGGCCCGGCGACAAGGTGCCGCTGGGCGACCAGGGCGCGCTGCGTTATGTGCGCACGGTCAACGACTCGCGCTGCCCGGTCGATGTGCAGTGCGTCTGGGCCGGCGACGCTGAGGTGCTGTTCGAGTTCACCGTAGAGCGGAAAACACCGCAGCCGCTCACGCTCACTTTCACCCAGCCCACGATGCCGCTGGGCGCGCGCTGGATCCACCTGATCGCATTGGAACGTGGCGCTGCGCCGGCCGCGACGATCCGGATCGATGACGCGCCTGCTGCGCCCGGGCGTTGATGTCGCGGGCACCGCAACCTCGCACCAGCCGTGCCGCAACGGCATCGTCGTGTTGAATACCCACTTTCCACGGAGGCACCGGACATGACCACGATCATCTCGCCGCGCGTGCACGATCTCGGCGGCTTCCAGGTACGACGCGCCGTTCCGAGCCTCCAGGCGCGTTCGGTCGGTCCGTTCGTCTTCGTCGATCACATGGGCCCGGCGTTGTTCGAGCCCGGCCGCGGCATCGACGTGCGCCCGCATCCGCATATCGGACTGGCCACCGTGACTTTCCTCTGGTCGGGCACCATCACGCACCGCGACACGCTGGGCAGCGTGCAGGACATCAATCCAGGCGACGTCAACTGGATGACCGCAGGGCGCGGCATCGCCCACTCCGAGCGTTCGCCCCAGTCGCTGCGCGGCGGCGAGCACGCCCTGCATGGCATGCAGACCTGGGTGGCGCTGCCCCGCTCACAGGAAGAGGTGGCCCCGGAATTTCACCATCACGGCGCCGCATACCTGCCTCAGCAGCGTCGCGAAGGCGCCTGGTTGCGGGTCGTCGCCGGCCGCGCCTATGGCGAGGAGTCGCCGGTGCGGGTGTTCGCCGACACCCTGTACGTGGCCATCGACCTGGAGCCCGGCGCCGAGCTGCTCCTCGACGACGGCCACCCCGAGCGGGCCCTGTACGTGCTGGAAGGCGACGCCCAGCTCGACGGCGCCGACATTCCGGACAAACACCTGGTGGTCCTCGACCCTGGCACCCGGCCGCGGCTGCGCGCCAGGACACCGCTCAAGGCGATGCTGCTGGGGGGCGAGCCGCTGGACGGTCCCCGCCACCTGTGGTGGAACTTCGTGGCCAGTTCGAAGGAGCGCATCGAGCAGGCCAAGCAGGACTGGGTCGATGGCCGTTTCGGCCAGGTCATCGGCGACGACGAGTTCATTCCCCTGCCGGATCGGTGACATCCGGCCCCGGGGTCGCCTATTAATAATCGTAATTTGTCAAGGGTCTGGTTCTGGACTATGTTCGTATCGCGGTCACGTTTCGCGTGAGTCGCAGGGGATAGCACATACGCTTTTTGACGTTGCCTCAGGGGGTGTCGCGTGAAGAAGACGGCATGGGGTATGCCGATGACGGGCAGGTCGGCGCTGCGGGCGATCGTCGCGGCGGGACTGGGGCTGGGTCTGTTTTCGACCGGCGCCGCATGGGCCCAGGACGCGGGTGGATGCCCGAACATTCCGGCCGACAGCGGCCTGACCTGGGAGTATCGCGGTAACGGCGAAATGGACTTCTGCCGGGCGCTGCGCAACGACGGCAGCGAGGCTTTCGGACTCTATATCGCCCAGAAGACGCCGTTTACGCCCAAGAGCGGCAAGCGCGCTGAAACCGGGCATATCGACGGGCAGGAAGTGACCTGGTACCGGGGCGAACTGGCCGGCAAGCCGGACATCCAGGTTCGCGAAACATTGCTGCCGCTGGCCGATGGACGGGTCGCGCACATATGGATGCAGGCCTCGAACGCGCAGGAGTTGGGAGAGGTGATACGCCAGGCCGAGACGATGCAATTCCCGGCCACGCGCCTGAGCAGCAAGTAAGCGGGCCGCCGCCTCGACCGACCGACAGCTTGGACTATAGGATGAACGGGCCCCGCTCCAGCGGGGCCTGCAAGACTGCGACAGCACCGCTCGGGCGGGATGGCAGTTTTCGCTCCGGGTGCTGATCAAACCACTTCATCGGAAGGAGAGGCAGCATGATCAAACGACTCGGGGCCGAGTTCATCGGCACGTTCTGGCTGGTATTGGGCGGTTGCGGCAGCGCCGTGCTGGCCGCCAACTTCGGCGGTGAAGGCAATCCGCTCGGCATCGGCCTGCTCGGCGTCTCGCTGGCGTTCGGCCTGACCGTGTTGACCGGCGCCTACGCGCTCGGGCACATCTCCGGTGGCCACTTCAATCCTGCGGTGAGCTTCGGCCTGTGGGCCGGTGGACGCTTCCCCGCACGCGATCTTCTGCCTTACATCGTGGCCCAAGTTCTGGGCGGCCTGCTGGCGGGCTTCATCCTGCTGCACATCGCCAGTGGCACCGGCTCTTTCAGCATCGACCCCAATGCCGCGGGCGCCTTCGCCAGCAACGGCTACGGTTCGCACTCTCCAGGCGGGTATTCGGTTGCCGCCGGCTTCCTGACCGAGGTGGTGATGACGGCGATGTTCCTGGTCGTCATTCTCGGCGCCACCCATCCGCGCGCACCGGCCGGCTTCGCGCCGCTCGCGATCGGCCTGGCGCTGACGCTGATCCACCTGATCAGCATTCCGGTCACCAACACCTCGGTGAATCCGGCGCGCTCGACCGCCGTCGGCGTATTCGCCGGCGCGACGGCGATCTCGCAGCTATGGCTGTTCTGGCTGGCGCCCATCGTCGGCGGACTGCTTGGCGGCGTGATCTACCGCTGGCTGGGCGAGGACTGAACCCAAAAAAAACAAAAAGCCCGCCTCATTGGCGGGCTTTTTTTTGGATGTGGTTCGACGGATCACTTCGGTTTTTGCAATTGCTGCATCCTTTCAACACATGAAAGGTACAGCGTGTCGCGGTACACGGCCGCGATTCTGGGGGCGTCCGAAGCCGGAACCGTCCGGATCTTGTAGGCGCGCGTCGCTATCCTGTCCATGACGGCGGCGACCACCGGTTCATGCCGTCGATGGTTTTCCTCCAGCAGCTCGCTCAGCGGAACGGCCTGGTACCGGGACATGAAGGCCGCATGCCCGTACTGGCTGGCGTCCAGGCACGCCGGATAGGGCTTGCCTTCGAACGCATCGCCCTCGCCAAGGCCCGCCTTGCCAAGTTCCTGCGCCAGCGCAGGGAAGCCGGCAAGCGCCACCGCCAGCACTAGGAACCGGCTGCAAACGCCGATGTTCATGACCACCTCCTGATCAGCCGACACGGCCAAACAGGAAACGTACGAACCCGATCCCAGCGGCCCCGATCGCCTTTCCGCTCGCCCATGCCGTTTGCGCCAGGGCGACCACCGGACGACCATCACGATGCCCGATCCGATCTCAAAAAAAGGCCACGCTGCATGACGTGGCCTTTAATCGCTTGCGATGCGCCGGGAACCCGTCAGAACCGTCCTTCCTGGAAATCGACGAACGCCTGCATGATTTCCTGCTTGGTGTTCATCACGAACGGGCCGTAGCGCGCGACCGGCTCGCGCAATGGCGCGCCGGCCACCAGGATCGCCCTCGCGCCCGATTCGCCAGCACGCAACTGGAACACCGGCCCTCCGATCAGCACGCCCAGCTCCTGCGAGTCCAGCGCGCGCGCATCCTCGCCCTCGCCCACCGTGCCGTCGCCTTCGAACATATAGGTGAAGGCGTTGTGCCCTTCCGGCAGCGCGTGACGCCAGCTGGCTCCGGGGGCCAGTTCGATGTCCAGGTACACCGGCTCGGTCGCCGGTTGCACGATCGGACCGGCCACCTCGCCCACGCGGCCGGCGATGACCTTCACGCTGACACCCTGCGCCGGCTGCACCTGCGGAATCCGGTCCGGCGCGAATTCCTGGTAGCGCGGTTGCGTCATCTTCTCGCTGGCGGGCAGGTTCACCCACAGCTGGAATCCGCGCATGCGGCCGGCCTGCTGCTCGGGCATTTCCGAATGCACCAGGCCGCGGCCGGCGGTCATCCACTGCACGCTGCCGGGGACCAGAACGCCCTCGTTGCCGTGGTTGTCGCGATGGCGCATGCGCCCGTCGAGCATGTAGGTGACGGTCTCGAAGCCGCGATGCGGATGATCGGGGAAGCCGGCGATGTAATCCTCGGGCTTGTCGGTGCCGAATTCGTCCAGCATCAGGAACGGATCGAGCATGTCCAGTTGCGGCGTGCCGATCACGCGCGTCAGCCGCACGCCGGCGCCGTCGGACGCGGGCATGCCGCGGATCACGCGGCCGACGCGGGTGAAGTCCTGGGTGTCGTTGCTCATGGTTCGCCCTCCCGGGCTTGTGCCTGCCCGCAATTTCGGGGCTGCAGGGCGTTCAGGCCAGCCCTGTCAATGGAACGATCCGTCCGGCATCCGCCGCGGCGTCAGCGCTCGTAGACGTACACCGTCGCGGGCGGCACGTTGCGCAATACGAAGGCGCCACGGCGCACCTGCAGGCCGAGCTGTTCGACCACTTCGGCCGCGACCGGCGCCTGCGGTCCGTAGGTGAACTGGATGAAGCGGCCACCTTCGCGCAGGCAGCCAAAAGCGGCGTCGAGGATATCGCGCTGGTGCTCACGCGGCATGGTCAGCAGCCCCAGCCCGGACACGACCGCATCGGCCTGCCCGCGTCCGAGGTATCCCTGGCGGGAGGCAATCTCGCGCAGTCCGCGTGCATCCCCCAACTCGATGTGGACCAGTGGGAAGCGCTTATGCAGATGCGCGTGCAGCGCTTGGTTGAGCTCCACCACCAGCAAGCCCCCGCCGTTGATGCCATGCGACAGCAATGCCCGCGTCAGCGCTCCGGTGCCGCCGCCCAGCTCGATGACGCGCCTGGCGCCAGCAGGCAACTCGGCCAGCATCGCCGAGGCCAGCTCCTGGCCGGACGGGGCCAGGGCGGCGGTGCGCAGCGGGTTCTTCAGCCACTGGCGGAAGAAGGTCCACATGCCATGGCGGCGGAGGATTCGTTGCTTCATGCCGGTCGCTTGTCCCCTATCAGGTCTGCTTTTTCATTGCGGCAAACGCTGCAACCTCCAGCAGCGGTGGATGCGAGCGTCGCGCGAGAAATCCGGGGGGATGGTCTGCGCGCTGATCTCCTCGCAGCGGGCGAACTGCGCGACCGCGGCGTCGTCCATCTTGAACCGGCGGAAGTTATTGGAGAAGTACAGCACGCCGTCGTCGGCCAGGCGCGCCACCGCGGCCCGCAGCAGGCGCACGTGTTCGGCCTGCACGTCGAAGTCCTCGGCGCGCTTGGAGTTGGAGAACGTCGGCGGGTCGCAGAAGATCAGGTCGTAGTACTGCGTGTCGGCCTCGAGCCAGCTCAGCGCATCGGCCTGCACCAGCCGGTGGCGGGTGCCGCCGGCATTGTTCTCGCGCAGGTTGTCGGCGCACCACTCCAGGTAGGTCGCGGACAGATCGACCGTGGTGGTCAGGCGCGCGCCGCCGACCGCCGCATGCACGGTGGCCGCGCCGGTGTAGCCGAACAGATTGAGGAAGCGGGTGTCTTCGGCCTCGTCGGCGATGCGCAGGCGCATCGGCCGATGGTCCAGGAACAGGCCGGTGTCGAGGTAGTCGAACAGGTTCACGCGCAGGCGCGCATCGCCCTCGCGCACGGTCAGCAGTTCACCGCGTGTATCGAAGTGGCCTGCTCTTACATCGGCATATTTGCTGCCGCCCTTGCCGCGCTTCCGCGTCTTCAGAGCGACGTTCTCTCGCGGGACGGCGAACACCTCGCGCACCGCGGCCAGCAGTTCGTTCAGGCGACGGCGCTGCACGGCTTCCGGGATCTCCGCCGGGGCGGCGTATTCCTGCACGTGCAGGAAAGTACGAGGAGCAGCTTCATCGGTCGTGTAGACGTCGATGGCCGCGGCGTACTCGGGGAGGTCGGCGTCGTAGGCGCGGAAACAGCTGATGTCCTCGCGCTCGCGCCAGTTCTTGAGCTTGCGCAGGTTCTTGCGCAGCCGGTTGGCGACCATCTGCGCGCCTTCCGACAGCGTCTCGCCTTCGCTGCGCTCGCGTTGCGGCGGCGCGACCGGATCGCAGACGATCAGGGTGCACTCGATTGCGCCGTTGAACAGCTGGTACTTCTTGCCGGCACGCAGGCCGGTGGCGAAGGCCAGCTCGGCATCACCGCATAACACGCTGGCACGCCAATCAGGAGCCACGCGCTTGAGTGCATCGCCGAGCGCGCGATACAGCGCAGGGTCGGCCGCCAGGCGCGCGTCGTAGGGCGGGTTGCAGACCACCAGGCCACGCGATGCATCATCGGCCAACGCGCCAAGCGCGCGGACGTCGGCGACCTGCCAGTCGATCAGCCCGGTCAATCCGGCCAGCGCGGCGTTGTCGCTGGCGGCGCGGATCGCATGCGGATCGAGGTCGCGACCGAAGAACGCCGGACGCAGCGAGTTCATGCCCGCCGCTTCGCGCGAGCGGGCCTCATCGACCAGCAAAGTCCAGGCCGCCGCATCGAATCCACGCCAGCGCGTGGGCGTTCCGGAACCGTGACGCATCAGGCCGGGCGCGACATCGGCCGCCATCAGCGCGCCTTCGATCAGCAACGTGCCGCTGCCGCACATCGGGTCGAGCAGCGCACCGCCTTCGGCGTACAGTTTCGGCCACTGCCCGCGCATCAATACGGCCGCGGCCAGGTTTTCCTTCAGCGGCGCCTCGCCCTGCTTCTGCCGCCAGCCGCGACGATGCAACGGCCCGCCGCCAAGATCGATCGACAGGATCGCGCGACCCTTGCGCACGACCAGGTTCAGGCGCAGGTCCGGCGCCTCGACATCGACATCCGGACGACCGCCGGTTTTGGCCCGCATGACGTCGACGACCGCATCCTTGACGCGCTGCGCGGCATAACGGGCATGGGTGATCGCATCGCCCGACACGTGTGCATCGACGGCCAGCGTGTCGCCCGGCGACAGGTGCTCGGGCCAGGGCACGGCGGCGACACCGGCGTACAGCGCGTGCTCGTCGGCGCAGTCGAACTCGGCGATCGGCCACAGCACGCGGCTGGCCAATCGCGACCACATCACGGCGCGCTGCGCGTCGGCCAACGAACCTTCGACGTTGGCGCCGGCGATGGCGGCGGTAGCCCGCGCGCAGCCCAGCGCGACCAACTCGTCGGCGAGCAGGTATTCCAGGCCCTTGCCGCAACTGGCGAAGAATTTCATGTCAGATCGCCACCAGCAGCGCGGCAAAGGCTTCCGCGCTGGCCTCGACGTTGTCGGACAGGCGATGGCCGTCATCCACCAGCAGCAGTCGCGAGCCGCGCGGCCGCGCCCAATCCACCACTTCCGAAGCCGGGATCAGTTCGTCGCTCCAGCCATGGATGATCGAGGTCGGCACGCGCGCCGCGTCCAGAACCGGTGCCGCGCCCATGCGCACCGGCGGCGCCATCAGGAACAGCCCCTTGGTCGGCACCTGCAACGACACCAGCCCGGAGATGTACGCGCCCAGGCTGGAGCCGGCCAGCACCACCGGGCCACGCGCGGCCGCCGCCCGCGCCAGTTCGAGCAGGCGCTGCAGGCGCGCGGGCACATCGCCCAGCTCGCTGACGTCGCGCCGGGCGTCCAGATCGGTGTAGTCGGGCCGCTCGTGGCTCCAGCCCAGCCGCTTCGCGACGTCGGCCAGCGCGGTGACCTTGGTGGCGTCCGGGCCGCTCTCGAAGCCGTGGGAAAGGATGCAATGTCCCTTGATGCTCATCTGTACTCAGGATTCCGTTGTCGTATCCGCCAGCGCGACGACCGTGTCGCCGCGGTGGATCGTGCCGCCTTCGACGATGCGCGCGCACAGGCCACCATGGCCGCGCATCGCGTTGAAACCGCCGGGGCCGAGCGCCGCCTCCATGCGCGAGCACGGATCGCATTCGTCGGTGCCTTCCAGCAACACCTCGCCGATGCGGAAGCGACGCCCCTTCAGTGCCACCAGCGGCAGCCCGGACACCACCACGTTTCGGCGCAGGGTTGCCGGCGCCACGGCGGCGTGACCCGACAACGCCGCGATCGCCGGCAGGTGTTCGGCCTGGATCAGCGTGATGCCACGCTTGCCGCTGCCACCGCAGTAGCGGTCGCCCACCAATCCCGCGCCGGTTTCGGCGATCGCGTGATCGACCTCGTCCATCGGCACGTCGCGCTGCGGCCGCAGGCCGATCCACTCGACGCGGCCGGCACGCGGAAGCGTGGCCATCAGCTTGCCGAGTTCGGAGTCGGCGGGAGGCAGTGTCATGACGGGCTCCTGGCGTACCGGACAGGCTAAGGATGGCAAGCGCGATCCGGAAGGGGCCGGAAACCTGCGTCGGCCGGGGCATTCGCGGTCGATTCGCGGCTGCGGAGGCGAATGGTAGCATCCGGCCCCATGTCGCCCGACCTGCCTTCGCCTGACCGGCCTGATCTGCCGATCGCCTACGAACCCCTGCCCTACGAGGTCCGGCTGGACCTGCGCGAACGGGCGCAGATCGACCTGGTCGTGATCCATTGCACCGAGCTTCCGGACCTGGCGATGGCGCGGCGGTTCGGCGAGGAAGTGCTCTACGAAGGCTCGCAGACGGGCAATTGCGGCCACTTCTACATCGACCGCGACGGCAGCGTGCACCAGTACGCGTCCATCGACCGCATCGCCCATCACGTGCGCGGCCACAACGCCCGCGCCATCGGCGTCGAACTGGTCAACCGCGGTCGTTATCCCGATTGGCTGGCGGCGCACCACCAGGCGATGGACCAGCCCTACACCGACGCGCAGGTCGACGCCCTGGTGGCGCTGCTGCGGTGGCTTTCGCTCGAAGTCCCGTCGCTGCGCCAGATCGCCGGGCACGAGGACCTCGATACCACGACGGTGCCGGCCACCGACGACCCGGACGTGCTGGTCCCGCGCAAGCGCGACCCGGGTCCGCGCTTCCCGTGGCAACAGGTACTGGACGCGATCACGCTGCACCGCGTGCCCTGAAGCGCGCGCCGCAGGCTCTCGACACCCGGCGGTTATACTTGCGCACCGCGTTCCCTGGCTCCCCCGCATGACCTCACACGCTTCCGAGCCTGTCGTTTCCGAGCTGGTCGAGCTGCTCTCGCTCGAACGCCTCGAAGACAACCTGTTCCGCGGCCAGAGCCGCGACATCGGCACCAAGTACGTGTTCGGTGGTCAGGTGCTCGGCCAGGCGTTGTCGGCCGCGCAGGCGACGATGGAGGCGCCGCGCAGCGCGCATTCGCTGCATGCCTATTTCCTGCGTGCCGGCGACATCACCGCGCCGATCGTCTACCAGATCGATCGCACCCGCGACGGCGGCAGTTTCTCGGTGCGCCGGATCAGCGCCATCCAGCATGGCCAGGTGATCTTCTTCATGGCCGCCTCGTTCCAGCAGGATGAGGGCGGCGGCGAGCACCAGTTGTCGATGCCCGAGGTCCCCAAGCCGGAGGACATCGAGCCCGCGCCGCCGGTGCCCGAGCACGTGATGGCGACGCTGCCGACCAAGATCCAGCGCTGGCTGTCGCGCAAGGGGCCGTTCGAGTTCCGCCACGTCTATCCGCGCGACGAACTCAACCCGCCCAAGCGCCCGCCCTACCAGCAGGTCTGGTTCCGCCTGAGCGAGCGTGTCGGCGATGCGCCGGAACTGCATCGCGCCCTGCTCGCCTACGCCTCGGACTTCCATCTGCTCGGCACCGCAACATTCCCGCACGGCATCAGCTACTACCAGCCGAACGTGCAGATGGCCTCGCTCGACCACGCGCTGTGGTTCCATCGTCCGTTCCGCGCCGACGAGTGGCTGCTGTACTCGATCGACAGCCCCAGCGCGCAGGATGCCCGTGGGCTCGCACGCGGCCAGATCTTCGACCGCGAGGGCCGTCTGGTGGCCAGCACGGCACAGGAAGGCCTGATCCGCGTGGTCGGCAACGCCGAAGCCGCCAAGCTCGTGCCGGCGAAGGCCTGAAACGCGGCCCCCAGGTCGCCTTCAGCCCCACGGCATAAAATATCCACACCAGCGCGCGGGCCGATCGCGGCCGCGCGCCCCACGACCTGTCCGGAACCATGCGCCAGATTTTCAGCAGTCCCCGCCTGGAAAACGTCGAAGCCGTCGCCCAGATGCTCACCGACGCCGGCATCGAAGTTCGCATTACCGACGGCCGCACTTACAAAGGCGCGCTGCGCGGCAACTTCCGTTACAGCGACGACAGCCAGAAGCGCCCCGCGGTGTGGGTGATCAGGTCCGAAGACCAGCTCAAGGCACGCGAGTTGCTGCGCGAGAACGGGCTGATCGACACCACGCGCGGCGAAAGCGCCTACACGCTGCCGGTGTTCCGCACGGAGGAGCAGACGCGCAGCAAGACTCCGCAGCAGAAGCGCATGTTCCGCATCAAGATGGGACTGCTCGTCGGCATCGTGATCGTGCTGGCGATGACGATGGTGCGCACCATCAGCGACAAGCCGGCACCAGCGCCGGCTCCGCCGGCATTGGCGACGGGGGCGTTCGACGGCTCGGTCGCACCGACCCTGGCTCCCATCGCGCAGGCGGTGTTCGCCTCGCAACTGGCCGAAGCCAACGTGCCCGTGCTGTGCCTGGCGGTCGACGGCAAGGACGCGCCGGCGTCGATGATCCATGCGTTGAAGGTGCCCGGCCGAACGCTGGTGCCAGCCTCGCAATGCAGGCGCGTGGCCGACAGCGACACCGGCAGCTTCCACATGCCCACCGGCCAGCCGGCGATGATGCTGGACGTCAATGCGTTCCGCCCTTCCGCGCCCGACGCCGGTCAGATCGAATACAGCGCCTACCACCACCGCATGTTCGCGCGCTACAAGACGCTGGAGGTCAAGCGCATCAATGGCACCTGGCAGGTCACCCGGGTGATCAAGCACGTGGCGACCTGAGTAAAAAAAGACCCGTGCGCGGAGACAGCGACACGGGTCCAGGGGGAATTCGAAGCTTTGGACCGCGCGTGGCGGCAAAGGTTCAATGGCGCGAATGACGCAGGTCGTCGCGGGTCAGGAACCCGTCGCGGTCTTCGTCCATGAAAGCGAACGACTCGCTGAGCTGCGGCATCTTCTCGCTGACCTCGAGCCGGCTGAGCTTGCCGTCGTGGTTGAGATCGGCCTGCGCGAAATGCTCGTCGAAGCGCTTGGCGCGTTCGGCTTCGCGTTGCGGCCGCAACTTCTCGTGGTAGCTGCGCAGCTCGCTGCGCACCACGTATCCGTCACGGTTGCCGTCGACCTCGGCGAAGATCTTCTCCAGCCACAGCACCTGCCCGGCCTCGGTGCGGCTGATGCGGCCGTCCTGGTCCTTGTCTGCTTCGATCAGCGGCTGGATGCCATGGCCCCCCCGGCCGTGCCGCCCCTTGTCGGGACGCTCGGACGCGTCGATCTTGCCGTCGCGGTTCTTGTCGAGCTCGTCGAACTTCGCGGCCAGGCGCGGGTTCGCGGCGGCTTCCGTCCGATCGATGACGCCATCGCCGTTCACGTCGATTCTGGCGTGGCGCGAGTGTTCCTGCGGCTGCGCATCCGAGGGCTGCGCCTGCGGTGCCGCGACGGCGGCACCGGCGATGGCCGCGACGGCCGCAGCGAGCAGCAACGGGCGGAAGAGCTTGCGGTGGTTCATGTCAGGACTCCGGCAGACGGCGCCGAGCCGGCGCCAGTGTCGTGATCAACGCCTGCCGCCGCCGCGGGTTGACATGAAGTCGTCCACATTCAGCCGGCGCACGGGCGTGCGGCGGCGCTATGCTGGCGGCATGGACAGTCAGGGCAGTCCCATGCGGAGCGGGTCGCGTCCCTGACCGACAGGGATGCCGGCGCGTGCACCGTCGCCTGTTCGCGCGGCGCTTGACGTTGTTCCTTTCATCCCCCCCCTGGTGGCGCGGCTCTGCCGTCACCGCACCGAGCCATGTCGACCGACCGTAGCCCACGACAAGACGACGACGATCTGCGCCTGTTCCACACGGGAGAACACGCCTGCGGGTATTGGCCGGACCGCGCCGCGCGCGACCTGGTGCTGGACCCGCGCGACCCGCGGCTGGTCGACTGGTATCCGCATGCGCTGGGCTGGGGCTTCCGACGCTCCGGCGACATCGTCTACCGGCCGCACTGCAACGGCTGCCGCGCCTGCGTCGCCGTGCGCATCCCGGTCGGCCGCTTCAGGCCCGACCGCAGCCAGCGCCGTTGCCTGGCCCGCAACCGCCGGGTCGAGATGCGGGTCTGCGCGGCTCAACGCACCGAAGAGCAACTCGCGCTGTATCGCCGCTACCTCGCCGCGCGCCATGCCGGCGGCGGCATGGACGACCATGGCGCGACCGAGTTCGACCAGTTCCTGATTGGCAGCTGGAGCGAAGGCCGCTTCCTGGAATTCAGGGAGAATGGCCGGCTGCTGGCGGTCGCGGTCACCGATGTCACGCAGGCGGCGTTGTCGGCGGTATATACCTTCTACGAACCCGAGGCCGGCTCGCGCGGACTCGGCACCCTGGCCATCCTGCGGCAGATCGAATGGGCACGACGCGAACACCGCTCGCATCTGTATCTGGGCTACTGGATCGCCGGGCATCCGAAGATGGACTACAAGCGCCGCTTCCATCCGCTCGAAGCCTTCGACGGCCGCGGCTGGCACGACCTGACGGCCTGAGCGCCGCCCCACTCAACCCCGACCATCCGCAACCGACCATCGCGCCGGAGATCCTGCATGCCCCTGCCACTGCGTTCCGCCCTCGCCGTCTGCGCCCTGCTCGCCGCCACGCTTGCCGGCTGCGTGAAGGTGAACGTCAAGGGCGATCCGGACGCCTGGGCTGAGCAGATGCGCGACCAGTCGACGCTGCGGGTGGCGACCTACAACACCTCGCTCTACGACGAGGCAACGGGCGGCCTGATCCGGCGCCTGGAAAACGGCGACGACAACGCGCGCAAGATTGCGGCAGTTCTGCAGCGCGCGCGTCCCGATCTGGTGCTGCTCAACGAATTCGACTACGACGAAGGCCAGCGTGCGGCCGAACTGTTCCAGCGCCGCTACCTGGAGGTCGCCCAGCCCGGCGGCGGCGAACCGTTGCGCTACGCCTACCGCTATCTCGCCCCGGTGAACACTGGCGTGCCCAGCGGACTGGACCTGGACCGCAACGGCGAGGTGGGCGGCCCCAGCATGTCCCGCAACGGCGGCAACGACGCCTGGGGCTTCGGCCTGCATCCCGGCCAGTACGGCATGCTGGTGTTGTCGCGTTATCCGATCGATGCGGCGCAGGTGCGCACGTTCCAGTTGCTGAAGTGGAGCGCGATGCCCGATGCACGCCAGCCGCGCGATCCCGCCAGCGGCCAGCCCTGGTATGCACCGGCGATCTGGTCACAACTGCGGCTGTCGTCGAAATCGCACTGGGACGTGCCGGTCCGCACGCCGGGCGGCACGGTCCATCTGCTGGCCTCGCATCCGACGCCGCCAGTCTTCGACGGCCCCGAGGATCGCAACGGTGCACGCAACGCCGACGAATTGCGGCTGTGGCGCGAATACCTCACCCCCGGGGACAAGCCCTGGCTGTGCGACGACCGCGGACATTGCGGCGGCCTCGCCGCGGACGCGCGTTTCGTCATCGCGGGCGACCTGAACAACGACCCGGTCGACGGCGATGGCGCGCACGAGGCGATCATCGAACTGCTCGAGCATCCGCGCGTGGCGCGATACGCGATGCCGCAAAGCGAAGGCGCGGCCGAAGTGGCGCACAAGTACGCGCAGTCGGGGATCGTGCACCGTGGCGCTCCGGAGCACGCCACCGGCGACTTCGGCCCCAAGGCCGGTACGATGCGACTGGATTACGTGCTGCCGTCGGTGGGCTTCGACATCGAAGGCAGCGGCGTGTTCTGGCCGTCCGCCAGCCAACCGGAGGCCGCCATAGCCGATGGCAGCGACCACCATCTGGTCTGGGTGGATTTGGGCAGC
Organism: Lysobacter niastensis; assembly: GCF_031457115.1. Lineage (GTDB taxonomy): Bacteria > Pseudomonadota > Gammaproteobacteria > Xanthomonadales > Xanthomonadaceae > Lysobacter_J > Lysobacter_J niastensis_A. The sequence continues at coordinate 174,387 of NZ_JAVDVY010000004.1, forward strand.
CAGGCGCGCTGAAGGCGAAGATCCCTCAGCCAGCGCCGCCGGGAATTCATGCTTCGGATCGATCATCCCGCGCAGGCGGGGATTCCGTCAGGCTTCGAAAAATCCAACGCCGTTCCCGCCGTCGTGAGAACAACCAATTTCGGTAAAAGCCCCTCAAGGCTTCGGCGGAGTCCGCGTCAGCTTTTCATCCGGCGCGCCCGGTACGGACGCTGCCGCCGGCACCGCCTGCGGCTCGGCCTGGGCCGGCATCGCGGTGGGACCGACCGTGGGCAACGCCGTGACCGGCTGTCCATCGCGCGGGCTGAACCCGAACGTGGTGCCGTCGCTGTGCAACGACACGACCATGCGCACCATGCTGGTCGGCACCATCAACTCCAGCGATACGACTTTGCCTTCGGCGCTGCGACCTTCGATCGTCATCTCGATCAGCGCACCACCGGTGTCGATCTCATGGCAGAGCACATGCACGCCCGCCGGACCATCCTGCAGGTAAGGCCTGATCGCGGTACCAAGTATCTCCAGCGCCTGCGGGAAGAAAAACACGGCGTAGCCATTGCTGTCGTTCATCGCATCCTCGTGGTGCTTCTTTCAAACTCGATCAGCGCAGTTCGATGTGCAACTCGGAGGCGGCCTTGCGCGCACGCTCGCGCGCCTGGTCGATGCTGTCGCCCAGGGCCAGCGTGACCGCGACACGGCGATGGCCTTCCACGCGCGGCTTGCCGAACAGTCGCAACTGCGTGTCGGCCTGCGCCAACGCGGCATTGACCCCGGTGAACACCGGTACGCCGTTGCCGTGCGCCAGTACCGCGCACGATGCGGACGGACCGTATTCGCGGATCGACGGAATCGGCAGGCCCAGGATCGCGCGCGCATGCAGGGCGAACTCGCTCAGGTCCTGCGACGCCAGCGTCACCAGGCCGGTGTCGTGCGGGCGCGGCGAGACCTCGCTGAACCACACCTCGTCGCCTTTCACGAACAGCTCCACGCCGAACACGCCCCAGCCACCCAGGTCATCGGTGATGCTGCGGGCGATGCCCTGCGCGCGTGCCAGCGCGCGCGTCGACATCGGCTGAGGCTGCCAGCTTTCGCGGTAGTCGCCGTCGCGCTGCAGGTGACCGATCGGCGGGCAGAAGGTGGTGCCGCCGACATGCCGCACGGTCAGCAGCGTGATCTCGTAATCGAAGTCGATGAACCCTTCCACGATCACACGGCCGGCGCCGGCGCGGCCGCCGGTCTGCGCGTAGTCCCAGGCCGGGTCGATGTCGTCGGCGCTGCGCACCAGGCTCTGGCCCTTGCCCGAAGACGACATCACCGGCTTGACCACGCACGGCACGCCGATCTCGGCGACCGCCGCGCGATAGTCCTCGAGCGTGTCGACGAAGCGGTAGGGCGAGGTCGGCAGGCCGAGTGTCTCCGCGGCCAGGCGGCGGATGCCCTCGCGATCCATCGTCAGGCGCGCCGCGCGTGCGGTCGGGATCACCCGGGTGTTGGTGCCGCGCTCGGCGAACTCGCGCTCCAGCTCGACCAGCGTCTGCGTGTGGATCGCCTCGATCTCCGGAACGATCAGGTTCGGCCGTTCGAGCGCGATCAGCGCGCGCACGGCGTTGCCATCGAGCATGTCCAGCACATGGCTGCGGTGGGCGACCTGCATCGCTGGCGCATCGGCGTAGCGGTCGGCGGCGATCACTTCCACGCCGAAGCGCTGCAGTTCGATGGCCACCTCCTTGCCGAGCTCGCCCGAGCCGAGCAGCAGCACGCGAAAGGCGTGCGGGGACAAGGGCGTTCCGAGCGTGACCATGCGCAATCCGTACCGGGTGGGGAACGGCTAGTTTAGGGCCTTCCGCGCTTTGAACGGTTCACTGGGCGGCTCACGGAACGGATCACGCCGTCCCGGGACTATGGACGGAGCCGGCACGCGTGCGATGCTTTCGCGATGCCCTCGCCTCGGACCGCCCTGCCCCGCGCCGCCATGATGGCCATGCTGATGGGCGTCATCGCGCTGGGCGGTTGCCGTCGCGAGGAACCCGTCCCGCAACGCGACGTCGAACTGGCGGGCATGCTGTTCGATCCGCAGATGGGCGAGATCAGCGGCCTGGCCGCCTCGCGTCGCCATCGCGACGTGCTGTGGATGCACGACGACGGCGGCAACCCCGAACGCCTGTTCGCGGTCGATACCGACGGCGACCGGCTTGCGACCTTCCGACTGGAAGGCGTCACCAAGACCGACTGGGAAGACATCGCCGCGTTCGATCTCGACGGCCGCCATTACCTGCTGATTGCCGATACCGGCGACAACGGCGGCCTGCGTCGGACCCTGCAACTGCACGTCGTCGAGGAACCCGCCCGGCTGGAGAACGCGCGGATCCGGCCGGCCTGGTCGATCGCGTTCCGCTGGCCCGACGGCGCCCGCGACTGCGAAGCGGTCGCGGTGGATGCGGCGCGCGGCCAGGTCCTGCTGATCTCGAAAAAGCGCCAGCCGCCGGAACTGTTCACGCTGCCGCTGCGGCAGGCCGGCACGTCGCTGTTGACCGCCCGGCGAGTAGGACACCTCGCCGGCATTCCGCAGCCGGACGCCGAGACCCTCGAGCGCAACCCGCAGCGCGCCCGGCAACAAGGACAGGTCACGGCCGCCGACGTGTCGCCGGACGGCCGCACGTTGGCGGTGATGACCTATCGCTACCTGCTGCTGTACCCGCGCGGCGCGCGCCAGTCGTGGGCAGGTGCCGTCTCGCGCCCGCCCAAGGTCCGGCTGCTGCCCTGGCTGCCCCAGGCCGAGGCGCTGGGATGGGCGGCCGACGGGGGCAGCCTCTATGTCACGGGCGAGTTCGTCCCCGCCCCGATGTATCGCATCCGCCCTTGACCGGTGATGTTGCGCACCTCCATGACATGATATCTTTTTGATATCACAACCAAGGAGGTCGCGCCATGAAGGAAAACCCCATCCGCTCCCTGCCCGGCATTCCGATGCTGCTGGTCCTGCTGGCCGCGATCGGGTTCGCGATCCGCCTGATAGTCGCCTCGGCCGGCAGCGACTCGCCGGTGATGCTGATCGGCGGCGCCGTCGTCGCGGTACTGGCCTCGTTCTGCCTGGCCGGCCTGTACATGGTCGAACCCAACCAGGCCGCAGTGCTGAGCCTGTTCGGCAAGTACGTCGGCACCGTCAAGGACAACGGCCTGCGCTGGAACAACCCCTTCTTCGCCAAGCGCAAGGTCAGCCAGCGCGTGCGCAACTTCGAAAGCGGCAAGCTCAAGGTCAACGAGCTCGACGGCAGCCCGATCGAGATCGCCGCGGTCATCGTCTGGCAGGTCGTCGACAGCGCCGAGGCGGTGTACAACGTCGACGACTACGAAAGTTTCGTCCATATCCAATCCGAATCGGCGCTGCGCGCGATGGCCACCAGCTACCCCTACGACCAGCACGAGGAAGGCCAGCTCGCCCTGCGCAGCCACGCCGCCGAGATAAGCCAGCACCTGCAGCAGGAGCTGGCCGAGCGCCTGGCCGATGCCGGCGTGCAGGTGCGCGATGCGCGCATCAGCCACCTCGCCTACGCGCCGGAAATCGCCCAGGCGATGTTGCAGCGGCAGCAGGCCAACGCGATCATCGCCGCACGCACGCGGATCGTCGCGGGCGCGGTCGGCATGGTCGAGATGGCGCTGGCCGAGTTGCAGAAGAACGGCGTGGTCAACCTCGACGAGGAGCGCAAGGCGCACATGGTCAGCAACCTGCTGGTGGTGCTCTGCGGCGAGCGCGCCACGCAGCCGATCGTCAACGCTGGCACGCTGTACTGACGCGGTGTCGATGAGCACGATGTCGATGAATGCCTATGTCGTGCCCCTGGTCCTGGCCATCAGCAGCCTGCCGGCCTTCATTGCCGCAGCGATGATCGGCCGCAGCGGACGCGCGGGTCGTCAGGACAACGTCCGCGACGACACGCCTGCGCTGGCACGGCTGATGCTGCTCGTCGGCGTCGCCATCCTGGCCGGCGCTGCGGGGCTGCTCTGGGCCGGCGACAACGAAACCCGCCGGCTCGTGGTCATCGTCGCGATGGTGCTGGCGGTCAACGGCCTGGGACTGGTGCTGATCTTCAGCCTCGGCCGAAAGCGGAATCGCCGCCCATGAGCGAGAAGAAGGCCTATCCGCTGCGCATCAATGCGCACGTGCTGGCCGCGGCGCAACAGTGGGCCGACGACGAACTACGCAGCCTCAACGCGCAGATCGAATATGTGCTTCGCGATGCACTGCGCAAGGCTGGACGCCTGCCGGTACCCGACAAGATTCCCGATTCAGACGAGGACCCGTCATGAGCCAACACTGGACCTATCACGTAGTGGAGATCACCCCGAGCATGCTCGGCCCATCGGTCACCGAACGCCTCACCGAAACGCTGAACATGCTCGGCGCCGAAGGCTGGGAGCTCGTATCGGTAGTGCCGATCACGCCGTTCGACCATCTGCGCGCGGTGTTGAAGAGGCCGGCCTGAAGCCGCTCCCAGTGCGGGAATCCCGATGGCATCGGCTGAACACGCTCGCCGGGCGCGCCATGTGGCAGCGCCCGGCGTAGCCCGCTAACCTGCGCCCATGCGCGGCCAGCCCAGAATCCTGATCAATACGCCGGAGATCGAGCTCTGGCCCGGCGGACTACTGCGTGCGCGCAGCAACTTCGATGCCCGCGCAATCGCACGCGCCCGCTACGTGTTGCGGCGCAAGCGCGACGGTCGTTTCCTGGCGGTCGACCTGCCCGAAGGGCTGCTGGCCCTGGTGACCCACCTGCGGCGCGAACCTGGATTGGACCAGGCGCTGGACGCCCTCGAGTCGCTGCACCCGCACACCCGTTCGGGCATCGAGCACGTCGCCGAATTGCCGCTGGACCGTCTGGAAGAACGCTTGCACGCGCTCGGCCTGGATGGCGCATACGGTGAGCGCACCGGACTGCCGCTCGTCCCCGAACCCGACTGGCTCGCCCTGGCCGGATTCGACCGCTATCGCCGCCCGCTATGGCTGCACGTCGACGCTGCCCGCGGCTGGTCGCACATGCGGGAGGCCGCGCTGCGCGACGACGTCGTGCTGGAAGCGATCTCGGGCTATCGCAGCCACGATTACCAGCTCGGCATCTTGGAGCGAAAACTGGCGCGCGGACTAAGCGTGGAGGAGATCCTCACGGTCAATGCCGCGCCGGGTTACAGCGAGCACCACTCCGGGCTCGCCATCGACATCGGCGCGCCCGACGAACCACCGGCCGAGGAGTCGTTCGAGCACACCAGCGCCTTCGCCTGGCTGCGTGAGCAGGCCGAAGGCTTCGGCTTCGTCATGAGCTATCCGCGCGACAACCCTCACGGCATCGTCTACGAACCGTGGCACTGGTGCTACCGGACAGGCTGACGCCTGGTGTACTCGGGCCTCGATCAATGAAGCCGCCACGCTGAAACAGAGGACCTATTCCTTGTCCAGCGTAATGCGCACGCCCTTGGCCGTCTGCTGGGCGATGGTCAGATCGAAGTTCTTGTCGCCGAGGTGTTTCTTGATCAGCACGTCCTCGCCATCGTCGACCTCGACTCGGTAGCTGTCACCGAGCTTCGCGCGCAACTGGTCGCGAATGAGGCTGGCGACGCGGTTCTCGCCGGCACCCTTCGGAATGGCGACGCTGACGTCGACGGCCTCGCCGTCAACCGGCGCGATGCGAAACACCACGACGCCATCGCTGTCGGCATCGCTGCTGACCTGGATACGCCATTTGTTCGATGGGGTCGCGATGGCGGCGCCGGCCACCAGCACCAGCAGCCAGACAACGGCCTTGAGGTTCTTGATCCAGCGGGATTCGAGCACTGCCATGGGGGGCCTCCTGAAGTCGGTCCAGGCCGGCAGGCCCGGTACCCCGACATCGTCGGATCAGTCCTGTGAACGCTTCGTCGGCTCCTTGGCCTTTACGGCAAAGTCCGAAACTCGCCACAGATACATGCTGGCGTAGGTGCGGTATGGCCCCCAGCGCTCGCCGCTGGCGGCCAGTTCCTTGGGCGTGGGCATCGCCTCGAGCTTGTCGACGATCTGCGCGCCCTTGCGTATACCCAGGTCGTCCACGGGCAGCACGTCCGGCCGGCCCAGGCGGAACATCAGCATCATCTCCACCGTCCAGCGGCCGATGCCGCGCACCGGCACCAGCGCGGCGATGATCGCGTCGTTGTCCATCGTGCTCATGCGGCGCAGGTCGGGAATCTCGCCACGCGATTCGCGCAGCGCCAGGTCGCGTAGGGCCAGCAGTTTGTTGCCGGACACGCCGCAGGCGCGGATCGTGGCGTCGTCGCAGCGTCCGAGCGTGTCGCAATGGAACCGGTCGCTGTCGATCGCCGCCTGGACCCGCGCAACGATCGTAGCCGCGGCCTTTCCGCTGAGCTGCTGGTAGAGGATGGCCCGCGCCAGCGCATCGACCGGATCGAAAGATCTGCGCCAGCGCGGATCGGCCGCGATCGGCCCGATCTTCTTCATCCACGCGGCGAGCTTGCGGTCGCGCCTGGCCAGATGCGCATGCGCGGCCTCGGTATCGAATCCGCGGGCGTGGCGCGGCATGGTCAGCGCCTCAGGGCATCGGTCGCATACAGCAGCCAGGCCAGGATCATCAGGCTACCGCCGCTCGGCGCCAGTCCTGTCGAGGTGCCGAGGAATACTGCTGCAACCAGGCTGCCCGAAAACAGCAGCACACCGGCCAGCATCAGCATCAGGGCAACGCGTCCCAACCGGCGCGATGCCTGAGGCGCGAGAGCAGTCAAGGCAATGCCATGGCCGAATCCGAACAGCGCGGCGTGCAGCAGGCGCCCCTGCTCAGGCCCCGACGCGGCGTGCGCGGCGTAGGCGAACAATGCGACGGCCGCGGCGGCCAGCACGGCGCCGGCGGCAGCGAGAAGGCGAACAACGAAAGCGGATGAAACCTGGACCATGCGTTGGCACCGAAGTAGCGGACCGGCGACACCTTAGCAGGCGCCTGCGCATGCAGCGCGATCAAAAAAAACGCGCCGCGGAGTCCGCGGCGCGTTCGTATTTCAACAGCGATGGACGGTGGGTTACTTCAGAACCCAGTACACGTCGTACTCGCCTTCCTCGGTGAAGCCCTTGTCGATGCCGTTGTTCCACGACTCGTACGGACGCTCGATGGTCTCGTAGCCGCGGGTCAACGACCAGGCGCGCAGGGCGTCGCGGATCTTCGACAGGTTAGCCATGTGGCCGCGGAACGGCACCATCGCCACCTTGGCAGGCTCCTTGAACTCGGCCGTGACCGGGCCTTCCAGCTTGATATCCAGCTTCGTCGCCGGACCCGTCGCACCGATCTTGCGGACCGGCTGGGTCACGTCGAACGAATAGGTTTCCGAACCGAACTCGTTGGTGACGATGCGCACCGGACCCGCGGCTTCCAGGCCGTTGGCGGCCATGACCTTGTTGATCCACTGCATGTTGTTGTTCATCGTCTGCTGAACTTTCTCGTTGTTGCGCTCGACGGCAGCAGTCACGATCAGCAGGTTCTCGGCCGGACGCTCGACGGTCTTCGGCGCCAGCGACGGATCGTCCTTGCTCATCTCGGCGTAGTCGTAGTTCGGCACGGTGGCGAGCATGTTGGACAGACGGGACAGGCCCATCTTGATGTCCTCGCCGACGCTGCTGCTGACGTACATGCCGGCGTAGCGGCCAATCAGGTTCCAGCCGTAGTCGACGTCGTAGGTCTGGGTGATCTCGACGTTACGGCCCATGCGGCCGGTCGGCTTCAGGATGAACGCCGTGCGCTTGTTCTTGCCCGGCTCGATGTCGGTCAGCGCATATTCCACGCGCTTGCCCGGCTCGGTCTTGGTGATCTCCCAGCTACCCTGACGCAGGCCACGCTCCTGCGAATCGTAGTCCAGGCGTGCGCCCACGCCGGCTTCCGGGCCCGACAGCTTCAGCTGCATCTTCGGGTCCTTGAGCACCAGCGGGTTCCAGTCCGGGAAGCGGCGCAGGCTGTTCAAGGTGTCGTACACGATCGTCAGCTTGCGGTTGGTCTCAACCGAATGCGACAGGTGGCGGTTGTCAGGCAGCAGCACGCCCACAATCAGGAACAGCGCGGCGACGATCGCCAGGGAAATCAAAATTTCGATCAGACGGGTCATTCAGGGTTCTCCAGGGCCGTGATCCGGCTCGGGCCGGGGCGCAGACCGGCAATCGTAGCAAGGAAGCTTTGCGGAGCGTAGCCGTCTGTTCACCGAAACCGATCAGGGTGGGTCAGGGGACGTCGAAGGGCCGGTCTTTTTCCCATTCCCGCTTGCGGGAGAGGGCCGGGTGAGGGCAAGCAGCCAAGTCCGGCACAAAGGCGCTTCAACCGGCTCGCGCCCGCAAACGCCCGGCGCGCGGCACTGCACCGGGCCGGGCATCCTGTCGGTCAGACCAACTGCAGCTCGAACCTTGAGTACAGCCCGGGTGCGGTCGCGCACGCCGAGCTTGGACAGGGTGAGCGGGCGCCGCTTGCGAGCCACCGGCTCGCGCGCCCGCGAACGCCCGGCGCACTGCGCCGGGCCGGGCATCCTGTCGGTCAGACCAACTGCAGCTCGAACGCCTTGAGGACAGCCCGCGTGCGGTCGCGCACGCCGAGCTTGGACAGGATGTTGGACACGTGGTTCTTGATCGTGCCCTCGGCCACGCCCAGCGAGTTGGCGATTTCCTTGTTGGAAAAGCCGCCAGCCATCAGCCGCAGGATCTCGGTTTCGCGCTCGGTCAGCGGGTCCGGACGATCCAGGCTGACGAATTCGTTGCGCATGTGCTCAAGCCCGGACAGCAACCGCTGGGTCACCGCCGGCTGCACCAGCGAGCCGCCTTCGGACACGGTCTGGATGGCGCCCACCAGTTGCTCCAGCGACACGTCCTTCAGCAGGTAGCCCTTGGCGCCTGCCTTGAGCCCGGCCAGCACGAGTTGGTCGTCGTCGAAGGTGGTCAGGATGATGGTCGGCGGCAGGTTGTTGGTCCTGGCCAGTGCCTGCAGGGCCTCCAGCCCCGACATGACCGGCATGCGCATGTCCATCAGGACCACGTCCGGCTTGATCTGCGGAATGATCTCCACCGCCTGGCGGCCGTCCCCGGCCTCGGCAACGACCTCGATACCCTCGGCCAAGGCCAGCAGCGAGCGCACGCCCTGCCGAACCAGGGTCTGATCGTCCACTAACAACACACGGATCATGCGATCACTCCTTCACAGGCGGCGGCCGCGGCCGCCGAGGCCGGCAACGTGAGGTAGAGGCAGAACCCCTCCTCCGGCCGGGTTTCGATTTTCAGGTTGCCGCCATGCTGCATCAGACGCTCGCGCATGCCGCGCAGGCCGTTGCCGCTGACGAAATTGTCGGCGCCGCGGCCGTCGTCGCGCGCGCTCATCGTGATGCATTCCTTCTCGCGGCGGGCGCAGATCCACAGGTTCTGCGCGCCGGCGTGGCGCACCGCGTTGGTGATGATTTCCTGGGTGCAGCGCAGCATCACGTGGGCGCGCTCCGGGTCGTCGACGGTCAGAGGCGCCTCGATGTCCATGTGGATGTCCAGCGAGGGTACGTTCTCCGCCAACGGCAGCAGTGCCGTCGACAAGTCGATCGCACCGTCCTCGCGCAACTGGCTGACCACCTCGCGCACGTCGGTCAGCAGCAGGCGCGCCAGCGTGTGCGCCTGCTGCACGTGCTCCTTGGCCCGCCCCTCGGACAGGTGGCCGGCCACCTCCAGGTTCAGGCTCAGCGCGGTCAGGTGGTGACCCAGCAGGTCGTGCAGCTCGCGCGAGATGCGCGTGCGCTCGTTGACCCGCACGCTCTCGCCCAGCAGGGCCCGGGTGGCCCTCAGCTCCGCATTCAGGCGGCGCTGCTCTTCCCGGGCCTCGGCCTGCTGCCGGGCGACCAGGGCGGTCACGAACACCAGGCTGGAGAACCCCATGTAGGCCATCGCCTGCAGAACCGCCAGCGTCGGCGGGAAGTCCAGCGCCATCACGAAGACCGGGATGGTGGCGATGTTGCCGCCCACCAGCCAGGCCAAGCCGAAGCGGACCGGCATCAGCCAGGGCAGCAGGCCGGCGACGACCATCAGCAGGATGCTGCTCAGGCCGGTGCCGGAGAAATACCCCACCCCGATGGCGCAGGTGGTCAGCAGCAGCAGCAGGATGTGGTCCACCAGCCCCGGCTGGCGCTGGCCGAGCTGGTGGGTGATCCACCAATACACCACCCCGAACGCCAGGTAGGCCGCCAGCCAGCGCATGACCAGCAGGAACGGCGGGCCGCCGGACTCGGGCTGGAGGATGGTCGGGTCGAACCAGATGTTCAGCAGCCACAGCCCTACCGCGGCCCAGGTGAACAGGCCGGCGTAGCGCAGCAGTCGCGAATGGTTGAGTCGGGCCAACATGTCAGCATGCTAGCGGTATCAAGGGTCTGCCGAGCCATCCGAAAGTCATGCCTAAGGCACGGGCGGGCGGTCGCCGCCGCCGGACGGCCATGCAATAATCATTTTAGGGCCGACCGTTTCTGCGGCCACTGAACTTTGGAGTCCTGGAATGTCGATCGTCGTCCGCGACGTGCGAGAGCACGAGCTGGATTCCGTCCTAGCCCTGAACAATGCCGCCGGACCTGCGATCCTGCCGCTCGATGCGGCCAGACTGCGTCACTTCTTCGACACCGCGGAATACTTCCGTGTCGCCGAACGCGACGGCACGCTCGCCGGCTTCCTGATCGGCATGGGTGCGCGCGCGGATCACGACAGCAGCAACTTCCGCTGGTTCCGCGAGCGCTATCCGGATTTCTTCTACATCGACCGCATCGTCGTCGCCAGTCGTCGTCGCGGCGGTGGCGTCGGTCGCGCGTTCTACGCCGACGCGCAAAGCTATGCCGAGCTGCGTTATCCGCAACTGGCCTGCGAAGTCTTCCTCGAGGGCACCAACGATCCGGTGCTGCTGTTCCACGGCAGCTTCGGCTTCCGCGAGGTGGGTCAGCACATGATGGACGAGACCGGCCTTCGCGCCGCGATGCTGATGAAGCAGCTGTGCAGCTATCCGTGGGTGCGCGAGACCTACGGCCAGGCATTGCCCGACGTGCCGTGGATCACCCAGCCGCGCACGAACCAGGCCGCCGTGATGCACCGCCCGACCGGGACGTGCCCGTGAGCGTGGCGGTGGATTACGAACAGGCCGGCGAACTCAAGATCGGCCAGGTCGGCATCGCCAATCTGCGCATTCGCACCCTCGACGTCCCCCGACTGATCGAGGAAATGCGCAGTCGCGTGCAACGCGCGCCCAAGCTGTTCGCCCGCGCCGCAGTCGTGGTCGATTTCGGCGGCCTGGCCCGCACGCCCGACGCCGACACCGCGCGAGCCCTGATCGAAGGACTGCGCGAGGCCGGCGTATTGCCGGTCGCGCTCGCCTACGGCACCAGCGAGACCGAACGCCTGTCCGAAGCGCTGGGCCTGCCGCTGCTGGCCAAGTTCCGCGCTTCCTACGAGCGCGCGGACGGTGCGATGCCCGAACCGGAGCCTGCGCCGCAGCCCCGTCGTGAACCGGCAGCCGCCCAGGTCGTCGCCGCCCCGACGCCGGCCGCATCTGCCCCATCGCCCGGCCTGATCCAGGCCACACCGGTACGCTCGGGCCAGCAGGTCTACGCCGACAATCGCGACCTGACCGTACTCACAACGGTCGGCGCCGGTGCGGAAGTGATTGCAGATGGCTCTGTGCACATTTACGGTGCATTGCGGGGACGTGCGCTTGCGGGCGCCCAGGGCAACGAACAGGCCCGGATCTTCTGCCGCGAGTTCCATGCGGAACTCGTGGCGATCGCCGGGCACTACAAAGTGCTGGAAGACATTCCCAAGGATCTGCGCGGCAAGGCCGTGCAGGTCTGGCTTGAAGACGAACAACTGAAAATCGCGGCGCTGACCTGAGGCCGCCCGGCATTACCTTTCGGAGGATTTGAACTTGGCGGAAATCATCGTAGTCACCTCGGGCAAGGGCGGCGTCGGCAAGACCACGACCAGCGCCAGTCTCGCCTGCGGCCTCGCTCGTCGTGGCCACAAGGTTGCCGTCATCGACTTCGACGTTGGCCTGCGCAACCTCGACCTGATCATGGGATGCGAGCGTCGCGTCGTGTACGACTTCGTCAATGTCGTCAACGGCGAAGCAGCACTCAAGCAGGCGCTGATCAAGGACAAGCGCTTTGAAAACCTGCACGTGCTGGCCGCCTCGCAGACGCGCGACAAGGACGCGCTGACCAAGGAAGGCGTGCAGAAGGTGCTCGACGACCTGGCTGCCGACGGCTTCGATTACATCGTCTGCGACTCGCCGGCTGGCATCGAGAAAGGCGCGTTCCTGGCGATGTACTTCGCCGACCAGGCGGTAGTCGTGGTCAATCCCGAGGTCTCCTCGGTGCGCGACTCCGACCGCATCCTCGGCCTGCTCGCGTCCAAGACCCGCCGCGCCGAGAACGGCGAGCGCGTCAAGGAACACCTGCTGCTGACCCGCTACAGCCCCAAGCGTGTGGAAACCGGGGAAATGCTCAGCATCGGCGACGTCGAGGAGATCCTCGGCCTCAAGTCGGTCGGCGTGATCCCGGAGTCCGGCGACGTGCTCAACGCGTCCAACAAGGGCGAGCCGGTGATCCTGGATACCGAATCCGACGCGGCACAGGCCTACGACGACGCGGTGGCGCGCCTGCTTGGCGACACCCGCGTCATGCGATTCACCACGGTGGAGAAGAAGGGCTTCTTCAGCAAGATCTTCGGAGGTTGAGGATGGGCCTGTTCGATTTCCTGTTACAGAAGAAGCAAACCGCTTCCATCGCCAAGGACCGCCTGCGGATCATCGTCGCGCACGAGCGCGCCGGCCGCGGCGGCGGCTCCGGCCCCGACTACCTGCCGATGCTGCAGCGCGAACTGCTGGAAGTGATCCGCAAGTACATCAACGTGGACGCCGAAGCGGTCAAGGTCGACCTGCTCGGCGAAGGCGACAACAAGGTGCTCGACATTTCGGTCGCGCTGCCCGAGTCGCCCGCCCAGGCCTGATCCGAAAGCCCGTCATTCCAGCGCAAGCTGGAGTCCATTTTGCCGTTGCACTGGTCCATTGCTGTTACTCGTCGCAAGCAACAGCAAGATCAAGATGGATTCCAGCTTGCGCTGGAATGACGACGGAAAGACTTCATGACCATGTTGACTCTTGCCGACGTCCCGTTCGACGACGTCGACGCCCTGCTCGCCCGCTATGGACTGCTGCTTCAGCGCGTCGACGACGGACAGCCGATTCCCGGCAGCTACTGGGGCGAGTGCGAGGCCGGCCTGATCGGAAGCACCGTCTACGCGCGCGGAGATACGCCGCTGCACTCGCTGCTGCACGAAGCCTCGCATCTGATCGTGCTGCCTCCCGATCGTCGCGCCGCGGTGCACACCGACGCCACCGATTCGGTGGAGGAAGAAGACGCTGTTTGCGTGCTGCAAGCCCTGCTCGGCGATGCCCTGCCCGGCGTCGGCCGCGAGCGCGTGCTCGCCGACATGGACACATGGGGCTACACCTTCCGGTTGGGCTCCGCGCACAACTACTTCGAGCACGATGCCGACAGCGCGTGGCAATGGCTGCATGCGCGCGGTCTTGCCGATCAGCACCAACGCGCCATCGTGCTGCCGTGAGCTGCTGAATCATTCAGCGCATCGGTAAGCGCAACTTACGCTGGCCGCCACCGACGAACGCGTGCGTTTCCTGTGATTACCGGGGACTACCTGGTTTCACAGCAAAGCCCATTCAGGAGGCACCATGGAAGTGCGTATCGGCGCATGCACACTCTTCACAGCCGTCGGCCTGATGGCCGGCATCGATGACGCATCGGCGGAACGACTGTTGACCGTCCGCGATCACGCGACGGGACAGACCGTCACATTGACCGGTGAAAACGCCGGATTCACGATCGATGGCGACAGCAATGCCGTCAACATCGACGTCAACGCGCAGAGCCTGAAAAAACTGGGCCCGGCCTTCGTCTCCGGCGCCAACTGGTTCATGCGCTTCGAAGCGCCGCCGGGTGGCACCTTGCAGCCCGGCCGCTACGTCAACGCCGGTTGCCCGTTCCAGTTGCGAACCGGTCGCGTGCCCTCGATGCAGGTGACCGAAGACAACCCGATCTGCAGACCGGACGTGGATTCGATCTGGGGCAGCTTCGAGATCAGGCAGATCGCGTACGACGGCGCTGGCAAAGTGGCTTCCATCGAACTTACTTTCAGGCAGCACGCGGATTCACCCGATGCGCCACCGCTGACCGGCCTGTTGCGGCTGGATGCGGAACCGCTGTCGCTGGTGCTGGATAGCGATGCGCGTTTCGCGCTGGGTCGTATCTCGCAACGGCACTTCGGCGACACCAGCGTGTTCTCGCTGACCGGCACCACGGCCGGACTCGATTACACCGCCTCGGTCATCAAGGACCACTGGGCGATCTCGCTCGCGCCACCGGAGGGCCAGGTGTTGGAAGCGGGCAAGACCTACACGACGCGCAATTTCGCCACCGGCCCGCATGCGGGCCTGCTGGTGTTGCGCGGTCTGGGCTTCCAGGGATGCAACGAGTCCATCGGCACGCTGCGCGTGCGCGACCTGAACACGGACCCGGCCGGCAACGTCGTGGGCCTGCATGCCGACTTCGAGTACCGCTGCGATGGATCCCGCGCGGCCCTGCGGGGCACCATCCGGTACCTCAAGTGAGCCAGTCTGCCTGAGTGCGACGCGCTGCCCGGCGGCGGCGCGCCGCGGGACTTTGCAGGGATTGGTCCGGAACTTGCCAGCCCCGCCCGGCCCTAATAGCCTGCGCACTCAACGCGCCGGCCCCGGCGCCCGCTGAGGAAGTCCCTGTGAACCACCGTCACCTCCTGCTCTCGCTGGCGGTCGCCGCGAGTCTGCTCTCGCTCTCGGCCTGCAAGAAGGAGCCCACCCCGGCCTCCGGCACCGCCGAGACCGCGGCACCGGAAGGCGAAACCGCCGACCAGTTCATCGCTCGCGTCAACGACGAATACCGCAAGATGTTCCCGGAGATGACCGCCGCGCAGTGGCTGTCGTCGACCTACATCAACGACGACAGTCAGTTGATCGCCGCCAAGAGCAACGAGCGCTACCTGGCCCAGCTCAATTCCTGGATCGAGCAGGCCGGCAAGTACGAAGGCCAGCAGATGTCGCCGCAGACCGCGCGCGCGATCCAGCTGCTCAAGCTGGCGACCGCGATGCCGGCGCCGAAGGATCCGGCCAAGCTCGCCGAACTGACCAAAATCGCCACCGGCATGGAAGGCATGTACGGTTCGGGCAGCTACTGCACGGGTGATGGCGACGCCAAGAAGTGCCGCCAGCTCGGCGACCTCGAAGACGTGCTGCGCAGCAACCGCGACTACGACGCCCAGCTCGACGCATGGCAGGGCTGGCACACCATCGCCCAGCCGATGCGCAAGGACTACACGCGTTTCGTCGAACTGGTCAACGAAGGCTCGCGCGAGATGGGCTTCGCCGATACCGGCGAGATGTGGCGTTCGGGCTACGACATGACGCCGGCCGAGATCGCCGCCGAGACCGACCGCCTGTGGGGCCAGGTCAAGCCGCTGTACGAGCAGTTGCACTGCTACGCGCGCACCAAGCTCGACGCCAAGTACGGCCCCGACAAGGGCCACGTCGCCGGCAACATGCTGCCCGCGCACCTGATGGGCAACATGTGGCAGCAGGACTGGGGCAACCTGTGGGACATGCTGCAGCCGTATCAGGGCGCCGGCAACCTCGACATCACCAGCGCGCTGCAGGCGCAATACCAGCAGGACCTCGACGCCGAACTGGCCAAGCATCCTGGCGAGCGTTCGACCTCGCAGATGGCGCAGATCGAGCACGACGCGCAACTCGCCGTCGCCAAGCAGATGACCGAGCGCGCCCAGGACTTCTACAGCTCGCTGGGCATGCAGAAGCTGCCGGAGAGCTACTGGACCAAGACCCAGTTCATCAAGCCGCGCGACCGCGACGTGGTCTGCCACGCCAGCGCGTGGGACATGAACATGGCCGGCGACGTGCGCACCAAGATGTGCATCAAGCCGAACGAGGAAGACTTCACCACGATCTACCACGAGCTGGGCCACATCTATTACGACCTGGCCTACAACAAGCAGCCGCCGCTGTTCCAGAACGGCGCGCACGACGGCTTCCACGAGGCCATCGGCGACACGATCGTGCTGGCGATGACGCCCAAGTACCTGCAGTCGATCGGCCTGGTCGGCGAGCAGCAGCAGAGCCAGGAAGCGTTGATCAACGCGCAGATGCGCATGGCGCTGGCCAAGGTGGCGTTCCTGCCGTTCGGCCTGATGATCGACCGCTGGCGCTGGGGCGTGTTCGACGGCTCGATCAAGCCGGGCGACTACAACAAGGCGTGGTGGGACCTGAAGGCCAAGTACCAGGGCGTGGCGCCGGTCAGCGCGCGCGGCGAGGAGTTCTTCGACGCCGGCGCCAAGTACCACGTGCCTGGCAACACGCCGTACACGCGCTACTTCCTCTCGCACGTGCTGCAGTTCCAGTTCTACAAGTCGCTGTGCGATGCCGCCGGCTACAAGGGCCCGCTGTACGAGTGCAGCTTCTACGGCAACAAGGAAGCCGGCGCGAAGTTCCAGGCGATGCTGGACAAGGGCGCCAGCCAGCCGTGGCAGAAGACGCTCAAGGAGCTGACCGGCGGCGAGAAGATGGACGCCTCGGCGGTGCTGGAGTACTTCGCCCCGCTGCAGGACTGGCTGAAGCAGCAGAACGAAGGCAAGGCCTGCGGCTGGCAGAGCCCGGGCACGACCGCGGTCGCGCCGGCCAAGCCGGAAGCGCCGAAGAAGGGCTGAAACCCCAGGGGCTGATCATCGCCTCACGCAACACGAAAGGGCCGGCGCAAGCCGGCCCTTTTCCATTCACCAGCAGTCGCGTCATCAGGTGCGCGGCAGGCGCTGGCCTGCCTTATGGAAGCCCTCCCAAGGGTCGCTCGCCAGCGTGCGTGCGCGGCGCAGCGCCTTGCGCAGGTCATAGTCGGCGGCGCCGCGCGTACGCCCCAGTTCCGCCCAGCTCAGCGGCATCACTACCGGCGCTCCGACGCGCGCGCGCAACGACCAGTTGGTCACGCTGGTGGCACCGCGCGCATTGCGCAGCCAGTCGATGAAGATGCGCCCCGTGCGCGCCTGCTTGTTCGCCTTGGCGATATAGCGATGCGGTGCATGCTCGGCCATGACATCGGCGAATGCGCCACAAAAATCCTTGACCTCGTCCCAGCCCGGGCCGCGCCTGATCGGCACCACCACGTGCACGCCCTTGCCGCCGGAGAGCCGCACCCAACTCCCAAGGCCGATGCTGGCCAGGCGGTCACGGACGTCCTTGGCCGCCGCCTTCACCTCGCTCCAGGCGACGTCATCGCCCGGGTCGAGATCGAAGACGATGCGATCCGGATGCTCGGTATCGTCGATGCGGACGCCCCAGGGATGGAACTCGATCGTGTTCATCTGTACCAGGTCAAGCACGCCGCGGATGTCGCGAACGTACAGGTACTGGTCGCTGCCCTCGACTTCGCGCAGTTCGATGGCGTGCACGCCCTTGCCCAGCGATTGCGCGTGATGCTTCTGGAAGAAGCACGTACCGTCCGTGCCTTCAGGGCAGCGCAGCAGGGACAGCGGGCGCTTGACCAGCTCCGGCAGCAGCCATGACGCGACACCCTCGTAGTAGGCGGCGATCTCGCCCTTGGTGATGCCGGAGTCGGGATATACGACGCGGTCGGCGCTGGTCAGCCGGGTGCCAGTCCCGCGGGTCGAGGCCGTCGTGACGGCCGCCTTGCGGGCGGTCTTGCTGGTGGTCTTTGTGGCTGATGTTCCCTTGGCAGGCATGATGTGTCGTCGCGCACAAGCACGGCCACAACTGTCTGATGCAAACTGTCGCAGCGCGGTGAAACCCGTGCGGTCTGCGCAGGTCCATTCAGCCCTCGGCCGTTTTGCCAAAGGTGGCGGCCCATTCACCGGATTGGCTGTTGCCGCGTGCAGACCGTATCGTCATCGGCACACCGGACGAGTCCCGCCAGATGAACAAGACACTGCTGCCCATCACCCTGCTCGCACTGCTGTGCAGCGCTCAGGCGCAAGCCGCCGAGCATGTCGACCTGCTGGTACGCGACGCCACGGTGGTGGATGTCGTGAGCGGCGAGCTTCGGCCGCATCGCACCATCGTCGTGCGCGATGGACGCATCGTGACCATCGTCGACGCGCGCAAGGCGCGGCAGTACGAGGCAACCAGGACAGTCGACGCGAAGGGCAAATACGCCATTCCCGGGCTGTGGGACATGCACGTCCACTTCGGTGGAGGCGAGGCGCTGATCGAGGAGAACCGCAACCTGCTGCCTCTGTATCTGGCGCACGGCATCACCGCCGTGCGCGATGCCGCTGGCGACCTCAGCCCGAGCGTCTTCGAGTGGCGCGCCAAGACCGCGTCGGGTGAACTGCTTGGGCCGACCATCTTTACTTCCGGTCCGAAGATCGAAGGCCCCAAGTCGATCTGGCCCGGCGATCTTGAAATCGGCTCAAGGCAAGAGCTCGAGGGCGCGCTCGACCAGTTGCAGGGATGGAAGGTCGACTTCGTCAAGATCACCGACAACACGCTGTCGCCCGAGCTGTTCCTGGCGGCGGTGCAGGCCGCCGGCAAGCGTGGCCTGAAGACCTCGGCGCACGTGCCGTATCCGCTGACGCTCGACGAGGTCAGCAGTGCCGGCCTGGATTCGATCGAGCACATCGACTACGCCTTCAAGGCCGGCTCCCCTCAGGAGAAATCGCTTGGAGAAGCCATCGGCCGCGGCGAGATCAGCAGCCGCGACGCGTGGACGCAGTGGGAGGCGACATTCGACGTGGGCCGGGCGAAGTCCGCCTACGCCCGGCTGGCGCAACGCGGCACCGCCATCACGCCAACGCTCAATGGCAGCCAGGTCGTCGCCTACCTCGACCAGGACGATCATCGCGACGACGCCTACCTCAAGTACATCGGGCCTGGTTTGCAGGCGACCTATACCTGGCGCGTGGAGCGGGCGGCCAAGGACGATGCCGAAGCGATCCGCCGCAGGCACGAGCGCTTCGAGAAAAGCGCCTCGCTGCTGCCGCTGCTGCAGCAATCCGGCGTGACCATCCTTGCCGGCACCGATGCGGGCTTCCTCAATTCGTACAACTATCCCGGCATCGGCCTGCACCAGGAACTCGGGCTGCTGGTGCGCTACGGGCTGACCCCGCTGCAGGCGTTGCAGGCCGCCACGATCAACGGCGCCCGCTTCCTGGGCCATGACGACACTTATGGCACGCTGGAAGCCGGCAAGGCCGCCGACCTGGTCCTGCTGGATGCCGATCCGCTGCGGGACATCGCCGCCACGCGCCGCATCGACACCGTGGTTCTCAAGGGGCAGCCTTTTGACCGTACGCGCCTTGATGCGATGCTGGCCGACGTGGCGGCTCGTGTCGCTGCGCAGCAGGCGGCGTCGAAGCAGCCGTAGGGCGGCGCGCACGCGAGTCTCGCGTGCTTGAGCCCTTCTCCCGGAGGGGGCCAAGGGCGGATCGACAGTGCTTCCACCCGATCCCGGACGAGTCATACTTCGGCCCATGAACCGCACCAACATCGACATCGCCCTGCTCGCCCCCCAGCCGCTGGACCACGCCACTTCGTTGCCGGCGCGGTACTACGTCGACCCTGCGACGGTCGCGCTCGACCGCCGCGCGATTTTCGATCGCGGCTGGCAGATCCTCGCCCATGTCTGCCAGCTGCAGAATCCCGGCGACCACGTCGTCGGCGATTTTTCCGGCCTGCCGGTGATCGCGGTGCGTGGCGCCGACGGTGAGATCCGCGTGTTCCATAACGTCTGTCGCCATCGCGCCGGTCCGCTGGCCAGCTGCGACGGCCTGGCCGCCAAGTCGCTGCGCTGCCGCTACCACGGCTGGACCTACACGCTGGAAGGCACGCTGCGTTCGGCGCCGGAAATGGGCACCGCCCCGGACTTCAACGTCGGCGACGTCAAGCTGCCGCAACTGGCCGTGCGCGTGTGGCAGGGACTGGTGTTCGCCGCCGTCGACGAAGCCAACGCGATCGACTTCGATGCCTTCGTCTCCGGCATCGACGAGCGCCTGGGCGCCAATCGCCATCTCGAACGCTACGGCCACCACCGGCGCGTGGGCTACGACATCAACTGCAACTGGAAGATCTACATCGACAACTACCTCGAGGGCTACCACGTCCCCCACGTGCACCCGGGGTTGAACCGCCTGCTCGACTATCGCAACTACGTCACCGAGACCCACGACTGGTACTCGCTGCAGTGGAGCCCCCTGGAAAGCGGCGACGACCTCTACGGCAGCGGCGACGCGCTGTACTACTGGATGTGGCCCAACACGATGCTCAACATCGTGCCCGGCCGGCTGCAGACCAATCGCGTGATTGCCAAGGGTGCGGACAAGTGCCGCGTCGAGTTCGATTTCTACTACTCGATGGACGAGTCGGACGAGGCCGCCACGCGCCGCCTGGCCGACCTGAACTTCAGCGACGAGGTGCAGTTCGAGGACCTCACCATCTGCGAGGACGTGCAGCGCGGCATGGCCTCGGGCTCGTACCAACCCGGCCGCCTCAACCCGCTGCGCGAGAACGCCGTGCACCACTTCCACGAAATGCTGCGCAAGGTTTATCGCGAAGCCGGCGAGTGACGTAAGGCGGGCTTTGGCCCGCCATCACGCTCAACATCAAGTGCAGGCGGGCCCAGGCCCGCCTACAGCGTTTCACCCGGCAACTTGGCTTCCGCCTCGCCGGCGCAGGCGGTGCGCGACACGCGCGCCTCCCAGCGCCAGAAGCCCCAGGCGATCACCAGGAACACGATCGCCGCGCCGACCAGCCACAGCGCGTGATCGCTGATCCACGGCGACAGCACGCCGGCTATCAGCGCATTGAGCACCAGGCTGGTGAAGGCCTGCAGCGACGAGGCCGAGCCGCGCTGGCGCGGGTACATGTCCAGGATCGCCAGCGTCACGATCGGGAACACCAGGGCGATGCCGAACGCATTGAGCATCATCGGCAGCACGGCCCACGGCAACTGCGGCGCATCGGTCCACAGGTTGTAGCCCAGGTTGAGCGCCATGGCCACCGCCGAGCAGGCGAACCCGATCGCCACCAGCCTTTCGCCGCTGACCTTGCCAGCAGTGCGCCCGGAAACGAACGCGCCCAGCACCATGCCGCTGATCATCGGCACGAAGAACCAGCCGAACTCGCGTTCGCTGAGCTTGAGGATGTCCAGCACGAAGGCAGGCGCCGACGCGATATACATCCACAGCGCCGCGAAGTTGAACGCACTCGCGGCGGCCAGGCGCTGGAAACGCGGGTTCATCACGATGGCGACGTAATCGCGCAGCAGGCGACGCGGCACCATCGGCAGGCGCGCCTCGGGCAGGTGCGTCTCCGGCAGCGTGCGCCAGGTGGCCACCAGCAGCACCACGGCGAACACCACCAGGAACCAGAAGATCGCCGGCCAATGGCTCCAGCCCAGGATCCATCCGCCGATCACCGGCGCCACCGCCGGCGCGACGCCGAAGATCATCGACACCTGGCTCATCAGGCGCTGGGCGTCATGGCCATGCAGCACGTCGCGGATCACGGCGCGACCGACGATCAGGCCGACACCGGACGACAGGCCCTGCAGCGCGCGGAATGCAAGCAGCGTGGTGAGGTCCTTGGACAGGGCGCAACCCGCCGAGGCGATGGCGAACACCACCAGGCCGCCGAGAATGACCCGGCGCCGCCCGATCGCATCCGACAGCGGGCCGTGCACGATGCTCATCGCAGCGTAGGCGACCAGGTAGACGCTGATGGTCTGCTGCATGGCCACCTTGTCGGCGCCGAACTGCGCGCCGATCGCCGGGAACGCCGGGAAGATCGTGTCGATCGAGAACGGCCCGAACATCGCCAGTCCGCCCAGCAGCACGGCCAGCGTGCGCACGGAGATGGACAGCATGGATTTGGCGGAGGCGTCATTCATCAGGTGGGCAATCCAGAATCCTTGGGAACGTCATTCTTCAGAGGGCCTTCCCGAAGTCGGGAATCCATCGCTCCGGGCCACCAGCTTGGATTCCCGCCTCCGCGGGAATGACGAGCCGGAAAAACGATGGAACGACGCCGCAGTACAAGGCGATCAATCAGGTACCGCCCGTCGAAGAGGCAGTGTCGATGGGCACCTCGTCGGGCGGCCCCTTCAGTTCGACCATGTTGCCCTCCAGGTCGAACAGGTACTGCGACGGCCCTTCACCTTCGGCGCCATAGCGCACGCCGAACTCGCTGATGCGCACGCCGTGGGCCTGCAGGTGCGCGACGATCGCGTCGCGGTCGAACGGATCGGCCCGCAGGCACAGATGATCCATGTTGCGACCTTCGGCCGCCGGCGCGGCTCCACCCATGCGGCCGATCTTGCCCGCGACGTCGACCAGGTCGATCAGCGAATTGCCGGCACGCAGCTGCACCAGACCGATCTGTTCCTGCCGGCGCTCGACGTTGCAGCCGAGTACGTCGCAATAGAACGCTTCCATCGCAGCGATGTCGCGCACGCGCAGCACGACATGGTCGATCTGCAACAGCTGGAACGGTGGTGCTCGCATCGGGATGTCCCGCTTGGGGGAGCGACAGGATACCGCCAGGCCACGCAGCCCGGATGCGCGCATCGATGGAATGACACGTTCACACCGATATGACGGCCGCAAGAACGGCGAAGGCCGGGCCACGCGATGCGTGACCCGGCCCTGCGTCGGCCTTGCGGCCGGTACCGCTACCAGGGGCCGCTTACAGCGCCTGGCCGAAGCCGATGCCCACCGACTGCTCCTGGCCGTTGAACGAAGCGCCCAGGCTGATGCGGCTCTTCTTGCCAACCGGCTTGGCATAGCCGGCCGACAGGGCAGCGCGGCCGCCCATGAAGCCCATGCCCACGCCCCACGCGCCGTCGGGGTGGCCTACGCTGGCCGCGGCCGCGTTCGAGGTCATCTGCGCCTCGGCCATCGACATCGCACCCACGTCGTTGATGCGGCGGTCCTGGCGGCCCAGCTCGTCGACGATCTTGCCCATGCCGCCCCACACATCGTCCAGGCGCTTGTCGGTGTAGGCATTGGCCTGGCCCAGCGTCTCCGAACTGCTGCTCTGCAGACGCTCGTTGAGCTGCGCTACATTGACCGCGTCGGTGTCGGTGGTGCCCGCGGCAACGTTGTGGATCGTCACGGGACCGGTGACCGTGTCGCCCATCGTGATGCTGGTCTTGGACGCGTTGTCGTAGGTGACCACGCTCTTGGACTCGCCGTTGGCGCCGACCACGCCGGCGGCCTTCAGCTGGCCCAGGTTCACTGCATCGTTGTCGGCCTTCGCCGCGGCCACGCCGCTCAGCGTGCGGTCGCCCGCCGTGCCGGCGAAGTTCACCGCCGTACCGTCGGTGTCCTTGCCCACCGTCAGCTGCTCGCCCTTGCCCCCCTGCTTCACCATGCCCACCTCGCCGCTGTTGATCTGCGTGTTCAGGTTGGTGATCTGCGTGGTGTTGTTGGCGATGGCCTGGGTGTTCTGGTAGACGCGACCGTCGAGGTTGGTGATCGCGCCTTCCACGCCGGTGACCTTCGAGGTGTTGCCATTGGCATCCGTCACGGTGTACTGCGGCGCCGTCACGTTGCCGTTGGCGTCCACCGTCGAACCGCCACCCAGGGCCTGCGCCACCGAGGTGCTCACCGCGTGCAGCTGACCGCCGTTGACGGCGTCCTTGCTGTCCGCCGCGACCGTGCCGTCGGCCACGCCGGTGAGCTTGCGCTCGCCGTCGGTGCCGGCGATGTTCATCTCCGTGCCGCCCTTGTCCTGCGCCACCGTCACCACCTTCGTGGTCGCATCCTGCCGGACCAGGCCGATCTCGCCGTTGGCCAGCTGGTTGTTGATGGTGGTGATCTGCTGGGTGTTGCTGTAGGTGCGGCCGTCGATGTTGGTGACGGCATCGCCCACGTTGTGCACCTCCGACTTGGAACCGTCGGTGTTGGTCACGTAGTAGGTCGGACCGGTGACGACACCCGTGGTCGGATCGATCGACGCACCGCCACCCAGGCCGTCGACGACGGTCTTGAGTTGCGACACGTTCACCGCGTCCTCGTCATCCGCACCTGCGGCCACGCCCTTCAGGCGACGCGAGACGCCCGCGTTGTTGCGGAAGTCGACGGTCGTGCCGGCCTTGTCGGCGGCCACGCTGACGATGCCGTTGGCGTCGTCGTACTTCACCAGGCCCACCTCGCCGTTGTTGAGCTGCGTGGTGAGGTTGGTGACGCTGCCTTCCACGGTCGTCACACGGCCGTCGATGTTGGTGACGTCGGTCTTGAGGGTGCTGATGTCGCCTTCGTTGGTGGTGACGCGCTGGTCGAGGTTGGTGATGTCGCCCTCGGCAGTGGTCACGCGGTTGTCGATGTTGGTGACGTTGGTGTTGAGCGTGCTGATGTCGCCTTCGTTGGTCGTCACGCGCTGGTCGAGATTGGTGATGTCGCCCTCGGCCGTGGTCACGCGACCGTCGAGCGTCGTCACGTCACCCTGCAGCGTCGTGATGTTGCCCTCGGCCGTGGCCACGCGGTCGTTGGTGGCCGACAGCTGGCCGCCATTGACGGCTTCCTTGCTGCCGGTCGC
>NZ_JAVDVY010000005.1:0-5712 GCF_031457115.1 Lysobacter niastensis
TCCTTCGGAGTTCCTTTCGCCACGTCGCGCGTCGGCTCCGGTCAGCAGTCCTTGCCATTCCTGCTATCGGATCGCGCCTTGCTCCGTTTGCGCATCGGGGCGCCGTCTTGCTCCCGTTGCCTTTGGCTTCGGCCGGGTTCCGCGGCATGCGCTCCTGGTAAGGCCCAACAGCCGGGAACTGGCGGGCCGTCGGCCTGCGGTGGCATGCTTGGCTGCAGCGGCGGTGGGGTCTGCTGCTTTCTGGGGCATCACCGCCTAACAATTCATTCAAGCCGAAGCCGCTTCGCGGCTCGGCTTAATTCAGGCGTTAGGCGCCAATGGCATTCTTCAACGAGCTTCCTGTAAAGCCACTTGCAGTTGCATTGCGCCTCTACTGGCCGCCGTTTGCGTTAATGGCCCTTGAGCCCATTGCGGCGCTCTTGCTTGGTGCAGTCATTGACCTGCCTGGCATTCGTGCGGCTACTGCAATTCCGGCGTTGTTATTCTCACTTTGGCCGGCCGCGTTCAAAGACGCTCCGGTTACATTTTGGCTACTGGCTTGCGTGTCTTGGTTCATCGCAAACCT
This sequence comes from Lysobacter niastensis, assembly GCF_031457115.1. Lineage (GTDB taxonomy): Bacteria > Pseudomonadota > Gammaproteobacteria > Xanthomonadales > Xanthomonadaceae > Lysobacter_J > Lysobacter_J niastensis_A. The sequence goes on from NZ_JAVDVY010000005.1 coordinate 566, forward strand.
GGCAGTGTTAGCGTTCTTCGGTGGCGTCGTTGGCGCCTAACAATTCATTCAAGCCGAAGCCGCTTCGCGGCTCGGCTTAATTCAGGCGTTAGGCCTGCCAGGAAGCCATGCAGAACTTTGAGTCAATGGAAGACGCTGTTCGTGTTGCCCGGCAGGTTCTCTCTGGGGAAATGGATCCAAATTTGGGGTGTGGTCTCATCGCAGGGATTGGCGAGAAGCTCAACTACCCCACAGAACTGGGTATGTTCTTGCTGCTCGGTCATGAGCAGTACGACCATGAGGGGCTAGGCATTACGGCTGAGTCGTGCGTTCCCGATATCTTGGAGGCCTGCCGTGAGCTACTCGCAGGGCAGGCCTAACAATTCATTCAAGCCGAAGCCGCTTCGCGGCTCGGCTTAATTCAGGCGTTAGGCCCCATGAGATACGTCACAGCCATCCTCCTATCACTGGCCCTAGCCGATCCAGTTGCACTGGCTGCTGAGGGCAGCACCAGCCCTTCGGCACAGGCACTCCTCGGACTGATCGCCAAAGAGGGTGGTCGCAAGGTCCTCTGGAACCTCTGGGAGCGTGACAAAGAATTTGACCGCGTAATCTCTGGCATCGAGTCAGGTGACCCATCGTGGCTGAAAGTTGCAACAGCTCTTAAGCCATTCTCGGATGGCGCCGCCTCTCTGTCCCTTGATTACGCTGTTGCCCGTGCGCTGCCCAAAGCCCCAAACCAGGTATTGGCCTTGGTGGGCCATGGATTCAGCGCGGCGGATATCTGCACCTCACCCTTCATCGAGCCGGACCCTGGCGTTGCTGAGGCATATGAACGGCAAGCTCTGGCAGCACTCTCCAAGGTTAAGGCTCCAGCACTCGCACCCATTGCGGCGGAGTGCTCTAAGCAGGTCCGCCTTCCGGATGGGGCCTAACAATTCATTCAAGCCGAAGCCGCTTCGCGGCTCGGCTTAATTCAGGCGTTATGCGGCACCGGCGAAACAACTCGCATCGGGTTCCTTCGGCCACTCTCCCGCATCGTTCGCCGTCGGCTCCGGCTTGTAGTCCTTGCGCTCGCTCACGTCGGGTCGGGTGGCGCTTCGCCCTTCCGCTGCGCCATTACCGCATCCCAATTCCCTTTGCTTCGGTGCCATCCCTCGCCATGGGTCGCTGGGCAAGCCCCAACGTCAAAGGCTGTGGCATCCTTGGCTCGCAGGTCGCCCTGGGGAGTGGCGGTTTCAATGCCCACAGCACTTCGGGCCGTCCCGCATAACAACTCATTCAAGCCGAAGCCGCTTCGCGGCTCGGCTTAATTCAGGCGTTAGGCATCTTGTGAAAGCTAATCGTCGCTCAGACAAGAAATCCATCGCAACAGCCGCCCTGTACGTTGCTGCATTTATTCTTTGCATGTTGCTTATCCGCGAGGCTGCAATCCTCTCAATCGGCCTGCCCGGGCCAAGCCTTACTCGCCTACTCGTGTTTTCCCCTATTGCTGTTGCGCTCATTGCTGGCCTTAGTTGGGCATCCACTACTCGCGCCTTGCTATGGCAGGTTCCGCTCCAAAGCGCAGCAGTCGGCCTCCTCCTAGCTGCACTCCCCGTGCTCATCGGCGGACTTCTTGGCAATTTGGCTGTCCTCTCGTCGGCGCTGGGTCTTAGAGCCGCGGTCATTACGCTGCTTGGTTTCCTAGCTGCCTGGCTGCTGCGGTACTTGCAGCGTCGGCTGGTCCGCGGCCAAGATGCCTAACAATTCATTCAAGCCGAAGCCGCTTCGCGGCTCGGCTTAATTCAGGCGTTAGGCCCCAATGGCAGAAGTCCTGTTGACCTGTATTGCAGTAGCTTCCGGCGTCGCATTGATCCCGCTCTTCGTCGCTTCTATTGCTGCGTCAAACAAACTATTCGCGTACCTGCGGGCAAGCCATCCAGCGATCTGGTCGCAGCTTGGCCAGCCTTCCGTCTGGCGCGGGTCGTCCGCCTCTTCGCCAGGCGTCCGGTACTTCACAATGCGCCAGTACCGGAGCGTCGGCGATCCTGAGCTACAGCGCAGAGGCGACAGAGCACGTACTTTGCTGTACGCGGCAGCAGCAACGTTCCTCACGTTTCTCTTATCGGCCCTGGTCTTAGATGCGGTTGGGGCCTAACAATTCATTCAAGCCGAAGCCGCTTCGCGGCTCGGCTTAATTCAGGCGTTAGGGCTCACGAGAGATGTCCGATCAGTACGCGGAAAAGTGGCAGCAATATCGGCGGCGCCATTGGGCCGCAAGCCTTGGGCTATTGCTTGGCCTTCCAGCCGCCTGCATTGTCGCTTACGCACTGCTCAAGCTCACCAGAGCAGAAGCAATTTTCGTGCTTCTTCCGGTGGTAACCCTGTGGGCCGCAGCTTGGTTGTTGCTGTGCCTTCGCGTTACTCGCTTCCCATGCCCTCAGTGCTCCAAGCCATTCCTCGCGGGCCAGGAGCCAGTGCTCGCGGCTACGCGCTATTGTTCAAGCTGTGGGCTCCAGTTGTACGGGGTGAGCCCTAACAATTCATTCAAGCCGAAGCCGCTTCGCGGCTCGGCTTAATTCAGGCGTTAGGCCCCAATGGCAGAAGTCCTGTTGACCTGTATTGCAGTAGCTTCCGGCGTGGCATTGATCCCGCTCTTCGTCGCTTCTATTGCTGCGTCAAACAAACTATTCGCGTACCTGCGGGCAAGCCATCCAGCGATCTGGTCGCAGCTTGGCCAGCCTTCCGTCTGGCGCGGGTCGTCCGCCTCTTCGCCAGGCGTCCGGTACTTCACAATGCGCCAGTACCGGAGCGTCGGCGATCCCGAGCTACAGCGCAGAGGCGATAGAGCACGTACTTTGCTGTACGCGGCAGCAGCAACGTTCCTCACGTTTCTCTTATCGGCCCTGGTCTTAGATGCGGTTGGGGCCTAACAATTCATTCAAGCCGAAGCCGCTTCGCGGCTCGGCTTAATTCAGGCGTTAGGCCGCATATGAAGATCCTGACCCAGTTCCTAGCAGCAACAGCCCTAGTCACGCCCTTTTCGACCGCTTACGGTGCTCCACCGGCTGAGCTGTGCAAAGCTCTTCGAGGGTTTGTTGAGTCAGTACAGCCAGAGGATAAGCGCGAGGTGGCTTTCCACACGTCCTGGGGAAGCAACTTCAAAGATGCACCAGAGCCAGCAATCTCCGCCAAACGCTGTACTCATAACGGTTACGAGCCAGCTAAAGTTGTTTGCGCTTACCTCATGGAGCACGGCTACACCGAGTTCGCTGGCATAAACGTCAAGAACTCAATTTCTTGTCTCTCCAAAAAGACAAAGTTCGCCCCAATGTTCAGCCTCAATGGCGGGGAGTTTTCCTTCAGCTATGGCTCCGACAACCAAGGTGCTTTGATCGACATGTCCTTTAAAGAGGATCCGCAGATTGGCGGCATGGTCTTCCGGGTAGTGGCTGATGGGTACTAGGCTGCGGCCTAACAATTCATTCAAGCCGAAGCCGCTTCGCGGCTCGGCTTAATTCAGGCGTTAGGCCGCATGGGAAAGTTGATCAAGTATTTGGCGCTTCTGTCCCTGGCTGTGTCGGTGATCTTTGTCGCATCGTGCTCCGTGCAAGCTAGCCGGAGAACCAGCGCCCTAGGTCAGATCGCTGCTGGGGACTCTGCTGAATCTGCTATTGCGCGCCTTGGTCAGCCCAGCGGGCGGGAGCCGGCTGGGCGCCCTTACTTGTTGTACGACGTACGGGGCTGTCTCTCGCCCTGCGCTACCCGGCTTTGGTGGGAGTGGCCTTTGCTCCGTGGCATTGAGGCTTGGTCCGTGGAGCTAGACTCATCCGGCAGGGTGGTCAAAACCACGCACTGGGTTTCGCCGTAGCATGCGGCCTAACAATTCATTCAAGCCGAAGCCGCTTCGCGGCTCGGCTTAATTCAGGCGTTAGGCCGCGGAGAAGCCTGTGTCAGACATTCTCAAGAAGGATCGTCTCGACGTCTGGTATGACGGATCCGCGATCTGCATCATTGCCGTGGCAGCCAACGGTGACCCGCTCGACCTTGGGGAGGATGAGGCAGATGAACTCCTGCGCAAGCTCCAAGCCTGTATCGCCCAGGCCAAGGCTGACTGAGATGTCGTTGACCTACTCCAAAGTTCCTGATTTGGTCGCAAGCCCTGATCGTCGAGCGCAAGCTTCGGTGACCTGGGCGCGGCCTAACAATTCATTCAAGCCGAAGCCGCTCCGCGGCTCGGCTTAATTCAGGCGTTAGGCGCCAATGAACAGAGATCAGCTTGAACTAAACATGAAACAAGCGCTTGGGCCATTGGTAGAGCAGGCCCGGAGGCTTACTGGTGACTCAAAGTTGTGGGAAACGCACTTTGTGTTTCCCACCTCGCCCTTCACTGCATCGCTTTACTTCGTGCTTCAAAAAGATTCTGAGCTCCAACAGGCATCAGACAATGGCGCATGTGCCAATATCGCAGAAAGTGCTGTCCAAACGCTGCTTCAGTACTGCCCGGAGCTTTCCGAGTTCTCTCGAGAGTCAATCACGTTTACCACCCAAGAGTATTGCAACAAAGTTCACGGCGGAAATTGGTATCACTACTTCAAGTAGTGGCGCCTAACAATTCATTCAAGCCGAAGCCGCTTCGCGGCTCGGCTTAATTCAGGCGTTAGGCCGCTATGGGGATTCGTCTGTCAGCTCTGACTCTGGTGGTACTGGCGACTGGGTGCCATACCGGAGACTCCTTTTTGCCCACATCCTCGGTGAACCCATCGTTGGCTGACTGCACCGAGGCAGAAGCAGATGCATTGCCAAACCCGGCGCTCTCAATTCCTGGGCACGAGCGTAGGGAAATACTGCAGGCGGCAACTTTGTGGGCGGAGCAGAACGGTTACTTCCCGTGCGAGGTGGACATGTGTGGGGCGGTCTACCGCCACAACGGCAAGACCGTTTCGGTCCATGTAACTACGGCCGCTCACATCAAGCAGGCCGTTGCGGAGACCGGCCGCTTGTTTATGGGGCCGGACGCTGAGGTAACCTTTTCCCTGCCGGCTTTCCGGGTGGTTGGTCAGTCCTACTTACATCCCCAGTGTCGGGCGCGGCCTAACAATTCATTCAAGCCGAAGCCGCTTCGCGGCTCGGCTTAATTCAGGCGTTATGCGGCACCGGCGAAACAACTCGCATCGGGTTCCTTC